>NZ_MSIG01000013.1 GCF_001927285.1 Mongoliimonas terrestris | reverse complement strand
GCTTCACGGGCACGAGGATCTTCATGGCGGCTTACCTCCCGCGCCGCTCTTTTTGAGGAGGCGGCGAATTCTTCGGTTCGATATTGCAGCGCAAAACCAGGGGCGGACCCTAAAGACGGCACCGCCGCACTGTCAACGCATACCGTGGTCGCATCGAACCTATGGTTTACGTGCGCGTCAAGTGGTGCCTTCGATCGGCATGTTCCGGTCGAACAGCGGCACCCCCGGCCGGCGCATCACAACGATGAGGCCGATGCCGGCCGCAAGCCCGCCCACATGCGCCCACCAGGCCACCGCCTCGTCCACCGTGGTCACCGCCGAGACGATCTGCAGCAGCACCCAGAAGACGAGCGGCCAGCGCGCGGTGAGCCTGAGCGGGATGCGTCCGAGCACCAGGATCCACAGCTTGGTGCGCGGATGCAGCATCAGGTAGGCGCCGACCACGCCGGCGACGGCCCCCGAGGCGCCGATCAGCAAGGTGTCGGACCCCGGCAGCATCAGGGCATGCAGAAGGCCGCCGGCCGCCGCGGTCGCCATGTAGAAGAGGAGATAGCGGCCGTGACCGACCGCGTCTTCCACGTTGTCGCCGAACACCCAGAGGAAGAGCATGTTGCCGAGGAGATGCCACACGTCGCCGTGGACGAGCGCGTAGGTGATAAGGGTCGCGCCCTCCGGCACGAGTGTCACGCCCTCAGGGGCGGGGAGGCCGTCGAACAGGTAGGCCGGCGTTAGGCCGAGGCCGAAGGCGGCCGCATAGTAGGCCTCCACCACCAGGTCGCTCTGGAAGACGAAGTACACCAGGCAGGTGACCGCAATGATGGACCAGTTCACGAACGGCCGCGGAATGTGCTCAAGCGGGTTGTGGTCGTAGATGGGCACGAACATGCGTCGCCTCGGCCTCCGCCGGCACCAGGATGCGGGATCAGCGGGTCTTGCCCGGAACCCAGAGCACGTCCGCGGCGCCCTTGTCGTTCACCCAGCGGCTTGCCACGAAGAGGAAGTCGGACAGCCGGTTGAGGTATTTCACCGCCTCCGGGTTGACCGGCTCGGCCGGGTCGGCGGCAAGTTCCACCACCAGCCGTTCGGCGCGCCGGCACACGGTGCGGCCGAGGTGCAGATAGGCGGCGGCCGGCGAGCCGCCCGGCAGCACGAAGGAGCGCAGCGGCGAAAGGTCCTTGTTGAGGCTGTCGATCTCCGCTTCCAGCCGGTCCACCTGGGAGGCGAGGATGCGCAGCGGCTCGTAGCCGAGCGGTTCGCCCGTGTCCGGGGTCGCGAGATCCGCACCGAGGTCGAACAGGTCGTTCTGGATGCGCGCCAGCATGGCATCCACCTCCGGCAGCGCGCCGGTGTGCAGGCGGGCAAGGCCGAGGGTGGCGTTGGTCTCGTCCACGGTGCCGTAGGACGAGACCCTCAGATCGTATTTCGGCCGCCGCTCGCCGGACCCGAGGGCGGTCGTGCCGCTGTCGCCGGTGCGGGTGTAGATGCGGTTCAGAACCACCATGGGGTCAGCCTTTCCTCCGCCGTCCGGCGGCGACCCCGATGCTCCCCTCCCGGCCGCCCCTCAGAAGCGGTAGCCGACGGAGGCGGAGACGGCGGTCAGCCCCGGATTGTCGTCGCCGCAGAGATCCGCGTGCGACAGGTGTTCGATGCCGGCCAGAATGCGCCAGTGTTCGTCCAGTGACCAGCCCACCGCCGCCGCCTCCCGGAAGGTGGCCGCGCAGCCGAGCGGGCCGGTGTCGCCGCCGGTGTTGAGCGCGCCGCCGAGCGAGACCTCCACGAAGAGGCTGTCGGTCACCGGCAGCGTCCAGGTGAAGCCCGCGTAGCCGTAGAGCGGGTCGGCGCCGAGGGGCGAGGCAAGGCCCGCATGAAGCCGGGGGCCGAACACGAAGTCGACGAGCGAATTGCCGCTGTCGAGGGGCAGCGCCGAGGAGAGGACTTCCGCCCCGATGCCGACCGACGTGTCGTCCTCGAAGATGGCGGTGCCGAGCAGGCGGGCGCGAATCTCGTCGAGGATCCGGAAGGACGACGCGGGTGCCGCAAGGTCCGGCGCCGCGCCGAGGTCCGCCGCCGTCGCCGCGCCGCCGGCGCTCAGGGCACTGGCCAGGAGGACGGACGCGGCTGCGAGGGTGCGGCGGCGGAAAAGGGCGGGCATCGGCAACTCCGGGTCGGCGAATCAGGTCTGGGTCGACGGTGAATCACCCACCCTCGCGCCGCAACCTGGAACAGGGCCGGCCGCCGCCGGTTCGCGTCACCCTGTTGCGTCAGCGTCCCATCAGCCAGATGGACAGCATGATGATCGCCACCGCGACCCCCTGCAGGCCGATGCGCCAGCGCATCAGGGTCTGCGACCGGCTGGCGCTGCCGCCGCGGATCATGTTGCCGAGCCCGAGGAAGAGCACGATGGCCACGGCCGCGAGGGCGACCGGCAAGAGGAACTGGACGAAGGTGAGCATGTAGGTCCTTGGGCGGGAGAGGGGCGGCTGCGCCTGGCCGCGTGCGCCATATGGCGCCCTCGGCCAGGGGTGCAAGGGGCCCGGCGGGCGGCAGCGGCGGTCAGCCGAGCGCGGCGCGTATGGCCTCGGCTGCGATGCCGAGCCCGCGCTGGTCGATGCCGTGGGCGACGCCCGGACAGACGTGGAAGGTGGCCGGCACGCCGGCCGCGGCAAGCGCGTTCGCGGCGGCGAACAGGAAGTCGATCGGGAGCACCTGGTCCTCGTCCCCGTGGATGAGCGTCACCGGCGGCCGGGCCGTCGTGGCGGCAAGGTCCTCCGGGTCCGCCAGGAGGCCGGAGAAGCCGATGATGGCTGCCGGGCCGGTGCGGCGGCGAAGGCCCGCGTGGAGCGCCATCATGGTGCCCTGGCTGAAGCCGATCAGCACCAGACGGTCACCGGCAAGGCCGTGCCGGGCGAGTTCGGCGTCGAGGAAGGCGTCGAGGCCGGGGCCGGCCGCCTGCACGCCGCGCCGGTATTCCGTGGGGTCGCGGAAGGTGAGCGGAAACCACTCGCGGCCCATGGGCGACATGCCGCAGGGGTTCGGCGCGTGCGGGCTGACGAAGGCGACGCCCGGCACCAGCGGCGCGAAGGCGCGGCCGAGGTCGATCAGGTCGTTGCCGTCGGCCCCGTAGCCGTGCAGGAAGACCACGAGGCCGGTGGCGGGACCGCCGGCGGCGGGGGCGAGGCGAGGACCGTCGATGCGGCTCATGGGGCGGGCTCCGGGTCGGGCGTTCAGACCGGCACGGCGGTGCGGCCCTCCCGGCATGCCTTGTGGTAGGCCCAGAAGAGCTTGGCCGCAACGCCCCGCCAGGGCGACCAGGCCTCCGCCATTTGGCGCATGGCCTTTTCGCTCGGCCGGTCCGGCAGGCCGAGCCCCTCCATGGCGGCGACCTGAAGGGCGAGGTCGCCGGCCGGAAACACGTCCGCGTGGCGGGCGCAGAAGAGGAGGAAGATCTCCGCCGTCCACTGGCCGATGCCCGGCAGGGCGGTGAGCGCGGCGACCGCCGCCTCGGCCGGGGCTTCCGCGAGGCCGGCAAGGTCGAGCCCGTTGCGCGTGGCCTCTGCGACGCCACGGAGCGTGCGGATCTTCGCGCCTGAAAGGCCGGCGGCGCGCAAGGTGGCGTCGTCGGCCTCCAGAACCCGGTCCGGTGTCACCGCGCCGAGCGTCGTCTCCAGGCGGCCGTAGATGGCGTTGGCGCTCGCCACCGACACCATCTGGGCGACGACGATCCGGGCGACGCCCTCGTAGCCGGGCGGGCGGTGGCGGATCTCGACGGTGCCGCAGGCGGCCCGAACGGGGATGAGGCGCGGATCCGCCGCCACAAGGGCGTCGAGGCCTTCGGTCATGTCGGCGGGCGTCAGAAGAAGGCGCATGGGAGGCGGCAGGGTCCTTGGCAGGGTTGCGGCCGGCTTGTCCGCCGCCGATCCTGGCGGCGTGCCGGCCGGGCGCCGGGACCGCCACAATTCCGCCGGCCAGTCTGGCACGGGACGGCGACCAAGGCGAGGGACAGGCCGGGCGAGGCACGGTCGGACGGAGACCCGGGGAGGTGGGATTTATGCGGGACGAACGCAAGTGAGCGGCGGAGACAGGGATGCGGATGATCGGCGACCGGCCGGGGAAGCCGCGGCGACCGGCACTGAACCGAGGCCCGTGTTCCGGTTCGCGCCGTCGCCGAACGGCGACCTTCACCTCGGCCACGCCCTCTCGGCGCTCCTCAACGCCGAGGCCGCCGCGGCGTCGGGCGGCCGCATGCGGGTGCGGATCGAGGACATCGACGGCGAGCGCAGCCGGCCGGCCTTCGTGGCGCGGATCCTGGAGGACCTCGACTGGCTCGGCATTGCCTACGAGCGGCCGGTGCGCCGGCAGTCGGACCATCTCGCCAGCTACCAGGGGGCGCTCGTCCATTTGGCGGCCCTCGGGCTCACCTACCCGAGCTTCGCCAGCCGCGCCGCCGTCCGCGCCGCCACCGAGGCCGAAGCGGCGCGCACCGGACGGCCCGCTCCGCGGGATCCGGACGGAGCACCGCTCCATCCCGGCCTCGACCGCGATCTCGACCCGGCCGCGGCTGCCGCCCGGATCGCCGCCGGCGAACCGCATGCGATGCGCCTCCGCATGGACAGGGCCGTCGCCCTCGCCGGCCCCCTGTCCTGGCGCGAACGGGACGTCGACCCGGACGGCCATCCCACCGGCACCGTCCGCCGCGTCGCCGCCGACCCGGCCGCCTGGGGCGACGTGGTGCTCGCCCGCAAGGACGCGCCGGCGAGCTATCATCTGGCCGTCGTGGTGGACGACGCGGCGGAGGGGATCACCGAGGTGATCCGCGGCGCCGATCTCTTCCACGCCACGGCGGTGCACCGGCTGCTGCAGGTGCTGCTCGGCCTGCCCGAGCCGGTCTACCGGCACCACCGGCTGATCCTCGGCGAGGACGGCCGCAAGCTCTCCAAGTCTGCCGGCTCGGCGGGTCTGCGCGCCTTGCGGGCCGCGGGCGCGACCCCGGCGGACATCCGCCGGCTGGTCGGCCTCTGAAGCACCGGCGGGGCCGTCAGCCGGTTCAGTTCGCCACGTCCGCCAGGAGACCCGCCGCCACGGTGAAGCGCGCAACGGTCGGCGTTCCGGCCAGCAGGTCGGCGAGGGCGGCGTTGGTGCGCTCCACAGCGGCCCGCCGTTCGGCGAGCCAGGCGTCCATGCCGGCGCCGTCGGGGCCGTGCGCCGCAACGGCGGTCGCCACGCGCCGGTGGGCGTCGGCGAGCACCCGGCGGGCCCGCTCCAGGGCGAGACTCTCGTAGTAGTCCGACGGGCGAAGGCCACCGGCGAGCGTGTCGAGCCGGTCGATGCCGAAGAGGCCGGCGACCCGGCCGGTCGCCTCCGCGGCGGCGGCGATGGGCCGGCCGGACGCCTCCGCCACCCGGATCACGTCGAGGGCGTCGGCGATGTGCGGCAGCCGGGCGGCCCGGTTGGCAAGACCCACCGGCACGCCCGCCTGCACCAGGGCGGCGGCGTCCGCCTCGTCGGCGTCGGCGAGCGGCCGGCCGGCAATCAACGCTGCATAGGACTGGATCCCCGGTTTCAGCCGGGCGATCCGCTCGGCAAGGCCCCCCGTCGGATCGGCGTTGCGGATCAGCCAGAGCGGCGCTTCCACGAGCACGTCGCGCAGGCGGCCGTAGAGGTCGTTCTGGACGAGGCCCGGCACCTTGGTGTCGAGCGCGTCGACCGCCGCCACGAAGGCGTCCGCGTCGAAGGCGGCGCGGGCCACCAGCCAGGCCGCCACGATCTCCGCCGGGGCGGCGCCGGTCTGGTCGACGAGGCGTACGATGGCGGTCGGGCCGGCGAGGTTCACGAAGGCGTTGGCCACCACGGTGGCGACGATTTCCCGGCGCAGCCGATGGCCCAGGATATCGTCCCGGTAGTCGGCCCGCATGGCCGAGGGGAAGTAGCCGAGGAGCGTCTCCACCAGGGCCGGGTCGTCCGGCACCGGACTTTCCAGGAGATCGTCGAAGAGGACGATCTTGGCGTAGGCGATGAGAACGCCGATCTCCGCCCGGGTCAGCGGACGCCCGGCCTTCTCCCGCTGGGCGAGCGTTGCGTCATCCGGCAGCGTCTCCACGGCGCGGTCCAGCCGGCCGCGTCCCTCCAGCCACTGGATCAGCCGGCGCTGGTATCCGAAATCCGCCATGCCGGCGGCCTCGGCCAGCGATACGCAAAGGCTCTGCCGGTAGTTGTTGGCAAGCACCAGCGCGGCCACCTCGGACGTCATCTCCGAGAGGAGCGCGTTGCGGTTCTCGATTGTGAGCCGCCCGCCGCGCACAGCCCGGCCGAAGGCGATCTTGATGTTCACCTCCACGTCGGAGGAGTTGACGCCGGCGGAATTGTCCACCGCGTCGGAATTGCTGCGTCCGCCGGCAAGATTGTACGCGATGCGGGCGCGCTGGGTTACGCCGAGGTTTGCGCCCTCGCCGATCACCTTGGCGCGCACCTCCCCGGCGGTCACCCGGATGCCGTCGTTGGCGCGGTCGCCGACCTCCGCGTCCGTCTCCGTCTCGGCGCGCACATAGGTGCCGATGCCGCCGAACCAGAGGAGATCGGCCGGCGCCCTCAGGATGGCCCGCATCACCTCCTGCGGGGTGGCGCGGGCCTTGTCGAGCCCGAGCGCCGCCTGCGCCTCCGCCGACAGCGGAATGGCCTTGAGGCTCCGCGAGAAGACCCCGCCGCCGGTCGAAATCCGCGCGGTGTCATAGTCGGCCCAGGACGAGCGGGGGAGAGCGAACAGGCGCTCGCGCTCCGCAAACGACGTCTCCGGGTCGGGATCCGGGTCGAGGAAGATGTCCCGGTGGTCGAAGGCGGCGATCAGGCGGATCTTGCGCGACAGCAGCATGCCGTTGCCGAACACGTCGCCCGACATGTCGCCGACGCCGACCACCGTGAAGGGCGTCGTCTGGATGTCCGTATCCATCTCGCGGAAATGGCGCTTCACGGCCTCCCAGGCACCGCGGGCGGTGATCCCCATCTTCTTGTGGTCGTAGCCCGCCGACCCGCCGGACGCGAAGGCGTCCGACAGCCAGAAGCCGCGGGCGTCGGCGATGCCGTTGGCCGTGTCGGAGAAGGTGGCGGTGCCCTTGTCGGCGGCGACCACCAGATAGGGGTCGTCGCCGTCGTGGCGGATGGTGCGCGCCGGCGGGATCACGGTGTCGCCGTCGAGTGTGTCGGTGAGGTCCAGGAGGCTGCCGACGAAGAGCGTGTAGGCGGCGGTTCCCTCCTGGAACACCGCCTCGCGCGGGCCGGCGGGCAGACGTTTGGGGAAGAAGCCGCCCTTGGCGCCCACCGGCACGATCACGGCGTTCTTCACCTGCTGGGCCTTAACGAGGCCGAGCACCTCGGTGCGGAAGTCCTGCGGCCGGTCCGACCACCGGAGACCGCCGCGCGCCACCTTGCCGAAGCGCAGGTGCACGCCCTCCACCCGCGGGGCATAGACCCAGATCTCCCGGAACGGCCGGGGTGCCAGCAGGTCCTCGATCCGTGCCGGGTCGAACTTGAGGGCGATCACCGGCCGCGGCCGGCCGTCGGGGCCGAGCTGGTAGAAGCTGGTGCGGACCGCCGCGGCGACGAGGTTGGCGAGGCGGCGCAGAATGACGTCGTCGTCGAGGCTCGTCACCGCTTCGAGGGCGCCGTCGAACTCGGCCGCGACCCGCGCCTCCTCCAGCGCCCGGTCGCCCGCAAGGTCCGGGTCGAAACGGGCGCGGAAATAGCGGACCAGCGTGGCGGCGATCGCCGGATGTCGGTTCAGCGTGTCGGCGATATAGCCCTGCTCGTAGGGAATGCGCGCCTGCTGCAGGTAGCGCGACAGGGCGCGCAGGAGCGCGATCTCCCGCCAGGCGAGGCCGGCGGAGACGAGGAGCGCGTTCAGCCGGTCGCTCTCCGCATGGCCGAAGGACACCGCCATGGCAAGCGCCGTCAGCGGCTCGCCCACCTCGTCAAGCGGCACCGGGCGGCCGTCGGCGCGCACGAGCCGCATGTCGTGGATCACGGTGCCGGGCTCCGGCAGCGGCAGGACGAAGGTCTGCTCCTCGATCACCCGGAAGCCCATGGCCTCCAGCACGGGCACCCGCTCGGAGAGCGGCAGCGGCCCGCCCCGATGGTAGATCTTCACGGCGATCTCGCCCGGGTCCGCGTCGCGCGGCACGCGGAAGGCCACCGCCAGGGTGCGGCTGCCGGTCAGCCGGTCGAGGCGGGCGGCGTCGTCGAGCGCCTCGGTCTGGTCGTAGCTGTCCCGGTAGGCGGCCGAGAAGGCCGGTCCCCAGCGCTCGATCAGGGTGCGGGCGTGGTCGGGCGCGTGGCGGGCGCGCACGGCCTCGTGGAAGGCGTCGGCCCAGGTGCGCACCAGGGCGGCGACGCCGGCCTCCAGCTCCGTGCGCGAGGGGTTCGGCGTCTCGCCCTCGTCGCGGCCGATGATGAAGTGGATGCGGGTGAGGGTGCCTTCCGGAAAGAAGGGATAGAAGGCCGACACCCGGCCCAGGTAGATGCCGCTGAGGAAGGCGCCGAGGCGGATGCGCACCTCGGTGCTGTAGCGGTCGCGCGGCACGAACACGAGCACCGAGACGAAGCGGTCGAACTTGTCCCGCCGCGGCAGCACGCGGATTCGCGGCCGCTCGTCGAGCTCCAGGATGGCGATGGCGAAGTCGTAGAGGGTGTCGAAGTCGATCTGGAAGAGATCGTCGCGCGGATAGTTCTCCAGCACCGCCGCCAGCGTCTTCGCCGAGTGGCCGGTCGGGTCGAACCCCGCCTTGGCGATCACCCGCTCCACCTTCTGGCGAAGGTAGGGGATCACCCGGGCCGAGCGGGTGTAGGCGGTGGCGGTGAAGAGGCCGACAAGGCGGATCTCGCCCTTCAGCGTGCCGGCGGCGTCGTAGCGCTTGATGCCCACATAGTCCATGTAGGCGCGCCGGTGCACGCGGCTCTTCACGTTCGCCTTGGTGACGATCAGCGCCTCGGGCCTGTTCATGAAGTCGCGGATCTCGGGCGTCACCTGGACGAGGTCGCGGCCGCGCCGGAGCACCCGCACGTCCGGGTCCTTGAGGATGCCGAGGCCGGTCTCCGGCTTGAGGGCGATCCGGTCGGCCTCGCCGGTGGCCATCTCCACGTCGTATTCGCGGTAGCCGAGGAAGGTGAAGTTGTCGTTGGCGAGCCACTCCAGGAAGGCCACGGCCTCGACCACCTCGTCGGCCGGCAGCGGCGGCGGCGCGGCCCGGTAGTCGGCGATCACCCCGTCGAGCACCGCCCGCATCGCCGGCCAGTCGGTGACGGCGGCGCGCACCTCCGTGAGCACCCGGTCGAGCCGGGCGCGCAGGTCCGCCCGGGCGGTGGCGTCCGGCAGGCGCGCCACGTGGATGTGGATGAGGCTCTCGCGCGTGCTGCCGGCCGATCCTGGCTCGGCGAACCGCTGCAGCACGCCGGCCTCGGTCCGCACCACGCTGAGGATTGGATGGACGAGAAGGCGCACGTCGACCTGGCTCTCGGCCAGCTCCTGCATCACCGAATCGACCAGGAAGGGCATGTCGTCGTTGAGGATCTCCACGACGGTGACGGCCCGGTGGGCCGTCCCGGAGCCCGGATGGTCCGGGTCGAACACGGTCACCCGGTGGGTGCCGGGATGGTGGGCCGCAAGGTCCGCCATGGCGGCTTCAGCGAGCGCCAGCAGTTCGGCCGGCGTGTAGACCGCCACGTCCTCGGCCGCGCCGCGGGCGAGGAAGACGCGGATGAAGTCGGCAAGTTCCGGGTTGCCGCGCGCCGTGGCGATCCCGGCGGCCTCATCGATGCGGGCTTCCTTCAGAAGATCCAACGTCTGCGGCATGGACGGTCTCCGGCGCATCCGACGGTGGCGCGGGCGGCCGACGCGTCCCCCCTTTCGTCGCTGCGGGTGTCCGTTGTAGCGCGCCGACCTTTCGATTGTTCAATGCCGAGTGGGTCTGCCGGTTCGAAAAACGGAATAGATGACAGCGCCGTGGCACCCGTCGGCCAAGCGGCGCCCCGGCGGGCGGATCAGTCGTCGCCGCCATCCTCGTGGGCATCGGACTGGCGGTCCGACGAGCGGCTGCCGTGCCGGTTCTCGCCGCCCGATCCCCGGTCGGAAGGCGCGGATGCCGCCTCGCGGGCGCGGCGGTCGGGCCGGGGCCGCCCGGCGAGCTTCCTCACCAGAATGGGCGCGATAGCCAGCGCCACGAAGGCCGCGGCCAGCAACACCTCCACCGGCACGGTGACGCCGGCCGCCATCCCGCTCCCCTGGCAGCCGGCAAGGCCGAGGGCGACCGCGGGCGGAAGGAGGCGCGGCCGGAGCAGGCGCGGCTGGACGGACATCGTGAAAACTCCCCGCGACTATGCGGTAAGCACGATGCGGCGCGCCGGCGCGTTCGGCAAGGCCGCGGATGCGGTGGTCGAACCGGGAGCTGCAGGCTGGGCGAAAACGCGAAAGGGCCGGCGCGGGGGCGCCGGCCCTTCCTGAAGTGGGAATGCGTCGAGCGCTTCCGTCATCCGGCGGCGTTCGCCGCCGGGCGGTTCACTCGGCCGCCTTGCCCTTGCCCTGGGCCTTGGCCTTCTCCACGGCCTGCATGATCATCGAGCGGGCCTCCTCGGCGTCGCCCCAGCCGATCACCTTCACCCACTTGCCGGGTTCCAGGTCCTTGTAGTGCTCGAAGAAGTGCTCGATCTGCTTCAGCGTGATGTCCGGCAGATCGGTGTGGCTCTCCACCTTGTCGTAGCGCTTGGTCAGCTTGGTGGAGGGGACGGCGATGATCTTCTCGTCGCCGCCGCTCTCGTCCTGCATCTTCAGAACGCCGATCGGCCGGCAGTTCATGATGGCGCCCGGGATGATGGCGCGGGTGTTGCAGACGATCACGTCGATCGGGTCGCCGTCGTCCGACAGGGTGTGCGGGACGAAGCCATAGTTCCCCGGATAACGCATGGACGTGTAGAGGAATCGGTCGACCCAGAGCGCGCCGGCCTCCTTGTCCATCTCGTACTTGATCGGCTCGCCGCCGAGCGGGACCTCGATGATGACGTTGATGTCGTAGGGCGGGTTCTTGCCGATGGGGACGGCGTCGATGCGCATGGTCGAGGTCTCCGGATCCGTGCCGAACGGGCTGCGCCGATCGGGCGCAGGATGGGGCTTAGTAGCGGTTTCCGCGCTCGCCGCCAAGTCTGCCCTTGTGCGCTGCAGCATGCCTCAAGGAATTAAGACTAAAGCCGGGGTCGGCCAACGGGCCTGCGAACCGCCCCGCAGGGGCGGCTGAACCGCCCCGCAGGGGCGCCTGCTCCGCGCCGAAGGAGGGGCCCGAACCGCCCCGCGTCGGGTTCCCCGCCGCCCCGCAGGGGACGGCCGGGATCCGTGAGGCCTGCGGTCGCGCTTCCGGGCGATGCGGCTCTTGACTCTTTTGGGTCAGCTCGGAATCTATGAGAACATAAGTGGAACAAGGCGAGTTGAAGACCCATGCAGCCGCGCGTTCATCGAAAGGACGCGGGACGGATCCGTGCGTTCCTGCGCGACCGTCCCGCCGCTCCCGTCCCGCCACCTCCGGGCCCCCGACCGGACCCTGGCATGGACTCTGGCATGGACTCTGGCACGGACCCTTGCATGGGCCGGGACCTGGCCCTGCCGGCCGTCCTGGAGCCGGCGGAGGGGGCCGCCCCGAGCCTTGCGGATCTTCGCCGGATGGTGGCGGTGCTGGAAGGCAGGGTGGAGGCCGGCGCCCGGCTGGAGGCGCCGGTCGTCGCGCCGGCGGAGGCGGCGCCCGCCGGCTGGCCCGACGGTGGCGGTCCGGCCCGCGCCCGCCGGCGTCCCGGCCGGCTGACGCTCGGCGTGCCGGCCTTCGACGGCTGGTTCGACGGCGGCCTGCCGCTCGGCGCGGTCCATCTGGTGCGCACCGACGAGACCCGGGCGGCGGGCGCCGCCTCCGGCTTCCTGGCGGCCCTCATCGCGGCCCTCGGCACCCGGCGGCCGGGGCCGGTGCTCTGGGTGCGGGAGGACCGGGCGGCACGGGAGGCGGGCCGGCCGGCGGCCCTCGGCCTTGCCCAGCTGGGGCTCGATCCGGCCCGGCTTCTTGCCGTGGACGTGGGCCAGGCGGCGGACGTGCTCTGGGCCATCGAGGAGGGGCTCGGCTGCGGCGGTCTCGTCGCCGTGGTGGGGGAGATGCAGGGCCTTGCCCGCGCCTTCGACCTCACCGCCTCGCGCCGGCTGGCGCTCCGGGCGCGGGAGGGCGGGGTGCCGCTCTTCCTGTCGCTCCAGGGGGCGCCGCCTGTCGCCTCCGCGGCCACCACCCGCCTCCTGGTGACGCCGCGCCCGTCCGAGCCGGTGGACGGCTTCCTGGCGGGCGCGGGCTTTCCGGCCTGGACGCTCGTGCTGGAGAAGAACCGCGACGGCCGCACCGGCCGCCTGGATCTGGAGTGGAACAGTGATGAACGCCGCTTCCGCGCCCTTGCGCCCCGCCCGCTTCCTGTCGATCTGGCTGCCCCGCCTGCCGACCGACCGACTGGCCCGGCTGCGCCTGGGACGGTCGTGGCATTCCAGGGACGGGAGTCCCGTGGCGGGCGACCCGGCCGCCTCGCCCTCCAGGGCGGCTGGACCGCTCCGGCAGAGGGCGGCTGACCCGCCCCGGCGTGAGGCAGATCCGTCCCAGAGGGCGGCTGACCCGCCGCGCGCCGTGGTGGAGATCCAAGCCGGCGCGGTGCGCCTGGTGGCGGTGGATGCCGCCGCCGAGGCGGCCGGCGTGCGGCCAGGCCTCAGCCTCGCCGACGCGCGCGCCCTCCTGCCGACGCTGGCGGTGGACGACGCCGATCCGGCCGCCGACGCGGCCCTTCTCGCCGCCGTCGCCGACTGGGCCGACCGCTACACGCCGCTCGTCGGCCTCGACCCGCCGGACGGCCTTCTCCTCGACATCACCGGCTGCGCCCACCTGTTCGGCGGCGAGGCCGCCATGCTGGACGACCTCGTCGGGCGGCTGCGGGCGCAGGGCTTTTCCGCCGTGGGCGCGGTGGCCGACACGGTCGGCGCCGCCTGGGCGGTCGCCCGCTTCGCCCCCCCGGCGGGGGCCGTGGCCGCCGGCCGGGTGGTGCCGCCCGGCCGGCACGGCGAGCGCCTCGGCGGCCTGCCGCTTGCCGCCCTCCGGCTGCCCGCCGACATGGTGGCGGCGCTCGACCGGGTGGGCCTGAAGCGGATCGCCGATGTGCACGGCCAGCCGCGCGCGCCGCTCACCGCCCGCTTCGGCCCGCTCCTCGCCCGCCGGTTGGACCAGGCCTTCGGGGCGGGCGGCGAATCCATCTCGCCCCGCCTGCCGGCGCCGTCCGCCCTTGCGGAGCGGCGGTTCGCCGACCCGGTGACCGAACTCGCCACCCTGGAGGCGACGGTCGCCTCCCTGGCGGAATCGCTTTCCGCCGGCCTGGAGGCGCGGGGGGAGGGGGCGCGGCTCGTGGAGCTCGCGCTCTTTCGCGCCGACGGCCACGTGACCCGGGTGGAGGTCGGCACCGCCCGGCCGCTGCGGGCCCCGAAGGCGCTGGTCGGCCTGATCGGCGAGCGGCTGGCCACGCGGGCAGGCGGGGGGCTCGACCCGGGCTACGGCTACGACCTCGTCCGTCTCGCGGTCCGCCTCGCGGCCCCGCTCGACGCCGCCCAGACCGACCTCACCGGCGACACCGACCGGTCGCTGGCGGTGGAGCGGCTGGTGGACCGGCTCGGCGCCCGCTTCGGCCTTGCCGCCGTCACCCGCTTCCTGCCCCTCGACAGCCACGTGCCGGAGCTGACCGCCGCCCTGGTGCCGGCCGCAACCGTGGCCGAGCGGGCGCTCGGCTTTGCGGCGACGCCCCGGCCCGACGCGGGCGAGCCGCCGCGCTTCCCGGTCCGCCTCCTCGGGGAGCCGGAGCTGGTGGAGACGGTCGCCGGCGTGCCGGACGGCCCGCCGGTGCGCTTCCGCTGGCGGCGGGTGGTCTACGACGTGGCCCGGGCGGAAGGCCCGGAGCGGATCGCGCCGGAGTGGTGGAAGGCCGAGGTGGCCTTCACGCGCGACTATTTTCGGGTGGAGGACGCGGAAGGACGCCGCTTCTGGATGTTCCGCGACGGTCTCTTCGTGCGCGAGGTGGAGGCGCCGCGCTGGTACATGCACGGGCTGTTCGCCTGAGCATGCGGAAGGCGCGGCGGTCAAGACGCCACGAGCCGCGCGACGGGCCGCCGGGGTGCTCTTCCATCATGTCTCAGGGAAGCCACCGCGATCGGTCGGACGGCCTCAGCTCACGTCCCAGCCGAACACCAGCACGGGCAGCACGGTGTCGCCCACGCGCTCGCCGGTCTCCACCACCGTGCGGCCGCCGAGCCGGCGATAGAAGTTCACCGCGCCGGCGTTGGCCCTGAGCGCCCGCACCGCAAGGCCGGCGAACTTCAGCTCCGACAGGGTGCGGCGGGCGGCTTGGAACAGCCGGCGGCCAAGGCCGACGCCCTGGTATTGCGGCAAGAGGTAGATCTCGTAGATCTCGCCCTTGTAGGGCAGGGTGCGCATGCGGCTCGGCCCCACGGTGGCGTAGCCGACCACCTGACCGTCCACCTCCAGCACCAGAACCACCACCTGCCGGCGGAGCGCCTTCGACCACCAGGCCGGACCCCGCCGTTCCACCATCCGCTCCAGGTCGAGGCCGGGCAGGATGCCACGGTAGGCGTTGCGCCAAGCCTGATCGTGTACGGCCGCAATCCCAGCCGCATCCTCCAATCGCGCACGCCGTATATCGATCGACACTGTGCTCATGAGACGAGCTTAACCCGTCCCTGGCGAGCGGAAAAGACGGAAACGGTGATGCCACCTTCACCAACGCGCGCGAAACGCGAACGGCCCGCCGAAGCGGGCCGTCCTCAAAAAGCAAAATCAAAGGGATCGACGCAAAGGCGTCTTCACGGCGTTCCGATCAGAAAAGGCTGCCGAACGGCCAGAAGGACGAACCGGCCTTCGGCGGGGGCGTGGCGTCCGCCATCGTGGCCGGTGCCGCCGCCCCGACCGGCACTGCCGGTTCGATCGCAGCCGTGCCCGGCGCGGCCACCGGCGCGAGCGGGGAGGCGGCCGCTGAAGCGACCGGCGCGGTCGGCGTCGCGGGAACAACCGGCACCGCCGCTTCCGGCGAGAGGGCGCCGGCGTCCGTCGACGCGGCCTCGCCGCCGAACGAGAACAGGCGCGAGAACATGGAGCCGGACGACCGGGCCTGGCTCGCCTCCGCCGGCGCCATGGCAAGAGCGGTGCTGTCCACCCGCGGGTTGCGGCGCGGCAGCGGTTCGCCGTTCGGACCGGCCGTGGGGAGCGCGGCGACGGCGGTGGTCGGCGCGGCGGGCGTGGCGCCGGTCGCATCAGCCGATGTCGCGGCGGCGGGCGTTCCGGCCGTGGGCGCGGCCCCGAACAGAGAGGCCAGCGCCTTGCCGCGCTCCTCCATGCGCAGGCGACGCTCCTCGGCGACGCGGATCTGCTCGTCCTTGCGGGCGGCGATCATGATGGCGCGCTCCTCGGCGGCCTTCTTCTCGCCCTCCAGGCGGGCGGCGATCACCACCGCCTTCTGCTCGTCCTCGGCGGCTTTCCGCTCGGCAGCGACGCGCAGCGCCTCGGGCACCTCCAGCACGGGGCAGTCGGCCACCGGGCTCATCTCCACGCCTTCCTTCGGCTTGGCGTTGAACACGTAGCGGCGGCCGCACACGTCCACCTTGGGCTCGGCCCGGGTCAGCTCGAAGTGGTCGTAGCCCACCTTCAGCATCTTCCAGAAGCCCATATTCGGGTCGTTCCAGTGCCGGGCCATGTTCTCGGGCGTCGGCCGGAACGGAAAGGCTTGCAACTGGAAGGACTTCTGCCCGCCGCGGAAGGCGTCGCGGGCGATCGCGTAGATCTCCTGGATCTGCTCGTCCGTCATGGCGTAGCAGCCGCGCGAGGAGCAGGCGCCGTGCACCATCAGGGCCGTGCCGGTGCGCCCGTGCGCCCGGTCGAAGGCGTTCGGGAAGCCGGTGTTGAAGGCGAGGTAGTACTGGGAATTCGGGTTCATCAGGGCGGGCGTGATGGTGTAGTAGCCCTCCGGCGCCTGCCGGTCGCCTTCCTTGATCTTGGGGCCGAGGTTGCCCGACCACTTGCAGATCTCGTAGGACTTCACCAGCACGTAGCGGCCGCTGCGGTCCTTGCGCCAGACCTCGAAGGCGTTCTCCTCCTTGAAGATGCGCATCAGGACCGGCGCCGTGGTGGCGACGTCGAGCTTGACCATCTCGGCCTTGGTTTCGGCCGAGACCTGCCTCAGGTGCTTCGGCCCGTAGCCGAGTTCGTCCGCCTGGCATCCGGCCAGGAGGGCCGAGACCAGAACCGCGCCGAGAAGACGGGTCGCTGCCCGCGAGAAGTTCGTGGAAGCCATCGTATTCCTGCCTGATCGCCCGGTCGCCGAAAACAGAGCGTCGCCCCCGCGCCCTCGGACAAGCCTGAAGTCATCCTTGACGGATACCGTTACCGAACCGTTACCAGAAAAGCTCGTATGCGGCTTCACGTAGAGGACGTCACCCACCCTGGAAGCATCGACCGAAACGGCCGCTCCACGCAACCCCGGATTTCCGCAGTGCGGTCGTCACTCGCTCACGGCTTGAGGTCGCGGCCGATCGCCAGGAACTTGTCGCGCCGGGCCTTCTTCACGTCGGCCGGCGACAGGATCAGCAGTTCCTCCAGCGCGCTATCGAGCATGTCGCCGGCAGCCGCCATCACGGTGTCCGGGTCCCGGTGGGCGCCGCCGGTCGGTTCCTTGACGATGCCGTCGATGATGCCGAAGCGCATCAGGTCCTGGGCGGTGATCTTCATGCCGGTGGCCGCGTCCTGGGCCTTGGCGCTGTCCTTCCAAAGGATGGAGGCGGCGCCTTCCGGCGAGATCACGCTGTAGATGGAGTGCTCCAGCATGTAGACGCGGTTGCAGGTGGCGACCGCGATGGCGCCGCCCGAGCCGCCCTCGCCGATGACGAGGGCAAGGTTCGGCACCGTCAGCTTCAGGCAGGCCTCGGTGGAGCGGGCGATGGCCTCAGCCTGGCCGCGCTCCTCCGCGTCGACGCCCGGATAGGCGCCGGCGGTGTCGACGAAGGAGATCACCGGCAGGCGGAAGCGCTCGGCAAGGTCCATCAGGCGGATCGCCTTGCGGTAGCCTTCCGGGCGCGCCATGCCGAAATTATGCTTGATGCGGCTCTGCGTGTCGTGGCCCTTCTCCTGGCCGAGCACGGCCACGGGCCGCCCCCGGAAGGTGCCGAGCCCCGCCAGGATGGCGGCGTCCTCGCCGAACGAGCGGTCGCCGGCCAGCGGCGTCCAGTCGCCGATCAGGCTGGCGATGTAGTTGGCGGCGTGGGGCCGGTCCGGATGGCGGGCGACCTGCGTCTTCTGCCACGGCGTCAGCTTGGCATAGATGTCGACGAGAGCCTGGGCGGCCTTGGCCTCCAGCTTGGCCACGTCGTCGTCGATGGCCACCGCCTCGCCGGACTGGGAGAGCGCCTTCAGCTCCTGGACCTTGCCTTCCAGGTCGGCCACGGGCTTTTCAAATTCGAGATAGCTGCGCATCCGTCTTCCAAAATGGTCACGCGCCGGCCGACGCGACGTCGGCTTCGGGCCCGCCGGCCACCGGAGGCGGCCGTCGCCCGGGCGGGGGGATCGCGACGGCGCGGACACTGGCGTCTGACCCTGCCGCTGTCAAGCCGAGGCGAAGCGGGGCTGCCCACAACCGGGCGCCGTGCTCGGCAGCCACCAAGCGCTTGGCCTGGCAGCCACCGGGCGTCCCGCCCCGGCAGGGGCGGCGGATCAACTGCGGGCGAGCGGGTGGTGGTCGGCGACGAGGCGCGCGAGGCGCTCGTCCTGCACGTGGGTGTAGATCTGCGTCGTGGCGATGTCCGCATGGCCGAGCAGTTCCTGCACCACCCGAAGGTCCGCGCCGCCGGCAAGCAGGTGGCTGGCGAAGGCGTGGCGGAGCACGTGCGGCGACACCTTGGCGGCCGGAATGCCGAGCCGGGCCGCGCAGTCCTTCAGGTCGCGGGCGAAGGCCTGCCGCGTCACGTGCCCGGCCTCGCTCGACGCCGGGAAGGCATAGGGGCTACCCGCGTGCCGGCCGGCCGCCTTCTGCAGCGCCCGGTGGTGCAAGACGGCGGTCCGGGCCCTGGGCCCCAGCGGTACCAGCCGCTCCTTGCGGCCCTTGCCGCGCACGGTCATGGCGCGGGTGTCGGCCCGGATGGCGTTCGCCGGCAGGCTCACCAGTTCGGAGACGCGCAGGCCCGAGGCGTAAAGCACCTCCAGCATGGCGGCGAAGCGGGCGGCGCGAAGCGTGTCGGCGGGCTTCTCGGCCGGTGCCGCCGCGGCCGCGTGGGCGGCTTCCAGCATGCGGTCCACCTCCGCCACGGTCAGCACCTTGGGCAAGGGGCGCGACGCCTTCGGCCGGTCGACCGTGGTGGTCGGGTCGTCGGCGCGGTGGCCCTCCGCGTAGAGGAACTTGTGGTACTGGCGCACCGCCGACAGGCGCCTTGCCTGCGACGAGCGGGCAAAGCCGCGGCCGGCCAGATGCGCCATGTAGGCGGTCACGTCGTCCCGGCCGGCGGACAGCCCGTCACGGCCGCGGCCGGCTAGGTGGTCGCGATAGTCCTCAAGGTCGCGCGCATAGGCGGACAGCGTGTTGAGGGCCGCCGCGCGCTCCACGCTCATCGCCTCCAGGAAGGCCTCCACCAGATGTCCGTCAGCCATTTCGACCCAATTCCTCCGCCCGTTCCGCCGGCGCCCGGCCCGCGTCCCGCAGGATGCGGCTCTCCACCGGTTCGCTCATCGGCCGCGGGCGCGGCTCCACCAGGGTCGCCAGCGACCACAGCACCGCGTAGACGAAGCCCACGGCGAGAACGATGGTGCGAACGAAACGGGTGAGCGTCGGCATGAGGGCGAGGATGTCGGCCAAGGGTTAAGGATCCGGCAAGGATGATGCGCCGGCCGCGCGGCGCTCGCCAAGTGCGAACTTCGCGCCCGCCAAGCCCGACCGCGCAACCGGCCCGCAACCCGGCGCCTCGCTTGACAGAGCGCGCGGATCCGCCTCAAGAACAGCCCATGACGGACAACCACGACGGCCTCGACGCCGATCCGATGCCGGCGGACCCGGCCCATCCGCCGTCGCCCCCGGATCCGCGGCGGGCAGCGCATATCCTGACGACGCTCCGGCGCCGGTCGATCGTGCTCGTCGGCATGATGGGCGCGGGCAAGACCAGCGTCGGCAAGCGCCTGGCGATCCGCCTCGGCCTGCCCTTCGTGGACGCCGACCACGCCATCGAGGCGGCCGCCAACAAGACCATCCCGGAGATCTTCGCCGAGCACGGCGAGGCCTATTTCCGCGCCGGCGAGCGGCGGGTGATCGCCCGGCTGCTGCGCGAGCGCCAGCAGGTGATCGCCACCGGCGGCGGCGCCTTCATGGACCCGGAGACGCGCCGCGCCATCGCGGCCGCCGGCGTGTCGGTGTGGCTGAAGGCCGACGTGGCGGTGCTGTTCGAGCGGGTGAAGCGCCGCTCCAACCGGCCGCTGCTGCAGACCGCGGACCCGGAAGGCACGCTGCGCCGGCTGGTGGAGGA
The DNA here is from genome assembly GCF_001927285.1 of Mongoliimonas terrestris. Classification (GTDB taxonomy): domain Bacteria; phylum Pseudomonadota; class Alphaproteobacteria; order Rhizobiales; family Pleomorphomonadaceae; genus Chthonobacter; species Chthonobacter terrestris. The sequence continues at coordinate 111,158 of NZ_MSIG01000013.1, read as the reverse complement.
CCGCTACCCGGTCTATGCCCTCGCCGACCTGACGGTCCCGTCCCACGACGTTCCCCACGACCAGGTTGTCGAGGCCGTGCTGGAGGCGCTGGAGGGCCGCGCCGCCACCGCCTCGGCGGAGGAGAGCCGATGACCCCGACCCCCGTTCCGCCCGCCTCGGCCACTGCCGCCGCCGGCACCGCCGACGACCCGGTCCGGGTGCCCGTCGCCCTCGGCGACCGGTCCTACGACATCCTGATCGGCGCCGGCCTGATCGGCGCGGCCGGCGGGCTGATCGCCGGGGTGCTGCCGAAGGCGCGGGTCTGCGTCGTCACCGACGCCACGGTCGCCGGCCGGCACCTCGACGCCCTCGACGCCAGCCTCGCCGAGGCGGGCATCTCGGCTTCCGCGGTCATCATCCCGCCGGGGGAGGGGTCGAAGTCCTTCGATGTCCTGGAACAGGTGGTCGATCAGGTGATCGGCGGCCGCTTCGAGCGGGGCGACGCGGTGGTCGCCCTCGGCGGCGGCGTCGTCGGCGATCTCTCCGGCTTTGCCGCCGGCATCGTCCGGCGCGGCATGCGCTTCGTCCAGGTGCCGACGTCGCTGCTTGCCCAGGTGGACAGTTCCGTCGGCGGCAAGACCGGCATCAACGTCAGCCACGGCAAGAACCTCGTCGGCGTCTTCCACCAGCCCGACCTGGTCCTCGCCGACACCGACGTCCTCGACACCCTGTCGGAGCGCCACTTCCGCGCCGGCTACGCCGAGGTCGCCAAGTACGGCCTGATCGACGACGCGCCCTTCTTCGCCTGGCTGGAGGACAACTGGCCGGCCGTGTTCGCCGGCGGCCCGGCCCGCACTCACGCCATCGCCACCTCGTGCCGGTCCAAGGCCGCCATCGTCGCCCGCGACGAGAAGGAGACCGGCGACCGGGCCCTCCTCAACCTCGGCCACACCTTCGGCCATGCGCTGGAAGCCGCCACCGCCTATTCCGACCGCCTTGTGCACGGCGAGGCCATCGCCATCGGCATGGTGCTCGCGCACGATTTCTCGGTGCGCATGAACCTGATGGGGCCGGAGGACGCCGCGCGCGTGCGCCGTCATTTCGACGCCGTGGGCCTGCCCACCCGCCTCGACCAGGTGCCCGGCGGCCTGCCCGACGCCGGCGGCCTCCTCGCCCTCATCGCCCAGGACAAGAAGGTGAGCCGCGGCGCCCTCACCTTCATCCTCACCCGCGGCATCGGCCAGAGCTTCATCGCCAAGGACGTGCCCGGCGAGGCGGTGAAGAGCTTCCTGGCGGACGAACTGGCGGCGGGGTAGGGGTACTTCTTACCCACCACCCCCGTCATGGTTCGCGCAGGCGGACCACCCACGCTTAGGTCCACTGGACCCGCTCTCGTCGTCCCGTTCGACCGCCCACCGCCGCAAGGCGTGGCTGGTCCGCCTGAAGCGGACCATGACGATCAGAGCGCGGTCGTGCCCTCGTCACCTGACGGCAATCCATCCTCACGCACCGCGCCGCATGCCCTCAGGGCGCGCGCGCCTCGATCGCCAGCGCGTGGAGGCCGGTGCCGAATTCCTCCGCCAGGGCCTCGTTCACCAGGCGGTGGCGGGCGAGCGCCGTCTTGCCGGCGAAGGCCTCGGCCACGATGCGCACGGTATAGTGGGTCTCGCCGCCGGGCGCGGCGCCGGCGTGGCCGTGGTGGCGGGCGCTGTCGTCCTCCACCTCCAGGCGGATCGGCGTGAAGGCGTCGGTGAGGGCGCGGGCGATCCGGTCCTTGCGGGTCGTCATCGGTCGGGTCTCCGGGTGAATAGCGACAGGGTTCTGGAATGACGGGAATGCCATGTGACGGGCTCGAGCGGTCCGGTGTCTCTGGCCGCTTGCCGCGGGGGGTGTGCCACCCCATACTCCACCGACCATGAAAATGAACTCCAAGCTGTTCGACAAGATCCGGATCAGGCCCGACGCGGCCGACGAGGCGCGGGAGCAATTTCCGCGCTGCGAATGGGAGGGGTGCGATCTGCCGGGCGAGCACAAGGCGCCGAAGGGGCGCGGCCGCGAGGGCCAGTACCACCGCTTCTGCATCGACCACGTGCGCCTCTACAACAAGTCCTACAACTATTTCGCCGGCATGGGCGACGACGCCATCCAGGCCTACCAGAAGGACGCCCTCACCGGGCACCGGCCGACCTGGAACATGGGCGTCAACCGCTGGGGCCAGACCACCGATGGCCCGCGTGCCGCCGGCCCGTCGCCGGAGGCGGCGGTGCACGACCCGTTCGGCATCTTCCACGGCGCCCGCCCGTCCGGCGCCCACGCGCGGGTGGAGACGCCCAAGCGCAAGGTCTCGTCGGCCACCCAGAAGGCGTTCGACACCCTCGGGCTCGACCTGGAGGCCGACAAGGCCGACATCAAGGCCCAGTTCAAGGTGCTGGTGAAACGCCACCACCCGGATGCCAACGGCGGCGATCGTTCGTCCGAGGAACGGTTGCGGCAAATCATCCAAGCCTATAACTACCTCAAGGCGGCCGGCTTCTGCTAACGTCGCCGCGATCCCGACCAGCCCCGCCGTCCGACGGCGGCGTTGATCGGGCACGGAATTTGCCTGTCCGATCGGGCTTTCACCGGTTCGGCGGGAAAGGCGGGCGGCCACCCTCTGCGGTGCCGTCCGATCGTCGCCCACCCGGGGTCCCGCATCCCGCGATCCGCGTTCGGCGCGCGCCCTCTACGCCTGTGGCGCGCCTCCTGGAGGTTCCATGGTTCAGTCTGCGATCGACGCCGCACCCCTTCCGGACCTGAAGATCTCGGTCCGTCAGGTGTTCGGCATCGACAGCGATATCGAGGTTCCGGCCTACTCGGAAGCCAACGAGTACGTGCCCGACTACGACCCCGACTATCTCTTTGACCGCAACACCACGCTCGCCATCCTGGCCGGCTTCGCCCACAACCGGCGCGTCATGGTGTCCGGCTATCACGGCACCGGCAAGTCGACGCACATCGAGCAGGTGGCGGCGCGGCTGAACTGGCCGCTGGTGCGCGTCAACCTCGACAGCCACATCAGCCGCATCGATCTCGTCGGCAAGGACGCCATCGTGATCCGCGACGGCAAGCAGGTCACCGAGTTCCGCGACGGCATCCTGCCCTGGGCGCTCCAGAACAACGTGGCCCTGGTCTTCGACGAGTATGACGCCGGCCGGCCCGACGTGATGTTCGTCATCCAGCGCGTGCTGGAGGTGGCCGGCAAGCTGACACTGCTCGACCAGAACCGCGTGATCCGCCCGCACCCGGCCTTTCGCCTGTTCGCCACCGCCAACACGGTCGGCCTCGGCGACACGTCGGGCCTCTACCACGGCACCCAGCAGATCAACCAGGGCCAGATGGACCGCTGGTCGATCGTCACCACGCTGAACTATCTGCCGCACGACAAGGAAGTCGACATCATCCTGGCCAAGGCCAAGCAGTACAAGGGCGAGGAGGGGCGCCAGACCGTCGGCAAGATGGTCCGCGTCGCCGACATGACCCGCTCGGCCTTCGTCAACGGCGATCTCTCCACGGTGATGAGCCCGCGCACGGTGCTCACCTGGGCGGAGAACGCCGCCATCTTCGGCGACCTCGGCTTCGCCTTCCGCGTCACCTTCCTCAACAAGTGCGACGAGATGGAGCGCACCCTGGTGGCCGAGTTCTACCAGCGCTGCTTCGGCAAGGACCTGCCGGAGAGCGCGGTGAACATGGTGCTGGCCTGAGGGGGAGCGGACGATCGTTCCCGGTCACCCGTCACCCGTCATCCCGGCGGAAGCCGGGATCCAGCCGACGGCGGCATGCTTGATCGCGGCGGACAGGGTTCCGCCGATTGGATCCCGGCCTTCGCCGGGATGACGGCTCGGGACAACACGCCGCCGTCACTCCCTCAGGACCGAACCGACCCATGGCACGCGACCCGAATCCCGCCCGCACCCAGCCCCAGACCGAACCGCTGAAGAAGGCGGTGGGCGTCGCCATGCGGGCGATCTCGGGCGATCACGAGTTGGAGGTGGTCTACGCCACCGACCGGCCGTCCCTCTCCGGCCATCGGGCGCGGTTACCGGAGCCGCCCCGCAAGCCGACGGCCCACGACGTGGCGGTCACCCGCGGGCTCGGCGATTCCATGGCCCTCCGGCTCGCCTGCCACGACGCGACCGTGCACCGCGACTACGTGCCCGAGGGCAAGACCGCCCGGGCGGTGTTCGACGCCGTCGAGCAGGCGCGCTGCGAGAGCCTTGGCGCGCGCGCCATGCCCGGCGTTGCCCAGAATCTCACCACCATGCTGGAAGACCGCTATTTCCGCGGCAACTACCACGAGGTCACCGACCGCGCCGATGCGCCGCTGGAGGACGCGGTGGCGCTTCTCGTGCGCGAGCGGCTCGCCGGCCTCCCGCCGCCGCCGAGCGCCGCGCCGGTGCTCGCCCAGTGGCGCGACTGGATCGAGGAGAAGGCCGGACCGGACCTTGCCAACCTGGAGACGGTGATCGGCCGGCAGAAGGACTTCGCCAAGGCCGTCCGCCACCTCCTCGCCTCCCTCGACATGGCCGACGAGCTCGGCGGCGAGCCGGAGGAGCCGGAGGACGACGGCGAGGGCAAGGAGAACGAGGCGACGTCCGAGGAGAACGCGGGCGACGCCGCGGACGAGACCGCCTCCGACCAGGCCGCCCCCCAGGAGCAGGAGGCCGAAGGCGAGGAGCAGGAGGCCGGCGAGACGGAGGTGGACGCCGATGCCGCCGAGGAGACGCTCGACGAGGACGCCGCCGACCAGGCGCGCGACGCCGGCGAGAGCAAGCGCCCGGAGCTGCCCTTCACCAACCAGCCGCCGGAGAACGACTACAAGGTCTACTCCCTGAAGTACGACGAGGTGACCCGCCCGGAGGATCTCTGCGACCCGGCCGAGCTCGATCGCCTGCGCGCCTATCTGGACAAGCAGCTCCTCCACCTCCAGGGCGTCGTCTCGCGCCTCGCCAACCGGCTGCAGCGCCGCCTGATGGCGCAGCAGAACCGCGGTTGGGACTTCGACCTGGAGGAGGGCTTGCTCGACACCGCCCGCATCACCCGGGTGGTGACCGACCCCATGCAGCCGCTCGCCTTCAAGATGGAGCGGGACACCACCTTCCGCGATACGGTGGTGACGCTCCTCCTCGACAATTCCGGGTCCATGCGCGGCCGGCCGATCACCGTTGCGGCCGCTTGCGCGGACATCCTCGCCCGCACCCTGGAACGCTGCGGCGTGAAGGTGGAGATCCTCGGCTTCACCACCAAGGCCTGGAAGGGCGGACAGGCGCGCGAGGCGTGGCTCGCCGCCGGCAAGCCGGCGCAGCCCGGCCGGCTCAACGATCTCCGACACATCGTCTACAAGGCGGCCGACGCGCCCTGGCGGCGGGCCCGGCGCAACCTCGGCCTGATGATGCGCGAGGGGCTCCTGAAGGAGAACATCGACGGCGAGGCGCTCGACTGGGCGCACCAGCGTCTGCTCGCCCGGCCGGAGAACCGCAAGATCCTGATGATGATCTCCGACGGTGCGCCGGTCGACGACTCGACCCTGTCGGTGAACCCGGGCAACTACCTGGAGCGGCACCTGCGCGCCGTCATCAAGGAGATCGAGACCCGCTCGCCGGTGGAGCTGATCGCCATCGGCATCGGCCACGACGTCACCCGCTACTATCGCCGCGCGGTCACCATCGTGGACGCGGAGGAGCTGGCCGGCGCCATGACCGAGCAGCTCGCCTCGCTCTTCGAGGAGGAGCGCGCCCGCGACCGGGCCGGCCGGGCCACGGTGAGCCGTCCGGCCGGCGGCGGACGGCCGGCGGTGCGGGTCGGGGTCCGGTGAGAGGCCGGACCAGGCTCGCCGTCGTCTCCGGCCTCCTGGCGCTTCTGGCCGCCGGCACCGTGCTCGGCCTCTCCGCCGGGGCCGCCACCCTGTCGCCGTCGGTGCCGGTCACGGTCCAGCGCATCGCCGCCTTCCAGATCGGGGACCCGGAGGTCACCCGGTTCGGGGCGCTGGAGTTCGTCGGCGGCCTGCAGCTCTCCAGTCGCCACCGGGCCATCGGCGGTCTCTCCGGCCTCGTCATGACCGAGGCGGACGGATCCGCCTTCCTGGCAATCACCGACGACGGCCTCGCCTTTCAGGCCCGCATCCTCAGGGACGCCGCCGGCCGGCCTGTCGATCTCGCCGAAGGCCGGGCGGCCCCGCTGCGGGACCGGCGCGGCAAGCCTTTCCGCGGCAAGCTCGAGGCCGACACCGAGGCCCTCGACGTCCGCGACGGCGCCGTTGTGATCAGCGTGGAAGGCCGTCCCCGGATTCTCGCCGGCCGTTTGGAGCCGGACGGGTTTCCCGGTCCGCTGACGGAGATGCGCCTGCCGCCCGCCACAGCGGCGCTGAAGGGCGGCAAGGGATTGGAGACGGTCGTCATCGGCCGCCCGGGCGGGCCGTTCGCCGGCGCCGTGGTCACCATCGGCGAGGACGCGCCGCGCAACGCCAAGTCCCGGGACAATCCGGGCTGGCTCATCGGCGGGCCGGCGCCCGGCGCCTTCCGGGTGGCGAACGACGGGACCTACAGCATCACCGACGCGAAGTTCGGGCCGGGTGACGACCTCTTCATCCTGGAGCGCGCCTATTCGTGGCGCGACGGGGTCCGCTGCCGCATCCGCCGCATCCGGGCGGCGGACCTGAAGCCCGGCGCCCGCATCGACGGGCCGGTTCTGATGGAGGCGAACCTCTCGCACCAGATCGACAACATGGAGGCGCTCGCCCTCTGGACAGACGGTGAGGGGCGGACCCGGCTGTCGCTTCTGTCCGACGACAACCGGTCGTTCCTGCAGCGCACCGTCTATCTGGAGTTCACCCTCACAGGCCCTTGAGGGCCGCGGGCGTCAGCGGGCGAGGGCGCCGCTCGGCTTCATGGCGTTCATCAGGCCGGCGTAGGGCACCAGACTAACGAGGGCCATCGCCATCTTCACGGCGAAGTCGCCGAGCGCCAGGGTCACCCAGGGCACGTCGGTGCCGACGAAGGCGAGCGAGAAGAAGACGGCCGTGTCGAGGGCGGAGCCGAGCGAGGAGGAGACCAGCGGCGCGCGCCACCAGGAGCCTTCGCGCAGGCGGTTGAACACCGTCACGTCCACCAGTTGGGCCGTCAGGAAGGCGGTGCCGGAGGCGAGCGCGATCCGCGCGTCGGCGAGCACGAGCGACAGCACCACCGCCACCGCGAAGCCCACGTAGACCACCTGCCGGGTCTTCGCGGGGCCGTACCAGCGGTTGGTGAGGTCGGTCACCAGGAAGGCGAACGGATAGGTGAAGGCCCCATAGGTCAGCACGTCGCCGAGCCCGAACGGCGTGAACGGCACCTGGACCAGGATGTTGGAGGCGATCACGATCACCGCCATGGCGGTGATCGACGGCAGCAGGCGGGTGCTGAGGAGGGTCATGGGGCGAAACCCTTCGCGGACGGTGCGGACCGCCTCGCTCGAAGGCGGCCCCAACGGGTGGGACGCATTCAGAAATGGCAAGGCCGCCGAAAGCCGAAACCCGAAGGGACGGCGTTCGGCGGCCGATGATCGGGCCGGTCTGTCCGGCCGGCAGGCGTCAGGCCGTGGCGGCTTCGCTCTGCTTCTTCTCGATCTGCTTCTTCAGGAGGCGCGCCCGGGTGGACAGCTCCTCGCCGGCGGACTTCGCCAGGAAAGCGTCGAGGCCCCCGCGATGCTCGACCGAGCGCAGCGCGTTCGCCGAGATGCGCAGGCGCACGCTCTGCCCGAGCGCGTCGCTGAGCAGCGTCACGTTCAGGAGGTTCGGCAGGAAGCGCCGCTTGGTCTTGTTGTTCGCGTGGCTGACGTTGTTACCGGTCAGGACGGCCTTACCGGTCAGTTCGCACCGCCGAGCCATGGTGATCTTCCTTCTGTTCTTCATCGACGGGAGGTCTCGCGCCAGGGCGGACCGTCCCGTACAAGCACCAGCGCCCGCTCCCTTCAGGAACGGCGCGCCCTGTCTCAAAAGTCGCTCGTCTATAATGAGCCGGTCGTGCCGCGTCAACCCTGGTGGTCGGTTCCGGCGGGCGGCCGGCCGGATCCGCCATGCGGTTGATGGCAGGGTGACGGGCGTTAACGAAGCGGTTACCATATCGGCACGAAGATTGTCGAAGCGGGCCGGGATCGAACGAAACGGATTCCGGATCGCCGCACGAAAGATCGCACGCCGCCATGGAACCGCCGCACGTCCGGGATCGTCTCCCGGGACGACGCTTCGGATTCCGCTTCGGGCGGAGTGCATCGTTCTGGCGGCCCGCCCGGCGTCCTGGAGGCAATGCCCGTGTACCTGCTCGGTAGATCCCCTGTCACCAAGGCCGCACGGACGGCCTTCGCGGCCGTCTGCGCCGCTGTCCTCGCGTCGGCGCCGGTCGCCGGCGCCGCTCCGTCCGCCGCCGGAGAGAGCCGGGCGCTCTACGACGTCTCCTTCATGGGGCTCGGAATCGCCAAGGGATCCCTCGCCGTGAAGGTCGAGCGCGGGTCCTACGCGGCTAAGCTGCACATCTCCACGTCGGGTCTTGCCCGTATCGTCTCCTCGGAGGAGAGCATCGCCACCGCCAAGGGGCGGATCGGCCGCGGCCTCACCCCGGCGGCCTACGAGCTGATGTCGCGCGGCGACAAGGTCACCCAGGTGTCCATGGGCCTTGGCGGCGGCGCCATCAAGTCGCTGCGGGCCATCCCCGAACTGATGCAGCGGGACGACCGGGTGCCGGTCACGGCCGCCCACAAGCGCAACGTGGTGGACCCCCTGTCGGCCGCCCTCCTTCCCATCCCGAATCGGGACAAGGGCAGCGTCGGCCGCGAGGTCTGCGACCGCACCCTGCCGATCTTCGACGGCTGGACGCGGTACGACATCAAGCTCAGCTACAAGTCCACCGAATCCGTGAAGGTGCCCGGCTACACCGGGGAGGCGGTCGTCTGCGGCGCCCGCTGGGTGCCGGTGGCCGGCCACCGCGAGGGCAAGGAGAGCACCCGCTTCATGGAGGACAACAAGGACCTGGAAGCCTGGTTCGTGCCGAGCGAGGACGGCGCCCTGGCGCTGCCCTACAAGATCGCCGTTCGTACCATGCGCGGCATGCTGGTCGTGCAGGCCCGCCAGTTCGGCGACGGCACTTCCGTGGCGAACGCCTCCAACTGATCGAAACCGGGCGGCGCTCTCCGCCCTCCGCGACGATCCAACATCGAGGGCGCCCGGCCGACGGGCGCCTTTGTCGTTAGAAGAAAGCGCCGTCTTCGTCCCGCGACGGGACGATCCGGTTAACGGCGCGCCGACGCCCGGCCGCTCGGGCTGCCGAAACTTGTGTCCCGCCGCGCGGCCGTCCCCACCGGTGGTGGAGGCCGAAACCGGAACACGCCCTGATCCGCGATTCGTACCGCGTCCGTTCGGGCTCCGTTGAACCCGTTAACGCGACAGTCCTATGGAGGCCTCGCCCGAGTAACGGGTCGTGAACCACTTGGCCTGCCGAGTCGAAGGTAAGAATCACCTTGACAACGACTCGGCCGCTTGAGTCGAGAGACTCGCCGTCCGAGTCGAACGATTCAACAGGCTGCGTCCAAGACTCTCCGATCCACAAGATGATGTGAGAACGAATCCTGAATCTCTTGCCTCGTTCGATTCGGTCTTGCTCTGTTCATGGTTGATTCCCATATGCGTGCGGTCGGTCCGGATCCGCGGATCCAGGCCGCAGCCGCCGGGGCGGTCCCTCAGAAAAGGCAAGCACGCCTCAGGACCCTGTGTTACAGACGGGGTCCTGTTCGGCCCCTGATGGCGGGTCGGCATCCGCCCCCGTGCCCCTCGAGACGACGTTTTCCAAAAGCGCCGGCCGAAGTCCCCAGAATGACCTTTTCGCCCCACGCGCCGACGCCGGCGACCGCCCGCAGCCGCTCCGTGACGGCGGTGCTCGGTCCCACCAACACCGGCAAGACCCATCTGGCCATCGAGCGCATGCTCGGCCACGACACCGGGGCCATCGGCCTGCCGCTTCGCCTTCTCGCCCGCGAGGTCTACACCCGCGTCGCCGCCCGCGCCGGCATCGGTCAGGTTGCCCTCATCACCGGCGAAGAGAAGATCGTGCCGCCCGGCGCGCGCTATTTCGTCTCCACCGTGGAGGCCATGCCGCGCGACCTGGTGGTCTCCTTCGTGGCGATCGACGAGGTCCAGCTTGCCGGCGACCTGGAGCGCGGCCACGTCTTCACCGACCGCATCCTCAACGTGCGCGGCCGGTCCGAGACCCTGCTCCTCGGCTCCGCCACCGCCCGCCCGCTGATCGAGAAGCTTCTCCCCGGCGTCACCGTCACCAGCCGGCCGCGGCTCAGCCAACTCGTCTACACCGGATCGAAGAAGATCACCCGCCTGCCGGCGCGCTCGGCCGTGGTGGCCTTCTCCGCCGACGAGGTGTACGCCATCGCCGAGCTCATCCGCCGCCAGCGCGGCGGTGCGGCCGTGGTGATGGGCGCCTTGAGCCCGCGCACCCGCAACGCCCAGGTGCGCCTCTTCCAAGACGGCGACGTGGACTTCCTGGTGGCGACCGACGCCATCGGCATGGGGCTCAATCTCGACGTGGACCACGTGGCCTTCGCCCAGGCCCGCAAGTTCGACGGCTACCAGTACCGGGGCCTCACCCCGTCCGAGCTCGGCCAGATCGCCGGCCGTGCCGGGCGCCACCTCAACGACGGTACCTTCGGCGTCACCGGCCGCGTGCAGCCGTTCGACGAGGATCTGGTCCAGGCGATCGAGAGCCACCAGTTCGAGCCGGTGCGCACCTTCCAGTGGCGCAACACCGCCCTCGACTTCGCCTCCGTCGACGCGCTCCGCGCCTCGCTCGACAAGCCGCCGGGCCTGGAAGGCCTCGCCCGCGCGCTGCCGTCCGACGACCTCCGCGCGCTCGAATACGCGCTCCGCGATTCCGCCGTAAAGGATGCCGCCGTCGGCGCGCTGAACGTGCAGCTTCTCTGGGATGCATGCATGGTGCCGGACTTCCGGAAGATCTCGCCGGCCCATCATGGCGACCTCATCGTCGCACTCTACCGTTTCCTCACCGGCCGCGGAGTGATACCGGACGAGTGGTTCGGGCGGCAGGTTTCCAATTGCGACCGGGCGGACGGCGACATCGACGCCCTCTCGGCGCGGCTCGCCGACATCCGTACCTGGACGTACGTGGCCAATCGTCCGAACTGGCTCGCCGATCCTGTCCATTGGCAGGAGCGCGCGCGCCAGATAGAGGACCGTCTGTCGGATGCGCTCCATGAACGGTTGACGCAGCGCTTCGTAGACCGTCGTACTTCCGTCCTGATGAAACGCCTGAGAGAGAACGCCATGCTCGAAGCCGAAATCACAGAGACCGGCGCCGTGCTCGTCGAGGGCCAGCACGTCGGCGAGCTCCACGGGTTCCGGTTCGCACCCGACCAGTCCGCCAGCGCGGAAGGGCCGGACGGCAAGGCCGTGCGCGGTGCCGCCGCCAAGGCGCTCGCCAGCGAGTTCGAGAAGCGCGCCGAGCGCCTCTCCAAGGCGCCCAACGACGACATCGTGCTGGCCTCCGACGGCGCCATGCGCTGGCTCGGCCAGCCGGTCGCCAAGCTGGCGGCGGGCGACGACGCCCTGGCGCCCCGGGTCATGCTGCTCGCCGACGAACAGCTCACCGGTCCGGCGCGCGACAAGGCGCAGGCCCGGCTCGACCTGTGGATCGGCGCGCACATCCAGACGCTGCTGAAGCCGCTCCTGGACCTGAAGACCGCGCCGGACCTGGAAGGCATCGCCCGCGGCGTCGCCTTCCGCCTGGTGGAGGCGCTCGGCACCCTGGAGCGCCAGGAGGTGGCCGAGGACGTGAAGGCCCTCGACCAGACCGCCCGCGCCGCCATGCGCAAGTACGGCGTCCGCTTCGGCGCCTACCACATCTACGTGCCGGCCCTCCTGAAGCCGGCTCCGGCGGCCCTCGTCGCGCATCTCTGGGCGTTGAAGCACGGTTCCATGGACATGCCGGGCCTTGCGGAACTGCCGCAGCTCTCCGCGTCCGGCCGGACCTCCATCAAGCTGGACCCGGCCTTCGACCGCACGCTCTACAGGCTTGTCGGCTTCCGCGTCGCCGGCGAGCGGGCGGTGCGGCTCGACATCCTGGAGCGTCTCGCCGACATCATCCGCCCGCTGATCGCCTGGAAGCCGGTGGGTGACGCCACCCCGCCGGACGGCGCCATCCCGCAAGGGGGCGGCTTCACCGTCACGGTGGCAATGACCTCGCTCCTCGGCTGCTCGGGCGAGGACTTCGCCTCCATCCTGCGCGGCCTCGGCTACCGCATGGAAAAGCGCACCGTCCGCGTCCCGGTCCGGACCGCGCCTGCACCGCTCGAGGCGACAGCCGCCGTGACCGGCGCCGACGCGGCGGTCGAGGCGATCGCCGCCCCGCCGGCGGACGCGGCCCCGCTCGGCGCCGACCCGCTGGTGACCGTCGACACCGACCGCACCGTCCCGGAGCCTGTCCTCACCGATGCGCCCCTCAGCGACGTGGAGCCGGCCGTGGCTGCCGCCGCGGACGCGGCGGCGCAGCCGGACGCTCCCGAGCCTGCAGTCGTCGAGAGCGAGCCCGTGGACGCCGAGGTGGCCCTCGCCGGTGCCCCGGAAACCGCGCCGGTGGACCCGGAGTCCGAGACCGCCGCCAGTCTGGCCGACGCGGTCGCGGAGACGGCGGATGCAGCCGCGGAAACATCGGAGGACGCCGCATCCGTGGCGGACGCGCCGACCACCGAAGCACCGGCGTCCGACGAACAGCCGGCCGACACGGACGCGACGGCTGCCGTCGCGGCCACCGCCGAACCGGCGGTGGAGGAGCGCGAGGTCGAGGTCTGGCGGCCGGGCCGTTTCGACCGGCATCGTCGTCCGGAGGCCCGTGGCGGCCGCGAGCAGCGTGGCAACCGTCCCGAGGGCCAGCAGCGCTCGGAAGGCAACCAGCGCTTCGAGCGCCGCCACGGCGGTGGCGGTCAGGGCGCGGGTGCCCAGGGCGGCGGACAGGGCGCTGGCGGGCCGGGAGCCGGTGGGCAGGGTGGCGGCGGGGCCGGCGGTGGCCAGGGCCAGCGCGGACCCCGCGGTCCGCAGCAAAGCCCGCGCGAGGACCGTGGTCCCCGTCGGGACGATCAGCGTCCCGAACGCCGCGACGACCGCCGGCCGCCCCAGGCCGACCGGCCGCGCCGCCCGGAGAAGCCGGTGGATCCCGATTCGCCGTTCGCCGCGCTCCTCGCCCTCAAGGCGGACCTGGAGCAGAAGCAGAAGAAGAAGTGATCGACCTCGCCGGCCGCGTCCCCCGGGCGCGGCCGTGCGTCGACCGGGGAGGCCGGCATCGGTGGCCGACGACCGCCAGCGCATCGACAAGTGGCTGTGGTTCGCCCGCATGGCGAAGACCCGGCCGGTGGCCCAGACCCTCGCGGAATCCGGGCACGTGCGGGTCAACGGCCGCAAGATCGACGCGTCCGCCCACCCGGTCCGGATCGGCGACGTGCTCACCATCGGCCTTCGCGGCGAGGTCCGGGTGCTGAAGGTGCTCAGCTTCGCGGCCCGGCGCGGCGCCTATCCGGAGGCGCGCCTGCTCTACAAGGACCTGGCGCCCCGTCCGGACGCCACGCCGGCGGGCGACGCGCCTGACCTTGAATCCGACGATGACGGCGGGCCGGCCGGCTCTCCGTCTCCCGTTGCGCCGATCGCGGCCGGCGGCGAGAAACCGCGCCCGGTACGAGGCGAGGGCCGCCCCACCAAGCGCGACCGCCGTCGGTTCGACAGGTTCGACCCGGACGGGTCGTCCTGAGACATCCCCTCCACAGGATCCTGTCCCCCGCGTCCCGTCCGGATGTTCCCGGCCCGTGGCGCCGTGTTCGGCGCTGCGGCATCTGCCTCTTGCGCCGCCTTGCGAAGTCCGCTACCCACCACTTCGCTTGTCGCCGCCCGCCGCCGCGGGTCGTCATCCAAGAGTTCGACCATGACCTATGTCGTCACCGACAACTGCATTCGCTGCAAGTACATGGACTGCGTGGAAGTCTGCCCGGTGGACTGCTTCTACGAGGGCGAGAACATGCTCGTCATCCATCCGGACGAATGCATCGACTGCGGGGTCTGCGAACCGGAATGCCCGGCGGAAGCCATCAAGCCGGACACCGAGTCGGGGCTCGACACCTGGCTGAAGCTCAACGCCGACTACGCGTCGCAGTGGCCCAACATCACCACGAAGGGCACGCCGCCGGCGGACGCCAAGGCGATGGACGGGGTCGGCGACAAGCTGGCCCAGTTCTTCTCGCCGAACCCGGGGAAGGGCGACTGACGCCGCCCGGATTGCGACGCTGACCATTGGCCCCTGACGACCATGTCGTTTCGGGATGGTTGTCATGTCGGCTTCGCACAAGAGCCTGTGAATAACGCGGACGGACCGTGCAAATTCGGCACGCCGGCCGTCGAAGGCTTTGAACTTGCGCTCTTATGTGCTATATAAGCAAACGACAGTCGACATATAGTCCCGATCGCGCGAAAGGTCCCCTCCGGGGGCTTTTTTGTGAATGGCCTCGTTCCGGATCCTCCCCCGGAACCTGTTCACCGGCCTCGTTTCCCGGTCTCACGCGCCCTTGGGTCATCACCCGGATCGACTGAAACAACGCGAGAGCGTGCCGGCAGGACGGACCGTCCGGTCCGTCGACCAAGACGCATTTTTGGCGGGACAGGCCGGTCGTGGAGCCGGAATGCCCCTTGCGTCTGGCGCTCTGCCGTCACCAGGAGTGGATGGACCGAATGGCCACTGCGAAGAAATCCGCCGTCCGCAATGGGTTCAAGACCAGCGAATACATCGTCTACCCGGCCCATGGTGTGGGCCAGATCGTTTCGATCGAAGAGCAGGAAATCGCGGGCCTCAAGCTCGACCTGTTCGTGATCGTCTTCGAGAAGGACAAGATGACGCTCCGCGTCCCGACCGCCAAAGCCGAGACGGTGGGCATGCGCAAACTCGCCGACGGCGAGACGGTGGATAAGGCGCTCGAGATCATCAAGGGCCGCGCCCGCGTCAAGCGCACCATGTGGAGCCGCCGGGCGCAGGAATACGAGGCCAAGATCAACTCCGGCGACCTGATCGCGATCTCCGAGGTGGTGCGCGACCTTCACCGGGCCTCCAGCCAGCCCGAGCAGTCCTATTCGGAGCGCCAGCTCTACGAGGCGGCCCTCGACCGCATGGCCCGCGAGATCTCGGCGGTGAACCGCACCACCGAGACCGAGGCGATCCGCAAGATCGAGGACAGCCTGAACAAGAGCCCGCGCCGCATGGCCGCGCGCGGCGACGCCGCCGACGAGACCGAGGACGACGAGGACGAAGCCGAGGCGGCCTGATCGGCCCCGACCGGCGGCCGGCAAACCCGTTCGCCGCATCCTCTTCCCGCGTCGTGACGAAACCACGGCCCGGTACGCCAGATGACCAACCGCCCGGCTGCTCGCAGCCGGGCGGTTTTCGTTTCCGGACACAAAACCCGATCCGACCTGGTCCGATCCGACTAGGTCCCCCCCGACTAGGTCCGCCCCGACCTGGTCCGATCCGACCTAGTCCGATCCGACCTGGTCCGATCCGACCTGGTCCGACCCAGCATGCCCCCGCGGGTTTCGGCTTCTTTGCGGTGCGCGCAGCCAAAACGCCCCGCTCGGCCGTTCTGCCTTTGGCCGCCGTCGCTCACAACCGCGTCAGCACGGCCGATCCTGCCGAAAGAAAAGGAACTTCGCCGGATCGGACGTGTTCAATCGTTGGACGCCTCACTGTCCCGCGTGGGTTGTCCGGCGCCGCGGACGGATGCGCTCGACGCTTGCCTGCGACGGATGCGGGCGATCAACGAGCCGTGACTTGCCGGCGGCCGGGTCGGTCTGATCCGACGCCGATCGCGATCCGTAAGCCAGATGAAAGACGGGGTTGATCGGAAACGTGCCCCAGGGAGGCCATCGGATGCCACGGAGACCAGCTGCCAATCGCTCGTTCGTGCGTGCCGCCATGCAGGCGCCCTACCTCGCCCGCGAGGAGGAACACGACCTGGCCGTCCGCTGGAAAGAACGCCAGGATCAACAGGCGCTGCATCTCCTCACCCAATCGCATATGCGCCTCGTCATCGCCGTGGCCGCCCGGTTCCGCACCTTCGGCCTGCCGATGCCGGACCTTATCCAGGAAGGCCACGTGGGCCTTCTGGAGGCGGCCGCCCGGTTCGAGCCGGACCGCAACGTGCGCTTCTCCACCTACGCCACCTGGTGGATCCGCGCCTCCATCCAGGACTACATCCTGCGCAACTGGTCGATCGTCCGCGGCGGCACCTCGTCCGCCCAGAAAGCGCTCTTCTTCAACCTGCGCCGCCTGCGGGCCAAGCTCTCCGGCACCGGCACGGTGAAGACGGACGACGAGATCCACCGGGAGATCGCGCTTGCCATCGGCGTCTCGGCCGACGACGTGGCCACCATGGCGGCCCGCCTGTCCGGCCCGGACACGTCCCTCAACGCCCCCGTCGGCGAGAGCGAGGGCAACGGCTCCGACCGGATGGATTTCCTCGTCTGCAGCCAGCCCCTGCCGGACGAGGCGGTGGGCAGCGCCATTGACGGCGAGCGGCGCATCCGCTGGCTGCGTCAGGCCATGGAAGTCCTCAACGAGCGCGAGATGCGCATCCTGAAGGAGCGCCGCCTCAAGGAAGAGGGCGCCACCCTGGAGGCGATCGGCGAGCGCCTTGGCATCTCCAAGGAGCGCGTCCGCCAGATCGAGAACCGGGCGCTCGAAAAGCTGAAGAGCGCTCTCCTCGACGCCCATCCGGAAATGAGTGCCTCCGCCTGAGCGCGGTCCGCGCGATCCCGACCAAGGATAGACCCGACCGCCTGGACGGATCGGTCTGAAAACGGATAAGACCGGCCGCCACAGGCGCGCCGGTCTTTTGCGTTTCGGGTCTGTCTGTGAGTTCGGTCTCGTCCAACGGCGGCAGCCGGACGGCCGTTACCGGCTCCCGCCGTCAGCCGTCGGTGATCAGCTTGACCTTCCGCCCCACCACCGGCTGCTCGCGCGGGCCAAGGCCGTTGAACACCCGGAAGAGGTCCACGGGCCGGTCGACCGGCGCCATCCGGGACGCGAGCGATTCCGCCGTGTCCCCCGGCTGCACCGTGGTGACGCGGATGCGGAGTGGCTGCAGCCGCGACTGTTCGCCCGGGCCGAGCGGCCGGAAGGTCGCGATCGTCTGGCGGAAAGCCCGGTCGAAGGCCGGCGTCTCGGCGCGCGTGGCGAACAGGAAGCGGAAGGTCTGGTCGCCGAAGCGGACCACCGCCACCCGGTAGCTGTAGCCGCGCGCCGCCGCCGAGGCGATCGCCGCCGGCATGCCGTTGATGGAGAGCGTCTGGATGGAGCCCGGGTCGAGCCCGTTGATCCAACCGGACGTCAGATAGTCGATGAGGTCGTCGCCCTTCTTCACGTCCGCACCGTCGAACCGCATGGCGGTGCCGTTGCGGTCGGTCGCCAGCACGGCGCGGGCGGTGTTCTCCAGGTTGAAGCCGGCCGGCACCGCGAAGGCGAGCCCGAGCTTGGCGTGCAGGAACTCCCGGCCGCGGACGAAGCCCTCCACTGGGTCGTCGCCGAACATCAGCCCGTCCACTCGCCTCAGATAGGCGTCCTGGTCCCGGTCGCCGGCCGTGCCGGCGGTGCGCACCGCGGCCTCGGCGGCAGTGTTCGCCTGGACGATGCGCTCGGGCGTCGACGGGTGGGAGGACAGGAAGTCCGCGCTGCCGTCGTCCATGGGCGAGGCGGTCTTGTAGGCGGCGAAGCGGGCCATGGAGGTGAGGAAGCGCGCCGCCGCGAAGGGGTCGTAGCCGGCCTTGGTGAGGGTGCGGATGCCGACGGCGTCCGCGTCGAGTTCCTGGATCTGCGAGAACCGCGCCAGCGACAGTTGCGTGGAGGCGAGCGCCAGCCGGGCGACGGCCGGGTCCTGCACCACATCCTGCACCACCCGGCTCGCCACGGCGGCGGCCTCCGCGCGCTCGGCGCGGGCGAAGGCGTGGCGCGCCGTCACGTGGGCCATCTCGTGGGCGATCACCGCCGCCACCTCCGAGGTGTCGTTGGCGAGCGCCAGGAGGCCGCGCGTCACGTAGACGTAGCCGCCCGGCAGCGCGAAGGCGTTGATGGCCGGAGAGTTGAGGATGGTCACCCGATAGCTGCGCCAGGGTTCGTCGCTCGCCCGCACGAGCCGGCCGACCGCGCGGGCGATCGCCACCTCGGCCTCCTGGTCCTCGTAGGTGCCGCCGAAGGAGGCGAGGATTTTCGGGTGCTCGCGCTCCGCGATGGCCACCTCGCGGGCGTCCACCTCCGGGGAGCGCTGGGCCGGCGACGGCGTCGCCGCCAGCTGGTTGGCCTGCACGGCCTCGTCGATCGAACGGCCGCCGAGCCCGGCGACGCAGCCGCCGAGGAGCATGGCGAGCGCCAGCGCCACGCCTGCGCGCGCGGGGCGTCCCGTCGTCGTCCGGCTGTCGTCGCGTCCAAGACCCATGCCCATGACCGTCGTCCCCGGACCCGAAAGCCCGCCCTTCGTCATTTGTCGTCCACCAGCGGAACGCGGTTCCGCTCGAATTCGTCCCCGTCCGACGGCGGATCGCCATCGAGCAGTTCCAGCGCGTGCGGACTGGCGAGCCGGATCTCGCCGCCCGAACCAGCCGTGGCCCAGCCTCGCGCCCGCACCAGGCGTCCGGCCCATCCGGCCGGTCCGCCGGCGGGCAACCGGTTGTCCGCATCAAACCGGGCCAAAGTTCGGCCGTCGATTACGATCGTCACGTCACGGGCAAAGTCCGCCCCGAAGTTCAGATAGGTGGTCCGCCCGGCATTTCCCACTGTCCGCACGCGGCCTTCCACCACCACGAAGTCCACCGGCAGTCTCGCCCGTCCGTCCGGACCGATCCGCACCGGGACATCGTCCGCCGCCCAGATGCCCTGGCGGGCGCGCCGGGCCGCGGCTTCCGCGGCGATTAGGGCGGCCGCGCAGTCGCCCTCCGCATCCGCAACCGCCAAACCCGCTTCCACTAGATCCGCCTGCACCCACGTCCCGGCGGCGTCGATCAGGTGCCCGGACCACCGGCCGTGCCGGTCGGGCCGCCGATCGGCCAGCCGCACCGTTCCGGCACCCCGTCGCGCCACCGCGTTGAGCCGCGCCGCCAGCGCCTCGCGGAGCGCCGGGCCGGCGATCGCCGGCAGCACGACCCCCTCGAGCCGCACCCCGACCACGCTGCTCGCCGGTTGCGCCGCCGTCTCGACCGCCAGCACCGGAACCACGGTTCCGATCGCCCCGATTGCCGCCCCATGGAGCGCGACGACGACGCGATCGCCCTCTGTGCAGGGCGCGCTCCCTGGCGCGGCCCCGGCCACCGTCGCAAAGGCGGCGACGACGAGCCCCGCCAGCGTGGCCAGAAGGGCACCCTTGATGCTCATCGAAACTAGCATGGATCAATCCCGCGTGCAGCGCATCATGCCGGTTTGCACGCGCGGCGGCGAGCGACCGTTGCGCCGGTGCCGCATGGACGGCCCGCCCCTTGGGCGGCTTGAAGGCCGGCCAGGCGCCGCTATGGCTTGCCCTTTCGGGGCGAAATGGCTAGGTAGAAGGCAGTGTTCGTGTAGCTCAGCAGGATAGAGCACAGGATTCCTATTCAATTGGGCGTTGCGGATGGAAACACCGCAACGGATCCGCTCAAAGTCGGGGAACGCTTCGCCTGCTCGGGCGGTGCCGATCCCGAGCCAAGCTTCGCGGCGGATCCCGGTCCGTGCGAAGAAGGTGTAGAGACTGGACGGGCGGTGCCTAAGGGTTCTCCGGAACCGAGGGTGAAGGGACAGTCCAGACCACGAACGCCGGTTCCGCAGGCTGATGCCGACGGGCGGGCGGCGGCGAAAGCCGAAGTGGTATGAATCCTGGGGTCGTGGGTTCGAATCCCGCCACGAACACCATCATCTCCTCCGTCCGCCGGCTCCTCTGTCGTCGCCGCCGGTCATCGGTGGCTATCGCGGCGACCTGAGCCAGGCTCTTCCGCCTTCCTGCTTCCCGATGGACGCTCCGTGCCGGAACGGGCCGTTCCGTCGGGGCGTCACGATCCGGCGCCGACCGCCGCACCGCTTGAATCCGCAGCGTCGGCGCGGCGATCGGCGTCAGCCGGGTTGGCCATTTTCTCCCTTGTCCTAAATACGAATTTTCAACAGGTTGCTGACTAGACTCCGGAAAGAATGCTCCGCGCGAGCCGACCCGGAAAGCTCTCAGTCGGATGACCCAGGTGCCGATCTCGGGTGATAGCAAGCGCAGGTATGCACCGGCGGCGCCCCTGTCGGCACCGCAGGACCAGCTGATCGTCAAGATCGTCTCCGTGCTGGTCGGATTATCCGCATTGATCGTCGCCGCAACGATTCCGGCCGCCTACTATTACGCGGCGGATTCAAGGTTGCGCGGGCTGGTCGAGGTGCAGGCGCACAGGCTGGCCAGCGACATCAACCTTGCGGCCCGCCAGGATCCCAACCTTTGGAACGCGCTCGCCAGCGACCTGCCGGTGGATCCGGCGGACACGGAGCGGTTCGTCCGCGCCGGCCTCGAAGACGGGGAGGGAGCCGCCGGACCCGGTCTCCATGCTGTTCAATGGCGGCTCTACGGCAGCGCCGGCAATCCGGTGGCCGAGGCAGGCGGCGACCATCGGCTCGCCTGGCCCGTGCTGTCCGCCACGGCCGCGCTTCGCAACGGTCTCGGCCGCGTGGAGGTTGCGGCATCCGAAGCGGAGGTGATCCGCTACACCCTCCTCGTCAGCATCGGCTCCATCCTTCTCGGCGTCATCATCCACTGTTCGCTCCGCCGCCTGCCGATCGCGCTTCTTTCCCGCGCGCTCCAGCAGGTGAGCTACATGGCCGAACACGACGCCCTGACCGGGTTGCCGAACCGCCGGGCGCTCCTCCATCACCTGCAGGCGGCGATCGGAGCCTCGGATGCCGGCAAGGGCGGTTCGGTCGCCGTCCTCTTCCTCGACCTCGACAACTTCAAGGAGGTCAACGACACCTTCGGCCACGACGGCGGCGACGAACTGATCGCCACCGTGGCGGTGCGCCTCCGCCGCGCGCTCAGGGCCGAGGATCTGATCGCCCGGATCGGCGGCGACGAGTTCGCCATCGTGATCCGCGACGCGTCGTCGGCCGACGAGATGCTGGACATCTGCGCCCGCCTTCTCGGCGCCATGGCGTCGCGCGAGCCCGGCCAGTCCGGCTCCTGGGACGTCATCGGCCTGAGCATCGGCGTGTGTCTTCGGGAGAAGGACGAGCCGGTCTGCGCGCCGGAGATGCTGAAACGGGCGGACCTGGCGCTCTACCAGGCCAAGGCGAACGGCCGCGGCCGCGCCTGCCTGTTCGAGCATCGCCTGGAGGCGGCGGTCCGCGCCCGTCGAGGGCTGGAATCGGACCTTCGGCTCGCCCTTGCCCGAGGCGATCTCTACCTCAACTTCCAGATCCAGGCCGACATCGCCACCTTCCGGGTGGTCGGCGCCGAGGCGCTGCTGCGCTGGAACCGGCCCGGGCACGGTCTGGTGTCGCCGGCCGTCTTCATTCCGGTCGCCGAACAGCTCGGCCTAATGGATGCCATCGGCGCCTTTGTGCTCCGGCAGGCCTGCCACGCGGCCGTCGGCTGGCCGTCCACCCGGATGGTCGCGGTGAACGTGTCGCCTGTCCAGTTCCGCGATCCAGGCTTCGTGGAGACGGTCCGGGCCATACTGGCGGAGTCCGGGCTCGCTCCCTCCCGTCTGGAGCTGGAGATCACCGAGTCCCTCTTCCTGAAGGACACGGCCGACATCGTCGCGACCATCGGCCGGTTGCGCGAGCTGGGGGTGCGGATCGCCGTCGACGACTTCGGCGCCGGCTATTCCAGCCTCAACTATCTCAGCCGTTTCACCTTCGACACCCTCAAGATCGACCGCGACTTCGTGCGGAGCGCCACCAGCACGTCCACCGCCCTGGCGGTGCTGCGGTCGATGATCGAGCTCGGGCGCGCCCTCGGGGTGCGTGTCATCGCCGAGGGCATCGAAACCCGCGAGCAACTCGACATGTTGCGCCAGACCGGATGCCGGGAAGGCCAGGGCTATCTCCTCGGGCTTCCCGTCGGCCCGGAGGCGCTCATGGCGGGGCTTGCCGCCGACCCTTCCTAACCGTCATGAGGATTGCCGTGCCCACCGCCGCCTGCCGTCTCCTGATCCTCGCGCTTGGCGCCCGGTCGGTCCGGACCATCCTCGCGCTCCTGGCAATCCTCGCGGCCCTGGTCGGGTCGCCGTCCGCCGGTCTCGCCCAGACGGTGGGTTTCGCCCAGGTGGGAAGCGAAAGCGATTGGCGCCGCACTTTCACCGCCAGCGTCATGCACGAGGCCGCGGCGCGGGCCATCGATCTCATGCTCTTCAACGCCGAAGGCGACCCGGGCCGGCAGGTCGCCGCCGTCCGCGACTTCATCCGGCAGGGGGTGGATGCCATCGTGATCGCCCCCGTGGTGCTTTCCGGCTGGACCGACGTGCTCGAGGAGGCCAAGACCGCCGCCATTCCGGTCTTCATCGTCGACCGCGCCGTGGACGCGGACCCAAGCCTCTACGTCGCCCGCATCGCCGCCAACTTCAACCTGGAGGGCAAGCTCGCCGCCGCCTGGCTCGCCCAGGAAAGCCGCGGCCGCTGCAGCATCCTGGAACTGGAGGGCACGGCCGGTTCCGCCGCGGCGGTGGAACGCAAGCGTGGGTTCGCGGCGATCATCGCCGAGTTCCCGGACATGCGGGTGGTCGGCGCGACCGCCGGCAACTTCACCCGCGCGGGCGGCCGGGCCGCCATGGAGCGGCTGCTGGCGGATCGCGGCCAAGGCCCGCCGCTCTGTGCGGTTTTCGCCCACAACGACGACATGATGTTCGGCGCCATCGAGGCCATGACGGCCGTCGGCCTGGAGCCGGGCCGACGGCCCCTGACGGTGTCGGTCGACGCGGTCGAACCGGCCCGCCAGGCCGTCGAGGCCGGCATTCTCAATGCCACCGTGGAGCTCAAGGCCGACATCGGCGGCGAGATCTTCGACGTGGTGCAGGCTTATCTGAAGGGGCGCCGCGACTTCCCCAAGTGGATCGTCATCGCCAGCGACCTCCACGTGAAGCGGCCCTGACCGACCCTTCCGCCCGGTCCAAAGCCGGCGTCATTCCGCCGCCGCCGCAAAGCCGCGCGGGCGGCGCCCCGCCAGCCGCTCGATCCCGCCCGTGAGCCGGGCGAGCGAGGTGGCGAGATCGGCCCGTGCCTGCACCGTCCGGCGCGCCTCGGCCCTTAGGCCGTCGAACGCCGCCGGCCGGGCGAGCACCTCCATCAGCTGGTCGGCGAGGGCGTCCGGGTCGAAGAAGCCGGCGAGCAGGCCGTTCCGACCGTCCGCCACAAACTCCTCCACCGGAGCCGTCGCCGAACCGACCACGAGCGCGCCCGTCGCCATCGCCTCCAGCATCGACCAGGAGAGCACGAACGGATAGGTGAAGTAGACGTGGGCGGTCGTCACCTGGAAGAGGCGGATCAGGTCCGCGTGGGGGAGGGTGCCGACGAAGTGGATGCGGGACGGATCGATGCCCGTCTCCTCCAGCATCACCGCGCGCCACGATCGGCCGTCCGGCGCCTTGCGGCCATAGCTCACCCCGTCGCCGCCGGCCACCACGAAGGTCGCCGCCGGATGGCGCGCCGCCACCTTCGCCGCCGCCCGCATGAACTGCGGAAAGCCCCGGTAGGGCTCCAGGTCGCGGGCCGCGAAGGTCACCACCGGGGCCGTGCGGTCCAGCACCCGCCCGTCCGGCAGGGTGAAGCGCGCGGTCGGGTCGGGTCGGCAGACGTCGGTATCGATCCCGTCGTGGCAGAGGCCGATCTTCGGGCGGTATTCGGCCGGGTAGAGGTCGCGCTGCCAGCGGGTCGGGCTCAATCCCGCTTCCACAGCCGAGAGCGTGGCGGTCTGGGCGAGGTTGCGCGCCCGCAGCCGCCGGCGATCCTCCGCCGTCACCGGGTCGGCCGGGTCGAAGCCCATGTCGGCGCCGCTCGGCCGGTAGTAGTATTCGCAATAGGCGAGCGCCGGGGTCGCCGGTAGCACGTCCTTGACGAAGAGCAGGCTGCCCCAGCCCGCGTGCCCCACCACCACGTCCGGCGGTCCCTCCCTGCGCACCATCCGGTCGATGGCGACGGCCACCCGCTCGCCGAGCCGCACGTGATAGTCCACCGCCGCGCCCGTCGCCGTCCTCGCCCGGGCAGGCGCCTCGGTCCCGTGCAGCAGCACCCGCACGTCGCCGAGCGGCCGGTCCACGCGCTCGCAGAGCAGCGTCACCCCGTCGCCGCGGTCTGCCAAGTGGCGGGCCAGATGCAGGAACTGGCCGGGTCCCGACCGATGGATGAACAGCACTCTCATGCCGGAATTAGCCCGAAAACCGCGGACGTCAGCCCGCAACCGTCCGCGATGCGTCCACCCGTGCAGTGTATTCTTTCAAATTTTACAGGCATTCTTTCTTTAAACCAGCCGCGTTGGTTTCGTCACAGATGATTGCCTATGCCGTCTGCTTAGTCCATAAATGAATTGTTCAGTGCGTACTCTGGTTAAGAGAGCTTTTTTGCTCAATTTAGCGAAAATCCTATTCAGTTCTACTGGTCGCGCTGGACACGTGGACAGACAGAACGAGGCGCATCCGGATGGCGAATGACACGGCCGTGGCGATCACCGAGGGGCGCCGCGTGTTCATGCGCGGGCTCCTGTGGGCGGGCGTTCTCAGCGCCTTCATCAACATCCTGCAGCTGGCGGTGCCGCTCTACATGCTGCAGACCCACGACCGGGTGATCAACAGCCGCAGCTACGACACCCTCACCATGCTGACGCTGCTCGCCATGGGCGCGCTCGTCACCTACGGCCTTCTGGAATACATCCGCTCCAGCACCTTCCTGGTGCTCGGCAACCGGCTGATCCGCCAGCTCAACCTGCCGACCCTGGAGGCCGCCCTCGGCGCCGCCCAGCAGGACGGGCTCGGCAAGGCCAGCCAGGCGCTCCGCGACCTTTCCGAGGTGCGCGGCTTCATCACCGGCAATGCGGTGGGCGCGCCCATGGAGGCCATCTGGTCGCCCATCTTCATGGGCGTCCTCACCCTCCTTCACCCGCTCTACGGCCTCGTCGCCTTCCTGTCGGCGGTGGCCGTGATGGCGCTCAGCATCGTGGCGGATCTTCTCTCC
This sequence comes from Mongoliimonas terrestris, assembly GCF_001927285.1. Lineage (GTDB taxonomy): Bacteria > Pseudomonadota > Alphaproteobacteria > Rhizobiales > Pleomorphomonadaceae > Chthonobacter > Chthonobacter terrestris. The sequence goes on along the minus strand of NZ_MSIG01000013.1, from coordinate 85,910 downwards.
AAGCAGACCCTCAAGGAAGCCAACGAGGCCCAGGTGGAGGCCACCGGCCGCATCGCCGGCGCCCTTCGTCAGGCCGAGGTGATCGACGCCATGGGCATGCTGCCCGCCGTCGCCCGCCGCTGGGAGCGGGCCCAGCGCGCCGCCATGCTGCTCCTTGACAGCGGCACGCGCCGTTCGAAGGCGGTGTCGGCTCTTTCGCGATCCGTGCGCTACGGCATGCAGATCGCTACCATCGCGCTCGGCGCCATCCTGGTGATCGAGGGCCTCGTCTCCCCCGGCACCATGGTGGCGGCCAGCATCATCATGGGCCGGGTGCTGCAGCCGTTCGACAGCATGATCGAGAACTGGCGCCAGTGGCGCTCCGCCGACGCCGCCTGGGGCCGCATCCGCGAGACCATCGAGGCCTGGCGTCCGGTCCGCGAGACCACCCCGCTGCCGCTGCCCGACGGGCCGCTCGTGGTGGAGGGCCTCGTCTACGGCGTGCCCGGCAGCCCGGTCGCCCTCCTCAAAGGCGTGGAGTTCCGCCTGGAGCCCGGCCAGGTGCTCGGCGTCATCGGCCCGTCCGCGGCCGGCAAGTCCACCTTCGCCCGCCTGCTGGTCGGCACCCTGAAGCCTGCCTCCGGCGGAGTCTTCCTCGGCGGCCACAACGTCTACGGCTGGGAGCGCGGCTCGTTCGGTCGGGCGGTCGGCTACCTGCCCCAGTCCATCTCGCTCCTCGACGGCACCATCCGGGAGAACATCGCCCGCATGCGCGACGAGGACCCGGCCCTCGTCATCCGCGCCGCCCGGCTTGCCGGCGTGCACGAGATGATCGGCCGCCTGCCGCTCGGCTACGACACGCCGGTCGGCGACGGCCGGCTCACCCTTTCCGGCGGCCAGAAGCAGCGCATCGCGCTCGCCCGCGCGCTCTACGGCGACCCGCGCCTGATCGTCCTCGACGAGCCGAACGCCAATCTGGACGCCGAGGGCGAGGCGGCGCTGATCCGCGCGATCACCGAGATGAAGGCGCTCGGCTCCATCGTGGTGATGATCGCCCACCGCCCGTCCATTATGCAGGCGGCCGACACGCTCCTGGTGCTCGACAAGGGCCAGCGCTGGCAGTTCGGCCCGCGCGCCGCCATCGCCGGCGCCGTCGACCGGGACGGCAAGGTGCAGCCCCTGCGCCCGGCCGCCGCCGTCCCCGCCCTCAAGGAGGCCTGATCCGCCATGAGCGCCAGCACCCTTCCGGCCGCCGCGGCGGACGTCTTCACCCTGCGCCCGGACCCGGTCGACCCGCTGCCGTCCCTGCGCGGCCCGATCCTCGCCGGCTCGCTCGTCATCGGAATCGCCTTCGGCGGCTTCCTCGCCTGGGGCTTCGGCGCCAGCCTCGACAGCGCGTCGCTCGCCGGCGGCACCGTGATCGTCGACACCAAGCGCAAGACCGTCAGCCACCTGGAAGGTGGCATCCTGCACGAGCTTCTCGTCAAGGAGGGCGACGTGGTAAAGGCCGGCCAGCCGCTGGTGCTTCTCGACGACACCCGCCCGCGCACCGAGCTCAGCCAGCTCACCGCCCAGATGATCGCCCTGGAGGCCCGGGTGGCGCGGCTGCGCGCCGAGCAGCGCGACGCGCCCGTCATCGACTTCCCGCCCGCTCTTCGTTCCGCCACCGATCCGTTCACCGCCGACGTCATGGAGACCGAGCGCCGGCTGTTCGAGCGCCGCCGCGAGAGCAAGGAGGGGCGGATCGACGTGCAGCGCAAGCGCATCGACGAGTTCTCCGCCGAGGCCGAGGCGGCCGCCGCCCGCAGCGCGGCGGCACGGCGCCAGCAGGCTTTGTTCGAGGAGCAGATCGGCTCCATCCGCTCGCTCGTCGACAAGGGTTTTGCCACCCGCAGCCAGCTCTCCGAACTGGAGACCCGGGCGAGCGCCGTCGTCGGCGACGCCGGCGAGTACGACGCCAACCGGGCCCGCGCCGAACAGGCGAAGGCCGGCGCCGAACTGGAGATCATCGGCATCGAGACCGAATGGCAGAGCGAGGTCGCCCGCGAGCTCCAGGACAACCGGCTCCAGCTCCAGGCCTTCCGCGACAAGATCGAACAGGCGAGCGACGTGCTCGGCCGCGTGCAGGTGCGCGCCCCCCAGGACGGCGTGGTGGCGGACATCCAGATGCGCACGGTCGGCAGCGTGGTGGCCCCGGGCCAGCCCATCCTCGACATCGTGCCGGAAAACGAGAAGATGATGGTGGAGGCCATGGTCGACCCGCGCGACATCGACATGGTGAAGCCCGGACAGGCCGTGCAGGTGCGGCTGACCAGCTACGCCTACACCAAGGTGCCGCCCGTCGACGGCACGCTCACCTTCGTGGCCGCCGACCGCACGGTCGACGAGGCGAGCCGGTCGTCCTACTACGTGGTGCGCGCGGAAATCTCCGAGGACGCCCTCGCGGCCCTGCCCAAGGTCACCCTCTATCCGGGCATGCCGGCCGAACTCACCATCCGCAACTCCTCCCGCAAGGCCATCGACTACCTTCTCTCTCCCCTCACCGAAAGCCTCGGCAAGGCCTTCAAGGAAGAGTGAAGACAAGCGCCTGCGGCAGAAACCCGCCACCTCGATCGTCATGGCCCGCTTGAGGCGGATCACCCACGCATGCGTCACGGGGCGATGTATTGGAATGCGTGGCTGGTCCGGCTGAACCGAACCATGACGATGGGCGAGGATGCGACTCCGGCCTCGCACCACCGACCGCCCGCCGCCGGGCACCCGCCCCGCCGCTGGCCAACCACGCCCGGTCCCGCCGCACGACCTCACCCCACCCTCGGCCGTCATCCCGTCGCACGCCGGGATCCAACCGACTGCGCCTTACCCGCGCCGTTGTGGCCCGCCTCCGCGCTCAGTGCATCCATAACTGTTACAGTGCCGCCTAATTTTCTGGTAAACAAACCCCTAATACCCACACGCAAAAGCAATTAAAACACATCTCTTGTTCCAATCATCTTTATCAATATCTATCATATATTCTATCGAGAATGATTTTTGTTGCTTGTTACTTTCGGGTTCCTATTATCGCGAACAAGAGCGGTGATCAAAACCGCCGGATAAGGGACGAACGCCCGAGAGACCAGTGAGACGCTGGTCAGCGCAACAAAGGAGCATGACATGGCAACTCTCGAAGGCGGTGCCTTTGACGACACCCTCCTCGGGTCCCAGTTCACGGACGCGATCTTCGCGCGTGCTGGATCGGACATCGTGTTCGGTGGCGAAGGGGCGGACGCCCTTTTCGGCAATGCCGGAGACGACATGCTGTTCGGTGAGGACGGAAACGACGTTCTCAGCGGCGGCGACGGAAGCGACTTCCTGTCGGGTGACGGCGGCGACGACACCCTGATGGGTGGCGCCGGCGACGATTTCCTGGCTGGCGGCGACGGCAAGGACACGCTCACCGGTGGTACCGGCAACGACCTGCTCTATGGCGGAAATGGCGCCGACATCCTGCAGGGCGGCCTCGGCAACGACATCATCGACGGCGGTGCCGGCAATGACATCGTCTCCGGCGGCGCCGGCCAGGACGTGTTCGTCTTCTCCGGCGGCGGCGGCAACGACGTCATCATCGACTTCACCGTCGGTGACGACCTGCTGCAGATCGACAGCGACATCAACGGCACCGGCATCGCGTCGGCCGACGACATCGCGGCTCGCGCCGTCGGCGTCAACGGCAGCACCGTGATCGATCTCGGCAACGGCGACAGCATCGTTCTCAAGAACGTCGACGTGGACGACGTGCAGAGCAATCCGAGCGCCTACTTCATCGTCTCCTGACGCTGAACCGAACGGGCGTCTCCCTCACGAGGGAGCGCCACCCAGCCGCATGCCTGACGGGGAGAGTTCATGGCCGACAGGGACCTGATCGCAGCCGAAACCGACCAGCCCGTGCTGGGTCTCCTCTGCGCCGAAGTGGCGCTCGTCGTCTGGACCCTGCCGGCACAGCCGGAAGAGTCGACGGCTGTCGAAGGCAGCTTCGGCGAGCCGATCGGCCGGTCCGCCTCCGTGCGCCTGCCGCTCGCCGACGGCCGCGTCCGCGTGGTGGTGGCGCTGCCGCGCCCGGCCGAGGCGCAAGCCTCGCTGATCGTGCGCACCGGCATGGCCGGCGCCCGGGTGGAGGTGCAGGCGGTGCGCGCCGAGAGCCGCGTCGTCGATCCCGTCGCGCTCTTCCGCGACCTCGCGCCGCCCGCCCGCCTGTCGCTGGCCGCAGCCCTCCTGGACAGCTGGCCGAGCCTCTTCCGCCTGAAGACGAGCCGCAGCTACGCGGCCTTTGCCGCGCGCCTCGCCCGCACGCTCGCTGGCGAGCGGGCCAACGCCCCGGTGGTCGCCCGCACCGGCGGCATGGCCCTCGTCGAGGTCGCCGCCTCCGCGCCGATCGAAAAGCTGAAGGCCTGCCATCTGGTCTCCGCCGCCGGCGTCCAAGCGCTGAAGGCCGACATCACCGTCGACCGCCGCGCGGTCGAGGGCCGCCGCACCCATCGACTTCTCGTCGACCTGCCGGATGCGCCCGGCGGCGACGAATGGCTGGTGCTCCGGGCCGACCAGGGCCTTCTCGTGCGCCGCCTGGTGCGCGGTGATCGCGATGCCGCCCTGGAGACCTGGTGGCGCAACCGGCCGGACCGCGACCCCGGCCTTCGCGAATGGATCATCGCCGCCCTCGACCGGCGCTCCGCCCCCGCCCGGGCCGCGGCCGTGGAGTTCCAGCTCCGCTGCCCGATCGAGCCGCGCCGCGTGGTCGGCGGCCAGGGCCTGCCGGCCGCCCAGGTGGAACTCGCCGTTTCGTCGTCGGCCGGGCTGCTCGCCTCCGGCTGGTTCCGCGATCCGGGCCGCTTTGTGTCGCGGCTCTACCTGCTCGACGCCGGCGAGACCCCGCGCCCGCTCGACGACACCCTCCACACCTATCCGGGCTTCATGGAGACCGCCGCCGGCGACCGCCAGCCCGCCACCGGCTTCACGGCCTTCGTGCCGGGCGCCCGCGCGCCGCTTCTCCAGCCGCGCTTTCTCCTGGAGCTGAAGTCCGGCGCCCGTCACCTGCTGGTGCCGGAGCCGCAGCCGGTCGACGTCGGCGAGGCGCGCGCCCTGGCGCTCCGCGCCGTGCCGCCGCAAGCCCTCGACGACCAGGTGCTCGCCGGCTGCCTCGCCCCGGTCCTCGGGGACCTGCAGCGCCGCCTCGTGGCGGACATCGGCACGCCCACGGTCCGGCGCATCGGCACCCCGGTGGAGCGGCCCCTCGCCTCGCTGGTGATCCCGCTCTACAAGGTCATGGACTTCCTCAAGTTCCAGGTCGCGGCCTTCGCCTCCGACCCGCAGATCGCCGCCAAGGCGGAGATCATCTACGTGCTCGACAGCCCCGAGCAGGCCGAGGAGGTGGATCATCTCCTCACCGGCCTCCACCTCGTCTACGGTCTGCCGCTGACGCTGGTGGTGATGCCCCGCAACGGCGGCTACGCGCCCGCCTGCAATCGCGGCGCCGCAGTCGCGCGCGGCGCCCTCCTGGCGCTCCTCAACTCCGACGTGATCCCGATCGAGCCCGGCTGGCTCGGCATGCTGGCCCAGCGGCTCGGCCGCAGCGGCGTCGGCGCGGTCGGGCCGAAGCTCCTCTTCGAGGACGACAGCATCCAGCACGCTGGCATGTATTTCGCCCGCGACCACCGCGGCCGCTGGCACAACCACCACTTCCACAAGGGCATGCCGCGCCACTACGCGCCGGCCGACGCGGAGCGCGACGTGCCGGCCATCACCGGCGCCTGCGTGGTCACCACCCGCGCCCTCTTCGAGCGCGTCGGCGGCTTCACGGAGGACTATGTGATCGGCGATTACGAGGACAGCGACCTCTGCCTGAAGATGCGCGCCGAAGGCCAGGCCATCCGCTACGTGCCGGCGGCCGAGCTCTACCACCTGGAGCGGCGGTCCATCAAGGCGAGCACCGACTACATGCGGGGCGTCACGTCCCAGTACAATTCCTGGCTGCATGCCTGTCGCTGGGGCGACACCATGCAGGCCCTGATGGTCCCGACCGGGACCCGACCCAGCGTTGAAGAGGTGGCGGCATGACCATGGCGGCTCTTTCGGCCCTCCTGCGCGGCGACGTGTCCGTGCGCGAGGAGGCTCGTCTCGACATTCTCGCCGATAGCATCCGCCGCAACCGCTTCCTGCCGGAGCCGGATCCGGAGAGCGTGTTCGTCGGCGACGGCGACTACCGGGCGATCGGCACGGAATTCCTGAAGCATTTCGTCCGCCTCGGCGGTCTGAAGCCGTCCGACCGGGTGCTCGACATCGGCTCCGGCATCGGCCGCATGGCCATGCCGCTCACCCAGTTTCTCGACGAGGAGGCGAGCTACGACGGGCTCGACCCGGTGGCCGAGGGCGTCGCCTGGTGCGCCGAGGTGATCACGCCCTTCTACCCGAACTTCCGCTTCGCCCGCCTCGACGTCGCCCACCCGATCTACAACCCGAAGGGTCGGCTGAAGGGCGCCGAGATGGCGCTGCCCTTCCCGGACCGGCGCTTCGACTTCTGCTTCCTCACCTCCGTCGCCACCCACCTGCCGCCCGACGAGGTGAAGGCCTATGCGGCCGAGATCGCCCGCGTGCTCGCGCCCGGCGGCCGGCTCTTCCTCACCGCCTTCGTGATGGACGACATCGCCCGCGCCGGCGAGGGCCGCGATCCCCGCTGCGCCTTCCAGCGCACCGCCGCCGGCCCCGACTGGCACGCCGACCCGGCCGCGCCCTTCGGCGCCGTTGCCTTCGACGAGGGCTTCGTCGAGGGCGTGCTGCAGGACGCCGGCCTCGTCGCCGTCCGCACTCGCCTCGGTCGCTGGCGCGGCATCGAGGCCGCCCACTACCAGGACATCCTCCTCGCCGAAAAGCCCGGGACCGCCGCCTGATGACCCGCATCCTCGTCGTCGCCCACAACCACCCGGACTTCCATCCGGGCGGCACCGAGATCTTCGCCCGCGACCTCTTCATGGCCTACAAGGCCGCGGGCGCGGAGGCGCTTTTCCTGGCCGCCACCAACACGGTGCACCGCGAGCAGCGTCCCGGCACCAGCTTCCAGGCGGTCGGCCCGTCCGGCGACGAGGTGGTGCTGTGGGCCGGCCACTTCGACCGGCTGAATCTTTCCCAGGTGGACAGCTACGGCGTGGTCCAGGACCTGATCCGCCTCCTGGAGGACTATCGGCCGGACGTGGTGCACCTGCACCATCTGCTGCTGGTCGGCGCCGAGTTTCCCTTCGTGGTGCGCCGGGTGCTGCCGGAGGCGCGCATCGTCCTCACCCTCCACGACTACTATCCGATCTGCCACCGGGATGGCCTGATGGTCCGCACCACCGGCGAGGAGCGCTGCGATCGGGCGACGCCGAGCCGATGCCACGCCTGCTTCCCGGAGATCACCGCCGACAAGTTCCTGCTCCGCGAGCGTCACCTGAAGACGCTCCTGCGCGCCGTCGATCGTTTCGTGGCGCCGAGCGCCTTCCTGCGTCGGCGCTATATCGACTGGGGCCTGCCCGCCGACCGCATCGATGTGATCGCCAACGCCCGCCCGCCCGTCACCCCGGCGCCGACCCGGCTGGTGCCAGCCAACGCGCCGGTCACCTTCGGCTATTTCGGCAACCTCAGCCGCTGGAAGGGCGTGCCGGTCCTCCTCAAGGCGGCCGAGCGCCTGCGCGAGCAGGGCGTGCCGTTCGAACTGCGCCTCCACGGTGGCATGCCCTTCCAGACCGACGTCTTCAAGGCGGAGATCGACCGGCTTGCCGCCCTTCTCGGCCCGGACCTCGTCCGCCTCGGCGCCTACACCCCCGACCAGGTGCCGGCGCTGATGACCGCCGTCGACTGGGTGGTTGTGCCCTCCATCTGGTGGGAGAACGCGCCGCTCGTCATCCAGGAGGCCTTCCAGCACCGCCGACCGGTGATCACCAGTGGCATCGGCGGCATGGCCGAAATGGTGGACGACGGCGTCACCGGCCTTCACGCCGCTGCCAACGACCCGTCGGACCTTGCCCGCGTCATGCGCCGGGCCGCCGAGGACCGCAGCCTGCAGCGCAGCCTCGCCGCCGCCATCCCGCCGGCCCGCACCATGGAAGCCTGCGCCGCCGAACACCTGGCCCTCTTCGACCGGGCCGGCCTGATCGAGGAAGTCGCCTGATGAGCGCCGTCGAGACCCCCGCCGCCCCGTCCACATCGGCCGCCCCGCCGCCGCCCGCGACCGCGCCCGAGGCGACGGCCGCCAACGACGCCGGCCGGTCCGTCCCCGCCGTCGCCAGCCGTCTGCAGGGTCGGCTCGACGCCCTGGAGGGCGCGCGCCTGTTCGGCTGGGCGTTCGACCCGGACACCCCGACCGCCCGCCTGACCATTACGGTGGCGCTCGGCGAGCGTGTGCTCGCCACCGTGACCGCCGACCGGCCGCGCGTGGACCTTCGCCGCAACGGCGTCGGCGACGGCGGCCATGCGTTCGACGTGGACCTGCCGCCCGAGGCGCTCGACCGGCTCGACGCGCTCCGCGTCACCGCCCGCAACGGCGACGGCCCGCCGCTCGTCCTCGCCCTGCCGCGCCCGGCCGAACGGGCCGCGGAGGCCGCCATCGCGGCGCCGGTGAACCGTCTCTTCGAAAAGGTGGATGCGGTCGTCGGCGCCCAGCGCCAGCTGCAGCTCGCCCAGCGCGACGCGGCGCTCGCCATCGGCCGCATGACCGAGCGGGTGGACGCCATCGCGGCCGAAGGCGGGGCCCTCGAAGCGGCGGTGCGCGGCGTTGAGACCATGCAGCGGGAGATCGCCGAGCGCATCGGCGACATCGAGGTCTTCCTCGTCCGCTTCGACGGCACGCTCGCCAGCTTCGACCAGCGCATCCTCGCCCTCCAGGCGAGCGGCAACCACCACGCCCGGCCGCTGCTCCTCGTCGCCGCCACCCTCGCCGGCGTGGTGGCCGGCGCCGTCCTGGCGCTCGCCGCCCTCTGACCCTCATTTCGCCCGAGGCGCCGCCCATGCCCTCCGACCCGACCGAGAGCGAGATCGCCCGGCGTCTGGTGGCCGCCCTCGTGGACCGCCGCCTCGTGCTGGCGATCGGCCGCGCCGCCGTCCCCGCCGGCCGCGTGCCCGTCCGCCTCGGCGGCGTCGACGGCCCGGCCGCGACGGCGATCGTCGCCGGCTGGACCGGCGAGGCCGGACCCGGCGCACTTCTCCTCATCCCGGTGCCACGCGGCCTTCGCGGCGGCCTCACCGCCGTCGCCGTTCCTCCGCCAACGCCGAACGCCGTTCCGCCCCATGCGGGCGAACCCGTCCCGTCCGACATCACCCCGGTGCTCCACCCGGTACAGCCGAAGGCGGTCGCCGTCGAAGCGGTGCTGAAGCTTGCCGCCGCTGCCGCCGGCCCGGCTTTCCTGGCGGTGGCCGGCGCGCTCGCGAGCGCACTCCTCACCCTGGAGGCGACGGCGGAGCGCACCCGCCTCGCCGCCGTCCTCGCCCACGCCGCCGCCCGCCCGTCCGGCCTTGTCGAGGCCGTCGGCCGCTTTGCCGAAGGTGACCTCCTGGTGTCCGGCTGGGCCGGCGACCTGCCGGCCGACGCCGGGCCCGTCCTGGTGCTCGGGCCCGAGCCCGCGCGCGGCCACCTCGCCGCGCTCCGCTTTCCCCGCCCGGACCTCGGCGATGGCCGGCGCGCCTTCGCGGGCGTGGTGGCGCCGTCCGACCCCGCCGCCGTCCTGCCGCCGGCCGAAGCCGTCACCGGCGTTCTGGTGGAGACCGCCGCCGGCTGGTCCGCCCTCGACCTCTACGCCGACCGCCGCCTGGTGCCGCCGGACGCCTGTCCCGGCCACCTCGCCGCCCTCCGTCCGCCCGCCTCCGTCCTGCCGGCCGCGCCCGAACCCGTCCGCCGGCAGATCGCCGAAGCCGCCTGCCGGTTCACCGGCGCCGACACGCTCGCCGGCCTTGCCGCCCCCGTCCGCCTCGGCCTCGACCGGGCGGTGCACGTGCCGGGCGGCGGCGTGATGCTCGCCGGCTGGCTGTTCGATCCTGAGGCGCGCGTCGCCGCCGTGGAGGCGGCGGGCGGCGGCACCGCCGTGCGTCTCGACGACCGCTGGACCCGCATCGCCCGGCCGGACGTGCCGGAGGGTCTGGCCGCCGATCCGGCCATCGCCGGCCGCCGCGAGCCGGACCCGTTCGCGGGCTTCCTCGTCCACGCACCGGGCCTCGGCCCCGCGCCCGACCTTCGCCTCACCCTCCGCTTGGCCGACGGCGAGGCCGTCCACCGGCCGGTCGCCGTGGAGGCCGGCACCCGGGCCGATCTCTTCGCCCTCCTTGATGTCGCCTGCCCCATTCCGGCGGTCGCCGCCGGCGCCGTGGAACGTCACCTGCTGCCGGCGCTTGAGGGTCTCGCCCGCGCGCTTGCCGGCACGGCCGCGCCGCGCCTGCAATCGACCCGAGACCTCGGCTTCGACGCCGCCGCCCGCTCCGTCATCGTCCTCGGCTGCGGCCCGGATCTCGCCGACCTTCCCGCGCGCCTGGCGCTTCTTGCCGCCGGCACCGGCCGCGACCGGCCGGCCGTCGTGGTGGCGGCCCCGTCCCGCCCGCTCGCCGCCCTGGAGCCGGAGATCGCCCGCGCGGCCGCCTACGCCGGCTGCCCGGTGCGGCTTGCCTTCTGCGCCGACGCCGCCGACGCCCTCGACTGCCTCGACGCCGCCGTGCCGGCGCTTCAGGCCGACTGGATCGCGCTCCTCCCCGACCATGTGGTGCCGGACGCCGACGCGCTCGCCCGCCTCTTCCGCGCCGCCCGCGCCGGCGGGCCGGACTGCGTCGTCGCGCCGACGCTTCTCCATGCGGACGGCACGCTCCGCGCCGCCGGCGCCGGCCGCCCGGGCCGCCCGCCCGAACCGGCCGGCCGGCAGGGCCGCGTCGCCGTCCCGCGGGTGTCGGCGGAGGCCTGCGTGCTGCCGCGCGCGGCCTTCGTCAGGGCCGGCGGCTTCCGGGGACCGTTCACCGGGCCGGCCGCCCGCGGCGAGGATCTCGGCCGTCGCCTGATGGCGCTCGGCCTTCGCGGCCTCTGGCTGCCCGACGCGGTGCTCCTCGCCGCGGACCCGCCGGAGGCGGTGCCGCGCATCGCCCGGCTTGCCGACCGTCTTCTCGCGCGGCGGACCGCCGGCGCCACCGAATGCCGGCCGGAGCGCGCCGCCTGATGCCCGGATCACTTCGCGTCGCCGTCCTCTCGCACGGCCATCCGCGTCTCTCCCCCGGCGGCGCGGAGATCGCCTCCCATGGCCTCGCCCGGGCGCTGCGGACCCTTCCCCGCGTGGAGAGCCTCTTCGTCGGCTGCGCGCCGGGACCGGGTCCGCACGCCGGGTCCGCGCTCTCCGGCCTTGCCGACGATCCGGGCGACGTCGTCTTCCACCCCGGCCCGCTCGACGGCCTCTTTCTCACCGCTACCGATCGCGACCCGGTGGAGGACGATCTCCTCCCCGTGCTCGCGGCGTTCCGGCCGGACGTGGTCCACCTCCACCACGGCCTCGGCTTCGGCATCGACCTGGTGCCTCGGCTTCGCCGTGCCCTGCCGGACGCCGCCCTGGTGGTGACCCTCCACGAGTACGTCGCCCTCTGCCACCAGCAGGGCCAGATGGTGAAGGCCGCCAGCCTGGATCTTTGCGACACCGCAACGCCCGCCGCCTGCCACGGCTGCTTTCCGTCCATCCCCGCCGGCCGCTTCGCCCTTCGCGCCGCCCTGGTCGGCGCCACGCTCGGCACCGCCGACCACTTGCTCGCCCCCAGCCGCTTCCTCGCCGACCGCTTCCTCGCCCACGGCTTTGCCGCCGACCGGTTCAGCGTGCTCCCCAACGGCCTCAGCGCCGGGCCGACGGCGCCCGCACGGGAGGGCGTCGCCACCGGGGCGACGCGGCCGGTGCGCTTCGGCTTTTTCGGCCAGATCAACCCCTACAAGGGCGTCGACGTCCTCCTCGACGCGGTGGCCCGCATTCCGGATGCCGACTGGCCGGCCGGCGCCGAACTGCTGGTCGCCGGCTGCCACCTGGAAAAGCATCCGCCTGCCTTCCAGGCGAAGGTCCAGGCGCTGCTTGCCGCCGCCGGGCCGCGCGTCCGCCTCCACGGCGCCTACGCCAACGCCGACCTGCCGGGCCTGATGGCCACAGTCGACTGGGTGGTGGTCCCGTCCATCTGGTGGGAGAACGCCCCGCTCGTCATCGAAGAGGCCTTCCTCCATGGCCGGCCGGTGATCGCCAGCGGCATCGGCGGCATGGCCGAGCGGGTGCGTGACGGCGTCGACGGCCTCCTGGTCCGCCCGCGCGATCCGGCGGCGCTTGCCGACGCCCTCGTCCGCGCCCTGTCGACGGACGGCCTCTGGCCGCGCCTTGCGGCCAACATCCGCCCGCCCGTGCCTCTCGAGGAGGCGGCCGCCCGGCACCTGGAGCTCTACCGCTCCGTCATCGCAAGGCGCGCCGGCGACGCGCTCGCCGCCACGGCGCACCCGCTCGCCGACGCGGTCTGAGCCGGGCCGGATCGCCATCGTGCTGAACCGGGGAGGGGCGGCGCGAAGGGGCGTGGGCCGGCGAGGCCGCCCGGCTTCTGGCGATCGGATGGGTCCGGATGTCGGACGGGATCAGAGCGCGCGGAACACCCGCACCCAGTCGAACCGCGTCGCCGCGCCCCGCACATCCCCGTCGGTCACGCCCGCGAAGGCGCCGACCGCGTTGGAGAGGCGGATCTCGGCCGGCGAGTGGGCGACCGGATTGTCCGTCTCCCACACCTGTCGGTCGTCGAAGAAGAAGGTCAGCCGCTCCGGCGTCCAGAGCAGCCCGTAGCGGTGCACGGCGTCGGCGAGCGGCACGCCGAGGCGCACCTGATGCCCCTCCGCCCACTTCGGACCGGGGCGCCAGCGGTGGACGGCAAGGTTCAGCTTGTCTGGCGCCTTTGCCTCTGCAATGTCCAGCTCATACATCACGCCATCGCGCTCGTTGTCCGGATGGGACACCAGCCAGAAGGCGTTGTTGACGCCCGGCTCGTCCGCGATGCGCATGGCGCATTCGAAATAGCCGTAGGTCTGGCGGAAGTGGCGCGTCTTGGCATAGCCGCCGGTGAACGGCCGGCGCGGGTGGTCCTGGTGGCCGAGCATGAGGTCCAGGTCGCAGGCCGCCGCCACCACGTTCTCCGGCAGCCGGTCGGTCACGTGCTGGTCGCCGCCCGCCGTCACCTTGATCCAGCGGCTGTCGAACCCGGCGCTGTCGCAGAAGTCCTCCGCGAACGACAGCCGCCACGCGCCGCCCGCTGTTGTCAGCGCACCCGGCAGGCCGCCCGGCGTGCCGGCGCGCGAAGGCCCGGCCCCCGCGAGCATCCCCGCGAGGCCGAGCCCTGCCGTCAGGCAGGCGCGGCGAGTCCATCCCCCCTGGAGGGAAGGGGCCCGCCGCACGGGTTTGCTCCGGCTCACGCCACCTTCGGCTGGCGCGCGTCCTTCAGCGCCAGCTCCAGCGACCAGGCCCGGTTGCGCAGGGCCTCCACCTCGCCGGACATCTTGTCCACCTCGCCGCGGAACCAGCCGATCACCTCGTCCATGGTCGGCTGCACGTCCACCCGGTTCGGCGTCGACAGCGCCTTCTCCGGCGGCTGGGCCACGGGCTTCACCAGCACGTGGTTAAGCCGGTTCTCGGTCAGGAAGCGGTGGTATTCGGCATAGTTCTGCCGGTAGATGTGCTCCACCTTGGAGAAGTCGGCCTTCTCCAGGATCTTCTCCAGGTTCACCGGCATGTAGTCCTCGATCTCCACCGCCGGCACCGCGAAGGTGTTGGCGAGCTCGCGGATGCGGGTGTCGTAGGTGAAGAAGACCGCCGGGATGCCCTGGTGGAGGGCGATGACGTTGCCGTGCAGGCGGAAGCCCACCATCACGTCCACGGTCTTGGCGGCGTCCTTGGCCCAGTCGTCCACGTCGAACCAGGCGCGCATGCGGTTGGCGAGCAGGTCCTCGGCCTCCTTGTGGCCGCTGAGGTCGAACTTCGCCAGGATGGAGCGCACGTGGGCGATCTTCTCCTCGCCGGTCGTATAGATGGCCAGCGTCTCCTCGCGCTCGCCCTGGGAGTAGAGCGTGCTCGATGCGCGCTTGGCCACCGCCTCGATGAGGGCGCGCTGCATGCGGTTGGTCTTGGTGGCGTTGGAGGCGTAGTCGGCCGCCAGATACTTGTTCAGCGTCAGGCCCACGCGGGCCGCCGCCGGGTCGACCTTACTGAGCGTGATGGACGGACGGAGCGAGCGGTAGAAGCTCGGGCAGCCGATCACCCGCACGTTCTTGATGCCGATGTCGTTGAACACCTCGGCGCTGTAGAAGCCGCGCACGCCGATCGTCTCGCACTTGTCGGCGATGATCTTCCAGGCGCGGACGCTGCCGGCCGGCATCTGCAGCTTCTTGTACTTGCCCGCCTGGGCGCCGACGCCGATCGGCACGATCGGCCCCTTCAGCTTCTCCAGGAGCGGCACCACGTGGCCGAGGTCCAGGGTCTCGGTCAGGTAGTTGGAGCCGCGGATGATGGTCGCGTCATAGCTGCCGTCCGCCGGCCACAGCGCCGGGTCCTTGGCATGGTTGAACTGGACGTTGCGGATCTCGTCATAAGCGAGCGCCTTCAGGGTGGCGTCGTAGACGAGCACGTCGCCCGTGTTGATGCCGCCCTTCATGAAGGCCGCGACCGGGTCCTGGAAGTCCAGGTAGGCCGACTTGTTTCCCGGCTTGACGGCGGCGCCGCCGTTCAGCACGAAAAGCTTCTTCATGGGATTGAACTCCTTGGGAAACGCTGAAAAATCGGTGACTGTGTTGGTGTCTGGACGATCAGGACGCGGCGGCGACGATCACCCGGTCGGGCGATGATGCCGTCTTGGCGGCCGGTCCCTGGACCGGCGGCGTGGGCACGAGGGCGGTCGACCGCTCCTCCCGCCGTTCTTCTCGCCGCTCCGGGGCGTTGGCGGTGAGGTCCATGGTGGGACCGTCCGCCCGCTCCGTGGCCGCGCCGGCGCTTGGCGCCGGGGCAAGCGCCGGATCCGCCTCGCCGCGCGGGCGACGGATCAGGCGCATGCCGCGCAGGCTCTCCACCCGCGGCGGGGCGGCGAGCCGGTCCGGGAACCAGCTCATCAGGAGGCGCACCAGCGGCTCGGCGGTGCGCTTCCAGGTGGCGGAGGCGCCGCGGCGGCTCGCCGCCTCGGAGAGCCGCTCCACCTCGCCGAGGTCGCCGGCGAGCCGGGTCAGCGTGGCGGTGAGCGAGCGCACGATGGTGCCGTCGTCGGTGCCGTCCAGCATCAGCCCGTCGGCGCCGTGGTCGATCAACTCGTGCACAGCCCCGACGTTCGTCGCCACCGGCACGCAGCCGAGGCGCTGCGCCTCCAGGATGGCGAGCGGCGCGCCTTCCCAGCGCGACGGCAGCACCAGCACGTCGGCCCAGCCGTAGGCGCGGTTGAGATCGCGGCTGGAATGGATCGGCGGCACCACCGGCACGCCGATGTCGCGGAAGCGCTCCTTCCACGAGCCGCCGGCGCCGGCCGAGATCACGTCGCTGCCGACCACCCGCCATTCGATCGGCACGCCCCGCCGCTTCAGGTCGCGGGCGGCGGCGTAGAGCCGCTCGATCCCCTTCTGCGGGTCGAGCCGTCCGAGGAAAAGCACGTTGAGCGGCCGGCTCTTCGGCTTGCGCCGACGCTCCGCCAGCACCTGGTCGCGCTCCTCCGGCTGCAGTGTGTAGCTGGCGGCGTTACGGATGTGCATGAGCTTTGCACTCGGCACGCCCATGCCGTGCAGCCAGCGGCCCATGTCGCGCGAGCAGGTCAGGATGGTGTCGTAGACGTGCTCGAAGGCGAGCGCCAGGTAGGGGTGGCCCGCGTCGCGGCCGACCGGCGTCTTGTCGAGCACGTGCACATAGTCGAGCACCTTCACGCCCTGCTGGCGAAGGGCTCCCAGCGCCGCGTTGGCGACGGCCACCTGGTTGTTGATCACCACGTCGAGCCCGGAGAGGAAGCCGATCAGGTCTTCCGTCCGCGACGACGGGTCGGTGGCGAGCGTCACGTCGTGGCCGGCGAAGGTGTTCGGCCCGCCCCAGAGCGGGTAGTCGTCGGCGAGGAAGTTGACCGTGGCGAACACGCCCTCCGCCTCCGGCGAGCGGGCGAACACCGGCTTTCCGAGGATGTAGAGGTGCACCTCGCACCCCGCCGCCTTCAGGCACCGGGCGACCGCGTAGGCGACCTTCTCCACCCCGCCGAAGCTGGCGATCGGCAACAGGAAGCCCACCCGCACCGGCCCGCCCTCCGGCGAGACGCGCGGCATCACCGCCCGCGAGCCCACCGCGTGGCGAAGCTGCGCATGATAGCGCGACCGGTCCGGCAGATAGGCCGACCGCCAGATCCAGCGCTTGCCGGCCTGGGAGCGGAAGCCGCTGTCGCGGAGCGCGCCGAGGGTCGCCAGCAGCGTGTTGGTGGCCGACAGGGCGCTGCCCTGCATCTCCTCGGCCGTGAACGGCGCCTTGATGGTGATCTCTGTGATGGTCGGCCCCGGCTGGCTGGTGCGCAGCGACCGCACCCAGCCGTCGGTCGGGTCGTCCACGCAGGCCCCCATGATGCCGCGTGTCGCCATCCAGGCCGCCGGCTGGTCGAAGCGGGTGCCTTCCGCGCCCACCTTGCGCACGGCGACCTCGATGGCGGTCGGGCAGACCTCCAGGCGCAGCGCCACGAAGTTGGCGCGGTCCGCCTCCCGCTCGCCGAGCCACAGCACCGTGTGGAGAAGCCCCAGCCGGCGCAACGCGTCCCGGTGGTTGGCGCTCATCCACACCCAGAAGGGCGGCACCCCGTAGGTCTCCGGCTCGATCTTGGCCGCCCAGAACCGGCGTACCAGCTCTTCCAGGCCGAGCTTGGCGTGCGGCAGCACCGGATCGGTGAAGGTCTCCACCTGATAGGTGCCGACGCCCACCGCGGCATAGCGCGGCGTCTCCTCGTGCTCGAAGGCGAGCAGCGTGTCGGTCTTGAACAGCCGTTTGTGCTTCTTGTGGATGTAGCCGAGGATGCTCTCCCGGGCGCGGTTGCTGTCGCGCAGCATGCTCTCGGCCCGCTGGCGATACTCGAAGCCGAAGAAGGGGTAGTTGGCCCCCTCGAAGCCCCGGTCGATCGCCTGCAGCCAGAAGTCCCAGTCTTCGAACCCCTGCCGCATGGTCTCGTCGAACCGCACGCCGGATTCCAGCATCTTGCGCGACACCATGCTGCCGGCTTCGCAGATGTTGTCGAACGTCAGGTGCAGCAAGCGCGAATAGTCGGCCGTGTAGTTGCCGTTCCAGCCGATGCCCACCTTGTCGATGTTGGGATAGACCCAGTCGACGTTCGGCTTCGACTTCATGAAGGCGAGCACGGAGGCGATGGTGGTCGGCGTGATGCGGTTGTCTGCGTCGAGGAAGTAGATGGCCTCCAGGTCCGGAAAGGTCCGGAGCGCATAGGCGATGCCGTGGTTGCGCGCCGACGACAGGCCGCCGTTCGGCTTGCGCAGATAGTGCACGCTCGGCTCGGCCAACGCGTAGGTGCGGCCGATCTCCTGGGTCTCCGGAAACGGGCAGCCGTCGTCCACGATCACCGTGGCGATCCCGAACGGCGCCACCTGGGCCAGCACCGCCTCCACTGCCTCGGTGAGGAGCACCGAGTGCTTGTAGGCGGGGATCACCACCGCCACGGTGGCGGTCGTCTCGCCGGGCCGGAAGGCGTTGGTCGGCGCGGGGCGGCCGGCGGGCGAAGGAACGCCCGGGCGGGCGGAGCGGTCGGTCATGAGGCGGCTCATTCGTTGACCATCAGGCTGATGTCGGAGAAGCGGGCCCAGGCGAACGAGTTGTCCCCGGGCTCGTGCATGCGCGTCGCCACGAAGATGCTCTGCCAGGCGTCGATCTGGTCGGTCATGAAGGCGCTCACCCGGCGGGCGTCCTCGCCGTCCGCCTTCATCCAGCCGGAGAAGGCCTCGCCCGGCATCGGCAGCCGCTGGCCGGCGAAGAGGGCCTTGGCGCGGCCGACGTCCGCCGCCACCACGATGGCGAAGTCCACCGGCCGGGCCTGCGGGTTCGCCACGCTCGCCGTCGCCGAGATGCGGATCACGTGCGGCGGGCAGACCGCCGGCAGGCGGCCGATGGTCATACCGGTCGCCGGCGGATGCACCTGCACGCCGCGCTCGTGCGGCACCGCCACCACGGCGGCGAAGTCGAACGACACCTCGTCCGGATTGGCGAGTTCGGCAAGGTCCACGATGCCGGGCGCCACCGGCTCGTCGCGGAAGCCGTCGCGCAGGCTGTCCGGCGACACCGCCGGGATCACCGTCGCCCAGCCGGGCAGGGAGACGCCGGGCAGCCCGCACCAGACCTGGAGCGCGAGGCTGTTCTTCAGGATGGCGGCGCCGGTGGCGGCGTTGCGGATGCGGAACATCTCGATCGGCTGCAGCCCGCCGAGGGATAGGCCCGGCAGGGAGTGCTCGTCGCCTTGCAGCTTCAGCCTGAGCTCCAGCGTGCGCCGCACGCCGGCGAGCGCCCGGGTGAGGCCGAGCACGGTCCAGCCCGTGGCGATGTCCGCCGCCGGCACGACCCAGCGGTCGAGGATGCGCTGGTCCTCCAGGCTCACGAGCTGGGCCACCAGCCGGGCGTCGCCGTCGAGGGGCGGGCGCTCGAAATGGATGCCGATGGCGCTCACCCCGTCGGAGGCGACCGGCAGGATCTGGGCGATGCCGTCGGCGGCGAACTCGGCCATCAGGTTCGGGTGGGACGGGTCGATCTCCGGATCGTTGGAGAAGACGAGGTCGTGCGGCTGCAGCCCGCGCCGGGCGAGAAAGCCCTCAAGAGCGGCGAAGCGGTTCTGCAGGTCCTCGTTCATCTGGCGGAGCGCCGACAGCTCGCGGAAGCCCTGCACCCGGCCGCGGGCGCTCACCGACACCAGCCGGGTGATCTCCTTCAGGATGCGGGCGATGCCGTCGGCCCGCCGCTCCAGGCACCATTCCATCACCGGCACCCGCGCCGTCACGCCCCGGTCGTCCAGCCAGCGTAACAGGCGCTTCTCGGCGAGCGACCCGCGCTCCTGCACCAGCACCGCGGCGGTGTAGAGCGGCGCCTCCAGAAGCGTGGAGACCACGCCGCGCGCGTCCGTGAAGGTGGCGGCCCCGTCCCGCACCCCTTCCAGCCACACCACCGTGGCGGCGTGGATGAGTTCGTCCCCGAGGGCGTCCCGGTCGAGCCCGATCGCGATCACAACCGGTTCAGATAGCAGTCCGCTCAGGTAGTCCGGATTGAGCTCGAATCTCTGCGCCGCCTGCCCCATGGATCACTCCTGATCGCTGTCCTGCAAGATGATCTCCCGAAGTCGTGCAAAAGCAACGATCCGAGATCGAAAAGTAAAAACTTCGTTATTCTGTTAGGTACTAGTCTGTCGGGCGTTCGGTCCCCATGCAACAATATCTTTTTTTGTAAAAATCGATCGACGGCCGGCCAATATGATTCAAATTGAACGCAAGCCGGGTTTCCGCCGCGCGCCGTTACGGTAAGCGTGCAGTGCAATATTAACTGTCCTTGAAACTCGTCAGCGAAAGGTCCTTAAGCGTCGGCCACGCTGATGCGCCGACCGTCGGCAAGCGCCCGGGCGTGAAAGGGCGCTTAAGACAGGCCCGACAATTCAAGAGGAAACAGGGAAGAAAGGACGGCCTACCGTCCCTCGGCACCGAGCGCCCGCAGGCGCGCGACCAGTGCCTCGGCCGCCGGCCGGCCGCCGCCGACACCGAAGAGGGTCCGGCGGATCGGCGCGACGCCGACGAAGGCCAGGATGTTGCGCTCGATGCCGCGCACCCCGTGGGCGCCGAACCACCAGCGGAAGATCAAGGGCGGCATGCCCATGGTGACGACGAGGCGCGCCGACTTGCCCTTGAAGCGCTTCACCGGCATGCCCTTGTCCTGGTAGGCGAAGGCGATGCCGGGCCGTGCCACCTGCTCCAGGAAGGCCTTCAGGAGGGCCGGCGCGGTGCCGAGCCAGAGCGGGAAGACCAGCACCAGATGGTCCGCCGCCACCACCGCGTCGGCCGCGGGCTTCAGGCTGTCCGGCACCGAGCCGTGCTCGAACGCCGCTTGGGTCCTGAGGAAAGGCACCTCCAGGTCGGCGAGCCGGACCACCGTCACCCCGTGGCCCGCCGTCCGGGCGCCCTTCGCGTAGGCGTCGGCGAGGGCGTGGCAGAGCCGCGCCGGGTCCGGATCCGGATGGCCGTCGATCACCACGATCCGCCGGCCACCGGAGGACGAGGACCGGGTCGGGGCGGGGGGCGGGTCGGTGTCGGTCGGATCGCGCGAAGCCATGGGCCGTGCCTCCGGTCACTGTCGACGGCATCCTGGCCGAACGCCGTCGCGGCGGCGTTGATCCACATCAGGGCCCGACGCTTGAATCCGGCGGCGCGCGGGGCGATATCTCGCGCGCCGGGCGGGCCGCTCGGGCCGCCCTCCAGTCAACAGCGCCCGACTAGAGCGCTTTCCGACCTGACGGAATCGTCAGCTCGATAAGAAATCGCTCCAGTTTCAATGAACTGGAGCACTCTCTCATCGATCAAGTCATGCAACTTGATCGGAGAATGCTCTAGGGGCTGCCAGGGGAGACAACGCATCGCCATGACCACCACCCTCAGCGACACGCCGGGCGCGGAACGCCACAGCTTCGAGGCGGAGGTCTCGCGCCTCCTGCACCTGATGGTCCACGCGGTCTATTCGGACAAGGACATCTTCCTGCGCGAGCTGGTCTCCAACGCCGCCGACGCCTGCGAGAAGCTGCGCTACCTGTCGATCGCCGACACCGGGCTTCTGGCCGGCGACGACGCCCCGCTCGCCATCACCATCGAGGGCGACGCCGAGGGCGGCCGCCTCGTGGTCGCCGACAACGGAATCGGCATGAGCCACGACGAGCTCAAGGACAATCTCGGCACCATCGCGCGCTCCGGCACCCGCGCCTTCCTGGACAGCCTGAAGGACGCCAAGGAGGGCAACCAGCTGATCGGCCAGTTCGGCGTCGGCTTCTACTCCGCCTTCATGGTGGCCGACCGGGTGCGCGTGGTCTCCCGCAAGGCCGGCACCGACTCAGCCTTCGCCTGGGAGAGCGACGGCAAGGGCACCTTCGAGCTCGCCCCGGTGCCGCTCGAGGAAGCGCCGGTGCGCGGCACCCGGGTGGAGCTCTTCCTCAACGACGAGGCGAAGACCTACGCGGAGCCCTACACGGTGGAGCGCATCGTGCGCGCCTATTCGGCCCACGTGCCGGTGCCGATCCGCTTCCGCGAGGCCGGCAAGGACGAGACCCGCGACCTCGCCGATGGCTCCGCGCTCTGGGTCAAGCCCAAGGCCTCTGTCACGCCGGAGGAGTACCGGGAGTTCTACGGCCACGTGGGCGGCATGTTCGACGAGCCGGCGCTGACGCTCCACTACCGGGCGGAGGGCCGGCACGAGTATGCGGTGCTCCTCTTCGTGCCGTCGCAGAAGCCGTTCGACCTGTTCGATCCGTCCCGCAAGGGCCGGGTGAAACTCTACGTCCGCCGCGTCTTCATCACCGACGAGGCGGAGATCCTGCCGGGCTGGCTGCGCTTCGTGCGCGGCGTCATCGACTCCGAAGACCTGCCGCTCAACCTCTCGCGCGAGATGCTGCAGAAGAACCCGGTGCTGGAGGCGATCGGCAAGGGCGTCACCGGCCGGGTGCTGTCCGAGCTCGCCAAGCTCGCCGAAGCCGACGTGGCCACGTTCGAGACGGTCTGGGGCGCGTTCGGCCCGGTCATCAAGGAGGGCCTCTACGAGGCGGCCGACCGGCGCGACGACCTCTTCAAGATCGCCCGCTTCCGCACCACCACCTCCGGCGAGGCCTGGCGCTCGCTCGCCGACGTTGTGAAGGACTTCAAGGAAAACCAGACGGCGCTCTACTACGCCCTCGGCGAGAACCCCGAGCAGGTGCTCGCCTCGCCGCATCTTGAGGGCTACCGGGCCCGCGGCATCGAGGTGCTGCTCCTCACCGATCCGGTCGACGCCTTCTGGGTGCGCACCGCCCTCGGCTTCGACGGCAAGCCCTTCAAGTCGGTCACGCAAGGCGCCGCCGACCTCGACGCCATCCCGCTCACCGATCCGGCCGCCGGCGAGGCGGCGGATGCCGGCGACGTGGCGGCCCTCATTGGCGCCCTGAAGACCGCGCTCGGCGATGCCGTCGCCGACGTGCGCACGTCGGCGCGCCTCGCCTCCAGCCCGGTCTGCCTCGTCGCCAGCGACTTCGGCCTCGACAAGATGACGGAGAAGCTGATGGCCCGCCACGAGGGTCGGGATGCCCTGACGGCACCGGTGTTGGAGATCAACCCGCGCCACGGCCTCATCAAGGCCCTCGCCGGCAAGGCCGCCGCCGACCCGTCGGCGGTCACCGACGCCGCGCCGCTTCTTCTCGGCCAGGCCCGCATCCTCGACGGCGAAGCCCCCGACAACCCCGCCGCCTTCGCCGCCGCCGTCGCCACCCTCATGGAAAAGGCCTTCGCCTGACGCCAGCCCCACGCGCCTTCACCCTCCCCCTTGCGGGGAGGGTCGGACGCGCAGCGTTCGGGTAAGGGCCGACGGCACCACCCTCCCCCTTGCGGGGAGGGTCGGACGCCAAGCGTCCGGAGTGGGGCCGCCGGCCAAAGCCGCGACCCAACCCCTCAGTTCATCGACAGATCGATCTTCGCCGCGCCGATGATGCGGCTCGGGGCGTGCTTCTTCTTCGTCTGCAGGATCACCGCGCAGCCGGCGGTCTCGTCCTGGACGATGTCGGCCAGCGGCAGTTCCACCGTCATGGCGGTGCCGTCCCAGATGCCCAGCACCTGCCAGCGCTCCACCACGTTGGTGTAGGTGAGGGTGCGGCCGGTATTCTCGCCCTTTTCGATGGTCACCGTGGTGGGCTTGCGGTAGGCGGCGATCCAGAGCGCCGAGCGCTCGCCCTCCGGCGGAATACCCGCCGGCACCTCCACCACCACCTTGTCGCCCTCCACCCGGGCGCGGATGGCCACGTCCGGGATCCGTCCCTCGGCCTTCACGGACGCGATGGCGGCGCGCACGGTGGCCTCGTCGGAGCCGATCACAGCGTCGGTGCCGTTGATCACCGCCTGGGGCGTATAGACCGCGTGGTCCCCGCGGGTCTTCGCATAGCCTTTCTGGCGCTTGGAGAAGTCCGGCCGGGCGAAGGTGTCCTGCCAGCCGAGATAGTCCCAGTAGTCCACCGGAAAGGTCAGCGCCACCACGTTCGGGTCGGCGGCAAGCCGCGCCATGGTCTCGTCGGCGGGCGGGCAGGACGAGCAGCCCTGGCTGGTGAAGAGCTCCACCACCGTCACCGGCTCCGCCGCGGCCGGGCCGATCGCCAGCGCGGCGAGCACGCAGCCCACGGCCAGCGGTCCGAGCCGCCTGCCTGTGATCCGTCCGTGTGCGCGCACCGTCATCGCTGGGTCCAGTATCCGCCGTCCGCAAGGCGATCGCCGCCCGCGTTCCATGCTTCCACTATGGAGCATGGCGGGGTCCGTGCCACTCAATTCTGGTTGACACGTGCGTCAACGCCCGCACGGACGCGCCGCTTCGCCGAAGCGCGCACCCGGCGCCCGTCGCCCCGCGGACGCCGTCTTCTCCGTCTCAGGCGCTCCGCTTCTCCGTCTCAGGCGCTCCGCTTCTCCGTCTCAGGCGCTCGTCTTCTCCGTCTCAGGCGCTCCGCTTCTCCGTCTCAGGCGCTCCGCTTCTCCGTCTCAGGCGCTCCGCTTCTCCGTCTCAGGCGCTCCGCTTCTCCGTCTCAGGCGCTCGTCTTCTCCGTCTCAGGCGCTCCGCTTCTCCGTCTCAGGCGCTCCGCTTCTCCGTCTCAGGCGCTCCGCTTCTCCGTCTCAGGCGCTCCGCTTCTCCGTCTCAGGCGCTCGTCTTCTCCGTCTCAGGCGCTCCGCTTCTCCGTCTCAGGCGCTCCGCTTCTCCGTCTCAGGCGCTCCGCTTCTCCGTCTCAGGCGCTCCGCTTCTCCGTCTCAGGCGCTCCGCTTCTTGGCGGTCACCTCGATCTCCACCTTCATCTCCGGCTTCACGAGCTGGCAGACCACCATCGCGGCGGCCGGGCGGATGTCGCGGAAGTAGCTGCCGACGATGGGGAAGACCACGTCCATCATGGCGGCGTCGGTGATGTAGTAGGTGGCCCTGACCACGTCGGCGAGCTCGAACCCGCCCTCCTTCAGCGCCTTGGCGATGGTCTCCATGGCGTTGCGGGTCTGGTCCTCCACGCTCTCCGGCATGGCCATGGCGGCGTAGTCGTAGCCGGTGGTGCCGGAGACGAAGGCCCAGTCGCCGTCGATCACGGCGCGAGAATAGCCGGCGATCGCCTCGAACGGCGATCCGGTGGAGATGAGGCGGCGGGTCATGGGCAGGTCCCTGATGGCGTCGGGCGGATGTGAAAACGGCGCCGGAATCGTCCCGGCGCCGGATCGGCGGAAAGGCAAAGCCAGGCGGTTCAGGCCCAGGGGCGGTCCACGGCCAGCTTGTCCTCGAAGGTCGCGATCGCCGGCGCCTTCTCCATGGTCAGGCCGATGTCGTCGAGGCCGTTCAGCAGGCAGTGCTTCTTGAACGGGTCGATCTCGAAGTGGATGGTACCGCCGTCCGGCCCGGTGATGGTCTGCGCGGCGAGGTCCACCGTCAGTGTCGCATTGGCGCCGCGCTCGGCGTCCTCCATCAGCAGCTTCTGCTGCTCCGGCGTGACGACGATCGGCAGGATGCCGTTCTTGAAGGTGTTGTTGTAGAAGATGTCCGCGAAGGACGTGGAGATCACGCAGCGGATGCCGAAGTCGAGCAGCGCCCACGGGGCGTGCTCGCGCGAGGAGCCGCAGCCGAAATTGTCGCCCGCCACCAGGATCTGGGCGTTGCGGTAGGCCGGCTTGTTCAGCACGAAGTCCGGGTTCTCGCTGCCGTCCTCGTTGTAGCGCATCTCCGAGAAGAGGCCGGTGCCGAGGCCCGTGCGCTTGATGGTCTTCAGGTACTGCTTGGGGATGATCATGTCGGTGTCGACATTGACGATCGGCAGCGGGGCCGCGACGCCGGTGAGCACGGTGAACTTCTGCATGGCATCCCTCGAGCGCATGGCCGGGCGCGCCCCGTCGGGCGGCCCGTGTGTGTCCCTGTCTCTAGGGAAGCCGCCCGGTCTCGGTCAAGGCGAAAACGGTGGCAGGCGCGCCGTCAGGCCGCCTGCACCAGCCCCATGGTGGCATCGCGGCCAAGCATCAGGTTGAGGTTCTGCACCGCCGCCCCGGACGCGCCCTTGCCGAGGTTGTCGTAGACGGCAATGAGCAGCGCCTGGCGCCGGTCGTCGTTGCCGAACACGTGCAGACGCATGCGGTTGGTGTCGTTGAAGAGCCGCGGGTCCAGCATCGGCAGCCGGTCCACCGTCTCCAGCGGCGCCACCGACACGAAAGCCTCGCCGTCGTAGCGCGCGGTCAGCACGTCGTGGATCGCCTTCACGCCCGGCGTGCCGGGGATGGACCAGAGCTGCAGCGGCACGAAGGTCAGCATGCCCTGGGCGAAGGCGCCCACCGCCGGCTGGAACAGCGGGTCGTGGGCAAGCCCGGCGTAGCGCTTCATCTCAGGCAGGTGCTTGTGCCGGAAGGTGAGGCCGTAGGGCAGGTAGGGGGCCGGATCCTCGGCCTTCTCGTAGTCGGCGATCATCGCCTTGCCGCCGCCCGAATAGCCGGAAAGGGCATTGAGGGTGATCGGCGTGTCGGCCGGCAACAGGCCGGCGTCCACCAGCGGGCGCACGGTGGCGATCAGGCCCTGCGGGTAGCAGCCCGGGTTGGAGACGCGCGTCGCCGCCGCGATCGCCGCCGCCTGGCCGGGCGCCATCTCGGCGAAGCCGTAGGTCCAGCCGTCGGCGACCCGGTAGGCCGAGGAGGCGTCGATCACCCGCGTCTGCGGGTTCTCGATCAGCGCCACCGCCTCCCGCGCCGCGTCGTCCGGCAGGCAGAGGATGGCCACGTCGGCGGCGTTCAGCAGGCGGCGGCGCTCGTCGGCGTCCTTGCGCTTCTCCGGCGCGATGGAGACCAGCGTCACGTCCGAGCGGCCCGCCAGGCGCTCGCGGATCTGCAGCCCGGTGGTGCCGGCTTCGCCGTCGATGAAGATGCGCTGAAGGGTCATGGCCTGCCGTCCGTCCGAAGAGCCGCCGGCCGGGCGCCACCGCCCGGATCCGACGCGCGCCTCCTAGCATTTTCGCCGCCCGCTGTCATGCCGCGCCGACGCGCACCAGCCCCGCTCAGGCGGTCGTCGCCTCCAGGGCGTCGATGTCGTCGTCCGAGAGGCCGAAGTGGTGGCCGATCTCGTGCACCAGCACGTGGGTGACCACCGCGCCGAGGGTCTCCTCGTGCTCGGCCCAATAGTCCAGGATCGGCCGGCGGTAGAGCCAGACCCGGTTGGGCAGGCGGCCGGTGTGGCCGACGGCGGCGTCGTGGGCGATCCCGACGCCCTGGAACAGGCCGAGGAGATCGAACGGGCTCTCAAGGCCCAGTTCCTTCAGCGCCTCCTCGTCCGGGAAGTCGTCGACCCGGATCTCCACGTCGCCGCAAAGGGCGCGGAAGGTCTCCGGCAGGTCCGCCAGGGCCCGTTCGCCGAGGGCCACGAAATCGTCCAGGTCCGGCGCCGCGGCGTCCTGCCAGCGGGCGATCCGATGCGAGCTGTCGTCCAGTCGGGCCATGGTCCTGTGGTTTCCTCCCGGTGATGGCGGATATTTTCTTAGAGATATGTCACCACCAGCCACGCCAGAAGACCCACCGTCGCCAAAAGCGACAGGGCGCGACCGATCCGCGCGGCGCGCCGCTCCACCGGATCCTCCGTGTCGGCGGCCCCGAAGTGGTCGCCCAGCCGGTCGCGCGTGCGCTCCAGGATGGGCCGGTCGAAGGCACCGGACTGGGCCGTGATGCGTTCCATCTCGCGTCGTGCCGCCGCGGCGCGCGCCGCGTCCGGATCCGGCTTCTTCTCTCGCGCCATGGCGCC
Source organism: Mongoliimonas terrestris (assembly GCF_001927285.1). GTDB lineage: Bacteria > Pseudomonadota > Alphaproteobacteria > Rhizobiales > Pleomorphomonadaceae > Chthonobacter > Chthonobacter terrestris. The sequence goes on along the minus strand of NZ_MSIG01000013.1, from coordinate 58,899 downwards.
GCCTCCCGTCGCGGTCTCTGTCGCCGGCGGGACGGTCCAGCCTCTTGCATCGCAGCGCCGCTTGTCCCCACACTCTAGAGCGCTTTCGAGCCGGACGGAATCGCCCCGTCCGCCGGAAGCCGCCCGGGGCCGCGGCTCCAGCCGGGTTTCGCGTCGGCCGGCCGACGCGCGGTCCGGTCCGGGGTTCCGGCATCCGCCGTTCGCGTTGTGGTCGGGCGCGGGGTTTCTGGCGTGGGGCGCATGGGCGCCCGTGTCCGGATCCGCCGTTGCCGACGGTCCATCGCCTATCCGGAGGTCGCCCATGACACGGCTCTTCACCGCCCTCGAAATCCCCGCCGCCGTGAAGACGCACCTCTCCCTTCTCAAGGGCGGCCTGCCCGGCGCGCGCTGGATCGACCCGGAGAACTATCATCTGACCCTCCGCTTCATCGGCGACATCGACGGCCGCATGGCCGACGAGGTGGCGGACGCCCTCGACCGGGTCTATCGGCCGCCCTTCGGGCTCACCCTGTCGGGGCTCGACTGCTTCTCCTCCGGCCGCGCGCCCCATTCGCTGATCGCCCGGGTGGAGCCGACACCCGCCCTCGTCGACCTGCAGGCCGAGCACGAGCGCATCCTGCAGCGCATCGGCCTGCCGGCGGAGGGCCGGCGCTATGTGCCGCACGTCACCATCGCCCGCCTGCGCGGCACCACTTCGGCGGACGTCGCCCTGTGGCTCGCCGCCCACGGCGACTTCCGCGTGCCGCGCTTCGACGTGGACCGCTTCGTGCTCTACTCCTCCCGCGCGTCGGTCGGCGGCGGCCCCTACCTGATCGAGGAGGCCTACCCGCTGGCGGCCTGATACCGGCTCGCACGGTCCCGATCCATCGGGACCGGCGGGTGTGGCCGAGGAGGGACTTCCCGCCGATCGATCCGACTGGTAAGCAACAGCCCGTACGGCGACGGGAGCCCTTTCATGCGGGACGCCCTGCGGGCGGCATTGCGCCTGTGGACGACGGTGGTGCTGGTCTGGGCCCTTTGGCTCCAGGCGGCGGCGCTCGCCCTGGCGCCGCCGGGCACGGGTCCGCACGCCGCCGCCGACGCCCACATCCTCTGCCTCGCCGATCCGGCCGCCAACCCGGCTCTCAGCCTCGGCGGTCCCGGTCCCGACCACGAAGCCCCCGCCGACCATCGGCTCTGCTGCCTCGCCTGCCAGATCGCCGGCGTCGCCGCCCTGCCGCCGCCGGACCGCCTCGCGCTCCCGGTCACCGCGGAGGGTGCCGGCCTTGCGGTCTTCTTCGCGCTCGCCCCGGCCCCGCTCGGGCCGCCGCCCCGCTGGTCCAGGCCGTCGTCGCGCGCGCCGCCTGCCTTCGCCTGACGCCGCGGCCACCACGCCGCGCTTCTTCCGCTTTTCCAACCTTTTCCGCGACGGGGATCGCCCGGCCGCGCCCCTTGGCCGGCGGGCGTCCGCGACCCCGTGGGGCCGGACCGTCGCCCGCGTCACGAAGGCACTTCGCTCATGCGCACGCTTCTTCTCTCCGCTTCCTTCCTCGTCCTTGCCGGCGTCTCCGGCGCCAGCGCCCACGCCACCTTCGAGGTGAAGGAGGCCGCCGCCGGTTCCACCTACAAGGCCGTCCTCCGCGTACCGCACGGCTGCGACGGTCAGGCCACCCTCAAGGTCCGGGTCTCCATCCCGGACGGCGTCTACAACGTGAAGCCCATGCCGAAGGCCGGCTGGACCCTGGAGACCGTCACCGGCGCCTACGCCAAGCCGTTCGAGAACCACGGCACCACCGTCACCGAGGGCGTGCGCGAGATCGTCTGGACCGGCGAACTGGCCGACGCCCACTACGACGAGTTCGTCTTCCGCGGCAGCCTCGGCAAGGATCTCGCCGCCGACAGCATGCTCTACGTGCCGGTGGTGCAGGAGTGCGCCAACGGGGCGGAGCGCTGGATCCAGGTGCCGGCCGAAGGCCAGAAGGACTCCGACCTCGACTACCCGGCGCCCGGTATCCGCATCGCCCCGGCCAAGGCGGGTCACTGACCGGCCGCGCACCCGGGCGACCGTCGCGCCGCCCGGGTGCGCCTCCGACGGACCGCGCCGCGCCGAGACGCACGACGCGGTCCGTCCCCCGACCGGTCCCTGATCGGCCTCGGACGACCGCCGACAGGCTGTCCCGACCCTTCCCCTTCAGGCAAGGCCGCCCGAAGGGCCGCAAGGACGCGTCCTTCCTGTTTGTCTCGGCTCGATCGCCCCTTTGCCGCGAGGCCTGCTCGACCATGACCCTCCCGCCGCCGCCGCGGCCCTCCCTGCGGATCCTCCTCCGGCTCGCGCTCCTGCTCGTCTGCCTCGCTTGCGGCGACGACCGTGCCCTGGCCCACGCCGCCCTCCTGGAGACGACCCCCGCCGACGGCGCCGCCCTCGCCGCCGCGCCCGCCGCGGCGACGTTCCGTTTCAACGAGCCGGTGTCCGTGGCGGCCGTCGGCCTCGTCGGCCCGGACGGCGCAACTGTCGATCTCGCCGCCCGCACCGACGGTCCGCTCGTCACCGTGCCGCTGCCTGCGCTGCCGGCCGGCGGCTTCGCCCTCACCGTGCGGGTGGTGTCGGAAGACGGGCACCCGGTCGCCAGCACCCTGGTGTTCACGGTCGGCCCGGTCGATGCCGCCGCCGCTCCCCCCGTGGCGGCGGTGACCGACGACCCGGCCCGCGCCGCTGCCGCCTGGCTCGCCCGCTTCGCCCTCGCGGCCGGGCTCCTCATCGGCGTCGGCGGCGCCGTGGTCGCCGTGCTGGCCGATCCGGCCGCGCCGCCCGCGGGCCTGATGGTCCGCCGCCTGCCGTCGCTCGGCGCGATGGCCGCCGTCGCCGCCGTCGGGCTCACCGGGGCGGACGCGCTCGGCCTCCCGCTCGCCGCGCTGGTCGGCCCCGCGATGGCCCGAACCTGGGCCGCCGGCGCCGCCACCAGCGCCCTCCCGGCCGCGATCCTGGCGCTCCTCGCCGCCGCCGGCGCGCTCCTGGCGCTCGCCGCGCCGTCGCCCGTGCGCCGCCCGCTCGCCGTTGCGGCGCTCGCGGCGACAGCCGCCGCCTTCGCGGCGAGCGGCCATGCGGCGACGGCGGAGCCCCGCTGGCTCGCGCGCGGCACGGTAGCCGCCCACGCGGGCCTCGCCGCCCTCTGGCTCGGCGCCCTGCCGGCGCTGCACCGGTCCCTCGGTGACGCCGCCGCACCCGCCGGCCGACGGCTGCTCGCCGCCTTCGCCGTGGCGGGACCGGCCGGCGTCGGCGCCCTCGCCACCGCGGGCGTCACGCTCGCCGTCCTGCAGGGCGCCGTCACCGCCGAGGCGCTGGTCGGCACCGCCTACGGCCAGGTGCTCCTCGTCAAACTCGCCGTCGTCGCCGGCCTCCTCGGCCTTGCCGCCGTGAACCGCTGGCGCTTCGCCGACGCCGCCGGTCGCGATCCGGCCGCGCGCGTCGGCCTGCGCCGGCTGGTGGCCGTGGAGATCGCCCTCGCGGTCCTGGTGCTCGCCGTCCTCTCCGGCTGGCGCTTCACGCCGCCGCCCCGAGCCCTCGCCGCCGCGCCCGTGACCGCCACGCTGGCCGACCCCACGCTCCCCGCCACCGAAGCCGCCGCCGCCACCGTCGCCGTCGCCCCCGGACGCGCCGGACCCGTCGCCCTCGCGCTCGTCCTCCCGCCCACACCCGACGGCGCGCCGCCCCTGGAAGTCGCCGTGCTCCTCGCCCAGCCGGAGGCCGGCATCGCGGCCATCCGTCGCCCCGCCGTCCGCGACGGCGACCGCTGGCGGGTGCCGGATCTGGTGCTGCCCGTCGCCGGCCGCTGGACCGTGGAGGTCCGCGTGCTCGTCACCGCCTTCGAGGAGCGGCGTTTGGCCGGCGCCTTCACCCTTCGGTGACCCTCCCGGCCGATGAACGGCGGATGAACGCCGGGTTCAGGGGGTGGACAGGGCCGGCGTGGTGAACTCCCCACCATCGCAAAGCGTTGGACCGGATCATCACGGCGGCGCATAACCGACCGACCTCTGGGAGGTGCATGACATGAAGTCCTATCTGTTCGCGGCGCTGGTGGGCCTCGGCCTTCTCGCCGCCCCGGCGGTAGCCTCGGCGGCGCCGGGCATCACCACCGGCGACGTCAACCTGCGCGCCGGTCCGGGCACCAACTATCCGCGCCTCGGCGTCGTCCGCCGCGGCACGGAGGTGGAGATCCACGGCTGCCTGCGCGGCTATTCCTGGTGCGACATCTCCGTCGGCTACGAGCGCGGCTGGATGTCGTCGCGCTACATCGACCGCTTCTACGACGACCGCAACGTCTATGTGCCGCAGCCGCGCGCCTATCGGCCGCCGGTGGTGACCTTCGGCTTCGGCTATTGGGACCGCCACTACCGCGACCGCGACTTCTACCGCTATCGCGACCGCGACTTCCGCGACCGGGACTGGAGCCGCGACCGCGACTGGCGCGACCGTGACCGGGACCGCGACCGCGACTGGCGCGATCGGGACCGCGACCGGGATCGCGACCGCGAGCGGGCCGAGCGGGAGCGCGAACGCGAGCGGGAACGCGCCCAGCGCGAGCGGGAACGCGAGGAAGCCCGCCGCGACCGGGATCGGGATCGGGACCGCGATCGCGATCGGGACCGGGACCGCGACAGGGATCGTCCCCGCGAGGACGAGGGCACCCGCCGCGGCTTCGACAACGACCGCGGTCCGCCGTGCCCGATCGGCCAGAACTGCGACTGACCGCCGACCTGACCCCAGTCGACCCGAACCCCGCCGCCCGGACCCCCGCCGGGCGGCGGTTTGCTGACAGGCCCTGTCAGCACGCACCGGCCTGTCGGCGGCTCCGGCTCTTGCCTTTGCGGCGGGGAGGGGCAATCTAGGCGCCATGGCTCCCCGCAAATCCTCCTCCGCGCGCCCGGCCGACGCCGCGGCCGATCCGTCCGTTCCCGGCGTCTCCGCCGGCGACATCCCGGCGCCCGGCTTCGGCGAGGCGCCGCAGGCGGCCTTCGAGGGCGCGCCGCTCGCCGCGCCGTCGTCCGTCGCCGACTGGCTGACGGACGTGGCCGGCGCCGATCTGGTCGGCATGGACCCGGCCGTCACCCCCGTGGCGCGCCCCGCGCCCGCCCGCTCCGCACCCGCCCGCAAGGCCAAGTCCCCCACCGACAAGCCCACCCCCGACAAGCCGGCCAAGCCCGCCCGCTCGGCGCGCGGCACGTCCATGGGCGCCTCCACGGACCCGAAGACGCGCGCCAAGGGCGGCCTCAACCCGGTCGCCGGCATGTCGATCAGCCTGGAGGACGCGGCGGCCCTGCCGCCCGGCGGCGTCACCGCCACCGTCAAGGCCCTGGAGGAGCTGATCCAGGGCGGCCGCGATCTCTTCCGCGACGGCAAGATGTGGACGCCGCACCGCCCGGAGCGGCCGCAGAAGTCCGAAGGCGGCATCCGTTTTGAAGTGAAGTCGGCGTACTCGCCCAAGGGCGATCAGCCCACCGCCATCGCCGAACTGGTCGACGGCATCAGCCAGGACGAGCGCACCCAGGTGCTGCTCGGCGTCACCGGCTCCGGCAAGACCTTCACCATGGCCAAGGTCATCGAGGCCACCAACCGCCCGGCGCTCATCCTCGCGCCGAACAAGACGCTGGCCGCCCAGCTCTACGGCGAGTTCAAGAGCTTCTTCCCCGACAACGCGGTGGAATACTTCGTCTCCTACTACGACTACTACCAGCCGGAGGCCTACGTTCCGCGCACGGACACCTATATCGAGAAGGAGTCGTCGATCAACGAGCAGATCGACCGGATGCGCCACGCCGCTACCCGGTCGCTCCTGGAGCGCGACGACGTCATCATCGTGGCCTCTGTCTCGTGCATCTACGGTATCGGGTCGGTGGAGACCTACACGGCGATGACCTTCAGCCTGGAGCTCGGCGAGCGCATCGACCAGCGCCAGCTCCTCGCCGACCTGGTCGCCCTCCAGTACAAGCGCCAGGACATCGGCTTTGTGCGCGGCACCTTCCGGGTGCGTGGCGACACGGTCGAGATCTTCCCGGCCCACTTGGAGGACCGCGCCTGGCGCGTCTCCCTGTTCGGCGAGGAGATCGAGGGCATCACCGAGTTCGATCCGCTGACCGGCCAGAAGACGGCGGACCTGAAGTTCGTCAAGGTCTACGCCAACTCCCACTATGTCACGCCGAAGCCGACGCTCGCCCAGGCCATGAAGTCGATCAAGGCGGAGCTGAAGCACCGGCTGGACGAGCTGCACGCCCACGGCCGCCTGCTGGAGGCCCAGCGCCTGGAGCAGCGCACGGTGTTCGACCTGGAGATGATGGAGGCCACCGGCGCCTGCGCGGGCATCGAGAACTATTCGCGCTATCTCACCGGCCGCAACCCGGGCGAGCCGCCGCCGACCCTGTTCGAATACCTGCCCGACAACGCCCTCGTCTTCCTGGACGAGAGCCACATCACCGTGTCCCAGATCGGCGCCATGTACCGGGGCGACTTCCGCCGCAAGGCGACGCTGGCCGAATACGGCTTCCGCCTGCCGTCCTGCATGGACAACCGGCCGCTCCGCTTCGAGGAGTGGGACGCCATGCGCCCGCAGACCATCGCGGTCTCCGCCACCCCGGCGGCGTGGGAGCTGGAGCAGTCCGGCGGCACCTTCGCCGAGCAGGTGATCCGCCCCACCGGCCTCGTCGATCCGCCGGTGGAGATCCGCCCCGCCAAGACCCAGGTGGACGATCTTCTCGGCGAGGTCCGCCAGACCGCCCAGGCCGGCTACCGCACCCTCGTCACCGTGCTCACCAAGCGCATGGCGGAGGACCTCACCGAGTATCTCCACGAGCACGGCATCCGGGTGCGCTACATGCACTCGGACATCGACACCCTGGAGCGCATCGAGATCCTGCGCGACCTCCGCCTCGGCGCCTTCGACGTGCTCGTCGGCATCAACCTCCTCCGCGAGGGCCTCGACATCCCGGAGTGCGCCCTCGTCGCCATCCTGGACGCCGACAAGGAGGGGTTCCTGCGTTCGGAGCGCTCCCTCATCCAGACCATCGGCCGCGCCGCCCGCAACGTGGACGGCCGGGTGATCCTCTACGCCGACCAGATGACCGGCTCCATGGAGGCCGCCATCGCCGAGACCGGCCGGCGCCGCGAGAAGCAGCTCGCCTACAACGCCGCCCACGGCATCACGCCGGAGAGCGTCAAGCGCCAGATCGGCGACATCCTCCAGTCGGTCTACGAGCAGGACCACGTCACCGTGGACGCCGGCTTCGCCGAGGAGGGCACCCTCGTCGGCCACAACCTCAAGGCCCACATGGCGGACCTGGAAAAGCGCATGCGCGAAGCCGCCGCCAACCTCGAATTCGAAACCGCCGCGCGCCTCCGCGACGAACTCAAACGCCTCCAAGCCGCCGAACTCGCCGTCAGCGACGACCCCCTGGCCCGCCAGACGGACGTGGATAATGCGGGCGGGTCGTTCGGCGGGGCGCGGAAGTACGGGAACGCGGGGAACCTGCCGCCGAGCCGGGTGCGCAAGAACAACCTCGACGAGATGACGGTGGGGCGGACGGAGGTGCCGGTGGGCGGGGAAAGGCCGAAGCGGCCGAGCCCGAGCACGGCAGCGGGGACGGTGGCAGGGAAGAAGGGGAGGAGGGGGCGGTGAGGTTGGTGGTTGTTTTTCGATTCTAAATTATTGGAAAAACTCCAAATGCAGTGGATCGAGCCATAGTACAGCAAGTCACGTCTCAAGACTGCGGGGAAGCGGATCTGAGCAGGAGACGCTACACACGAATTACTATTGTGCGGCAATGCTCAACGGGACAATCGCATTTCTCAGGGAGCGCTAGTCTGGAGGCGGGCCTTTGCGGGTACAGTTCGCCGCCATCGTCATGGTCCGCGAAGGCGGACCACCCATGCTTTTGGCGGGCGACGCGGCGCGTGACGCGCGCTGCATAATGCATCCGTTCTGAGCGCCCTATGAAAATGCGTGGATGGTCCGCCTTCGCGGACCATGACGATCGGGGGCGTGCGCGGTGCACTATCGCGGCTACCGCCTCATCCCCTTCTTGCTCTCCCGCTCATTCCTCCCTCACCAACCGCCCCTACAAGTCCTCCCAGTCCCATTCCGCACCTTCCAGGCGCGGTTCCACGTCTTGATGCGCTTCTCCCGGTGCATGGCGTCGCGGATGTCGGCGTGGTGTTCGTACCAGACGAGGCGGGTGCAGCCGCGTTTGCGGGCGAAGCCCGGCACCAGCTCCGACGGTCTTCGCCGCCGAGCCACACGCACCGCGATCGTCATGGTCCGCGAAGGCGGACCACCCACGCTTTTGGCGGGCGACGACGGCGCGGGACGCGCGCGGCAGAGCGCTTCCTTTCCGCGCGCGAATGCGTGGTTGGTCCGCCTTCGCGGACCATGACGGCCGGCGCGTGTGGCTGGTCCTCCTCCGCGGACCATGACGATCGGGCGCGTGTGGCTGGTCCCCCTCCGCGGACCATGACGATCGGGCGCGCGTGGTTGGTCCGCCTTCGCGGACCATGACGAGCGCGGGGGAAGGGGCGCTGTGGGGCGCCATTTTTCACGCTCCAACGCTCCCCTCTCATCCCGATCACCCCACCGGCACAACTCAGCCCGCTCATTCCTCCCCCACCAACCGCCCCCACAAGTCCTCCCAGCCCCAGTTCGCCTCCCGGATCATCCGCACCTTCCATGCGCGGTTCCACGTCTTGATGAGCTTCTCCCGATAGATCGCGTCGCGGATGTCGGCGTGGTGTTCGTACCAGACGAGGCGGGTGCAGCCGTACTTGCGGGCGAAGCCCGGCACCAGGCCGTGGCGGTGTTCGCCGATGCGGCGGGGGAGGTCGGCGGTGACGCCGGTGTAGAGGACACCGTCGGGACGATTGGTCACGATGTACACCCAGCCGCCTTTCTCCATGGCGGAAGGTTGGCAGAAATGGCGATGAGGGTCGAGAGGGTGCGCGCCCCTCGTCCACCCCCACCTCCATCGTCATGGTCCGCGCAGGCGGACCACCCACGCTTTGGGGCGGGGTGGGTAACGCGCTGATCGGAAACGCTTATCGGCGCGCGCTATGAGAAAGCGTGGGTGGTCCGCCTGCGCGGACCATGACGATCGGGGGAGGATGTGGGGGAGGGATGGTGCGCCTGGCCCCCACCGGGCGCCACCTCCCGACTGCCTACTGCCTACTCCCTACTGCCTCACCCCACTTATCCCCCTTCCTCCCACCTCCCCTATACTCCCCCTCATCCCCACCGCGGGGGCGTGCCAGGAACCAGCACCGCGCGCGGGTGGGGATGCGGGCCCGCGGGCGATGTCCTGGCGTCGCACTCGGGCGGTTGGCACGGCGGATGCCCGGCACTAGGACCGGGACGACAAACGGTTCGGTAGGCATCGCGTGGATTGACGTGTCGTGCTGGCAACGGCCGGCGACATGCGGTCCGCGTGCGGGCGGGGCGACCCGTGCCGGGGCCGAGGAACGCCTGCCTGTAACGCGTAGCGGCTTGTAACCGCGCGCGGATGACCGGAAGACCCGCCCGTGGGCGCGGCCGAGCCGCACCTACTCTACCAATGCAACGCGGCTTGGCCGCGCCCACGGTCCCCCATCGGGGGCGAGACATCGCAAAGGCCAAACCCCCGGCGGCGATCCCGCGCGGGACCGCACGCGCGTCGGTACGGACCCGCTCGATCCCTCGAGCGCCGCGGCCCTCCCGAAGCCCGAAGCCCGAAGCCCGACTGCCCGTCCTCAGGCCGTCGTGTCGCGAGAGGGCGGCGGCAGGCGGTCGGCCGGCACGATCGCGTCGGTCAGGCCGGCGCCGCGGCCGGCCACCAGCCAGTAGGCGAGCCCGGCCACGAAGCCGGTCGCCAGCATCACCGCCCGGTCGGCGTGGAGCGTGGTGTCGCCGCGCTGGAAGCCGTCGAAGGCAAGGCTGCAGGCGAAGGCGAAGAGGCCCCAGGCGCCGGCGTGGATCACCACTGAGCGGAGGCCCAGCATCTCGGTGAGGAGGGCGTAGACCACGAAGGGCACGAAGGCGAGGGAGCCGACGACGGCGGCGGTGAGGCCGCCGTAGACGAAGAACTGGCCCCAGAACCAGCCGGCCGTCTCCGCCGTGGTGGGCTCGATCCCCACCTTGGCGGCCATGAAGAAGCCGGCGGCGACGGTCACCGCCGCCATGAAGCCGAGGAGGGTGGCGAAGATCCGGCCGACGGCACGCATGGGGATCGTCTCGAAACGCGAGGGAAGGGACGAAGGAGGATCGGACGGACGCCGGCCTGTCAGGCCGAGAATGAAAGGACGCGGCTCGCGCTCAGTCCTCGCCGTGGCCGGCCACCATGGCGCGCATGGCCCAATCGCTCTCCGCCTCCAGCGGGAGGGCTCCGGCGTCGAGGGCGTCGCGGTCGCGCTTGCGCATCCGCTCGCTCTCCGACTTCAGCTGCCCGCAGGCGGCCAGGATGTCCCGGCCGCGCGGCGTGCGGATGGGCGAGGCATAGCCGGCGGCGTTCACCACCTCGGCGAAGGCCTCGATCCGGTCCCAGGAGGAGCAGCCGTAGTTGGAGCCGGGCCAAGGGTTGAACGGGATGAGGTTGATCTTCGCCGGAATGCCCTTCAAGAGCCGCACCAACTCCCGGGCGTCGGCGAGGCTGTCGTTGATCTCGTCCAGCATCACGTATTCGAAGGTGATGCGCCGGGCGTTGGAGAGGCCCGGATAGGCGCGGCAGGCGGCGAGAAGGTCCTTCAACGGATACTTCTTGTTGAGCGGCACCAGGATGTCGCGAAGGTCGTCCCGCACCGCGTGCAGCGAGATGGCCAGCATGGTGCCGATCTCCGCGCCGGTGCGGCCGATGTAGGGCACCACGCCGGAGGTGGAGAGCGTCACCCGCCGCTTGGACAGCGACAGCCCGTCGCCGTCGGTGGCGATCAGCAGGGCCTGCTTGACGGCGTCGAAATTGTAGAGCGGCTCGCCCATCCCCATCATGACGATGTTGGAGACGAGCCGGCCTTCGCTCGGGATCCGCCCGTCGGTCGCCTGCAGGGCGTTCGGGTAGTCGCCGAGCCGGTCGCGGGCGACCAGGATCTGGGCCAGGATCTCCTCGGCAGTCAGGTTGCGCACGAGGGTCTGGGTGCCGGTGTGGCAGAAGGAGCAGGTGAGCGTGCATCCGACCTGGGAGGAGACGCAGAGGGTGCCGCGCCCCTCCTCGGGGATGTAGACGGTCTCGATCTCCACCGGCCGGCCGGCGCCGCGCGGCGGAAAGCGCAAGAGCCACTTGCGGGTGCCGTCGCGGCTGATCTGCTCGGTCACGATCTCCGGCCGCGCCAGCGTGAAGGCGTCCGCCAGGATGGCGCGCAGCTCCTTGGCGACGTTCGTCATGGCGTCGAACGAGGTCGCGCCGCGCACGTAGATCCAGTGCCAGATCTGGCCGACGCGCATGCGTACCTGCCGCTCCGGGATCCCGATGCCGACGAGCGCCGCGCCCATCTCCTCGCGGGTCATGCCGACGAGCGACGGCGTCTCGGCGGGCATCCGCGGAACCGGACCGGCCGGGGAGGGGCGTCGGGAGAGGTCGAGGGTGACCGCCATGGTGCTTGTCGTGTCCGCTCGGGCGGTCCGCGTCGAAGCGGCCGCGTCCTGCCAGGAAAGAGTGCGCGGTCCGGGCGAGCCCCAAACGCGCGAAACGGCCGCAAAGCCCCTGAGGGCTCGGCCGTTCCCGTCGATCGCGTTCATATAGCGCGGACGGCCCCCGAACAGAAGGGGGGCCGGTCGCGCCGTCAGGTCGGGGCGGATGGACCGGTCAGCGGCACTCGCCGTCGATGCGGTTCACCGCCGCGGTCACGCCGGAGAGCGAGTAGGTGTCCGTGGTGGTGGTGCCGCGGCGGGAGGTGCCGGTCACCACCATATCCGAACCGGCCCGCATGGCGGCGATCAGGCGGCTCTCCTCGGCGGCGTTCTCCACCCAGGCGCCGCTCTCCTTGGTGAAGAGCACGAAGGTGTCGTTGCCGATCTTCACCGTGGTCTTGGAGCCTTCCTTGTAGGGATAGCCCGTCTCCACGCTGAACTCGTGCCGCACGCCCTCCTTCGGGCGGTTGGTCACGAACACGTAGGCCGGATCGCGGTTGAGGCCGCTCGGCTCGGTCTTCTGCGGCTGCGTGATGGCGTAGCAAACCTTGCCGGCGTTGCCGTTGTAGGCGTAGGTGGTCCAGCGGTTGAACTGCTCGAGGAGCGTCTGGGTCTGCGCCCCCGCGACCGTCGCTGCGCCGAGGAGCATCGTGAGCGCTGTTCCGAGCGTGCGTGCGTTCGTCATGATTTCCTTATACTCCAGCGTGTCGGCACAGGCCGCGGCCTGCCGTCAACCGGCACATGGTTTCCGTCGAAGCTACGGCCCGATGGTTACCAAACCGTTGCAGGTTCACGCAAAGCCTCGATGGGCAAATCTTCGCACCCGGAAGGATCCTGCGGGAAATCCCGCACCCGGATCCGGCATGCGCCTTGGCGAGTTCGACAGTTATCGGCTATGATCCTGTCGAAGTCCGGCACGCTTGGCCGTAAATCGGGCGAGAGTTTGACGGTTCCCACCTTGGGCTTCGGCTGGCGTGGTGGTCCGGTCGGAGTATTCGGGACAGGCCGGGTCGGGCCCGGTCGCAAGACGTGTCGTCGACACGCGGTTCGCCTGCGATCGGGCGCGTCACGACCGAACGACGGATGGGGGCGTCGAGAGTGGTCCGTGAAGTCGCCGTCGCGCAAAACGACGCGTTCGCCCGTCTGGTCGAGGAGGTCGCCCGGTCGCAGGATCGCGCCGCCTTCATCCAACTGTACGATCACTATGCCCCGCGCCTGAACGCCTACCTGATCCGCCTCGGCACGCCCGCCGGTGTCGCCGAGGAGCTCACGCAGGAGGTCATGGTCACCCTGTGGCGGAAGGCCGCCCTGTTCGACCGGTCGAAGTCGTCGGTCGGCACGTGGCTCTTCCGCATCGCCCGCAACCGGCGAATCGACAGCCTGCGCCGGGACCGGCTCGGCGACCTCGACCCCAACGAGCCGTCCTTCCAGCCGCAGGACAACATCGACGCCGACGAGTACCTCGACGCTCAGGTGCGCGAGGCGCGCGTCCGCCTCGCCCTCCGCGAACTGCCGGAGGAGCAGCTTCGCCTCGTCGAGCTCGCCTTCTTCAAAAGTCTCTCGCACAGCCAGATCGCCGACGAGACCGGCCTGCCGCTCGGCACCGTGAAGAGCCGCATCCGCCTCGCCTTCACCCGGCTGAGGCGAATCCTGGAGGCCGATTCCCAGGTGGACGTGGACTGACCAGACGACCGCTCCGCCGATGCGACGGATGTCCCCGTCGACAAGCGCCCCGCCGCTGACGCACCCTCCGGCCATCACGTACCCCGGAGGCCGACCTCGTCATGCGCGCCGTTCTTTCCATCGCCCCTGGCGGGCCCGACACCCTGGTGGTCCGCGACCTGCCCGATCCGGTTCCGGGCGCGGGCGCGGTGGCGATCGCGGTCGAGGCGGCCGCGCTCAACTTCATGGACACGCTGATCATCGAGGATCGCTACCAGGTGAAGCCGGAGCGGCCCTTCTCGCCGTCCGCCGAATGCGCCGGCACCATCGCGGCCATCGGCCCGGGGGTGGAAGGCTTCGCGATCGGCGACCGGGTGTGCGCCTACACGGGCCACGGGGCCGCGCGCGAGACGGTGCTCGCCCCCGCCGACAGCCTGATCCCCATCCCGGCAGGGGTCAGCGCCGAGCAGGCGGCCGGCCTCATCGTCGCCTACGGCACGACCGTGCATGCGCTGAAGGACCGCGGGCGTCTCTCTCCCGGCGACTGGCTCGTGGTCACCGGCGCCACCGGCGGCGTCGGCCAGGCGGCGGTGGAGATCGGCCGGCTGATGGGCGCGCGGGTGATCGGCATGGTCGGCTCCGCCGAAAAGGCCGCCGGCGTTCTCGCGCTCGGGGCCGAGGCGGTGGTGGACCTCTCGTCGGAGGATCCGAAGGAGCGGGTGAAGGCGCTCACCGGTGGTGCCGGCGCGGACGTGGTCTACGACGCGGTCGGGGCGGACCTCGTCGATCCGCTGGTGCGCGCCACCGCCTGGGGCGGGCGCTACCTGGTCGTCGGCTTTGCCGGCGGCGACATCCCCAAACTCGCCCTCAACCTCGTGCTCCTGAAGAGCATCGACGTGGTCGGCGTCCACTGGGGCGCCTGGACGAAGCGCGACCCGGCCGGCCACGTGGCCAACACCCGCTGGCTCCTCGCCGAAGTCGCCGCCGGCCGCCTCACCCCCACCATCCACGCCCGCTACCCCCTGGACCAGATCGCCGAAGCCCTCGCCGAAATCGCGGGCCGCCGGGTGCGCGGCAAGGTGGTTCTGGTCCCGTGAGGCGGCGGGGTGGGGGCGACAGGAGCGGCATCGAGGATGGGGCTGCCCCACCTCCACGATCGTCATGGTCCGCGAAGGCGGACCACCCACGCTTCTGGAGGGGCGGCACCAGGGACGAAACCGCTGCGTGCCCAGGTGCTTATGCGTGGCTGGTCCGCCTGCGCGGACCATGCCGACGGAGGGAGGGGCAAGGCGCGGCGCTTCCCATCCACCGCACCACGGAAACGCCCGATGCCGCCCGCCGCGTCACAGCTTCGCGGTGTCGTCCTTCAGCGCGTCGCGGGCGGCCAGGCGGTGGCCCTCGGTGATGTTGGAGCGGACCATGGCGATGGCGGCGGCGAGCACGGTCACGTCGTCGGTGAAGCCGAGGCCGAGCAGGAAGTCGGGCACGAGGTCGAACGGGACCACGAAGTAGGCGAGGGCGGCGAGGAGCGTCGCCCGCACCCGGGTCGGCGTCTTCGGGTCGAGGGCGCAGAAATAGGCGGCGACCACCTCGTCGAACATCGGAATGGACCGGGCCGCCTTCTTGGCCACGCGCCAGAAGTCCCGGCGCACGCGGGCCTCCCGCTGGCCCTCGGGGCCGATGATCTCCGGGTCGTCATAGTGGCGCGTCGCCATGGATGGGCCTCGCTGGTCCAAGAGGGGAGGGCGATGGGCGCCCGTCGTCGACAACATGGGTCCCGAACCGGTTCGCCGCAAGTCCGCCGCCCGGTCGGCGGCAAGCCGGCGGTGGCGGGTCGAGCGGATGATCCCGCGCCGGTCCGGGCGCTCTTGGCGCCGTCCGCGCCGGCCGCTAGAAGTCGGCGGCGCATGCCGGATTGTCGGGTGGCGCCCGTCCGACCGTCAGGCCGGTCAACCGAAGAGCATGGTCCGAGGTTCCACCCCGTGTCCGATCCCGCCGGCAAGTCGCTCTCCTCCTCCGCCGGCCAGACCTCCATGCTGTCGGCGCTGTCCCGGCGTCTCGTCCGACGACCTGTCCTCGTCACCCTCACCGCCACCCTGATCGTCAGCCTCCTGCTCGTCGCCGTCCCGGGCCTCGACCTTGCGGTCAGCGGGCTCTTCCACGTGCCGGGCGACGGCTTTCCGGCCGAGCGGATCGGCGTCCTCGTCGACCTTCGCGAACTCGGTCAGGCAGTCGTGGCGGCTGTGGCGGTGGCGGGGCTCCTCGCCCTCCTGGTGCCACTCGCCGCCTGCGGCGCCCGCTTCGTCGTGCCGCCGCGGGCGGGGCTCTTCCTGCTCGCCACCCTGATCCTCGGCCCCGGCCTCCTGGTCAACTCCGTCCTCAAGGACAACTGGGGACGGGCCCGGCCCCGCGACGTGACCGCGTTCGGCGGCGATCTGCCCTTCACCGGCCCCTGGGCCATGGTGGACCACTGCGCCCGCAACTGCTCCTTCGTCTCGGGCGAGGCTTCGTCCGCCATCTTCCTCCTCGCCGTCGCGGTGCTGGTGCCCGCCGGCTGGCGGAAGGCGACGGTGATCGGCACGCTCCTTTTCGCCCTCGCCCTTTCGGTCAACCGCATCGCCTTCGGCGGCCACTTCCTCTCCGACGTGGTGATCGCCTGGCTTCTCACCCTCCTCGTCATGCTCCTCGTCCACGCCGCCGTCTTCGCCCCGTCAAACCCGCTCACCGACGACCGGATCGCCATGGGGCTCGGCCGCGCCGGCGATGCCGCCAAGGGTTTCGCCACCCGCCGGCTCGCCGCCGCCCGCCGTTTCCTCGCGCTCTTCCGCTAGAGCGCTTGTCCTCCCTGACGGAATCGTCAGGTCGACAAGAAATCGCTCCAGATTCAAAAGCCTGGAGCATTCTCTCTTCGATCAGGTCGTGCAACTTGATCGGAGACTGCTCTGGGGCGAGCCGCCGCTTGCGCGGCCCGCCAATCCGATTAAAAGTGCCCGCCGATCAGGGCGGGGCGGCAGATCGCGCCGCGACGACGCACACGGGCGACGAGGCGGGCCGAAGCGCACGCCTCCTTTCGGAGAGACCATGCGCAAGGGCGACATCAAGAAGGTCGTGCTCGCTTATTCGGGCGGCCTCGACACCTCCATCATCCTGAAGTGGCTGCAGACGGAACTCGGCGCCGAGGTGGTCACCTTCACGGCCGACCTCGGTCAGGGCGAGGAACTGGAGCCGGCGCGCCGCAAGGCCGAGATGCTGGGCATCAAGGAGATCTACATCGAGGACGTGCGCGAGGAGTTCGTCCGCGACTTCGTCTTCCCGATGTTCCGCGCCAACGCCGTCTACGAGGGCCTCTACCTCCTCGGCACGTCCATCGCCCGGCCGCTCATCTCCAAGCACCTGATCGAGATCGCCGCCCGCACCGGCGCCGATGCCATCGCCCACGGCGCCACCGGCAAGGGCAACGACCAGGTCCGTTTCGAGCTCTCCGCCTATGCGCTGAACCCGGACATCAAGATCATCGCCCCGTGGCGCGACTGGTCGTTCAAGAGCCGGACCGACCTTCTGGACTTCGCCGAGAAGCACCAGATCCCGGTCGCCAAGGACAAAAAGGGCGAGGCCCCGTTCAGCGTCGACGCCAACCTCCTGCACTCCTCCTCGGAGGGCAAGGTGCTGGAGGATCCGGCCAAGGAGGCGCCCGAGTACGTCCACATGCGGACCATCTCGCCCGAGGCCGCCCCGGACACGCCGACCGTCATCCGCGTCGGCTTCGCCCGCGGCGACGCGGTCTCCATCGACGGCGAGCTGCTCTCTCCCGCCACCCTCCTCGCCCGCCTCAACGACTTCGGCCGCGACAACGGCATCGGCCGGCTCGACCTCGTGGAGAACCGCTTCGTCGGCATGAAGAGCCGCGGCGTCTACGAGACCCCGGGCGGCACCATCCTTTTGGCCGCCCACCGGGCGATCGAGAGCATCACCCTCGACCGCGGGGCCGCGCACCTCAAGGACGACCTGATGCCCCGCTACGCGGAGCTCATCTACTACGGCTTCTGGTTCTCGCCGGAGCGCGAGATGCTCCAGGCCCTCATCGACAAGAGCCAGGAGCACGTGGAGGGCGAGGTGACCCTGAAGCTCTACAAGGGCAACGTCATGGTCATCGGCCGGGAAAGCCCCAAGTCGCTCTACTCCGACGCTCTCGTCACCTTCGAGGACGACCAGGGCGCCTACGACCAGAAGGACGCCGCCGGCTTCATCAAGCTGAACGCGCTCCGGCTCCGCACGCTCGCCAAGCGGAACCGGGGCGGCTGAACGGGGCGGCGCTCAGGCCGGGACCTTCGCCAGGAAGGCGCCGATGCGGTCGCGCAGCTGGTCGGCCGCCTGCCGAACGCGTCCCTGGGTGGCGTCCACGGAGAGCGCCGCGTCCTTGGTAACCGTGGCGGCCCGGCGGGTCTCGCCGGCCGTGTCGGACAGATGGATCGCGCCCTTCGCCGCCTCGCGGATGGTCCGGTCGATCTCCTGGGTGGCGCTCTGCTGCTGCTGCATCGACACGATGATGGCGGTGGTGAAGTCGGTGAGGGACTCGATGCGGCTCGTCACCGCGCCGCTGCGCGACGCCGCCCGCTGGGAGGCCTCGGCCACCGCCGTGATCCGCGCCTCGATGTCGGCGGTCGCGCGGCGGGTCTGTTCGGCGAGCTGCTTCACCTCGCCGGCCACCACCGCGAAGCCCCGGCCGGACTCGCCGGCCCGCGCGGCCTCGATGGTGGCGTTGAGCGCGAGCAGGTTGGTGCGTTCCGCGATGCTCTCGATCATGGCGACGAAGTCGCGGATCCGCTCCGCCTCGTCGAGCAGGCTGCGCATCTCCGACGAGGTCGCCACGGCCTCCTCCTTGGCGGCCTCCACCACGGTGCGGGCCGACAGCGCGGTGCGGTTGAGGTCGGCGACCGTCGCGTTCACCTCCGCCGAGGCGCTGGCGGTAGCCTCCATCGTGCGGGTCGACGCGTCCGCCTGCCGCACCGACGAATCGGCGAGGTTGAGCGCCTGGTCGGAGACCGATCCGAGACGCACGGCAGTGTCGCCGAGGGCGTCCAGATCCCGGCCGAGCTCGGCCATCATGCTGTCGATCCCGCTGCGGAAGCCCACGATCTCCGCCTGCATGCGCTCGCGGTTCTGCACCGCCAGAGCCGCCCGCTCCGCCTCGGCGGCGGCGTACTTCTCCATCTCGTCCTTGGAGGCCGTCGCCAACCGGGCGATGCGCCCGTCCTCGAAGGCCTGCTCCAGCCGGGCGGCGAGCCAGGCGACAACGACCGTCTGGCTGACCAGGATGACGGCGTGGATCGCCGTCCGCCCGAAATCGGCCGTGGCGGACGGAAACACCGCCGCCGGCATGATGAGGTTCAGCACCACATGGTGGAGCGCCACGACCGCCGCGTTGGCAGCGACCGCTCGCCAGTCGCACCAGCCGGCGGAGACGGCGAGGGTCGCGAAGAAGTACATGTGGATGTCGATCTGAAGACCATGACCCCGGAAGGCGAGCACGATCAGGGCGACCTGCGCCGCCAGCGCCATGGCGGTGTTGATCCGGACGGCCGGACCGGGACCCTTGGCGACGATCATCACCGAGCCGATCGCCGCAAGGCCGACCGAGCCGGCGACCACCACGACGTTCAATCCCGATACCGCGAGCGCGGCGACGGTGGCGATCAGCGCGTTGGCCCAGAGGAGGCCGAGAACGACCTTTGCGAACAGGCTCCTGAAATCATCGACGGTTGTCATGGTCACTCCGAGGACTGGATGGAAAGGCACGTCTCGCCGAGCGCCGTCGGTACGGCGAACATCGCCCCGGCCTGGCGCAGAAGGGTCGGAAAGGCGGGATCGTCCGAATGGGCGATCGCGAACACGCCGGCGCGTCCTTCGCGGATCAGCGATCCGCCGGCGCGGCCGATGGCCGTGATCGGGTGCGGGTAGTCGAGAAAGGTCGGCGAAACGACCAGCGTCCCGCCGTCCGCGCCCGTGCCGAAGACAGCGGCGGTACTGATCAGAAGAGTAAGGATGCAGAGGTTTCGGACGATCAGCACGGCGTTGCTCCCCCCGGGAACCTCCGACAAATAACCTTCGCAAGTTAAGACAAGATCAAAATTGACATATCTCCTGCAATTCATGCCAGGGGTTGTCGAGCCGGTCCGATACCCGGCCTAGCTTTCCGTCCCCTTCCGCCGAAAGCGGCCTGGGGCCGGGCGGCCTTTGTGCTGGCCGGCTCTTGCCCAAAGCCTCATCGGGGGCCACGCGGATCTTTCCGGATGCCCTCCTGCTTCCTAAGTTCGACATATGTCGGCGCTACTTATGATCGCGCCCGACCGCCAAGGAAGCAGCCCGCCCATGTCCTGGTCCATTCCGCTCGGCCGCGTCTTCGGATCGGAGATCCGGATCCACCTCACCTTCCTCATCCTGCTCCTGTGGATCGGCTTCGCCTCCTACACCCAGGGCGGACGGGCGGCGGCGATCGACGGGGTGCTGTTCATGGTGGCGGTGTTCGCCTGCGTGACGCTGCACGAACTCGGCCACGCGGTGGCGGCGAAGCGCTACGGCATCGAGACGCCGGACATCACGCTCCTGCCCATCGGCGGCCTCGCCCGGCTCGCCCGCATGCCGGAAAAGCCCGGCGAGGAGATGGTGATCGCCATCGCCGGTCCGCTGGTGAACGTCGTCATCGCCATCATGCTGATGCTGGTCGGCGCCCGGCTCGACCCGGGCGCGCTCGCCACCGTGGAGCAGGCGGAGGCGTCCTTCATCGACCGGCTGGCGGCGGTCAACGTCTTCCTCGTCCTCTTCAACCTCATCCCGGCCTTCCCGATGGACGGCGGCCGGGTGCTTCGCGCGCTCCTGGCGCTCCGGCTCGGCCGGCGGCGGGCGACCGAGATCGCCGCCGCCATCGGCCAGGGCGTCGCCTTCGTGTTCGGCGCCATGGGCCTCTTCGGCGGCAACGCTATCCTGGTCTTCATCGCCATCTTCGTCTATCTCGCCGCCTCCGCCGAAGCCGGCCAGACCGGCCTGATGGAGCGGGCCCGCAAGATGCGGGTGTCGGAGGCGATGATCCGCTCGTTCGAGAGCCTCTCGCCCACCGACACGGTGGACCAGGCGGCGGACGCGCTCATCCGCACCACCCAGCGGGAGTTCCCGGTGGTGGACGGCGGCGGGCGCCTGCGCGGTTTCCTCACCCGCGACGCCATGATTCGCGCCCTCAAGGCCACCGGCCCGACGACGCCGGTCCTGGAGGTGATGGCCGCGGACGTGCCGGCCGTGCGGCCGCAGGACTGGCTGGAGCTGGCGCTCCGCCTGATGAGCGAGAAGGAGATCCCGCTCGCCGCCGTGCTCGACCCGGACGGCCGCCTCGTCGGCTACATCAGCCAGGAGAACGTGGCCGAGCTGATGATGCTCGACGCCGCCGACTGGAAGGGTCCCGCCGCCGTCGCGCCGGCGCGCCCCTGGGGGTGACCCGCGCCCGATCGGCGCGGCGGATCCCGGCCGGACCGGCGCGGCGGACCCGAGGGCGGCGTTTCTCCCCCTTGACCCCCGCGCCGCCATCGATTCCCATGGGCGTTCCTTGCTCCGACCTTCGGTCCGTCCTTGACCTTCACGCTCCTCGCTTCCGCCTTCCTGGCCGCCATGGCCTACATCCTCACCCCCGGCCCGGCCTTCCTCGCCCTCCTCGGCATCGGGGCCGGTCAGGGGCGGCGGGCGGGCGCGCGCTTCATCGCCGGGCATCTTGCCGGCGACATCGTCTGGTCGGCGCTGGCGCTCGTCGCCATCGTCGGGGCGAAGACCATCGGCACCGTGATCTTCGACGCGCTCGGCCTTGCCTGCGGGCTCTATCTCGCCTGGATCGGCTGGTCGGCGCTCACCGCCAAGCCCCGGGCGCCGGGCGAAGCGCTCGTCACCGTGGAACGGCCGCTGACGCGCGGCCTGGTCTTCGGTCTCACCAACCCGAAGGGCTATCCGGTGGCGCTCGCCACCTTCACGGCCCTCCTCGCCGGCTCGGCCGACGCGCTGTCCTTCGGCTCGCTGCCGGTGCTCCTGGCCGCCTCGCTGGTGGGCTTCCTCGTCGCCGACCTGATCCTCGTCGCCATCATCGGCGCGGGTTTCGTCCGCCGCTTCTACCGCCGCAACGAGCGCGCCATCGTGCGCCTGTCCGGCCTCCTCTTCTGCGGCTTCGCCCTCCAGGCGATCGTGCACGCCACCCCTGGCCTTCTCGGCTGGCGCCGCGCCTGATCCGCCCTCCGTCCCAAAAGGTCCCCCCTTGCCCGACACCGTCCCGACCGACACCGCGCCCGCCGCCCTCAACCCGGCCGTCGTCGCCTGGACCGGGCCGCACGGCCTGCCGGTGTTCTCCGCCGTCAAGGACGCGGATTTCGCGCCCGCCTTCGACCGCCTGCTGCCGGCCCACGCCGCCGAGATCGCGGCGATCGCCGACAATCCGGCGCCGCCCACCTTCGCCAACACCATCACGGCGCTGGAGCTTGCCGGCGAAGGCCTCTCCCGTGCCTCCGCGCTCTTCTGGAGCCGGGCCGGCACGGACACCAACCCCACCCTGCAGGCGCTGGAGCGCGATCTCGCTCCGCGGATGTCACGGCACTATTCGGCGATCAGCATGAACGCGGCCCTATTCGCCCGGGTCGACGATCTCTGGACCCGCCGTGAAAGCCTCGGCCTCACGCCCGAGGAGACGCGCGTGCTGGAGCGGCACTGGAAGGGCTTCGTGCGCGCGGGTGCCAAGCTCGCCCGGCCCGAGCAGGAGCGGCTCGCCGCCATCGACGAGCGCCTCGCCGCCCTTCGCGCCCGCTTCGGCCAGAACCTTCTCGCCGACGAGGAGGCCTTCGTGCTCCTCCTCGACGAAGCGGATCTGGCCGGCGTGCCGGCGACGCTCCGCGACGCCATGGCGGCGGAGGCGAAGTCCCGCGGCGCCGACGGGCGCTATGCGCTCAGCCTCTCCCGCTCGCTGGTGGAGCCTTTCCTCAGCTACGCCGACCGGCGCGACCTCCGCGAGCAGGTGCTCACCGCGTTCCTGGCGCGCGGCGGGAACCCGGGCGAGCGCGACAACCGCCCGGTCATCAAGGAGATGCTGGCGCTGCGCTTCGAGGCGGCCAACCTTCTCGGCCACCCGCACCACGCCGCCCGGATGCTGGACGACACCATGGCGAAGACGCCGGAGGCGGTCACCGGCCTCCTCCGCCAGGTCTGGGACCGGGCCGTCGCCCGCGCCCGGGACGACGAGGCGGCGCTCCAGGCCCTCGTGCAGGAGGAGGGGCGCAACCACCCGATCCAGCCGTTCGACTGGCGCTACTACGCCCGGAAACGGCGGTCCCGCGCCTTCGCCTTCTCCGACGACGCGGTGAAGCCGTATCTCTCCCTAGACAACATGATCGCCGCCACCTTCGCGGTCGCCGAGCGGCTGTTCGGCATCCAGGCCGTCGAGATGCCGACGGGCCACGGCTACCATCCGGATGTGCGGGTGTTCGAGATCCGCGACGCGGACGGCAGCCTGAAGGCCCTCTTCCTCGGCGACTATTTCGCCCGGCCGACCAAGCGCTCGGGCGCCTGGATGAGCGGCTTCCAGAGCCAGCACAAGCTGGCGATCGACACGGGCACCGGCCAGATCCCGATCATCATCAACGTCTGCAACTTCGCCAAGCCCGCCGAGGGCCGGCCGGCGCTCCTGTCGTTCGACGACGCGCGCACGCTCTTCCACGAGTTCGGCCACGCGCTCCACGGCATCCTGTCGGACGTCACCTATCCGTCCGTCTCCGGCACCTCCGTGCCGCGCGACTTCGTGGAACTGCCGTCCCAGCTCTACGAGCACTGGATGACGGTGCCGGTCGTCCTCAAGGCCTTCGCCCGCCACCACGCCACGGGCGAGCCGATGCCGCAGGACCTCATCGACAAGGTGCTGGCCGCCGGCCCGACCGACGCGGCCTTCGCGGCGGTGGAGTTCACCGCCTCGGCCCTCGTCGACATGGCCTTCCACACCCGCGGCCCGGTGGACGATCCGATGGCCGTGGAGGCGGAGGTGCTGGCGGAAATCGGCATGCCGTCGAGCATCGCCATGCGCCACCGCAGCCCCCAGTTCGGCCACATCTTCGCCGGCGGCTACTCGGCCGGCTACTACAGCTACACCTGGTCGGAGGTGCTGGACGCGGACGCCTTCGAGGCCTTCCGGGAGACCGGCGATCCATTCGACCCGGCGGTCGCCGAGCGCCTCCGCCGCCACATCTACGCGGTCGGCGGCGCGGTCGACCCGGAGGAGACCTACCGGGCCTTCCGCGGCCGCATGCCGACCGTGGACGCCATGCTGGTGAAGAAGGGCCTGATGGACGCCGCCTGAGGCGGTTCCAGAGCCAGCCCGTGAAGGGCGGGCCCGTGCGACCTTTGCGAGCCCGATCTCACGCCTTGCGCAGCGCCAGCGCAAGCCCCAGCCCGATCACGGTCATCGCCGGCACGATGGTGGCGAGCGCGAGGACCGGGTCGGCGAAGAGAGTGGCGATCGCCGATCCGGCGAAGCCGCCGCCCATCTGCAGGAAGCCCATCAGGGCCGCCGCCGCGCCGGCGGCCTGCGGGAAGGGGGCGAGACCCTCCGTGGTCATCGCCGGCATGAAGAGCGCCAGCGCGAAGGCGAACACGCCGACCGGACCCATGATGCCGAGGAAGCTCGGTGGCAGCAGGCTGAGCGAGGCGAACAGCATCACCCCGCCGGTCGCGCAGAGCACGAGGCCGGGGATCACCAGCCGGCCCGCGTCCATCCGCTTCAGGAGCCGGCGGGTGACGATGCCGCCGGCGATGAAGCTGCCCGACTGCATCAGCATGCCGAGGCCGAAGGCGGTCGGCGACAGGCCGACCCTCTCGATGATCACGAAGGGCAGCATGGTCCCGAGGGCGTAGAGCCCACCGATGGTGAGACCGACGACGAGGCTCGGCCGAAGGAAGCGTCGATCGGCCAGAAGCATGCGGTAGGCCGAAACGAGACCGGCCGGCCGGGCGCGGGCCGGGTCCGGCGTCCGGTTCGTCTCCGGCAGGCCGACCGCCACCACGGCGAGGAGCACCACCCCGTAGACCACCATGCTGACGAAGATGGCGTGCCAGTCGAAGACCTGCAGCAGGATGCCGCCGATGGTCGGCGACAGGGCCGGGCCGACGGCAAGCCAGATGCCGATCGTGTTCATGATCCGGGCCGACTGCTGGCCGGTGAAACTGTCGCGGACGATGGCCCGCGAAATCGCCACCCCGGCGGCGGCGCCCACCCCTTGCACGAAGCGGGCGGCGATCAGCCATTCCGCCGTCGGCGCCACCAGCGCCACCAGGCTTGCCGCCACGTAGAGGGCCAGGAATCCGAGCACCACGGGCTTGCGCCCATAGCCGTCGCTGAGGGGGCCGCAGACCAGCTGGGCGAGGGCGAAGCCGGCGAAATAGGCCGTCAGCGTCGCCTTCACCATCGCCATCGTGGTGCCGAAGGCCGTCACCAGCGTCGGCATGGCCGGCGTGTAGAGCGCCATGGAGATCGGCCCGATCGCCACCAGCATGGCGCCGAAGGCCGAGGTGGCCCGCTCGGAGAGGATGGTCGTCTGCGAGACGTGCGGCTGCGCCGTCATGGCGTCTCGCCTGCCGCCGGTCCGATGCCGGCCCCGGCCGGTCCGTCGAGGTTCCGGCGCATGGCCGAGAGGGTGGCGCGCAGCCGGTCCACCGCCTCCGGCTCCAGGCCGGCCGTCGCCTCACCCCGAACCGTCAAGGCGATGGCGCGGACCTTCGGATAGAGTGCGTCGGCGGCGGCGGTGGCCGAGACCAGCTTCGCGCGCCGGTCGTCCGGGTCCGGGGCGCGGACGACGAGGCCGGCCTTCTCCAGCCGGTCCAGATAGCCGACCAGCGTCATCGGCTCCACCGCCAGCCGTCCGGCAAGCAGCGTCTGCCGCACCGGGCCGTAGGTGACCACGTGGTAGAGCGCGCGGGCCTCGCCCGGCGTCACCCCCAGCCCCGCCTCGCCGAGGGCCGCCTCGAAGCGCTGGCGGAAGAGGCGCGCCACATCGACGACGATGAAGCCGAGAGGTTCGTCCGGATAAGGCATGGGCGTCTCGATGATAAGGATGCCTTACCAAGAGCCGCGCCGGCCCTCCTGTCAAGCCGGCTCCGCCCGCGCTTCGCTGGCCCGCGGCCCCTCGCCCCGTCCGTTCGGCACCCTCTCCGTGGCGGCGCAGGGCAGCCATGCTGCCGGAATCGCCCTGCAAAAGCAGCAATTCCGCCCATTGTCGCGAGAACTTCTTGCTCCCGACACAATGATTCGTATAGTGCGCCGCAATAGGACGGCCCGGCTGAGTGCACTCCCCGGGCCGTCTCCCGTTTTTCGCTCCCCGGACAGCTCATGAAACTTCGCAACATCGCCATCATTGCGCACGTCGACCACGGCAAGACCACGCTCGTCGACGAACTCCTGAAGCAGTCCGGCTCCTATCGCGAGAACCAGCGCGTCGCCGAGCGCGTGATGGACAGCAACGATCTGGAAAAGGAGCGCGGCATCACCATCCTCGCCAAGGCGACTTCGGTCGTCTGGAAGGAGACCCGCATCAATATCGTCGATACCCCGGGCCACGCCGACTTCGGCGGCGAGGTGGAGCGCATCCTCAACATGGTGGACGGCGCCATCGTGCTGGTCGACGCCGCCGAGGGTCCGATGCCGCAGACCAAGTTCGTGGTCGGCAAGGCCTTGAAGGTCGGTCTCCGTCCGATCGTGGTGATCAACAAGGTCGACCGCTCGGACGCCCGCTCCCAGGAGGTGATCAACGAGGTGTTCGACCTCTTCGCCAACCTGGACGCCACCGACGAGCAACTCGACTTCCCGATCCTCTACGGGTCCGGCCGCAACGGCTGGTTCGCCGAAAGCCCCGAGGGTCCGCAGGACCAGGGCATGGCACCGCTGTTCGACCTGGTGCTCCGCCATGTGCCGGAGCCGACCGTGGAGGAGGGCGCGCCCTTCAAGATGATCGGTACGCTGCTGGAGGCCAATCCCTTCCTCGGCCGCATGATCACCGGGCGCATCACCGCCGGCACCATCAAGCCGAACCAGACCGTCAAGGTGCTGGCCCAGGACGGCTCGGTCGTCGAGCAGGGCCGCATCTCCAAGATCCTGGCCTTCCGCGGCATCGAGCGGCAGCCGATCGAGTTCGGCGAGGCGGGCGACATCGTGGCCATCGCCGGTCTCGTCAAGGGCACCGTCGCCGACACCTTCTGCGCCCCGGAAGTGACCGAGCCGCTGGCCGCCCAGCCGATCGACCCGCCGACCGTCACCATGTCCTTCATCGTCAACGACTCGCCGCTCGCCGGCACCGAGGGCGACAAGGTGACGAGCCGCATGATCCGCGATCGCCTCTTCAAGGAGGCCGAGGGCAACGTGGCCCTGAAGATCGAGGAAAGCTCGGAGAAGGACTCCTTCTTCGTCTCCGGCCGCGGCGAACTGCAGCTCGCCGTTCTCATCGAGACCATGCGCCGCGAGGGCTTCGAGATCGCCGTGTCGCGTCCGCGCGTCGTCTACCAGAAGGACGAGGCCACCGGCGACACCCTGGAGCCGATCGAGGAAGTGGTCATCGACGTGGACGAGGAATTCTCCTCCGTGGTCGTCCAGAAGATGTCCGAGCGCCGCGCCGACATGGTGGAGATGCGTCCCTCCGGCGGAAACCGCCAGCGTCTCGTCTTCTACGCGCCGACTCGCGGCCTGATCGGCTACCAGTCGGAGCTTCTGACCGACACCCGCGGCACGGCCATCATGAACCGGCTGTTCCACAACTACGCGCCCTTCAAGGGCGACATCGCCGGCCGGCGCAACGGCGTCCTGATTGCCAACGAGGCGGGCGAGGCGGTGGCCTACGCGCTTTGGAACCTGGAAGACCGCGGCCCGATGATGATCGAGCCCGGCTGGAAGGTCTACCAGGGCATGATCGTCGGCGAGCACAACCGGGAGAACGACCTGGAAGTGAACGTCCTCAAGGGCAAGAAGCTCACCAACGTGCGCGCCGCCGGCAAGGACGAGGCCGTCCGCCTCACCCCGCCGATCCGCATGACGCTGGAGCGCGCGCTCTCCTGGATCCAGGACGACGAACTGGTGGAGGTGACGCCGAAGTCCATCCGCCTGCGCAAGGCCATCCTGGACCCGAACGACCGCAAGCGCGCCGAACGGTCCAAGGAAGCCGCGGCCTGATCAGCCGTCTGTTGGCCTGAGACGCTCGATAGCCCCGTCGCCGGATACCGGCGGCGGGGCTTTTTCGTGTTCGGTAGGCTTCCTCGGTCAGGCGACCTGCCGGGCCGACGCGGTGCCGGTGACCGCGCCGGACGGTTCCGCGCTCAGCCAGCGATAGAGCATGCCGCCCGCCGCGCCGCCGAGCAGCGGCGCCACCCAGAACAGCCAGAGCTGACCGATGGCCCACCCGCCGGCAAAGAGGGCCGGACCCGTGCTCCGCGCCGGATTGACCGACGTGTTGGTGATCGGGATGGACACCAGGTGGATCAGCGTAAGGGCGAGCCCGATGGCGAGCGGCGCGAAGCCCGCGGGCGCCTTGCCGTGGGTGGATCCCATGATCACGAACAGGAAGGCCGCCGTCAGCACGAACTCCGCCAAGAAGCCGGAGAGCAGGCTATATTGGCCCGGCGAATGCGCCCCGTAGCCGTTGGCCGCGAAGCCGCCGGCGGTGCTGAAGTCGGGGGACCCGCTGGCGATCAGGTAGAGCACGAAGGCCCCAATCACCCCGCCCGCGACCTGGGCGCCGATGTAAGGCCCGACTTCGGAGGCCGGGAAGCGGCCGCCCATGGTGAGCCCGACCGTCACGGCCGGGTTGAGGTGGCAGCCCGAGATGTGCCCGATGGCGTAGGCCATGGTCACGACCGTGAGCCCGAAGGCGAGCGAAACCCCGAGGAGGCCGATGCCCACCTCCGGAAAGCCTGCCGCGATGACGGCCGATCCGCACCCGGCGAACGTCAGCCAGAACGTGCCGATTGCCTCGGCGATGTATTTCTTCATGGTGGCCCCTCCCTGCGCGATGACACGCGACCGCCGGCCGTCGGCGGATAGTTAAGGAAGAGGTAATTTATCGCGCCGGGCAAGGCTCAGCTTGCGCTTGCCACGCGGAAACGACGGCCTCGGATCGACGGACCAAAGTGCGCAGGCCGCGCGTCACGGCAGGCGTGCGGCCCGAAGCATCGGTCATGAGGGGGGCAAGGTTTCCGCTTACCGGACGGCGGACAGGGATCAAGCCGCGGCAACCGCTGGGGCAAGCATGAGCGAAAGCCCGTGCGCCCAACTCGAGCGTCCGACCCGCGAGCGGGTCGTCGATCGACGGAACGGGAGATCAGGCCGTGCCGGCCGGTGCGGCCGAGGCCGCGTCCTCGATCCCGAGCAGGAAGCGCAGGTCCGGGCGGTCCTTCGCCACGTCGGCGATGGTGTAGCGGTCCAGCACGCTGAAGAAGGCGGCGAGCGCCTCGCGGAGGATGCGGTTGTACTCGCAGCTCAGCGTCAGCGGACAATTGTGGCCGGCCTCGTCGAAGCAGTCGGCGAGAATGAAATTCTCCTCCGCCGCCCGCACCACCGCGCCGATGCGGATGTCTTCCGCCGGCTTGGCCAGCATGATCCCGCCGTTGCGGCCCCGGATCGTGCGAATGAAATGGCCGTCCACCAGCACCTTCAGGATCTTGAAGAGGTGCGTCTCCGACATGTCGAAACTCGACGCGATATCCGCCACCCGGCTCGGCCGATCAGGATTGGCCGCGCAGTAGAGCAGGATTCGAACGGAGTAGTTGGTTTGCTGAGTGAGCCGCATGCCTCTCAGATAGGATGACTTCCCCGTCCGGGTCAAGGTTTGAGTCGTTCTAAATTTAGGTGAAAATACGCAGTAGTCCTGACAGGGGTAGGGCAGCTATGGAGGCTGCAGCCTGGCCCCGATCCGATCACCGGAAGGCCATCGATGGCTAGGTCTTCATCCACGCCGCGAAGGCGTCCGCGAAATCCGGATGCCAGCGGGAGAGGGCGGGGCGGTTCAGGACCACGTCGTCCATCGCCCAGCGCATGCGCTTCTCGTCCATCGCCCGGGTCACGTCGTTGTCGGGACAGAGGATGTAGAACTCGCCGCGCTCCATGGCGGCCAGCATGAAGTCGATCACCTGTTCGGCCGTCCAGGCGGCGTCGGGCTTCACGCTGGTCCGCACCCGGGTGAAGCCGGTGAAGGTGAAGCCCGGGATGAGAAGGTGTGCCGTGATCCGCCCGTCCGGCCGCGTCCTGAGTTCGTGCGCCAGCGCCTCCGTCACCACCTTCACGCCGGCCTTCGACACATTGTAGGCCGTGTCGCCCGGCGGCGTGGTGATGCCCTGCTTGGAGCCGGTCACGATCACGGCGCCGGGGGCGTTGCGCTCCATCATGCCCGGCACGAAAGCCTGGATCGCGTTGACGACGCCGAAGAGATTGGTGCCGATCGTCTCCGTCCAGCGGTTCGGGTCGGCGAACAGCCCGCCGCCGCCCTCCCGCCCGGCATTCGCCATCAGCACCGTGGCGGGGCCGAGGTCCGCCTCCACCGCCTCGCGCAGCCGGTCCACCGCCGCCCGGTCGGCGACGTCCGTCGGCACCGCGATCACCCGGCCGTCGCCCCCGGCCACCGCCGCCACGGCCGCGCGGGCCTCCTCCAGCATGGACGCGTTCACGTCGGCGAGGGCCACCTTGAGGCCGAGCCCGGCGAAGCGCTCGGCGGCTGCGCGGCCGATGCCGCTGGCGGCGCCGGTGACGACGGCGACGCCGTCCCGGATGAAGGCGGGGTGAGAGGCCATGGGGCATGCTCCGGTGTGCGGACGGACAAAGCCGGACGATGGCCGCCCGGCGCTCGCCCCGTCAACCGCCGAGCCGGCGATGCGATCCCTCGATCGAGCCGAACCGGCCTGTCCAACCGGATCGATCGCCAACGAGAAAGGGCGGCGCCTTGCGACGCCGCCCCGCGATCTCGACGCGCCGCCCTCAGGCGAACTGGCCGTGACAGTGCTTGAACTTCTTGCCCGACCCGCACGGGCAGGGCTCGTTGCGCCCCACGTTGCCCCAGGTGCTCGGGTCGGCGGGATCGCGCGCGGTGGCAACCGCGACGCCGGCGGCCCCGACGCCCATGCCGAGGGCGGCGTTCGCGGTGGCGAACTCGTCCTCGCCCGTCACCGGGTCCAGGTGATGGGGCGCCATGCCGCTGTCGTCGAACACGGGCGGCGGCGGCGCGTCGCGCTGGACGAGCTCCACCCGCATCAGCTGGGCGGTGGTCGCCTGCCGCAGCTGGGTCAGAAGCGCCTCGAACAGCGAGAAGGCCTCGGTCTTGTATTCGTTCAGCGGATCGCGCTGGGCGTAGCCGCGGAAGCCGATGACGGAGCGCAGGTGGTCCAGGTGGGCGAGATGCTCGCGCCAGAGGTTGTCCAGCGTCTGCAGGAGGATGGCCTTCTCCACCTGGCGCATCACGTCCTCGCCGAAGCGCTGCTCGCGCGCCGCGAAGGCCTCGTCGGAGGCCTTCTTCAGGCGCTCCTCGATCTCCTCGTCGGCGATGCCCTCTTCCTTGGCCCAGTCTGCGATCGGCAGGTCGAGGTTCAGCGTCTCGCGGACGGCCGCGGCGAGCCCGTCCACGTCCCACTGCTCGGCGTAGGCGTTCTCCGGAATGTGCTTGGTGACGAGGTCGGCAATCACGTCGTGGCGCATCTCCGCCACGGTCTCCGACACGTTCTCGTCCGTCATCAGCTCGATGCGCTGCTCGAACACGACCTTGCGCTGGTCGTTCATGACGTTGTCGTACTTGAGGAGGTTCTTGCGGATGTCGAAGTTCCGCGCCTCCACCTTCTGCTGCGCCTTCTCCAGGGCCCGGTTGATCCACGGGTGGATGATGGCCTCGCCGTCCTTCAGGCCGAGCTTCTGCAGCATGCCGTCCATGCGGTCGGAGCCGAAGATGCGCATCAGGTCGTCCTGGAGCGACAGGTAGAAGCGCGAATGGCCCGGGTCGCCCTGGCGGCCGGAGCGGCCGCGCAGCTGGTTGTCGATGCGCCGGCTCTCGTGGCGCTCGGTGCCGATCACGAAGAGGCCGCCGGCGGCGAGCGCCTTGTCCTTCAGCCGGGCGATGTCCTCGCGGATCTTCGCCTCGCGGGCGTCCCGCTCCGGACCCGCCGGCATGCTGCCGAGCTCCTGGGCGATGCGCATGTCCGCGTTGCCGCCGAGCTGGATGTCGGTACCGCGGCCGGCCATGTTGGTGGCGATCGTCACCGCGCCCGGCACGCCGGCCTGGCTGATGATGAAGGCCTCCTGCTCGTGGTAGCGGGCGTTCAGCACCTGGAACACCATCTCGTCGGCGCCGCCCTGGTCGCCGTCGTAGAGCACGTCGAACGACTTCTGCTTGAAGCCGGCCTTCACCAGCATGGCCGCCAGCGTCTCGGACTTCTCGATCGACGTGGTGCCGACGAGCACCGGCTGACCCTTGGCCTTGGCCTCGCGGATGGTCTCCGTGATCGCCTTGTACTTCTCCTCGACGGTCCGGTAGACCTCGTCATCGTCGTCCTGGCGGGCGACCGGCCGGTGCGTCGGGATCTCCAGCACCTCCAGGCCGTAGATGTCGGCGAACTCGTCCGCTTCCGTGGAGGCGGTGCCGGTCATGCCGGCGAGCTTGCCGTACATGCGGAAGTAGTTCTGGAAGGTGATCGACGCGAGCGTCTGGTTCTCCGGCTGGATCTTGACGTGTTCCTTGGCCTCCAGCGCCTGGTGCAGGCCGTCGGAATAGCGCCGGCCCGGCATCATGCGGCCGGTGAACTCGTCGATGATGATGACCTCGTCGCCCTTGACGATATAGTCCTTGTCCCGCTGGAACAGCCGGTGGGCGCGGAGCGCCTGGTTCACGTGGTGGACGACCGAGACGTTCTCCACGTCGTAGAGCGAGGCGCCCTTCAGGAGGCCGGCGGCCTTCAGCCGCGCTTCCAGACGCTCGGTGCCGGCTTCGGTGAAGATGGCGGTGCGCTGCTTCTCGTCCACCTCGTAGTCGCCGGGCTCCAGGCCCGGGATGAAGGTGTCGATGGTGTTGTAGAACTCCGAGCGGTCGTCGAGCGGGCCGGAGATGATCAGCGGCGTGCGCGCCTCGTCCACCAGGATGGAGTCCACCTCGTCGACGATCGCGAAATGATGCCCGCGCTGGACCATCTGGTCGCGCTGGTACTTCATGTTGTCGCGCAGATAGTCGAAGCCGAGCTCGTTGTTGGTGGCGTAGGTGATGTCGCAGCCATAGGCCTGCCGGCGCTCGCCGTCTGAGAGGCCGTGCACGATCACGCCGGTGGAGAGGCCGAGGAAGCCGTAGACCCTCGCCATCCACTCCGCGTCGCGGCGGGCGAGGTAGTCGTTCACCGTCACCACGTGCACGCCCTTGCCGGCGAGCGCGTTCAGGTAGGTCGGCAGGGTGGCGACCAGCGTCTTGCCCTCGCCGGTCTTCATCTCCGAGATGGCGCCCTCGTGAAGCACCATGCCGCCGATCAGCTGCACGTCGAAATGGCGCTGGCCGAGCACCCGGCGGGCCGCCTCGCGCACGGTGGCGAAGGCCGGCACCAGGAGGTCGTCCACGGTGGCGCCGTTGGCGAGCTTCTCGCGGAATTCCGCGGTGCGGGCCTTGAGCGCGTCGTCGCTCAGCGCCTTCACCTCGTCCTCGAGCGCGTTGATGGCGGCCACGCGCGGCCGGTATCCCTTGACCCGGCGGTCGTTCGCCGAACCGAACAGCTTTCGCGCCAGCGCGCCGAAGCCGACCATGGCAGCCCATCCTTACCTTAGAGCGGACGTCGCCCGTCTCCCGTTGGCAAGGAGGAGGGACGGCGCCTTCAAACCGAATTCCGGCGCTGTCGGCAAGGATTTCGCCGCTCCCCAGGGGCGCCGGCCGGATGTCGGTCGGGCGTCGGCGAGGGGGCGGCGGAACCCGCAGGCGGCGGGGCGCCGGGCGGCGCAAGGCGGAAGCGGCGGCAGGGCGCCGCGCATTCGACCGCCAACGGCCCGACCCTACCTAAGAGCCGGGTCCGGCCTTGTCAACGTGGCGCCTTGAGAGGGGGCCGGTCGGCAGGCTATACGCGAGGCCAAGCCGCGCGGCCTTGGTTTCGCCGGACGAAGGCCCCATGTGGTCGCCACCTGGCGGCCGAGGCCGTCATCCGCGAGCCTGCCTCGCGCGTGGCGGTCGTCGCCATCCACCTTGAGCCCCGGCACCCGCCGGACCGACCCATTCCACCGACAACAATTATCTGCTCTCAACGGATCGAAGGAAACGTCCATGACATACACCACGCGCCGCTCCCTGGCGGTCCGCGCCGCCGCCCTCGCCGCGACGGCTCTCGTCGCCCTCTCGTCGGCGCTGCCGGTCTCGGCCCAGGATGTGCTTGCCCGCGTCAACGGCAAGGACATCACCAAAACCGAGGTGGACCTTGCCATCGAGGTGTTCGGCGAGCAGCTCGCCCAGGTGCCGGAAGCGGCGCGCCGCTCCATCGTGATCGACGCCCTCGTCGACATGCACGTGATCGCCGACGCGGCCGAGAAGGAGGGCCTCGCCGACAGCGAGGTCTACAAGAACCGGATGGCCTTCCTCAGCGCCCAGGCCCTGCGCAACACCTATATCGAAGAGAAGGTGCAGTCCGCCATCACGGACGAGGAGCTGAAGGCCCGCTACGAGAAGGACCTCGCCGGCTACCAGGCGCCGGAGGAGGTCAAGGCCGGTCACATCCTCGTGAAGACCGAGGACGAGGCCAAGCAGATCATCACCGACCTCGACGGCGGCGCCGATTTCGCCGCGATCGCGTCGGAGAAGTCCGAGGACCCGGGCTCCAAGGTCAACGGCGGCGACCTCGGCTTCTTCACCAAGGGCCAGATGGTCCCGGCCTTCGAGGAGGCGGCCTTCGCCCTGGAGCCTGGCACCTACACCAAGACGCCGGTGCAGAGCCAGTTCGGCTACCACGTGATCAAGGTGGACGAGAAGCGCACCCAGCCGGCCCCGGCCTTCGAGGAGGTCAAGGACCAGGTCGCCGCGGTCGTCCAGCGCGAGAAGTTCCAGGAGATCCTGCAGACGCTGAAGGCGGATGCCGAGGTGGAGCGCATGGACCAGGCGGCCGAAGGCGCCGCGCCGGCCGGCGCGCCCCCGGCGGCGGGCGCTGCCCCGGCGGAAGCGCCGAAGCCCTGATCGTCCGATCCGGAGCGGATCGAGGCCCCGCCGGCGACGGCGGGGCCTTCTTTATGGCGGCTACTCCGGCACGGTCGCCGAGATGGCGATGGAGCTGTACCAGGCCGACAGGTCCGAGATGTCCTCGTCGCTGAGGCTCTGCGCCACCACCGACATGATCTCGTGCTCCCGCTTGCCGGACCGGAAAGCCTTCAACTGGGTCTCCAGGTAGATCCTGTTCTCCCCGGCGATGTGCGGCGCGATCGGGATCTTGGCGATCCCGTCGATACCGTGGCAGGTCCGGCAGGCGCCGGCCTTCTGGCGGCCGGCGGCCGCATCGGCGGCGACGGCGGGGGTCGTAACGACGAGGCCCGCGAGGGCTAGAATAAGGACCGGCTTCATGAGGATTGCTGACGCTTTGCTGTTGGAGACGCGGCCGGGCGGCGAGGTCCGGTGCCGGATCCCGCCGCCCGTCCAGTCCCGCTCCGATGGGGACCGCTCGCTCAGTTGCCCGCGTAGCTGATCCGATAGATCGCCCCGGCGAGGTCGTCGGAGACCAGGATGGACCCGTCGCGCAGCTGCGCCACGTCCACCGGTCGGCCGAGATACTCGCCGTTCTCGTCGATCCAGCCTTCCGCGAAGGGCTCGGTCGTCGCCTTCCCCTCGCCGTCGATGAAGGTCACCATCACGCGGGCGCCGACCGGCGTGGTGCGGTTCCACGATCCGTGCTGGGCGGAGAAGATCGCGTTCTTGTACTTCGCCGGGAACATGCTGCCCGTGTAGAACATCA
Source organism: Mongoliimonas terrestris (assembly GCF_001927285.1). GTDB lineage: Bacteria > Pseudomonadota > Alphaproteobacteria > Rhizobiales > Pleomorphomonadaceae > Chthonobacter > Chthonobacter terrestris. Next base: position 23,641 of record NZ_MSIG01000013.1, on the reverse strand, counting down.
TGCCGAGGTCGGCGGCATGCGCCACGGTCTCCACCACCGGCATCACCACCTCGACCGGCACGTCCTCGCCCTTGTACTCGTTGGTGCGCACGTTGCCGCCGCCGAACCACGGATGGCCGAAGTGCTGGCCGATCGCGGTCTGCCGGTTGATCTCGCCCGGCGGGATGTCGTCGCCCATGCCGTCGACCTGGTTGTCCGTGAACCAGAGCTCACCGGTGACCGGGTGGAAATCGTGTCCGACCGAGTTGCGGATGCCGCGGGTGAAGACCTCCCGGCCCGTGCCGTCGGTGTTGACGCGGATCACGCCGCCGATGCCCTGCTCGGCATAGAGGTCCAGCTTCTCCTTCGGGGACACGTTGAACGGCTGGCCGAGGGAGATGTAGAGCTTGCCGTCCGGGCCGATCTTGCAGACGCGGGCCGTGTGATTGAAGCTTTCCTCTTCCGGCGGGATCAGCTTGCCGCCGGGGATCACCGGGACAGCCACCACGTCCGGGCTCTCGTAGAAGAACTCGGCGGCCGGATAGACCAGCACCCGGTTCTGCTCGGCGATGTAGAGGAAGCCGTCGGGCGAGAAGCACGGGCCGTTCGGAATCGCCTTGGCGAGCGACGGCGCGAAATTCTTCACCTCGTCGGCCACCCGGTCCTTGTCGCGGTCCGTCACCGCCCAGACCTCGGTCTTGCGCGTGCCCACGAAGGTGACGATGCCCTGCGGACCCACGGCCATGTGCCGGGCGTCGGGCACCAGGGCGTAGAGGTCGATCTTAAAACCGTCCGGCAGCTTGATCCGCTGCAGCGTCTTGCGGATCGCGTCGGCGCTCGGGCTGTTCTGGTCGATCACGGTGAACTCGGTCGTTCCCGTGGTCTTGAACGTGCTGAGCTTCTCCAGATCCGCTTGGGCATATGCTGCGCTGCAAAGAAAAAGCGATGCAATGGCCGCGGTGGTGAAACGCGTCATCATTGGTATTTCCTCCCATATGCGTTCAGGCGGCGCACCCGGATCTTTTGTCCGGTTCATCCATGCTTGCGCGAGGGAAGATTCATCGCCGCCACGACTGGAGCGTCAACTGTATCGCTGGGCGCGTCAACGGGTTTGTCGGACCGGATCAATTTCGACTTTAGTGGAACGCGCGCCGCAAGCGCCCGGCCGGGCGTCGACCCGCGCGTCGGGCGCGCACGGAACCGGGCATTCCCGCCGCCTGCCCCCTCTTGCCTTCCCCCCTTGCCTTCCGACCGGCCATCCCGCAAAACCTCCGGCGTCCCTCCCGCGCGCCCGCGCGCGCCCACCCGTCCCGGATGCCCCTCCATGGCTCACGCCGTTTCGCCGCTCGCTCCCACGTCCCTGCCGGACGCGCCCGCCATCGCGGGCGTGCGCTTCGCCACCGCCGAGGCCGGCATCAAGTACCGGGGGCGCACGGACGTGCTGCTCGTCGCCCTCGACGAGGGCACCGAGGCCGCGGGCGTGTTCACCCGGTCCAAGTGTCCGTCGGCGGCGGTGGACTGGTGCCGCGAGAACCTCGCTCAGGGCCGCGCCCGGGCGCTTCTCGTCAACTCCGGCAACGCCAACGCCTTCACCGGCCGCAAGGGCCGCGACACCGTGCGGCTCTCCGCCGACCATGTGGCGCGGGTGTTCGGCATCGATCCGGCGACGGTCTTCCTCGCCTCCACGGGCGTCATCGGCGAGCCGCTGGACCCGGCGAAGTTCGGCGCCGTGCTCGACGACACCGCCGCCCGGCTCGCCGCCACGCCGTGGATCGAGCCGGCCAAGGCCATCATGACCACTGACACCTTCCCCAAGGTCGCCACCCGCACGGTGGACCTCGGCGGCGTGCCGGTGACGATCAACGGTGTCGCCAAGGGCGCCGGCATGATCGCGCCGGACATGGCCACCATGCTGTCCTTCGTGTTCACCGACGCGCCGATCGCCGCGCCTGTCCTGCAGGCCCTGCTGTCCGCCGGGGTGGAGACCTCGTTCAACGCCATCACGGTCGACAGCGACACCTCCACCTCCGACACGCTCATGCTGTTCGCCACCCAGGCCGCCGCCGCCCGCGGCGCCCCGCGCATCGAGGCGGTCGACGATCCGCGGCTCGCCGGCTTCCGCGCCGCGCTCCATGACCTTTTGCAGGACCTCGCCCACCTGGTGGTCAAGGACGGGGAGGGCGCCACCAAGTTCGTGGAGATCACGGTGACCGGCGCGACCAGCGACGTCTCCGCCAAGCGCATCGGCCTCTCCATCGCCAACTCGCCGCTGGTCAAGACCGCCATCGCCGGCGAGGACGCCAACTGGGGCCGCATCGTCATGGCGGTCGGCAAGGCCGGCGAGCCCGCCGACCGGGATCGCATCGCCATCTGGTTCGGCGACACCCGCGTCGCCGTTGAGGGCGAGCGCGACGCCGGCTATTCGGAGGCGGCCGCCACCGCGGCGATGCAGGGCCAGCACGTCCGGGTCCGCGTCGACCTCGGGCTCGGCGACGGGGTCGCCACGGTGTGGACGTGCGATCTCACCAAGGAATATGTGGCCATCAACGGCGACTACCGCAGCTGACCGGCCCGGGCGCCCCGCCCGCCTCTCGTTCGGAAAGGACCCGCCCGATGACCCTGGAGCCCACCGCCAAGCGGCTCGTGCTGGTGGTCGCCTGCGCGCTCCTCGACGCCGACAACCGGGTCCTCATCTGCCAGCGGCCGGAGGGCAAGTCGCTGGCCGGTCTGTGGGAATTTCCCGGCGGCAAGGTGGAGCCGGGCGAAGCCCCGGAGGACGCGCTGATCCGCGAGATGGAGGAGGAGGTCGGAATCACCATCCGTAAACCCTGCCTCGCGCCCCTGACCTTTGCGAGTTTCGCTTACGAGACTTTTCACCTTTTGATGCCACTTTATGTCTGCCGACGCTGGGAAGGCCGTGTCACCGCGCGGGAGGGCCAGGCGATCGCCTGGGTCCGCCCGAACCGGTTGCGCGACTATCCCATGCCGCCGGCCGACGAACCCTTGATCCCGCATCTCATCGATCTCGTCTGACGATCGCCGATGAGGTGCCCCGAAAAGGTCGAGCCGTGCGCATGATCCGCCGTACCACACCACGCTACCCGGGCCGCATCGGTCGCTTTGCCGAGGACCGTCGGGGTGCCGTGGCCATCGAGTACGGCCTCTTGCTGGCGATGATCGTCGTCGCTCTCGTGGGTCTGGCCTCGCTCGGCTCCGCCGTCCGGACCACGCTCTACGAGGATATCTCCACGAGCTTCAACCGTGGCGAAGACGAGGGGTGACTCGGTCCGCTTTCGAGCGGTTCGAGCTGAAATTGAAAACCGAGCCCGTGGTTGACTGACCGCCGCCGGCGCGAGCGCGTCCGGAGCGCCCGCCCGTCAGAGCGGATTTTCCGTCGTCTTCAGGGCCTCGGCCAGCCGCATCTTGGCGCTGCCGGGCTTCAACGGCTTCTGCTGGCTTTCGTGCGGTGCCCATCCGGAGAGCGACACCAGCGTCATCGTCGCCCGCACCCGCCCGTCCGCATCCCCGTTCGCCGCCTGATAGTGCTCCGCCGCCCGCCGCAGAAGGCCCGGGCCGGTGAGGCTGCGGCGGCGCTCCGCGAGCGGGTTGGCGGCCCCCATCCGGGCGAGGTCGCGCATCAGGTCGAAGGGCGTCGCGTAGCGCAGCGTCAGCCGGTCCTGGTCGGCCACGGGCAGGGCGAAACCCGCCCGCTGCAAAAGGCCGCCGAGATCGCGCACCTCCACGAAGGGCGCCACCCGGGGCGACACGCCGCCGGTGGTCTCCGCCTCCGCGGCAAGGAAGGCCTGGCGCAGTTCGGAAAGGCTGTCGCCGCCGACGAAGGTGGCGAGGAAGAGCCCGTCGGGCTTCAGCATGCGGCGGATCTGGATCAGCGTGCCCGGCAGGTCGTTCACCCACTGCAAGGTGAGCCCGGCCACCACCAGGTCGACGCTCGCGGGTCCGAACGGCGGCACCTCGTCGTCGATGACGAGGTCGGCCGGCAGGTCCTCGTCCGGGCCAGCGGCGAACACGTCGGCGCGGAACACGCGTCCGGCCTTGCCGCTGTCGCGCACCGCCCGGGCGATCGCCGCCGTCGGCCCGCCGATCGCCACCGCCGTGTCGAACCGGCGCGCCACGGGCGCCAGGCGGTCCGCGATCTCCTCCGCCACCCGATCCACCAGGAAGTCGGTTCCTGCCGGGGCGGTGGCGATGGCCGTCCGCCGGCGCCGGGCGATCAGGGCCCGGTCGAACACCCGCGGGATCGCGGACCCGGCGTCTGGCGCGAAGCCCGGCCGGCGGGCCGGCGTGGCGGAGGGGTCGGCAGGCGGTTCGGGCGGCATGGCCATGGGGTGCGTGCTCCTGAGACCTGGTTCTAGGGCAGGAGCCGGCTCCTGTCCAACCGCCGGCCGCATCGGCCACGGGCACGCTGGCGCGCCGCGTCGCTTGCGGCTAAGCTCCCGCCATCGCACGGAAAAGCGGGTTTGACATGTGGTATCCCGAGCATGTTTCCCCGCCGCCGGCGGCGCGCGACGTGGACTGGGCGCTCCGGGCGCGCGGCCTCGTCCAGGGCTTCGTCCGCCGGATCGTCGACGGCGCGCTTCCCACCTCCTGTGCGCTTTGCCGCGAACCGGTCGCGGGCGACCACGGGCTCTGCGTGCCCTGCTGGCGGAAGGTGCGGTTTCTGGAGCGGCCGTGGTGCGAGGTCACGGGCCTTCCCATGCGTCTCGACCTCGGCCCCGGCGTTCTCTCCGCCGCCGCTCTCGCCGACCCGCCGCCCTATCGGCGCGCCCGCGCGGCCGTCGTCTACGACGAGACCGCCGCCGCTCTCGTCGGCGCCTTCAAATACGCCGACCGTACCGACCTCGCGCCGCTGATGGTCGCCTGGATGCGGCGGGTCGCCGCCGAGATGGCGGACGTGGACATGGTAGTGCCCGTGCCGCTCCACCGCTGGCGCCTCCTGTCGCGCCGCTTCAACCAGGCGGCCGTCCTCGCCGCCGGCATCGCCTCCCACCTGGACCGGCCGCACCGGCCGCTGGTCCTCGCCCGCCGGCGGGCGACCGCGCGCCAGGTCGGGCTGTCGCGACAGGGCCGGAAGGCCAACATCGCGTATGCCTTCGCCGTCCCGCCGAGGGCCCGCCGCGCGCTCGCCGGCCGGCGCGTCCTCCTCGTCGACGATGTGCTCACCACGGGCGCGACCGTGGAGGCGGCCACCCGGGCGCTCCTTCGCGGCGGCGCCCGCAGCGTGGATGTGCTGGTGTTCGCAAGGGTTGTCGCCGGGCTGGAGGGGTCCCTATATTCGGGCAGCCACAGCCCCGCTCCGCCCCTCCTCTGAAGGTGACCCGACCCCATGGCCGACGTGCTGATCTACACCCGCGACCTCTGCGGCTACTGCGCCGCCGCCAAGGCTCTTCTCGACCGCAAGGGCGTCGCCTACACGGAGATCAACGCCACCGGCGACCAGGAGAAGCGCAAGGAGATGATGGACCGGTCCGGCCGTACCACCTTCCCGCAGATCTTCATCGGTGAAACCCACGTGGGCGGCTGCGACGACCTGCATGCCCTGGAGCGCAGCGGCAGGCTCGACGGCCTGCTCGCCGCCTGACACACTGACGGCGGGCTCCAATGCCGCCCCATTCCTGCCGCCCCGTCCCCGGATGACCACGCCCGAGAAGGTCCCGCCCATGTCCGCCCGCCGTGTCGCCTGCGTCCAGCTCCGGTCCGGACGCGACCCGCTCGCCAACCTCGCCGTCACCGAGGCGCTCGTGCGCGAGGCCGCGGCGGCCGGCGCCACCTACGTCCAGACGCCTGAGATGACCAATCTCCTGGAGCGCTCCCGCGACGACCTCTTCGCCAAGATCCGCCCGGAGGCGGACGATCCCACCCTGTCGCGCCTGCGCGCCGTCGCGGCGGAACTCGGCATCCACCTCCACATCGGCTCGCTCGCCATCCTGCGCGCGGACGGCAAGGTGGCCAACCGCGGCTTCGTGATCGGACCGGATGGCGGCATCCTCGGCGCCTACGACAAGATCCACATGTTCGACGTGGACCTTGCCAACGGCGAAAGCTGGCGCGAGAGCGCCACCTACACGCCCGGCACCGACGCCGTGATGGTGGACGCCGGCGGCCTGCTCGTTGGCCTCGGCGTCTGCTACGACGTGCGCTTCCCCCACCTCTTCCGCGCCTACGGCCAGGCCGGCGCCCACCTGATCACGGCGCCCGCCGCCTTCACCCGGCAGACCGGCGCGGCTCACTGGCACGTGCTGCAGCGGGCGCGCGCCATCGAGAACGGCTGCTACCTCATGTCCGCCGCCCAGGGCGGCGTGCACGAGGACGGCCGCGAGACCTTCGGCCACTCCATCGTGGTGGATCCGTGGGGCGTGGTGGTCGCCGAGTGCGACGGCGACGCGCCGGGCATCCTGGTGGCCGACATCGATCCGGACGCCGTCGCCACCGCGCGCGGCCGCATCCCGTCGCTGCGCAACGAACGGCCGTTCGGCCTCGTGCCGGCCGAGCGGGCCCGGCTGAGGTCCCTCGGGTGATCCGCTACGCCCTCGTCTGCGACAAGGCCCACGGCTTCGACGCCTGGTTCCGGTCCGCCGCCGATTTCGACACGCAAGCGGAGCGGGGTCTCCTGTCCTGCCCGCACTGCGGGTCGGTCTCGGTCGCCAAGGGCCTGATGACCCCGCAGGTGCGCACGGCGGAATCCCGCGAGAAGACCCGGCTTCCGCCGCCCCAGCCGACGACCGATGCCCCGTCCGACACCGGGTCGGACATGATGGTGCCCGTGCCGGCGGCCCTCGCCACGCCGGAGGGCCGGGAAATCCTCGGCCGGCTTCGGGCGCTGAAGGCGAAGCTCATCGAGAATTCCGAGAACGTCGGCGCGAAGTTCGCCGAGGAGGCCCGCCGCATCCACTATGGCGAGGCGCCGGAGCGCCCGGTTCACGGACAGGCGACGGTCGAGGAAGCCCGCGCGCTGGTGGAGGAGGGTGTCGGCATCCTCCCCCTCCCGGTGCTTCCCGACGAGCAGAACTGACCTCTCCCGCCGGGCCGCGAAGCATCGGCCGTCGAGCCGAACCTCAGGCCGGACGCGCGGCGAGCACCATGTAGTTCACGTCCGTGTCGCGGCTCTCCTTCCAGAGGTCGCGCAGCGGGTCGTAGACCACGCCGGCCCGGTCGAGCAGCGTCAGCCCCTCCGCCTGCAGCGGCCCCTCGATCTCCTCCGGACGGACCAGCTTCTCGTACGCGTGCGTGCCGCGCGGCAGCCAGCGGAGCACGTATTCGGCGCCGATGATGGCAAGGCCGAGCGCCTTCATGGTCCGGTTGATGGTGGCCACCACCATCAGGCCGCCGGGCCGCACCATGCGGGCGGTGAGGCCGAGGAAGGCCTCCACGTCGGCCACGTGCTCCACCACCTCCAGCGCCAGCACCACGTCGAAGGTCTCGCCGGCGGCGGCCAAGTCCTCGGCGGTGGCGGCCCTATAGTCGACGGCGACGCCGGCGCGATCGGCGTGAAGCCTTGCGACCTCCACATTGGTGGCGGACGGATCCACCCCCACCACGGTAGCGCCGAGCCGGGCGAGCGGCTCGCTGACGAGCCCGCCGCCGCAGCCGATGTCGAGGATGCGAAGGCCCGCGAAGGCGTCGAGCGCGCGGGCGTCGCGGCCGAAGTGGGCGGACACCTCGCGCTTCAGATAGCCGAGCCGCACCGGATTGAACTTGTGCAGCGGCTTGAACTTGCCCTTGGGGTCCCACCATTCGGCCGCCATGCGGGAGAAGCGCTCGACCTCGGCCGGATCCACGGTCGTCCTTGCGTCCTGCATGCCATCTCTCCCGTCGGCCGAGCGGTCGGCCCTCACGGCGGAACACATAGCGCGCGGCGGCCCGATTGGAAAAGGCGGCCCGATCAAAAGGGTCGATGGGGACGGTGCTGTTTCGCCCCTTGCGCCGGTCCGCGCCTTGGTATGATCAATCGGTGGTTCTTTCTGTCCGAGGCTTTCCGCGCATGCCCCTCGATCCCTACGTCGTCGACCTCCTGGCCAAGGCCCGCAGCCTCGGCCGGCCGCCGCTCCGCCGCCTGACGCCGGCCGAAGCGCGCGCCTTCGTCGACGCGGACACCGCCGCCAAGCCGCGCGGTCCGGATCTTTTCGCCGTCGAAGCGGTCGAGGTGCCGGGACCCGCCGGCCCGCTCCGGCTCAGGATCTACCGGCCGGCGGCCGGTGTCCGCCCCGCCGTCCTCTACCTGCACGGCGGCGGATTCGTCTTCTGCGACCTCGACAGCCACGACGGCATCTGCCGCCTGCTCGCCGCACGGTCCGGCCGCACGGTGGTGGCGGTCGACTACCGGCTCGCCCCCGAACACCCGTTTCCGGCCGCCGCCGACGACGGCCTCGCGGTGCTTCGCCTCATGGCCGAGCGGGCCGATGCCTTCGCCATCGATCCGGCGCGCATCGTCGTCGCCGGCGACAGCGCCGGCGGCAACCTTGCCGCCGTCACGGCGCTGCGGGCGCGCGACGAGGGCGGACCCCCGATCGAAGGTCAAATTCTCGCCTACCCGGTCACCGCGTCCTACGATGCCGGCTTTGAAAGCTACCGCATCTTCGCGGAAGGGTTCGGCCTGACGGCGTCCGACATGGTCTGGTTCTGGGACCACTATGCCGACGCGCGCGGCCGCGCGCACCCGCACGCCGCTCCGTTCCTTGCGACAAGCCTCGCCGGTCTGCCGCCCGCCTTCGTCTTCACCGCTGAATACGACGTGCTCCGCGACGAGGGAGAGGCCTATGCCCGCCGGCTCCTGGAGGCCGGGGTCCTGACCCGCTTCGAACGGGTGCGCGCCCTCCACCACGGCTTCCTCCACCTCGTCGACCATCCGCCGGCCGCGGCGGTGTTCGACGCCATGGCGGACTGGCTCGCCGGGCTGGAGCGCTAGCGCGGCCCGCGACCGATTGCGGGACCGGCAACCATCCTGTATGGAGGGCGCGCTTCGGGCGCGCGTGTCGCTCGCCTCCCGCTCTTTTCTGTCTGCAACGGGCGACCCCGCCCTTAAGAGTTCGGCATTTCCCAAGATGGCCCGGCTGGTGATGAAATTCGGCGGCACGTCCGTCGCCGACCTTGACCGTATCCGCAACGTGGCGGCCCACGTGAAGCGCGAGGTGGACGCGGGCCACCAGGTGGCGGTGGTCGTCTCGGCCATGTCGGGCAAGACCAACGAACTGGTGGCCTTCTGCCGGGGCGCCGCGCTTCTCCACGACGCCCGCGAGTATGACGCGGTGGTGGCCTCCGGCGAGCAGGTGACGTCCGGTCTCCTCGCCATCACGCTGCAGGCGATGGGCGTCGACGCCCGGTCCTGGCAGGGCTGGCAGGTGCCGATCGTCACCGACCAGGCGCACGGGGCCGCCCGCATCGCCTCGATCGACGGCACGCGGGTCATCCAGCAGATGGAGGAGGGCCGCGTGGCGGTGATCGCCGGCTTCCAGGGCATCGCCCCGGACGGCCGCATCTCCACCCTCGGCCGCGGCGGGTCGGACACCTCGGCGGTGGCGATCGCGGCGGCCCTGAAGGCGGAGCGCTGCGACATCTACACCGACGTGGACGGCGTCTACACCACCGATCCGCGCGTGGTGCCGAAGGCCCGTCGGCTCGACAAGGTGTCCTTCGAGGAGATGCTGGAGATGGCGTCCCTCGGCTCCAAGGTGCTTCAGGTCCGCTCGGTGGAGCTTGCCATGGTGCACCGGGTGCGGACCTTCGTGCGGTCGTCCTTCGAGGACCCGGCCAACCCCAAGACCATGCCGAACGGCGACCCGTTCGGAACGCTTATTTGCGACGAGGACGAAATCGTGGAACAGCAGGTCGTCACCGGCATCGCCTATTCCAAGGACGAAGCGCAGATCTCGATCCGCCGGGTCGCCGACAAGCCGGGCGTCGCCGCCGCCGTCTTCGTGCCCCTGGCGGCCGCCAACATCAACGTCGACATGATCGTCCAGAACGTGTCGTCGGACGGCAAGGAGACCGACATCACCTTCACGGTGCCGGCGGTCGACTACGAGCGCGCCGTCAGCGTGCTGGAGAGCAACCTGGAAGGCATCGGCTACCAGGCGATCGAAGGCGCCAAGGACGTCTGCAAGGTGTCGGTCATCGGCATCGGCATGCGCAGTCACGCGGGGGTGGCGGCGGACGCCTTCCAGGCGCTCGCCTCCAAGGGAATCAACATCCGCGCGATCACCACCTCCGAAATCAAGATTTCCGTTCTGATCGACGCCGCCTACACTGAACTTGCGGTGCGGACTCTTCACTCGGTATACGGACTCGACAAGGCCTGACCGGCGGCGCGGACGACCGCGCGGCCAAACCATCCGGCCACCGAAGGCGGCAGGCGCGACCGGGTGGATCACGGGAGTGGCACGGGTGACCGGCGGACAGGCCTCCGTCGGGCTCCGGGCCATGAGGAAAGCGGACGATGCGGGGGTCACTCTTCGGTCCGCGCGTGTTGCTGCGTCGTCTCCGCGAGGTGATGGCGGAGCCGATCAGCGCGCAGGAACGGCTCGACAAGATCGTCGTCACCATCGCGGCCAACATGGTTGCGGAGGTCTGCTCGGTCTATGTCCTGAGGGCGGACAGCGTGCTGGAGCTGTTCGCCACCGAAGGCCTCAACCGCGAATCCGTGCACAAGGCCGCGCTCAAGGTCGGCCAGGGCCTCGTCGGCCACATCGCCGCCGAGGCGCAGCTCCTCAATCTGCCGGAAGCCCAGGCACACCCGGACTTCTCCTACATCCCCGGCACCGGCGAGGAGGCCTACCACTCCTTCCTCGGCGTGCCCATCCTGCGGGCCGGCCGCACGCTCGGCGTGCTCGTCGTCCAGAACCGGGCGCGCAAGCACTATTCCGAGGAGGAGGAGGAGGCGCTCCAGACCACCGCCATGGTGATCGCCGAGATGATCGCCTCCGGCGAGCTCGCCTCCCTGTCGGCCACCGAGGAGGCCGGCCTCGACCTCGCCCGCCCGATCCACCTGGAAGGCGTCGCCCTCTCCGACGGCGTCGGCCTCGGCTACGTGGTGCTGCACGAGCCGCGCGTGGTGGTGACCGACCTCATCGCGGAGGATCCGGAGAAGGAGGTGCGGCGCCTGGAACAGGCGATCGCCAACCTCCGGCTCTCCGTCGACGACATGATCGAGCGCGGCGAGGTGGCCCACCACGGCGAGCACCGGGACGTTCTGGAAGCCTACCGCATGTTCGCCTACGACCGCGGCTGGGCGCGGCGCATGGAGGAGGCCATCGTGCGCTCCGGCCTAACCGCCGAGGCGGCGGTGGAGCGGGTGCAGTCCGACACCCGCGCCCGCATGATGCGCCAGACCGACCCTTACCTCCGGGAGCGGCTGCACGATTTCGACGATCTCACCTTCCGGCTCCTCCGCGAGCTCATGGGCAAGTCCGACAAGCCGCCGGAGCTGCCGCGCGACGCCATCATCGTCGCCCGCAACATGGGCGCGGCGGAGCTTCTCGACTACGACCGCACCAAGGTGCGCGGCCTCGTGCTTGAGGAGGGGGCGACCACCAGCCACGTGTCGATCGTCGCCCGCGCCCTCAACATCGCCACCGTCGGCCAGGTGCAGAACGCCGTGACGCTCGCCGAGAGCGGCGACGCCATCATCGTCGACGGCGAGACCGGCCTCGTCCACCTGCGTCCGCCCGCCGACGTGGAGCACGCCTACGCGGAGAAGGTGCGCTTCCGCGCCCGTCGGCAGGAGCGTTTCCGGCGCCTGCGCAACAAGCCGTCGGTCACCCGCGACGGCATCGAGATCGCGCTCCTCGTCAACGCCGGCCTCCTGTTCGACCTGCCGCACCTGGACGAGAGCGGCGCGGACGGCATCGGCCTCTTCCGCACCGAGCTGCAGTTCATGATCGCGTCCGCCTTCCCGCGGATGAACGAGCAGCACCAGCTCTATTCCAAGATCCTCGACGGGGCGGCCGGACGCCCGGTCACCTTCCGCTCGCTCGACATCGGCGGCGACAAGGTGCTGCCCTACCTCAGCCGGTCGGTCCACGAGGAGAATCCCGCCATGGGCTGGCGGGCGATCCGCCTCGGCCTCGACCGGCCGGCGCTCCTGCGCACCCAGATCCGCGCGCTCCTGAAGGCCGCCGCCGGCCGGGAGCTGCGCCTGATGTTCCCCATGGTCACCGAGGTGGCCGAGTTCACCGCCGCCCGCGCGCTCGTCGCCCGGGAAACCCGCTTCCTCGCCGGCCACGGCTACACGCCGCCCGTCTCCGTCCGCCTCGGCGCCATGGTGGAGGTGCCGGCGCTCCTCTTCGACCTCGACGCCCTGATGGCGGCGGTCGACTTCGTGTCGGTCGGCTCCAACGACCTCTTCCAGTTCATGTTCGCCGTCGACCGCGGCAACGGCATGGTGTCGGACCGGTTCGACGTGCTGGCACCGTCGTTCCTGCGCGCGCTCCGCTCCATCGCCCGCACGGCGGCCGCCCACGGCAAGGTGGCGACCCTCTGCGGCGAAATGGCCGGCAAGCCGCTCACCGCCATGGCCTTGATCGGCGTCGGCTTCCGGTCCATCTCCATGACGCCGGCGTCCGTCGGTCCGGTGAAGGCCATGGTCCGGTCCGTGGACCTGGCGCAACTGGAGGCTCGCATGAGCGAGGTGCTGGACGCGCCGGGAGGCGGCTCCCTCCGCGCCATGCTGGAGGACTTCGCAGCCGCCCACGAAGTGCCGCTCTCTTGAGGCTCGGCGTGTCGTTGCGACGCGAATGCCGTTCAAGGCCCGGCCGCGACAGCTTGGACAGTTCAGTTCGGACATGATCACTGGCTTCGACACCAAACTTGAAGGCGTGCTCGATCGCTTCGCGATCATCGAGGCGCGCATGGCCGGCCAGCCGGATGCCGAGACCTATGTGCGGCTGTCGCGCGACTATGCGGAGCTGGAGCCGCTGGTCGGCCGCATCCGCGCCCTGCGGGCGATCGAGCGCGAACTCAGCGACCTCGACCACCTGATCGCCGACGCGGCCACCGACGGCGACATGCGCGCCCTTGCCGAGTCCGAGCGGCCGCACGTGGTGGAGCAGATCGCCACGCTAACCCAGGACATCCGCCTCTCCCTCCTGCCGCGCGACCGGGCCGATGATTTCGGCGCCATCCTGGAGGTGCGCGCCGGCACCGGCGGCGACGAGGCGGCGCTCTTTGCCGGCGATCTCTTCCGCATGTACCAGCGCTACGCGGACGCCAAGGGCTGGAAGGTGGAGGTGCTCTCCGCCGCCGAGGGCGAGATGGGCGGCTACCGCGAGATCATCGCCGCCGTCGAAGGACGCGGCGTCTACGAGCGGCTGAAGTTCGAATCCGGCGTCCACCGGGTGCAGCGGGTGCCGGCGACGGAATCCGGCGGCCGCATCCACACCTCCGCCGCCACCGTTGCCGTGCTGCCGGAGGCCGAGGAGGTGGACGTGGACATCGACGAGGGCGACCTTCGGGTCGACACCTTCCGGGCGTCCGGCTCCGGCGGCCAGCACGTGAACACCACCGACAGCGCCATCCGCATCACCCACGTGCCGACCGGCGTGGTGGTGGCGGTCCAGGACGAGCGCTCGCAGCACAAGAACCGCGCCAAGGCCATGAAGCTCCTGCGCGCCCGCCTCTACGACGCCGAGCGCGAGCGGCTCGCCTCCGAGCGCGCCGCCCAGCGCAAGGGCCAGGTCGGCTCCGGCGACCGGTCGGAGCGCATCCGCACCTACAACTTCGGCCAGGGCCGCGTCACCGACCACCGGATCAACCTCACCCTCTACCGGCTGCTGCAGGTCATGGAGGGCGACCTGGACGAACTGGTCGCCGCCCTCCTCAGCGAGGATCAGGCTCAGCGGCTGGCCGAGGCGGACATGTGAGCCGGCCGCCCGTCACCGTCGACGATCTTCTGCGCCAGACCCGCGCGCGTCTCCGCGACGCCGGCCTGCCGACTGCGGCACTCGACGCCCGGCTTCTCGTCGCCCACGCGCTCGGCTGGAGCCCGGTGCGCCTCGTGGCCGACGGCGCGTCCACTCCCGATCCGGCCGCTCTTTCGGCCGTGGAAGCCCTGACCGCGCGGCGCCTCGCCGGAGAACCGGTCGGCCGCATCCTCGGGCGGCGCGAGTTTCACGGCCTCGACCTTCATCTCGGCCCCGACACGCTGGAGCCGCGGCCCGACACGGAAATCCTGGTGGATGCGGCGCTCGCGGCCGTGCGGCGCGGCGCGGTGCCGGGTGCGGCTGCGGACGGGGAGGGGCTACTGCTGGTCGATGTGGGCACCGGCACCGGCGCCATCGCGCTTGCCATGCTGGCGGCCCTGCCGAAGGCGCGCGCCGTGGCGGTGGACCTGTCCGCCGGCGCCCTCGCCGTCGCGGCGGCGAACGCCGAACGGCTCGGGCTCGCCGATCGGCTCGATGCCCGGCTCGGCTCCTATCTGGATCAGGTGTTCGAGCCCGTCACCATGGTGCTCTCCAATCCGCCCTACATCGAAAGCGACGCGATCGCGGGCCTCGACCGGGAGGTGCGCGACCACGATCCGCGGCTGGCGCTCGACGGCGGCCCCGATGGCCTCGACGCCTATCGGGCGCTCGGTCCCGCGGCCTACGCCCGATTGTTGCCGGGCGGAACAATCGGTCTCGAGATCGGTTCGGGTCAGGCGAGCGCGGTCGGCGACGGCCTGGCGGCTGCGGGATTCGTCGACATCCGGACGATCCTGGACCTCGCCGGCCATGACCGCGTGGTCATGGCGGTGAAACCGGCCGCCGACACGGGACGATAAACCGGCACTCCACAGGTTTCGGCGGAAAAAAAGCTTGGAAGTTCTGTGCGAAGCGGCTAGGTTCAACGTGCCGAGAGACGGGTAACGGCCGATACGCAGTGTTTCGCCCTGCGGGCACTCCGTCCAATCTGAAATATCCACTGGGGGGTGGATCGGTCATTTTCCGGCTGATCGAAGAGTGATCGTCGATGGCTGCGGGGAGTCAGAGGCCCGCGCCGGTTGGCAGACACCAGTCTTCGGATCCGGTTTCTCATCGGCACGCTTTCGTTTTCGGAACGTTCGAACGAATGGCTCAGCGCGCATCCTCCGCCCTGCAACGGGCGAGGTCTCTCGTGATCGGTACGCCGATTCGGCGGATGGCGTCATGACGCCGTCTTCGGTGCGCTTTCCGAAGGACCAGCGGTCGGGGACCTGTCCCCGAAGGTCGCAGACCGTCCCACACCCGCGCTTTTCCGGATTGTCGAATGCGCGTGACGGCCAACGCCAGTCAGGCGCTCAAAGCTAAAGAGATAGCGGACATATGAGGCAAGTTCAGCAGAACAACAAGCGGATGCGCGGGCGAAACCGCAAGGGCCCCAATCCGCTGACCCGCTCCTACGAATCAAACGGACCAGACGTCAAGATCCGCGGTACGGCCATGCACGTCGCGGAAAAGTATACCCAGCTTGCGCGGGACGCTTCGTCGTCCGGTGACCGCGTCATGGCGGAAAACTATCTTCAGCACGCGGAGCACTACTACCGGATCATCGCCACGGCGCACGCGCAGGCACAGCCGTCGTTCGGCCGGGACGACTCCGACGAGGATGGCGACGATTTCGACGCCGGCTTCACGGATCGCTTCGATCGGCCGAACTTCAGCGCGCAGGGCGGCAACGGCAACGGCTTCTACGGCCAGGACCGCGGCGAGAGCCAGGACAACCGCTACGAGCGGCCCGAGCGGAACGACCGGCCGCAGCATGGTGATCGTCCCCAGGGCGACCGTCCCGAGCGCCAAGGCGGCGAGCGCTACGACCGCCCCGATCGCCGGGATCAGCCCCAGCATGCGCGCGGCGAGCGGTTCGACCGCCCTGAGCGTCAGGATCGGCCCGATCGTCCGGACCGCCCGGAGCGGAACGATCGGCCCGAGCGGAATGATCGCCCGGACCGCAACGACCGGCCGCGCCCGCAGGGCGGCGAGCGCTACGAGCGTCGTGAGGCCGCCCCTGAGGCGGTCGATCGTCCGCCGCAGGCAGCACCGGAAGGCGCGGGCGATCGCCCCGAGCGCAGCGAGCGGCGCGAACGGCGTCAGCGCTTCGACCGCAACACCTTCGATCGCCGCGAGCGGGGCGAGGGCCGTCCCTTCGAGCCGCGTGAGCGTCCCGCCGGTCCGTCCCCCATGCCGCTCGACGCGCCCCAGCCGGACGTGAGCTTCCCGGTGGACGTGGCTCCGGTCGCGCCGGCCCCGGCGCCCGCGCCGTCGCCGGCTCCCGTCGCCGCCGAGCCCGCGCCCACGATGGCCGCCGTCGCCACTGCGCCGGTTGCTCCCGAGGCCGCCGCCGACGCCATGGCACCCGCCGCCGAGGGCGACGCGGAGCGGCCGACCCGCCGCCGCCGCGCCACCCGGCCGCGCACCCGCCGGACGGACGCGGAGGGCGGCGAGGCGCCGTCCGACGCCCCGGCCGACGTGCCCACCGGCGACTGATCTCCCCCGCCGGCGACGGATCACCGGGCGCCGGCCCTTCAGGCGCTCGTTTCGACAAGGCCCGCCGGTTCCGCCGGCGGGCTTTTTCGTGGCCTGCGCCAGGCGTCGTCCTTGCGGGAGACCAGCGGCCGGCGCACCGTTTCGCGCGACCCCCGGGTCCGGATTCGCCCGGACCCTCTTCATGCGGCCGGCGTCCGACACCATATCGGCGAGGACAAGACAGGGCGGTCCCTCCGCGCTTCCAAGAAGGCGGGCGGGCCGTGCCGAAAGGGAGACGAACCACCATGAACATCGAGAAATACACCGAACGGGCCAGGGGCTTCCTGCAGTCGGCGCAGACCCATGCCTTGGGCCGCGGCCACCAGCAGTTCCTGCCCGAGCACATCCTCAAGGTCCTGCTCGACGATCCGGAGGGCATGGCGGCCGGCCTCATCCAGGCCGCCGGCGGCCGCCCCAAGGACGCGCTCGCCGCCACCGACAAGGCGCTCGACGCGCTGCCCAAGGTGGCGGGCGGCGGCGGTGGTCAGCTCTATCTCGCCGGGCCGACCGCCAAGATCTTCACCGCGGCCGAGCAGATCGCCGACAAGGCGGGCGACAGCTACGTCACCGTGGAGCGGCTGCTGATCGCGCTCGCCCTGGAGCCGGACGCCGGCACGTCGAAGATCCTGAAGGACGCGGGCGTCACCCCGAACGCGCTCAACACCGCCGTCAACACCCTCCGCAAGGGCCGCACCGCCGACAATGCCTCGGCGGAGAACGCCTACGACGCGCTGAAGAAATATGCCCGCGACCTCACCAAGGCGGCCCGCGAGGGCAAGCTCGACCCGGTGATCGGCCGCGACGAGGAGATCCGCCGCACCATCCAGGTGCTTTCCCGCCGCACCAAGAACAACCCGGTGCTGATCGGCGAGCCCGGTGTCGGCAAGACCGCCATCGCGGAGGGTCTGGCGCTGCGCATCATCAACGGCGACGTGCCGGAGAGCCTGAAGGACAAGGACCTGCTCGCTCTCGACATGGGCTCGCTGATCGCCGGCGCCAAGTATCGCGGCGAGTTCGAGGAGCGCCTGAAGGGCGTGCTGCAGGAGGTGCAGGCGGCTGAGGGCGGCGTCATCCTCTTCATCGACGAGATGCACACCCTCGTCGGCGCCGGCAAGTCCGACGGCGCCATGGATGCGTCCAACCTCCTGAAGCCCGCGCTCGCCCGCGGCGAGCTTCACTGCGTCGGCGCCACCACCCTCGACGAGTACCGCAAGTATGTGGAGAAGGACGCAGCCCTCGCCCGGCGCTTCCAGCCGGTGTTCGTCAGCGAGCCCACGGTGGAGGACACCATCTCCATCCTCCGCGGCATCAAGGAGAAGTACGAGCAGCACCACAAGGTGCGGGTGACCGACTCCGCCCTCGTCGCCGCCGCCACCCTCTCCAACCGCTACATCACCGACCGCTTCCTGCCCGACAAGGCCATCGACCTCGTCGACGAGGCGGCGGCGCGCCTGCGCATGCAGGTGGACAGCAAGCCGGAGGAGCTGGACGAACTCGACCGGCGCGTTATCCAGCTGAAGATCGAGCAGGAGGCTCTCAAGAAGGAGAGCGACGCCGCCTCCAAGGACCGCCTGCAGCGGCTGGAGAAGGAACTCGCCGACCTGGAGCAGCGCTCCGCCGAGCTTACTGGCCGCTGGCGCGCCGAGAAGGACAAGCTCGGCTACGCGGCCGACCTGAAGGCCCGGCTCGACGCCGCCCGCAACGACCTCGCCATCGCCCAGCGCAAGGGCGAGTACCAGCGCGCCGGCGAGCTCGCCTACGGGGTCATTCCGGGACTTGAGAAGGAACTGAAGGACGTGGAGGCGGCCGGTGCCACCGGCGGCATGGTGGAGGAGGCGGTGACGCCCGACCACGTGGCCCAGGTGGTCTCCCGCTGGACCGGCGTGCCGGTCGACCGGATGCTGGAGGGCGAGCGCGAGAAGCTCCTGCGCATGGAGGACGAACTCGCCAAGCGCGTGATCGGCCAGGCGGAGGCGGTGCACGCCGTCTCCACCGCGGTCCGTCGCGCCCGCGCCGGCCTGCAGGATCCCAACCGGCCGATCGGCTCCTTCATGTTCCTCGGCCCCACCGGCGTCGGCAAGACGGAGCTCACCAAGGCGCTCGCCCACTATCTGTTCGACGACGAGCACGCCATGGTGCGCATCGACATGTCCGAGTACATGGAAAAGCACGCCGTCTCGCGGCTGATCGGCGCCCCGCCGGGCTACGTCGGCTACGAGGAGGGCGGCGCCCTCACCGAGGCGGTCCGCCGCCGGCCCTACCAGGTGGTCCTCTTCGACGAGATCGAGAAGGCCCATCCGGACGTCTTCAACGTCCTCCTGCAGGTGCTCGACGACGGGCGTCTGACGGACGGGCAGGGCCGCACGGTGGACTTCAAGAACACGCTCATCATCATGACCTCCAACCTCGGGTCCGAGTATCTGGCCGCCCAGGCGGACGGCGAGGACGTGGACGCGGTGCGCGAGCCGGTGATGGCGGTGGTGCGCGCCCACTTCCGGCCGGAATTCCTGAACCGGCTCGACGAGATCGTGCTCTTCCACCGCCTCAAGAGGACCGAGATGGGCGCCATCGTGGAGATCCAGCTGAAGCGCCTGGAGAAGCTTCTGGAGGATCGCAAGATCGTCCTCAAGCTCGACGACAGCGCCAAGGCCTGGCTCGCCGACAAGGGCTACGACCCGGTCTACGGCGCGCGCCCGCTGAAGCGCGTGATCCAGCGCCAGGTCCAGGACCCGCTCGCCGAGAAGATCCTCGCTGGCGACATCCACGACGGCGTCACCGTCAAGATCACCGCCGGGTCCGACCGGCTGCTCTTCTCCAGCGTCGGCGCGACGGAAGCTGCGGCGGCGTGAGGGTGGAGCGGCGACCGGGAGAGGTTGAAAAGGTACTCCCCGAGGTCGCGAGAACGGAGGGGCGCTTCTGAGGGAAGGGATGTTCACGTCCCACCCTCGGCGGTTCCCCCTCTCCCCAACCCTCCCCCTCCAGGGGGGGAGGGCCCCTGTCGAGCGCGTCTTCCAACGCTGCCTCAAGCCCGATGCTACGTCGGCCACCCAACGCACCGGCCCTCTCCTCACTCACCAACGCGCCCCCTCTCCCCTTGAGGGAGAGGGTTGGGGAGAGGGGTGAACCTCCGCCCTCTGCCGAAACACACCCCCCCTGCCTCATCTTCGTGCACCGCACCATCTTGCCCAACCCAGAAAGGTAAGTCATACTGACTTACATAGCATCTCCGCCCCGCTCCAACCTCGAGGCCCGGCCATGACCATGGTCACGTCTCCGTCCCTTGCCCATTCCCGTCTGGAAGACGCGCTCGCGCTCCTCATGGGCACGCTCTTCGTCGGGCTCGGGCTGACCATCCTGAAGACCGCGGGCCTTGCCATCGGCGGCACCGCCGGCCTCGCCTTCCTGGCGCATTTCGGGCTGGACCTGCCGTTCGCGGCGGTCTTCTTCGCCCTCAACATGCCGTTCATGATCTTCGCCAAGCTCGCCTTCGGCACGGGCTATCTTCTCAGAACCCTGCTCGTCACCATCGCCCTGTCGCTCTTTTCCGGCCTCCTGCCCCCGCTCTTCACCATCGGCCATGTGGAGCCGATGTTCGCCGCCATCGCCGGCGGCCTGATGGTCGGCATGGGCATGCTGGCGCTGATCCGTCACCGCACGGGCGTCGGCGGCGTCGCCATCATGGCGGTATGGCTGCAGCAGCGCTTCGGCCTCCGGGCCGGATGGGTGCAGATGGGGGTTGACGCCGCAGTGGTGACGGGGGCTTTCCTGGTGATGGACGCAAAGGCCGTGGCGCTCTCCATCCTCGCCTCCGTGTTCATGAACCTCGTCATCGCGCTCTATCACCGGCCCGGACGCTATCTTGGCTTCTGACGCTTCGAAGAACCTGCCCGACCCGCCGGAACTCGCCCACACGCCGCTCGAGGATGCGCTGGCGCTCTTCACCGGCACCCTGTTCGTGGCGCTCGGCCTCGTCTTCCTGAAGTCGGTCGGCCTTGCGACCGGCGGTACGGCGGGCCTTGCCTTTCTCATCCACTATGCCGGCGGCTGGCCCTATGGGCTGGTCTTCTTCGCCGTGAATGTCCCGTTCTACCTGTTCGCCTACCGGGTGTTCGGCCTTGCCTACACGGTGAAGACCTTCGCCGCCGTCGCGCTCCTCTCCGCTGAGGCGGAGGTCCTGCCGCACCTCTACCAGATCAGCGATGTCGATCCGGTGTTCGCGGCGGTCGCCGGCGGCATGCTGTCGGGCGTCGGCCTGCTGATCCTGATCCGCCACCGGTCCAGCCTTGGCGGCGTCGGCGTGCTCGCCGTCTGGGCGCAGGAGCGCTACGGCCTTCGGGCCGGCAAGGTGCAGATGGGCATCGACGCCGCCATCGTGCTCGGCGCCTTCACCATCCTGCCGCCGGGGGCGGTGCTGTTGTCCGTGCTGGGGGCCGTGGCGCTCAATCTGGTGCTCGCGGTCAACCACAAGCGCGGCCGGTATCAGGGATTCTGACGGAGCGCAGGCAAGCCCCAACGGGCGCCGGCCGGTCAGGCCGTAACGCTCTTGAAGGTCGGAAGAGTCCGAACCTCAAGAGCCGGGTATGAACGGCTCCGGCGGCGGGTGAACCTGTCCGCTGCATCGAGCCGGATGGCCTCGCCTCCCGGCCTACTCTGCCCGTACGCCGGATCGTTGGTCAGCCGCCGCCCGTGGTCGCCGCCGCCGCCAGCTTGGCCGGCGGGCCGACGCCGAGCAGCGTGTCGATGCGCTCGCGCTCGGTCAGGTAGGTGGAGAGCACGGGACCGGCCAGGGAGCGGCCCTGCGGCAGCTTGATCCGCATCGGGTCCACATAATTGTTGTTGACCAGCACCTCGTAGTGCACGTGCGGCCCGGTGGAGAGGCCGGTCGACCCCACATAGCCGATCACCTGGCCCTGCCGCACCTTGGTGCCCTTTTTCATGCCCTTGGCGAAGCCGGACATGTGGCCGTAGGCGGTCTCGTAGCCGTTGGCGTGCTGCACCACGATGTAGTTGCCATAGCCCGACTTCCAGGCGGCGTAGGACACCGTGCCGTCGCCGGCCGACATGATCGGCGTGCCCCGCGGCGCCGCCCAGTCCACGCCGGTGTGGCGCTTCACATAGCCGAGCAGCGGGTGACGGCGCGATCCGAAGCCCGACCGGAAGGTGCCGCCCGAGACCGGCTTGCGCAGCAGGAACTTCTTGGCGCTCTTGCCGGCCTCGTCATAGTAGTCGATCGACCCGTCGTCCGGTGCCTTGTAGCGATAGTAGCGGCGGGTCTTGCCGTCGATGGTGATCGCCGTGAAGACGATCTCGGAGGCATCCCGGGTCTCGCTCTCGTCCTCGTCGAGGGAGTAGACCACCTCGATCTGGTCGCCGGGGCCGACACGGGTGTTGAAGTCCATGTCGAACGAATAGATGCGCACCAGCTCGTCGATGAGTTCCGGCGACATCTGATTGGCGAGCGCGGTCTGGTAGAGGCTTTCATAGAGCCGCGGGCGGACCACATCGTCGCCGTCGTCGGCGGCGCCCGCCACTTCGAAGGCCTCGTCCCCGTCAGTCCGCGGTTCCTCGGCCACCACATAGCCGCCGCTGTCGGAAAGGGCCACCGTCCCCCGGTGCTTGCCGCCGCGGTAGAGCGACACCCGAACCGGCTGATAGCGCCCGCTGTCGTCGTTCACGGCCGCGATGGCGATCCGCAGCCTGTCGCCCGCCTGGGCGCCGACGATGTCGAATTCCTTGCGGAAGCGGAGCGCGATCTCGGCGGCCTCCTCGTCGGTCGCCTCGTTGGCGATCAGCACCTGGACCAGGTCGTCGCCCTTCTCCACCGTCACGGACGCCTCTTCCGTATAGCCGCCCGCCTCGGCCGCCGCGTCTTCGTCGGTGCTCCCGATGAAGGAGACGTTCTCCGAAAAGATCCGCACGCCATACTGCTCGAAGGCGCTGCGCTCGGCGAAGCCGAAGTCGAACCGGGCCGGATCGACCAGCTGGAGCGAGGCCTCCTCCACGTTCGCGCCGTCGAACTGGGCGGCGTCGCGCACCTTCTCCTCGGTCGCCGCCACGTCGAGCGGCGACAAGGGCGTGAAGGAGGCGTCGGCCGTCGGAAAATCCGTGACCTTGACGGTCATCTTGCCGTCCACGTCGGCGCCGTAGAGCGTGTCCGGCATGCCGTCGCGGGTGTCCACGTTGGCGTCGGCGAAGATGCGCAGTGGGTTGAACGTCGGGATCTCGTCCACGATGTCCGACGAGGAGGCGACCAGCGGTGCCGACACCCGTGCGAACGGGCGGAGGCGGATCAGGTCCCGGTCACCGTCGCGGCTGATGGTGGAGACGCGCAGCACCTGGCGGGTCGGAGCCGGACCCGCGTCGGCGACGATGCGGTCGCCCTTCGGCATCAGGTCCGCCGGCCGGTCCGGGCCCGCGGGCACGGCCGCCATGGCGGCACCGACCGGGACGGCGAACGTCTGGCGACCGTCCATGGCGACGAAGAGAGCACCACCCATCAGCGACGTGGACGCCATGGCGGCCAGCACGGTGCCGGTCAGCCAGCGAAGCGAGACCTGCCGACGATCGGGCGGACCGGACCGGTTGTCCGACGTCACGAGCGGCGGCTCGTCGCCCAGGTCGACATGCAGCGAGGCGTGGTCGTTCCAGACCGCGTTCATCTCGGTGTCTTGGCCCCCCTCGAACCGGCGCAGGCCGGTTGTGCGTCACGGACGAATGCCCGATCCAATGGCTCCGGTCCGCCCGCCTGTCCGTCGCCCGTCTTTGAAGAAGGGCGCCGGTGGACGGATAAACCGGGATGAGATCGACACACCCGAAAGGGGTCGGGACCGAAACGGCCCGGTGCCCCCACGCGTGCCCCGTTCGCGGGTAGCCAAGGCCTTGGAAGCCTTGGCGCAAGAGCTGCGACCTTGCCGTGGCAATGGACAATTTGTCAACAAATTGCAGGGCCGGCCGCGTGGCGCGTGTGCGTTCACGCCCTTCTTTTGGTCTTCTCAATGGGGCAGCAATGCGGCGAAAGACGATCCGGAGGTGCGAAGCCACCCCGAGGACGACCATCCAGGCGACCCGAGTCCCCAACCCCTTGTTCCCGCTTGTCTTCCCACATTCGTGTCGTTTTCTTGAAGGCACGTGTTGACATGGGGCGGATGGGGGGACTATATCCCGCTCCATCG
>NZ_MSIG01000012.1 GCF_001927285.1 Mongoliimonas terrestris | reverse complement strand
CGAAAGGCGCCCTCACGAGACAACCCCGACCGAGCATCAGCCTGTCCCGACCGGACCGGCCCACAACGATGCCCGGCCCAAACGTCTTCTCCACGACGACCAGACCCAAACACCAAAGCCCCGCGCGAGACCCCTCGCCGGGGCTTTCGTGCGTTCTGGGGACAGGCGAAAGCGGCGGCGCAGGGAAAGCGCGCCGGCAGGGTGGGCGGTGGCTGCGGCGTGAGACGATGGGATCGGTTGAAGCTGCGCGCGCGCCCCAACCGCATGCGCTGTGAAATGCGTGGGTGGTCCGCCGGCGCGGACCATGACGATGAAGGCGGGGAGGGCAGGTCGGGGAGGGCGGTAGCGCGACGGCAATGCGGTTTGGGACTGGACGCGGACCGACGAAAGGACGCCAGGCTGACGCCCCGCCCCCTCACGTTCCGTCGAGGCGTTCGGCACGGCGGAGTTGCGGGAACCACTTGGCCCAGAGGCCGGCTACCACGATGGTGCCGACGCCGCCGAACACCACGGCAGGGACGATGCCGATGACGGCGGCCGAGACGCCGGCGCGGAACTCGCCGAGCTCGTTGGAGGCGCCGACGAACACCATGTTGACCGCGTTCACCCGCCCGCGCACCGCATCCGGGGTGGCGAGCTGGATCAGGGTCTCGCGCACGTAGACGGAGATCATGTCGCTGGCGCCCATCAGGGCGAGGGCGACGATGCTGATCCAGGGCGTCACGGAAAGGCCGAACACCACCGTCGTCAGTCCGAAGCCGGCGACACCGGCGAACATCCAGAGGCCGGCGGCGCTGCGGATCGGCTTGATGGCGAGCAGCCCGGCGACTGCCAATGCGCCGACCCCGGGGGCCGCCCGCATCAGCCCCAAGCCCCACGGGCCGACGTCCAGGATGTCGCGCGCATAGGCGGGCATCAGGGCGAGCGCGCCGCCGAGGAGGACGGCGAAGAGATCGAGCGATATGGCGCCGAGCACGATGCGGTTGGTGAACACATAGCGGAACCCGGCCGAGACCGCCTCCCATGACCTCTCTTCGGTGATGGCGTGGCGGGGCTGCTTGGGCACCAGCAGGATAAAGATGCCGGCGAGAATGAAGATCGCGATCGCGGTCGCATAGGCGGCGAATTCAGAGAGTCCGTAGAGAAGCCCGCCGGCGACGGGGCCGGTGATGGTGGCGATCTGCCAGGAGGAGGAATTCCACGCGACCGCGTTGGCGAGCGCCTGGGGCGGCACCAGGTTCGGCACCAGCGCCTGCATGGCGGGGCCGAAGAAGGCGCGCGCGACGCCGATCGCCATCAGGGCCAGGTAGATGGGCCAGACCACCGTCAGCCCCACGTGGCTCACCCAATAGAGGATGCCGGTGCAGATGGCTTCCGCCCCGATGCAAAGCGCCATAATCTTCCGGCGGCTGTAGCGGTCGGCCACGGTTCCGGTGAAGAGCACCAGGGCAAGCGCCGGCAGGAACTGCACGAGGCCGACGATGCCGAGCGCGAGGGGGTCGCGCGTCATGTCGTAGACCTTCCAGCCAACCGCCACAGAGACGATCTGGACGCCGAAGGTGCCGAGAACCCGGCAGATCCAGTAGTAGACGAAGGGCCGGTAGGCGAAGGCGTTGACAGACGGCGGCGGCACGGCTGGAGCGGTGGCGGACATGGGTTGCCGTGTCTTCAGGAAGCGGAGGGAGAGCGGTCACCCGGAGGGCGGGTCCGGCAGGGTGCCGTGCATCGGTGATGAACCGACGGGGAAAATCCAAGTAGCACGAGGGGTGGGCTCGGGGAAGGCTTGCAAGGTCGCGGCTTCGCCTGGTGCCCGCCCTCCGCCTTCGTCATGAACGGTGCGGAGACTGTTGCGCGGGCACGCCCGCGCGCCTGCCGATCACGACGTCGGATCGTCGTCGCAGAGTCTCAGCCGGTCGATCCGGCGCTGACGCAGCTCGATCAGCCCGAGGAGCGCGAGGGCGAACACCAGCGGCACCACGAAATAGATCAACCGGAACAGAATCAGCGCCGCGGCCACGTCCGGGCGTTCGGCGATGCCGAGGCCGGTGACGAGAGCCGCCTCGAACACGCCGATGCCGCCCGGCGTGTTGGCGGCAATGCCGGCGACGAGCCCGACCGAGTAGGCGACGATGTAGCGGGCGAGATCCGGCGCGGCATCCGCCGGGAGGAGAATCCAGAGCGCGGAGGCGGCGGCCACCAGGTCGACGGCACCGACGAGGACCATGAAAAGGGCCATCGCGGTGTTGGGCAAGCGAATGGTCCAGCCGCCGAGCCGGATCGCCCGTCGCTTGGCGCCCACCCAGACCACGAAGCCCACGATGGCGAGAACAAGCAGAACGCCGATGCCGCGGTCCACCAGATGGTGGCCGAACACCGGCACGTCCCGTCCGGCCTCGAACGTGAGGCTGAGGCCGAGCACCGCCACGATGCCGGACCACATGGTCAGCCAGCTCATGACGATCAGCCGACCGACCACGGAGAAGCTCGCGCCCACCATGGAATAGATCCGGTAGCGGGCCGAGCCGCCGGACAGCAGCGGCAGGCCGAGGACATTGGCGAAGATGTTGGCGATCAGGCTGCCGGCCGCCGCGCGCCGCAGGGTGAACGCCGGTTTGCGGCTGATCACCAGGACGCCGACGACGTCGTAGCAGGCCAGCGAGGCGAGACCGATGGCGGTAAAGAGGAAGCTCGCCAGAATGCGCCAGGGCGACATGGTGAGGATGGCCCGCTCCACATCCGCGTAGGACATGGAGGTCACCATCTGCCACAGCACGAAAGACGCCGAGACGATCAGCCCGACGGCGACGACGGGGCCGGCCCAGCGAATCAGGCGACGCACCGAACCGGTCGCGGCGGACCGTTCGTCCGGCTTCTCGTCGACAGGCTGCAGCACGACCTCGATACCCTCCTTGGCGCCGTCACGGATGAGGGCGATCGGTTGCGACCGCTCCTGGAGTCATGCCGGCGTGTGGCCTTTTCGACGGTGTAGGCCTTTCACCCGGCAACGATATGACGCTTGTTTGACCGGACACCGTCGTGTGGCCCAGGCAGCCGGGTCCGGCGAGCAGAAACCCCGAGATTCCTATGTCGTCAAGTGACGAATGGGGTCAAGGTCAACGGTTGAGCCCCTCGTCGCCGTCCACATCCTCCATCTCGCGCCGCTCCGGGCTGTCCGGAACGTCCACGGTGTCGCGCGGTGTGCGCTTGCGCCGCGGTTGGCGTTCGGCGCGGCCGGCGAGTTTCTCCCGGGCGAGGGTCTGCTCGTCGTCCGCGGCCACGCGCAGGTCCGGCTCGCGCCCGTCCTTCGGATGGCCGAACCAGACGGTCTGCTGGGGGAACGGGATCTCCACGCCGTTCTCGTCGAAGACCTCCTTGACGAATTCGGTGTAGGCGCGCCCGACCGCCCACTGCTGGCCCGGTACGGTCTTGATCCGCCCGCGGATGACGACGGCGTTATCGGTCAGCTGGATGACGCCGTTCATCTCCAGAGGCTCGAGGATATGCGCGCCGTTCGGGGTGCCCATCAGGCGCTCGAAGGCGATGCCCATGAAGCGCTTCACCTCGGGGATGTTCTCCTTGTAGGCGACCGAGACGTCGGCGACATGGAAGGCGAATCCCCGCATGGCGTTGGACACGCTGTCCACCGACGAGAAGGGGATCACGTGGTAGACGCCGTTCACGTCGCGCAGGCCGACGGAGCGGATGGTGAGCCGCTCCACCACGCCGGAGATGTTGAACACCGTCACCACGTCGCCTTCGTTCATCGCGTTCTCGAACTGGATGAAGGCGCCCGTGATGATGTCCTGCACCAGCTTCTGCGAGCCGAAGCCGACCGCAAGGCCGAGCACACCGGCACCGGCGATGAGCGGGGCGATGTCGACGCCGAGTTCCGACAGCACCAGCATGGTCGTGATGACGACGAGGAGAATGGAAAAGGCGTTCCGGAACAGGGAGAAGAGCGTCCGCGCCCGTGCGGTTGAGACCCGGCCGGACGCCGGGTTGAGGCGGTATTCGATCCAGGACGTGGCGGCGATCCAGATCAGCATGGCGACGATCACGATGATGAGCGCGGTCACCACGCGGCCGACCAGGGCGCGCCCGGACTCGGTCTCCATCCAGGCGGCGGCGTCGATCAGCTCCCAGGCCTGGAGCACCGCGGCCGTGACGACGATGAACATCAGAATGCGCAGCACGCCGAGGAAGCTCGGGATCAGCAGATTCAGCCGGTTCTCCAGCAGCGGTAAGGCGCGCTTGATGTCCGCCGGCATTCGGATGCCGCCGGTGATGGCGCGCGACATCAGGCTCATCAGGCCGCCGCCGAGGATGATGATGACAAGCGTCTGGACCGTGGCGGTCGCCATGTAGCTGACCGCGTCGAACGGTCGGCTGACCCAGACCGCGAATGCGACGAGAACGTAGGCGATCACGGCGACGTGCCAGGCGCGCGCCGCCATGGCGAGGGAGGCCGAGAGGGCGCCGCCCCGGATCAGCATCGCGGCCTCGATCAGGCCGTCGCGCACCTTCGTCCGGTTGCGGAGGACGAGCACCATGGTGGTGACGAGCGCGGTGAGCACGATGGCGAGGCGAACGCCGATGCCGATGGCGAAGGCGATCGTGGAGTTGACGATCGGCACCACGAGCATCACGCCGTAGCCGAGGAAGCCGATTAGGCGGGCGATCCACCAGTTCCAGTAGCGGGCTGTCTGATCGGAAATGGGAAAGACGCGCAGCGCCGGCCGACGGGGCTGAAACACCGCACGGACGACCACCTTGGTGACCTCGATCAGCGCGAAGGCGTTGAGGAAGAGGCTTTCGATGAGATCGATGCGCGTGCCGGCGGTGTTGGCCACCAGGTAGGTGCCCGCCGCCACCCAAGCGAGGCCGACGATGATCAGGTCGAGGGCGGTCGCCATCGTCAGGAAGGCGACCTTCCGCACCGGCTGCGGGCGCTCGGCGCTGAGGGCGGCAAGACGGTTCAGCGGCCACTGGGCGAGCCAGCGCAGGGAGTAGAGCGTGAAGAAGGCGACGAGCACGAGACCGAGAAGCGGCACCACCTCGGCGCTGACCCGGTTCCAGTCAACCTCCATGCTGCCGTTGAAGAGGCGCATGAGGTTGGCGAGGCCGCGCCAGATCTTGGTCACGAAATCGGAGATCTCGCGGGCGAGCGTCTGGGTGTACTCGCCGAGTTCGCGGGCAAGCGTGTCGTCGGTGATGTCGAGAACCGGCTGGGCGCCTTCGGCGGTCGGTGCGGCCTCGCCAGCCGGCACGCCGGGTGCGGGCGGCGTATCTGCGGCGGCCGGGGGCGGTTCGGCGGCAAGCCGGCGCAGATCCTCTACCAGGCGGGCGCGGGCGGCGTCGTCGTCGAGCACCCGGATGAGCGCCTCGGCCGCCTCCTTGGCCGAAAGGGCCTCGGCGGCCGGTTCGGCGGGCGACGGGGCAGCCGGATTGAGGGCGGACGGCAATCCCGGGACGGTTTGCGCCGCCGCCCCGCCCGAAAGGGCGAAAACGGCGACCAGGACCATGGCAAGGCGGATCACGATATGCGTCACGTGGCGGGAGCCTCAGATCTCGTCGAACGTCGCGGGACATTCAACGCCCAACTTGGGCACGATCAAGGCTCCCGGGGAAGGCGATCGGCCGATCAGCTCTCGATGCGCAGATTGCGAACCAGATCGCTCAGCTTCTGCATCACTTCGCTGGAGGTCTTGTCCATCGACACATAGTGGTCGATGGCCTTGCCCATGTTGCCGGTGGACAGCTCCTGCACCATGCGGGCCGCATCGTTGGCCATGCTCTCCGTCATCGGACCGATGGCGCGGAAGGCCGGATCGTTGCGCACGGCCGTGTCGGTGACCTGCTCGAAGGCTTCGCCGAGCGGCTTGTTCTTCAAGCCGAAGCTGCGGCCGTCGATCGGCTTGAGGCCGACAAGGCCTTCGGCGAGGCGACGCTTCCAGGCCATGTGGTCGGCGCGCATCCGCCGCTCGTTCATGCCGGAGATGCCGAGGTTGCGGGCGTCGTCCAGCTTATGAGCGAGAATGCCCTCGGCCTTCTCGATGTAGTTGACCGAGCTGGCGGTGTCCGTCTCGTTCTGGCCGGCGAGGCGGGCGATCTCGGTGAGGCTCTTGGCGATCGATTCGGTGGCGTTGTGCTGGTCGGACAGCATGGTGGCGATCGAGCCGATGGAGCCGTTCACCTCACCCACGCAGCCGCGGATGCTTTCCATGTCGTTGACCACGGCCTCGAAGGTGGCCGCGCCGTCGCGCACCTTGGCGCCGCCTTCGGCCATGGCGTAGAGCATCGACTGCATGACGTCGGCAAGCGTGCTGAGCTGGCCGCGGATGAGCTCCGTGGTCTTGGAGGTCTCCTCGGAGAGCGCCTTCACTTCCGCCGCCACGACCGCGAAACCGCGCCCGGCCTCGCCGGCGCGCGCCGCCTCGATGGTGGCGTTTAGCGCCAGGAGCTTGGTCTGGCTGGAGATGTTCTCGATTTCCTTGGCGAAGCCGCCAATGGATTCCGTGGCGCTGCCGAGCATCTGCATGCGCTCGTCGAGACCGGAGAAGGCAGCGGAGATCTCCGACATCGCGCGTCCGGCGGACTGGGCGCGGGCGGCACCGACGCCGACCAGTTCACGGGCATCGGACGACCGGCGCTGGGCGCCCTCGCTGAGTTCGGCGATGTTCTGGATCGTGCGCGCCATTTCCTCCACGGCGCCGGAAATCGCGACCGTCTCGCCGGACAGCTTGCGAACGTTGCCGTTCGACCAGGCCATCAGGCACATGAGCTCGCTCATGTTGACCGAGAGTTCGACCGTCTGCCCGAAGTCCACCGAAAGCCGACGACGCAGTTGGCTGAGTTCCTGCCGGGCTTCTTCCATCTGCTTTTCGGACGCCGAGGCCAGCGCCCGCAACTCTTGAGTTCCCTCAGAAGACGAGCGCGCGGTCGTTTCTGACTTACGGTTGGATAGGCCGAACATGATCCCCCCAGGGTGGGTCCACCTCTTATCGGGGATAACTGAAACACGTACCTATTAAGAACAGATTTCAATCATCGAATGCTAAATCCGCCTGTTGCAGTGCAACATGGCAGCTACGTATGACTACGACATCTACCGAAGGTGTGAAAAGCACTGTACTGACGTGGCTGTCGGGGAGATCGTGTACCTATTCTCCGAATTCGTCCTTCAGAATCTCCAACCGCAGCCATTCGTCCTCCGCAGCCGCTATGGCTTTTTCGATCTCGGCGAGGGCAGCAGCCTTCTCCGAAAAGCTGGACGATCCTCCCTGATAGAGAGCCGGGTCGGCCAATGCAGCCTTCAGGTCTGCGGCTTGCCGGGTCAGCGCCTCGACCCGCTTCGGCAAGGTCTCCAGGGCGTGCTTGTCCTTGAAGGACATCTTGGCCTTGGTCTTCTGCGCGGGACGGCCCTCCGCATCCGCCGCCTTTCCCGACCGCACCGGAGCGTCGGCGCGCCGCGCCTCGACCCCGCGGCCGCGCTGGGCGATCATGTCCGAGTAGCCGCCCGCGTATTCGGTCCAGCGCCCGTCGCCCTCGGCCATCACCACGGACGCCACCACCCGGTCGATGAAGTCGCGGTCGTGGCTGACGACGATCACCGTGCCGGCATAGTCGCCGAGGAGATCCTCCAGGAGGTCGAGGGTTTCCAGGTCCAGGTCGTTGGTGGGCTCGTCGAGCACCAGGAGGTTCGACGGCCGCGCCAGCGCCCGGGCCAGCATCACCCGGCCCCGCTCGCCGCCGGAGAGCGCCGACAGGGGCGTGCGGGCCTGTTCCGGGGCGAACAGGAAATCCTTCATGTAGCCGATGACGTGCCGCTTCTCCTCGCCGATCACCACCCAGTCGCCCTTGCCGTCGGTGAGGGCGTCGGCAAGCGTGGTGTTCGGGTCGAGGCTGGCGCGGCGCTGGTCGAGTGTCTGCATCTCCAGCGAGACGCCGAGTTTGACCGACCCGCTGTCCGGCAGAAGATCGCCGGTGAGCATCCGCAGAAGCGTGGTCTTGCCGGCCCCGTTCGGGCCGAGAATGCCGATGCGGTCGCCGCGGCCGATGCGGATGGAGAAATCCTCCACGATCGCCCGGTCGCCGTAGCGTTTGGTCACGCCCTTGGCCTCGATGACGAGCTTGGACCCGGCATCCGCCTGGGCGGCCTCCATCTTCACCGCGCCGGTCGGACCCCGGTGCTCGCGCTTCTGGCGGCGCATCTCGGCGAGGAGGTCCACGCGCCGGACGTTGCGTTTGCGCCGGGCGGTGACGCCGTAGCGCATCCAGTGCTCCTCTTCCTTGATGCGCTGGTCGAGCTTTGCAAGTTCGCGCTCCTCTTCCGCCAGCACCTCGTCGCGCCAACCCTCGAAATGGGAGAACCCCCGGTCCAGGGTGCGCGTCACGCCGCGGTCGAGCCAGACCGTGGTGCGCGACAGGTTCTCCAGGAAGCGGCGGTCGTGGGAAATCAGCACGAGGGCGGAGCGGAGCGACTTCAACTCGCCTTCCAGCCACTCGATGACGGGCAGGTCCAGATGGTTTGTCGGCTCGTCGAGGAGCAGGATGTCCGGCTCCGGGGCGAGCACCCGGGCGAGCGCCGCCCGACGCGCCTCGCCGCCGGAGAGGCCGGCCGGCGTCTCCTCGCCGGTGAGGCCGAGTTCGTTGAGGAGATACTGCGCCCGGTAGTGCTCGTCGCCGGGGCCGAGGCCGGCCTCCACATAGGCGAGCGTGGTCGGATAGGCGGAAAGGTCCGGCTCCTGCGGCAGGTAGCGGATGGTCTTGCCGGGCTGGACGAAGCGCTCGCCGTCGTCCGCCTCCACCATGCCGGCGGCGATCTTCAGGAGCGTCGACTTGCCCGAGCCGTTGCGGCCGACGAGCGTGATCCGGTCGCCCTCGCTGACGACGAGGTCCGCCCCGGTAAGGAGGGGCGTCGCCCCGAAGGTCAGGCGGGTGTTCTTCAGGAAGAGGACGGGAGGCGATGCCATGGGTGGTCGGAACATCCGTGTCGATGAAAGGGGGCGTTGGCCGGAACGGGATCAGCCGCGAAGCGCGAAGGCCTCGTCGCGAAGCGCGTCCGCCATCTCGCGGATCCGCGCCTTGGCCGGGCCGGCATGTCCGATCTGGCGCGAGACGGTCGGGAGCGTCCGCTTGCAGGCGGTCGAGCCGAACCGCTGGCGCACGTCCTTCATGCTGGCGCCCTGCGCGCCGATGCCGGGCGCCAGGATGAGCGACGTGCCGAGCCGCTCCAGGACAGCGTCCGCGTCGTCGAGGGTCGCACCCACCACGGCGCCGACCGGGCCGAGTTTTTCTCCGCTCAAGTGGCTGGCGTTGTAGGCGGTGAGGTCGTCGGCGAGTGCGTCCGCCACCGTCCGGTCGTCCTCCTGGCGGGCGTTCTGCAGCAGGATGCCGTCCGGATTGGAGGAGCGCACCACGACGAAGAGGCCGGCTCCGGCGGCGATCGCCCGCGCCACCACGGGCCGCAGCGACCCGGACCCCATGTAGGCGCCGAGCGTGATGGCGTCCACCGGCAGGCCGGCGTCGTCACCGAGCCAGGCGGCGGCGTAGGCCTCCAGGGTGTGGCCGATGTCCATCCGCTTCACGTCGGCGAGCGCCAGGGCGTCGGCCGAGCGGATGTGGCGGACCACCTCCTCCAGGACCTTCAGGCCCTGCCAGCCGAACCGCTCGTAGAAGGCCACCTGCGGCTTGAACACGCCGATCCGGTCGCCGAGCGCCTCCACCATCTCCAGGCCGAACACCCTGACGCCCTCGGCCGTGTAGGGCAGGTCCCAGAGCTTGAGGGTCTCCGGGGCCGGGTCGATGCCGACGCAGAGCGGCGAGCGGGCGGCGGCGAGCTTGCCGAAGCGATCGGAAAACGGGGTGACGGGCATGGGCGGTCTCCGAGGCGCGGGACGGTGCGGTTGCGCTGGGGTCTTAGACGGTTCCGGCGGCGGCGTGAAGGTCGGGGCGCGACCGGCCCGGTTCCGGCGACGCGATGCCGATTGCGCCTGCCGGGATTCGAGACGGAGGTGCCTCGGCGTTTCGATCCTTGCGCCATGCTGCAATGCCGCGGAGATTTCGTCTATGACAAGGCGGACGACCCGCCAAGAGGCCGCCCCTTTCCTCCACCAGCCGAGAAAAGACGTCCCCCATGTCTTCCGATCCGCGCCTCATCCTCACCCTTTCGTGCGACGACAAGCCGGGCAT
This sequence comes from Mongoliimonas terrestris, assembly GCF_001927285.1. Lineage (GTDB taxonomy): Bacteria > Pseudomonadota > Alphaproteobacteria > Rhizobiales > Pleomorphomonadaceae > Chthonobacter > Chthonobacter terrestris. Next base: position 145,520 of record NZ_MSIG01000012.1, on the reverse strand, counting down.
CGTGGCCGGCGTCGCCTCCACGCTCGCCAACGTGGGCGGCAACATCGTGGAGAGCCACCAGTATGGCGACGCCGAGACCGGCCGCTTCTTCATGCGTGTGCTATTCCAGGCGCCCGACGGCGTCACTGCCGGCGACGTGAAGGGCGCGCTGTCCGCCGTCGCCAAACGGTTCGCGATGACCTGGGACGTGGTGGACGCCGCCGCGAAGGCGCGGCTGATCGTGATGGTGTCGAAGTTCGACCACTGCCTGCAGGATCTCCTCTACCGCGCGCGCCTCGGCGCGCTGCCGGTGGAGATCGTGGCGATCGTCTCCAACCACGAGACGAGCCGGGGAACCGCGGAGGCCAACGGCATCGCCTTCCACCACTGGCCGGTGACGCCGGAAACCAAGCGCGCCCAGGAGGAGCGTCTGTTCGCCCTCGTCGACGAGGTGCGCGCCGATCTGGTCGTGCTCGCCCGCTATATGCAGGTGCTCTCCGACGAGGCCTCGCAGCGCATCTCCGGCCGCGCCATCAACATCCACCATTCCTTCCTCCCCGCCTTCAAGGGCGCCGCTCCTTACAGCCAGGCCCACCGCCGCGGCGTGAAGCTGATCGGCGCCACCGCCCACTACGTGACCGGCGACCTCGACGAGGGCCCGATCATAGAGCAGGACGCCGAGCGCGTGACCCACGCCGACGGCGCCGAGGCGCTGATGATCAAGGGCCGCGACATCGAAGCCCGCGTGCTCGCCCGCGCCGTGAAGGCGCACGTGGAGCGACGGGTGTTCGTGAACGGGGTGAAGACGGTGGTGTTCGGGTGAGGGGGATCGCAGATCGGGGGCTATCTACCTGATCGACCCCGATGGCAAACAAAGCGATCCTAGTGAAGGGGGCGGACCACCGTGTCCGACCGGTGAGCCACAGACGGGGCACCGGGTATCCTCACGCGGCCGCGGATACCTCACCGATCAGATGAACGGGTTGAACACTTTTACCCCGCAGCGCTCGAAGTCGTCCACGTTTCGGGTCACCACGGTCAACTCGTGAACGAGGGCGGTTGCGGCGATGAGGGCATCGAGATCTGGAAGGCGGTCGGGGACCATGATCTCGGCCCAACGGACAGCGATCGGTTCCGTGACATCGTAGACGCGCGGGCCAAATCCTTGTCGAATGCTGCGGTACCAGCTCAGGAGTGAGGCATGCTGCGTGGGATCCCGGCGTCTCAGCCGCTCTACCCCGTGCAGCAGTTCGGCGAGAACGACAACGCTTGTCACGGTCAGTTCCGGGTCTGTGGCCAGCATCCAGCGGACGGCGCCTGGATTGCCGCGTGAACCGCGACGGACCTCCGAGAGAACGTTGGTGTCGATGAGGTACACCTCAAAGCTCGGAAGGGCGCATCGTCCACTTGCCGCGCGTTGTTTCGAAGACCTCGTCGTACTCCGGGCCGGACACGTCCGGCAGGTTGGACAGGAGTTCGCCCCAGGTCACGGGCTTGGCGGGTCCGCTGCCTGACTTCAATACCGCCGCTTCGATCCGTTCACCGGCAGCGGGGTCGTTGCGCAGACGCTCTGCCACGCGTTGGATGAGCGGTGCGCTGACGTTCGGCACGCGAACCTCCACACGCACCAGACCCTTTTCTGTTGTGCGGCGGCGGTGGGTGGCGAGGGCGCGGCGTTGGGCGGGGGTGGTCATGGGCGGCTCCGATCTCCCTGAGAAAATATCCGGAGAGATCGGGCCTTTCAAGAATGGCAGCTCACAGCGCCGATCGGAAGATCGCTTTGGCGGCAGCCTCGTCCAGCGGCACCGGGTTGCCGCCGGCGGTCGGGTCCACCACCGCCATGGCGGCGATCTCGTCGAGGCGGCTGTCGTCGACGCCGAGGCCTGCGAGGGTGTGCGGGATGCCGATCTGCTCGCGGAGCGCAAGGATCCAGGCCACGAAGGCGTCGAACGAGCGGTCGAGGCCGAGATAGGCGGCGGCGCGGGCGAGGCGTTCCTCGACGGCGGGGCGGTTGAAGTTCAGCACATAGGGCATGAACACCGCGTTGGTGAGCCCGTGGTGAGTGTCGTAGAGCGCTCCGACCGGATGGGAGAGGGCGTGGATGCCGCCGAGGCCCTTCTGGAAGGCCGTGGCGCCCATGGACGCGGCCGTCAGCATGGCGCCGCGGGCGTCGAGGTCGTCCGGGGTCGTGACGGCGCGGGCGAGGTTGTCCTTGACGAGGCGCATGCCTTCCAGCGCGATGCCGTCGGCCATGGGGTGGAAGCCCGGCGCGCAATAGGCCTCGATGCAGTGGGCGAGGGCGTCCATCCCGGTCCAGGCGGTGATCTTCGCCGGCAGGCCGACGGTGAGTTCCGGGTCCAGGATGGTGACCGAGGGCATCATCTTCGGGTGGAAGATCACCTTCTTGGTGTGGGTCGCCTCGTGGGTGATCACGCCCGCGCGACCGACCTCCGAGCCGGTGCCGGCGGTGGTGGAGACGCAGATGTTCGGGGCGATGCCGGCCGGGTCGGCGCGGGTCCACCAGTCGCCGATGTCCTCGAAGTCCCACATGGGCCGGGTCTGGCCGGCCATGAAGGCGATGACCTTGCCCACGTCGAGCGCCGAGCCGCCGCCGAAGCAGACGACGCCGTCGCACTTGCCGAGCCGCAGCCGGTCGATGCCGGCGTAGACGTTGCTCTCCACCGGGTTGCCCTTGACCTCGGAGAAGACCGTCACGGCAAGGCCTGCCTCCTTGAGGTCGGCGATGGCCGCCTGGGTCATCGGCAGATCGACAAGGCCGGGATCGGTGACGAACAGCGGCCGGGCGATGCCGGTCGCCTTGCAGGCGTCGGCGAGTTCCTTAATGCGGCCGGCTCCGAAGCGGACGGCATTGGGGTAGTTCCAGTTGGCGCGGATGGTCATGGGTGGATCTCGGTGATTGGGGGGCTCGGAGCGACGCGGGGGATTCGAAGAACTGACATCTAAACGGTGGGACGGTGGCGGTTCACGAGAGAATTTCGGAATCCCCCCATCGTCATGGGCCGCGAAGGCGAACCAGCCCCGCTTACCGGACGGCGCTGCGTGGTCATGCAGATCGGGGTGGTTCCGACGCGGGAAATGCGTGGGTGGTCCGCCTTCGCGGACCATGACGATCGATGCGGTGGAGCAGATGCGCCTTGAAACCAGCGACGTCGATATCGCTCTCAATGCTCCAGGACACATCCGCTGTCCCGCCTCTCACACCGGTGCCTTGCGCATGTACCAGCTCTTCGGGCGGGTCAGGCCGTGGAAGCCGAGGGGCGAGAGGGCGGCGCCGCGGCCGGTGTCCTTGACGCCGGTCCAGGTAAGGGCCGGGTCGAGATAATCGCAGCGGTTGACGAAGATCGTGCCGGTCTCCACCCGCGTGCCGATGGCTTCGGCGGCGTCGAGGTCCTCGGTCCAGATGGAGGCGGTGAGGCCGTAGCGCGAGTCGTTCATGAGCTGGATCGCCTCGGCGTCGTCGCGCACCTTCATGATGCCGACGGCCGGTCCGAAGGTCTCCTCGGTCATGAAGTCCATCTGGTGGTTCACGTCCGTGAGGATCTGCGGGGCGAGGTAGGGCGTGCCCTCCTGGTCGGCGGCAAAGCTCTTCGGGTCGATGTGGGCCTTGGCGCCGGCGCGGATGGCGCGGGCGATCTGGTCGCGCACGAAGGCGGCCTGGCGCGGGCGGGCGAGCGGGCCGAGGGTGACGGACGGATCGGTCGGATTGCCGAGCACGTAGGTCTTAGCGAAGGTAACCAGGCCTTCGACAAAGTCGTCATAGACGGCCTCGTGCACATAGACCCGCTCCACCCCGCAGCAACACTGGCCGGAGTTGAAGAAGGCGCCGTCGGCGACGTTCTCGATGGCGAACTGAAGCTTGGCGTCCGGGCGGATGTAGGCCGGGTCCTTGCCGCCGAGCTCCAGGTTGAGCGGCAGGAACTTGCCGACCGCCGCCCGTTCCATGGCCTCGCCGCCTGCGACCGAGCCGGTGAAGGCCACCATGTCGACCATCCGGGCGGCGATCACCCGGCCGGACTGCTCGTGCGAGAGGACCACGTGCTGGAAGACGCCTTTCGGCAGGCCGGCGGCGTCGAACGCTTTCTGGAAGCGCTCGGCGACCAGCAACGTCTGGTCGGAATGCTTGAGGACGACCGTATTGCCGGCCATCAGCGCCGGCATCACCGAGTTGACCGTGGTGAGATACGGGTAGTTCCAGGGCGCCAGCACGAAGACGACGCCGAGCGGCTCGCGGGTGATCTTGCGGTGAGCGCCGGAGGTGCCGTTCTCAAGGCCGGAATCAAGGGGCGCGAGGCTCTCCGCGGCGATCGATGCCATATGGCGGGTGCGCTGTTCGACGCCGTTGAGCTCGTATGGCGTGTAGCGGATCGGCCGGCCCATCTGCCACGTCAGCTCTTCGGCGATCTCCTGCCGCATCGCAACAAGAGCCTCCATGGCCTTGATGCAGAACGCGCTTCGCTCCTCGAGCGGCAGCGCGGCCCAGGCCCGCTGGGCGTCGCGAGCGGCGGAGAAGACCGCGGCGATCTCGGTGTCGGACGCGATCGGGCGCTCGGCGTAGAGCGAACCGTCGACGGGGGAGATGACTTTCAGGGTGCTGGACATGGGCGGGACTCGTCAGGAGCGGATGGGCGAACAGGGAATGGCGGCGATATAGCCGGCATCGGCGTAAGCGAGGATTTTGCGGTCGCTGGTCAGAACCGTAAGACCCTCCAGCCGGGCCGTCGCCATCACGATGCGGTCGAACGGATCTCCGTGGGGCGAACCGGGGAGTTGGGTCGAGGCCACCAGGATCTCGGGGGTCAGGTCAATGGTTCTTGTAGCCGGAAGTGTGCTGAGGACCCGATAGGCTGACAGGGCATCGAACCTCAGCGCAAGCCGTCGCCGCGCCTCCAGCATGCCGAACTCCCAGGCAACGACAGGAGACAGAACAACGGAGCGTTGCAGGTCCACGCTCTCGTTCAGGGCGATCGTGCCTTTCCGGGACAAGGTTCGTCCCTCGAGAAGCCAGATCGCCACGCAGGTGTCGACCAAGAGATCAGAGATCACGATACTTCTCTTCCATCCGCTTCTCCCAATAGTCGTCATCGAACAGCGGCTGGGTCAGGTCGTAGCCGGGTTCCACCGAGATCAGTCCCTTGAGGGCACCGAACATCGGGTGCCGGCAGACGATCGGCTCGCCTTCGTCGTCGTCTGTCGGCACGACCTTCGACGGGTCCACGGAGCGAGATGGGGCCGAGGTCTGTCCGAGTGCTGCGGCGGCTTTCCGAAAGACCAGCCGCTCGCTCGTCAGGTCGACGTCTGCGGTCTCGTAGCCGGCCTGCAACCAGGCGTGGGTCATGACGTTGTTGGACGGATTGTTGCTCCAGAATGCGCGGTGACGACGGGACGATCGGGGGAGTGGAAAGCCGAGCAGGGCTTCGATCTCACCGAAAGTCATGGGGAGGACCGAACGCCCGCCGGCTTTCTCCAGATGCTCGCGTAAAGGCCTGTATTTGCTCATCATCGGTCTCCCGACCGCTCGCGTCGAGCCCTATGCCAACAGCAAACACACACAGTCGTCAACTGGGGTGTCTGTGTGTGTTTCTCAATACCGCTCGAAACCGCGCTTCAGCTCCCAGTCGGTGATGCGGCGGTCGTATTCGAACTGCTCCCATTCGGCGGTGTGAACATAGTGGTCGATGACCTCTTCGCCGAAGGCTTTCTTGAGCATTTCCGAGGACTTGAGGGTGGCGATGGCCTCCCGCAGCGTCTTCGGGATCTCGCGGATTCCGGCGCCGTTGTAGGCGTCGCCGACGAAGGCGGGCTCAAGCTCCAGCTCGTTTTCGATGCCGGAAAGGCCGGCGGCGAGCATGGCGGCGTAGGCGAGGTGAGGGTTTATGTCGGCACCGCCCATGCGGCACTCGGCGCGGATCGCCTTGGAGTTCTCCCCCACGACACGGAAGCCGGCGGTGCGATTGTCGCCACTCCAAACCGCCTTTGTAGGGGCGAATGTACCGACTTGAAAGCGCTTGTAGCTGTTGATGTAGGGGGCGAGGAAATAGGTGATCTCGCGGGCGTGGGTGAGGAGGCCGGCGAGGTAGTGGCGCATGAGCTTGGACATGCCGAGCTCTGCATCCTTGTCCAGGAAGAGCGGCCCGTCCTTCGACCAGAGCGACTGGTGCACGTGGCAGGAGGAGCCGGCGAGGTCGTAGGCGTACTTCGACATGAAGGTGACGGCCTTGCCCTGCAGGTGGGCCATCTCCTTGATGCCGGTCTTCATGATCGCGTGCTCGTCCGCCATGGTGAGGGCGTCGGCGTAGCGGACGTTGATCTCCTCCTGGCCGGGTCCCCACTCGCCCTTGGAGTTCTCCACCTTGATGCCGGCCTTGGAGAGCTGGTTGCGGATCTCCCGCATGAAGGGCTCCTCCATCGTGGTCGGCAGGATGCCGTAGTCCGCGATGTTGGGCGTGAAGGTCTTCAGCTGCCGCCAGCCCTTGGCGCCGGCGGACGAATAGGTCTCGTCGAAGAGGTAGAACTCCAGCTCCGAGGCGAAGAAGGCGTTCCAACCCTTCTCCGACAGGCGGGCGAGCTGCCGCTTGAGGAGGCCGCGCGGCGAATGGGGCAGGTCGTGGTGATGGTGGTCCTGCACGTCGCAGAGGACGAGGGCGGTGCCCGGCAGCCAGGGCGTCCGGCGCAAGGTGGAGAGGTCGGGCTTCAGCACGAAGTCGCCGTAGCCCTTCTCCCAGCTCGCCGCCGCGTAGCCCGGAACCGGCTCCATGTCGATGTCCACGGTGAGGAGATAGTTGCAGGCGTGGGTCTCGCTCTCGGCGGTGTCGACGAAATGCTCCCCGTGGAAGCGCTTGCCCATCAGGCGGCCCTGCATGTCCACGAAGGCGACGTTGACCGTGTCGATGGTACCGGCCGCGACCTCGGCCTTGAGGGATTCGAGCGACAGATTGCCGGGCATGGCGGGACGGTTCCTCGATGGTGCGGCGTTGAGCGGGCGAACGGGTGCGCGGCCTCGGGGCGCGAAGCACCGAGGGAATTCAGCATAGGGGGATATCAGCCCGTGGGGTAAGGGGCGTCGGAAGAGCCGGGCAACGGTCCGGACGGGGAGGGGATGCTGGCCGTCATGTGCCGTCGCCTTCTGATTTTTATCCCCTTTTGTAGCCAGCGCCGATCCGCCCGGCAACTGGGACCGGAGGCTGGTCGTGAGGGGCGGCGGGATGGGAGGCTGCGTCTCGGTATGGCTCGCGGCCAAAAAAATACAAAAAAGGCGACCCCTTCCGGCCTTTCAGGCCACCTTCCCCTGAGGGGAAGGATCAGAGCGGCACGCGGCGATCGGCTCTGGCCGGCAAATGGCGCTTGCAGGGGGCGGGCTCCCTGGTCTTGATGGGGCCTTCCGCATCCACAAGGCATTCGCGTGTCCATGACCGCCTTCTATCCCCATCTCGTCCTCGGCGGCGCACGGTCCGGCAAGAGCCGGTTCGCCGAGGCCGCCGTCCGGTCCGCCGGCCACGACCCCTGGGTCTATGTGGCGACGGCGGAGGCGTTCGACGCCGAGATGGAGGCGCGGATCGACCAGCACCGGGCGGACCGGGGCGCGGGCTGGGTGACGGTCGATGCGCCGCACGATCTGGCGGCGGTTCTCGCCGACCTCGGCCGAGGCGACAGTCCGATCCTCGTCGACTGCCTGACGCTCTGGCTTTCCAATCGCCTGCTCGCCGAGGCGGACCTTGCGGCCGAGTGCGCCGACCTGATGGCGGCGATCCGGCAGGTGGCGGTGCCGCTGGTGCTCGTCTCCAACGAGGTCGGCTTCGGCATCGTGCCGGATAACCCGCTCGGGCGGCGGTTTCGCGATGCGCAGGGGCGGCTCAACCAGGATGTGGCGGCGGTCGCCCAGCAAGTGACGCTGGTGGTTGCCGGCCTGCCGGTGGTGGTGAAATGAGCGCGCGGGCGCTGATGATCCAGGGCACCGGGTCGGACGTCGGCAAATCGCTCCTGGTGGCGGGGCTCTGCCGGCTGGCGGTGCGCCGGGGTCTCCGGGTGGTGCCCTTCAAGCCGCAGAACATGTCGAACAACGCGGCGGTGACGGCGGACGGCGGCGAGATCGGCCGGGCCCAGGCGCTGCAGGCGCGGGCGGCGGGCGTTCCCACCACGGTGCACATGAACCCGGTGCTCCTGAAGCCGCAGAGCGAGATCGGCGCCCAGGTGATCGTCCAGGGCCGGCGCGTCGGCACCACCAAGGCGGCGGACTACCAGGTCCTGAAGGCGAGCCTGAAGGCGGCGGTGCTGGAGAGCTTCGCCCGCCTGAAGGCGGACGCGGACCTGGTGATCGTGGAGGGCGCCGGCTCGCCGGCGGAGGTGAATCTGAGGGCCACCGATATCGCCAACATGGGCTTTGCCCGCGCCGCCGACGTCCCGGTGGTGCTCGTCGGCGACATCGACCGAGGCGGCGTCATCGCCAGCCTGGTCGGCACCAAGGCGGTGATCGACCCGGCGGACGCGGCCATGATCGAGGGCTTCATCGTCAACCGCTTCCGCGGCGATCCGCGCCTCTTCGACGAGGGCATGCGCTTCATCGAGGCCGCCACCGGCTGGCCGGCGCTCGGGCTGGTGCCGCATCTGTCGGCGGCGGCATCCCTGCCGGCGGAGGACGCGGTGGCGCTCGACCGGATGGGACGGGCCGGGGGCGGCGCGGTGACCGTCGCGGTGCCGGTGACGCCGCGCATCTCCAACTTCGACGATTTCGACGCCCTGCGCATGGAGCCGTCGGTCAGCCTCGTCTTTGTGCGGCGGGGCGCGCCGATCCCGGTGGCGGACCTCGTGGTGCTGCCGGGCTCCAAGGCGACGATCGCGGACCTTGCCGCCTTCCGCGAGGCTGGCTGGGACATCGACCTTGCGGCGCATGTTCGCCGGGGCGGGCGGGTGCTCGGGGTGTGCGGCGGCTACCAGATGCTCGGCCGTTCGATCGCCGATCCGGAGGGCATCGAGGGCCCGCCTGGCACGGTGCCGGGGCTCGGCCTTCTCGACGTGGAGACGGTGCTGACGCCGGTGAAGGCGCTGACCCGTGTGGGTGGCCGCAGCCTTTCGGACGGCGTGCCGCTGACCGGCTACGAAATGCACGTGGGCAAGACGGTCGGACCGGACGCGGGGCGACCGTTCGCCGAGATCGCGGATACGGCCGGCGATACCGGCGCGCGGCCGGACGGCGCGGTGTCTGCGGACGGCGCGGTGGTCGGGACCTATCTCCACGGGCTGTTCGCCGGAGACGACCAGCGGGCGGCCTGGCTCGGCCGGCTCGGGACGGCCTCGGGGCTTTCCTACGAAAGCGCCGTGGAGGCGGCGATCGACGCGGTGGCGGACGGCCTGGAGGCGCATCTGGCCGTCGACCGGCTGTTCGCCATCGCCCGGTGAGCGCGCCGAACGGCTTGCCGAAGTAACCATCGTCGACCGAATGAGTCGACCAACCGATGAAAATCGCCGGTTTGGTCGGAACCGGACCGTATCGGCCTCCGTTGATCCAGCATCAGATCATCGACATGCCATGTTGTCGATGACCGAAATCTCTGACGGAGGGCTGACAATGCTGGGCTGGGCACTCACTTTTCTGATCATTGCGCTGATCGCGGCGGCGCTCGGATTCGGCGGCATCGCCGGAACGGCCGTCGGCATCGCCAAGCTGATCTTCTTCGTGGCGATCGTGCTGTTCGTCGTGTCGCTCATCTACGGACTGGTGTCGGGCCGCCGTCCGCCCGCCGTCTGACCCCCGCGGGTGTGTCGGCCGACCGGCCGGCACACCTTCGGGACACGTCATGACGCCAGCGGTCGCGCGCCTTACCCCTCCCTGAAGGCCGCGCGGCCGTCTCCCTGGACCCTAACGCCTTGAGGCCGGCCGGAGCGATCCGCGCCGGCTTTCTTCTGTCCGGGCGGGGCGCAAGCGGGTTGCGAGCCGGTGGTCGGGGCTGGGTGCGGGCACGCCTGGGCCGGTCGACCGCTGTCCGGGCTGGGCCGACCGCGTCGCGTCCATCCCGAAGGTCAGAGGCGATCAGGGCTCCAGCGTCACGTCGATGCGATGGCCCTCGCGGCGCACGTCGGCGCCGAGCTGCGCCGCGTAGGCGCGCGCAAGCCGTTCGGAGAGGGGGCGGGTTACCGTCACGTCGTCGTGGCCGGTGACGATGGACGCGCAGAAGCGGGTGCGGGTTTCGTCGAGCCAGGCTACCGAAATGCGGACGGTGTCGTCGCTGGTGTGCGCGCGGTCGAACACCGGCACCAAGAGCTCGGTCATCAGGAGCGCGAAGGGGATCGCCCGGTCGAGATGCAGCGCCATGCCCTCGCCCATCTCCTCCATGGTGACGGACCGGCCGGTGAGATCGGCGCTTTCGCGCAGCCGCTCGACCAGATCCACCATCAGGGAGGCGATCGGCACCTGGCCGGTCTCGCCGTCCGCATAGGACGCCCGATAGGCGGCGGCGAGGGCCTGCACCCGGTCGTGCGCCTCCCGGATCGCCACCTCGGTGGCCGCGTCGGCCTCGCGCCGCTGCAGGGTCAGCAGGCTGGCGATCATCTGGAAATTGTTCTTCACCCGGTGGTGAAGCTCGCGGACGAAGTGGTTCTTCTCCGCGAGCGCCCGTTCCAGGTCGGCCGAGCGCACCTCGATGCGGGCCGCCATGGTGTCGAAGCTTTCGCCGAACTGGCGGAATTCCTCCGGGGCGTTGTGGAGCGCGCCGACCCGTTCCGACAGGGCGCCCTCGCCGTAGTGGCGGGTGACACGGCCGAGGCGGCGGACCCAGCGGTTCACCAGCCGGTCGACGCCGAACCACGCGATCGCGACGGCGGCGACCAGGAAGAGGAAGGGTAGGCCGGCCACGAGGGCGATGCGGACCGGCAGCGGCGGCGTGATGGCGCTGACGTCGCTGGTGACGGCGACCCGCACGTTGGTCTCGGCGACGCGGGCGATGGCCACATAGCCGGCGCCGGGCGCGTTCACCTGCACCACCGGCAGGCCGCCCGCGCTGACATTGTTGACGGCGGCGACCACGGCGGAGATTTCCGCCGTCTCCACCACGCCCTCCGGGTCGGCGATGACGCCGCCGGCCTCGGTGAGGAGGAAGACGCGGCTGCGGCCGAGGCCGGCGACGGAGGTGGCGATCCGCTGCCAGATCGGATCGAGCGCCACATGGATGAGGGCGATCGGACCGGGGCCGGCCGGCCGGGTGCGGACGATGCGGATCGACGGCCGGTCGCCGGCGCCGATGGCCATCACGGCGTCGGGGCGAGGGGCCAGGGAGAGCACGGTACCGGTGACCGGCTGAAGGCCGGTGCCGGTGCGCACGAGGCCGCACACCCGCTCGCCGCCGGACAGGATGGAGGCGTCGGCGATCTTGTCGACAAGGTCCATGAGGCGGGTGAGGGCGGTGCGGCAGCGGTTCGGATCGGTGGCGACGCCGTCGATGGCGAGCGTGATGTCGGTCGCCCGGGCGGCGCCTTCGCTGACGGCCTCCACGAGGCCGGCGACCACGCGGGCGGTCTCGTAGCGGGCCCGCATCTCCGCCTCGCGCGCGGTCTCGCCCGCCGTCCAGGCATAGACGGCGCCGAGCGTGGCCAGCGGCAGCACGGCCGCGACCAGAAGCAGGCCGATGCGCACGCCGAGGGGAAGCCCGCCGGTCACGGCCACACCAGGTTCCGTTGGACCTCTACGCTCACGTTCCAGCCTACTCCATGACGTTGGCCGGCTTCAGCCCATCGGGTGTCCAGGATCGCCGCCGGGGGAGGCCGACCGACGCGAGACCGGACGGGGCCGCGCGGCGGGCCAAGGGGGCATGGTTCGTTGCCGACCGGGACGTTCAGAACCTTCCCGTCCAAGACGTTCGGGGAGGGTGTCAGGTTCCGGACCGGATCGCCACAACGGGATCGCCCATCACCGCCTGGGTGGCGTCGTCCGGGCCGAACGCCTCGGCCGACGTGATGGACATGATCTCCACGAGCTTGTTGCGCGCCCGGTTGACCCGGCTCTTGACCGTGCCGACGGCGCAGCCGCAGATCTCGGCCGCCTCCTCGTAGGAGAAGCCGCTGGCGCCGATCAGGATCAGCGCCTCGCGCTGGTCGTCCGGCAGCCGCGACAGGGCGGCGCGGAAGTCGGCGAGGTCCATGTGGCCGTTCTGGCTCGGGTGGGTGGCGAGGCGGGCGGCGTGCTCGCCTTCCACGTCCTGCACCTCGCGGCGCTGCTTGCGGTGGTTGGAGTAGAAGGTGTTGCGCAGGATGGTGAAGAGCCAAGCGCGCATGTTGGTGCCGGGCGTGAAGCTGTCGAGGTTCGACCACGCCTTCACCAGGGTTTCCTGTACCAGGTCGTCCGCGCGATCGCTGTCCGCGGTCAGGGAGACCGCGAAGGCGCGCAGTGGCGGAATCGCGGCGAGCAGCTCGTCGCGGAGGCCGCGCCTGGTCTCCTTGCCCGTATCGCTTCCGCTCATGACTGGATGTCCGATCCCACCGTTCGCATCGGCGCTGCCGCGCTGTCGGTGCCGTCCGCCGTGTCCGCCGGATCGATGGCCGTGAGGTCGGGCTTGGCCTCCGCGTCGTCGAGCCGGTCGAGAAGCTGGGCGAAGCGGTCCGGGATGGGCTCCGACAGGACGCTGTCGTAGAAGGCCTTCAGGCGAAGGCCGATGTGGGCCTGGAGGTCCGGAGACATCGGGCGCGTGTCTCTGTCCGGCTGTTCCGCATTCAGGGCCCGTTCCGGCAGGTCCTTGTTCGTGTTGTCGCGGGTCAAGAGAGTGTCCTTCGCGGTGTTCTCGTCACGGCGGGAGTATGAACCGCTCGTCGTTGTTTTCGAACTCGGAACCGTCAACGTGCGGGACGGTTCCTGGTTCCAGGGCGAAAGGCCGGATCGCGAAAAATAGCTTCAGCTTGACCGTCCAGGGTGGAACCGCATGCAGAGACGTGCGTTGATGCAGCAGCCGGAACCGCGTTTTCGCGTCGTCCGGGTGCCTGCGGGTGGGGCGGCGGGCGACCTTGTCGCGATCAGGCGCTTCCCTCGTTTTCAGGTCGACAGATCATAACGTCGTAAAGACGAGGAGCCGCAGATAGCATGTCGCTGTCCGAGACCATCGCGCCGCACCTTCCCTACCTTCGCCGGTATGCCCGAGCCCTGAACGGAACCCAGACCAGCGGTGACGCCTATGTCGTCGCGGTGCTGGAGGCGCTCGTCGCTTCGCCGGATTCGTTCGATCGCAGTCTGCCGGGCCGGGTGGCGCTCTATCGCGTCTTCTCCCAGATCTGGAACTCGGTCGCCGTCAATGGCGAGGATCCCCACGAACAGCCCGGCACCGGGCTCCGTGCCGTCGAGGCGCTGACGCCCCGGCCGCGACAGGCCTTTCTGCTGACCACCGTGGAGGGCTTCTCCACGTCGGAAGCCGCCCTGGTGCTTGCCGTCGAGGAAACCGAATTGACGCAACTCATCGATACGGCCGGTCGCGAGATCGCCGGCCAGGTCGCCACGGACGTGCTCATCATCGAGGACGAGCCGATCATCGCCATGGACCTCGAGATGCTGGTGGAGAGCCTCGGCCACACGGTCGTCGGCAACGCCCGCACCCACAAGGAAGCGGTGGAGATGGCCCAGTCGAAGCGTCCGGGCCTCATCCTCGCGGACATCCAGTTGGCGGACGGATCGTCCGGCCTCGATGCGGTGAACGAGATCCTGCCGGGGCTGTCCGTGCCGGTGGTGTTCATCACCGCCTATCCGGAGCGCCTCCTGACCGGCGAGCGGCCGGAGCCGGCCTTCCTCATCACCAAGCCGTTCCGCCAGGACATGGTGAAGGCGGTGGTCAGCCAGGCGCTGTTCTTCCGCGACAGCGCCGGCGACATGCGGCGCGCCACCTACGCCTGACCCTCGATCAGGCGCTCCGCCGAACGCGCGGGGCGCCACTTCGACATCAGATGTCGGATCCCTCGTCGGGCGGACGGCGGGGGACCGTCGACGTGGGCAGATCGCCGGCCCGAGGGAGCCGAACCGCATGACCAGTCTGGACGAGGCGGGTGTGGACGAGGCTCCGGGCCGGGCTTCCGGCGGGCCGGCGGGCCGGGTCGTGGTGGTGATCAACGCCAAGGCGGGGGCCGCGCGGGCCTCCGACCGGGCCGACCTGGTGGCGCGGATCCGGGACGCGGTGGCGGCCGTCGGCACCCTCGTCGACATCCAGTTCGTGGAGCCGAAGGCCTGGACGCGGACCCTCACGGGCTTTGCGGAACGGCCGGATGTGGACACGGTGATCGTCGGCGGCGGCGACGGGTCGGTGTCGAGCGCCGGGCAGGTGTTCGTCGGCACTGGCAAGGCGATGGGCGTGATCCCGCTCGGCACCTTCAACCTGTTCGCCCGCTCGCTCGCCATCCCGATCGGCCTCGACGAGACGCTGGCGGCGCTCGCCGGCTGCGTGGTGCGGCCGGTGGACGTGGGCGTGCTCGTCGACGAAACGGACCGGCGCTGGGTCTTCCTCCACCATGTGAGTCTTGGTTTCCACCCGCAGTTCATCGAGGTGCGGGAGGCGATGCCCTATGGATCCAGGATCGGCAAGATGCTGGCATCGCTGCGCGTGTGGCTGCGCACCGTGCGCTCCCTGAAGCAGATGTCGCTGGCCTTTTCCGGCGACTTCGAAAAGCCGCGCGCCCGCTACTACCAGGCGGCGGTGACGGTGGGTTCGTTCCGCGAGGGCTTCGGCGACTTTCCGCACGCGGAGGACCTGACCCAGGGCGACCTCGACCTGGTGCTGCTACCCGCCCGTGGGCGCATGGACTTCGTGATGGCGGCGCTGATGGCCGCGCTCGGCCGCTGGCGCTCCAACTCCCGGTTGGACGTGACGGCGGTCCGGCGGGTGACGATCGCCAGCCGGCGGCCGAACCTGCGCATCTCCATCGACGGCGAACTGCGCCGCCTGCCGCCGCCCTTCCGCCTGTCCGTCGACCCCAAGGCGCTGATCGTGCTGATGCCGCCGAAGCCGGAGGCGCGCGAAGGCGAGCCGGCGGCGACGGCGATCTGACGAACCTCGACGCCCGCCCGCCATGACAGGGCGAGTGCGCTCTGCTACCTCTCGGCCGAACCGGGAGGAGGCGCGGATGCTGATCGGGATCGACTGGGGCGGCACCAAGATGGAGGTCATCGGCCTTGCGGCCGACGGGACCGAAAAGGTCCGCCACCGCATGCCGACCCCGCGCGAGGACTACGAAGGCTCGATCCGGGCGGTGGTGGAGCTGGTGGCCGTCGCCGAGACGCACGCCGGCGAGACCGGGACGGTCGGAATCGGCCTGCCGGGCAGCCCCAATCCGAAGACCGGCCTGGTGCGGAACGCCAACTCCTGGTGGCTGAACGGCAAGCCGCTGGCCCGCGACCTGGAGGCCGCCCTCGGCCGGCCGGTGCGCCTTGCCAACGACGCGAACTGCTTCGCCGTCTCCGAGGCGGTGGACGGGGCGGGGGCCGGCGCGCGGGTGGTGCAGGGCATCATCCTCGGCACCGGACACGGCTCCGGCATCGCCATCGACGGCCGCACGCACACGGGATTCCAGGGGCTTGGCGGCGAAATCGGCCACTATACGCTGCCCTGGCCGAAGCCGGACGAACTGCCCGGCCCCAAGTGCTGGTGCGGCCGGCACGGGTGCCTGGACATGTACTGCTCCGGCACGGGCTTCCAGGACGAATACCACCGGCGCACTGGCGAACGGCCGACGGGCGCCGAGATCATCGCCCGGATGCGGGGCGGCGACCCGGTGGCGCGTGCAACCTATGAGGTGTACGCGGACCGGCTGGCGCGGTCGCTGGCGCTCCTCATCGACATCCTCGATCCGGACGTGCTGGTGCTCGGCGGCGGCATGTCCAACGTGGACGAACTCTACGCGGACCTGCCGGGGCTCGTGGTGCCCTACGTGTTCTCCGACAGCGTCGAGACGCCGATCCGCAAGGCGCTGCATGGCGACAGCTCCGGGGTGCGCGGGGCGGCGTGGCTGTGGAAGGACGCGGGTGGGATCTAGGCCGGGCAGCGGTCGCCGGCGGGGTCAGTCGGTGTAGCCGAGGATCTTGTAGGCGTCGTAGCGGGTCATGCGCCGACCGTCGCCGACGTCGACCACGCGGGTGGACTCGGTGAGGTGGAGCACGTTGATGATCCGCTCCGGCGATGCCGGATCGCGGAAGCTGCCGTCGTCGAGGGCGAGCGGCTGGGCGAGGGAGACGATCCAGTTCATGGTGCCGGGCGCCCGGATGTAGCGGCCGACCTCCAGGAGCGAGACGTTGAGCGCGTCCTGGTCCGCCCAGTGATCGTAGCCGCGCCGGAGCGCCGCCTCGAAGTGGCGCCGGTAAGTGGGCCAGATCGGGCTGTCGGCGCGCGCCCCGTAGAGGCCCCCGTTGAAGGGCGCGAAATAGCGCGCAAGCTCCATCAGGTCGCCGGACCAGACCCGGCTCATGCGGGCGATCTTGGCCTCGTGCCAGAGCCGCGCCTTGTGGGCGCTGTGCACCACCGTGTAGGCGGGCTCGATCTCCTGGCACATGACGAGGGCGGCGTCCGGATTGAGCGCGCCGGACAGCCAGAACAGAAGGCCCTCCGCCCGCACGAAGCGGATGTCCGCGTCCACCCAGAGATAGGCGTCGAAGCCGGGGAAGAGGTCGGGCAGGTAGGGCCGGCAGGTCGCCGAATAGCCGTGCCGGGGCTGGTTGTCGTAGGTCGGCAGCCGGTCGAGATCGGTGAAGACGCGGACACCGTCGGCTTCAAGGGTTTCGAGCGCGCTCGGGTCGAGGTCGATGGCGACGAGGGCGAGCGTGACCTCCACGTCGCCGATGCGATCCGCGAACCGGCGGATCGACGCCATGGCGCGCACCGCCTGCTCGAGGAAGGGCGCGTTGCAGGCAAGGACTGCGCAGACCTTCTGGACCGGCATGGGGGCCTTTCGAGGGGGCGATTCCGGAGGAGTGTAGCGCGTGGGGTTGGGGGCGGGGAGGGGCATGGGGAGGGAAAGCGGAATGGGTGGGGTGGCGGTAACTGCCGTCCGCCCCCGATGATGGGGGAGGAGGGAAGGGGGGGGTGGAGCGCGTTCGGGAGGGGACGGGAGCGCGCGGGGGGCACAAGTTTGGGCCTGGTCTTTGGGGCTCGACACTATTCCAATGGCGTCACCCCGGCGAAAGCCGGGGCCCAACCGTCGGTGGGAGGATTGCACCGGCGCGTGTGGCGGGGGCGTCGGCTGGATCCCGACTTTCGTCGGGATGACGGTCAATGGGGGTGGCGAGGTGCGCGACGGCGGCTGAGGGTTGCCGTCACTGCCGTCCCCCCGCGATCGTCGTGGTCCGGTTCATCCGGACCAGCCACGCATGTCGTACGGAGCGGGTGGGCAATGCGTGGGTGGTCCGCCTGCGCGGCCCATGACGATCGGGGAGGGGGCGGGGAAGTGGAGGGCGCTTCGACGAGGGGAGCTCCTCGTCATCGACCGACCTCTGCGATCGTCGTGGTCCGGTTCATCCGGACCAGCCACGCATGTCGCTGGGGGCGGGTGGGGAAATGCGTGGGTGGTCCGCCGGCGCTGACCAGGATGGTCGAGGCGCCCTGAGCCTCCGCGGTGCGTGCCGCTTTTTTGCGCAGCGACGGTGCGGGCATTGCGTCCCGGTGGGAAGGGCGTATCGTCGGGGGGCTGGGAAGAGCGTCGCGGGTGGGCGCTCGTGTGCGGCTTGCATGGCAGCAAGGTCTTGCTGCAATGCGAAAAGTGGAAAAGTCGTCATGACGGGGTTGACGGCGTCCAAATTCCAGCATTTAAATACTTCACAGTGAATTAATAAAGATGACGTGCTCCGAATGTGAGCGCGCCGCTCTGGGAGGAGCATGTCGTGCCGGTTCGCATCACGCGGACGGGGCAGGGGTCGAATTCGGCCCAGCTTCGCCATTTCAACGAACGGATCGTGCTGCAGGCGCTGCGCCGGCTCGGCGAAGCGTCGAAGGCCGATCTGGCGCGGGCGGCGGGGCTGACCAACAATGCGGTCGGCGGAATCATCCGGGACCTGGAGGCGCAAGGGCTCGTCCGCGACGTGGGCAAGAAGCGCGAGGGGCAGCGCGGGCAGCCGGCCACCATGCTGACGCTCGACCCGACCGGCGCCTTTGCGATCGGGGTGCGGCTCGACCGGGTGGGCATCGAGGTGGTGCGGGTGGATTTCGGCGGGCGCATCCTCGCCCATCGCGGCCACGACCGGGTGCTGCCGGCGCCGGACGAGGTGCTGGAGCTGGTGCTCGACGATATCGAAAGCCTGCTGGCCGAGGTGCCGGCGGGCGAGCGCGGCCGGCTCTCCGGCATCGGGGTGGCGCAGCCCTACAACCTCGGCAGCTGGTTGCGCGAACTGGAGCTGCCGTCGTCGTCCTTCAAGCTCTGGGACGACTACGACTTCGCCCTCGCCCTCGGCCGGGCGACTGGCCAGACGGTGTTTGCCGAGAACGACGGCAACGCGGCCGCCATCGCCGAACTCTTCTACGGCAAGGGCCGGCAGATCGACGATTTCCTCTACGTATTCATCGGCGGCGCCATCGGCGGCGGCCTGGTGATGGCGGGCGACTGCGTGCACGGGGTGGCGGGCAACGCCGGCGACATCGCCATGATGCCGGTGCCGGGCTCGCGGCTCGCCTCCGCGCCGGCGCCGACGCGGGCCTTCGACGTGCTGCTCACCCGCGCGTCGCTGACGGCGCTGAAGCGGCATCTGGCCTGGCACGGCATCGCGGCGAACAGCCTGAAGGAGGTGTCGGCGGTGTTGGCGCGCCGGCCCCGACCGCAGGCGGTGGCCGAGTGGATCGACGACTGCGTGGCGGCGCTGGTGCCGGCGCTGATGTCGGTGGTGTCGCTCATCGACATGCCGCACGTGGTGATCGACGCGGACGTGGACGGCGGCCTCCTCGACGACCTGATCGAGGATCTCGACCGGGCGATCGACCTGGCGAGCCCGGAGAGCGTGCGCCGGCCGCTGTTCTTCCGCGGCTCGTTCGGGCCGGACGCGGGCGCGCTCGGGGCCGCCACGCTGCCGCTCTTCTTCAACTTCTCTCCGCGGTCCTCGATCCTGACCGGGGCCGCCGGATCCATCCGGGAGACGACCCATGCAGCCGAATAAGGCGCCCATCCTGGAAATGCGCGGCATCTCCAAGACCTTTCCGGGCGTGCGTGCGCTCGCCGGCGTGGACCTCACCGTCTATCCGGGCGAGGTGCACGCGCTGATGGGGGAGAACGGCGCCGGCAAGTCGACGCTCATGAAGATCCTCTCCGGCGCCTACACGGCGGACCCGGGCGGCGAGATCCGGGTGGAAGGCCGGCCGGTGACCATCGACGGGCCGCTCTCCGCCAAGCAGCTCGGCGTGGCGGTGATCTACCAGGAGCTGGCGCTCGCGCCCAACCTCAGCGTGGCGGAGAACATCTATCTCGGCCGCGAGGCGAAGGCCGGCGGCCAGGTGGACCGCAAGGCCATGAAGGAGGGCTGCCGATCGGTGCTCGACCGGCTGGGCGCCGGGTTCGGACCCTCCACGCTGGTGCAGGACCTCTCCATCGCCGAGCGGCAGCTGGTGGAGATCGCCCGCGCCATCCACGCCAACGCCCGCATCCTGGTGATGGACGAGCCCACGACGGCGCTTTCCAGCCGCGAGACGGACCGCCTGTTCGACCTGATCCGGCAGCTGCGCCGGGAGGGGCTCGCCATCATCTACATCTCGCACCGGATGGCGGAGGTGTATGAGCTTTCCGACCGCTGCTCGGTGCTGCGGGACGGCTCCTACGTGGGCACGCTGGCGCGCAGCGACCTCAGCGCCGAGGCGCTCGTCAAGATGATGGTCGGCCGCGACCTCTCCAAGTTCTACAAGAAGGACCACGACGCCCACGGCAGCCGCGGGCCGGTGATCCTGAAGGTGGACGGCGTCGGCGACGGCGGGCGGGTGAAGCCGTGCTCGTTCGAGCTGCACCAGGGCGAGGTGCTGGGCATCGCCGGCCTCGTCGGATCGGGGCGGACGGAGCTTGCCCGGCTGATCTACGGGGCGGAGGTGCGCGCGAGCGGCACCATCACCCTGATGGGCAAGCCGATCGACCCGCGAACGCCGCAGGACGCCATCAACGCCGGGCTCGTCTACCTCACCGAGGACCGCAAGGGGCAGGGCCTCTTCCTCGACATGTCGGTGGCCGACAACATCAACCTCGGGGTGATCGGCCGCGATGCCCGCCTGTTCGGCATCCTCGACCGGGGCAAGGCGCGCGAGCGGGCGGCGGAGGGCATCCGCTCCCTGTCGATCCGGGTGGCCGGGCCGCAGGTGGAAGTGGGGTCGCTCTCCGGCGGCAACCAGCAGAAGGTGCTGCTCTCGCGCCTCCTGGAGACGCGGCCGAAAGTGCTGATCCTCGACGAGCCGACCCGCGGCGTCGACATCGGCGCCAAGTCGGAGATCTACCGGATCATCGACGATCTCGCCAAATCCGGCGTCGGCGTGATCGTGATCTCGTCGGAACTGCCCGAGGTGGTGGGCATCGCCGACCGGGTGCTGGTGATGCGCGAGGGGCATATCGCCGGCGAAGTCGGCGGCGCCTCGGGCACGCCGGCCACCCAGGAGACCATCATCGCCTACGCCACCGGGGCCGCCACCGCGCCCCGGGCTGCCCACCCCTGACCCTTTCGTCCCGACATCCGCCCCCGACCGCGGATCTCCATGGAGCTCGCCCGATGGCCGACCAGACCACAACCGCTACCGGCACCGGCGGGGCCGACCGCGCCGCCGCCGCCCGCAAGATGCGGATCCAGACCATCATCCGCACTGTCGGCATGCTGCCGGTGCTGATCATCCTGGCGATCGCGTTCGAAGCGATGACCGGGCGCTTCATGTCGGGCCAGAACCTCTCGATCGTCGCCCAGCAGGCGGCCATCAACATCGTGCTGGCGGCCGGCATGACCATGGTGATCCTGACCGGCGGCATCGACCTGTCGGTGGGCTCCATCCTGGCGGCGGCGGCCATGGGCGCGGTGATCGGCTCGCTGATCCCGGAAGCCGGCATGCTGGGCATCCCGTTCGCGCTCGCCATCGGCCTCCTGTTCGGCCTCGTCAACGGGGCGCTGATCGCCTTCGTGAAGCTGCCACCCTTCATCGTGACATTGGGCGCGCTGACCGCGGTGCGCGGCGTCGCGCGCCTCCTCGGCAACGACACCACGGTGTTCAACTCCAACCTGCCGTTCGCCTTCATCGGCAACGGGACGCTGTTCGGGGTGCCGTGGCTGGTGGTGATCGCCTTCGCGACCATCCTGGTCTCGTGGTTCATCCTCCGGCGGACGGTGCTCGGCGTGCACATCTACGCGGTCGGCGGCAACCCGGACGCGGCGCGGCTCTCCGGCATCAAGGTGTGGGCGGTGCTCCTCTTCGTCTATGGCTTCTCGGGCCTGATGGCCGGCCTTGGCGGCGTGATGAGCGCGGCCCGGCTCTACGCGGCCAACGGCCTGCAGCTCGGCCAGAGCTACGAGCTCGACGCCATCGCGGCGGTGATCCTCGGCGGCACGTCCTTCGTCGGCGGCATCGGGTCGATCTGGGGCACGCTGATCGGCGCGCTGATCATCGCGGTGCTGACCAACGGGCTGATCCTCACCGGCGTCAGCGACATCTGGCAGTACATCATCAAGGGCCTGGTGATCATCGGCGCGGTGGCGCTCGACCGCTACCGGACCAAGGGTTCGGCCCGCACCTGACGGGCCGCTGACATTCCGGGCGGCTTCGGCCGCCCCGGCCGGACGGCCTCTGCCGTCCGCCAAAGGCTCGGGCGGCCGCCCGGGGGAGACGGGTGGAACCCGTCGCCCCCGGTGGCCTGCCCCGGGAGAAACCGGCGACCGCGACCCTTAAGGGATGAGGGGGCGGGCGCCGGATCGGAGAAACCGCCGGTCCGCGAGTGGAATCAGGAACCGGCGGATATCACCCAGGAGGAGATCAAGCTCATGACGTCCAAGACCATTCTTCTCGCCGCCGTCGCCGCCCTGGCGATGACCGGCGCCGCCGCCGCCAAGGACCTGAACAAGATCGGCATCTCGCTCGGCTCCATGGGCAACCCGTTCTTCGTGGCCCTGGCCGACGGCGCGACCGCCAAGGCCAAGGAAATCAACCCGAACGCGGAAGTGCTGACGGTCGGCTACGACTACGACCTCAACAAGCAGTTCACCCAGATCGACAACTTCATCGCCGCCGGCGTCGACCTGATCCTTCTCAACCCGGGCGACCCGAACGCCATCGAGCCCGCGATCAAGCGCGCCCAGGCGGCCGGCATCATCGTCGTCGCCGTGGACACCGCCGCCAAGGGCGCCGACGCCACCGTGACCACGAACAACGTCCAGGCCGGCGAGATCGCCTGCCAGTACATCGTGGACAAGCTGAACGGCCAGGGCAAAGTGATCATCCAGAACGGCCCGCAAGTCTCTGCGGTGATTGATCGCGTCAACGGCTGCAAGAGCGTGTTCGAGAAGGCGTCCGGCATCGAGGTGCTGTCGTCGGACCAGGACGGCAAGGGCTCGCGCGACGGCGGTCTGGCGGTGGCGCAGGGTCACCTGACCCGCTTCCAGGAAGTGGACGCGATCTTCGCCATCAACGACCCGCAGGCGATCGGCACGGATCTGGCGGCCAAGCAGCTCGGCCGAAACGAGATCATCATCACCTCCGTGGACGGCGCGCCGGACATCGAGGCGTCGCTGAAGGACCCGAACTCGCCGATGATCCACGCCTCGGCGAGCCAGGACCCCTATGCGATGGCGCAGCTCGCCACCGAGATCGGCGCCAAGCTGCTCAACGGCGAGAAGCCGGCGGAAACCGTGACGCTGCTGCCCTCCACCCTCGTCACCCGCGACAACATCGGCGAGTACAAGGGCTGGACCGCCCCGCGCAGCTGAAGTCGCAGTCCTTTGTCCTCGTCAGGGTCGGGTCTCGCGGACCCTGACGGTGGCGGATGAGACGGATATCGCCGCCCGGTGCAAGCCGGGCGGCGTTTTCTCTGGCGTGGCCGTGCGCGGGCGGCGCGTGATTCGACAAGATGGCGGTGAGGCCGACGGGCTTGTAGAACCGGGGGATCCGGCCCGACCCAGACCCGCAAGAGGCACCCCATGGCCCCCGTCCGCCCCGTTCGCATCGGTATTCTCTCCACCGCCAAGATCGCCCGCGAGAAGGTGATCCCGGGCTTCCGGACCACGCCCTGGCTGGAGGTGGCGGCGCTCGCCTCGCGCGATGCCGAAAGGGCGGCGGCGACGGCGGCAGCGCTCGGGATTCCGGCCTCCTTCGGCTCCTACGAGGCGCTCCTGGCGGACCCGACCATCGAGGCGGTCTACATCCCGACGCCGAACGACAGCCACGTGGACCTGTCGCTGCAGGCGGCCGCGGCGGGCAAGCACGTGCTTTCGGAAAAGCCGGGCGGCATGAACGCGGCCGACGCGGAGCGGCTGCTCGCGTTGCCGGCGGGCATCGTTTACCTGGAAGCCTTCATGGTGCGTTTCCATCCGCAGTGGATCGCCGTGCGGGACATGGTGCGGACCGGCCGGATCGGCAGCCCGGTGGGCGTGCAGGCCTGGTTCAGCTACGCCAACGCGGATCCCGGCAACATCCGCAACAAGCCGGAGACCGGCGGCGGCGCGGCCCTCGACATCGGCTGCTACCCGATCGTGGTCTCCCGCTTCGTGCTCGACGCGGAGCCGACCCGGCTGGTCTCGCTGGTGGACCGCGACCCGACGTTCGGCACCGACCGGCTGACGAGCGCGCTCATCGACTTCGGCGACGGGCGGCACCTGACCTTTACGGTCGGCACCCAGTGCACGCCGCACCAGCGGGTGACCGTGGTCGGCACCAAGGGCAGGGTGGAGGTGCTGATCCCGTTCAATGCGCCGCAGGGCGAAGAAACGGTGCTGAAATTTTACGATGGGAACTATCTCGGGGACGAGGGCGCGGAACTAATGATCCTGCCGCGATCGGACCAGTATGGGTTGCAGGGCGAGGCCTTCGCCAAGGCCATCCGGGAGGAGGCCGTGCTGCCTTACGGGCCTTCCGATACGGTCCGCATGATGCGGATCCTGGACGCCGTCTTCGCGTCGGAAACCGCTGCCGGATGGGTGGATCTGACAGAGAAGGGCCGGTGAAATCCACCACAGCGGCGCTCCCGTTCGCCGAATCGAGAGCGGCTATACCTGCACGGTTCTGCGCCAAGTTCGATCGAGGTGCGTTTCCCGCAGCCTGCGACACCTTCAACCCTCGAAAAAAAATCCGACATGGAACGCCGGGCGACAATGTCGCTCCGGGGGCCAAAGCGTCCGGAAATTCATGGAGTTGCAACCGTTTATTGATTGTGCCGTATAGGCATTATTGACAGTTTTGGCGCCGCTTCGCCCTTGTCCTTCCGGTAAAGCAGGACCTCTGGCTGGTTGCATTTTCGCGAGCCTTCCGTAATTTTCCACTGCGAAACATGCGCATAAGCAACGCATACGTCGCGGACGGCGCCCACCGCATCTGCGGCGTGGCGTCGTCGGGAGCCGCGAGAAGGGGCAGACACGGGCGATGTACTTCAGCGACGGGGTGCCTTCGGGACGGGTGAGGCGGAACCTCCATGAACAGATCGCCCATGCCATCGGTCAGCAGATCGTGCGGGGCGACTATCAGGAGGGCGCGCTGCTGCCGACCGAAGTCGCGCTGGCGGAGCGGTTCAGGGTGTCGCGGACGGCGGTTCGCGAGGCCTTCCGCATCCTGGCGGCCAAGGGGCTGACCAACTCACGCCCCAAGATCGGCACCAGGGTCCGGCCGCGCGGCCAGTGGAACATCCTCGACCACGAAGTGCTGGCCTGGCATCTGACCGAGCCGGTGAACGAGGTCTTCCTGAAGTCGCTGTTCGAGCTGAGGCTGCTGGTGGAACCGGAGGCGGCCGCCTTCGCCGCCGACCGGCGGGCCGATCGCCACCTGGCGACCATGGAGAAGGCCATCCTGATGATGGAGCGCTCCTCCACGCGCGACCACATGATCGAAGGCATCCTGACCTTCCACGAGGCCGTTCTGGACGCGGCCGGCAATCCGCTGCTCCGGTCGCTCGGCACCCTGATCGAATCGGTGATGCGGTTGTCGCTGTCCTGGGAACCGAAGCTGGACCCGACGGCCCAGGACACGGCGTTCCGGGACTTAGTGGCCTCCCACGCCGTCGTGCTGGACGCGATCCGGGCGGGCGACGCGCATCTGGCGCGGACGCTGATTTCCAGCATCATCCACCTCAGCTACACGGACATCCAAGCCGGGGTGGTGCGCAACAGACCGCGCTGAGGCGTGCCGGTCCGCCGACGCACGCGCGATGGATTCCTGCGGCATGCGTCGCTCGGCGACTTAAAAAAGCCGAACCGATCCGTTAATCTTTCGTTCATCAAGGCTGCTGCGTGACGCCGTCGGCGGGCGAACGGTTGCGACCGGCGCACGACGGATCATGGCCGCGGCCTCAGACGGGGTTCGGGAGTTGAGTGATGAGCGAGCAGCTCGGCAGTGGAACCGGGGCGCCGAAAGTGCGCAGGCTGACGGATGCGGTCCGCCGGGTCAGAACCGCCGAGACGGAGCGCCTGGACTCCGTGGCGGATCTCCATGACGCCGAGCGCGCACGGCTCGGCATGTTGGCGGACGAACTGGCCGGCGTGTTCGGCGAGGTGCCGACCGACGACGTGTTCTTCATCTGCCGGGTCGACACCGGCACGCCGCCGCGCCTCTGGGTCGATCCGACCACCCACGTGGTGATCGGGCGCGACCGGCGTACCTATCGCCTGCTGAAGGACACGCGCCTTGGCCGGACGGTGCTCCACGAGACCGCCGATCTGCAGGCCATGGCCGACCAGGTGACCGACTATATGGCCGAGCGCACCGTGGAGCGCGAGCGGGCGCTTGAAAGCGACTTCCTGCTGCGCAAGATGGCCTCCGCTGCTTCAGGCCCCGTGCCGCGCGGACAGGCGGTGGCCGGCGGACGCGACGCGGAGCCCGCGCGCGGCGGGTCGTCCCTGATCTGGGGACTGATCGCCTTCCTGTTCGGCCTGTCGGCGGGCGTCTTCGGTCTGTTCGCCTATGCGTGGCTGATGACCTGACCGACCCTGGATGACAGGGGTCGTCAGACCCGGATCATCCACCGGCTTTCACCCAGCCGCTCGAACGGGCCGCCGGGCCTGAGGATGCGGTGCTCGATCTGGTTGATCGCCCAGCCCGCGTCCTGGCGCTCGATGGTGAAGAGGTTGTAGCCGGACCCGGGCTTCGGCCCGGAGGGCTCCTGGCTGGCCGACGGGACACCGACCACCGGCACCGGACCGTTCGGGCCATCCAGTTCCATCCGGGTTGCCAGATGAGTATGGCCGTGCAGCACCAGTTCGGCGCCGCTCTGGCGAATGGCCGTCCGCACCCGGCTGCCGCCGATCAGGCGCTTGTGCCATTCGGTGGAGCCGCGGATCGGCGGATGGTGGATGAGCACCACCCGGCAGAGCCCCTCGCGTCCGAGCGCCTCCAGCCGTTCGGCGAGAAGCGTGGCCTGGGGCACCGACACGTGGCCGGTGGCCATGAAGGGTCCGGACGCGCGCGCCGTGGACACGCCGACGATCGCAATCGGACCGCGGCGGCGCACGAAGGGCCAGGACGGCGCGCCGCGGTCGTCGTCGCCCTGCATGTAGGGCCGCCAGGCTTCGGTGCAGCGGACGAGGGCGCCCGGCACGTAGGCATCGTGGTTGCCGGGTACGACCGAGACGTCGGCGCCGGGGCCGATGGACTGCAGGAAGCGGCTGGCAGGTTCCAACTCGGCGGGCAGGGCGATGTTGACGAGATCGCCGGTGACCGCCACGTGGTCCGGCCCGTCCGCCTTCACGGCGTCGATCAGGCGGGCGAGCAGGTCGCCCCGCATGGCGACCGCGCGGTTGCGGTGCCAGTTGATGTAGCCGAGGAGCCGCTTCGACGCGAGGTCGGCGACCGAGGCGGCCGGCAGCGGGCCGATGTGGGGATCGGACAGGTGGGCGAGACGGAACATGGTCGAGCCCTACAGACCCGGCGTGTCGAGGGCAAGCGACACGATGCCGAAATGGCCCGGTTCCCCGCACACGAAACCGCCCTGGCCGCGGCGACCGAAGCGGGCGCGGACCAGGGCGGGGATGGTGGTGCGGGACGTGGGGTCGGGACCGAGGGCGGCGCACCCGGCGGAGCCGGCGGCCGGCCCGACGCGTCAGCGCGCGGCGAGCGCGATGAGGGTGGCGACGACGCGGGGGTTGGTCACGTCGACGGCGGGCGCCCACTGGAAGCGGGGAGCACGGGTGCCGCGACGGCTGAACAGGGAAAACATGATAACCTTTAAGGTCTTTTACGGGACGATCGGGACTGTTGGTCCCAGGATCGACTGAGGATGTAGCACTTGGCCTACTTCTGAGCCATATGCTAGCGAGCGGAGCAGACCCGCGCCTAACGCATGATCAAGTTGACTAATACTTAGCCAATCATCACGGATTCTCGCGAGGTTTGAATGATCCGCATTCCTGGAGCCCTGGAACCCCGCCTGCGATCCGTGCAGTCGCTGATGCTGCGGGTGACCAAGGGGTTGACCTTCGGCATCCGCGGCTTCGTCACGGACGCGGACGGCGGCGTGCTCCTGGTGCGGCATTCCTATGTGCCGGGCTGGCACCTGCCGGGCGGATCGGTGGATCCGGGCGAGACGGCGGCCGAGGCGGTGGTGCGGGAGGTCCGGGAGGAGACGGCGGTGGAAGCGGCCGGGCCGCTCCGCCTGATGAGCGTGCATTTCAACAAGGCCATGGCGGGGCGCGACCATGTGGCCGTCTATCATGTGCCGGCCTGGCGTCAGCCGTCGCCCTTCGTGCCGAACCGGGAGATCCTGGAGGCGCGCTTCTTCTCCATGGAGGATCTGCCGGCCGACACGCAGGGCGGGTCGCGCCGCCGGGTCGACGAGTTCCTGGGCCGGGCGGCTGTGTCGGATCTCTGGTGACGGGGCGGTGGCCGTGGGCCTCCGGGCGCACCTAGGCGCGCGTCTGGGCGTGCTTGTGAGGCGTGCGCGGTCGTGCTACAGGCGAATTTGCGCGGATCCGACGGGGATCCGGCAAGGATCGGGTGACGCGTTCAGGCATGGCCTGCGGCGACCCGGCGAAACGGGACGGGCGATGATCCAGGGTGCGGATCTGCGACGACGACGGATGGACCGTGGCTTCCTGCCGCGTCCGTTTCGCGTACCCGTCTTCTGACGCGCCCAAAGGCACCGTCCGCCGGCTTCGGCTGACCGGAGGCCCCGGGCGGTTTCCTCGACGATCCGACCGGCCCGAGGTGGCCCGATCGTCATGACGGAGCGGTCGCGACCGCGGACACTGAACGGCGCACGCACACTTCCGCCTCCTGATCCGACGAGCCGCCTTCCATGACCGCTGCCAAGTCCGCCGACCTGCCGAGCCAGCCGATCCCCGCCGCCGCCTTCCTGGCGGGCCTCACCATCCGCCCCGAGCGCGCCGACGACGCGGCGGCGGTGGAGGCCCTGCACGCGGCCGTGTTCGGCCCCGGCCGCTTTGCCCGCACGGCCTTTCGCCTGCGCGAAGGCGTGCCGCACGACCCGGCCCTCAGCCTGGTGGCGCTGAAAGGCGACGCTCTGGTCGGCGCGGTGCGGCTCACCCCCATGCGCATCGGCGCCACGCCGGCGCTTTTCCTCGGGCCGCTCTGCGTGCGCCCGGAGCTGAAGAACCTCGGCGTCGGCAAGACGCTGATGCGCCGCTCCATGGAGGCGGCGCGGGTGGAGGGGCACCGGCTCGTGCTGCTCGTGGGGGATCTGCCCTACTACTGGCCGTTCGGATTTCGGGCGGTGCCGGGCGGCGCGGTGACGATGCCGGGGCCGGTCGATCCGGCACGGCTGCTCTGGGCGGAACTGGTGGCCGGGGCGAGCGACGGGGTGCGGGGGGACGCGCGCGGGGGGTGATGGGGGAGGGGATGTGGGGCCTACCCTCCCATCGTCATGGTCCGCGAAGGCAGACCAGCCACGCCTATCGCGACGATGTCGGTCGGTGAAAGCGTGGGTGGTCCGCCTTCGCGGACCATGACGGCGGAGGGCGGGAATGGCCGGCGACCCCTCCCCGACGGCCGGAAGCCGTCGACCCTCCCCGCGCCGTCAACCCTCCCCGCATGGGGGAGGGTGGGGGGCGTGGTCTGGCCGGACCGCTTTTCGACGGGCGTTCGCCGCCGGTGACGCATCCTCGCCATCGTCATGGTCCGCGAAGGCGGACCACCCACGCTTTCCCCAGTCGTCAGCGGCCTTCGCGCCACCACGTCGTGCCGAGGGCGGCGAGGAAGAGGGCGAGGCCGAGGAAGCCGGCGAGGAGGCGGGTGCGTTCGATGCCGGTGACCTCGTAGGCGTCGGTCATGTCGAGGCCGATCCAGCCGGCGCCGCCGAAGGTGCTGCCGCCGCGCTGCGGCACCACGCGCGGGACGACCGGCGTGTCGTCGGCACCGTCCTTCAGGCGCTGGACGCTGCCGTTGGTGGCCTCCGTGATGGGGGCCAGCAGGTCCGTGGTGGAGATCAGCGAGCGATACTCCTTCGGATCCGTGGGGCCGACGTGGGCAAGAGCGGTGCGCTCGCCGTCGGTCGCCTGATAGAGGCCGAAAGGCGCCTCGTCGATGGACGCACGGAAGAGGCCGGGCTCGGCCTCCGTCAGCGGCATCTCGCGGACCTCGCCGGTCGGCATGGTGACGCGGACGGGCGCGACGGCGTCCTCCAGGGTCTGGCGCTCGACCACGAGGTCGCCCGCCTCAGCCATCAGGCGGAGGGTCTCCTCTTCGAGGTCCGGTTCCTTCATCAGCCAGTGGGCGAGGCGGCGCAGAAGCGGCACGTGCGGGCCGCCGCCCTCGAAGTTGCGCGCCCAGAGCCAGACTTGGTCAGACAGGAGCATGGCGACGCGGCCCTCGCCCTCGCGGGAGAGGACCAGCAGCGGCTTGTCGTCGGGGCCGTTCATGATGGTCTCGCCGCGGTCGGCGACCGCGTCGATCAGGCGGAACCAGCGCGACCACGCGGGCGGCGAGGCCTCCGAGCCCGGCAGGTCGCGGGTGACGGGATGGCGGGCGCCGATCTCGGTCACGTCCGCCCGGAAGGGCGTCTCCACGGTGTCGCCGGTCGGGCGCGCCGGGAGGGTGGGGGCGAGGGGGGTGTCGTAGACGCTGTCGTTGCTCTCCCCGTCCGGACCGGCGGCGATCAGAACGGCGCCGCCCTCGGCCACATAGCGCGCGATGTTGTCGAAGTAGATGAGCGGCAGCACGCCGCGCCGCTGGTAGCGGTCGAAGATGATGAGGTCGAACTCGTCGATCTTGGTGGCGAACAGCTCGCGGGTCGGGAAGGCGATCAGCGACAGTTCGTTGATCGGCGTACCGTCCTGCTTTTCCGGCGGGCGCAGGATGGTGAAGTGGACGAGGTCCACAGAGGCGTCCGACTTCAGGAGGTTGCGCCAGGTGCGCTCGCCCGCGTGCGGCTCGCCGGAGACGAGGAGGACACGGAGGTTCTCCCGGATGCCCTCCACGACGGCGACGGCCTTGTTGTTGATGGGCGAGAGCTCGCCGTCGATCACCTCGGTCTCGACCTCGAAGATGTTCGGGCCGCCGTGGGCGATCTCCACGTCGATGGAGAACTCCTGGCCGGAGCCGACGTCGAGGCGGGTCAGCACCTCGCCGTCGCGCTTCACCACCACGGCGGCCGGGCCGCCGGTGCCGGCGCCCTGGTCGTCGATGCGAAGCCGCAGGGTCTGGGTGCTGTCCACGAGGCCGAACTTCGGCGCCGACACGAGCGCCATGCGCCGGTCGATCTCCTCGGTGTGGCCGGTGACGAGGGCGTGCACGGGCGCGTTGAAGCCGAGCTTTTCGGCGCTTTCCGGCACGTCGTGCACTTCGCCGTCGGTGACGGCGACAATGCCGGCCACCCGGTCGGGCGGCACGTCGGCAAGCGCGCGGGAGACGTCGGAAAAGAGCGTCGTGCCGTCGCCGGTGCCGGTGCGGGCGGTCTCCACCACGCGCACGTCGAGGCCCGGCAGGCGGCGGAGCCGTTCGGTAAGGGCGGCGACGGTGGCGTCGGTATCGGCCCGGCGGGTCTCCACCTCCTGGGAGGCGGAGCGGTCGGCCACGATGGCGACGACGCTTTCGAGGGGCGCGCGCTCCTCGCGCACCAGCGACGGGTCCGCCAGGGCGCCGAGAAGGGCCAGGAAGACGAGACCGCGCAGGAGCGCGCCGCGGATGCGGCGAACGGCCCCGAAGGCCACCAGGGCGATGGCGATCAGCGCCAGGACGGCGAGCGCCCACCATGGCAGGAAGGGATCGAAAGCGAGGGACCAGGCCAAGGGCGAATCTTCCTTGTGTCCGAACGATGTCCTATTGCCCGAGGCGCTCCAGGAGCGCCGGGACGTGGACCTGATCGGCCTTGTAGTTGCCCGTCAGGCTGTACATGACGATGTTGACGCCGGCGCGGAGCGCGAACTCCCGCTGGCGGGGCTCGCCCGGCACCACCGGGTAGAGGAACTGGCCGGCGTCGTCGGCCGCCCAGGCGCCGGCGAAGTCGTTGCCGGTGATCAGGATGGGCGACACGCCGTCGCCGGTGCGCACCGGCCGGACGTCGCCGCCCTCGGCCTCGGCTTCTGCTTCCGCCGACGCGGAGGCCTCCACCCAGAGCGGGCTGCCCACATAGCGGCCGGGGAAATCGGCCATCAGGTAGAAGGCCTTGGTGAGCACGTGGTCGGGCGGCACGGGCTCCAGCGCCGGCACGTCCAGGGTGGAGAGCATGTCGCGCAGGCGCTCCGACGAGGGCGTGGAGCCGCCCTGGATGTTGGAGAACTGGTCCCGGGTATCGAAGAGCACGGTGCCGCCGGTCTTCATGAAGGCGTCGATGCGCGCCATGGTCTCGTCGGTCGGCGGCAAGGTGGACGGGTCGATCGGCCAGTAGATGAGCGGAAAGAGGCTGAGCTCGTCGCTCTCCGGATCAAGCCCCACCGGCTCGCCCCCCTCCAGCGCCGTGCGGGCGGCGAGGAAGCGTGTGAGCGCCCAAAGGCCGAGGCGGCTCGTCTCGTCCACCTCGCTGTCGCCGGTCCGGATGTAGGCGAGGCGAGTGACCGAGACGGCGTCGACGATCGCCTGCTCCTCCGGGGTTAGGCCCTGGGCCTTGGCGTCGGGGACCGACGCGAGGGTGCCAAGGCCCACCGCGAGCGCCAGCGCCGCCGGGGCGGCGCGGCGGCGGATCAGGGCGCCGATGCCGCCGACGAGGACGAGCACCGCGATGGCGTCGATCACCAGGAGCAGGAAGGCCGTGGAGAAGAGCCAGGGCTCCAGCGGCACGCCGGTGTCGGTGGCGAGCGGCGCGCGGGTGGCGTCGTCCAGGCCGGAGAGGTCGAGGCGGGCGAAGGGCGTGTCGGGGCGCATCAGGTTCACCGCTCGGAAGGCGTCATCGGTGCCGTAAAGGCCGGGCGGCGTTTCGCGGCTCGCGGTCACCGTCCCGAAGGCGGTGGACGGGATGCCGCGCACGTCGGACGGCGGCGAGGTGAGCCGGCCGCGACCGTCGAGGACGGAGAGCGGCGCGAGCAGCGCGTCGGTGGTGACCGTGCGGTCGCCGGTGGCCGGGCCGCCGGCCTGCCCGAGGGCGACCGTGCGGCGGAGCATCTCGACGAACGCGCCGGAGATCGGGAGGTTCGACCAGGTGGTGTCGGCGGTCACGTGGAAGAGCACGAGCCAGCCGGCGCCGACCGGGCGGGCGGTGACGAGTGGAGTGCCGTCGGAAAGGGTCGCCCAGGTGTTGGCGTCGAGGTCGGGCGACGGCTCGGCGAGCACCTGGCGCTCCACGGCGACGTCGTTCGGCACGATCACGTCGGCATAGGGGCCGCCCTCGGAGAAGGCAGCGAGGGACTGGGGCTCCTCCCAGGAAAGGGAGCCGCCGAGGGTGCGGCCGCCGCGCCGGAGCGGCACCGGCACCAGTTCGTCCTCGCCGGCGGCCAGCCTGGGGCCGGCGAAGCGGATAAGCACGCCGCCGTTCTCCACGAAGGAGGCGACCGTCTCGGCGGTGTCGCCGCTGAGGGTGCCGACGTCCGCCATCACGATGGCGGCGATGCCCTCGTCCACATAGGCCTCCACGGCCGTGTCCACCGCGGGCGACCGGGGCTCGCGGATGTCGGCGAAGGGCGAGAGGGCGCGGGTGAGATAGTAGGTCGGCGACAGGAGCGGCTGGGCCCGGTCGGCGGTGGCTCCGGAGATGAGGCCGACGGTGCGCCGGCGCCAGCGGTCGTCGAGAAGCTGCACACCGGCGGTGCTGTTGCCGCCGACCACCTCGATGCGGGCGATCTCGTTGCGCAGCTCCAGCGGCAGGTTGAAGGCGACGGTCGCCTCCGTGGCGTCGCCCTCGAAGGCGAAGGGCTGCTCGTCGAGAAGCGTGCCGCGGCGGTCGACGGCGCGGAGCGTGCCGGTGGCGGCGGTCGCGGCATCGATACGCCGGACCGTGGTGGCAAGGCCCTCCGCGTCGTGCTCCACCGTGAGGGCGGCGACCGGTGGCGGGCTGTCGGCGCCGGCCACGGTGATGGCGGCCTCCGGGGCGAGGCCGCGGAGGCTTGCCGCGAAAGCGGCGCCGGAGCCGTCGTCCACCGGCTCGGCGAGCCAGACGATGTCGCCAGGGGCGGCGGTCTCGGCGGCGCGGGCGAGAGCCTGGGCGAGGGCGCCGTGATCCGGCGACCAGCCGCGCGGGGCGAGGGCCGCAAGGCGCGAGCGGGCGTCGGACGGATTGGCGGCGCCGATCTCGCGGGAGAGACCGTCGGCGGTGCCGACCACCAGCACCGGCCGGTCGGCGTCGGCAGCGTTGGTGATGACGCCCTCGGCGGTGGCGCGGCGCGCCTCCCAGTCCGGGCCGGCGGAGTAGCCGTTGTCGACGAGGAGCCAGACCGGGCCGGCACCGGTGAGCCGGTCGGCGGCGGGCCGGAAGGTGGGGCCGGCGAGCGCGATGATGACGAGGGCCGCGAGGAGGAGACGCAGGAGCGTCAGCCACCACGGGGTGCGGGCGGGTGTCTCCTCCTCCACGCGCACGTCGCTGAGAAGGCGCATGGGCGGGAAGGTGACGAGGCTCGGACGGGGCGGGGTGACCCGGAGGAGCCACCAGAGCACCGGCAGGGCGACAAGGCCGGCGAGCACCCAGGGCGCGGCGAAGGCAAGCGGCAGACCCATCATGCGGCGCCTCCGCCCACGCCCGTGTGCGCCATGCCGGCGGCAAGCCGTCCGTGCAGGCTGAGAAGCACCTCGGCGGCGGGCTTGTCGGTGTGGTGGATGAGGAAGCTCCAGCCGGACCGCCGGGTGGCGCGGGTGAGGAGATCGCGCTGGCGGGCGAGGGCGGCCAGATAGCCGCTCCGCCAGGCCTCGGCCCGGCCGGCGGTGAGGCGGCCGCCGGTCTCCGGGTCGACGAACTCGGTGCGGCCGGTGAACGGGAAGGTCTCCTCGATCGGGTCCATCACCTGGATGAGGTGGACCCGGGCGCCGGCACCGGACAGGCGGGCGAGTTCCGCCTCGATCACGTCGGGCGGATCGAGGAGATCGCCGAAGAGCACCACCTCGTGGAAGCGGCGGACGGCGGAGGAGACCGGACGGGCGGCGTCGTTCTCCAGGTGCGAGAGCGTCATGGCGAGCCGTTCGGCGGCGGCGCGGCTGGCGATCGGCCGGCCGTGACCGAGGAGGCCGATGCGCTCGCCGGAGCGGGCGAGGAGTTCGGCGAGCGCGATCATCAGCACCACCGCGCGGTCGCGCTTGGTGGCGGAGGAAAGGCGCGAGGCGAAGCGCATGGAGGCGGAGAGGTCGGCCCACATCCAGACCGTGTGGGCATTCTCCAGTTCCTGCTCGCGGACGTAGAGGTGGCCCTCGTCGCGCGCGGACCGGCGCCAGTCGATGCGGCGGGCGGGTTCGCCGAACTGGAAGGGGCGGAACTGCCAGAAGTCCTCCCCGTGGCCGGCGCGGCGCCGTCCGTGCCAGCCGGACGCCACCGTGTTGGCCACCTGGTGGGCCTCCACCAGCAGTTCCGGCAGGGAGGCGGCGAGCGACCGGGCGCTCGCCGTCATGGACGGCGTCAGGAGGGTGGCGTCGGCGGACCGGGGGGACACCGCCATCAGGGTCACCCGATCCGGCCGGTGAGGTCGGCGATCACGTCGCGGATGGTGACGCCGTCGGCGCGGGCCGCGAAGGTGAGCGCCATGCGGTGCTGGAGCACCGGCTCGGCGAGGGCGCGCACGTCGTCGAGCGAGGGCGACAGGCGGCCCTGGGCAAGCGCCCGGGCGCGGACCGTGAGCATCAGCGCCTGGGAGGCGCGGGGGCCGGGACCCCAGGCGATCGCCGTGCTGTGGCGGCCGACGCCGCTGTCGGGGCGGGCGGAGCGGACGAGGTCGAGGATGGCCTCCACGATGGTGTCGCCGACCGGCACCCGGCGGACGAGCCGCTGCAGGCCGATGATCTCGGCCGGGTTGAGCACCGGCTGGGCGACGCTCTCGTCGGCGCCGGTGGTCTCCAGGAGGATGCGGCGCTCCGAATCGCGATCCGGATAGAGCACGTCGATCTGGAGGAGGAAGCGGTCGAGCTGGGCTTCGGGCAGCGGATAGGTGCCTTCCTGCTCCAGCGGGTTCTGGGTGGCGAGCACGTGGAAGGGCTCGGGCAGGTCGTGGCGCTGGCCGGCGACCGTCACGTGCCGCTCCTGCATGGCCTGCAGGAGAGCCGACTGGGTGCGCGGGGAGGCGCGGTTGATCTCGTCGGCCATCAGGAGCTGGGCGAACACCGGGCCCTTGACGAAGCGGAAGGCGCGCGAGCCGTCGCTGGCCTGCTCCAGCACCTCGGAGCCGAGGATGTCGGACGGCATCAGGTCCGGAGTGAACTGGATGCGCCGCTCGGAGAGGCCGAGCACGGTGCCCATGGTCTCCACGAGCTTGGTCTTGGCAAGGCCGGGCACGCCGACCAGGAGGCCGTGGCCGCCGGCCAGAACGGTGATCAGCGCCCGTTCCACGACGCTCTCCTGGCCGAAGATCACGCGGGCGATCGCCGTGCGGGCCGCGACGATCCGCTCGACGGCGGATTCGGCATCGGCGACGATCCGATCGGTGTCGGCAGCCGTTGAAGCGATGAAGGGTGCGCTCATGAGTTCTCCCGACTCCTCAGGTCTTGTCGCCGCGATCTCGGAGTTTGACATCTCTTTGCGGACGACGCATCCCATCCTGCACAGTGTAGATGGGCGCCGAAGCTCAGTCGTCCACGGGACCGACGCGAAACGGCGAAAAGGTGGCGGCGCAGTGAACCCCCGGTCACGACAGCGTGAAGCTCCAAACCACGAAAGGACGCCCATGACCGACCCCGAACGGGCCTCTTCGGCCGCCAGCGCCGACGGTCTGGCCGCTCTCATCGCCCGGGCTGCGCCGGATGGTCGCAAACCCCCCGTGGAGCGCTGGAACCCGCCGGACTGCGGCGATCTCGACATGGACATCGACCCAGAGGGCCGCTGGCACTATCTGGGCTCGCCAATCGGCCGGGAGGCGCTGGTGCGGCTGTTCGCCAGCGTGCTGAAGCGGGAGGGCGACCGGTACGTGCTGGTGACACCGGTGGAGAAGGTCGGGATCCGCGTGGCGGACGCGCCCTTCCAGGCGGTGGAGATGCACGCCGAGGGCGACGGGGCAGAGCGGCGGCTGACCGTGCGCACCAACGTGGGCGATCTGGCGGAAGCCGGAGACGACCACCGCATCCGCTTCGTGGTGGACCCGCGGACGGACGGGCTGAAGCCCTATCTCCACGTGCGGGCCGGGCTGGAGGCGCGCTTCACCCGGGCGCTCACCCACGACCTCGCCGCGCTGATCGAGCCGGGGCCGGACGGCGGCCTCGGCGTCTGGGCGGGCGGGGTGTTCCATCCGTTGCCGGAGGACGCGATGGACGACGGCGGGGCGACGGGCGACGGGGAGGCGGGCGGGACGGCATGACGGCGATCGACGCGCCACCCTTCACGGTGGCGGACCTGATGACCCGCCGGGACCGGCTGCACGGGCTCGACGCCTCGCGGCTGGTGCCGCGCCTTCATGCGGGCGACCACGTGACCGATCCGTCGCTGATGGAATTCATGGAGGGGCTGACGCTGCGCGACGCGGCCGTGCTGATCGGCATCGTGGAGCGCGACGGGGCGGCGACGCTGCTTCTGACCCGCCGCACCGACCACCTGAAGAGCCACGCCGGCCAGATCGCCCTGCCGGGCGGCAAGATCGACCCGGCGGACGCGGACCCGGTGGCGGCGGCGCTCCGCGAGGCGGAGGAGGAGGTGGGCCTCGACCGGCGGCTGGTGACGCCGCTGGGGCTGATCGATCCCTATGTGTCGAACACCGGCTTCCGGATCTTCCCGGTGGTGGGGCTGATCGACCCGGACGCGCCGCTGACGCC
The DNA here is from genome assembly GCF_001927285.1 of Mongoliimonas terrestris. Taxonomy (GTDB): domain Bacteria; phylum Pseudomonadota; class Alphaproteobacteria; order Rhizobiales; family Pleomorphomonadaceae; genus Chthonobacter; species Chthonobacter terrestris. The sequence continues at coordinate 108,117 of NZ_MSIG01000012.1, read as the reverse complement.
CAACCCCGACGAGGTGGCGGACGTTTTCGAGGTGCCGCTCGCCTTCCTGATGACGCCCGGCAACCACCTGATCGAGCAGCGCCCGTTCCGGGGACGGGATCGGCGCTATTACGCCATGCCCTGGCAGGAGCGGCGGATCTGGGGCGTCACCGCCGGCATCCTGCGGGTGCTCTACGAACAGGTGTACGCATGACGGCCGGAAGGCCCGCGCCGACCTCGATCGCTGGGGCGCCCTTCCTCGGGGCGTCCGGCTTCCGGGCGGTGGTGGCGGCGCTGGCGGTGGAGGGCACGCGGGTGCGGGCGGTGGGCGGCGCGGTGCGCAACACGCTCCTCGGCGCGCCGGTGGCCGACGTGGATCTTGCCACCGACGCCCTGCCGGAGACCGTGATGGCGCGCGCCGCCGCGGCCGGGCTGAAGGCGATCCCGACCGGGATCGCCCACGGCACCGTGACGGTGGTCGCCAAGGGGCAGGCCTACGAGGTCACCACGCTCCGTGCCGACGTGGAGACGGACGGCCGGCGGGCCGTGGTGGCCTTCACCGACGACTTTGCCGCCGACGCCGCCCGGCGCGACTTCACCATGAACGCCATCTACGCCGACCCGGACGGCACCCTGTTCGACCCGGTCGGCGGCGTTGCGGACGCGCTCGCCCGGCGGGTGCGGTTCATCGGCGATCCGGAGGCGCGGATCCGCGAGGATTATCTCCGTATCCTGCGCTTCTTCCGATTCCATGCGGTCTACGGCAGCGGCGCGCCGGACCCGGCTGGGCTTGCCGCCTGCGCGGCGCTGAAGGACGGGCTCGACCGGCTGTCGCGGGAGCGGATCGGCCAGGAGACGCGCAAGCTCCTGGTGGCTCCGGGCGCGCCGAAGACGGTGCGGCTGATGGACGGGACGGGGATCCTCGCCGCGGTGCTCGGCGGGCCGGCGGACCCGGACGCGCTCGCCCGGCTCCACGCCCTCGCCGAGGCGGCGGGCGTTCCGGTGGATCCGGCGCTCGCCGTCGCGGCCGTCGCCGGGGCCGAGGAAGCCGACGCGCCGGCGCTTGCCGAGCGGCTGCGGCTCTCCAACACCGAGCGCGACCGGATCGCGGCCGTCGCCGCCTGGGCGGCGCGGATCGGGCCGGAAAGCGCCGTCCAGGCGGTGAAGGAGGCGGTCTACCGGGCGGGCAGCGCCACGGCCACGGGGGCGCTGCTGCTGGCCGCCGCGCGCGCCGGGGCCGATGTGCCGGCAACGATCGCGGTGGCGCGCGACTGGACGGCGCCGGCCTTCCCGGTGACCGGAGCCGACCTCATCCGAGAGGGCATCGCACCCGGCCCGGATCTCGGCCGCGCCCTGAAGGCGCGCGAGGCGGCGTGGATCGAGGACGGGTTCGGGGAGGCGTGAGCCCGCGCTAAGGGTCAGCCGTCCTGCTCGGGCCGGCCGGCGAGGCCGCAATAGCCGTGGTGCTCCACGCCGCCGTAGCCCCGGGCGTGGGAGACCGTGAAGCCGCGCCAGGCCATGCAGGTGGACCCTAAACAGTGCTGGAACCGATGCTCGGCATCAAAGCCGTCCGTCATCGTGTTGTGCAGCCGGTTGGACCCTTCGATCCGCACGAAGGGGCACCACTTGGTCTTCGCCTGTTCTTCCGTGACACGCATGAAACGACCTCCCGCCGCGAGAATGGGTGGGGAGTTTTGCGAATCCGTTTAAAATGCAAGGGACATGATGGATTGAGGGCGGAAGTTCAGGGAAATGCGTGGGTGGTCCGCCTTCGCGGACCATGACGAGGGAGGAGCCTAGGGAGGGAGGCGCGGGGGTCCGGTCGCCGGTGGTCCGGGTGTATCGCACCGATCGTCATGGTCCGCGAAGGCGGACCACCCACGCTTTCAAGTGACGCGCGTGCTCGGGGCTGCTGTCGGCTGGATCCCGGCTTTCGCCGGGATGACGGTACAACCTGAAGCCGGTTCTTGACGACTACCCGTCGGTCTCCTCAAGGCCATTTGGCGATCGGCGGCATGGAGGAGAGGATGCTGGCGATGTTGCCGCCGGTTTTCAGGCCGAAGATGGTGCCGCGGTCGTAGAGGAGGTTGAACTCCACGTAGCGGCCGCGGCGGACGAGTTGTTCCTCGCGGTCGGCCTCGGTCCAGGGCGTTTCCATGTTGGCGCGCACGAGGCGGGGGTAGACGTCGAGGAAGGCGAGGCCGACGTCGCGGGTGAAGGCGAAGTCGGCGTCGAAGTCGCCGGTGTTGCGGTAGTCGTAGAAGATGCCGCCGATGCCGCGCATCTCGTCACGGTGCTTCAGGTAGAAATAGTCGTCGCACCAGGCCTTGTAGGCGGCGTAGTCGACGCCCGGATGGGCGTCGCAGGCGGCCTGCATGGCGGCGTGGAAGGCGAGCGTGTCCGGGTCGTCCTGGGTGCGGCGGCGGTCGAGCACGGGCGTCAGGTCGGCGCCGCCGCCGAACCACTGCTTGGTGGTGACCACCATGCGGGTGTTCATGTGGACGGCCGGCACGTTCGGGTTCCGCAAATGGGCGATCAGCGAAATGCCGGCGGCGAAGAAGCGCGGGTCCTCGGCGGCGCCGGGGATCTGGCCGCGGAACTCCGGCGCGAACTCGCCGTGCACGGCGGACACGTGGACGCCCACCTTCTCGAACACCCGGCCGTGCATCAGCGCCATCTCGCCGCCGCCGCCGTGGGCGCCGCTGTGATCGGTGCGCGTCCAGGGCGTCTTGACGAAGCGGCCGGGGGCAAGGTCGGCGAACGGACCTCTCACGTCGTCCTCGATCGCCTCGAAGGCGGCGACGATGCGGTCGCGCAGGTCCGTGAACCAGGCGAAGGCGGCGGCCTTCTTCTCCTCGATGCCGTCCGGCACCTTGGCATCGGCAAGGGCGACAGCGGGGTTGGGGGCGACGAACTTCAAGGTGGCGGACATGCGGATGAGGTCCTTCGGCGGCGCCTGCGCGCGGACGGGCGATGCTGCCGGTTTAGGCTGGAACGCGGCCGTTGTCATCCATCGGGCGAGGGCAGAACCGTCGGCGGGAAGGCTTGCGTCTGGCGAAACGCCTCGCCGAGGATCATGGCGCCGGCAAGCGCCACGTTGATCGAGCGCAGGCCCGGCCGCATGGGGATGGTGACGCGCGCGTCCGCCCGATCTTGGACGGCGTCCGGCACGCCGGCGGACTCGCGGCCGAGGAGCAGCACGTCGGCCGGCCCGAAGGCGTGGTCGGTGTAGGGCAGCGACGCCTTCGTGGTGGCGAGCACGATGCGCCGCTCCCTGGCCGCCACGAAGGCCAGGAAAGCGGTCCAGCCATCGTGGCGGACGAGGGTGGCGCTCTCCAGGTAATCCATGCCGGCCCGGCGCAGCGCTTTGTCGGAGAGGTCGAAGCCGGCCGGCCCGATCACGTGCACGGGCACGCCGAGGCAGGCGCCGAGCCTGAGGAGCGTGCCGGTGTTCTGGGCGATGTCGGGCTGGTAGAGGGCGAGCTGCATCGCCCCGGTATAGCGCCCCGGATCCTGCCGCGGAAGGATCCGGGCCGAGGTATGAGGGACCCTCGGCCCGGATGAGTTTTGTCCGCAGTGGTCAGGAGACCGTCGATGCAGTCGGAGCGAGGGATCACCCGTGGAGGTGCGCCGCAATATGACGAAACCATCCGTCGCCCCGATGCCACTCATTGGTAGGCGAACGGATCGCCGCCGGCATCCCTCAAAAGGGTGATGACGCGGCGCACCATAAGGAATTTTTGATGTGTGCAACGGCCATTTCGCCGTGAGATCCACGTCGCCTCCCCTCCCTCCGGGACATCGTTCGCGCAGCCCTGCGGGCGAGCCTTTCGACCGATTGCTGTTCCGGCGCGCGCGCCGGTGCCGGAGTGTGGCACTGCGGCATCGGCAGGGGCGGGAGAGCCGATCGGAGGGCCGGAACGGGCGCGGAAGTGGCGCGGCGACCTTCCGAAGCGATCTGAAACGCGCTATGTCCGTCCGCGGAACGAAGAATGCGCCCGACGCGGCCCGTCACTCCGGCCAGACGTCCGGCTGGACGGGACATGCACCCAGTCCACAACAGCGCACACCGTTTTCAGCAGGGGGACCTGCGGCCCGAGGGGGCCGATGATGACGCCGCGACGCGGATCCGCCGCGCCGCGCGCCCGCGACCGTTCGAGGAGTCGGCCGTCATGTTCGCGCTGTTCGAGAAGCTGATCGATCCGTTCCGGCCGCACCCGGTGGTGCAGCCGCCGTCGGACCTGAGGGCCTTCTACTGGCACCATGTGCGGCAGATGTGGCCGGTGCTCGCCGCCCTTCTGGTGGTGGGCTTCTTCGTGGCGCTGATCGAGGTGCAGCTGTTCCGCTACATCTCCGAACTCGTCGACCTCCTCTCCTCCACCACGCCGGAGCGGGTGTTCGCCGACCACGGCTGGACCTTCGTCGGCATGGCGCTGGTGGTGGTGGTCGCGCGGCCGGTGGCGACGCTGCTGCACGACCTTCTGGTGCACCAGGCGATCGCGCCCGGCTTCACCAACCTGATCCGCTGGCAAAACCACCGGCACGTGCTCCGCCAGTCGATCACCTTCTTCAACAACGACTTCGCCGGCCGCGTCGCCACCAAGGTGGTGCAGACCGGCCCGTCGCTGCGCGAATCCATCGTCACGGTGGCGGACGCGCTGTGGTTCGTGTCGCTCTACGTGGCGAGCGCGCTGGTGCTGTTCTTCCAGGCGGACTGGCGGCTCGCCGCGCCGATCGTGGTGTGGATCGGCGTCTACCTCGTCATCCTGCGCACCTTCATCCCGCGCCTCGCCAAGGCCGCTGAGGTGATGTCGGAGGCGCGCTCCACCCTCACCGGCCGCATCGTGGACAGCTACACCAACATGCAGACGGTGAAGCTGTTCGCCCACGCGGAGCGGGAGGACGACTACGCCCGCGACGCGCTGACCGACCACACGAACAAGTTCCGCCATCAGCAGCGGCTGATCACCGGCATGACCACGTCGATCAGCTTCACCAACTCGGTGCTCCTGCTGGTGGTGGGCTCGCTCGCCGTCTACCTCTGGAGCCTCGGCTCGATCACCGTCGGCGCCATCGCGCTGGTCGGGGGCCTCGCCATCCGCATCGTCAACATGTCCGGCTGGATCATGTGGGAGGTGACGGGCATCTTCGAGAATGTCGGCACGGTGCAGGACGGCATCACCACGATCGCCCAGCCGCACACGGTGCTGGACAAGCCGGCCGCCCCGGCGCTGACCGTGACGGGCGGCGCGGTGCGCTTCGACGACGTGCACTTCCACTACGGCAAGCGCAAGGGCGTGCTCGACGGGGTGTCGCTGACCATTCGTCCGGGTGAGAAGATCGGCCTCGTCGGCCCGTCGGGCGCGGGCAAGTCGACGCTCGTCAACGTCTTCCTCCGGCTCTACGACCTGGAGGGCGGGCGCATCCTCATCGACGGGCAGAACATCGCCGACGTGACGCAGGACAGCCTCCGGGCGGCCATCGGCATGGTGACCCAGGACACCTCGCTGCTGCACCGCTCCATCCGGGACAACATCAAGTACGGACGCCCGACCGCCACCGACGACGAGATGCTGGCGGCAGCCAAGGCGGCGCACGCGCACCTCTTCATCCCGGACCTCTCGGACACCTACGGCCGCAAGGGCTACGACGCCTTCGTGGGCGAACGCGGCGTGAAGCTCTCCGGCGGCCAGCGCCAGCGGATCGCCATCGCCCGGGTGCTTCTGAAGAACGCGCCCGTCCTGGTGCTGGACGAGGCGACGTCGGCGCTCGACAGCGACGTGGAGGCGGCCATCCAGGACAGCCTGGACGAGCTGATGAAGGGCAAGACGGTGATCGCCATCGCCCATCGGCTCTCCACCATCGCCCGCATGGACCGGCTGGTGGTGATGGACCGCGGTCGCATCGTGGAAATGGGCAGCCACCAGGAGCTGGTGGACAAGGGCGGCCTCTATGCGGGCCTCTGGGCGCGGCAGACGGGCGGCTTCCTCGACGTTGGCGAGATGGCGGAGGAGCGGGATCTGGCGGCGGAGTAGGGAGCCGGGTTGCGGGCGGGGTAGCGGTTGCGTCGCGCTCTCGCTGCATCATCGTCATGGTCCGGTTCTGCCGGACCATCCACGCATTCCGTCGGCGAGCGGATGCGGCCGGGAAAAGCGTGGGTGGTCCGCCTGCGCGGACCATGACGATCGCGGAGTGTGCGACGATGTCGGTGATCGGCGGACTCCGGTCTCACCGCCCCGCCCGTCCACCCCACTGCTGACAGGTTCCGGCCGCCGTGCCCTTGCCATCCGGCCCATCCTGCCCACAACTCCCTTCCATGACCGCAAAGCCCGCCGGAATGATCGACCGCCTGTTCGGCTTCTTTGAAAGCCGCATCGACCCGCTGAAGCCGACGGAGGGACGGCATCCGCTGGCGCCGCCGACGACGGTGTGGCGGGTGGTGCGGACCTTCTTCAAGGAGACCGGCTGGGCGGTGGTGCTGATGATCGTGCTCACCTCCATGACGACGGCGGTGGAGATCGCCATCCCGTGGATGATCGGACGGATCGTCGATCTCGTCTCGGCGACGCCGTCGGAGGCCTTCCTGGCGGCGCACTGGGGGGACCTGGTGTTCTTCGCCGTGCTCCTCGTCGTGGTGCGCCCTGCGGTGACCATCCTGTCGTCGCTCGTCCGCAACCAGACGCTGCTACGCAACGTCGGCACCCTGGTGCGCTGGCGGACCCACGAGTATGTGTCGCGGGCAGACGTCTCTTTCTTCCAGAACGATTTCGTCGGCCGCATCGCCACCAAGGTGGGGCAGACCGGGCAGGCGATCCGCAGCCTCGTCCGGCAGATGGCCGACCAGCTGCTCTACGCGCTGCTCTTCCTCGCCGGCACCGTGGCCTTCCTCCTCGCGCAGCACCCCTGGTTCGTGGCGCCGGTGCTCCTCTGGGCGGCGGCGTTCGTGGGGGTGCTGTGGATCTACCTGCCGCGAAGCCGCGCGGCGGCGCGGCGGGTGTCGGAGACCGCGTCGGTGTTCACCGGGCGGATCGTCGACGGCTATTCCAACTACATGACCGTGCGGCTCTTCACCGGCATCGGCCGGGAGGACGGGCACGTGCGCGAGGCGCTCGTCAACGGCATCGAGGCGAGCACGGTGCAGCAACGCTACCTGACCTCGCTCGCCGTGACGCTCACCTTCATGAACGGGCTGCTGCTCACCGCCGGGGCGCTGATCGGCGTGGAACTCTGGCGCCAGGGCGAGGCGAGCGCCGGCGACATCGCGGCGGTGCTGGCGCTGCTCGTGCAGATCCACGGCCTGTCGCGGGCGGCGGTGTTCAACCTCGGCGACGTCTACGATTCGATCGGCACCCTGGAGGACAGCGTCCGTTCGCTCGCCAAGCCGCAGGAGGTCCGCGACCGGCCGGACGCGCCGGCGCTGACGGTGCCGCGCGGCGAGGTGCGGTTCGAGGACGTGCGCTTCGACTACGGTCGCCTGACCGAGGACGGTCCGCGCCGGGCGGCGCTCGACGGCATCACCCTGACGCTGAAGCCGGGGGAGAAGATCGGCCTCGTGGGGCCGTCCGGCGCCGGGAAGTCGACGCTCGTGAACGTGTTCCTGCGGCTCTACGACCTGCAGTCGGGGCGCATCCTCGTCGACGGTCAGGACATCGCCGGCGTGCGGCAGGACAGCCTTCGGGCGGCGGTGGGGGTGGTGACTCAGGATACCTCGCTCTTGCACCGCTCGATCCGCGACAACATCACCTACGGCCGGCCGGAGGCGGACGAGGCGGCGCTGGTGACGGCGGCGCGGCAGGCGAAGGCGGATGCCTTCATCGCGGACCTGATCGACGCGCGCGGGCGGCGGGGCTACGACGCCCACGTAGGCGAGCGGGGCGTGAAGCTCTCCGGCGGGCAGCGGCAGCGGATCGCCATCGCGCGGGTGCTTCTGAAGAACGCGCCCATCCTGGTGCTGGACGAGGCCACATCGGCGCTCGACAGCGACGTGGAGGCGGCAATCCAGGAGAGCCTGGACGACCTGATGGCCGGCAAGACCGTGATCGCCATCGCCCACCGCCTCTCTACCATCGCCCGCATGGACCGCCTGGTGGTGATGGACCGCGGCCGCATCGTAGAGGTCGGCACCCACCACGACCTCGTCGCCAAGGGCGGCCTCTACGCGGGCCTCTGGGCGCGCCAGACGGGCGGGTTCCTGGACATGTCGGACGGGGGTGCGCCGGTGATCGAGCGCGTGGACGCCTGAGACTCGGGCGCGGCGACAGGGGTGTCTCGCCGCGAGGGGGGCGGGCGCTTTCGTTCGCGCCGGAAAGGGGCGGTTCCGGCGAGCGGGGCTGCGACGGAACGGCGCAGCTGGCGCGGTATCGGGCTGCGGCAGAGCGAAAATCGCTCTGCTTTGCGGCCTTTAGCTCGCCGATCACGTGATCGGTGTGGATAATGGTGCGTTGCGACAAAGCGTCAGGGCGGAATGGTCGGCATCCCACATCTGCCTAACTGGACATTAGCAAGCGATGGTGCAAAAAGACACCCGATCGGGGCCGCGGGCCCCCGCCGGCGCCTCACCGAGCCGGCGTTCCCGCATCCCGTCCCTGTTGGTTTGCTGCCCGTTCGCCGCCGGCCCCGCGCTTCCGCCGAGGAAGAGGAGGGGTCAGCCGTGGGCGGTCTCTCGCTTGATCTTCGGCCCGGCCCTCGGCGGCATCGGGGAGGGCCTCAAGGTCTTTCGTTCAGAAGGAACTTCCCGTGGTTGACACCGCAAACCCCGCCGAACCGACCCGCCGCGACTTCCTGTTCCTGACCACCGGTGCGATGGGCGCGGTCGGCGTCGCGGCTTCGCTCTGGCCGTTCATCGACCAGATGAACCCGGACGCCTCCACGCGCGCGCTCGCCTCCATCGAGGTGGACATCTCGGCGATCCAGCCGGGCCAGTCCATCACCGTCCAATGGCGCGGCAAACCGGTGTTCATCCGCAACCGCACGCCGGAAGAGATCGAGGCCGCCAAGGGCGTGACGATCGAGGAGCTCAAGGATCCGCTGGCGCGCAACGACAACGCCGCCGCGGACGCCGCCGCCACCGACGAGAACCGGGCCACCGAGGGCATGGAAAATCTCATCGTCATGGTCGGCGTGTGCACCCACCTCGGCTGCATCCCGCTTGGCCAGCAGGGCGATTTCGGCGGCTGGTTCTGCCCGTGCCACGGCTCGCACTACGACACGGCGGGCCGCATCCGCCGGGGCCCGGCGCCTGAGAACATGGCCGTGCCGGTCTACACCTTCGTCAACGACACCCGGCTGCGCATCGGCTGACCCCAGCGCTTCGCGAGGAGATTTCCATGTCTGGTCATTCGACCTACGAGCCCCGGACGGGGGCGGAGAAGTGGCTTGAGCGGCGCCTGCCGATCGTGCGCCTGCTGCACGACACCGCGGTCTCCTACCCGACGCCGCGCAACCTGAACTACTTCTACACCTTCGGCGCCATCCTGGTGTTCATGCTGGTGGTGCAGATCCTCACCGGCGTCGTCCTGGCGATGCACTACGCCGCCAACTCGGCCATGGCGTTCGAGTCCGTCGAAGCCATCATGCGCGACGTGAACTGGGGCTGGCTGTTGCGCTACATGCACGCCAACGGCGCGTCCATGTTCTTCATCGCCGTCTTCATCCACATCTTCAAGGCGATGTACTACGGCTCCTACAAGGAGCCGCGCGAGGTGCTGTGGATCCTCGGCGTGATCATCTTCCTCCTGATGATGGCCACCGCCTTCATGGGCTACGTGCTGCCGTGGGGCCAGATGAGCTTCTGGGGCGCCACCGTGATCACCAACTTCTTCACGGCCATCCCGCTCATCGGCGAGCCAATCCAGACGCTGCTGATCGGCGGCTTCGCGGTCGACAACGCCACGCTCAACCGCTTCTTTTCGCTGCACTATCTCCTGCCGTTCATGATCTTCGGCGTGGTGATCCTGCACATCTGGGCGCTGCACGTCACGGGCCAGAACAACCCGCTCGGCATCGACACCAAGTCCGAGAAGGACACGGTGCCCTTCACGCCCTACGCGACGATGAAGGACGTGTTCGCCCTGGTGGTGTTCTGCATGTTCTTCGGCTGGTTCCTGTTCTTCCAGCCGAACTACCTCGGCCACCCGGACAACTACATCGAAGCGAACCCGCTGGTGACGCCGGCGCACATCGTGCCGGAATGGTACTTCCTACCGTTCTACGCCATCCTGCGCGCCATCACCTTCGACATCGGGCCGATCAACTCCAAGCTCGGCGGCGTCATCGCCATGTTCGGGTCGATCGCCATCCTGGTGTTCCTGCCGTGGCTCGACACCTCGAAGGTCCGCTCGGCGCGCTTCCGCCCGCTGTTCAAGATCTTCTTCTGGGTGTTCGCCTTCACCTGCGTGATGCTGGGCTGGCTGGGCTCGCGCCCGGCGGAGGGCGGCTACGTGCTCGCCGCGCAGCTCTTCACCGCCTACTACTTCGCCCACTTCCTGATCGTGCTGCCGCTGCTCGGCTTCCTGGAGACGCCGAAGCCGTTGCCGGTCTCGATCACCGACGCGGTGTTGGCGAAGAACGGCGGCCACGCGCATCCGGTCGGCGCCACGGCATCGCCCGAGAAGCACTGACCTGTCCCGACGGAAGGATCGATAGCACCATGAGCAAGACCATGATCCGTTGGGCTGCCGCCGCCGTTCTCGGCGTCGGCCTCGGCTTCGGCGGCTTCGCCGCGATCGCGGCCGAAGAGGAGGGCGGGGAACACGCCCCGACCCACTACCCGATCCACAAGCCCGAGTATGTGGACTGGAGCTTCGCCGGCCCGTTCGGCACCTACGACAAGGGCCAGCTGCAGCGCGGCTACAAGGTCTACAAGGAGGTGTGCGCCAGCTGCCACGCCATGAGCCTTGTGAAGTTCCGCAACCTTGCCGAAGAGGGCGGGCCGGGCTTCACCGAGGAGCAGGCGAAGACGCTGGCGGCCGAGTACACCATCGTGGACGGCGTCGACGACGTGGGCGATCCGCTGGAGCGTCCGCGCGAGCCGAAGGACGCCTTCCCGTCGCCCTTCCCGAACGAAGCGGCGGCCCGGGCCTCCAACGGCGGCGCCCTGCCGCCGGACCTGTCGCTGATCGCCAAGGCGCGGGCGGTGGAGCGCGGCTTCCCGCAGTTCGTGTTCGACGTGTTCGTGCCCTATCAGGAGCAGGGTCCGGATTACATCCATGCCCTCCTCACCGGCTACCAGGACCCGCCGGAGGGCGTGACCGTGCCGGAGGGCCAGTATTACAACCCGTATTTCATCGCGGGGATGTCGCTGGCCATGGCGCCGCCGCTCTCCGACGAGGTGGTGGAGTACACGGACGGCACGCCGATGACCGTGGACCAGTATTCCAAGGACGTGGCGGCCTTCATGATGTGGGCGGCCGAACCGCACCTGGACGCGCGCAAGCGCCTGGGCTTCCACGCCATGGTGTTCATGGCCGTGTTCGCGGGCCTGCTCTACCTGACCAAGCGCAAGATCTGGAGCGACGTGGCGCACTGATCCGCGCCCGTTCCGATCCGACCTCAGCGAAGGGCCCCGGCGACGGGGCCCTTCGTCGTTTGCGGGGGGATTGGTCGGTAGGGGAGGCGACGATCCGCCGGGGACGAATGGTCCCACAGGCTGTGTGGTGCCGCCCTGCGGCTTCCCCTCGCGGCCCCGGCGTGGTCTCCTCCGGATCAGCGTGTTGATGACGAGGCGGGGTCATGACGGAAACGGTGCTGGGTGTGATCGGCGGGTCCGGGCTCTACGACCTGCCCGGGCTGGAGGGCGCCGACTGGGTGACGGTGGAAAGCCCGTGGGGCGCTCCGTCCGACCAGGTGCGGGTGGGGACGGTGGACGGGCTCACCGTCGTGTTCCTGCCCCGACACGGGCGCGGGCACCGGCTGTCGCCGTCCGGCATCAACTACCGCGCCAACATCGACGTGATGAAGCGGATGGGCGTGACCGATCTCGTGTCCGTCTCCGCCGTGGGTTCGCTTCGGGAAGACCTGCCGCCCGGCACCTTCGTGCTGGTCGACCAGTTCATCGACCGGACCTTCGCCCGCGAGAAGTCCTTCTTCGGGGAGGGCTGCGTCGGCCATGTGGCCTTCGGCCATCCGGTGAGCCCGCTTCTCGTGGACGCGGTGGCTGCCGCGGCGGCGGAGGAGGGGATCGTGGTGGTCAGGGGCGGGACCTATCTCGCCATGGAGGGGCCGCAGTTCTCCACCCTCGCCGAGAGCGAGCTCTACCGGTCCTGGGGCTGCGCGGTGATCGGCATGACGAACATGCCGGAGGCCAAGCTCGCCCGCGAGGCGGAGCTCTGCTACGCGACCGTCGCCATGGTGACCGACTTCGACTGCTGGCACCCCGACCACGACATGGTGGACGTGGCGCAGGTGGTGAAGGTGCTGCACCAGAACGCCCACAAGGCGCAGGCGCTGGTCGGCCGGCTCGCCCGCACCATCCCGCGCGTGCATCCGCCCTGTCCGGTCGGCTCGGACCGGGCCCTCGACTTCGCCCTCATCACCCGGCCGGAGGCGCGCGACCCCGCCATGCTGGCCAAGCTCGACGCGGTGGCCGGGCGGGTGCTCGGGCGCTGAGCGCCGGCCGGTCGGGGCGCCCGGGCTTTGGGCTCGCGGGCGCCGCCGGCCCGTTGTAGGAAAGGCGATCAGAGGCCGGCGAAGGCCCCGCCGGCGCGAGGAAACCGACCGATGAATCTTGCCGACACGATCCGTGCCATTCCGGACTATCCGAAGCCTGGCATCGTCTTTCGCGACATCACCACCCTGCTTGGCAATGCTCGTGCCTTCCGCCGCACGGTGGACGAGTTGGTGCAGCCCTGGGCGGGCGGTAAGATCGACAAGGTGGCCGGCATCGAGGCGCGCGGCTTCATCCTCGGCGGCGCGGTGGCGCACCAGCTCTCGTCCGGCTTCGTGCCGATCCGCAAGAAGGGCAAGCTGCCGCACGAGACGGTGTCGATCGCCTACAGCCTGGAGTACGGGGTGGACGAGATGGAGGTCCACAAGGACGCCATCCTGCCGGGCGAGCGGGTGATCCTGGTGGACGACCTGATCGCCACCGGCGGCACCGCCGTCGCCGCCGCCACCCTGATCCGCAGCCTCGGCGCCGTGGTGGAAGCCGCCTGCTTCATCGTCGACCTGCCGGACCTCGGCGGCGCGGACAAGCTGCGCGCGCTCGACGTGCCGGTGCGCACGCTGATCGAGTTCGCGGGGCATTAGGCAAGGGGCGGGCGTTTTCGGCCGCGCCGATCTGTGGCCCTCGTGATTGTCCGGCTGGGCGGGGCAGTCCAAGCGTGCGCGGTTGCCGGGGAATGCGTGGGTGGTCCGCCTTCGCGGACCATGACGATCGGGGTTGGGGCGGATGAGCACAGCTTGATCCGATACGGCGCGCGCGTGATGCCGCAACCGACCTCGTGATCCCGGCGAAAGCCGGGATCCAACGAACGCAGGCCGGATGTTGGCTGGCGTGGGTGATGGGGCGTGCGGTTGGACCCCGGCGTTCGCCGGGGTGACGATTTCGAACAGGCGCCGGCGTGTTTGCTCCAACCTCGTCATGGTCCGGTATCGCCGGACCATCCACGCATATGCGGTGGCCGGGGAACGCGTGGCTGGTCCGCCTTCGCGGACCATGACGATCGGCGGCGGCGCCCGATCGACCCGTCGCCGGCCGCGTCAGAACTTCCAGGTCAGCGACTTGGAGATGCGGGCGGTGAGGGTGTCGTAGGTGGATTTGGCGTCGGCGGGGTAGATGATCTCCACCGTGTGGGCGACGTCCAGGGTGCGGGTGAGCATCAGCTTGCGGTAGAAGATCTTGCCGTTCTGGAAGCCAGACATGACGAACCAGCGGGGGCCGTTGGTCTGGTAGGTGATCTCCCCGTCGCTGACGTCCTCGTTGGCTGCGGCGAGGAGGTCGGTGAGGGAGAGGCGGTCCACGTTGTAGCCGCCGAACACCGTGACCATGGCCTCGCCGTCGGCGGACACGAAGCGGCGGCCGTCGCCGTTCTCCGGGTCGGGCGTCGGCAGGAAGATGTCCGCCGGATAGTCGATCGTCGTGCCGAAGCGGGCGTTGGTGTAGGTCTGCCAGTCGGCGGCGGCAGCCGTCGTCAGGGCCGGGCAGGCGACCAGCATCGAAAGAAGCACAAGGAGCAGGCGGGCCATGGCATGTCCCTCGGTCGGTGGGTCTCGGGGGCGGAGCGTGGCACGGTTAAAACATGCTTAATGCAACGGAGGAAGCCCCGCCGTGACGATCGTGTCGATCCGGGACAGGCGGCCGGGGGATGGTCCGCGGATCAGACCACCGGCGCCCAGGCGACGTCGTCGATGGAGCGGGCGCCGGCGGCGACGATGACCAGCCGCTCGAAGCCGAGGGCGATGCCGGCAGCCGGCGGCATGTGGGCGAGAGCGGCGAGGAAGTCCTCGTCGATCGGATAGCGCTCGCCATAGAGCGCGGCCTTGAGCGCCATCTCCTCCTCGAAACGGCGGCGCTGCTCCACCGGGTCGGTGAGTTCGCCGAAAGCGTTGGCAAGTTCCACGCCGCAGACATAGAGCTCGAAGCGCTCCGCAACCCGGCCGTCGTGGGCGCAGGGGCGGGAGAGGGCGGCTTCGCACACCGGGTATTCGCAGAGCATGGTGGCCCGGCCGAAGCCAAGGTGGGGCTCCACCGCCTCGACGAGGACGCGGGAGTAGATGTCGGTCCAGCTGTCGTCGGCGACGACCCGATAGCCCGCGGCGGCGGCCTGTCGGCCGAGGGCTTCGCGGTCCGGGGCGGCGGGGTTGTCCGTGAGGGTGGCCAGGAGGTCGAGGCCGGCGTGGCGGGCGAAGGCTTCCGCGACGGTGAGGCGCTCCGGCGTGGCGCGCGGGTCGGCGGTGCGGCCGCGCCACTGGAACCGGTCCACGTCAAGCGTGTCAGCGGCGAGGCGGAGGAGGGCGGCGCAGTCGTCCATCAGCGCCGTGTAGGGCGCGTTCGCGCGATACCATTCCAGGAGCGTGAACTCCGGCGAATGCAGCGGGCCGCCCTCGCGGTTGCGGAAGACGCGGGCAAAGTCGAAGATCCGCGTCTCGCCGGCGGCGAGAAGCTTCTTGGCGGTGAACTCCGGCGACGTGTGCAGGTATCGGGTCCGACGGCTGCCGTCGAGGCCGACGAGGTCGGTGGCGAAGGCGTGGAGGTGCGCCTCGTTGCCGGGGGAAACCTGCAGGGCGGGGCATTCCACTTCGGTGAAGCCCTCGTCCTCGAACCAGCGCCGCACGGCGGCCTTCAGGCGGCTGCGGGCAGCCAGGAAGGGGCGGCGGGCGGCGTGCCGCTCCGGCGACCACCAGGGCGAGGCGGCTGGCTCTGCGGCACGGCCCGTCGAATTGCCCGTCAATGCCCTCTTCCTTTTCCGGCTCGAAAATGTCAGGAGAGACGCCAGCAAGAGGCCGCGCCGGACCACCGGCGTGGGCCGATCCGTTTTTGCCGACAACTCGAGACATCGATTACGCCATGGTCAAGGTCATCGCCAGCCAGATCCGCAAGGGCAACGTGGTGGAGCTCGACGACAAGCTCCACGTTGTGCTCTCGGCGGAAAACTTCCACCCGGGCAAGGGCACGCCGACCACGCAGATCGACATGCGCCGCATCGTCGACGGCACCAAGGTTTCGGTGCGCTACAAGACGACCGAGCAGGTGGAGCGCGCCTTTATCGACGAGCGGCCCTACACCTATCTCTACGAGGACGAGCAGGGCTTCGCCTTCATGAACATGGAGAGCTACGAGCAGATCTCCGTGCCGAAGGACGTGATCGGCGACCAGTCGGCCTATCTCGCCGAAAACATGGAATGCCATGTGGGCGTCTACAACGACGTGCCGGTGTCGATCGAGCTGCCGGCGCGCGTGGTGCTGGAGGTGGTGGAGACCGAGCCGGCCATGAAGGGCCAGACAGCGACCTCCAGCTACAAGCCGGCGGTGCTCTCCAACGGCGTGCGCACCAACGTGCCGCCGTTCGTGACGACCGGCACCCGCATCGTGGTGATGACCGTCGACGGCTCCTATGTGGAGCGCGCCAAGGACTGACGGTCGGCGTGGCGGTTCACTGGACACAAGCGAAAGGCGGCCGTGCGGGCCGCCTTTTTTGCGTTCTGGGTGTTGCGGTCAGGTCGCCCGTCAGGGCCAGGGATAGGCCGCGACGGGAACGCCGTCGGCCTTCAACCGGGCGACCACCTGGCGGCGGAGCGCCACGATGTCGGTGCGCGGCAGGGCCTGGGCGGCCGCGACCTCCTCGGCGGTGAAGAGAGGCGTGCCTGGCTTGAGGGACGGGCCGGCGAAGGCCTCCAGCACGTAATTGAGGACGGCGGCGGTCTTGGCCGGATCGAGGTTGGCGCTCCGCACGCCCGGCACCCGGGTCATGTAGGAGCGTCCGTCCGGATCGGCCGCGAAGGCGCCCACATAGCCGGCGAGATCCGGCACGCCGGCCTTCGCCGCCGCACCCGTGCCGGCGATCCCGTGGCAGCCGCTGCAGCGGAGCACGTAGTTGGTGCGCGGCGTGTAATTGGTGGCCGCCCAGTCCGGCTGGGCGGACCGGGCCGGACCGGTAGGGCCGCCGGCCGCCACCGCCAGGACGAGCGTGGCGGCGGCAAGCGGCAGGACAGCACGCCGCGGGGGACGGGAACGAGGGATCATCGCACCTCTCCGGGTGTCCCGGCGCCGGTCACTCGGCGAGGCCGACCAGCACCGCCACGGTGCAATGATAGCCGACGGACGTGTTGGCCATGCACCAGTTGATGTCGTTGTGGAGCGCCATCCGGTAGCCGGGCTTCTCGCCTTCATTGAAGTTGCAGAAGGTTGCATTGCCGCAGAAGGTCTTGCCGCAGCAGTCGTTGTAGCTGATCAGGTAGTCCCGGGTGTCGTCCGGGTTGCGGCAGGTGCCGACCCAGCTGACGGTGGAGGCTTCCGAGCCCGGCGGGCACATGCTGAGGCTGCCGCCGCACTGGGTGCAGAGGGTGCCGTCGAGCGAACAGTAGCGCCAGTAGTCGCATTGGAGCGGGTCCGAGCCCGTGGCCACGCCGCCGCCGGTGCCGGTGGCGTGGCTCTTGTCGAACGGCAGCATGGGGGCGAGGGCGCCGCCGAGGATCAGCGTCCCGGCCTTGGCGAGAAAACTGCGGCGGCCGCTGGTCTGGGCGACCCGGCGGGCCCCCGTCTCGGTCAGCCGGTCCAGCCGGGCGAGCATTGTGTCGAAGAAACCGGTCAAGGCCGTGGCTCCTCTTCGGGATTGGTGCGGGTTCAGTGGCTGGCGACGGGAGCGCCGCCGAGGTAGTCCTGGATGGAGGCGACGCCCATTTCCTTGGCGTTGAAGAGGCTCTCCAACTGCTCGCGGTTGTTGACGAGGCCCTTGGCGCGGATGATGCCGGCCGGGTCGATGAGGACCGCGAAGGGCAGGCGCGACACGCGGTAGGAGATGCCGAGCTCTTCAGAGAGCACGTACGGGAAGGCCTTGAGGCCGGCGGTCTCGATGAAGCGCTCGTGCTTGGCGCGCTCGCCGTCGGAGGCGAGCACCACGTCCATCCAGCTCTTCTCGGCGGTGCGGACGGACTGGAGCACGGGCAGCAGCTTCTTGCAGACCGGGCAGGTGGGCGACAGGAAGAAGACGAGGGTGGACCGGTCGGCGCGCGGACCGATGGTGATTTCGCCGCCGGTGAGGCTCTTCAGCCGCCAGACCGGCGAGGCGTCGCCCACCTTGGGGCCGGTGTCGTTGACGAGGGCGCCCATGGGCGAGACCCGCTCGAAGAGCACGCCGACCTGACGGGCGAGGGCGAACAGCGCGACGGTGAGCCCGATGACCATCAGGACCAGGACCGCCACGACGAAGGTGAGTGCATTCATGGATCGAAGACCTTTGACTGGGACGCGGGTCGCTCAGGTGCGGGGCTTGAGGTAGGCGGCGTTGCCGAGGATCTGCTCGACCAGGAGATAGCCGAGGAAGACCGTGAAGCCGCTGGCGATCACGGCGGTGGCCTCGCCGACGTCAAGGGAGAAGGGCGAGCCGGCGGCGCCGAGGAGGGCCAGGGCGGCGAGGGCCACATTGCGGCCGACCAGCCCCCAGGACACCGGCTGCACCGCGCCGCCGCAGCCGCACTCGATCCAGCGCCGGCCCATGCGGACCGCCTGGCCGATGGCCGCCGCGTAGGCGAGGAGCATCAAGGCGGCGAGCACCGGCCCGACGGGCCAGAGCGCCGGCACCACGAGAGCGACGAGGATGGCGCCCTCGGCGGCGACGAGGCCGAGGGTGGCCGGGCGCACGAAGCGCTCCGGCAGGATCCCGTAGTCGGCGACGAAGCCGGAGAAGGCGGTCACGTCCGAGAGCTTGTGGACGAGCGCCCGGGCGAACAGGAGGGCGGTGAACACCACCGCGCCGCCGGCCGCCAGGAAGAGGAGCCCGCCGTTCATGGGGTGGCCGTGGCGAGGAAGGGCAGGTCGACGAGCGGCAGTTCGCCGGCGACCTTGGTGGCGTAGGCGGCGAGGTCGAGCTCGTGGCGGACCAGCTTGATGTCGGCCATCAGGGTGTAGAGCACCGGCTTGTCGCCGGGCGCGGCGGTGATCGACAGGGCGCCGGCGAGCGGCATGCGGCCGACCACGGCCTTCTTGGCGAGGTCGACGGCCCAGACCTCTTCGCTCGGGTTCTTGTGGCTGCCGTCGTAGCCGCCGGAATGCATCAGCACGAACAGGAGCTTCAGGCCGCTGCTGTAGGTGACGAGATTGTAGCCGCCCGGCACCCAGCCGCCCTCGACGCCCTCGGTCAGCGAGAAGCTGTCCACCTTCTTCGGGGTGCCGTCGGCGTCGGAGGCGATGATGACGTTGCCGAGGAAGGTCACCATCACGATGCCCGCCTCGGACCGGGCGGTGGTGGCGAACACCGGATCGGCGTCCGGGTCGAAGATGTCGAGGCCGACGGTCTCCGTGGCGGTCTTGCCGTCGGCGGAGAGGGCGTAGGTCATCAGGCTGCCGTCGCCGCAGATGGTGCTGAAGCTGCTGCCGGTGGTGGCCGGATAGATGCCCCAGCACCCGGGCGTCGGGATCTCCTGCGCCACCGCGCCGGCGGCGAGGTCGACGACGGTGACGGACGAGGCGGGCGTGGCGTTCTGGGCGAAGATGAACTTGCCGTCGGCGCTCTGCTGGAGGAGGGCGGCGTAGGAGAGCGCCATGACGCCCTTCGGCGGCAGGATCACCTCCGACTTCACGGTCAGCGTGTCCACGTCGTAGATCTGCAGCACGGTCTCCATCGGACCGTAGGCGTAGCGCTTCAGGAAGGTCGACAGGGAGTAGGCGACCTTGCCGGCCGGGTCCACCAGCATGGTGCCGAAGCTGCCGCTCGGCATGGTGCCCTTCATGGCCAGATCGTCGGCGCCGAGCACCACGAGGCTGCCCGGACCGGACAGGCTCTCCTGGTAGACGATCACGTTCGGGCCGGGCGCAATGGCCGACATGACGCCGAATGTCTCCGGGGGGAGCGGGTCCTGCGCAAGGGCCGGAGCCGAGAGGGCGACGGACGCCGCGACTGCGAAGATGGATCTCAAGAACACCGTGGATGCCTCCCGCGTTTGGGCTCTCCCGCAGACCCTACGGCTGTCGCTCTTGACGGGGCTATCCGGTTTGGGCGTACATGTCTGCCTAATCGATGGGCAGGCCAGAAGCTGCCGCATCGATGGGCGGTGTGTGCAAGCGGGGGCTGCCATGGCCGAATTGTCGTCGCCCTATTCCAGGGTGGTCTACGCGGATGCGGCCGAGCAGGAACGCGGGCTCGACGGGTGGTCGCAGTCCTACTGCCAGCTGTCGCCCGGCGCGTACCGGGGCGTGCTGGAGACGCTCGCGCTCGGGCCGGTGACGGTGCACCGGGAGCGGATCAACCTGCCGGTGGAGCAGCGCACCGCACCCCCATCGGGCCAGGTGGTCTACGCCTGCAGCCTTGGAGGTCGCGGACCGTGGCGGCTGAACGCGGTGGCGCTCGGCGGGGACACGCTGGCCATCCTGCGCCGGTCGGAGGAGCAGACCGCCGCCTTCGGCAGCCACAGCGACCTTCTGTTCATCGCCGCGGCGGAAACGGCGCTCGGCGAGACCGAGCCGGGTGCGGCGTCGCCGAGCACGGTGCCGGCCGGCGAGGCGTTCGGCTTCCTGTCGTCGTGGCTTATGTCGCTGCTCTCCCATTTCGCCACGCTGGAGGCCGGTGTGGGCGGCGATCTCGCGGCGGTGCTGCCCGGCATGGTGCTCGACCGGCTGCAGTTCGTGCACGGACTGGTGTCCGCGCACGGCAGTCGCTCGCGCCGGGTGGAGCCGGACGCCCGCCTGTTCCGGACCGCGCGCGACATCGCCGAGGCGAGCGAGGCCGACGACCTGACGGTGGCGGATCTGGCGGCCCGCGCGGGCGTGTCGCCGGGGGTGCTGCGCGAGGCCTTCATGCGCACGGTCGGGGTGGGGCCGGGGACCTGGCTGCGCAGCCGGCGGCTGGACGGGGCACGCCGCGACCTGCTGGCCGCCGCCCGCACCGGCGCCACGGTGACGGACATCGCCGCCAAATGGGGCTTCCTGCACTTCGGCCGTTTCGCCGCGACCTACGCGGCCTATTACGGCGAGCCGCCGTCCCGCACCGCGCGGGGCGGGCGCGATCACTGATGCGCATCGCCTGAAGCGCGGATCGGTCAGTCGTCGATCGGCACCATCACCGGGCCGCGCATGCGATAGACCTCGTCGCCGTTCTGGTTGGTGCCGACGGCCTCGTTGGTGATCATCGCCCAACCCGGCCGGGAGCCGAGGCGGCGCTTGGCGCGGACGGTGTTCGTGTAGGTCACCGTGTCGCCCACAAAGACCGGCCGCTTCCACAGGATCTCGTCGATCCCTGGCGAGATGCCGGCGAGCGACGCGTCGCGCTTCGCCTGGTCGACGGTGAGCCGCATCCAGGCGGCGGCGGTGTGCCAGCCGGACGCGCAGAGGCCGCCGAAGTGGCTGGATGCCGCGGCCTCCGGATCCGTGTGGAAGGGCTGCGGGTCGTAGAGGCGCGCGAAGGCCAGGATGGCCTCCTCCGTGAAGGTGTGGCTGCCGATCGGGACGGGCGTATCGAGGGGGATGTCGTCGAAGCGCATGGGTCGATCTCCGCGCCGCTCAGCGGCCGACGATGATGGTGGTCGTCATGGCGAAGACCGGTTCGCCGTGCTGGTTGGTCATCTGGAAGCTTGCGTCCACATAGCCCCGGTCGGTCCGGGTCGCGGACGGCCGCACGGCGAGCACCGCGAAGGTGGCTTCGAGCGTGTCGCCGACGAGCACCGGCCGCAGCCATTTCAGGTCGCGCACCCCGGGCGAGCCCATGGACTTCACGCCCTTCAGGAGGTTGGTGGCAAGGAGCCGCATGAGGAGGCTCGCCGTATGCCAGCCGGACGCCGCATGGCCGCCGAGCGGCGAGGCCCGCCCGGCCTCCGCGTCGAGGTGGAAGGGCTGAGGGTCCCAGTCCGACGCGAAGGCGACGACGTCCGCGGCCGTGATCTCCACCGTGCCGAGGCTGCCGCCGTCGCCTGCCGTGAAGCTCTCGAAGCCCTTCAGGGCGGGCGCATCCGGCGGGTTCATGGGCAACTTCCTTCCCTTCACGTCATGTGCCGACTGCTAGCACGATGCGCCTCGTGAAGGCGAGGTCACCCTTTGGCCGGAGGGCGGTCCGACGCCGTGTCGTCGGTCGGCCGTGGGAAAAGATGGGACGCAATCGGTGCCGGGTTATCAACAGCCCTGTGGATAGCGGCACAACCGTCTGATGCAGCGTCCATTGCGAGGGAGATCACCCGGGTGAGGGGTCCAAAACCAGCCCGGAAAACCGCGGTTTCGGGTCCACGTTTGCGACTTAAATGCAACACATAACTAGTTTCATATTTGTAGGCCCAGGCCCTTGGCAGGGTTTGAAGATTGCCCGTCAACGCTTTGTTAATCCTAAATAAGTCTGAATGGTGATACGTGTCCGGAGCCCGCCAACCAGGGGTCCGTCGCGTTGACGCCCATAGGCTCCCATGGTATCCCAAACGCATCCCGAACCAAGCGTCGGACCGGTCGAAGTTTCGGCTGGCGAGATCGCCGGTGCTCGCCACCGGAGCGGGAATTCGTGTGCCGATCGACGGCGACGGACGAGGGGTCGGGGGGCTTATCCGGTGTCGCACCGGGGCAGGGTCCGCCGATACGCATTTCCCTCCCGCGCAGGCCGGCAGGTGATTGTCAGGGCAGGGCCCCCAGGGAACCCGATGAGCGGCTTCGTCTCGCGCACCACCAACCGGATCGACAAGAAGGGACGGGTCTCCGTCCCGGCGTCGTTCCGTCAGGTGCTGGCCAAGGACGGGTTCGAAGGGCTCTACTGCTACCCTTCGCTGGACATGATGGCGGTGGATGCCGGCGGCAACGGCCTGCTCGGCGAGATCGAGAAGCGTCTGGCGCGCTTCGAGCCCTTCACCGAAGAGCACGACTACCTCTCCACCGCCTTCTACGGCCTCTCCGAGCGCCTCACCATGGACCCGGAAGGTCGCGTGGGGCTGACCTCCACGCTGATGGAGTATGCCGGCATCGTTGACGAGGTGACCTTCGTCGGCCAGGGCTACAAGTTTCAGATCTGGGAGCCGAAGCGCTACCTGGAGCATGAGGCCGAGGCGCGCAAGCGCGCGCTCGCGCTGCGCCGGTCGCCCCGTCTCGAGGGAGGGCCGGTGCAATGACCGGAACCCCGATGGACGAGACCGGCGCCGACGCGCCGCACGTGCCGGTTCTCCTGGCCGAAGTGCTCGACGCGCTGCAGCCGATCGAGGGCGGCGTCTTCGTCGACGGCACGTTCGGGGCCGGCGGCTACACCCGCGCGCTGCTCGCCGCCGGGGCGCGGCTGGTGGTGGCCATCGACCGCGACCCGACGGCGATCGCGGCCGGCCGAGCGCTGGAGGCCGAGATGGCGGGCCGGCTGAAGCTCGTGCACGGCGCCTTTTCCGACCTCGACGCCCATGCGGCGGCGGCCGGCGCGTCTCCGGTCGACGGCGTGGTGCTCGACATCGGCGTGTCGTCCATGCAGCTCGACGAGGCGGAGCGCGGCTTCTCCTTCCGCAACGACGGCCCGCTCGACATGCGCATGAGCCTCGACGGCCCGTCGGCGGCGGACGTCGTCAACGCCATGGACGGGCGCGACATCGCCCTCATCCTGAAACTCTACGGGGAGGAGCGGCAGGCCGGCCGGATCGCCAAGGCGATCGTGGCGGCGCGCGCCGCCGAGCCGCTGACCCGCACGCGCGACCTCGTCCGGGTGATCGAGAAGGTGCTGGGCGCCAAGCGGTTCGGCGAGGCGCATCCGGCGACGCGCACCTTCCAGGCCATCCGCATCTACGTGAACCGCGAGCTTGACCAACTGGTCGACGCGCTGGCGGCGGCCGAGCGGCTGCTGCCGGACGGCGGCCGGCTGGCCGTGGTGACGTTCCATTCGCTCGAGGACCGGATCGTGAAGCGCTTCGTCCAGGACCGCAGCCGGACCGTCGCGCAAGGCTCGCGCCACCTTCCCGAGGCTACGCTGCCGCCCGCGACCTTCCGGCTGATCGAGAAGGGGGCCGTCGAACCCGGCGAGGCCGAATGCGCCCGCAACCCCCGTGCCCGCTCGGCCAAGCTGCGTTTCGCGACGCGCACCACGGCGACCGCGCGGCCCCTCGACGGCCAGGCGCTCGGCCTGCCGATGTTCCAGCCCTCGGTCCGGAGAGCCTGATATGACGCGTTTCGTCAACGCCCTCCTGATCTTCCTGATGGTGCTGAGCGCGGCCGCCGTCTACGACATGAAGTACGAGGCGGAGATCGCCGCGGCGAACGTCGCCCGCCTGCAGCGCCAGATCGCCCAGGAGCAGGAGGCGATCAGCCTTCTCAAGGCCGAGTGGAGCGTGCTCACCCAGCCGAGCCGCCTGCAGGACCTCGTCACCCGCCACGCGGACATCCTCGATCTTCAGCCCATGAAGCCGGAGCAGGTCGGCACCCTCGCCGACATTCCGCCGAAGCCGGTGGAGATCCCGGCGGAGGAGATGCCCGAGGTGTCGTCCGAACCCGGTCCGGTGGAGCGCTCGGCCAAGGCCGTGCCGCTCGACGGCCCGACAATCCAACTCCAGTGAAGGGAATGCGCGCCATGGCGAGCTCGTTCAGGCTGTCCTTCACGAAGCCCGGCACCCGCAAGGACGCCGCCGAGGCGCTGCCCCGTTCGGCCGCCCTGCGTCGCCGCGATGCCGGCGACACCACGCGCAACCGGCTGGTGATCGCCATGGTGGCTTTCGTCGCCGTCTACGGCACCATTGCGGGCCGCCTCGTCCAGTTCGGCCTGTCGACGCCGGCGGACGCGGTGGCGCTCGGCTCGGCCCAGAGCGCGATCGCGGCGTCGCGGCCCGACATCGTGGACCGCAACGGCCAGATTCTGGCGACCGACATCAAGACCGCCTCGCTCTACGCGGAACCGCGCCGGATCGTCGATCCGGACGAGGCGACGGAACTGCTCGCCACCGTCTTCCCGGACCTCGGCACGGACGCCGTGCGCCAGAAGCTCGCCTCCAAGGCGGGCTTCGTGTGGCTGAAGCGCGAGATCACAGCGGGCCAGCAGGAGGCCGTGCACAAGCTCGGCCTGCCGGGCGTCGGCTTCCTCACCGAGAGCCGCCGATTCTATCCGTCGGGCCGCTCGGTCGGATACGTGGTGGGCCACACCAACGTGGACAACCAGGGCATCGCCGGCATCGAGAAGTACGTGGACGACCAGTGGCTGGGCGACCTGCACCAGCTGGGCTTCGCCATGACGCCCAACCTGGAGCCGGTGAAGCTGTCGCTCGACCTCTCCGTGCAGCACGTGCTCCACGACGAGCTGTCGAGCGCCATGGAGAAGTACACCGCGCTCGCCGCCGCCGGCATCGTGATGAACGTGAAGACCGGCGAGATCGTCGGACTGTCGTCGTTGCCGGACTATGATCCGAACAACCCGGTGGAGGCGCTGCAGCCGGACCGGATGAACCGGATCACCGCATCGGTCTTCGAGATGGGCTCCACCTTCAAGCTCTTCGCCACCGCCATGGCCCTCGACAGCGGCAAGGTGAAGATGACTGACAGCTTCGACGCGAGCGTACCGCTGCGCGTCGGCGGCTTCACCATCAACGACTTCCACGGCAAGCACCGGGTGCTCACCGTGCCGGAGATCTTCATCTATTCGTCCAACATCGGCACCGGCCGCGAGGCGCTGAAGGTCGGCCAGCAGGGCCAGCAGGAGTTCCTGAAGCGCATGGGCCTGATGGACAAGCCGCCGACCGAGTTGCCGGAGGTGGCCGGGCCGATCCTGCCGAAGCGCTGGTCGGACCTCGTCACCATCACGGTGTCCTTCGGCCACGGCATCTCGGTGTCGCCGCTGGCGACCGCCATGGCGGCCTCGGCGGTGATGAACGGCGGGCATCTCATTCCGCCGACCTTCTTTCCGCGCAGCGAGGACGAGGCCCGGCTGAAGGCGAAGCGGGTGCTGTCGCCGCAGACCAGTGAGGAGATGCGCTACCTGATGCGGCTCAACGCCCTCAAGGGCTCCGGCTCCCGGGCCAACATCCCCGGCTACCGGGTGGGCGGCAAGACCGGGACGGCCGAGAAGGTCGTCAACGGGCGCTACTCCTCCAACAAGCGTTTCAACGCCTTCCTGGCCTCCTTCCCGATCGACGATCCGCAGTATCTGGTGCTGATCGTGATCGACGAGCCGAACCCGGAGAAGCCCGGCATGGCCGCCACTTCGGGCCTCAACGCGGCGCCGACGGCCGGCAACGTGATCAGCCGGATCGCGCCCATGCTGGGGGTGATGCCGCGCTTCGACGAGGTCGACCTGCCGCTGCTGGCCTCCTACTGAGGCTCTCCCTGTCGCGTCTCGACAGGGCCTGTGCGTACCGCCACCTTGGTGCTTGGACCTGTCCTCATTTCCATCATGAAGTGGGGGCACGGTCCGCGCCGATTCGAGATCACGGAACCGAGAGACCGGACGCAACCCATGAAGCTCGCCGAACTCGCCCCCGACATCTTCACCCCGGACGCCGACGTGCGCCGGCTGGTGATCACCGGGGTGACGGCCGACAGCCGCCATGTGCAGCCGGGCGCCCTCTTCGCGGCGCTGCCGGGCAGCAAAGTGCGCGGCACGAGCTTCATCCCGCAGGCGGTTCAGGCGGGTGCCTCGGTCATCCTCGTCGGCGAGGGCGAGGACCTGCCGGCGGATGTGAGCGTGCCGGTGCTGCGCGATCCGGATCCGCAGCGGCGCTTCGCCAAGCTGGTGTCGCGCTTCTACGCGCCGCAGCCGAAGACCGTCATGGCGGTGACCGGCACCAACGGCAAGACCTCGGTGGCCGCCTTCGTGCGCCAGATCTTCGAGGCGCGGAACGTGCCGGCCGCCTCCGTGGGCACCATCGGCGTCGTGGTCAACGGCGAGACGCGCTACGGCAACCTGACGACGCCGGACCCGGTGACGCTGCACCGGACCCTGGCCGAACTCGCCCGCGAGGGTGTCGACCACGTGGCGCTGGAGGCCTCCTCGCACGGGCTGGTGCAGCGGCGGCTCGATGGGCTGAAGATCGCCGCCGGCGCCTTCACCAACCTGTCGCGCGACCATCTCGACTATCACGGCACCATGGAGAACTACTGCGCGGCCAAGCTGCGCCTGTTCAACGCGCTCCTGGAGCCGGGCGCGGGCGCGGTGGTGAACGCGGACGACCGCTATTCCGACGCCTTCCTCGCCGCCGCCCGGATCGCCGGGCTGGACGTGATGACGGTCGGGCGCGGCGGCAAGGCGATCCGGGTGATCGACGTGACGCGCGACGGCTTCGCCCAGGTGGTGACCGTGGACATCGGCGCCGGGCCGCGCACCGTGCGGGTGCCGCTGGTCGGCGCCTTCCAGGTGTCGAACGCGCTGGTGGCGGCCGGTATCGCGGCGGCCGTGGGCGTGCCGCTCGGCGAGGCGCTCGACGCGCTCGGTGAGATCAAGGGCGCGGTGGGGCGGCTGGAGCTCGTCGCCTACGCGCCGTCCGGGGCGCCCATCTTCGTCGACTATTCGCATACGCCGGCGGCGCTGGAGACGGCACTCGAAACGCTCCGTCCCTATGTGGACGGCAAGCTGGTGGTGGCCTTCGGGGCCGGCGGAGACCGGGACAAGGGCAAGCGGCCGGAGATGGGGGCGGCGGCCGAGCGACTCGCCGACGTCGCCATCGTGACGGATGACAACCCGCGGTCGGAGGACCCGGCGGACATCCGGCGGGACGTTCTCGCGGGCGCGCCCTCCGCGCTGGAGATCGGCGACCGGGCGGAGGCGATCCGCCACGGCATCGGCCTTCTCGGCGACGGCGACGTGTTCCTGGTGGCCGGCAAGGGCCACGAAACGGGCCAGATCGTCGGCGGCACCGTGCTGCCCTTCTCCGACCACGAGGCCATCCGGGCGGCGCTGCCGGCCGGGCCGGCGGAGGAGAACGCGCTCTGGCCGAAGAGCGAATTCCTGGAGGCGCTCGGCGGCGAGATGATCGGCGCGCTGACGGTGCCGATCAACGGCGTTTCGATCGACAGCCGGACGGTGGAGCCGGGCGACGCCTTCTTCGCCATCGCGGGCGACCGGTTCGACGGACACGACTTCGTGGAGGAGGCCCTCCGGCGCGGCGCGGCCGTCGCGGTGGTGAGCGACGAGCGGGCGCTCACCTACCCGACCGAGGCCGTGCCGCTTCTGGTGGTGGACGACGTGCTCGACGGCCTCCGCCGTCTCGCCGCCGCCGCCAGGGCGCGCTCCGACGCCCGGATCGTGGCGGTGACCGGGTCGGTCGGCAAGACCTCCACCAAGGAGGCGCTGCGCTTCGCCCTCGGCGCCGACGGGCCGGTGCATGCCTCCGTCGCCTCCTTCAACAACCATTGGGGCGTGCCGCTGACCCTGTCGCGGCTGTCGCGGACGGCCCGCTACGGCGTGTTCGAGATCGGCATGAACCACGCCGGCGAGATCACGCCGCTGACCCGTCTGGTGCGCCCGCACGTGGCCATCGTCACCACGGTGGCGGCGGTCCACCTGGAGCATTTCGACACCGTGGAGGGGATCGCCCGGGCCAAGGCGGAGATCGTCGAGGGCCTGGAGCCCGGCGGCACGGCGGTGCTCAACCGCGACAACCCGCATTTCCCGTTGATCGAGGCGGCCGCCAGGGCGCACGGTGCGGCGGTCATCGGCTTCGGCGCCGACGCGGCGGCGGAGGCGCGGCTCATCAAGTGCATGCTGCACGAGGTGTGTTCGACGGTGACGGCCGACATCCTCGGCGAGGAGATCACCTACAAGATCGGCGCGCCGGGCCGGCATCTGGTCGACAACTCGCTGGCGGTGCTGGCCGCCGCCAAGCTCGTCGGCGCCGATCTCGTCCGCGCAGGTCTCGCCCTGCAGCGGCTGGAGCAGCCGAAGGGGCGGGGCAAGCGGCACCGGCTGCGCACGGCCGGCGGCACTGCCGTCTTGATCGACGAGAGCTACAACGCCAACCCGACGTCGGTCGCCGCCGCGGTGGCGCTGCTCGGCCAGACGTCGCTCGGCACGCTCGGCCGACGCATCGCCGTGCTCGGCGACATGCTGGAACTGGGACCGGAGGGACCGGACCTGCACGCCGGCCTCCTCGGCGCGCTGACCGAGGCCAAGGTGGACAAGGCCTATCTCTGCGGTCCCCTGATGAAATCGCTCTGGCAGGCGTTGCCGCGCGGCATGCGCGGCGCTTACGCGGAGACGTCGGCCGGTCTGGAAGCGACGCTTCTCGACGACGTCCGCACCGGTGACGCGGTGATGATCAAAGGGTCCTTCGGCAGCCGGATGGGCCCGCTGGTGGACGCGCTGATCAAGCGCAACGGCACCGTCGACGACACTCATTGAGGCGGGCCGCGCGCCGCGCGGTGCCGCAGGGGGCTCTTTGGTATGCTGGTCCTTCTGGCCGAACTCGCAGGACAGGTCTCCGTCCTGAACGTGTTCCGCTACATCACCTTCCGAACGGGCGCGGCGGTCATGACCGCGCTCCTCTTCGTCTTCCTGTTCGGCCCGGCGATCATCGCCTCCCTGAAGATCCGCCAGGGCAAGGGCCAGCCGATCCGTGCCGACGGTCCGCAGAGCCACCTCCTCACCAAGAAGGGCACGCCTACCATGGGCGGGCTGATGATCCTCTCCGGTTTCGTGGTCTCCACGCTGCTGTGGGCGGACCTGAAGAGCGCCTATGTGTGGATCGTTCTCTGCGTGACGCTCGCTTTCGGGTCGATCGGCTTCTACGACGACTATCTGAAGGTCACCAAGCAGAGCCACAAGGGCTTCTCCGGCCGCTTCCGGCTCGGCATCGAGTTCGTGATCGCCGGCATCGCCGCCTGGGCCATCGCGGCGTCCGGGCCGGAAAGCCTCGGTACCGCGCTCGCCTTCCCCTTCATCAAGGAGGCGATGCTGAACCTCTCCTGGTTCTTCATCCCCTTCGGCGCCTTCGTGATGGTGTCGGCCGGCAATGCGGTGAACCTCACCGACGGGCTCGACGGCCTCGCCATCGTGCCGGTGATGATCGCGGCGGCGAGCTTCGGCCTGATTGCCTATCTCTCGGGCAACGTGGTGTTCTCCAACTACCTGCAGATCACCTACGTGCCCGGCACGGGCGAGCTTGCCGTCCTCTGCGGGGCGGTGCTCGGCGCCGGGCTCGGCTTCCTGTGGTTCAACGCGCCGCCGGCCGCCATCTTCATGGGTGACACCGGCTCGCTCGCCCTCGGCGGCCTCCTCGGCTCCATCGCGGTCGCCACCAAGCACGAGATCGTGCTCGTCATCATCGGCGGGCTGTTCGTGCTGGAGGCCTTGTCGGTGATCATCCAGGTCTTCTCGTTCAAGACCACGGGTCGGCGCGTCTTCAAGATGGCGCCTATCCACCACCATTTCGAACATCTCGGCTGGACCGAGTCGCAGGTGGTGATCCGCTTCTGGATCATCGCCGTCGTCCTCGCGCTGATCGGGTTGTCGTCCCTGAAGCTGCGCTGACCGCCTTATCCTCAAGGAGGAAAGCCATGATCCCCGTCACCTGCTACCGCGGCAAGCGCGTCGCCGTCTTCGGCCTGGGCGGCTCCGGCCTCGTGACGGCGGAAGCGCTGATCGCCGGCGGCGCCGACGTGATCGCCTGGGACGACAACGCGGAGAGCCGCGAGGCCGCCGCGGCGCGGGACATTCCGGTGGTCGACTGGCGCGACACCGAGTTCGGCGCCTTCGCGGCGCTGGTGCTGGCGCCCGGCGTGCCGCTGACCCATCCGAAGCCCCACTGGTCGGTGGAGATCGCCATGGCGGCGGGCGTGGAGGTGATCGGCGACATCGAACTGTTCGCCCGCGAGCGCCGCGCCGTCGCGCCGAAGACGCCGTTCGTCGCCATCACGGGCACCAACGGCAAGTCCACCACCACGGCGCTGATCGCCCACATCCTGTCCGCGGCCGGCAAGGACGTGCAACTCGGCGGCAATATCGGCCGGGCGGTGCTGTCGCTGGAGCCGTTCGCGCCGGAGCGCGGCTCGGACCGGGTCTACGTGGTGGAGTGCTCGTCCTTCCAGATCGACCTCGCCCCCTCGGTCGACCCCACGGTGGCGGTGCAGCTCAACATCTCCGAGGACCATCTGGACCGGCACGGCACCCTGGAGGCCTATGCGGCCGTGAAGGAGCGGCTGGTGCGCAACGCCGGCGTGGCGGTGGTCGGCATCGACGATCCGTTCAGCCGGGCGATGGCCGAGCGGCGCGAGGACATGGGGCTGGAGGTGAAGCGCATCTCCACCCACGAGAGTGTCAAGCACGGGGTGTGGGCGATCGCCGGGCGGCTGACGGAACCGCACGGGCTCGCCCAGATGATCGTCGCGGAGATGTCGCGCCACCCGGTCCTGAGGGGCGTGCACAACGCCCAGAACGCGGCGGCGGCGGTGGCGGCGGTGCGCTCGCTCGGCATGGGCCTCGACGAGGTGCGGGCCGGGCTGATGAGCTTCCCCGGCCTCGTCCACCGGATGGAGCCGATCGGGCGCGTCGGCCGGGTGACGATCGTCAACGATTCGAAGGCCACCAACGCCGACGCGGCGGCGCGCGCGCTCTCCAGCTACGAGCGCATCTTCTGGATCGCCGGCGGCAAGCCGAAGACCGGCGGGATCGCGGCCCTCTCGGGCTACTTCCCGCGCATCGCCAAGGCCTTTCTGATCGGCGAGGCGGCCGAGGCCTTCGCGGCGACCCTGGAGGGACAGGTGGCGCATGAGATCGCCGGCACGCTCGACGTGGCGGTGCCGGCGGCGATCGCCGCGGCGGCGGCCTTCTCGGCGGCCACCGGCCAGGACGCCGTGGTGCTCTTGTCGCCGGCTTCGGCCAGCTTCGACCAGTTCAAGAATTTCGAGGTGCGCGGCGACCATTTCCGGGCGCTCGCCCTCTCGCAACCCGACGTCACGCCCTTCTGACAGGAGCCGGCCCGATGGTTTCCCGCGCCGAACGAGGCCTCATCGCCGACTGGTGGTTCACGGTCGACAAGCTGCTGCTCGCCGCCTTCCTGACGCTGATCTTCGGCGGCATCATCCTGTCGCTGGCGGCGAGCCCCGCGGTGGCGGAGCGGATCGGCATCGCCGACAGCTATTATTTCGTGAAGCGGCAGGCCTTCTTCGCCGGTCCGGCCGTCTTCGTGCTCCTCGCCATGTCCTTCATGGACCCGCGGCAGATCCGGCGGTTCGCGCTCGTCTTCTTCGGCGTCTGCGTGCTCCTCCTGATCGCCACCCTGTTCGTCGGCCCCGAGGTGAAGGGCGCGCGGCGCTGGCTCAACCTCGGCGGCATGTCGGTGCAGCCGTCGGAATTCGTGAAGCCGGTGTTCGTGGTGCTCTGCGGCTTCCTGCTCGCCGAGACGCAGAAGCGGCCGGACATGCCGGGCCGGATCTTCTCCGCGCTCCTCCTCGGCATCGTGATGTCGCTGCTGATTGCGCAGCCCGACTTCGGCCAGACCATGCTGGTGAGCCTCACCTGGGCGGCGCTGCTCTTCCTTTCCGGCATGTCCTGGCTGCTGATCATCGGGCTCGGCGGTGTCGGCGCCGTGGGCATCCTATTCGCCTACACGGAAATCCCCCACGTGAAGGGGCGCATCGACCGCTTCCTCAACCCGGACAGCGGCGACACCTTCCAGGTGGACACGGCGATCGAAAGCTTCGTGCGTGGCGGCTGGTGGGGGCAGGGGCCTGGCGAGGGCACGGTGAAGCGCATCCTGCCGGACAGCCACACCGACTTCATCTTCGCGGTGGCGGCGGAGGAGTTCGGCCTCGTGCTCTGCATCGGCCTGGTGGCGGTGTTCGCCTTCACGGTGCTGCGCGGGTTCGGCCACGCCACGCGGGAGAACGACGGCTTCGTGCGGCTCGCCACGGCGGGCCTCGTGATCCTCTTCGGCCTGCAGAGCTGCATCAACATGGCGGTGAACCTGCACCTGATGCCCGCCAAGGGCATGACGCTGCCCTTCATCTCCTACGGCGGCTCGTCGCTGGTCGCCATGGCCATGTCCATGGGCATGCTCCTGGCCCTGACGCGACGCCGACCGGAGCAGACGCGCTTCGTGCAGCCGATCGAGTTCGAAGCCTTTCCGGCGCGTGCCTGACGGGAGGACGGGATGACCCAACCGGTGCTGATCACGGCGGGCGGAACGGGCGGGCATCTGTTCCCGGCCGAAAGCCTCGCCCACGAGCTGAAGCGCCGCGGCATCCCGGTGCATCTGGCGACCGACCACCGGGTCGCCTCCTACGGCCAGGACTTTCCGGCGGAGGCGGTGCACCTGATCGCGTCCGCCACCTTCGGGGACCGCTCGGCGCTCGGCATGGCGCGCTCGGGCCTGAAGATCGCGCGCGGCGGGCTGCAGTCCTTCGCGCTCATGGGGCGGATCAAGCCGCGGGCGGCGATCGGCTTCGGCGGCTACCCGACCCTGCCGCCCATGCTGGCGGCGGTGGCGCGGCGGGTGCCGACCCTCATCCACGAGGCGAACGCGGTGGCCGGGCGGGCCAACCGCTTCCTCGCCCCCAAGGTGACGGCGGTGGCTACCACCTTCGCGACCACCGGCCTCCTCGGCGAGGCCACCGCCAAGGCGGTGGTGACCGGCAACCCGGTGCGCCCGCGGGTGATCGAGGCGGCGACGCCCTACGTGCCGCCCGAACCCGGCGGCCCATTTGAGCTGGTGGTGTTCGGCGGCAGCCAGGGCGCGCGGGTGTTCGCCGACCTGGTGCCGCCGGCGCTCGCGGACCTGCCGGGGCATCTGCGCAAGCGCATCCGCCTCGTGCAGCAGGCCCGTCCGGAGGACGTGACGCGCGTGGAGGTGCTGTTCCACGGGCTCGGCGTGACCGCCGAACTGGCGCCCTTCTTCGCCGACCTGCCGGCGCGGATCGCCAAGGCGCACTTGGTGGTCGGCCGCTCCGGCGCCTCGACGGTGAGCGAGCTGGCGGTGATCGGCCGGCCGTCCATCCTGGTGCCGCTGCCGCACGCCCTCGACAACGACCAGAAGACCAACGCCCTGGAGTTGGAGCGGGTGGGCGGCGCGGTGATGGCCGAGCAGGCGGACCTGTCGCCGGAACGGCTCGCGGCGCTGATCTCCGGGCTGATGGAAGCGCCGGAACGGCTGGCCGCCATGGCGGAGAAGGCGCGCGGCATGGGCCGCCCGGACGCGGTGGCCCGGCTCGCCGACCTGGTGGAGCATGTGGCGGGCGGCGGAAAGCCGCAGGATTTCAAGGCGGAGCCGGCGGCGGCGGCCTGATCGGCCCCGCGCAAAGCCGGCTCAGGATTGCAGTGGGACCGCGCCGGACGCGCGCGGCGGATTTCGAGACGAAGGACAGTGTTGCCATGAAGATGCCCCGCGATATCGGGCCCGTTCATTTCGTCGGCATCGGCGGCATCGGCATGAGCGGCATCGCCGAGGTGCTGCTGAACCTCGGCTACCGGGTGCAGGGCTCGGACGTGGCCGAGAGCGCCAATGTGGAGCGCCTCCGCCAGAAGGGCATTCCGGTGACCGTCGGCCATGCGGCGGAGAACCTCGGCCGGGCCGAGGTGGTGGTGGTGTCGTCGGCGATCCGGCGGGACAATCCGGAGCTGGTCTCCGCGCGCGAGCGGCACCTGCCGATCGTGCGGCGGGCCGAGATGCTGGCCGAGCTGATGCGCTTCAAGCAGGCGATCGCCATCGGCGGCACCCACGGCAAGACCACCACCACGTCGCTGGTGGCGGCGCTGCTCGATGCGGGCGGCATCGACCCGACGGTGATCAACGGCGGCATCATCAACGCCTATGGCACCAACGCCCGCATGGGCGCGGGCGACTGGATGGTGGTGGAGGCGGACGAAAGCGACGGCACCTTCGTGAAGCTGCCCGCGGACGTAGCGGTCGTCACCAACATCGACCCGGAGCACCTTGACCACTACGGCACCTTCGAGCGGGTGCAGGCGGCGTTCCGCCAGTTCGTGGAAAACGTGCCGTTCTACGGCTTCGCGGTGATGTGCCTGGACCACCCCGAAGTGCAGGCCCTGGTGAGCCGCATCGAGGACCGGCGCATCATCACCTACGGGGAGAACCGGCAGGCGGACGTGCGCTTCGTCGATCTCTCCTTCGAGAACGGCACCTCGCGATTCGCCGTCGCCATCCGCGACCGGGTCACCGGCGAGGAGACCGAGATCGGCGACCTGATGCTGCCGATGCCGGGGCGGCACAACGTCTCCAACGCGACGGCGGCGATCGCGGTCGCCTATCAGCTGGGCATTCCGGCAGACGCGATCCGGCGCGGGCTCGGGGCGTTCGGGGGCGTGAAGCGCCGCTTCACCCGCACCGGGTCGTGGAACGGCATCACCGTCTTCGACGACTACGGTCATCATCCGGTGGAGATCCGCGCGGTGCTGCGCGCGGCCCGCGACGGGGCGTCCGGGAAGGTGGTGGCGGTCGTCCAGCCGCACCGCTACAGCCGCCTGCAGAGCCTCTTCGACGACTTCTGCAAGGCTTTCAACGACGCCGACACGGTGATCATCGCCGACGTCTACGCGGCCGGTGAGGCCCCGATCGAGGGTGTCGACCGGGACGCGCTCGTGTCCGGCGCCAAGGCGGCCGGGCACCGGGACGTGCGCGCGCTCGGCGCCCCGGCGGACCTCGCCGGCATGGTGCGGGAGATTGCCGGGCCGGGCGACATGGTGGTGCTCCTCGGCGCCGGCAACATCACCCAGTGGGCCTATGCGCTGCCGCGCGAGCTGGAGGCGGGGGCATGACGGTCGAGCGATCGGATAAATACTTGGGTGTTCCCCTTAAGCGGACCATGACGGGTGAGGCCGTCGGCGCAACCCTTTCACCGTCATGGTCCGCGCAGGCGGACCACCCACGCTTTTGCTCTGGAATCACGCCGTGAGCGGCGCCGATCTCCTCGCCCGCCTCGGGGACGTTTCGGACATCCGCGGGCATCTGGAGCCCGATCGGAGCCTCAAGGATCTCGTCTGGTTCCGGGCGGGCGGCGCGGCGGAGCTGCTGTTCCAGCCGGCGGACGAGGCCGACCTCCAGGCGTTTCTGAAGCGGCTGCCGGCGGACGTGCCGGTGATGGTGATCGGCCTTGGCTCCAACCTCCTCGTCCGCGACGGCGGCGTGCCGGGCGTGGTGATCCGCCTCTCCGCGCGCGGCTTCGGCCAGGTGGAGCGGGTGGGGGAGACCGGCCTTCGCGTCGGCGCGGCGGTGCCGGACAAGCGGCTGGCGGCGGCTGCGCTGGAGGTGGGCCTTTCGGGCTTCGCCTTCTACCACGGCATCCCCGGCGGGATCGGCGGGGCGCTGCGCATGAACGCCGGGGCGCACGGATCCGAGACCGCGCAGCGCGTCGTGGAGGTCCGGGCCGTGGACCGGACCGGCGCGCTGCACACGCTGCCGCTGGAGGCGATGGGATACGCCTACCGGCATTCCGCCGCGGCGGCCGACCTCATCTTCGTGTCCGTCCTCTTCGACGGGGTGCCGGAGGATCGGGATGCCGTCCGGCGCGACATGGAGGCCGTCGCCGAACACCGGGAGAATTCCCAGCCGATCCGCTCGCGCACGGGTGGTTCGACCTTCAAGAATCCGGACGGACATTCGGCCTGGAAGCTTGTGGACGCCGCCGGCCTCAGAGGCTTTTCCGTAGGCGATGCACAGGTTTCCGAGATGCATTGCAACTTCATAATTAACAACAACGCCGCCTCCGGCCACGACCTGGAGCTCCTTGGCGAAACGGTGCGGGCGCGGGTGCTGGAGACGAGCGGCATTCGCCTCGAATGGGAGATCAAGCGCCTCGGCCGCTTCGAGGACGGGCGCGTGGTGGAGCCTTTCCTCGGGCTCTAGAAGTGCTCCGAATTCATGGGCTTAGAGCAGTCTCTGATCGATCGGGTCATGCCGCTTGATCGGAGACCGCACTCAGCGACGGTTGCAGACCAATCACATTCTGACGACAGGGAATCACCATGTCCAAACACGTCGCGGTCCTGATGGGAGGCTGGTCCTCCGAGCGGCCGGTCAGCCTCAACTCCGGCAAGGCCTGCGTGGCGGCCCTGGAGGCGGCGGGCTACCGGGTGACGGGGGTGGACGTGGACCGCACCATCGCCAGCGTGCTCGACGATCTCCGGCCGGATGTCTGCTTCAACGCTCTGCACGGACCGTTCGGCGAGGACGGGTGCATCCAGGGCATCCTGGAAGTGCTTGCGATTCCCTATACGCACTCCGGCGTCCTCGCCTCGGCGCTCGCCATGAACAAGCCCAAGGCCAAGGCCGTGATGAAGGCGGCAGGCATTCCCGTGGTCGAGCACCGGCTGGTCAACCGCTTCGACGCATTGAAGGAACACGTGCTGCCGCCGCCCTATGTGGTGAAGCCGCCGGCGGAGGGGTCGAGCTTCGGCGTGCTCATCGTGCCGGCCGATGCGGCTTTTCCGCCACAGGAGTTAGGAAGTTCTGACTGGCCCTATGGCGATCTCGTCATGGTGGAGACCTACGTGCCGGGCCGTGAGCTGACCTGCGGCGTGATGGGCGACCAAGCGCTTGGAATTATTGAGGTCGTTCCGACCGGTCCCGGCTTCTACGACTACGACGCCAAGTACCGACCGGGCGGGTCCCGGCACCTCCTGCCGGCACCTCTTTCACCCTTTGTTTACCATTATGTTCAAAAGCTTTCACTCGAGGCCCACAACGCCCTCGGGTGCCGTGGTGTCAGCCGGGCGGACTTCCGCTTCAACGACCGTGGAGACGGCACCGGCGACATCGTCTGCCTGGAGGTGAACACCCAGCCCGGCATGACGGCGACGTCGCTGGTGCCTGAGATGGCGGCCCATGTGGGCATGGATTTTTCGGCTCTAGTGAGCTGGATGGTGGAGGACGCAAGTTGCGCGCGGTGACGTCGAGGTTCTTCGGCACAGCGTCCGGGCTGGGATCCAAGCGATCCCTGTTCCGTCGACGTGGCGTCCCGCGCCTGCACCGCCAGCCGGTGTGGCGGCCGGCGGGCATCCTGCAGTCGCTGCCGCGCGGAGCGGGGGTGCTGGCCTCCGTCCTCTATCTCGCCGCCTGGGGCACCTACGGCATGCTCTATTCGGGCAAGACCGGGGACGTGCTCAACGACGCCACCTCGGAGATCGGCTTCAAGGTCTCGGCTGTGAAGATCACGGGCCAGCGCGAGGTCGACGAGCAGGACGTGCTCGACACCCTCTCCATCCATTCCGGCCAGTCGCTGTTCTTCTACGACGTGGCGGGTGCCCGCGCGCGGCTGACGGAGAACCCGTGGCTCTCCGCCGTGTCGGTGATGAAGATCTACCCGAACCAGCTGCGCGTGGTGCTGGAGGAGCGCGTTCCCGCTGCCCTCTGGCAGAAGACTCCGACGGATCCGGTGGCCATCGTGGACGGTGGCGGCGCGGTGATCACCACCCGCCTGGAGCCGCGCTTCATGAGCCTGCCGCGCGTGATGGGCGACGGCGCGGAAAGCCGCGTGCACGAGATCATGTCCATCCTCGACGACGTGCCGGACCTGAAGGCGCGGGTCCGCGCCTCAATGCTGGTCTCGCACCGGCGCTGGGACCTCTTCCTCGACAACGGCGTGCAGGTGATGCTGCCGGAGGTGGACCCGGCGGTAGCGGCCGCCGAACTCGCCCGGGTGGAGGCCGAATCCGACCTTCTTTCCCGCGACCTCACCGTTGTCGACATGCGTCTTGACGATCGGATGGTGGTGCGCCTTTCCGACACCGCCAAGACGGCGCGCGACGAACTGATCCTCGCTCGCGAGAAGGCGATGAAGAAGAAGGCGAGGGACGCATGAGCCGCTCCGGCGACCACCGCGTCCAGCGCATGCGCCCGCTGCCGGCCCGCCGGCCGGTGATCGTGTCCGTGCTCGACGTCGGCTCCTCCAAGATCTGTTGCATCATCGCCCGACTCACCCCGCGGGCCATGGGCGATGTCCTGCCCGGCCGGACGCATGCCATCGAGGTGCTGGGCTTCGGCCTGCAGCGCTCGCGCGGCATCAAGGCCGGTTCGGTGGTGGACCTCGACCAGGCCGAGAAGGCGATCCGCCTCGCCGTGGACGCCGCCGAGCGGTCGGCCGGCCTGACGGTGGAGTCGCTGATCGTGTCGCTCTCCTGCGGCCGGCTCGGCAGCGAGACCTTCTCGGCGGGCTTCGACCTTTCCGGCCGCGAAGTGGGCGAGGCCGACATCCAGCGGGTGCTGGAAGCCGGCAGCGAGCACACGGTGAAGGACGGGCGCGCCATCGTGCACGCCCTGCCGATCGGCTACGCGCTCGACGGCAACCGGGGCATCCGCGACCCGCGCGGCATGCTGGGCCAGCGGCTTTCGGTCGACACCCACGTGGTGTCGGCGGATAGCGCGCCGGTGCGGAACCTGGAGATCTGCGTGAACCGGGCGCACCTGGAAGTGGAGACCATGGTGTCCACGCCCTACGCCTCCGGTCTTGCGGCCCTTGTGGACGACGAGGCGCAGCTCGGCGTCGCCTGCGTCGACATCGGCGGCGGGACGACCAAGATCGCGGTCTTCGCCGACGGCCAGTTCGTCCACGTGGACGGCTTCGCGCTCGGCGGCCACCACGTGACCATGGACCTGGCGCGCGGCCTCTCGGCGCGGCTCGTAGACGCGGAGCGGATCAAGACGCTGCACGGCTCGGTGATCGCCACCGACAGCGACGAGCGCGACATGGTGACGGTGGAGCCGGTCGGAGACGACGACGTGCCGAGCCACGTGCCACGCTCGCAGATCGTCCACATCATCCGTCCGCGGGTGGAGGAGATCCTGGAGGTGGTGCGCGACCGGCTGCACGCCTCGGGCTTCGCCGGCCGGGTCGGACGGCGGATCGTGCTCACCGGCGGGGCGAGCCAGCTCACCGGCCTGACCGAGCTTGCCCGGCGGATCCTCGGGCGCAACGTGCGCCTCGGCCGCCCGGTCGGTATCGCGGGCCTGCCGGAGGCGGCGCGCGGCGCGGCCTTTGCCACCAGCGTCGGCCTCCTGATCTACCCGCAGGTGGCGCAGATCGAACAGTACAGCACGCGCCGCAAGACGGTGGCGCTGGCCGCCAACGGGGGGTTCGTATCCCGCGTTGGACAATGGATTCGCGAAAGCTTCTGACGGCAGGATGCCGTTGTGGCTTCACGCAGACAGTGACCGATCAGGGCGACAAGAACTGCCGCCGCATTGATATGCCGCCCGAGCGCGAGCCGGCGAAGAGGATGACGAGGGTGCCATGACGATCAACTTGAAGATGCCCGACCTGACGGAACTGAAGCCGCGCATCACCGTGTTCGGTGTGGGTGGCGCCGGCGGCAACGCCGTGAACAACATGATCACCGCCGGCCTGCAGGGGGTGGAGTTCGTGGTGGCGAACACCGACGCCCAGGCGCTCACGATGTCCAAGTCGGACCGGATCGTGCAGATGGGCGTGGCGGTGACCGAGGGTCTCGGCGCCGGTTCGCAGCCGGAAGTCGGCCGCGCGGCCGCCGAGGAGGTGATCGACGAGATCAACGATCATCTGGCCGGCTCGCACATGGTCTTCATCACGGCCGGCATGGGCGGTGGCACTGGCACCGGCGCCGCCCCGGTCATCGCGCGCGCCGCCCGTGAACACGGCATCCTCACCGTCGGCGTCGTCACCAAGCCCTTCCAGTTCGAGGGCGTGCGGCGCATGCGCGTCGCCGACGCCGGGATCGAGGAGCTGCAGGCCTCGGTCGACACGCTGATCGTCATCCCCAACCAGAACCTCTTCCGCATCGCCAACGAGCGCACCACCTTCGCCGACGCCTTCGCGATGGCCGACCAGGTGCTCTACTCGGGTGTCGCCTGCATCACCGACCTGATGGTGAAGGAGGGTCTCATCAACCTCGACTTCGCCGACGTTCGGTCGATCATGCGCGGCATGGGCAAGGCCATGATGGGCACGGGCGAGGCCTCGGGTGACAAGCGCGCCATCCAGGCGGCGGAGGCGGCGATCGCCAACCCGCTGCTCGACGAGGTGTCGATGAAGGGCGCTCGCGGCCTGCTGATCTCGATCACCGGCGGCAAGGACCTGACCCTGTTCGAGGTGGACGAGGCGGCGACCCGCATCCGCGAGGAAGTGGACCAGGACGCCAACATCATCCTCGGCGCCACCTTCGACGACAGCCTGGAAGGCGTCATCCGCGTGTCGGTGGTGGCCACCGGCATCGACCAGGCGGCGATCCAGCAGCACGAGACCCAGGCGGCCCGCGTCGCCGACGTGTCGAGCCGCGCCGCCCGCGCGCCGTCGCCGGTCGTCGCCGCCGAGGCGCGCCAGACCTACGCGCCCCGTCCGGCCGTCGCGCCGGTCGCTCCGGCCCCGCAGCCGGTGGCGGAAACCGCGGCCGTGGAGGCCGCCGCCGCCATCGAGGCCGCGCTCGACCTTGCCCACCACGAGGCGCCGCGCGGTGCCGCCACCCAGGATCCGCGCGTCACCATCGAGCCCTACCAGCCGGCCGCCGCCCACTACGAGCCCGTCGCCCAGCCGGATCCGGAGCCCCGCGCCCCGGTGATGGACGCGGCCGAGCCCGCCCCGGCGCCCTACATCCCGCCGGCCGCGGAACGTCCGGCCGCCCAGCGGCGCATCCCGCCGATCACCGAGTTCCCGGAGATGGCCCAGCGCGAGTTCCGTGGCACGGCCGCTCCGCAGCCGGTGCACGAAGAGCACGAGGAGGAGCGGCGGCCGATGAGCCTCCTGCGCCGCCTCGCGAGCGTCGGCCTCGGCCGCCGCGACGACGACCACCCGGTCGAGCCGCAGCGTCAGGCCGCGCCGCAGGCCCGCCCGGCCGCCGCCGCGCCCCAGGCGCCGCGGGCTCCGCAGCCGCCGCAGGGCCGTCCGGCGCCGCAGGCCGTCAGCGAGTACGCCAAGCGCCCGGCCCAGCCGCAAGGCGCCGCCGGCCGCCTCGACCCGCAGGGCCGTCCGCAGCCGCAGCGGATCAGCGAGGACGACCAGCTGGAGATCCCGGCCTTCCTGCGCCGCCAGAACTGACCGGTTCGGTCGGACAGGCTTCCATCGACGACGGCCCGCGGGGGAGACCTTGCGGGCCGCTTCGCATCTGGCGGACGGGCGCGCTTGACGTGAGGCCCTTGCATCCGCATCTTTGACGAGGAAGGAGCCTGTGCCGTGTCCGACGTCGTCAACCTGGAAAAGGCCAAATCCCGTCTGTCGTCGCTGGTCGACCGCGCCGCCGGCGGCGAGGAGATCGTGATCGCTCGGAACGGCAAGCCGGTCGCGCGCCTCGTGCCGCTGCCCGACGCGCCGGCGGTG
This sequence comes from Mongoliimonas terrestris, assembly GCF_001927285.1. Classification (GTDB taxonomy): domain Bacteria; phylum Pseudomonadota; class Alphaproteobacteria; order Rhizobiales; family Pleomorphomonadaceae; genus Chthonobacter; species Chthonobacter terrestris. The sequence continues at coordinate 66,332 of NZ_MSIG01000012.1, read as the reverse complement.
GCGGAGGCTCCGGTGCAGCGCAAGCCAGCTCATGCGTTTGCTGATGTCGTGTTCCACGACACCTTCGACGATCCGCTTCCGGATGATGTACTCAAGGCTTTCCAAGGCCTCGCGGACTGAACGTGAACTATCTGATCGACACACACGTGCTGATCTGGTGGGACTTGGAACGTTCAACTCTGTCGCCGGCAGTGGCGGCGATTCTCTCTGATGCCCGGAACACGATCTGGGTGAGCGTTGCGACTGTCTGGGAAATCGCGATCAAGCGCGGCGTCGGGCGATTGGAGTTCGACGGTTCCATTCGCGAGCGCGTTGACGCGAATGGCTTCGCACTCCTCCCCATCGAAGCGGCGGACGCGGAAGCGGCGGGTGCGCTGCCCTTGCACCACGGCGATCCGTTCGACCGGATGCTCGTCGCCCAGGCGGACCGGCGCGGCATGGTGCTGGTGACGGCGGATCGGGTGCTCGCCGTCTATGGTGTCGCCATGCTCTCCGCCCGCTGACCCGCCGGTGTCGTTCAGCCGAGGGCGAGGCGCGCCAGGGCCACGGTGGCGACGCCGATCGCAACCACCGGCAAGAGCGGCAGGCGGAAGGCCGCCACCATGGTGACGGCGCCGGCGATCATCTCGGCCGGTCCGGCGAGCACGGCCGGCGCGATAACGGCGGTTAGGACGGCCGGGGGCAGGGCGTCGAGCGCGACGCGGACCCGGCCCCGTCGCGGCAGCCGGTCGGCGAGGATGAGACCGGCCGCCCGGGTGGCGTAGGTGGCGATGCCCATGGCCAGGATGGCGACGAGATTGATCGGATCGAGGCTCATGGACGCGGCTCCGGCTGGGCGCCAGCAGGGGGCTCGATCGCCTCGGCGGGGGCGGTGAGCACGGCGGCAGCCAGCCCCGCGAAGGCGCCGGCGATCACCGACCAGGCGCCCGGCACCAGCGCGTGGACGGCGACCGCCGTGAGTGCGGAGGCGGCCATCACCGGGGCGGTGCGCCAGCCGGTCCAGAAGCCGAGGGCGAGGGCGATGAAGACCGCCGGGAAGGCGAAGTCGATGCCGTAGCGCTCCGGTTCCGCGACGAGGCCGCCGAGGATGGTGCCGAGCACGGTGAACACCTGCCAACTGACGAAAAGCACGGCGCCGGACGCGAACCAGTAGGCGGGCGTCAACGGCCGGTCGAGCGCGCGCCGTTCGGCGAGCGCCCAAGTCTCGTCGGTCATCAGGTGAGCGCCCGCGAACCGCTGGAGGGCAGTGAACCGGCCGAGCTTGTGGGCGAGCGAGGCGCCCATCAGAACGTGGCGGAGGTTGATCAGAAAGGCGGCGAGTGCCAGCGTCGCCCACGGGGCCGGGTCGCTCCAGAGCCCGACCGCGAGAAATTGCGAGCCGCCGGCGAACACGATGGACGACATGGCCAGCATGTCGAGGGCCGAAAGGCCCTTCTGTGCGGCCTGGCTGCCGAGGAGGAGCGCGAAGGGGATGACCGCCAGGGTGGCGGGCAGCACGTCCGCCACGCCGGCGCGGGCATCGGCGGACGGGGAGGTGGGAAGAAGCATGCAAAGTCCTGGTCACATTGGCGGGCGGCCGTTGGCCGGGTCGTTGGCCCGACCGGGAGGGCCCGGCCGGTTCGTCCGTGGCGCGGGACGACTCCGCGGGTCCGCGGCACCATGGCGACGGCGGGCCGGGGCGTCTTGAAGGAAATTGCGCTGCCGGCCGCTGGCGTCGCGTGTCAGAAGAGCGTGGTTCGGCTGGTCACGCCACCCGAAAAGCCCCGGGGGGCACGCCGACCCGGGCCTTGAACACGCGCGTCAGGTGGCTCTGATCGCTGAAGCCGCACGCGACCGCCACGTCGGCAAGGGGGCGCCCTTCGCCGAGCAGGCGCCGGGCGGTGCGGATGCGCCGGTCGGTCTGGAAGGCGTGCGGCGTGAGGCCCGTGTGCCGCTTGAACGCCCGCACCAGGTGGTGCCGGGACAGGCCCGCGACGGAGGCGAGGGCGGCGAGGTCCACATCCTCCGTGTGGTGCGCGTCGAGATAGTCGCGCGCCCGCGCGACGGCAGCTGGCGCGTCCGCGACGCGCTGGACCGGCATGGCCGCGTGGCGTCCGACGATCAGGCTGTAGGCTGCGATAAGCGCCTCGTCGGCCCCGAGGGCCGTCGTGCCGGCCTCCAGCAGTCGATGCGCACGGCCGAAGAGGGCGAAGGCCTCAGCGTCCGCCACCACGCCGTCGCGGAAGTGAGGGACGGGTGCCGTGTCCGTGCCGGCGAGGTCCGCCGCCACGGCGGCGAGCAGGGCCTCGGACGGATAGGTCATGCGGTAGGCGTAGCCGTCGTCGAAGGGTTCGCCGTCGTGCACCTCGCCCGGATTGACGAAGCAGAGGTCGCCGGCGCCTGCCAGATGACGCACGCCGCGCAGCCGATAGGCCTCGCAGCCCGCCTCGATGACGCCGACCACGAAAGTGTCGTGGCTGTGCGGGGCATACCGGTGCTCGCGAAAGGACGCGCTCAGGCATTCGAGCCCGCCGTGGCGGGTCTCGCGCCAGAAGCGGGCACGGTCGGCGCGGCCGAGCGTCGCCGGGTCGAGGGCGGCGGACTGGTCGATCAGGTCCATGGCGAGGGTCTAGCCGTTCAGCGCCGGATCGTCTTGAAGGAAATTGCGCTCAGACGATCGCGGTCGACATCATGCGGCCGACACCGGCGGCGGCCATGGCCTCCCAGGCGCGCGCCATGGAGCCGTCGAGGCCGATGCCCCTTGTGGCATCCTCGATCACCGTGGCGTCGAAGCCGGCGGTTCGGGCGTCGAGGGCGGTCCAGCCGACGCAATAGTCGGTGGCGAGGCCGACGACGAAGACGCGGGCGATGCCGCGCTCGCGCAGATATCCGGCAAGGCCGGTGTGGGTGCTCCGGTCCGCCTCCTGGAAGGCGGAATAGCTGTCGACCGCCGGGTGGTAGCCCTTGCGGATGATCAGCTGGGCGTGGGGGATGGAGAGGTCCGGGTGAAGCGCCGCGCCCGGCGTGCCCTGCACGCAGTGGTCCGGCCAGAGCACCTGGGTGCCGTACGGCATCTCCGTCGTCTGGAAAGGCGCCATGCCGGCGTGCGACGAGGCGAAGGAGGCGTGCCCGGCCGGATGCCAGTCCTGCGTCAGAATCACGTTGCGGAAATGCCCCGCCAACCGGTTGATCACCGGCACCACCGCGTCGCCGTCGGCCACCGCAAGGGCGCCGCCGGGGCAGAAGTCGGTCTGCACGTCGACCACGATGAGGGCGTCGGTGGGAAGAAGGACGAGGGACATGGGCCGAGAGCCTCCGGTGTCGCGTTGCGATGGAGAGAGTGCCGATGCCGCCGCCGCCCGGCAAGGGGGGCGCCGCGACCCGCGAGGAAGCCGCGACGCCACCGTGTCAGGCGCTGACGTCGACGACGCGCCCGGTACCGGCCGGCGCGGCGGCTTTCACCGGAGCGGGCGCCGGAGCCGGAGCAGGGGCTTCGACCCGCGATGACGGGGCAGGGCTATGGCTGCCCTGCGACCCGCAGCTCGTGCAGTTACCAACGGACATGTCCTGTGCCTCCTGTGCTGGACGTCTTTAGGATCGCCGCCGGAGGCTTTGACATCGTTAAAATGCGAACTTTCCCATTGACCGTGTCAATCACGATATTGGGAGCGGCGCTTGAATGTCCGAACTGTTCAGAGCCCCTGGATCCGCTCAAGCCAGGCGTCCTCGTCGATCACCTCGATGCCGAGTTCCGTGGCCTTGGCGAGCTTGGAGCCGGCGCCGGGGCCGGCGACCACCAGGTCGGTCTTCTTCGACACCGAACCGGCGACCTTGGCGCCCAGGCGCTCGGCGGTCGCCTTGGCCTCGTCGCGGGTCATCTTCTCCAGGCTGCCGGTGAAGACGACGGTCTTGCCGGCGACCGGGGAGGCGACCGCGACCAGCGCCTCCATCGCCTCCGGCCGCACCTCGGCCAACAGGGCGGCGACGGCGTCGCGGTTGTGCGGCTCGGCGAAGAAGTCCACCACCGCCTCGGCCACCACGGTGCCGATGCCGTCGACGGCGTTGAGCTCCGCCCAGGCTTCGCCGGGCTTGTCGGCGGCGGCGATCATGGCCTCCTGGAAGTGGTCCCAGGTGCCGTAGGCGCGGGCGAGGATCTTGGCGTTGGTCTCGCCCACGTGGCGGATGCCGAGGCCGAAGATCAGCCGGTTGAGCGCGATGGCCCGGCGCGCCTCGATGGCGGCGAAGAGGTTCTTCACCGAGGTGGCGCCGAAGCCGGGAAAGTCGCGCAGGCGCTTGAAGCTCTTCGCCTCGCGCGCCTCCAGGGTGAAGATGTCGGCGGGGGTGCGGATGCGAAGCTCCGGTTCCTCCAGTGCGTGGAAGAACTCGATCTGCTTGTCTCCGAGGCCCTCGATGTCGAAGGCGTTGCGGGAGGCGAAGTGCTTCAGCTTCTCCACCTGCTGGGCCGGGCAGACCAGCCCGCCGGTGCAGCGGCGCACCGCGTCGAGCCGCCCGTCGCCGCGCTCCTCGCGCACCGCGTGGCTGCCGCACGCCGGGCAGAGGGTGGGGAAGACGTAGGGCACGGAGTCCGGGCCGCGCTTGTCCGTCACCACGTCGACGATCTGCGGGATCACGTCGCCGGCGCGCTGGACGATCACCGTGTCGCCGACGCGGATGTCGCGGCCTTCGCGGATCGGCAGGCCCGACTGGCCGATGCCCTTGATATAGTCCTCGTTGTGGAGTGTGGCGTTGGAGACGACCACGCCGCCGACGGTGACCGGCTCCAGCTTGGCGACGGGGGTGAGGGCGCCGGTGCGGCCGACCTGGATCTCGATGTCCTTCAGCACCGTGAAGGCCCGTTCGGCGGGGAACTTGTGGGCGGTCGCCCAGCGTGGGCTGCGCGAGCGGAAGCCTAGCCGGTCCTGGAGGGTGAGGTCGTCCACCTTGTAGACGACGCCGTCGATGTCGTAGTCGAGCGTCGCCCGGTCGGCCTCGATGCGGTGATAGTGGGCGATCATGGCCTCCACGGAGGGGCAGCGCACCATCAGGTCGTTGACCGGAAAGCCCCAGTCGGCGAAGCGGCGGACCGTGTCGTACTGGGTCGTCTCCAGGCGGGGCATGTCGCCCCACGCATAGGCGAAGAAGCGCAAGGGCCGTTTGGCCGTGATGGTCGGATCGAGCTGGCGCAGCGACCCGGCGGCGGCGTTCCGCGGGTTGGCGAACACCTTGCCGCCCTCGGCCCGCATGCGCTCGTTGAGGGCGAGAAAGTCCTTGCGGCCCATGTAGACCTCGCCGCGGATCTCCACCACGTCCGGCACCCCCGCCGGCAGGGTGTCGGGAATGTCCGCGATGGTCCGCACGTTGGCGGTGACGTTCTCGCCCGTGAGGCCGTCGCCGCGGGTCGCCGCCACCGCGAGCCGGCCACCCTCGTAGCGGATGGAGAGCGAGAGGCCGTCGATCTTGGGCTCGGCCGTGAAGACCGGCAGGGCGTCGGCGCCAAGCCCGAGGAAGCGGCGCACGCTGTCCGCGAAGTCGACCACGTCCTCGTCGGAGAAGAGGTTGTCGAGCGAGAGCATCGGCCGGGCGTGGCGGATCTCCGCGAAGGCTTCCGACGGCGTGGCGCCGACGCGGCGGGAGGGGCTGTCGGCGCGCACCAGTTCGGGGAAACGCTCTTCGATGGCGAGATTGCGGGCGCGGAGGGCGTCGTATTCGGCGTCGGTGATGAGGGGCGCGTCGGCGCCGTGATAGGCCTTGTCGTGAACGGCGATCTCGGCGGCGAGACGGCCCAGTTCCGCTTGCGCTTCCTCCAGCGTCAGGCTCTCCACGGGCTTCAGGGCAAGGGACTGGTCCGACACGGGGCACCTCGATCAACCAACGCGATTCCGGCCGGCATTCGACACCGGACGCGGGCCGATCTCAAGGGTGGAGCACCGGCCTGCGGTCGCAAGGGTCCGACCCTTCGGGGCTGCCCGCGTCGTCTGTCAGAGGACAGCCGCCGCCATGGTCGATCCGGCTAGGAGCGACGCGAAGAGGCCGAGGAGGACGGCTGACAGGCGGTAGATCCGGGTTGGGGAGGCCCGCCCGCCGGCGCCTGCGGCCATCGCGGCACCGAGCGCCGCCCAGCCGAGAGCGACGGCGGCGACCAGCACGGCGAAGAGGGCCGCGTGGGCGACGGACGGCGGTTGCGGCATGATCACGAAGGCGAAGACGAGTGCTTTCGGGTTGAGGAGTGTGGTGACGAAGATGCGTTGAGGCCCGATCGGTTTCCGCGCGCCTTCGAAGCGCCCGCCCGCCTCGCGCCAGAGCCGCACGGCGCACCAGGCGAGCCAGGCGCCGGCGGCGAGCCGCAGCCCCGTCTGAAGGCCCGGTTCGGCGCCGACCGTGGGGCCGAGCCCGACGGTGAGGCCGCCGATCGACATCGCATAGGCGGTGAGTTCGACCGGCACCAGGCGCAGCGAGCGGCGCAGGCCGACGCTCGCGCCCGAGGCGGCCAGGAGCGTGTTGGTGGGGCCGGGCGTGGCGAGGAGGGCGAGGACGGCTAGGCCGAAGGCGAAAAGGTCGGTCATGAGGGGTGAGTAGAGCATGACGGACGCGGGGGCATTGAGGGAGCGCAAACAGGGGTGAGGGGAGGGGCCTGAGGGCTGATATGGCGCATTGCGTGGGTGGTCCGCCTTCGCGGACCATGACGGTTGGCGGGTTGGGTGGGGTGGTGTGATCTGATCTTGCGAGGCATGGGCGACGGTTGTCGCGGATCTGGCGGGCATGCAGCGGTCCGCCTTGTCTCGCCATTCACCGTCATGGTCCGCGAAGGCGGACCACCCACGCATTGTCCTGGTCGGCACTAAGGCCTGCCGTCGTCGGCGTCAGGCCGCACACCTCACTCCCCCGCCATCAGCTTCTCCGCCGCCTTCCTGGCCTCCTCGGTGATGCGGCTGCCGGCGAGCATGCGGGCGATCTCTTCGCGGCGGTGGGGGCGGTCGAGTGGGGAGACGCGGGTGGTCACGCGGGCGCCGTCGTCGACGGCCTCCTTGGCGATCAGGAGATGGCTCATGGCCCGGGCGGCGACCTGCGGGGCGTGGGTGACGGAGAGCACCTGCACGGTTTCCGACAGGCGGGCGAGGCGGGTGCCGATGGCCTCCGCCACGGCGCCGCCGACGCCCGTGTCGATCTCGTCGAACACGAGGGTGGGCGCCGAGCCCTTGTCGGCGAGCGACACCTTGAGGGCGAGGAGGAAGCGCGAAAGCTCGCCGCCGGACGCCACCTTCATCATCGGGCCGGGACGGGTGCCCGGGTTGGTCTGCACCCAGAACTCCAGGGTGTCTACGCCGTCGGCGGTGCGGGCCTCCCGGTCGGAGGTAATCTCCACGATGAAGCGGGCGCGCTCCAGCTTCAGGGCCGGCAGTTCGGCGGCGACGGCGGCCTCCAGATGCCGGGCGGTCACGTGACGGCGCTTGGTGAGCTCCTCGGACGCCACGTCGAAGGCCGCGCGGGCGGTGGCGCTCTCCTTCACGAGGGCGGTGAGCTTGTCCTCGCCGGCGTCGAGGTCGGCAAGGTCCGCGGCCATGCGGGCGGCAACCGCGGGAAGGTCGTCCGGCATCACCGAGTACTTGCGCGCGGCCGCCCGGAGGGCGAACAGCCGCTCCTCGGTGCGCTCCAGGGTGGCGGGGTCGTAGTCGGCGGCGCGGAGAGTCGCCTCGAACTCCAGCCGCGCCTCCTCCAGGTTGTCGAGGGCGGCGGAGAGGACGGCGATCGGCCGCTCCACCATGGCGGCGAGCTCGGTCTTGCGCTCCAGCCGGCGGAGGAGGGCGGCAAGCTCCGGGATCGGCGAGCCGGTGCCGTTCAGCTGCTCGTAGGCCTCGCGAAGGTCGCCCATCACCTTCTCGGCCCGCATCATGGTCTGGCGCGCCTCGGCGAGTTCGGTCTCCTCGCCGACGGCCGGCGCGAGCTTCGTCAAGTCTTCCACGGCGGCGCGGAGATAGTCGGCCTCCCGGCGGGCGGCCTCGATCCGGGCCGTGAGCTCGGCGAGGGACTTCTCCGCCGTCCGCCAGGCCCTGTAAGCGGTGGCGACCGCCGCGACCTGGGGCTCCAGGCCGCCGAAGGCGTCGATGAGGGCGCGGTGGCTCGCCGGGTCGATAAGGGCGCGGTCGTCGTGCTGGCCGTGGATCTCCACCAGCCGGGCGCCGATCTGGCGGAGGAGACTGGCGCTCACCGCCTGATCGTTGGCGAAGGCGCGGGTGCGGCCGTCGGCGGTCTGCACCCGGCGGAGGATCAGGTCGCCGTCGTCGTCGATGTCGTTGTCGCGGAGGATCGCACGGGCGGGGTGCTTGGCCGGCAGGTCGAACACGGCGGTGACCTGGCCCTGGTCGGCACCGTGGCGCACGAGGCCGGCGTCGCCGCGCCCGCCGAGGGCGAGCGACAGGGCGTCGAGCAGGATGGACTTGCCGGCGCCGGTCTCGCCGGTCAGCACGGTGAGGCCGCGCGCGAAGTCGATCTCCAGGCGCTCGATCAGGACGATGTCGCGAATCGCCAGCGACTGCAGCATGCGCCCGGCAGCCCCCCTCGCGCCGTCAGCCGAGGACCGTCTTGAACGCCTTGGAGATCCAGGACGTCCCTTCCTCGCGCGGTTCCAGGCCGTTGGTCTGCAGGAGCACGTAGGCGTCCTTGTACCAGCGGCTTTCCGGATAGTTGTGGCCAAGCACGGCCGCGGCGGTCTGCGCCTCGTTGACCACGCCCAGCGAGAAGTAGGCCTCGGTCAGGCGCATCAGGGCCTCTTCCACATGGCGCGTGGTCTGGTAGTTGGTGACCACCGTCTTGAAGCGGTTGATCGCGCCGATGTACTCGCGCCGGTTCAGGTAATAGCGCCCGGTCTCCATCTCCTTGGCGGCCAACTGGTCGCGGGCGATGTCGATCTTCTTCTGGCCTTCGGCCGCGTAGGGGCTTTCCGGATAGCGCTGGACCAGTTCGGTCATCGCCTCCAGGGCCTTGTTGGTCTGGGCCTGGTCGCGGGTCACGTCCGGCATCTGGTTGAAGTAGGACTGGCCGACCAGGAACTGGGCGTAGGCCGCGTCCTCCGAACCCGGGTAGAGCGTCACGTAGCGACGCGCCGAGATGATGGCGTCGTCGTAGGAGCCGCGCGTGTAGTTGGTGTAGGCCGACATGATGAGCGCCTTGCGCGCCCATTCCGAATAGGGGTGCTGCTTGTCGACCTCGTCGAAACGCTCGGTCGCCAGGCTGTAGCTGCCTTCCTTCAGATAGAAGATGCCCTCGTTGTAGAGCTTCTCGGCCGGGATCTCCACGAAGGGCTCCAGCGGGTCGTCGCCGGAGCATGCGGTGAGACCGGTAAGGCTCGCCAGAGCGACGGCGACCACGGCGGAACGAAGGAACGACTGCCTCATGAAGACCCCATGGCGGAAAGGAGCGAGTCGCCGCATTGGAGAGACTCGCCGCCGGCCCGTTGCTTGAACCGGAGCGGTTCTAGCGCAAAGTTCGCCCATGCGCTACGGACCGCCCCTCTTCGGGGAAGATTAAGGCGGGGCGGCGGCAAGGATCGGGAAATCAGGCCTTTGCGCGATGGGGCGAACGGCCGGGACGTCCGAGGCGCTGGCGCCGCGGACGGTCGTGATCGGGGCGTTTCAGGCCTTGGCGGGGCCGAGTGCGGGCGCCGCGACGGAAAGACCGCCGGCGGTCTCCACGGTGCGCTGCTCGCCCACCACCTCGTAGGCGGTTTCGTCCGCGAACAGGGCCTTCAGCACCAGCCAGTTCATGCGGTGACCGCCCTTGTAGGAGCGGAAGTGGCCGATGAAGGGCCGGCCCGCGAGCGCAAGGTCGCCCACCGCGTCGAGCGTCTTGTGGCGGACGAACTCGTCGGAGAAGCGAAGACCTTCCGGGTTGAGGATGCGGTCGTCGCCGATCGCCACGGAGTTCTCCAGCGAGGACCCGAGGGCGAAGCCCATGGTCCAGAGCTTCTCCACGTCGCGCATGAAGCCGAAGGTGCGGGCCCGGGCGATCTCGCGCCGGAAGGTGGCGGCTGCAAGGTCCAGCACATAGGACTGGCGGCCGATCAGCGGGTCCTGGAAGTCGATGGTGACGTCGTAGCGGGTGCCGTCGTAGGGCAGCAGCTCCGCATAGGCGTCGCCCTGCTCCACGCGGACCGGCTTCAGGATCCGGATGGCCTTGCGCGGTGCCTTGAGGGCGACCAGACGGGCCTCCTGCAGGGCGGCCAGGAAAGCGGCGGCGCAGCCGTCCATGATCGGCATCTCGGGGCCGTCGATCTCCACGATCGCGTTGTCGACGCCCTGGGCGGCGAAGGCCGCCATCAGGTGTTCGATGGTGGCGACGGAGTGTCCCTCGGCACCGATCACGGTGCAGAGTTCCGTGGCGACCACCGTGTCGTACCGCGCCGGGATCTCCACCTCGGCACCGTCCGTGCCGGTGCGCACGAACACGATGCCGCGGTCGGCCTCGGCGGGAGAGAGGATTATGGTGGCCGGCTTGCCAGAGTGAACGCCAACGCCCGTCAAGGTTACGCGACGGGACAGTGTGGTCTGCTTGCCGAGGAGGTTACGCATCGAAGGGTCTGTCTTCTCGTCATGGCGCCGCCCGGACCGGGCATTCCCGACCACCGGAAATACGCCCGGCGGCCGGTTGGGATGATGCGCCACCCGCCGCCCCCGCGGCGGGTGACCGGGATTCCCTCCCGTTGCAGTTCGGCGCGTGCCGTGGGCTTTCCGTCGGCCCAGATTTCCGAAGGACCCCCATGCGAGGCCCATGAACTCACAACGGCCTTAAACCACGCCGGTTACGCCACTGCCAATCAAGGTTTGTTACCGAATCTTACGCGTCGATCCTTGGTTGTATTGCCATGAGTCCGCCGCGTCTTGGCGGCGCCAAGGCTCCGTTGCCGTGCGAGGATGGGGACGGATTGGAGGCGCTCAGAGCGGCTCGGTGGCGGCCGTGAGGAAGGCGAGATCGTCGCCGGACAGGTGCGGCGCCACCACCGCCCGCACGTCCGCGTGGTAGGCGTCGAGCCAGGCGCGCTCTTCGGGGCTGAGGAGGGCGGGCTCGATCAGCCGCCGGTCGATTGGCGCGAAGGTGATGGTCTCGAACGCCATCATGGGCCGGTCGCCGCCGTCGATCGCGGTCGGCTCGGTGACGACGATCAGGTTCTCGATTCGGATGCCGAACGCGCCTTCCTTGTAGAAGCCCGGTTCGTTGGAAAGAATCATGCCCGGCTCCAGTGGCACGCCCCCGGTCTTGGAGATGCGCTGCGGCCCTTCGTGCACCGAGAGGTAGACGCCGACGCCGTGGCCGGTGCCGTGGTCGAAATCGAGGCCGGCGTCCCAGAGCGCCTGGCGGGCGAGGATGTCCAGATGCGCGCCGGTGGTGCCCTTCGGAAAGCGCGCCCGGGCGATGCGGATGTGGCCCTTGAGCACGCGGGTGTTCCGGTCCCGCATCTCGGCGGTCGGCACGCCGACCACCAGGGTGCGGGTGATGTCCGTGGTGCCGTCCTCGTACTGGGCGCCGCTGTCCACCAGATAGATCTCGCCGGTGCGGATCGGCCGGTTGGTGGCGGTGGAGACGCGGTAGTGTGGGAGGGCGGCGTTGGGGCCGGCGCCCGAGATGGTCTCGAAGGAGATGTCCTTCAGCGCGCCCGTTTCGGCGCGAAAGGCCTCCAGCGCCTTGGCGGCCGCGATCTCGTCGAGCCCGCCCTTCGGCGCCTCCCGGTCGAACCAGGCGAGGAAGCGGGTGAAGGCGACCGCGTCGCGCTTGTGGGCGCCGCGGGTGGCGGCCAGTTCGGCGGCGCTCTTGCGCGCCTTCGGCAGCACCACCGGATCGCGCCCGTCCACGACCGTGCCGCCGGTCGACGCGAGGAGCGTGGCGATGCGGGCGGCGGCGGTGGCGCGGTCGACGAGCACGCGGGCGTTCGCCCGGCCAAGCTTCTCGAGCGCCGCCTCGAAGGCGATCGGCTCGAAGAGCTCCGCCGCGTCGGCGAGCGTGTGGCGAACCTCGTTGGAGAGCTTGCGCCCGTCGATGAAGAGCGACGGCTTGCCCTCCTTCGGCACCAGGGCGAAGGAGAGCGGCAGCGGCGTGTGCGGCACGTCGGCGCCGCGGATGTTGAGGAGCCAGGCGATGGAGTCCGGCTGGGTGAGCACCGCGGCATCGGTGCCGGCCTCGGTGACGGCCGCCGCGATCCGGGCGATCTTGGCGTCGCGGCTATCGCCCGCGATGGCGTCGGGAAAGAGCGTGACCGCGCCGAGCGGCGGTGCCGGGCGATCCTCCCACACCGCGTCCACGGGGTTGCCGTCGACCGGCTCCAGGGTGGCGCCGGTGCCGGCGAGCGCCTTCTCCAGCCGCTCGACCTCGGCGGCGGTGTGCAGCCAGGGGTCGAAGCCGATCCGGTTGCCTGGTTTCACGGTGGCCTTCAGGAAGGCGGACGGCGGCTCGTCCATCAGGTGCCGGGGCGTGAAGACGCCGGTGTCCACCTGGGCGCGCACCTGCACCGTGTAGCGGCCGTCGACGAAAATGGCCGCCTCGTCCGTCATGACCACGGCGAGCCCCGCCGACCCGGTGAAGCCGGTGAGCCAGGCGAGCCGCCGGGCCGCGGCGGGGATGTATTCGCCCTGGTGTTCGTCGGCGAGCGGCACCAGGAAGCCATCGAGCCCCCGCCGGACGAGTTCCGCGCGCAGCAGCGCCAGCCGCGCCGGACCGGTGGACGGATCGCTCAGGGTGTCGAAGGTCTGGAACATGGGCCGGGCTCCGGGCGGGTGCGAAGGGAGGATGTGACGGTCAGACGGGCGGGGCGTCAAGGCGCGCGCGCTTTCCCGTACCAGGGCCCGTCAGCCCCGACGCTCCAGCACCAGCGTCGTCCAGCCTTCCTTCGGCACGGTGAAGAGCCGGGTGAAGCCGGCGGACCGGTAGGTGGCGAGGACGGCGGGGGCCTGGGTGGAGAGGATGCCGGAGAGCACCACGACGGCGCCGGGCGCGGTGTGGGCGAACACCTTCGGGGCAAGGGCCTTCAGCGGGTCGGCGAGGATGTTGGCGACCACGAGGTCGAAGGTGCCGCGGAGCGCCGCATGGTCGAGGCCGGCGGCGGTCACGGCGGTCACGAGCGACGGCACGCCGTTGAGGCGGGCGTTCTCGGCGGCGGTCGACACCGAGATCGGGTCGATGTCGCTGGCGATGACCGGGCGGCGGGTCATCCGGGCGACCGCGATGGCAAGGACGCCTGTGCCGGTGCCGAGGTCGAGGACCCGCGGGAAGCGGTAGGTCGGCAAGAGCCGGGAGAGGGCGACGAGGCAGCCCCAGGTCGTGGGGTGATGGCCGGTGCCGAAAGCCTGGGCCGCCTCGATCTCCAGGCCGATCAGGCCGGCGGGGAGCTTCTTCCGGTCGTGGGCGCCGTGGACGACGAAGCGGCCGGCCACCACCGGTTTCAGGCCTTCGAGCGACAGCTTCACCCAGTCTTCGTCGGGGGTTTCGATGACGCTGACCGGAGCGCCGAACCCGTCCGCGCCGAGGATGTCGAGCACCCGCTCGCGCACGCTCTCCGCATCGTCGCCGAAGATCCAGGCGTTCACCGCCCAGCCGTCCGGGGTCTCGAACCAGGAGACGGGCGCGCCTTCGTCCTCCAGTGCGCCGTCGAGCAGACGGGCGATGCGCTCGGATTCCTCGCGGTCGGCGCGGATCTCAACCTGGTACTGGCGCATGGCGGCTCCGGCGGTGATGGGTCGGCCGGTGGTTTAGGCGCGGGAACCCGGGGAGGCAAGAGGGCGGCGGCGCGCGCCAGGGGCGGACTGCTGCCCGTCAGGCGATGCCGAGCTGGGCGAGCAGCGGGCGACGGCGGGTGTTGAAGGTCTCGAACTGGGCGCGGAATTCCGCGATATGCTCCTCCGGGTCCTCCAGCCGGCGGCCTTCCTTCACCACGCGCTGGCCGAGCGCCTCCAGGGTGGCGGCGGCGAAGCGCACGGGGTCGGGCGCGTTCTCCGCCTCGGCGAGGAGGAAGAGCTGGCCGAAGCGGTCGACCGGCACGCCGCTGCCGATGACGGGCGAGGCGAGGTGGGTGAGTTCGGCGCTCGTTCGGGCCTTCAGCATGACGGCGCGGTTGAACGCCCGGGTGCGGACGGCGCGCACCGCGTCGCCGGCTTCGGGCAGGCAGGGATGCATCTGGTCACTGCCGATGAGGACGGTGATCGCCTGCCGCAGGCGCGACCAGCCGAGGCCGGCGATCGCCGGGTCGTTGGCGATCTGGCGGACGGTGCGCGGGCCGTCCGCGAAGGCGTCGAGGATCGGGCCGTAGACCTCCGGCAGGAGCCCCATCCGGCCGGCGGTGCCGTCCACCTGCATGTTGACGTCGGCCCGGCGCACCGTGAGGGCGAAGCGCTGGTCGGCCCAGTCGTCCTGCAGGTCGAGCGGCGACAGGGCGACCGGTCCCTTCTGGAACATGTCGCGGCGGAACTGCTGGTTGATCAGGAAGTCGCGCACGGTCTCGCGGAGCGCCGGGTGCGAGACGTCCGCCAGGAGGTCGCGCTGGGGCTGGCTGAGGCTGATGTTGTCCACGTGGTCGAGCACGGACGTGGAGCCCACGAAGGTGAGCTTGGCCTCGTCGAGGTCGGCCGCCACGTCGGCGTGGTAGAAGGGCTGCCAGTCCTTGTTGAGGTGCTCGTGGGCGAGATAGTTGCGGCTGGCGTTCTTCATCCGGTCGAGCCGGTCGCCGACGCCGGGATTGGCCCGGAAATAGGCGGAGTTCGCGCCCCGGATCCGCTCGGAGAAGGCGAGGGCGGCGTCGATCCGCTTGTCGATCGGCCCGGTGGCGGCGCCGGCGTGGTCGACGAGCAGGCGCCGAAGCGGCATGCCGGATGCCCATCCGGGAAGGGCGTTGTAGGAGATGTAGACGAGGCCGCCGACCTTCAGGTGCGCCTTGATGAAGGCCGCGATGACGCGCCGGTTCTCGTCGCTGATCCACGACCAGATGCCGTGGAGAGCGATGATGTCGAACGACGGCAGGCTGTCGCGGACGAGGAGTTCGGCGAAAGCGTCGTCGTAGACGGTGAGGTTCTCCGTGCCGGCCGCGGCCGCCAGCGCGCGCGCGCCGGCCACATGGGTCGGGTTGAAGTCGGTGGCGTGGAAGGTGATGTGCGGATTGGCCGCCGCCAGCACGTTGACCGAGAAGCCCTGGCCGCAGCCGAGCTCGCAATAGGAGAGGGGCTCATCGGCACCGCGCGCCCGCATCGCCTTGGAGAGGGCCACGAACCGGAGCAGCGTCGGTGCCAGTTCGCGATAGAAGCCCTGGGTGTAACTGATCTCCGCAACGTAGCCGGACGTCCACGTGGCCATCGCGCATTCCCCTGATTCGCCTTGCGAAACAGTGCGCCTTGGTCGGCAGGAAGGCGAGGGGGCGCCCATCGTCCGGGGCGGGAACATCACAGGAAATGCATTCATCTTGGCAGCGGACCGACGCGCCGCGCCGTCCGCCGTCGCTTGACAGCTTGTGTGCAGTGCGGGATCGCTGGCGGATCCCGCGCCGAGCCTCGCTGCCCGCCGCTTTCCCGTTGCCGCCGAGGCCGCCCGCGATGATCCGTCCCATCACCGATGTCCATGTCACCGTGGTGCCCGGCGCCTGGGCGATCCCGCCCGAGGCACGGCCGCGGATCGACGCCTATTGGGCAAAGGTGCTGGCCGAGAACCCACGGCTCTGGAACGGCCGGGTGCTGGCCGCGGTGGCGCCGGTGCGCGAGGGCGGGCTGACAGTCGTCGACGGCGTGCTGACCGGCACCGCGCAGGAAGGCGCCTTCGCGGACTATCTGGCGTGGCGGGACTGGGGCTTTCCGGAGTTCGGCATCCGCAACCTCTTCGGCTCGGCGCTGATTCTGTCGTCCGACGGGGCGCTCATCTACGGGCTGATGGGGCGCCACACGGCGAACGCCGGCAAGATCTATCCCCCCGGCGGCAACCTGGAGCCGGGCGACGTGACGGCCGACGGACGGGTGAACCTCGTCGGCTCCATCGAGAAGGAACTGGCCGAGGAGACCGGCCTTGGCGCCGCCGAGGCGACGGTCGCCGGTATGCTGGTGGCGTTCGACGGGCCGCGCGTGTCGGTCGGCCGCATCTTCCGCTTCGCCGAACCGGCCGACGCGCTGGTGGAGCGGATCACGGCGCATTCGGCCCGGGAGACCGAGCCCGAACTCGACGGGCTCGTGGTGGTGCGCGCCGCGTCGGAGCTCACCGACGCGTCGCCCGGCTACGCGCACCTCCACGCCCGCCACGTGCTCGGCGGCTGAAACGGCCGTCCGTCGCCGCGCGGATCAGGAGCCGTAGGGCGAGCGGCAGTTGCGGATGCGGCCGCTGTAGTCGACCCAGCTGTTGTCGGCGGCCCGATAGGACCGGTAGCGGGAATGGCACCAGTCCACGTGGGCCGAGCGGGCGCCGTAGCGCCGCTCCACGTAGCGCGGCGAGCGGTAGACGCGCCGCTCGCCATAGTGGCGGGGCACCGCATAGACCGGCGGCGGCAGATAGCGCGGTGCACGGCGGTAGTAGACCGGCGGCGGGGCGTAGACCGGGCCGTAGCCATAGGCCGGCGCGCCGTAGCTGTAGCGCGGCCCCGCCAGGGCTCCGCCGAGGATGACGCCGCCGAGGAGGCCGAGTGCGGCACCGGCCGCCACGTCGCCCCGGTGATGGCGATGCCGGTCGCGGGCATCGGCGGGCGTCGCGGTGGCGAGCGTGCCGGTCGCCGCCGTGACGACGATCATGACGGCCGCCGCGAAGGTCTTCAGGCGCTGCATGGTGTCCTCCCAAATCTGCCGTCCGCCCGATTCGCGGTCCGCCCGGCGTGACGGCCATCGCCGGTTGTCGTCCGCCGCGCATGCCGCGCCGAGGCCGGATGCCGAGGGTGTCCCGCGCATCCGTCGGCCGCAAGCCTCCACCCGATCGACGGCGGACCTGTGGCAAACGCGCGCTTCGGGACGAAAATTCCGCTGCCGCCGCGTCCGTTCCCATCGACCGGCCTTGCGGGAGCCAGGTCATGGTTGCGCCGGGTGCCGTCCGGCCGTTCGTGCCGACGACCGGTGACGGCTCGGCAACCGCGTTCGACGGCTGCGGCATTCGATGGTAGCTCCGAGAGGCCGATCTGTCCTATCGTTCGCACGGAGGGGCCTGTCCGACCGGCGGGCCGATCGACCCGAGGATGACACGCTTGGCGCGCCGATACGCAATTCTGGACGTCTTCACCAACCGTGCGCTCGCCGGCAATCCGCTGGCGGTGGTGCTCGACTGCGAAGGCCTCGACACCGACGCCATGCAGGCGATCGCCCGGGAGTTCAACCTTTCCGAGACGGTGTTCGTGCTGCCGCCGCCGCGGCCAGGGCTGACCGCCAAGGTCCGCATCTTCACCCCGGGAGTCGAGCTGCCCTTCGCCGGCCATCCGACCGTCGGAACGGCCGTGCTGCTTGCCGCCGAGCGCATGGGCGAGATCAGCCGCACCACCGAGGCCATGGTGGTGCTGGAGGAGAACATCGGGATCGTGCGCTGCGGCGTCGTGCTCTCGCCCGGCAAGGTCGGCCGGGCCATGTTCGACGTGCCGAAGCTGCCGGAGGAACACCCCTTCCGCGGCGACGTGGGCCTCGCCGCCTCCGCGCTCGGGCTCAACCGCCAGGACATCGGCTTTGAGAACCACGTGCCGACGGTGTTCTCGGTCGGCAATCCGTTCGTGTTCGTGCCGATCCGCGACCGGGCGTCGCTTGACGACATCCGCCTGGAGCCCCGTCACTGGCTCGGCGGCTTCGGCGGCGAGGGCGTGAATGTCTTCACCTACACCCGCGAGTGCGTGCACCAGGACGGCGACTTCCACGCCCGCATGTTCGCGCCCGACCTCGGCATCGGCGAGGACCCGGCCACCGGCTCCGCCGCCGCCTGCTTCGCCGGCGTCCTGATGCGCTTCGACGGCGCCCCGGACGGCGAGAAGACCGTGGTGATCGAGCAGGGCTACGCCATGGGCCGCCCGAGCCGGATCGAGCTGGAGCTGGTGGTGGAGAAGGGCCGCCTGCACGGCGGCCGCATCAGCGGCGAGGCGGTGCTTGTGGCCCGCGGCGAACTGCTGATCTGACGCTGGCGCCGGTCAGAAGATGATCTCGCCGGCGGTGATCGCCAGGATCAGCAGAATGACGAAGATCGCCAGGAAGACCGCGAACAGGATCTTGGCGATCCGGCCGGCCGCCGAGGAGATGCCGCTGAAGCCGAGCGCGCCGGCGACCAGCGAGATGACGAGAAAGATGATGGCCCACTTCAGCATGGTCTGATCCCCGTGTCCCCGTGGTGGCGGCGGCGGTTCCGCTTCCGCTCGGGGTGAGAACCGCCGGACCGGCGCGCGTGTTCCAGGAAATCGCCCGCGGCGCGACCGTCCGCCGCGCCGACGCCTTGCATTCGCCGGCCCGATGGGGCATGAAACCCACCTGACGAACCGGCGCCCGCCCGCGATGGCGGCTAGCTGCACGAGACGAGACTGGTCCCCATGACGATCGCGGCTCATCCGATCGCATCGACCGCCGGACGGCACACCCTGCCGGCCGAAGCCGACGCCATGGCGTCGTCGCTCGTCCGTTCGCTCTCCGGCCTTCTTCCGCTCCCGCTTCTCCTTAGCCGCCCCTGAGCGTCGGCTGGCCTTGTCACGGGCCGGGCTCTCAGGGGACGATGCGCCACAAGGGGAGGGGATCCCTCCCGGGACGACACCTGTTCGCCCGCCGATGCCGCAGCGCCAAGCCCTGAACGGGTGGCCGGCTCCGGGTTCGACATGCTTCCGAAGGACGACCGAGATGACCGATACCGTAGCCGCCGCCTCGCCCAAGGACCGCATCGTGATCTTCGACACGACGCTGCGGGACGGCGAGCAGTCCCCTGGCGCGTCGATGACCCTCGACGAGAAGCTGCAGGTGGCCGAGCTCCTGGACGAGATGGGCGTGGACGTGATCGAGGCGGGCTTTCCGATCGCCTCCAACGGCGACTTCGAGGCCGTGTCGGAGATCGCCAAGCGCCTGAAGCGCGCCGTGGTGTGCGGCCTCGCCCGCGCGTCGGCCAACGACATCGACCGGGCCGGCGAGGCGCTGCGCCACGCCCATGCCAAGCGCATCCACACCTTCATCTCCACCTCGCCGCTCCACATGAAGTACAAGCTGCAGCTGGAGCCGGAGGCGGTGTACGAGAAGGTGATCAGCTCGGTCACCCGCGCCCGCCAGTGGACCGACGACGTGGAATGGTCCGCCGAGGACGGCTCGCGCACCGAGCACGACTTCCTCTGCCGCTGCGTGGAGGCGGCGATCAAGGCCGGTGCCACCACCATCAACATCCCGGACACGGTGGGCTATTCCGTGCCGGAGGAATACTACGCCCTGATCCGCATGCTGCTCGACCGGGTGCCGAACGCCGACAAGGCGGTGTTCTCCACCCACTGCCACGACGACCTCGGCATGGCGGTCGCCAATTCGCTGGCCGGCATCCGCGCTGGCGCCCGGCAGATCGAGTGCACCATCAACGGCCTCGGCGAGCGGGCCGGCAACGCGGCGCTGGAGGAGGTGGTGATGGCCATCCGCACCCGCGGCGACGTGCTGCCCTTCGTGACGGGCGTGAAGTCGCAGATGCTGGTGAAGGCCTCCAAGCTGGTCTCCAGCGCTTCCGCCTTCCCGGTGCAGTACAACAAGGCGATCGTCGGCCAGAACGCCTTCGCCCACGAGAGCGGCATCCATCAGGACGGCATGCTGAAGAACGCGGAGACCTACGAGATCATGCGGCCGGAGGACGTGGGCGTGAAGTCCACCTCGCTCGTCATGGGCAAGCACTCGGGCCGGCACGCCTTCAAGGAGAAGCTGAAGGACCTGGGCTTCACCCTCGGCGACAACGCCATCGAGGACGCCTTCCGGCGCTTCAAGGACCTCGCCGACAAGAAGAAGCAGGTGTTCGACGAGGACATCGAGGCGCTGGTCTCCGACGAGCTGCAGGCGGCCGGCGAGGGCATCAAGGTGATCGCCCTCACGGTGATCGCCGGCACGGCGGGCCC
The DNA here is from genome assembly GCF_001927285.1 of Mongoliimonas terrestris. Taxonomy (GTDB): domain Bacteria; phylum Pseudomonadota; class Alphaproteobacteria; order Rhizobiales; family Pleomorphomonadaceae; genus Chthonobacter; species Chthonobacter terrestris. Next base: position 46,318 of record NZ_MSIG01000012.1, on the reverse strand, counting down.
GCAGACCGCCACCATCACGCTCGACGTGGGCGGCAGCCACGTGACCAAGATGGCCAACGGCGACGGCCCGGTGGACGCCACCTTCAACGCCATCAAGGCCATCGTGCCCCACGAGGCGACGCTGCGCCTCTACCAGGTGAGCGCCGTCACGGAGGGCACCGACGCCCAGGCCGACGTGGCCGTGCGGCTGGAGGAGCACGGCCGCCAGGTCACCGGCCGCGCCGCCGACACCGACACGCTGGTGGCCTCCGCCAAGGCCTATGTGGCCGCCGTCAACAAGCTCGGCGGCAACCGCGGCCGGGTGAACCCTCAGGCCGTGGCGGTCTGAGGGGCTGCTGACGGGCGAGAAAATCGTTTTTGTTCAGGCGTCTAGCCCGAAAATGACGGTTCCGTGCAAGAAGGGGGTTGCGGCCCGCCGCGCCCCCGGCTATAAGCCCGCCATCCCAACGGGACGGCGCCTCGCCGCCGGCCCTGGACGGGCGCGTAGCTCAGTCGGTAGAGCAGCTGACTCTTAATCAGCGGGTCACAGGTTCGATCCCTGTCGCGCCCACCAAATTCTCCAAACCACACAACCATCCGTCGGAAACCCACCGCCTCTGAGGCGGCTGTGTGATCGCATCGGCTTACGGCCGCGGCGCGCCTGGCGAGTGGGCGTCGGCGTGTCTGGGGCGGTGGCGGAGCAGCGTCCAGCCGAGGGCGGCGGTTGCGGCGGCGGCGAGGAGGAACCAGGTCGCGGTGCCGAGGAGGTCCGCGGCGGCGGGGATGCTGTCGGCGAAGGCATAGCCGAGGCCGGTGTAGAGGGCCACCCAGATAACTTCGCCGAGGAGGCCCCAGACGGTGAAGAGCGTCCAGGGCATGCGCCCGACGCCGGCGACGAGGTTCACGTAGGGGCCGACCGGGCTCAGCAGCCAGCGGGTGAGGAAGACGCCGACCGCGCCCCAGCGTTCGGAGACCGCCTCGGCCCGGGCGAGCGCCGCACCGAGATGGAACCGCGCCGAGACCGCGCGGATCGCGCCGCGTCCGCCCACACGGCCGGCCCAGTAGCCCGCCTGATCGCCCGCCACCGCGCCGCCGATGCCCCAGGCCAGAACGGATGTGGCCGAGAGCCCGCCGTCGGCGGCGATCGCGCCGACCGCCAGGAGCAGGAGCGACGTCGGGAACGGCAGGCCGAGGCAGTTGATCGCCAGGATGACCGAGAGGGCGGGCGCCCCCCAGGCGCCGACCGCCGCCATGAGCTGGTCGATCATGGCTCGCTCCCGGTCCTTTTCGCGTCCGCCGCCCGATGGTCGGCGATCGCGGCGTTGACGCGAGCGATCAGATCGTCGGGTGCGATGCCCTGGCCGGACGCGATCTCCGCCAGCGGCCGTCGGTCACCCGTGCCGTCCGGAACGCCGACCGCCTCGGCGACGACGGACCGCGGAACGTCGTACGACCGCGACACCATGCCGACCGTCATCCACGTTTCGATCGGGGCGTCCTGGTGACGGGACCAGTAGAGGGTGGACGCCACCAGGCGCGCGCCGAGCACCGTCGTAGCCGTTGCGGCGATGACGAACGCCAGGATCAGGATTGTTCGGCCAGAACGCATCGAAGGGGCCACGCGCGAGTTCGAAGAATTCACAAAGAGACATTCGTTTGCGCCGGTGTCGACTGAGGGCAGTCCCCGATCCGGCCGCTACGGGACGGCGACGCTATCGGTTGGCGGACCTGGTGGCGCATAGGCTGGCGCCAGACTTGACCGGCTGGCCCACGCGCGGGTGCGGCGGCCGCCGGCCTGCCGCCGCCGCGCACCAACGCATTGCTCGAAACGGAAAGCGACCGTCCGCAGGGGGCCTTGACTGTGACACTGCAAGGATGTTTGCAGTATCGCATGCTCAGTGACATCCAGGCCGTTCCCGCCTTCATCGCCCTCGGGCATCAGGTCCGCCTCGACGCCTTCCGGTTGCTGATCCGAACCGGTCCGGACGGCTTGCCGTCCGGTGAGATCGCCGCCGAACTCGCCGTGGCGCCGACGGCCATGTCTTTTCATCTCGCCACGCTGGAGCGGGCGGGCCTCGTCACCGCGCGGCGGGAAGGCCGCAACATCCGCTATGCGGTCCGGATCGACCGCGTGCGGGACCTGATCACGTTTCTCACCGCCGACTGCTGCGGTGGGCATCCGGAGGTGTGCGCCGGGCTCGTCCCGCCGCCAACCTCAGACTGCGGTTGCTGAAGGAGCGCCCGATGTCCGAAGGCAAATTCAACGTTCTCTTCCTCTGCACGGGCAACTCGGCCCGCTCGATCCTGGCCGAGGCCATTCTCAACAGGGTCGGTCAAGGCCGCTTCCGGGCCTTCTCCGCGGGGAGCCAGCCGAAGGGCGAGGTCAACCCGTTCGCCATCCGCCTGCTGCAGCAGACGGGCTACGACACCAGCTTCGCGCGGTCGAAGAACTGGGACGAGTTCGCCGAGGAAGGCGCCCCGCAGATGCACTTCGTGTTCACCGTCTGCGACAACGCGGCGGCGGAGACCTGTCCGGTGTGGCCCGGCCAGCCGATGACGGCCCACTGGGGCATTCCGGACCCGGCCGCCGTCGAAGGCAGCGAGAGCGAGAAGGCGCTCGCCTTCGCGGACGCCTATCGCCAGCTCAACACCCGGATCGGCATCTTCACCAGCCTGCCGGTGTCGAGCCTCGACCGCCTGTCGCTCCAGAAGAAGCTGGACGACATCGGCCGCACGGCCGAGACGGCTCCGTGACCGCCCGTCCGGATCTTCGTCGCCGTCTGGTCGCCGAGGCGCTCGGAACCGCCATCCTCGTCGCGACGGTGGTCGGGTCCGGCATCATGGCCGATCGCCTGACCGAGGATGTCGCCCTGGCGCTCCTCGGCAACACGATCCCGACGGGCGCCATCCTGGTGGTCCTCATCACCATCCTCGGGCCGATCTCCGGGGCGCACTTCAATCCCGCCGTCACAGCGGTGTTCGTGGCGCGGCGCGATCTGGCGGCGGCGGAGGGGCTTGCCTATGCGGCGGCTCAGGTGGCCGGCGGCATCGCCGGCACGGTCGTCGCCCATGTGATGTTCGAGCACGCCGTCCTCGCCGTCTCCCCGACCGTCCGAACGGGAGCCGCCCAATGGTTCGCCGAGGTCGTGGCCACCTTCACCCTGGTGACCGTCATCCTGGCGGGGCTCCGGTTCCGGCCGGATGCGATTCCGGTGCTCGTCGGCCTGACGATCACGGCGGCCTACTGGTTCACCGCCTCCACGTCCTTCGCGAACCCGGCCGTGGCCATCGCGCGCAGCCTGACGGACACCTTTTCCGGCATCCGTCCCGCCGACCTTCCGGGGTTCGTCCTCGCCGAGTTCGCCGGAGCCTTCCTCGCCGCCGGGCTGATAGGCTGGCTGTTGGCGACCCCGAAATCCACGACCATTCCGGTTGCCACCCCAGCGGAGTGAACCCCTTGACCGTCACCATCTACCACAACCCCGCCTGCGGCACGTCCCGCAACACGCTGGCGATGATCCGCGCCAGCGGCGAGGAACCGGTGGTCATCGAGTATCTGAAGACCCCGCCGAGCCGGGACACGCTCGTCGACCTGATCGCCCGCATGGGACTGACGCCGCGCGCGCTGCTGCGCGAGAAGGGCACGCCCTTCGCCGATCTCGGTCTGGCGGACCCCACGTTGAGCGACGAGGCCCTCGTCGACGCCATGATGGAGCACCCGATCCTGATCAACCGCCCGATCGTGGTGTCGGACAAGGGCGTCCGTCTCTGCCGGCCGTCCGAGCGGGTCCTCGACCTGCTGGACAATCCGCCGGAGACTTTCACCAAGGAGGACGGCGAGGTCGTCGCGGTCCCGGTGGGCGGCGCGACCTAGAGCATCCTCCGATCAGGTTGCACGACCTGATCGATGAGAGATTGCCCCAGGCCTCCGTATCTGGAGCGATTTCTTGTCGACCTGACGATTCCGTCCGGTCGGAAAGCGCTCTTGCGCGGCCGCGTCAGCGAACCGGCATCGGACTTGCATCGGCTGGCGGCAGCGGTGTCGCCGGCCCGCGCCCGTCAGTCCGACCATTTCGCCGAAAGCCCCCATGACCGATTTTCATCTTTCCGCCGGTGCGAAGACCTGCCACTGGGGCCACTTCGACGGGGGGCTTGCGCCCGTGCTCAGGGTGCCGGATGGCGCCACGGTGACCATCGACACGGTCACGGGCGCGCCCCAGTACCTGCCCCGCGGGCAGGGCTTCCGCATCCCGCCGGAGGTGCTGGAGGTGCATGCGCACGTTCCGCAGAAGATCGGCCCGCACATTCTCACCGGGCCGGTTTTTGTGGAGGGGGCGACGCCCGGGTCGGTGCTGGAGGTGCGGATCCTCGACGTGACGCTCTTCCAGGACTGGGGCTTCAACCTGATCCTGCCGACCGCCGGCACCTTGCCGCATGACTTCGACCGGATCACCTTCACGCTCATTCCGCTCGATGCGGAGACCATGACCGGCACCTTGCCCTGGGGCCTGAAGCTGCCGCTCCGACCCTTCTTCGGGGTGATGGGCGTCGCGCCGCCGCCGGCCTGGGGCGCCATCTCGTCGGCGCCGCCGCAGCCCTACGGCGGCAACCTGGACTGCAAGGAACTGGTCGCCGGCACAACGCTCTACCTGCCGGTCTTCACGGAAGGCGCGCTGTTTTCCTGCGGCGACGGCCACGGGGCGCAAGGCGACGGGGAGGTGAACATCACCGCCATCGAGACGGCGCTGACCGGCACCTTCCAGTTCGTGGTGCGGCACGACATGACGCTCGCCCACCCGCGCGCCGAGACGCCCACCCACTTCATCACCATGGGCCTCGACGCCAGCCTTGATGCCTGCGCGAAGATCGCGCTCCGGGACATGATCGCCCTCATCACCGAGCGGACCAGCCTCAGCCGCGAGGACGCCTACATGCTCTGCAGCCTCGCCGGCGACCTTCGGGTCACCCAGACCGTGAACGGCGTCAAAGGCATCCACATGATGCTGGAGAAGGCGCTGCTGAACGGCTGACGACGGCGTCGGGGCCGCAGGTGGCCGGCGGGTCGTCCGCGAACCGCCAAGGCCGCGGGATCGATCACGCATTGGCGCTAAAATAGCCATCCGAGCCCCTGGCGGCGGCAGCGGGCGGCCGAACAGTGCTCAGTTCATTGCCGATGGTCGGGAGCCGCCGCCCCGACCTATCGTCCTCTCCATGGTCGAGGCCGCCAGGACGGGTGGGCCGCCCGCGCACCGACAAGCGCGCGACCCGGAGGGGACGGCCCGTGAGCCTGCGCCTTTTGAAGCCGATCGCCACACGCCTCGGCGCCAACGTGGTGACGCTGATCGTGATCTCCATGGTGACCTTCGGGCTGATGAACCTGAAGGCTCCGGAGGACGTGGCGCGCAGCGTGCTCGGCCGCGAGGTCTCCGCCGCCCAGATCGCCGATTTCGTCGCCAAGAACGGGCTCGATGCGCCGGTCGCCGTCCGCTACGTGGACTGGATCTCCCGCTTCGCGATCGGCGACTTCGGCCATTCCATCGTCACCGGCCGCCCGGTCTCGAACGACGTGCTGACCCGGCTCAACCGCAGCCTCACACTCGCGGCCCTCGGCTCCCTGTTCGGCGTCGCCGCCGGCATCGTGATCGGCGTGCAGCTGGCGCTCCGGGCCGGCAGCAAGGCGGACTTTCGGGTCGTCACCGGGCTCCTGGTGATCGCCTCCATGCCGGAATTCCTCATCGGCATCGCGCTCTACCTCGTCTTCGTCGTTTGGCTCGGCTGGTTCCCGACCCAGGCCGGCATGGCCTTCTCGTTCGGCGACGCCTGGGCGCGGGCGATGACCTTCGTGCTGCCGGCCGCCACCATTGGGCTCCTCCTGATGCCGCACATCGCCCGGGTGGCGCGCGCCTCGGCGATCGAGGCCTTCGCCTCGCCCTATGTGGACGCGGCGCGTCTGCGCGGCCTTTCCGAGCGGCAGGTGAGCTGGGACCACGCGTTCCGCAACGCCGCCCTGCCGCTGATGAGCGTGATCGGGGTGAACCTCGTCTACGCCGTCTCCGGCGTCGTGGTGGTGGATTTCCTGTTCGGCTTCCCCGGCCTCGGCGCGCTCCTCGTCGCCTCCATCGGCAGCGGTGACGTCTTCACCACCCAGGCCATCGTCATGATGTTCGCCGTGGTGATCGTCGTCATCAACATCGCCGTCGACCTCGCCATGCTCTGGCTGAATCCCAAGGCGCGGTTCCGCGCCGCCTGATCCACACGCGGCGTCGCCCTGGCGCCGCCCATCCGCCGAGGGCTCCCCCCATGTCGCTCGTGCTTGCCGAGAGACCGATCGCCGACCGGGTGCCGATGTGGCGCCTGGTGCTGGCCGCGCGCGACGGCCGCGTGGGCGTGGCGCTCACCGGGGCGAGCCTCCTCCTCATCCTGGTCGGCCCGATGCTGGCGCCGTTCGATCCGACGGCGGTGAACCTCGCCCCGTCCAACCAGCCGCCGAGCATGGTGCATCTCCTCGGCACCGACCATCTCGGCCGCGACGTGTTCAGCCGCTTCCTCTGGGGCGGCCAGAGCATCCTGATGATCCCCCTGATGGCGGTGGTGCTCACCTATCTGACGGCGGGGCTGCTCAGCCTGGTGGCGGCCTACAAGGGCGGCTGGTTCGACCTCGTCGTCAGCCGCTTCTTCGAATTGCTGATGAGCCTGCCGGCGCTCCTGAAGATCCTCATCCTGGTCGCCGCCTTCGGGCCGTCGACCCCTGTGCTGGTCGCCGCCATCGCGCTCACCAACGCGCCGGGGGCGAGCCGGGTCATCCGCGGGGCGGTGCTCGGCGAAACCCAGGCGGATTACGTGCAGGCGGCCCAGGCGCGGGGCGAGGCGGCGCTCTCGGTCGTGACCCGCGAGATCCTGCCGAACATCCTCGGCCCGGTGTCGGTCGACTTCGCCCTCCGCATCACCTGGGGGATCATCGCGCTCTCCACCTTGAGCTTCCTCGGCCTCGGCGTGCAGCCGCCCCAGGCGGACTGGGGCCTGATGATCCAGGAGGCGCGGTCCTCCCTGCAGAAGGCGCCGCTCGTCGCCATCGTGCCGGCCATCGCCATCGCAAGCCTCTCCATCGGCCTCAACCTGACGGCCGACGCGGTGGTGCGCCAATTCACCGGCCGCACCGGCGCGGCCAGCGGACACGGAGCCTGATCCAGATGCTCGACATCGTCGACCCGCGCCCCGCCGCCGACCCGACCGACACCGCCGGGTCCTTCGATCCGCCGACCGCCGGCCTCGCCATCCGCGGCCTCACCGTGCGCTACGGCGGGCCGGAGCGGGCACCGACCGTCTGGTCGGTGGACCTCACCCTGGAGCCCGGCAAGATCCTCGGCCTTGCCGGCGAATCCGGCTGCGGCAAGTCCACCACCGCCAAGGCGGCGATCGGCTTCCGCCAGGGCAGCGAGACGGTGACCGGCCGCTCGCTCCTTGCCGGCACCGACGTGCTCGCCCTCGACCCGCTCGCCCGCCGCGCGCTCTGGGGCAACCGGGTCTCCTACGTGTCGCAGAGCGCCTCGCTCGCCCTCAACCCGGCCATGACGGTCGGCCGCCAGCTCGCCCAGCCGCTACGCCGCCACCGCGGGCTCTCCGGCGCGGCGCTGAAGCGGCGGATGCTGGAGCTGTTCACGCTCGTGGACATCCCCGATCCGGCGGTCGCCTTGAAGAAGTATCCGTTCCAATTCAGCGGCGGCCAGCAGCAGCGGGTGGCGCTCGCCATCGCGCTCTGCTGCGAGCCGGAGGTGCTGATCCTCGACGAGCCGACCACCGGCCTCGACGTCACCACCCAGGCCCGCATCTCCGCGCTCCTGCGCTCCATCGTGGACCGGACGCGGATCGCCGTCCTCTACGTCAGCCACAATCTGGCGCTCCTCGCCAATCTCGCCGACAGCCTCGCCGTCATGTACGCCGGCCAGATCGTGGAGCAGGGGCCGACGCCGGTGGTGCTGGCGCGGCCGCGCCACCCCTATACGAAAATCCTCCTCGGCCTCAGCCCGCGGCTGGAGGATCCCCGCCTTGTGCCGGGCATTCCCGGCCTGCCGCCCGCCGGTGCCGTTCTCGACGACTGCAGCTTCGCACCCCGCTGCCCCTATGCGGAGGCGGCCTGCTGCGGGGCGGCCGTGCCCGCCCGCCGGTTTCCCGGCGGCGTGGAGGCGCGCTGCCACCGGGCGGAGGCGCTTGCCGGGGGCGGACCGTCGCCCGTCGCGCTTTCGCGGGTGGCGATCCCGGACGCCGACCCGCTCCTCATCGTCGATCAGGTGGAGCTCCACTATCGCGGCGCGCCGCGGCCGTCCGTCGACAAGGTGTCGTTCAAGCTGAAGACCGGCGAGCGCATCGGCATCGTGGGCGAAAGCGGCAGCGGCAAGTCGTCGGTGCTGAAGATGATCTCCGGCCTCGTCGCCCCGACGGCCGGCTACATGCGCTTCGGCGACACCCGGCTCGACGCCCTCGCGGTGGACCGGCCGCGCTGGCTCTGCCGCGACATCCAGCTGGTGTTCCAGAACCCGGACGCCTCGCTCAATCCGCGCCACACCATCCGTCAGATCCTGATGCGCCCCTTGGTGCTCTTCCACGGCAAGCTTCCCGCCTCCGAGCGGGAGCGGCGGGTGCGCGAAAGCCTGGAGCGTGTGCGCCTGCCGGCCGCGTTCGCGGACCGCATGCCGCAGGAGCTCTCCGGCGGCCAGCGCCAGCGGGTGGCGATCGCGCGGGCCTTCCTGGCCTCGCCGAAGCTTCTCCTCTGCGACGAGGTCACCTCCGCCCTCGACGTGTCCGTCCAGGCGGCCGTCTTGGAGACGATCGCCGAGATCTCCGCGGATGCGGGCGTCGCCGTCGTCTTCGTCAGCCACGACCTTGCCGTGGTGCGCACCATCGCGGACCGCATCCTCGTCATGCGGAACGGTCAGGTGGTGGAGGCGCAGGACGCGGACGGGCTCTTCACCAACCCGCAGGAGCCCTACACCCGCGACCTGATCGCCGCCGTGCCGACCTTCGACCTCGCCTGACCCGCCCCCGACCGCACGCTCGTCGCGCCCGACCAACCGGCCGGGGCGGCCCGCTTCGCCTCCTCCAGACCGATGTGATCCCGTGCAGCGCCTTGATGATACCGTCAGCCTCCAGGCCCCGGAGGCCCTCGACCCGGACACCGCGCGCCATCGCCCGCCGCCGCTCCGGGGGGCGGAACCGCTCCGGACCCATGTGACCGAGACCATCTCGCTCGCCGGGCCGCTCGCCATGGGGCATCTCTCCCACCTCGCCATGTCGACGGCGACGCTGGTGATGTTCGGCTGGATCGGGTCCGACGTGCTGGCGGCCGGCGGGCTCGCCATCCGGGTGGCGGTCAGCACCAACATCCTTGCCGGCATCCTCCTGGTGGTCGGCGTCGCCGTGTCGGAGGCGCGTGGCGCCGGTGCGTCCGGCGGCGTGGCGAGCCTCTACTGGAACGGCCTCTACCTGACGCTCGCCCTGTCGCTGCTTTCGTTCGGCTGGATGACGGTGGCGCCCGGCCTTCTCCTGGCGCTCGGCCAGCCGCCGGAGATCGTGGCGGAGACGGAGCGCTGCCTCGACGTGATGCGCTGGGCCGAGGCGGCCAACATCCTCCGGCTCGGCCTGATGCGGAGCATCCTGCCGGTGCTCGGCATGGCGTGGATCCTTTATGCGCTGACGCCCATCGGTCTTGCCCTCTACACCGCCCTCGGCCTGTCGCTGGTCAACGGCTGGGCGGGCCTCCCCGAAATGGGCTGGATCGGCGTGCCGATCGCGCTCGTCATCACCAACGCTCTGACGGCGGTCGCCATGCTGTCGGCCGTGCACCTCGGCCCGGCGCGCCGGCAGGTGCCCTTCACCGGGTTCGATCCGGCGCCGCTTCGCACCACGCTGAAGGCCGGCTTTCCGATCGGCGTGATGCAGGGGGTCGACGGCATCTACTATCTGGTGATCACCCTCGTCATCGGGCAGTTCGGCGCCCCGGCGCTCGCCGCCCACCAGATCGCGCTCAACTTCGGCGGCGTCGCCTATGCGCTCGCGGCTTCCTGCGGCGACGCGGCGGCGCTCCGCATCGCCTTCCGGCGCGGCGCGCGGGCCTACGGGGAAGCGCGCACGGCGGGCCTCGTCGGCATCGTGCTCGGCGTCACCTCCATGGGCAGCGTCGGGGTGCTGCTCTACGTCATGCCGGATCCCTTCATCGGCGTCTTCATGGACCTCTCCGATCCCGCCAACGCGGAGACGCTGGCCATCACCCGGTCGCTCCTTCTCCTGTCGGCGCTCTTCATCATCGCCGACGGCTTCTACGGCACCGGCATGGGCGTCCTCCGCGGCCACAACGACAACCGCTATGCCATGAAGATCGTCGTCTGCACCTACTGGGGCCTCGGTCTGCCGCTCGGCTTCCTCCTCTCCATGGGCCTTGGCCTGGAGGTGGTGGGTATCTGGTGCGGCCTCGTCGCGGGTCCTGTGACGGTCGGGGCGTTCCTGATGATGCGCTACAACCGCCTGAGCCTCGCCAACCTGCCGTCCGGGGCGGCGACCGAGCCGCGGCGCCTGGCCGAGGTCGGCTGAACCGGCGGGGCGGCGGGGATGCGGTGGCCGACGATGCGTCCATCTGGTCTCGACCGTTCAGTCAAAACAGCCACCTCTCGGTGTAGATCATGGACCCCTTTCATGGCATGATCGTATACAATTGCGATTTGTCGAACATTTCAGGAAGTGTAGGCTTTTAATCCGAAGATTGAGCCTGTGTTATTTCTGGACTTGTGCTCAAGATTCAGTCGGCCCGCGGGCGCTCGGACGGTTTGATTGTTGGTGATGGTTGCTTGTGCGGCAATGGGTTTGGATCGCCCATCCAAGAACAGCCGTGTGGGGTCCATCCATGTTGCCGACCGAGCCTGCCGCCGACCGCCTTGAAGCCGACGTCCTCACCTTCGACCGCCGCAGCTTCCTCGCCGCCGTCATGGCCTTCGGCGCCGGGACCGCCTTGATGAGCGTCGGCCTCGGCCCGGCCGCCGCGGCGCCCGGCGGCGTCATCCGGTTCGGCATCGGCGACAGCTTTGCCGGCGAAAAGCTCGACCCGGCCACCGTGCAGAACGGCGGCAGCCTCGAACTGGTCGCGGTCATCTACGAGACGCTGGTCCGCCGCGGCCCGGACTGGACGTTCAAGCCCTGGCTGGCGGAAAGCTGGACCCTCAGCGACGACGCCAAGACCTGGACCTTCACGCTTCGCAAGGGCGTGCTCTTCCACGACGGGTCGCCGCTGACCACCAAGGACGTGGTCTACACGATCAAGCGCCACCTGGACGAAACCCTCGGCTCGGCGCTGCAGAAGCGGCTCTCGGCCAGCTTCACGCCGGACGGTCTGGAGATCGTCGACGACCACGTGTTCAAGATCAACATGACGCGGCCGGACACGCTTCTGGTGGAGTCCTTCTCCCGCTTCATCATCGGCATCATCAAGGAGGGCACGGTCGGCGAGGTGGACGTGTCCACCGCGGTCGGCACCGGCCCGTTCAAGCTTACCGCCTTTGCGCCCGGCGAGGCCTGGGAGGTGGAGCGTTTCGAAGGCTACTGGATGGAGGGCGTTCCGGCCGCCGAGAAGATCCAGTGCGTCTACATCCCCGACCAGAGCGCCAAGGTGCAGGCGGTGACCTCCGGCGCCATGGACATCGTCGACGGCGTCGACGCTGCGGTGCTGAAGGACCTCAAGACCGACCCGAGCGTGCGCATCGCCTTCCTGCCGAACGCCCAGTACTGGGGCATCTTCCTCAGCCAGGAGGCCAAGCCCTTCGACGACGTTCGGGTCCGGCGCGCCATCAAGCTGGCGGTCGACCGCAAGCTGATCCTGGACACCGTCTACCAGGGCAACGGCACCATCACCCCGGACGTCCCCGTGCCGCCGGGCGACCCGATCTTCCCGGAGGCGATGGGCGACGGGGCGCAGGACATCGAGGCCGCCAAGGCGCTCCTCGCCGAGGCCGGCTATCCGGACGGCATCGAGTTCGAACTGTTCACCTCGCCGCTTCTCCCCGGCATGGTGGACCTTGCCGTGGTGTTCGCCGAAAGCGTCAAGCCGGCGGGCATCAAGGTCAGCGTCAACCAGTGGCCGACCAGCACCTACTGGGACCAGATCTGGCTGAAGCGCCCCGCCTACGTGGACTACATGAACCGGCGCAACGCCCACGACGCCATGGACCTGACGTTTGCGAACGGCAGCCCCTACAACGGCAGCAAGTTCGATCCGGACGGCGCGCTCCGGGCCGCCATCGAGGCGGCGATCGGCGAGCCGGACAAGGAGAAGCAGGTGACGCTCTACAAGGCGGCGCTGACCCGGGTGGCGATGGAATCCGGCACGGTCATCCCGTGCTACGTCCACCAGCACTCGGTGCTGAACGCGGCGGTCGCGGGCAACCCCTACGAGTGGGAGATGCCGCGCTCGCTGTTCGCCCTCGCCAAGGAGGCCTGAGCGGCCCTGCTCATCCGAGGAAACCGACCACGAGCCCGGGCCGCGGCGAACGCCGCGCCCGGGCTTTCTCTCATGGTCGTAACGCTCCGAACCAGGTGCCGACCGCGTCGGACCCAGCCGCCTGCTTTCCAAGTCGAATCTTGCCGATTTGTAATTTGAACGCCGCCGCCCCTAGGCCGACCCTCCGGCCATTCGCGAACGCCGCGCAAGAAACCGGACCCTCCAAGGCCCGGGTAGGGAGGTAGACAGATGAACGTTCGTTGGACGATGAACCGTGTGGTCCCGGCTGTGGCGGTGATCCTGGCGATGGCCGGGACGTTGGCCCCGGCGGGCGCCCAGTCCACCGCGCCCGCGACCGAAGGCGCGCCGGCGGCCGCGCGGCCCAAGAAGCAGGCGCCGGAGCCGATCGAGGTTCGGATCGGGCACATCCGGTGGTCCAAGCCCTACGTCACCCTGTCGCTGTCCAAGATGCCGCCGAAGGACGACGGCATCGCCGGGGCGCTCATGGCCGTGGAGGACAACAACACCACCGGCCGCTTCACCGGCCACAACTTCACCCTCGACACCCGCGAGGTGGAGACGCCGGAGGCGGCGCTTGCGGCGGCCACCGAACTGGAGGCGGCCGGCGCGGCCTTCATCCTCGCCGACGTTCCGGCGGACGTGCTCCTATCCCTGTCGGATGCCTCCGGTGCGGAGAACCGCTTCATCTTCAACGTCGCCGCCAAGGAGGACGCCCTTCGCGGCGCCTCCTGCCGCGCCAACATCATCCACACGGTGCCGAGCTACGCCATGCTGGCGGACGGCCTTGCCCAGTATCTCGTCTGGAAGCAGTGGCCGCGCTGGTTCCTGCTGACCGGGGCGCTCCCCCAGGACAAGCTCTGGTCCGACGCGCTGAAGCGGGCGGCGACCCGGTTCGGCGCCGAGATCGTCGAGGAGCGCGAATACCAGGAGCGCGACACCGCCCGGCGCACCGACACCGGCCACGTGCAGGTGCAGCGCCAGCTGCCGGTGTTCACCCAGAACGCCCCCGACCACGACGTGGTGGTGGTCGCCGACGAGAGCGAGATCTTCGGCGAATACGTCCCCTACCGCACCTGGACGCCGCGCCCCGTCGCCGGCTCCGGCGGCCTGCAGCCGACCAACTGGAGCGAGGACCACGAGCAGTGGGGCGCCTACCAGCTCCAGAACCGGTTCGTGGACCTCAACAAGCGCCGCATGCGGTCGCGCGACGGCAGCGCCTGGCTGGCCGTGCGGATGATCGGCGAGGCCGCCACACGGACGAAGTCCGGAGACAAGGCGACGCTGATTTCCTACATGCGCGGACCCGATCTCGGCGTGGCGGCTTTCAAGGGCAGCAAGCTGACCGTCCGGTCCTGGGACAACCAGGTCCGTCAGCCCGTTCTCCTGGCCGACGGCAACACGGTCGTCTCGGTCTCGCCGCAGGAAGGCTTCCTGCACCAGAACACCGAACTCGACACGCTCGGCTACGACGAGCCCGAGACCGAGTGCAAGTTCTGATCCGGTGATCGGCGGGATGCCGGCGGACGGTCAACGTCCGCCGTCGCATTCGTGCACGGTCGGGAGTTCGGTCGTCGCTGGTCTGCCTGGCGAATTCGGCAGCCGCGCTTGCGCCTCCGCCAATCAGCCGACCCGTCATCCGCTCCGGGATCCGGTCGCCGTCCACCGACGTGAACGGGTTTGCGGGGCTTGAACGGTCAGGTGGATGATGTCTTGGGGGTGGAGGCGGTCCTGAGGGTGAAGGTGTAGACGATCGCCATCAGCACACCGAAGACGACACCCACGGTCACGAGCGCCAGAACGGCGATGGCTCCCTTCAGAAGAGAAAACAGGAGCTCCAGCGCCGTGCCGGCAAAGAGCCAGAAAGCAGCGAACCGACGTCTGCGATAATCAGTCATGGTGTCAGGCCCCAACCCTTGGGAAAATCTACCATGGCCCCCTTGCCGCTTCAATGACGATGCCCATTGCGGAGGCATGATTTGCGGCTGGTCACCGGACCTATGATCTTCCCTGGTTGGTGCGTGGATCAGGTCCGCAACACCCGGTAGATGGCCGGGATCACCAGCACGGTCAGGAGGGTCGAGGAGGCGAGTCCGAACAGGAGGGAAATGGCAAGGCCCTGGAAAATCGGGTCGGTCAGAATCACCGCCGCGCCGATCATCGCGGCGAGCGCGGTGAGGAGAATGGGCTTGAAGCGGATGGATCCCGCCTCGATCAGCACCTCCGTCAACGGCCGGTCCGGGCTCTCCGCGTGCTTGACGAAGTCCACGAGGAGGATCGAGTTGCGCACGATGATGCCGGCGAGCGCGATGAAGCCGATCATCGACGTGGCCGAGAAGGGCGCCCCGAACAGCCAGTGGCCGCCGAGGATGCCGATGAAGGTCAGCGGCACCGGTGTCAGGATGACGAGCGGCAGGCGGAACGAGCCGAACTGCGCCACCACCAGGATGTAGATGCCGAGGAGCGCCACGCCGAAGGCGGCGCCCATGTCGCGGAAGGTGACCCAGGTCACCTCCCACTCGCCGTCCCAGAGAAGAGTCGGGACGCTCTCGTCGGTCGGCTGGCCATTGAGCGCGATCACGGGTTTCTGCAGTCCCGTCCAGTCCATGGCGTCGATTGCCGCCTGCACGGCCAGCATGCCGTAGAGCGGCGCCTCGAAATCGCCCGCGAGCTCCGCCGTCACCATCTCGGCGTACCGGCCGTTGTGGCGGAAGATCGGGAAGGAGGCTGTCTCTTCCTGGAGCCGGATCACGTCGCCGAGTTCCACCACGCCCCGGTCGCCCGGCAGCACGTTGGCCGGGATCGGGGTGGAGAGGAAACGCTCGCCGAGCACGGTCTCGCCCTTCGGCCGCTGCAGCACGATCGGGATGGGCGTGCGCCCGCCGCCCCGGTGGGAATAGCCCACGGTGGTGGTGCCGTTGAGGAGCGACAGCGTGTCGAACACGTCGCTCTCCTCCACGTGGAAGAACTCCAGGTCGTCGGTGGAGACGGTCGCCCGCACCCGCAGGGCGGGGGCGCCGAAGGAATTGTCCACGTCCACCACGAAGGGCACGGACCGGAAGGCGTCCTCCACCTTCCTGGCGGTCGCCCGGCGGGTCTCCGGGTCCGGGCCATAGATCTCGGCGAGGAGCGTCGCCATCACGGGCGGGCCCGGCGGCGGCTCCACCACCTTCAGCGAGGTGCCGGCCGGAACGGGGAGGGCGGCGATCCGCGCGCGAAGGTCGAGCGCGATCGTGTGGCTCGCCCGCTCCCGGTCGGCCTTCGGCGACAGGTTGACCTGAGCGTCGCCGAGATGCGGTTCGGCGCGCAGATAGGAGTGGCGGACAAGGCCGTTGAAGTTGAACGGCGCCGCGGTTCCGGCGTGGGTCTGCACCGACACCACCTCCGGCAGATCGAGCGCCACCTCGGCCACCGCCTGGGCGACCGCGTCGGTCGCCTCCACGGACGCGCCCTCCGGCAGGTCGATCATCACGGCGAGCTCCGACTTGTTGTCGAAGGGCAGCAGCTTGACGGTCACGTCCTTGGTGTAGAAGAGCGCCAGCGAACCGAGCGTCAGCACGCCCACCACCAGGAGGAAGGCCCAGCTCGCCGCCTTCGACGAGAGGACCGGCCGGGCGACGGCCGCATAGGCCCGGCCGAGCGCGCCGCCGGTGTTGTCATGCCCGCCGCCATGGCCGTGCACGGGCGCGCGGCCGGCCACCTTCACCATCAGCCACGGCGTGACGATGACCGCCACGAAGAAGGAGAAGATCATCGCCGCCGAGGCGTTCGACGGGATCGGGCTCATGTAGGGGCCCATCAGGCCCGACACGAACAGCATGGGCAGCAGCGCGGCCACCACGGTCAGGGTCGCCACGATGGTCGGGTTGCCCACCTCGGCCACCGCCTCGATGGCGGCGGTGCTCCGGTCGCGGCCGTCGCCCATCGCCCAGTGGCGGGCGATGTTCTCGATCACCACGATGGCGTCGTCGACCAGGATGCCGATGGAGAAGATGAGCGCGAACAGCGAGACCCGGTTCAGCGTGTAGCCCATCACGTTCGCCGCAAAGAGCGTGAGCAGGATGGTCATCGGGATCACGATGGCCACCACCAGCGCCTCCCGCCGGCCGATCGCCAGCCAGACCAGGGCGATGATGGAGAGCGTGGCAAGACCCAGGTGGAAGAGGAGCTCGTTCGCCTTCTCGTTGGCGGTCTCGCCGTAGTCGCGCGTGACCTCGACGGCGACGCCCTCCGGGATCAGCGAGCCCTCAAGACCTTCCACCCGGTGCAGGATCTCCTCGGCCACGGTCACGGCGTTGGACCCGGCGCGCTTGGCGACGGCGAGCGTCACGGCCGGCATGCGGCGGATCCCGCCGTCCTCCGAGAGGGTCACGGTCGCCACATGCAGGTCGGCCGTGTCGGTGACGAAGTCCACATCCGCCACGTCGCGCACGTAGACCGGCCGGCCGTCGCGGGTGGTGAGGAGGAGGTTGCCGATGGCGGCGGGGGTCTGCAGCGTCTCGCCCGCCACCACGTCGATCTGGCCGCCGCCGTCGCGGACGCGGCCGGTCGGGAAGGCGCGGTTGGCGCCGGTGACCTTGGCGGAGAGCTGCTGCAGCGTCACCCCGGCGAGCGCCAGGCGCTCCGGATCCGGCGCGATGCGGATGGCCTCCCCAGTCTCGCCCACCAGATAGGTGAGGCCGACATTCTCCACCTTGGCGATCTCGGTGCGCAGCTCCCGGGCGATGCGGGTGAGGTCGTTGGCGGTGATGCGGTCGCCGCCCTCCGGCGTCGGCGACAGGGTGAGCGCCACGATGGCCACGTCGTCGATGCCGCGGCCGACGATGCGCGGCTCCGCGATGCCGACGGGGATGCGATCCAGATTGGCGCGCAGCCGGTCGTGCACCCGGAGCACGGCCGCATCCGACGAGGTGCCGACGAGGAAGCGCGCCGTGACCATGACGGCGTCGTCGCGGGTCTGGGAGTAGACGTGCTCCACCCCGTCGATCGCCTTGACGATGGTCTCCAGCGGCTCGGTGACGAGCTTCACCGCATCCTCGGCGCGAAGGCCGGGCGCCGCCACATGGATGTCCACCATGGGCACGGAGATCTGCGGCTCCTCCTCGCGCGGCAGCGTCAGGAGGGCGACGAGACCCATGGCAAGGGCCGCCACCAGGAAGAGGGGCGTGAGCGCCGAGCCGATGAAGGCGCGCGTCAGGCCGCCAGCGATGCCGAGTTTCATGGCAGGACCACCTCGTCGCCGCCGGCAAGGCCGGTGAGCACCTCGACGTCGCCGCCGCGCGCCTCGCCGAGAACCACCGTCCGCTCGGCGGTGCCCGTGCTCGTCTGCACGCGGACGAAATCGAGCCCGGATCGGGTGACGACGGCCGCCTGCGGCACCAGAAGAGCCTCCCGCGAACCGATCGGCACCCGCACCAGAAGGCGCGCGTCCACGAAGGCGGTGGGCAGGGCGTCCACCTCCACGTCGGCGATGACGCGGCCGTTCTCGATCTGCGGATAGATCTTGGCGAGACGGCCGGTGGACACGTCCGTGCCGGTCTCGATCTCCAGTTCCGCCCCCTGGCGGAGCGTGCCCGCGTGCCGCTCCGGGATGGCGAGGCGGAGGAAGAAGCCACCGCCGCCGATGGTGGCGATCGCCTCGCCGGGCATCACGACGGCGCCGCTCGTCACCGGAACCGTGAGCACCATGCCGGCGGTCGGCGCGATGACGGCGCCTTCCTGCCCCTGCTGGACGATCACCTGCCGGTCCGCCTCCGCCGCCGCGATCTCGTTGCGGAGCACGTCGGTCTGGGTGCGCAACTGGTCCAGCCGCTGCGCGGTGGCGACGCCGCGCTCCACCAGGGTCTGGCCCCGGCCGAGTTCGGCGATGGCATTCTCCAGCTGGGCGTTGAGCGCGCGCAGCTTGGCGTCGAGCGCGCTCACCTGGAACTCGATCTTGTCGTCCCGCACGGTCGCCAGGGTCTGGCCGGCGCTTACCGTGTCGCCCTCGGCCACCTCCAGCGACACCAGCGTGCCGCCGATCCGCGCGCGGGCCGGCACCGTGTCGCGCGCCTCCACCCGGCCGTAGACCGCCTTCCACTCGGGGATGGTCACGGGGTTGACCACCAGCGTGGCCGCGCGCGCCGCCGGCACCGCAAGGCCGGGCATCGCGGACGTGAGGGCGGTGGCCAGAAAAAGGGCGGCGAACCGGACGGGATACGAACGCATCAAGCCTCTCCCGTGTCAGAAGGCGGTGCCGGGCTTCACGCCGAGCGCCTTGAAGATCATCGCGGCCGGGCAGAAGCCGGTGAAGGCCGACTGGAGCATGTTGAGGCCGATGAAGACGGTGAACCACACGAAGTGCGGCGACACGGTCGCGGTGAGCAGGACCGAGACGAGCACCATCACGCCGGCAAAAGCGAGAACCATCCTGTCGAGAGTCATGGCAGCCTCCTTAGGTTTGTAATTCAGTAGATACTAATATACTGAGCAAAACGCAAGCGCATTGTCCGCCGTCGTCGGCGGCCGACGCGGGCGCGACAGCGCTCCCCAACAGCCGGCCGGATCCGACCGAGCGAACCCGGCCGAGCGGCCATGCACGGTGTCGGGAAAGCGCCTCAGCGTGTGACCGGAAAGCCCTGGTGCCGCCACAGACCGAAGCCGCCGGCCATGTGGGTGTCGTGCGCAAGCCCGAGCCGTCGGCAGAGGCTAACCGCCTGCGCCGATCGGGCGCCCGACAGGCAGTAGAACACCACCGGCCGGTCCGTCGGCAGCGATGCGGCATCCGTGGCGAGGCGCGACAGCGGCGCGTGCACCGCGCCCGGGACATGCCCACCCGCCCATTCGCCCGCCTCGCGCACATCCACGAGCAGGATGGTGCCAGCTTCCGCCGCTGTGCGGGCCTCCGCGGGGGAGAGGGTGGCGATCGGGGATCTACGACCAAGGCCGAACATGGACGACTCCGAATAGAATTTGTATCTTCGTATCATCTAATATACTGTTGGTTCAGGTGCCGCAAGGTCGCGCTGACGGTTCGATCCGTCGCCGATCGGATCGCCAGGACGGCGCCGTCACTTTGGGGAGGACGACATGGCACGCGTTGCGGTTCTGGGCGCCGGTCTCGGCGGCGTCATCATGGCCTACGAGCTACGGGACGTGCTCGGGAAAGGCCACGAGGTGGTGGTGGTCAACAAGGGCTCCACCTACAGCTTCGTGCCGTCCAACCCCTGGGTGGCGGTCGGCTGGCGGGACAAGACCGCCATCGAGGTCGACCTGGCGCCGGTGTTCGCCCGGCGCGACATTGAACTCCATCCGCAGGGAGCGGCCCGCCTCCATCCGGCGGAGAACCGGATCGACCTCACCGACGGCACGTCCGTTTCCTACGACTACTGCGTCATCGCCACCGGCCCGGACCTCGCCTTCGACGAGATCGAGGGCCTCGGCCCGGAGGGCTTCACCCAGTCCATCTGCCACGTCGACCATGCCCTGAAGGCCAAGGAGGCGTTCGACACCCTCGTCCGCAACCCCGGACCGGTGATCATCGGCGCCGCCCAGGGCGCCTCCTGCTACGGCCCGGCCTACGAGTTCACCTTCGTGCTCGACAAGGCGCTCCGCGACGCCAAGGTGCGCGACCGGGTGCCGATGACCTTCGTCACCGCCGAGCCCTATATCGGCCACCTCGGCCTCGACGGCGTCGGCGACACCAAGTCGCTGCTCGAAAGCGAGATGCGCCAGCATCACGTGAAGTGGATCACCAGCGCCCGCATCGACAAGGTGGACGCCGGGCAGATGACGGTGAGCGAGATCGCCGACGACGGGTCGGTCAAGGCGGTCCACAGCCTGCCGTTCCGCTATTCGATGATCCTGCCGGCCTTCCGCGGGGTGTCGGCGGTGCGCGGCATCGAGGGGCTCACCAACCCGCGCGGCTTCATCCTGGCCGACCGGCACCAGCGCAACCCCGCCTTCGGCAACATCTTCTCGGTCGGCGTCTGCGTCGCCATCCCGCCGGTCGGCAAGACGCCGGTGCCCGTGGGCGTGCCGAAGACCGGCTTCATGATCGAGAGCATGGTCACCGCCACGGCGCACAACATCGGCCGGCTGGTGGAGGGCAAGGCGCCGGACGCGGAGGCCACCTGGAACGCGGTCTGCCTCGCCGACTTCGGCGACGGCGGCGTCGCCTTCGTGGCGCAGCCGCAGATCCCGCCGCGCAACGTCAACTGGTCGTCGTCGGGCAAGTGGGTGCACGCGGCCAAGATCGGCTTCGAGAAGTACTTCCTGCACAAGATCCGGCAGGGCAAGTCCGAGCCCTTCGACGAGCGCCTCGCCCTGCAGGCCCTCGGCATCGACAAGCTGAAGGCGGTCCGCTTCGACGAACCGGTCTGACGGGCGACAGGCCGGCGCGTGCCTAAGGGCGGCGCCGGCCACCGGTCCGACCAGTCAATTCGGCCAGTCGACTCGGCCAGTCAGGCGCCCGCGTGCGCCTCCACCCAGCGGCGGATCTGCGGCGCCGTCTGGGCGCCGGCCTGGCGGGCGATCTCGCGCCCGCCGCGAAACAGGATGAGCGTCGGAATGGAGCGGATGCCGAGCCCGCCGGCCGCCTCGCTCTCCCGGTCCGTGTCGAGCTTCAGGAAGCGCGCCCGCGTGGCAAGCCCCGCCGCCGCTTCGGCGAAGGCGGGCGCCATCATCCGGCAGGGGCCGCACCAGGTGGCCCAGCAGTCCACCACCACCGGCAGGTCCGAGCGCGCCACGTGGCGGCGCAGATCCTCGCCCGTCACGTCGATCGGTGTGCCGGGGAAGAGCGCGGCGCCGCACTTGGGGCAACGCGCCGCGGGGGCATCCTTGAGGCGGTCGTCCGGAACCCGGTTGACCGCCGCGCAGGCGGGGCAGACCACGTGGACCGGCATGGCATTCCCTCAGCGGCAGTAGATGTCGTAGAGCACCGAGATCAGCCGGCGCGCATCGTCGGAGGCGAGCCGGTAGTAGATGGTCTGGCCGTCCCGCCGGGTCGCCACGATGCCGAGGTCGCGCAGGCGCGCCAGATGCTGCGACAGCGCCGACTGGCCGAGCCCGATCGCCTCGGCGAGCGCGCCGACGGACATCTCCTGGTCGACCAGCCGACAGAGCGCCATCAATCGCTTCGGCTGGCCGAGGGCGGCCAGCAGCCGGGCCGCGTGCTCGGCCTTGCCCTCCAGGATCTCCAGGTCGCTCGGCCCGGTCCCGCAAAGGTCCGATGCCGCCGTCCCGGTCAGCGCGTCGTCCGTCATCGCCGTCTCCAAAAAACACTCTCCTCACGTATATTAGAATACTCTAAAATGCAAGGATGGGATGGTCGGCCCAGGGCAATCGCTTGATGGCGCTTGGTCAGGGACTGGCTGCCGGCGGATGCCCCATCCTCGCCGTCATGGTCCGCGAAGGCGGACCACCCACGACTTTGTTATGACCCCAACCCACCCGAAACCGATCGGATTCGCAATTCAATCACGAAAAATGCATGGGTGGTCCGCCTTCGCGGACCATGACGGCGAACGGATCGGATCGACCTGGACGAACATCCCGCTCCGCTTCGTCTCGAGCGATTGCCCTGACGGTCGGTCCGGCACAGGGAGGGGCATGCGGGTCAGGCCGGCGGAGCGGCGAGGCGGGACTGCGGCAGCACGAAGGGCGTGCCGGCCTGCGGCACCCGGCAGACCGTCCCGTGCACCCCGTAGACCGACCCGATCACCCGGTCGGCAAGGGCGTCCGCGGGCGTCCCGTCCGCCACGACACGGCCGCCGTGGAGCACCAGCACCGTGTCGGCGAACTCCGCCACAAGGTTGAGATCGTGGAGCACCGCCACGACCCCGCCGCCGGCGCGGGCAAACCGCTGGGCCACATCGAGCACCGCGATCTGGTGGCGAAGATCCAGGCTGGAGGTCGGCTCGTCCAGGAAGAGGAAGCGCGGCGTATCGCCGTCGACAGGCTCCGGCACCTGGGCGAGGGCGCGGGCGAACTGCACGCGCTGCTGCTCGCCGCCCGACAGATGCTGGTAGAGCCGCCCGCCGAACCCGCCGAGCCCCACCTGACCAAGCGCCCGCTCGGCGATCCGGTCCGGCTCCCGCGTCCCCGAGGCGACAGCGCCCATGCGGACGATCTCGTGCACCGTGAAGGCGAAGGCGAGCGCGGACGCCTGCGGCAGCACCGCCCGGCGGCGGGCGAGCGCCCGCGGCGTCCACGCGCCGATCGGCTGGCCGCCGTAGCGCACCGTGCCGCCGTCCGGCCGGGTCTCGCCGGTGAGAAGGCGCAGGAGCGTCGACTTGCCGGCCCCGTTCGGGCCGATGACGGCGGTGAGCGTGCCCGGCTCCAGGTGGAGCGACACGTCGTCGATGAGGCGCCGTCCGGCGCGCTCCAGCATCAGGCCGTCGGCGTCGATCATGGTCACTCTCCCGAGAGGGGGCCGTTGCGGTGGTTGATCAGGATGGCGAGGAAGACCGGCGCGCCGAAAAGGGCCGTCACGATGCCGATCGGCAGTTCGGCCGGCGCCACCACGAGGCGGGCGGCCGTGTCGGCGAGGAGCAGCAACGCCGCTCCGGCGAAGGCCGAGGCCGGCAGCAGGAAGCGATGGCCGGGGCCGATGGCAAGCCGGATGAGGTGCGGCACCACGATGCCGACGAAGCCGATCGTGCCGGTCACCGCCACGGTGGCGCCGCTCGCCGCCGCCACGCAGACGATCACCACCCGCTTCAGCGTCTGCACCGGCACGCCCATGTGGTGGGCCTCCGCCTCGCCGAGCACCAGGGCGTCGAGCCCGCGGGCGACGAACGGGATGGCGAGGAAGACCACCGCGATGAAGGGCAGGATGGCGAGAATGCGGGCCGGCGTGGCGCCGCCGAGGGAGCCGAGGCTCCAGAAGGTGAAGTCGCGCAGCTGCGCGTCGCTCGCCCCGAACACCATCAGGCCGGTGACCGCGCCGCTGAGCGCGCCGACCGCGATGCCGGCGAGCACCAGCGTTGCCGTGGAGGTCCGGCCCTTGGCGGTGGCGAGCCGGTAGAGCACCAGCGTGTTGACGAGAGCGCCGAGAAAGGCCGCGATCGGCAGGAGGTGCACCCCGAGGAGGGCGGCCAGCGGGCCGAGCACGCCGGCGCCGAGCACGATCACGACCACCGCCGCCGTCGCCGCGCCGGACGACACGCCGACGAGGCCCGGGTCCGCCAGCGGGTTGCGGAAGAGGCCCTGCATCATGGCGCCGGAGACGGCGAGCGCCGCCCCGACGAGCGCCCCGAGCATCGCGCGCGGCAGCCGGATCGCCTCCAGCACCAGCCGCTCCCGGTCGCCCACCGCCGCCGCGCCCTCCGTCAGATAGGTGAGGAGATCGCCGAGGCCGACGCCGGTCGGCCCGGAGGAGACCGACAGCACGCCGGCCGCCAGCGCCAGGAGCAGCGTCCCGGCGGTCACCGCCAGGGCGCGGCCGGTCCGGTCGCCGGACGGCCGGAGGCGGCGGAGGGCGGCCACCTCCGTCACGGCGCGTCGCGCTCCACCACGTCCGGATAGAGCGACGCGGCAAGGTCGCGCGCCGCCTGCGGCGTGCGCGGGCCGAAGCCGAGCAGATAGAGCGCATCCATGGAAACGAAGCCGGCCTTCTCGGCGGCCGGCGTGCCGGCAAAGCCCGGCGAGGCGAACACGTCCGTCGCCGGGATCTCCGCGCCGGGCCGTGCCATCACCAGCACCACGTCGGGGGCCGCGGCCAGCACGGCCTCGTCCACCATGGGCTTGAAGCCGTCCACGTCGGCGGCCGCGTTGACGCCCCCGGCAAGGCGGATCATGGCGTCGGCCGACGTGCCAGCGCCGCCGACCGTCGCCCGCCCGTTGGCGAGCGAGAGCACGAACAGCACCCGCTTCGGCACCTCCACCCGCGCCACGTCGGCCGCCAGCGCCTCGAAGTCCGCCGCCACCTGGTCGGCCAGCGCCTCGGCCTTGTCCTCCACGCCGAGGGCACGACCGACGGCCCGGATCTTCGCCTGGAGACCCTCCGGGCTCACCTCGTCCGGCACGTCGGCGATGGCGATGCCGCTCGCCTTCAGCACCGCCAGGGCGTCCGGTGGGCCGGCCCCGTCCTGGAGGAGCAGAAGGTCCGGGTTGACCGAGAGAAGCCCCTCCGCCGACAAGGCCCGGTAATAGCCGACCTTCGGGAGGGCGCCTGCCTCAGTGGGGAAGTAGCTGGTCGTGTCTACCGCCGTCAGCCGCGCGTCCTCGCCGAGCGCATAGACGATCTCCGTCACGGCGCCGCCGACCGACACCACGCGGCGCGGATCCGCCGTCGCGGCGATCGCGGCGGCGGCGCCGAAGGTGAGCAAGGTGGCGCCGGCGACGGCGAGCCAATGGCGGCGGAGACGGGCGAGGGAAGGGGACATGGGGGCCTCAAGGCAAAGCGCATCCGGGCCGTGCGCCGGAGGCGGACGGTCGGTCGGGTCATCGGGGTGAAGGTCGCGAGGGGTTCGCGACAAATAACTTGACTCTGATACTCACCTTTAAGTACCAGCGCAAGTGTCAGCCATGGACGGCCGCTCCCTGACCCGGCCCGCCCCGCCAGCACTTCCTTTCCCTTTCCCATCACCCGTGTCCCACCGCCGCCCGCGGTGCGCGTCCTGGCGACAGAGGAACCCATGCCCGTGCTGCCATCGTCCGTTGTCCGGCTCCATCGCGTCGTCCGCCTGTCCGTACTGGCGGCTGGCACCGCCCTTGTCTCCCCCGCCGCCGCCCTCGCCCAGACGGCCGCCCAACCGGCCGAGGTCGGAGCGGAAACGACGGCGGAGGCCGACGACCCGGTGGTGCTCGATCCGGTGACGCTGCGCGGCGCCGCCCCTGCCGCCGCCCCCGGCGCCATGCCGTCCACCACAACGGTGGAGCGCCAGGAACTCGACCGGGCGCAGGTGAACAGCCTGACCGACCTTGCCCGCCGCACCGCCGGCGTCGCCTTCAACCGGCGCACCAACAGCGTGAACATCCGCGGCCTGGAGGGCCCGCGCGTGCTCACCACCGTGGACGGCATCCGCATCCCCTACCTGCAGGACGGCGCCCGGCAGGCGAACGGCGGCACGGACAGCTTCGACTTCGACAGCCTGTCCACCCTCGACCTGATGCGCGGCGCCGACAGCAGCACCTTCGGCTCCGGCGCCCTCGGCGGCGTCGTCGCCGTGCGCACCCTCGACCCGGAGGACCTCCTGCCGGGCGACAAGACCCTCGGGGTCCTCACCAAGTCCGGCTATGATTCCGCCGACGACAGCTGGTTCGGCAACGCCGCCGTGGCGACCCGGGTGGCGGACACCTTCCTCCTCGTCCAGGGCGGCTATCGACGCGGCCACGAGACCGACAACCAGGGCAGCGTCGGCGGTGTCGGCGCCACCCGCTCCCTGCCGAACCCGGAGGACTACGACCAGATCAGCGGCCTCGTGAAACTGCACCAGCACTTCGACGGCGGCCACCGGGTGGGCCTCACCGGCGAGATGTTCGAGCGCGACGAGGACTTCGACGGCCGCACCACCCAGACCCTCACCGGCAACTACCGGCCCGGCGACTACCGGAACGGCGAGGCGGTGGTACGCCAGCGCGTGTCGCTCGACTATGTCTACGAGGCGCCGGAGGACGGCCTGGTGGACGCGGCGCGGGCCATTCTCTACTGGCAGCGCCTCGTGCGCACCGCCACCGTGGACGCCTACCGCACCACCTCCGTCGTCGGCGACTTCACCCGCGAGAACGACGTGGAGGACACCGGCTTCGGCTTCAACGGCGACGCCACCGCGCGCTTCGAGACCGGCGTCGTCACCCACCGGTTGACCGCCGGCCTCGACCTCTTCGCCGGCGAGACCACCCAGTATTCCGCCGGCACGGACAGCTGTCCGGCTACAGGCCCCTACACGGGCCGCTACGTCGCCTGCAACAACTTGCACACCAATCAGGCCGACATGCCGGCCGTCGACACCCGCTCCGTGGGTCTCTTCGTGGAAGACGAGATCGGCCTCGCGCCGGGTTTCCGGCTGACGCCGGGCCTTCGCTTCGACTGGTATTCCGCCGACCCCAAGCTGACCGACGACTACGCGAACAGCGCCGCCTACACGGGCGAATTGCCATCATCCTCAAGCGATTGGGCCATTTCGCCCAAGCTCCTCGCCGAATACGACATCGCCCCCGACGTCGTCCTATACGGCCAGTATGCGGCCGGCTTCCGGGCGCCGACCGTCAACGAGCTCTACCTGCGCTTCGGCGCGGAGGGCACCTATCTGCGCACCGGCAACCCGGACCTGGAGGCGGAGACGAGCAACGGTTTCGAGGTCGGTGTTCGCTACGAGGGCGAGCGCTACAAGGCGGCGCTCGTAGCGTTCGACACCCGCTACAAGAACTTCATCGACACGGTGCAGATCGCCCCGCCCGGCGGCCTCTACCCCCAGGGCGGCATCGTCGGCTACGAGAATATCGCGAACGCCCGCATCTACGGCCTGGAGGCGAGCGCCAGCGTCGACATCACCGAGAACTGGCGCGCCTTCGCCTCGCTCGCCGTCCAGCGCGGCAAGGACACGGACGCGGACGTCTACCTCGACAGCATCCCGCCACTCCAGGCCATCCTCGGCCTCGGCTACGCCACCGAGACCTGGGGCGTTGACGTGCTCACCAAGCTCGCCGCCGCCCGCGACGACGTGGACAGCGGCTTCAAGGCGCCCGGCTACGGCGTCGTCGACCTCACCGGCTGGTACGAGCCCAAGCAGGTCAAGGGCTTGCGCATCGCCGCCGGCGTCTACAACCTCTTCGACCAGACCTATTACGACGCCCTCAACGTGCCGGACCCGACCGGCACCGGCGCACCCGGCTCGACTGGCCTCGCCCAGCCGGTGGAGTACTATTCCGAGCCCGGACGCTCGTTCAAGCTCACCGCCACCCTGCAGTTCTGATCCCGCCTATCCCTCAACCGACAGAAAGGCATCCGCCATGTACATCGCCATGAACCGTTTTCGTGTGATCCGCGGCGAGGAGGAAACCTTCGAGACGCTCTGGAAGACCCGCGAGCGCCACCTCAACACGGTCCCCGGCTACCTGGAGTTCCACCTCCTCCGCGGCCCGGCCCACGACGACCACACCCTCTACGCCTCCCATACGGTGTGGGAGAGCTTCGAGGCCTTCCAGGCCTGGACCAAGTCGGAGCAGTTCCGCCAAGCGCACGCCCGGGCCGGCAGCACCAAGCCGCTCTACCTCGGCGGCCCCCAGTTCGAGGGCTTCCAGGCGGTGATCAT
Source organism: Mongoliimonas terrestris (assembly GCF_001927285.1). Classification (GTDB taxonomy): domain Bacteria; phylum Pseudomonadota; class Alphaproteobacteria; order Rhizobiales; family Pleomorphomonadaceae; genus Chthonobacter; species Chthonobacter terrestris. The sequence continues at coordinate 18,604 of NZ_MSIG01000012.1, read as the reverse complement.
GGAGAACCGCGCCGGCGAAACCGTCGACAGCGCGGCCTGACCGCCCGCCGCACCCTATGCGCAAAACGGCCGCCGGATCGCTCCGGCGGCCGCATGCGTCTGTGGAGGGGGCTCGCGCCGGATTACTGTTGCGCCGGACGCGCCTCCGGCTCGTTCGCCGGCGTCACCGCGCCGGTGGCGGCGTCGTCCGAGCCGCCCGTCGCCGCCGCATTGCCGGCGTTGGACGGGGCCGTGTCGAAGGCGCTCCGCAGGTCGTCCGCGACCAGCTGCTGGGCCGTCTCGGCGTCCTCCACCACGGCGTTCATGCCGAAGAACTCGTGCGTCACGCCGAGGTATGTGCGGCCGTTCACCGGCACGCCGGCGGCCTGCAGCTTGTTGGCGAGCTGCTGGCCCTCGGTCTGCAGCGGGTCGATCTCCGCCGTGATCAGCGTGGTCGGCGGCAAGCCGGAGACGTCCGCCTCGTCGACGAGGTCGAGGCGCGGATCGGACATCTGGTCGTCGTTCGCCAGGGTCTGTTCCACGAACCAGCCCATCATGGCCTTGTTCAGCGGCTTGGCGTCCGCATTCTCCATGTAGGATCGGGTCTCCATGTCGGTTCCGGCCACCGGATAGATCAGCACCTGGTGCACCGGCATAGCCAAGTTCTGCTCGCGCGCGGCGATCGAGACGTTGATGGCGAGGTTGCCGCCGGCGCTCTCGCCCATCACGGCCACCTTGGACGGGTCGCCGCCCCAGTCGTCCGCGTTCTCCAACACCCACTTGTAGGCCGCGATGGCGTCGTCATGGGCGGCCGGGAACTTGTGTTCCGGCGCCTGGCGATAATGCGCCGACACCACGATGGCGTTGGCCTTCTCGGCGATCGCCCGGGCGCTCGCATCATAGGTGTCGATGTCGGCGATCACCCAGCCGCCGCCGTGGAAATAGAGCACCACCGGCAGCTGCCCCTCGGCATTCGCCGGCTTGTAGACGCGGGCCGGGATCTCGGTCTCGGCGCCCTGGAAGCTCACGTCCTCGGTCGTCACGGCGTCGGACGGCGCGGCGCTGTCGCCGCGGTCCTCCAGCACCTTCTTCACCGCGGCGGCCGGGGTCGGCTGCTCGCGGGCATCACCCGGCGAAAGGTCGGCGATCGGCTTGGGGTTCAGCCCGGCGAGCGCGTCGAGCACGGTCTTCATGTCGGCATCGGCGCGCGCCATCGGATCGGCCGCGATGGCGGCGGACTCCGCGGCGGTCCGGGTCGCATCGCCGGCGTTGCCGCCGCCGGTGGAGGCTGCGGCACCGCCGCGCGACGGAGCGTCGAGGCCCGTCACCGGATCGTTGCCGGGCGTCATCTGCTCGATGGTGCCGGCGTCGTTCTCGGTCTCGGTCGGGTTGATGGTGGTGGCGCCGGGCTGGGTGGTCTGGGCCAGGGCAAGGGTCGACGTGCCGACCGACAGGGCGATCGCCAGGGCGGCGAGGGAAGCGGGTTTCATGAGCAGCTCCAGGTGTTTCGGTGCACGCCCGCGTGGCGCGCCTCTCCCTGGAAACGACCGCCGCAGCGCACCGTTCCGAACCTTCCCGATCAGCATTGCTCACGATGATTTGCGCACTTCCCGATGGTGCCCGGCGACCCGGACCCGGAACCCGCTCCGCCTCATTCCACCGGCGGCACAGCCCCGCAGGAGACCGACCACCACCCCGGTCGGGATGCCTCGAAGGAGTGGCTCTCGGGCCTCAGCGCCGGATCGTCAGGCACATCGAACGCCCCCACGACCAGCGCCACCACCGGCGCATCGTCCAGCGCCCCGAGCGTGCTGCCGCACGTCGGGCAGAAGGCGCGGCTCGACCCGGCGGAGGACCGCCAGCGCGCCGGCGGACCGGCCGGTCCGGTCCAGGCGACGGCCTCGGCCGGGTACTCCACCCAGGCGACGGTGAGCGCGCCGGAATGCCGCCGGCACTGCCCGCAGGAGCAGGTGTGCGGAAAGCCGGGCGCGCCGCGCGCGCTGAACCGGACCGCCCCGCAAAGGCACCCGCCGGTCCTCACGATTGCGACGCCCGCGGCCGTGGTCTCCTGGTCCATGCGCTCCCCCGCCCGCGAGATATCCACCCCTCGGTCAGCCTGGATGATGCGCAGTCTTGCGCTCTGGACGGGCCCCGCCAGCGTGCGTCAAACTGTCTCGGGGGCGAGGGAGGTGCATCATGACCACGCGCGACGTCGTTCTCTGCAGCCCGGTGCGCACGCCCGTCGGCGGCTTCAACGGCAGCCTGAAGGGCGTGCCGGCCGTCGACCTCGGCGCGACCGCCATCCGCGGCACGCTCACCCGGGCCGGGCTCGATCCGTCCTGTCTCTCCGGGGTCGTCATGGGCAACGTCGTCCAGGCCGGCAACCGCATGAATCCCGCCCGCCAGGCGGCGATCGGAGGCGGCGTGCCCGTGTCTGTACCGGCCGTCACCGTCAACCGGGTCTGCGGCTCCGGCGCGGAGGCTATCGCGTCCGCCGCCCGCGAGGTCTGGCTCGGCCTCGGCGACGCTCTGGTGGCCGGCGGCATGGAGAACATGGACCGAGCCCCGTACCTGATCCCCGGTGCCCGGTTCGGCCACCGGCTCGGCCCCGGCGACCTCCTCGACGCCATGCTGACCGACGGCCTCCACGACGCCTTTTCCGGCCGCCATTCCGGCTGGCACGCGGAAGACCTGGTCGCCCGCATGGAGATCAGCCGCGAGGCGCAGGACCGCTGGGCGGCCCGCTCCCAGCAGCGCTTCGCCGCCGCGGCCGCCGCCGGCGCGTTCGAGGCCGAGATCGTGCCCGTCGCCGTGCCGGGCAAGGGTGGCGCGACCACGTCCTTCGAGGCCGACGAAGCGCCCCGTCCCGACACCACGGCGGAAAGCCTCGCCCGCCTGAAGCCCGCCTTCCGCGACACCGGCACCATCACTGCCGGCAATGCCCCCGGCCTCAACGCCGGCGCCGCCGCCATGATCGTCGCCGACCGCGCCTATGCGGACCTGCACGGCTTTGCGCCCTTCGGCCGGCTGGTCGCCTACGGCCTTGCCGCGGTGGAGCCGGAGCTCTTCGGCCTCGGCCCCGTGTCCGCCGTCACCCAGGCCCTCGACCGGGCCGGCTGGACGCTCGCCGACGTCCATCGGGTGGAGATCAACGAGGCCTACGCGGCCATCGCCCTTGCGGTCATGCGCGCGGTCGGCTTCCCGGAGGCGATCGTCAACGTGGAGGGCGGCGCCATCGCCCATGGCCACCCGATCGGCGCCACTGGTGCGCTCCTCACCACGCGCATTTTGCACTCCATGCGGCGCGACGGCCTGAAGCGCGGCATCGTCACGCTCTGCATCGGCGGCGGCCAGGGCATTGCACTCGCCGTCGAGGTGATCTGACCGGCGGCGCGGACGGGCTACCCATCGGCCGTCCGCGCCCCTACATTGGCGGCGAAGAGGAAGCCCCGATGACGTCCGTCCGTGTCGACACCCTCAGCGTCTCCCCGAAGGCCCATGAGCCGCGCGACCGCGTGGTGCCGGACGAGACGCCCATCGCCCTCGTCCACGACGGCGCCACCCACGCCGTCATGATGGCGACGCCCGCCGACCTGGAGGACTTCGCCGTCGGCTTTTCGCTGAGCGAAGGTGTCATCGGCGCGCCGTCCGACATCCGCGACCTGGAGATCGTCGAGCACGACGAGGGGTTCGAGCTGCGGATGTGGCTGGTCCCCAACCTTGGCCGGGTCGTCGCCGAACGGCGGCGCCTGATCGCCGGGCCGACGGGCTGCGGCCTCTGCGGCGTGGAGAGCCTGCAGGCCGCCTGCGCGCCCGCCCGCCTCGTCGGCGCCGGCGGCACGGTCTCGCGCGCCGACATCGCCGCCGCCATGGACGCCATGTCGGACGTCCAGACCCTCGGCCGCGCCACCCGCGCCACCCACGCCGCCGGCTTCTGGCGGAAAGGGGAGGGGCTCCTCGCCGTCCGCGAGGACGTCGGCCGCCACAACGCCCTCGACAAGCTGATCGGCTACACTGCCCGCGCCGGCGTTTCCACCCACGACGGCATCGTGGTGATCACCAGCCGGGTGTCGATCGAGATGGTGCAGAAGACCGCCGTCCTCGGCGCCCCGGTCCTTGCCGCCATCTCGGCCCCGACCGCCCTCGCGGTCCGCACCGCCGACGCCGCCGGCATCACCCTCGCCGCCATCGTCCGCGGCGACAGCTTCGAGGTCTTCACCCACCCCCACCGCATACTCCCCGAACCGGCGCTCGCTGCGGCGGGTTGAGGGCGGACATCCAACGCCCCGTCACCCCATGAACCGGGCCATGAAGGCGCGGTCGATGTGGTCCTTCCAGCGCCAGACCCAGCGGCCGGAGACAGCCAGGCGGGAGCCGCGACCGCCGATGGCGTTGCCGTCGCCGGTGGTCATCAGCACCAGCCAGTCCGTCTGGGCTCGGAACGGCCGGAGCGGTTTGCCGGCAAGAGCGCGGGCGAGATTGTCGGCGAGCACCGGCCCTTGCCGGACGGCGAACACGCCGGCCTTCTGGTTGGGATTGTTGGCGACGGTGGCGCAATCGCCGACGGCGAACACGGCCGGGTCGGTCAGGCTCTGAAGGGTGAAGCGGGTGAGCAGGCTGCCGTCCGGTCCCGTCGGCAGGCCGAAGTCGGCGAGGAAGGCGGGCGCGCGGGCTTTCGTCGAGATCACCACCCGGTCGGCCGGGAGCCGCTCACCGGCCTCGGTCACGGCGCCGTCCGCGCTCACGGCGGCGATCCGCACGCCTTCGCGAACCACGATCCCCCGCTCGGCGAGGGCGGCCCGCGTCCGGCGGCGCAACCCGGCGTTCAGGGATTTCAGAAGCGGGCCCGAGGTCGCCAGCACCAGCGAAACCGCGTCCGGATCCGCCCCGATGGCGACGCGATCGGCTCGCAGCCGTGCGCGAAGCGCGAAGGCGAGTTCCACACCGGCCGGTCCGCCGCCGACGATCAGCAGCCGAACCGGTCCGCCGTCCCTTGCGGCGGCGCTGCGAAGATCTGAGAGCTTGTCGAGGAAGCCGCCGATCGGCTTCACGGCGACGGCGAGGCTGTCGGCGCCCGCAATGCCCGAAAGGTCGGGCGTGATGCCGACGTCGAACGAGACGAGATCGTAAGGCACGGCCGTGCTTCCCGCCGTCCGCACCTGCCGGCCCGCCCGGTCGAGACCCGTCGCCGCCGCCTGGACGAAGCGGGTGCCGGTGGCGGCCGCGAGGCGGTCGAGATCGATGTGCATCTCGTCGCGGTCGTAGAGCCCGGCCACGTGGCCGGGCAGCATGCCCGAGTAGGGCGTCCGCGCGTCGGGCGAGACGAGGGTCAGCCTAGCGTCCGGCCAGGGTCGCCCCGCCGCCCGGGATTCGGCGAAGGCGGTCATCACCTGCACGTGGGCGTGACCACCGCCGACGAGCACCACCTCGCGCGGCATCGCGCCGGCCTCAGCGGGCCGCGTCGGCGAGCGCCTTGATCAGCGGGGCGTGGGGGGCGAGGTCGTAGCCGCCCTTGGCGGCGTCGCCGATCACCTCCGGCAGCGGCTTGCCGTTGGCGACGGCGGCGGCGGAATAGATGATCGACGAACGGGTGCCGCTGCGGCAGAAGGCCAGCACCTTGCCGGTCTCGGGGTCGGCGAGAAGGCCGGCGAGCGCTTTCACCTGGTCGGGCGTCATGTTGGTGCCCTGGAAGGGCAGGTGCACGAAGGCGAGCCCGTTGGCCTCCGCCTCCGCGGCCACTTCGGCGGCCGTCGGCTGGCCCGGGTCCTCGCCGTCCGGCCGGTTGCTCACGATGGTCCGGTAGCCGGCCTCCGCCGCGGTCTTCAGGTCGGCGAGGGCGATCTGCGGGGCCACGGCGACGTCTTGGGTGAGCGGCCGGAAGGGACTGGTCATGGGCGATAATCTCCGACGGATAAGGGTCCGCGCGACCATAGACCATCGCCGGCGCGGCGGCCAAGCGCCGGGGCGAGCCGAAGCCCGCCCGGGCGCCCGGATGCGTCGGGCCGTTTCGTCAGACCACTTTGGCCTCCTGGCCGATCCGTCGCACGCTGCTCGCCTGCGGCCCCATCGGCCCCTCGGAGGTGGCGACGGTGATCACAACGGTCTCGCCGACCGAAAGGTCGTCGTAGGAGCCGCTGACCACCGCGTTGCGGGTGAAGTAGAGGTCCGCCGATCCGGCCACCTCGATGAAGCCGTAGTTCTGCTCGGGGAAGAGCCGCACCACGCGGCCGCTGGTGCCGGCGCCTTCGTGCACCTTCACCTCCCCGCGGCGGATGGCGTTGTGGTCTTCCAACTGGCGTTGCACCTTGTCGAAGGCGCGGTTCACCACGGTGGTGTGGTCGTTCTTGCTGTCGTGCCGCTCTTCCTGGTCCTTGGCGACGATGCTCTTGGAACCCGGTACCTCCACCTCGACCGAGATGCCGATCGGCACCTTGCCGCTGGCCGGAGCCCGGTGCGGCACCTCCACCAGCACCCGGCAGCCGACGATGTGGTGGTGGTAACGCTCCAGCTTGGCCACCCGTTCGCGAATGAGCGCTTCCAGGAACGCGGAGCTCTCCAGGTTCTTGAAGGCGATCTGCAGCGGTACGTCCATCATGGTCTCCTGGCTGGACTGATCGGAGGGGGAGGGGTGCAAGGCCGTTTGCGCGCCCGGCCGGTGCCGGGGGACGGCCGCTGGCGCGCCCGGCCGAGAAAAGGGCGGGGCCGCTTGCGGTCCCGCCTCGCTCCGCCTGGCCAAGTGGCCTCAGTGTTGCCGGTTGGTGGTGCCGCCGGTCGATCCGGTGTCGGACCCGGTCACCGAGGCGGTGCCGGACGCGGCTCCTGACGAGGTCGACGGGCTGGCGGTGCCGGCCGGAACGCCGCCGGCCTGCATGCCGCTCGAGCGTCCGCTCGTGGCGCCGGTCTCGCCGGTGGTGCCGCCGATCCCGGACGTGGAGCCGCCCATGCCGCCGGCCGCCGGCCGGTTCGGCTGGTCCGTGGACCGGATGCGCAGATTGTTCTGGCAGTGGAGAACGCCCGAGACGCTTTCCGCCAGATCTTCCGCGTGGCGTTTGGCCTGGCGGCTGTCCACGGTCCCGGTGAGGGTGACCTCGCCGTCCTTGACCTCCACGTCGATCTCACGGGCGTCCAGCATGGGATCGTCGGTCAGCCGATCGTTGATGTCGTCATGGATCCGCTGGTCCGACCGCCGGTAGCCGCGCGGACCGCGCCCGCGATGCTCGCCCGCGCTCTGGACAGGGCCCTGGCCCTGGTGGCCGCCCTGTTCACCCAGGCGCTGCCAGCCCGGCCGGTCGCCGGTCGGGCCGCCCCACCAGCCCTGGTCGTCGCGCCGGTTGCCGTAGCCGCGCTCCTCGTGGAAGGCGCCCTGCTGGCCGCGGAAGTCGCCGGACGCGTAGCCCGGCTCCACATAGCCGCCGGCAAACCCGCGTCCGCCGCCCGCAAGGCCGCCGCCACGCTCCATGCCGCCGCCTTCCAGGCCGCCGCGCCGGTCCATGTTCACCCGCTCGCCACGATACGCGGCGCCGTAGCCGCCGACGTCCGACTGGCCGGATCCGCCGTAGCCGCCGCCGCTGGACCCGCGGCCGCCGCTCGACGCCACGCCGCGTCCGCCGCCGCCATAACCGCCGCCCTCAGCGCCGCCGCCGAACGACGGGAAACCCGGCTGGCTGCGGCCGCTCCCGTAGCGCGGCTCGCTGCGGTCCACGTCGCCGGCGCCGGTGCCGTAGTCGTTGCGGAAGTCGTCGTCCGGGCTGTGCCAGCCGCTGTCGGAGACGCTGCCGGCGCCCTGGTTGCTCCAGCCGCCGCCCTGATAGCCGCGGTCCAGGTAGCCGTCGTCGTTGGAGCGACCGCCGCCCTCGCGGCCGCGGTAGGACCCGTAGTCGCCGCCTTCGCGGCCGCGGGAGCGCGGGTCGACCTGCCGGAAGCGGTCGTCCGGACGGTCACGTTGATCACGCCAGTCCTGAGCCATGGATCTCTCCTTGAAGCATTTCCGGCCTGCGGGCGGCGCGTCGCGGCACTGGGGCCGCGACGGGGTCGCCCGGGTCGTGTGGGACGGGAGCCGCGCGAGGCCGGACGGTCGCGGATCCCGGCGTTGGCCGGCTGAAGGCGGGCTTCGGCCGCCTTACTGGGGCTGCGACTGCGACGCGCCGCTGCCCTGCAAAGGATTGGTGCCAGCAGGCGGGGTGCCGTCCGACGACATGCCCTCGCTCTCCGGCCCGCCCACGGCGCCGGTCGGCGTGCCGCCGCCCTCCGGGGCGCCCGGCAGTTCGGAGACGTGCGCCAAGTGCTGCTGCAGCACCGGCAGGGTCTCGGCCGCGAAGGCCTTGATGGCCGACTGGTCGCCGCTCTCCGCGTAGGAGTTGAACAGCCGCACAGCCTCCTGGTGGGCCTGGTACTGGGCGCGCACATAGGCCTCGTCGAAGGTGCCCTCGGCGCGCGCGATCTGGTCCAGCATCTCCTTGTGCCGCATGTCGAGATCGCCTTCCGTTTCCGGCATGGCGGTCGGCTGCAGGCCGGCCTGCTGGACGGCGGCGCGCATCTTCTCGCCGGCGGCCGTATGATCTGCGATCATCTGGGCGGCGAAGGCCTTCACCTGCGGGTCGCTGGCCTGCTGTTCGGCGAGCCGGCTCGACAGGATCTCGAACTGGTTGGAGCTGCTGGCAAGCCGCAGGAAGGTCGGGGTGTCCACCTTCATCGCATCGCCGGTCTGGGCGATGGCGGGCGTATTGGTCGGCACCTCGGTGGGGGTGGTCTGCGAGATCGCCGGAACGGTCACCATCACCATGGCGGCGACGGTGCAAAGGGCGGCGAGCCGAAGCGAACGAAGGGTCATGGATCTCTCCTCGTGAACACGGGATCGCGCTTGTGCGGCGAGGGACCCGTTCTTGCATCGGCAACACTTGGTCAGGCGAGAAAGTTCCTTTTTCAAGAGCGACTTAGCTTCAGCTTAAGGCACCAGCCGAGGTCCACGCCAAAGGTGTTCCCATGACGATCGAAGACGACCGGCGGCGGCTGGTCACCCAATTACGGGCCGAGGGAATCGTCGACGCACGCGTGCTCGCCGCGATGGCATCGGTTCCGCGCGAGGCCTTCGTGCCGGCCGACATTCGCCACCACGCCTACGAGAACGTGGCTCTGCCGATCGGCGCCGGGCAAACCATCTCGCAACCCACCATCGTCGCCCTGATGGCCGAGGCGGCGTGCCTCCGGCCCACCGACAGGGTGCTGGAGATCGGCACCGGGTCCGGCTATGGCGCCGCCGTGCTCGCCAGCCTCGCCGGCCGCGTGGTCTCGGTGGAACGGCTGGACGCGCTTGCGGACGGCGCCCGCGAACGGCTGTCGGCCGAGGGCTTCGGATCGGTCCGCGTGGTGGTCGGCGACGGCACCCTCGGCTGGCCCGCCGGGGCGCCCTACGATGCCATCGTGGTCACCGCCGGCGGACCGGACATCCCGGACCCGCTCATCGATCAGCTCGCGCCAGGCGGGCGCCTGATCATCCCGGTCGGCCCGAAGCCCTCACGCCTCGATCTCGTCCGCCTCACCCGTACCGCCGACGGCTCGCTCGCCCGCGACTCCCTCGGCCCCGTCGCCTTCGTGCCCCTCGTTGGCGCGCATGGGTGGGCCGAGACCCCGCCGGATGCTTAGACGGCTCGCTTCAGGCCGCTCCGCCCTCCCGTTTTCGTGATCGTGCACCCGGATCCATTCGCCGTGGGTCCTGTTCGGCAGAGGCCCACACTCTGGACGGGATTTCTCGCGCATGACCTTGACGACCGCCCCGCGCCTCCTCGCGCGCGCCGCCCTTCTCCTCGCCGCCGGCACGGCGCCCGTGGTCGCCCAGCCGGTCGGCTCGGTCGGCCAGTATTCCGATGCCACCATCACCGGCACCGTGCTCGAACCGCGAAAGCTGGAGCTGCCGGCCGACGAAATGGCCGCGCTCCTGCGCGCGCCCGACGGGTTCGAGGTCTCGGTGTTCGCCTCCGACCTCATCAACCCGCGGATGCTGGCGGTTGCCGAGGACGGTACCGTCTACGCCACGCGCCGCACCGTCGGCGACGTCATCATGATGCGCGACGAGAACGGCGACGGCCGTGCCGACGACGTGCGCACCGTGGCGAGCCGGCCGAACATGCACGGTATCGCCATCGACGGGCGGACCGTCTACCTCGCCACCGTCAACGACGTCTACACGGCGCCGATCAATGACGACGGCACCTTCGGCGAGCTCACCCGCATCATCAACGACCTGCCGGACGCCGGCCAGCATCCGAACCGCACCCTGGCGGTCGGCCCGGACGACCGGCTCTACATCTCGGTCGGCTCCACCTGCAACGCCTGCGCGGAGAGCAGCCCGGAGAGCGCCACGCTCCTCCGCGCCGCCAAGGACGGCACCAGCCGCACCATCTTTGCGAAAGGCCTGCGCAACACCATCGGCTTCGCCTTCGCGCCGGAGACCGGCACCTTCGTCGGCTTCGACCACGGCATCGACTGGCTGGGCGACGAGGCGCAGATCGAGGAGGTGAACGTCATCGAGGAGGGCAAGGACTACGGCTGGCCCTACATCTACGGCATGGGCGACTTGAACCCGCAGGACAATCCGCCCGAAGGCCTCACCCTGGAGGACATGCGCGCGCAGAGCACCAATCCGGTGGTCGGCTACACGCCCCACGCCGCTCCTATGCAGATGGCCTTCTACGACGGTACCGGCTTTCCCGAGGAATACCGCGGCGACGCCTTCGTCGCCATGCGCGGCTCCTGGAACCGGCGTCCGCCGAGCGGCTACGAGATCGCCCGCATCCGCATGGACGACACCGGCCGGCCGACGGTGGTGGAGCACTTCCTGGAGGGCTTCCTCATCCAGCAAGAGGACGGCAGCTATGGCTTCCTCGGCCGCCCCACCGGCCTTGCGGTGACGCCGGACGGAGCCGTGCTCGTCTCCGACGACACCAACGGCGTGATCTACCGCGTGTCCCACACCGGCGCTGACGGTCAGGCCTCGGCCACCCCGACGACCGGCAGTGCATCCTCGCCGGCGACCGGTGCCACCGAGCAGCCGCGGGACGGCAAGATCGCCATCGCGATGGTGGAGCCGAGCGGCGACGCCAGCCTCTCCGTCTCGTCCGCCTTCGCCGCCGACCAGTCCATTCCGGCCCGGTACTCGGCCGATGGCGACAACGCCTCGCCGCCTGTTTCTTGGGACGGCGCGCCGGAGGGCACCCGATCCTTCGTCCTTGTCATGGACGACCCGGACGCGGACCAGCCGAAGCCCTTCACCCACTGGATCGTCTACGACGTGCCGGCCGAGGTCACATCGCTGCGCGAAGGCCTGCCGACGACCCCCATCCTGCAGCAGCCGGAAGGCCTCAAGCAGGGCGTCAACTCCATGGGCGCCACCGGCTACTTCGGTATGAAGCCGCCCGTCGGCGATGAGGCCCACCGCTACCACGTCCAGGTGTTCGCCCTCGACAAGACCCTCGACCTGAAGCCCGGCGCCACCCGCCAGGCGGTGCTGGACGCCATGAAGGGCCATGTGCTCGCCGCCGGCGAGATCGTCGGCACATTCGCCCGCAACTGAGCCAACCCATGCGGCCGGGGACCCCGCCCCCGGCCGCACCGTCCTGCCCGCCCCATGTTTCGCCGCTGCGACACGACGCGGTCTCGACGGCGGTCTCGTCTCGTTTCATCGGATGGTGTAGGTCCAGGAGGCCGCATCCCATCCTGGGGAGGAGACGAAACGTGACGACCGATCCGCGCGCATTCCTGAAATCCCTCTACGATGCCGCCGTGGCGGCCGCGGACCCGGCGGAGGTGATCGGCACCTATCTGCCGGCGCCGGTGAAGGGGCGCACGGTGGTGGTCGGCGCCGGCAAGGCCTCCGCCGCCATGGCGGCGGCCTTCGAGGACGCCTGGACCGCCAAAGGCTATGGCCCGGTGGAGGGCCTCGTCGTCACGCGCTACGGACACGGCCACTCGACCCGTTTCATCGAGATCGTCGAAGCCGCCCATCCGGTGCCGGACGAGAAGGGCGCCGCAACGGCCGGCCGCATCTTCGACCTCGTCAAGGATCTCGGGCCGGACGACCAGGTGGTCGCGCTCATCTCCGGCGGCGGCTCGTCGCTGCTCTCGCTCCCGCCGGACGTCATCGGCAAGGAGGCCAAGCGGGCGGTGAACAAGATCCTGCTCGCCTCCGGCGCGTCCATCCACGAGATGAACTGCGTGCGCAAGCACCTGTCGCTCATCAAGGGCGGCCGGCTCGCCCGTGCCGCCCATCCGGCGCGGGTCGTCTCGCTCGTCCTCTCCGACATCCCGGGCGACGACCCGGCGCTCGTCGCCTCAGGCCCGACCATTCCGGACGGCACCACCCGCGCCGACGCGCTCGCCATCGTGGAGCGCTACGGCATGGACCTGCCGCCCGCCGCCCGGGCCTGGCTCGACAGCCCCGAGGCCGAGGCCCCGAAGCCGACCGACCCGGATTTCGCCGGCGACAGCCACCACGTGATCGCCGCCGCCCAGATGTCTCTCGACGCCGCCGCCGCGAAGGTGCGCGAGGCCGGCCTCACGCCCTACATCCTCTCCGATTCCATCGAGGGCGAGGCGCGCGACGTGGGCGAGGTGCACGCCGCCCTCGTCCGGCAGGTCGTCGCCAAGGGCCAGCCCTTCGCCCGCCCGTGCGTGATCCTCTCCGGCGGCGAGACCACCGTGACGGTGCGCGCCAAGGGCCGGGGCGGGCGCAACGCGGAATTCCTTCTCGCCTTCGCCATCGGCATCTGCGGCGTGCCCGGCGTCACGGCGATCGCCGCCGACACGGACGGCATCGACGGCTCGGAGGACAACGCCGGCGCCTTCTGCGACACCACCTCGTCCGACCGGCTGTTCGCGTCCGGCACCAATCCGAAGGCTTTCCTCGCGGGCAACGACGCCTATACTGCCTTCATGACGCTCGGTGACCTCTTGGTGACGGGGCCGACCCGTACCAACGTCAACGACTTCCGAGCCATCCTGATTGAGTGACCTCCAAGCCCTTGCCGGGCGGCTGCCGCCGCCGGACCGCCTCGCCCTCTTCCTCGACGTGGACGGCACCCTGATCGGCGCCACCCACGACGCCCGGGAGCACGGCATCACGCCCGCGCGCATCGCGCTCCTCGACAGCCTGAGGCAGCGCCTCGGCGGCGCGCTCGCGGTCCTCACCGGCCGCACGGTCGAATCGGTCGACCGCTTCCTCGCGCCTCTGGTGCTGCCCTGCGGCGGGCTCCAGGGCGCGGACCGGCGCTACGCCTCCGGCAAGCGGGTCATGCCGGTCCTCACCGCCGAGGAGCGGCGCCTGTTCGAGGGGATCGTGGAGGACGTGGCCGCCTTCTTCCCGAACGTGGAGATCGAGTGGAAGCCCGGCGGTCTCAGCCTCGTCTACACGGAGGGCGTCGCCTACATCGGCCAGCTCCACGCGCTCCTGACCGACCGCGTCAACGGCGAGTTCAAGGTGATGCGCGGGCGCGTCGCCATCGACATCGTGCCGCTCGACGCCCACAAGGGCCACGCGCTCGATGCCTTCATGGCGACCGAGACCTTCACCGGCCGCGTGCCGGTCCACATCGGCGACGACACGCCGGACGAGCCGGCCTTCCGGGCGGCCCGGACGGCGGGCGGTTTCGGCATCTCCGTCCACCGCCGCTCGCCGGATGCGGCCCACGTGATCGGTTCGGAGAGCGAAACCTGGGCCCTGCTCGACGCCTACCACGATCGATATAAGTGATTGTTCGCAAGGGCTTCCCGCGGTGCGCCACATCATTACATCGATTTAATTTGCAAGACGGCCAGGATCGGGAAAAAGTCCCACTGTCAGCCAAACACACAGGAGGAAACTATGGCCTGGACTGCTCCGAAGATCGAAGAGATGTGCGTTGGCATGGAAATCAACATGTACTTCCCGCCGGAAGTCTGATTTCCAATGTCGTCTCGCGCCCCGAAAGTGCTCTCCGGCTTGGCGAAATCATCAGGCCGGATGAGTTCTGCTCCTGGTCTTGCGATCGGGGACATTGACTCGCTGACGAAGTCTGAACGCTTCGTTGCGAACTGCTTTCGGGTGACGAGATGAGCACGGGGCACGGAGCCGCCAACGGGCGGCTTCGGGCTCTGGTTCTCGGCGCCGCGGCCGGTGGGGGCTTCCCCCAGTGGAACTGCAACTGCGCCAACTGCGCCGACGTCCGGCGCGGTGTGAAGGACCTGGAGCCGCGCACCCAGTCCTCCCTGGCGGTCACCGCCAACGGTGCCGACTGGGCCATCCTCAACGCCTCCCCCGAGATCACCACTCAGCTCATCCGAACCCCGGCGCTGCATCCGGCCGATCCGGCCGTGGTCGGGCGCCGGCACACGCCGATCCACACGGTCCTGATCACCAACGGTGACATTGACCATGTGACCGGCCTGCTGGGGCTGCGGGAGAAGCAGGCGTTCCGGGTCCTCGGCACCGCCGAGATCCTGGGCGTCATCGACCAGAACCCCATCTTCCAGGCGCTCGACCGGACTCTCGTCCGCTTCGAGCCCGTCGCTCTCGACACGCCCTTCACCCTGGTGCCGGGCGTCACCGCCACGCTCTTCCCGGTGCCCGGCAAGGTGCCGCTCTACCTGGAAGGCGAGACGGTGGTGACGGACCTCGAAGGCGAGAACACCGTCGGCGTCGATCTCGTCGGCCCGTCCGGCGAACGCGTCGCCTACGTTCCCGGCTGCGCCCGCATGACGGCGCGCCTCAAGGACCGACTCGCCGGCGCGGACGTCGTCTTCTTCGACGGCACCGTCTTCACCGACGACGAGATGATCACCGCCGGCGTCGGCCAGAAGACCGGCCGCCGCATGGGACACATGGCCATGAGCGGACCGGACGGGTCCATCGCGGCCTTCGAGGACGTGCCGGTGAAGCGCCGGATCTTCGTCCACATCAACAACACCAACCCGGCCCTCCGGGAGGGATCGTCCGCGCGCCGGACGGTGGAGGAGGCGGGGTGGGAGATCGCCACCGACGGAATGGACGTCACCCCATGACGATGGCCCACGACACCGACCGCACCCCGATGACCGCCGCCGACCTGGAGGCCGCCCTGCGCAAGATCGGCGCTGAGCGCTACCACAGCCTGCATCCCTTCCATAAGAAGCTGCACGGCGGCCAGTGCACCCTCGATCAGGTGCGCGCCTGGGCGCTCAACCGCTACTGCTACCAGTCCATCATCCCGCAGAAGGACGCCGCCCTGATGGCGCGCTGCGAGGACCGCGCGCTGCGCCGGGAATGGCTGCACCGCATCACCGACCACGACGGCCTCGACGGCGGGGAGGGCGGCATCGACCGCTGGCTGATGCTGACCGACGGCCTCGGCTTCGACCGCGCCTATGTCATGTCCAAGCGCGGCGCCCTGCCGGCCACCCGCTTTGCCACCGAGGCCTATCTGCACTTCGTCCGCGACCGATCCCTCCTGGAAGCGGTCGCCTCGTCGCTGACCGAGCTCTTCGCCCCGCAGCTCCACGAGGAGCGTATCTCCGGCATGCTCGGCCACTACGACTTCATCAACGAGCGCGTCATCGCCTACTTCCGCCGCCGCCTCGACCAGGCGCCGCGCGACGCCACCTTCGCGCTCGACTACGTGCTGAAGAACGCCCGCACGGTGGATGAGCAGCAGGCCGCCCTCGGCGCGCTCACCTTCAAGACGGAGGTGCTCTGGGCCCAACTCGACGCCCTCTGGCTCGCCTATGTGGACCCCGCCATGCCGGCGCCCGGCGCCTGGCGCCCCGGCGAGGGCATGGCCGTCACCCGCGAGGCGGCCGAGTAGGGCTCGCCTCGACGCCTCGAACCCGCGCAAGGACCCCGATGACCGCCACGCCCGAGGACCGCCTGCCCGACACCGCCGTTCCGCGCATCGCCCGCGGTGTCCGCCTGCGCTTCGACGAGGCGCGCGAGACGCACATGCTGCTCGCCCCGGAACGCGCCGTGAAGGTGGACCCGATCGCCGCCGCCATTCTCGGCGAGGTGGACGGCACGCGCACCTTCGCGGCGATCGTGGGGGTCCTCGCCGAGAAGTACGCCGCCCCCCGCGAGCAGATCGCCGGCGACGCCCGCCGCATGCTCGTGGACCTGATGGACAAGCGCATGCTGGAGATCGCGCCATGAACGCGCCCGTCGTTTCGCCGGATCCCGTGAAGGCCGTCCGCCGCGTGCCGCCGCCCATGGCCATGCTGGCGGAGCTCACCCACCGCTGCCCGCTGAAGTGCCCCTACTGCTCCAACCCGCTGGAGATGGTGAAGCGCGCCGACGAGCTTACCACCGAGGAGTGGACGAGCGTCCTCACCCAGGCCGCCGCCATGGGCGTGCTCCACGTCCACTTCTCCGGCGGCGAGCCGGCCGCCCGGCGCGACCTGGAGGCCCTCGTCACCGTCGGCCGCGAGGTCGGCCTCTACACCAACCTCATCACGTCGGGCGTCGGCCTCACCGAGGCGCGCGTGAAGGATCTCTCCGCCCGCGGCCTCGACCACGTGCAGCTCTCCATCCAGGGCACCGACGCCGAAACCGCCGATCTGGTCGGCGGTTACCGCGGCGGCTTCGACCATAAGATGAAGGTTGCCGCATGGATCGGCGCCGAGGGCCTGCCGCTCACGGTCAACGCCGTCATGCACCGGCGCAACCTCCACAAGGTGCGCGAGACCATTGACCTTGCGGTGAAACTCGGCGCCCGCCGCATCGAGATCGCCAACACACAGATCCACGGCTGGGCGGTGAAGAACCGCGCCGCCCTGCTGCCGACGCGCGCCATGGTGGACGCCTGCACGGCCGTCGTGATGGAAGAGCGCGAGCGGCTGAAGGGTATCCTCGTCATCGACTACGTGCCGCCGGACCATCACTCCATCTACCCGAAGGCCTGCATGGGTGGCTGGGGCCGGGTCGGCATCAACATCGAGCCGAACGGCACCGTGCTGCCCTGCCACGCGGCGGCCACCATCCCGCACCTCACCTTCGAGAACGCGCGCGACACGCCGCTCGCCTGGATCTGGAACGAGAGTGCGTCCTTCAACGCCTACCGCGGCACCGACTGGATGCAGGAACCCTGCCGCTCCTGCGAGCGCAAGACCGTCGACTTCGGCGGCTGCCGTTGCCAGGCCATGGCCTACGCCGGCGACGCCGCCGCGACCGACCCCATGTGCATCAAGTCGCCGCTCCGCGACACCATCCGGGCGCTGACGGAAGCCGAAAGCGAAGTCGGCGAGATCCCCGCCTACGAGTACCGCACCCTCTGAGGGCAGGGCGGCGTTTGGGGGCAGGGCGGGCCGGACCCACTACGTCCTCCTCCATCGTCATGGTCCGCTTCAGGCGGACCAAGACGATGGAGGGTGGTCGGTGGCGCGCAGGGCGCTTGCCGACTGCTGATCAGCATTTCCGTCAGGATCGGTCCGACACCCGGAGCCCGATCCTCATCGATCGTCATGGTCCGCGCAGGCTGACCACCCACGCCTTCCCGTCCTCCCCGTAACCGCTGCCACTCTCGGCTCACCCCGCCAGCCGCCCCCCTTGGGTCAGCACCCGGCTCTTCAGGATGTCTGCCGCCTCGATGGTCGACAGCGCGTCCGCGCCGGTCTCGCCGTCCGCTTCCTCCAGCAGCCGGTTGGCCTGCCGGAGCTTCGCCCGGTCGAGCGCGTTGCGGATGCTGCGGGCGTTGGCGAAATGCGGCTGCGTGCGCCGGGCCGCCACATAGGCGGCGAACGCCGCCCGGCCGGCGTCCGACAGCCGGTAGGCCTGCCGCGCCAGCATCCGCTCGGCGATCTCGATCAGCTCGCCGTCCGCGTAGTCCGGAAAGTCGATGTGGTGGGCGATGCGTGAGCGGAAACCCGGATTGCTCTCGAAGAAGGTCTCCATCCGCTTGCCGTAGCCGGCGAGGATCACCACCAGATCGTCCCGCTGGTTCTCCATCACCTGCAGCAGGATCTCGATCGCCTCCTGGCCGTAGTCGCGCTCGTTCTCCGGCCGGTAGAGATAATAGGCCTCGTCGATGAAGAGCACGCCGCCCATGGCCTTCTTGATGACGTCGCGCGTCTTCGGCGCCGTGTGGCCGATGTACTGGCCGACGAGATCGTCGCGGGTGACGGAAACCAGGTGCCCCTTGCGGATATAGCCGAGCCGGTGGAGAAGGCTCGCCATCCGCATCGCCACGGTGGTCTTGCCGGTGCCGGGGTTGCCGGTGAAGCTCATGTGCAGGGTCGGCGTCTCGTGCACGAGCCCCAGTTCCGCCCGCGCCCGGTCGACCAGCAACAGCGCCGCGGTCTCGCGGATCCGGCTCTTCACGGGCTTCAGGCCGACGAGCTCGCGATCGAGCTCGGCGAGCACCGCCGCAACGCCGGAGTCCTCGAAGGCCCTGCGAAGATCGACGCCGCCCGTCATGCCGGACGGGCCCCGGCGGCGCGGGATGATACCGGAGGCCTGGACACTGGACCCACCTTCCGTGCTGATCGGCAACCCCCCGACCATCCACGCATTTCAGCCGAAGGGGAAGGGGGCGAGTGGTCCGACCCCGCCACCCCCATCGTCATGGTCTGCGAAGGCCGACCACCCACGCATCCTTCGCCGGCGGCAAAGCGTGGCTGGTCCGCCTTCGCGGAC
>NZ_MSIG01000011.1 GCF_001927285.1 Mongoliimonas terrestris | reverse complement strand
GCCGAGGCGGCGATGGCCGACATCGTGCTCGCCGGCACGGCGGGGGTGAAGCGGGCGGCGGACCTCTACGCCGGCGTCGGCACCTTCGCGCTCCGCCTCGCCCGGCACGCGACCGAAGGGGACGCAGGCGCGGTCGCGTTGCCGCGGCGATAGCGACCGACAGGTATCAGCGGCATCCGATACTCTCGTCCGCAGGCGGATCACCCGGCCGGCCGCTCGCCCAGGTGCGAGAAAAAACGCAGGAGGTATCCGTCCGGATCCGCCACAATGAGTTGCCGGTTGCCGCTCAACAGCGGGCCGACCCGGTACCACTTGTCCTCAAGCGCAAGGAACAACGAAATGCCCCGGCGCTCCAACTCGGCATGGAGATCCTCGACGGCCGCAACCTCGATCTGCAGGTTCATCCCGCGTCCGAATGGGCGCTCCAGGCTGGCAATAGTCCACTGGCGGGCATCCGGATCGATGGCTTCCAGCATCAACTGAGCGCCTTCCTTTTCCAGGTAGGCGAACCCCTCCTCCGGACGGCCATAGCAGATCGAGAAGCCGAGCACGTCGACGTAGAAGGCTAGCGAGACGGCCAGATCACTGACGAGCAGTTCGGGTGTAAGCTTGGCCCAGGCCGTTGGTGGACGATCCGGCGTCATGGCTCGACCCCCTGTCGGGTTGAATCCTGGCCGACATGCAGGCCGGACCCCGGCGCTGCTCGGTTCGCCGCGCGGAACACAGCCGATCGCTCGCCTTCAGTGGCTGGCATTTGTATTTATGACGAGGAACAATCAGAGTACGACGGTTGAAGGGCGGAAGCAGACCGGCGGTGAGCCAGCGCCGCCATCGGGGAGGATGGGCCACCCTGACGAGGCAATCGGCCTCGCCCTTCAACCGGAGTGACTGCAATGCGGATAAAACCGTGGAGCATCACACTGCAGGTTCGGAAGACGCAGAGCGGCTGGTCCATTTCGCTCCGCGTCAACTGGGCTTCGTAGTGAAACGTCGGACGGGCGGGAGCCCGTCCGACACTCTGACGATAAACCCGATCCGTGTTTTTTCCAAGGGCGGCTTCAGGCCGCGAGGGCATTGGCGGTTTCCAGATAGTCGAAGCCCAGAGCGTCGGCGACGGCCTTGTAGGTGATCCGTCCGGCGTGGACGTTGAGGCCGGCGGCGAGGTGCGGGTCCTCCCTCAAGGCCTGCTTCCAGCCTTTGTCGGCAAGTGCCAGCGTGAATGGCAGCGTGGCGTTGTTGAGGGCGAAGGTGGATGTGCGGGCGACGCCGCCGGGCATGTTGGCCACGCAGTAGTGAACCACGCCGTCCACCACATAGGTCGGGTCGGAATGGGTGGTCGCCCGGGAGGTCTCGGCGGCGCCGCCCTGATCGATGGCGACGTCGACGAGAACGGAGCCCTTCCTCATGGCGGCGATGTGCTCGCGGGTGACGAGCTTCGGGGCCGCGGCGCCGGGGATCAACACGGTGGAGATGACCAGATCCGCGCGGGTGACGAGCCGGCCGATGGTGTCCACGTTGGAGTGGGCGGTCTTCACCCGGGCGCCGAAGGTCGCCACGAGGCGGCGCAGCACGTCGAGCGAGCGATCCACGACCGTCACGTCGGCGCCGAGGCCGATCGCCATCTGGGCCGCGTTGGTGCCGGCGACGCCGCCGCCGAGAATGACCACCTCGGCCGGCAGGACGCCCGGCACGCCGCCGAGCAGGATGCCCATGCCGCCGCTGGCATTCTCGAGGGCGTGCGCGCCCACCTGGGGCGCCATGCGGCCGGCGACCTCCGACATGGGGGCGAGCAGCGGCAGCGCGCCGGAAGCGGACGTCACCGTCTCGTAGGCGATGCAGGTGGCGCCGGAGGCCATCAGGTCGCGCGCCTGATCCGGATCGGGGGCGAGGTGCAGGTAGGTGAAGAGGATCTGGCCTTCGCGCAGCTTGCGACGCTCCGCCGCCTGAGGCTCCTTGACCTTCACGATCATCTCGGCGGCGGCGAATACCTCGTCGGCCGTCCCGACGATACGGGCGCCGGCGGCGACGTAGGCGGCATCGTCGAGGGCAATGCCCTGCCCTGCCCTTGTCTCCACCAACACCTCGTGGCCGTGGGCGACGAGTTCGCGGACGGACGACGGCACCAGGCCGACGCGATCCTCGTGGTCCTTGATCTCCTTGGGCACGCCGATGCGCATGATCATCCTCCTCGGGCCCGTCGTCGGGGACGGAAGCCGGCCGGTCGTTCCCACCGTTGTCCGGCTTGTCGGGCGCGCGCCGACGGGCGGGCACGCGACCGACGCGGCGGCCTCGCGGCCACCATCGACACGTCCGATCGTCGCATCGGTGCCGCGCAAGTTCCTGCGAGACTGGGGCGGACAACGGCGGCTCTATCGCATAGAATGCGGACTTCATGCCGAAAAATCGCAGGATCTGCGACGAATGAAGCTCGACGCGACGGATCGCGCCATCCTGACGGCGCTCCAGGAGGATGGCCGCCTCACCAACGCGGAGCTCTCCGAGCGGGTGCACCTCTCGCCGTCGGCCTGTCTGCGCCGGACCCGGCTGCTGGAGGAGAGCGGCCTGATCGCCCGCACTGTCGCGCTCCTCGACGCCCGGTTGGCGGGGCTGCCGGGCACGGCCTACGTGTCGGTGACGCTCGACAGCCAAGGCCGCGCGGCGCTCGATCGTTTCGAGGCGGCGGTGCGCGCGGTGCCGGAGATCACCGAGTGCTATCTGCTGGCGGGCCAGCACGACTATCTGCTGCGGGTGGTCTACCGGGATTCCGCCGACCTGGAGCGGCTTCACACGGAGATCCTGACGCCGCTGCCGGGTGTGGTGCGGGTGCAGTCGACGCTGACGCTGAGGACGGTGAAGCGGACGACGCGGCTTCCGATCTGACCATCAGTCCGGATCGGTCGGGAAAGGCCGGTCGAGGATATCCGCGAGGGGATAGGGACAGGTGGCGGGAAGACCGTCGAGACGAAGACGTGTTTCCCGTGCGGCGCGACGGACCGCCAGTTCGTGCGCGTCCTTGACGGCATCGCCGACGCGGGCCTTCAGGCTCGGGTTGTCACGGAGGATCAGGCGAACACGGACACGGTGCTCGTCGATGGACAATGCCCAACTGCGGGTTCGCTTGCCGGGCTGATAGTCCCACTTCAGCATGTGCTGCAGGACGACGGCGAGATTGCTGACCAGCGCGCCGAACTCACTCTTGCCCACGCTCTCGATTTCCTCCGCGAGGTGCTGGAGATCGAGCGCACCGAGATTACCCGCACGGAGATGCTCAGCCTGGCGCATGGCCCAAGCGTAGAGATCGGCCTCATAGGTCGGCTCAGCCGTCGGCGAGGATGTCTGATCGCGGCGATGGAGCGGGGCGGCGTTGGACATGAGAGCCTCCGTGCTTGGATGAGCCTAACACGGATCGGCAATTTCGCCATTATCGGATCGGGAAGGGCACCCCGGCGTCGCGGCCGGTCTGGGCCCGGTGGCGGAGGAAATGGTCGGCGAGGACGATCGCCATCATGGCCTCGCCGACCGGCACCGCGCGAATGCCGACGCACGGGTCGTGGCGGCCCTTGGTCAGGACCGCCGTCTCGGCCCCGGCGTTGGTGATCGAGCGCCGCTCGGTGAGGATGGACGAGGTGGGCTTGACGGCGAAGCGCGCCACCACCGGCTGGCCGGACGAGATGCCGCCGAGGACGCCGCCGGCATGGTTGGCGGAGAAGAGGATGCTGCCGTCGTTGCCCATGCGCAGCTCGTCGGCGTTCTCTTCCCCGGTCAGTTCGGCCGCCGCCATGCCGGCGCCAATCTCCACCCCCTTGACGGCGTTGATCGACATGAAGGCCGAGGCGATGTCCTGGTCGAGCTTGCCGTAGACGGGCGCGCCCCAGCCCGCCGGGACGCCCTCGGCGACCACCTCGATCACCGCGCCGACCGAGGAGCCGGCCTTGCGGATGCGGTCCAGATAGGCCTCGAAGCGCGGCACCGCGGCCGGGTCCGGACAGAAGAAGGGGTTGTCGTCGATCGTGTCCCAGTCCCAGTTGGCGCGGTCGATCCGTTCCGTGCCGATCTGGACGAGGGCGCCGCGCACCGTCACCCCGGGGAAGACCTTGCGGGCGATGGCGCCCGCAGCGACCCGCGCGGCGGTCTCGCGTGCCGACGACCGGCCGCCTCCGCGATAGTCGCGGACGCCGTACTTGAGGTCGTACGCAAGGTCGGCGTGGCCGGGGCGGTAGGTGTCGCGGATCTCGCCGTAGTCCTTGGAGCGCTGGTCCACGTTGCGGATCATCAGGGAGATGGGCGTGCCGGTGGTGACCGGGCCGCCGGTCCGCTCGTCCTCGAACACGCCGGAGAGGATCTCCACTTCGTCGGGCTCGCGCCGCTGGGTGACGAAGCGGGACTGGCCGGGCTTGCGCTTGTCGAGGAAGGCCTGGATATCGGCCGCGGTCAGCGGCAGCCCCGGCGGGCAGCCGTCCACCACGCAGCCGAGGGCGGGCCCATGGCTCTCGCCCCAGGTGGTGACGCGGAAGAGATGGCCGAAAGTGTTGTGCGACATGGAAACGGGCGCCCCGACGGTGTGGCGCGGGTTTTAGGCGCACCGGAGGGCAAGGTCAAACGGACCGGGTCCGCGGGCAGCTCTGGGTGCGGGGCGGCTGCGATCCGGTCGGGGGATCAGATCCACTCCACCACGCCCGCCGACCAGGCGTAGAACCGGTCCTGGGGCGTGTGGAAGGCCGGCGCGTCGGCCTCGGTGAGGGCGCCGAGGATCACCTTCAGCACGCGGTTGACGCCGCCGTGCATGACCAGCACGGCGGGTCGGTCGAGGTCCGACAGCACGGCGGCGAGGCGGTCGACCGCCATGGCGTGGCTCTCGCCGCCGGGCGGCGGGTGGTTCCAGGGATCCGCCTGACGGGCGGCCCAGCCCCCGGGGTCGGCCTGGACGATCTCCGGCAGGCGCAGGCCCGACCAGCGGCCGAAGTCGAGCTCCATCAGCCGGGCGTCGGTCCGATAGGCGAGCAGGTCGAGGCCGGCGGCCTCGCGGACGAGGCGCATGGTTTCGGCGGCGCGGACCAGCGGCGAGGAGATCCAGGCGTAGGCGTCGGGGTCGCGGCCGGTGGCGTCGAAGCGGGCGCGAAGGGCGGCGCCGTTGCGGCGGGCCTGTCGGCGGCCGAGATCGTTGAGCGGGATGTCCTCGCGGCCCTGGTAGCGGCCGGCGGCGTTCCAGTCGGTCTGGCCGTGCCGGATGATGACGAGATCGTGGGGAAACGGGTGTGGGGTCGTCATCAGATCCACTCCACCGATCCGCCGGCCAGATGTAGAACTGGTCCTGCGGCGTCTGGAAGCCGTGGGACTGTTCCAACGTGAGGGCGCCGATCAGCACCTTGAGAACGCGGTTGAGGCCGCCGTGGATGACGAGAACGGTCGGCCGGTCGAGCGCCTGGAGGACAGGGGCGATGCGCGCCATGGCGGCTTCGTCGGTCTCGCCGCCCGGAGGCGGTGTCGACCAGCGCTTGGCGCGCCGGGCCGCGTAGGTCTCCGGGTCGAGCGCCACGATCTCGTCGCGCGTCAGGCCGGACCAGCGGCCGAAGTCGAGTTCGATCAAGCGGTCGTCCGTGCGGAAGGCGGCGGGGTCGAGGCCGGCGGTCTCGCGGACGAGGCGCATGGTCTCGGTGGCGCGCACCAGGGGCGAGGCGATCCAGTCGAAGGCGTCGGGGTCGCGCGCGTCGGTCGCGAGCCGGTCCTTGAGGAAGCGCCCGTGCCGGCGGGCCTGCTCCCGGCCGATGTCGTTCAGCGGGATGTCCTCCCGCCCCTGCAGACGGCCGGCGGCGTTCCAGGCGGTCTGGCCGTGGCGAATGACGAAGAGATCATGCGGGACGGCGAGCGGTGTCATGGCTTTCCCTTTAGAGGAGTTGCTGCCTGCTGGACAAGGAAAAGCAAAGGGGCGACGATCGGATCCGCGGGCGGGAGGCGACGGATGGAGCCGGTGAAACGCATGCGCATGACCCCGGAGGAATTCCTCGTCTGGGACCTGGAGCAGCCGGACGGCCGCCACGAACTGGTGGACGGCATACCGCGCCCGCAGCACCCGCCGGAGGACGATGCGCCTCGGGGGATGACGGGGGCGCGACGCCGACACGACAGGATCGTGGTCAATCTGGTGGCGGAGTTCAGAAATCGCCTGCGCGGCAGCAAGTGCACGCCTTCCACGGCCGATGCCAGCGTGCGGATCCCAAACGGGAACATCCGCCGGCCCGATGTGGCAGTCGACTGCGGACCGTTCAGGCCCGACGCCCTGGACCTTGAGGCGCCGGCCCTGATCGTCGAAGTTCTGTCGAAGTCGACGCGAGCTTCCGACCAACAGGAGAAGTTGGTCGAGTACCAGAGCCTGCCTACCCTCATGACCTACGTGATCGTGCATCCGGATTCGGCGCGCATCCGGGTGCTGCGCCGGCAACTAGACGGAGTGTGGTCGTCGGAGGAGATCATCGGCCTGGACAGCGTTCTCGCCCTCCCCGACCTTTCCATCACAATCCCGCTCGCGGACATCTTTGAAGGCGTGACTTTGGAGCGATCACCGCTTTGAACAAGCCTGTTCGCAGAACAAGCCTGTTCGCACGGGCCTCAGTCCTTGACCACGCTGATGTCCGGCGCGTCCACCGCCTTCATGCCGACCACGTGGTAACCGCTGTCCACGTGGTGGACTTCGCCGGTGACCGAACGGCTGAGGTCGGAGAGGAAGTAGAGGCCGCTGTCGCCGACCTCTTCGATGGTGACGGTGCGGCGGAGGGGGGCGTTGTACTCGTTCCACTTCAGGATGTAGCGGAAGTCGCCGATGCCGGAGGCGGCCAGGGTCTTGATCGGGCCGGCCGAGATGGCGTTGACGCGGATGCCCTTGGGACCGAGGTCGACGGCCAGATACTGCACGCTCGCCTCCAGCGCCGCCTTGGCGACGCCCATGACGTTGTAGTGCGGCATCACCTTCTCGGCGCCGTAGTAGGTGAGCGTGAGGATGGAGCCGCCGTTCGGCATCAGCTTCTCGGCCCGCTGGGCGACGGCCGTCAGTGAGTAGCACGAGATCAGCATCGTCTTCTGGAAATTGTCGGCGCTCGTGTCCACGTAGCGGCCGGTCAACTCGTCCTTGTCGGAGAAGGCAATGGCGTGGACGACGAAATCGATCGTGCCCCAGCGCGCTTCAAGGTCGGCGAACACCGCGTCGATGGTGGCCGGGTCGGAGACGTCGCAGTGGCCGGCGACCACGCCGCCGAGTTCCTGGGCGAGCGGTTCCACGCGCTTGCGCAGCGCGTCGCCCTGGTAGGTGAAGGCGAGTTCGGCCCCGGCGGCGCGGGCGGCCTTGGAGATGCCCCAGGCGATGGATCGGTTGTTGGCGACACCCATGACCAGGCCGCGCTTGCCCGCCATCAACCCACTCGTCTCGGCCATCCGTCTTCTCCATGCCTCTGGCGCTTCTCGAAGGCCGGCACCGTATGGCACAGCCGTGACGATCCTGGCAAGCCGGCTCCGCGGCAGGCTGCCGCAGCAACGCTCGTTTCCGGGCTTTCGGACTCGCAATCGGACCTGGTGCGGGCCGGTGTTGAAGCACCGCGGGAAGACGCATGCATAGATTATTTTGTCGCAATAGTTTGCCGGGCTTCCTTGATCCGGGATGCAAACCGGCCGCATGTGATCACACCCTCAGCCGCACCTCGACGCCCCCCTTGCCTCGGGTTACCTTCCCGCCATGCGCGCCGCCCCTTCCGCCGACCTCATCGCCCGCTTCGCCGCCATCGTGGGTCCGTCCCACGCGCTCACGGACCCTCTCGACCAGGCGCGCTATCTTGTTGAATGGCGCGATCTTTACCGGGGCGAGACGCCGCTGGTCCTGCGGCCGGGAACGACCCGCGAGGTGGCGGCCATCCTGCGTCTCGCCCACGAGACGGGGACCGCTGTGGTGCCGCAGGGCGGCAACACCGGGCTCGTGGGCGGGCAGACGCCGGTGCCTGGGTCGGGCGAGATCGTCCTGTCGCTGGAACGGCTCAACCGGGTGCGCGCCGTCGACCCGGCCGGCGGCACGCTGATCGCAGAGGCCGGCGTGACGCTGGAAGCGGTGCAGGCCGCGGCGGCGGAGGCCGGTCGGCTGTTTCCGCTGACGCTCGGCTCGCAAGGGTCCTGCCGGATCGGCGGCAACGTGGCGACGAACGCCGGCGGCACGGCCGTGCTCGCCTACGGCAACATGCGCGATCTGGTGCTCGGCCTGGAGGTGGTGCTGGCCGACGGGCGGGTGCTGAACGGGCTGAAGCGCCTTCGCAAGGACAATGCCGGCTACGATCTGAAGCAGCTCTTCATCGGTTCCGAGGGCACCCTCGGCGTGGTCACGGCGGCGGCGCTGAAGCTCTTCCCGCAGCCGGCCGAGACGGCGGTCGCCTTCGCCGGCATGGCGACGCCGCAGGCCGCGCTCGCCCTTCTGGTGAGGGCCCGCACCGCGGCGGGGTTCGGGCTGACCGGGTTCGAGCTGATGATCGGCCGCGGGCTCGACTTCGCGGTCCGGCACATCGACGGCGCCCGCCGGCCGCTCGCCTGTCCGCACGGCTGGTACGTGCTCGTGGAGATCAGCGGCAACCTTGCGGACGGCGGCGCCCGGCGGGCCATGGAGGCCTGCCTGACGGAGGCCCTCGACGCCGGGGAGATCGAGGACGCGACGATGGCCCAGTCCGGCGCGCAGGCGGCCGACTTCTGGCGCCTGCGGCACGGCATGTCGGAGGTGCAGAAGTTCGAAGGCGGGTCGATCAAGCACGACGTGTCGGTGGCGGTGAACGAGGTGCCGGACTTCCTGGACGAGGCGATCCGCGCCGTGGAGGCGGCCTTTCCCGGCTGCCGGCCGGTGCCGTTCGGCCACATGGGCGACGGCAACATCCACTTCAACGTGAGCCAGCCGGTCGGTGCCGACAAGGCCGCTTTCCTCGCCGAATGGGACCGGATGAACGCTCTCGTCCACGCGGTGGTGGCCCGATACGAGGGATCGGTCGCCGCCGAGCACGGGGTGGGCCGGCTGAAGCAGGCGCTGCTCGAGGCCGGCAAGGATCCGGTGGAGATCGACCTGATGCGGGCCTTGAAGGACGCGCTCGACCCGAGGGGCATCCTCAACCCCGGCCGCGTCCTCGCCGACCGGCGGGCCGATTGATACTTCGTCCCGAGTCACGGCCTGACCGGCCGGCGCCCGTCCGGGCTTGCCTGCGCGCGTGAAGCCCCGACAGGTCGGGACTTTGCAAGCTTGGGACGAGCGGCTCGTTCATTCGCCGGCGAGAAACGTCAGCCAGCGGCCGTCCTGGTCGATCTCGACCCGGTAGAACACATAGGTGCCGGCGTTGCGCATCTCGTCGAAGTCGCCGGCGGTGATGATCCGGAAGAGCTCCACCATTTGCGGCGGGGTCAGCCGGTCGGCGGGCATCTGGGCGAAGTAGGGCCACACGAACTTGGTGCGACCGGGCGCGGTCTCCACCGACACCCAGCCGGCGTCGAGGACGTCGAGCATGATGGCGAGGATCTCCCGGCCTTCCGGATCGCCCGACTGGGCAAGGAGGAGGTCCAGCGGGTCGCCACCAGCCACCGAGGAGAAGAGCGGCGGGTCGCCCCCCTCGTTTGCCAGGTCGGCGAGACGCGCCGGATCGCCGGTGCCGGCGGCCGCGACGAGAGCCTCGCGCATCCGGGCGACCGCGGGCGGCAGGTCGGCCGTGCCATAGCGGACGGTCGGCAGCGGCGCGTCCGGGTCGCTCGGCGGTGAGGGCTCCGCGGTGGGTTCACCGGGTTCGCCGAGTTCGGTCGGGTCCTCGCCACCCTCCTGATCGCTGGTCGGCGCGTCCGCGCTCCAGTCGTCGAGCGGTACCGT
This sequence comes from Mongoliimonas terrestris, assembly GCF_001927285.1. Taxonomy (GTDB): domain Bacteria; phylum Pseudomonadota; class Alphaproteobacteria; order Rhizobiales; family Pleomorphomonadaceae; genus Chthonobacter; species Chthonobacter terrestris. Next base: position 155,161 of record NZ_MSIG01000011.1, on the reverse strand, counting down.
AAAGGCCGGCGGCGCGACACGGTCGTTGGCGAGCGGGCCGGCGAGCAACCCGCCCTCCCCCGACAGGCGCGGCGCCATCGGCCCCGCACCGGCCGTCCCGGGCACGGCCAGGGCGGCGGTCGTCACAAAACAAAGTCCAGTCAGCAGCCGCAAGGCCGCACCGCACAGAAAGGACATGAAGGTTCCCGGCCGCATCCGGTGTCAAGGCGCTGCGATTCGCACTCCGCGCCCGCCTCAGCATGCCACGGGTTTGCCGCCGCGCGCGACTCCCTATCGCCCAAGGAGACTCGATCGCCGCGACCAAGACGGCCGCGCCGGGGAGTCCTCCGAGCGAAAGCTGCGGCCGGGGGGCGCCTTACTGAAGCGTGCGGGCGAGCGTGTATCCGCCCGAATGGATGCGCTCCGGCAGTTCGGAGATCAGCGTCGCGACGCACTCCTCGCCGAAGCAGTCGACCAGGGTGGTGATCGCCGCGAACAGGGCCGCGTGGGCGACCGCGTCGGTCGGAACCCCGTCGGCTTCGGCGTCGTCGAAGGCCTTCTCCAGATAGCCCATGGCCTTGCGCTTTGCGGTGTCGGTCTGCACGACCTCCACCGGCTCGAGAACTTCGTCCCGCATAGGGCTGTCACCTTCGAATCACGAAACCCGTGTGGCCTGCCCGCATCTCGTTGCCGAAAACAGCGCGCGAGTCAGGGCCATCCCGCCTCGCACACTATCAGGCAAACCGGCCGGAGCAATGCGGTTCGTTAATCACCGTTAATGCGGCAGGCGCAAAGGTGTTGATAAATCAATAACCAAAACGGGGAGGTTCAACCGGGGCGTCGGCCCGGCGCCCGCTCCAGCCGGTCGGTGATCGCGGCGCCTTCGGCCAGATAGTGCTTGAGCACCCGGCGGGTGTCGTCGGTGCAGGAGCGATGCACCGACGCGAAAGTGCGCTGGCCGCGGTTGTAGACGTCCACATAACGGCGCCGGTCGTCGTCGGACATGGTCTGGGCGTCCACGAGGGCCTTCATCCGCACCCGCCAGACGCCGGACTGCGGGTTGCCGCAGAGCGAGTCCAGATAGGAGATGGCGCCGAGGAGGCCGGCGAGTTCCAGAAGGTCCGGCTCGTAGGCGGGGCGGTCCTCGGCCACGGCCGGCGCCGCGAGGGCCGTCAGCAGGCCGAGGACGGCGACAGGAAGGAACGCGGGGCGGCGGCGCGACATCAGGGCAAGCGATCGGTACGGGTCAGGCGGGCGGCGGTGACACGCACGAAATAGTCGAGCCGCGGCGTGGTGGAAAGAGCGCCGAGCGCTTCCGGCGCCACGAAGGCCGCCTCGGCCGCGTCGTCGGCCGCCACAGGGTCGGCGTCGCCGAGGACCAGCGCCGCATGCACCAGCAGCACATGGTGGGAGAGGACGGCACCGGCCGGATCGCGGGTGACGATCTCGTGCACCACCGGGTCCCCGACGAGGTCGACGGCGAGCCCGGTCTCCTCCAGCACCTCCCGGCGGGCGGCGTCCACGGTCGCCTCGCCAAGGTCCACGTGGCCGCCCGGGAAGGTCCAGAGGTCCTTCAGCGGCGGGCGACCGCGGCGGATCAGGAGCACGCGCCCGTTTCGCCAGGCGCCGACGCTGACCGCCAGCCGAGGCCCGGGCGGGCGCATCAGGTGAACAGCGCGTCGATGGCCGACTGGGTGTCGGCGGATTCGTCGGCCTGGATGACGATGGGCGGCGCGCCGTTGATGAGGCCCATGGCGTGGGCAAGGAGCGGCTTCACGCGCATCTCCGTCACGTCCGCCAAGGCCTCGTACGGCAAGCCGTCGAGCGGCGCCTCCACGATCAGGGACTGCACGAGGGCGAGCGCCTTGTCGGTCTCGCGGATGGTGTGCTCGAACGCGGCGCGCCGGTCCGGCGCCACGGTGCCGTAGGCCCGGATGGCCAGGTCGCGGCCTTTGAAGTGGGACAGGCGGAAATGCTCCGTGTAGGAGCGCGGCTCCCAGGCCATCACGTCCGGGGCGCAATCGGGCATCGACGGCAGCATGTCGATGAGCATCACCACTTCGTTGAAATGGTTGAGGTAGTCCGTCGCCAACCGGGTGTCCGGATGGATGTTGGCCTCGGCGAGGCGCGCAGGCGACAGCTCGTCCCCCTCCATCTCCATGGCAGCGGCACCGCTCACCCGCCTTACCCCTTGCTCGACGCTGTTCGTCGATCGACGTTATCCGGGTTCAGTTGCCAAATGCCTTACGTTATCGTCGCCGCGACAGGTTTGCTGCGGCGAGACCCGATCATGTGCGGACGATACACCCTGACCATGACGCCGGAGGACCTGAAACGGCTCTTCCGCTATGTGGAGACGCCGAATTTTCCGCCGCGCTACAACATCGCCCCGACCCAGCCGATCGCCATCGTCCGCGCCGAGCGGGGCGAGCGGCACTTCCACCTGGTGCGCTGGGGCCTCATCCCGTCCTGGGTGAAGGACCCGGCGAGCTTCACGCTGCTTCTCAACGCGCGCTCCGAGACCGCCGCGGAGAAGCCCGCCTTCCGGGCGTCCATGCGGCACCGGCGCTGCCTCGTTCCGGCGAGCGGCTTCTACGAATGGCGGCGCGTGGGCAAGGAGAAGCAGCCCTTCTTCATCCGTCCCCGCGACGGCGGCGCGATCGGATTCGCGGGCCTCTGGGAGGCCTGGATGGGCGCGGACGGCAGCGAGATGGACACGGCAGCCATCCTGACCACGTCGGCGAACCGGCTGATGGCGGGCATCCACGATCGCATGCCGGTGATCCTGCCGGAGGCCGACTGGGACCGCTGGCTCGACACCGGCGGCAACGAACCCCGCCATGTGGCCGACCTCCTCGCCCCCGCCCCCGACGACCTCCTGGAGGCCATCCCGGTGAGCCAGAAAGTCAACGCGGTGCGCAACGACGACGCGAGCGTGCAGGACCCGGTGAGCGAGCCGGTGACGGTGGAGGCGGAGCGGACGGAAGAGCCGGAGGAGGATGCGCCGCGGCAGGGGAGTTTGTTCGGGGGGGGGGGGGGGCCTATCGGGAGCGCCAATCAGCGAGATCGTAGACGATGCCGCCGTGGGCCGCGCTCTGGTGGACAAGAGGCGCATCGGCGGAAAACAGGATGGCGCCGTCCAGGCAAAGCAGCAGCAAAACCGTATCGGTGATCCCGAGCGACAGATAGGCGGTGTGACCGGCAACCCGGCCGAACGGAATGCATGCGACCGTGTGTGCGGCCACCAAAATGCCGAGCGCGACATGGATGTCCCGGGCGAGTTGGCTGCGGCTCGGGTCGAACAGGTTCGAGACTTCGGTCAGCACGTGGTCGGTGAAGAGCAGGGACTGCCCGGCAAGCACGTCGCGGAGGTCTTCGACGTCCCGGCGCCGGCAGTGCGCCACGCGTCGGTCCACGCCGAGGCCCGACGGGTGGATTTCCAGGTAGAGGAGCGGAACAAGCACGTTGGTGTCGAGAACCGCCGCCCGGTCACCCATACCCGAGCGGCTCTTTCACGGAGAGAACCCGGCCATCCGCATCGGCGATGGTGACGACCCGCCGATCACGGCGATAGCGCGGCGCGAGGGCGGCGGCGTTGTTGCCGAAGAGGTGTGCTTCGAGGTTTGTTCGCGGACGATAGAAGTCGATCGCGACCCGCCATTGCCGATCAGCCTCGTCGAACTCGATCTCCTCGAACGAGATCTGCGTCGCGCCTTCGCCGCCGAACAGGTCCGCGATCGCCGACTTGGCCGCCTCGATAGCTTGCTTGTCGTCCATGGCATCCTCTGGGTCTGAAAGGGATGATATCCCGTCAGGACCGGGCATCAACCCCGCGGGGTCGGATTGGAGGGCGTCCGTGGTGTCCCTTGCCCTGTATCAATTGCAATGGCGCCACAAACCTGGGCTTGACCGTCGTCGCGGACCGGCTATCGGATGCCGGCAGTCTGACGCGGAGCCGGAGTACCATGCGGTCCACCCTGATCGAGATCTTCCAGTCGCGGCGATGGGAGCAGTTCATCGTCGCCGTCATCATCGTGAACGCCGTCACGCTCGGGCTGGAGACCAGCGCCTCGGTGATGGCCGCGGTCGGGCCGCTGCTCCTGGCGGTGGACCGGATCATCCTGGGGATCTTCGTCGTGGAGATCGCGCTGCGGCTCTACGCCTACGGGCCGCGCTTCTTCCGCGAGCCCTGGAACATCTTCGATTTCCTGGTGGTCGCCATCGCCCTGGTGCCGGCTACCGGGCCGCTGCAGGTGCTGCGGTCGCTGCGGATCCTGCGCGTTCTTCGGCTCGTCAGCATCGTGCCGTCGCTGCGGCGGGTGATCGGCGGGCTGATCGCGGCGCTGCCGGGCATGAGCTCGATCATCGTGCTCCTGGCGCTTATGTTCTACGTCTCGGCCGTGATGGCCACCAAGCTGTTCGGCGCCACCTTCCCGGACTGGTTCGGCTCGCTTGGCGCGTCGGCCTACACGCTCTTCCAGGTGATGACGCTGGAGAGCTGGTCGATGGGGATCGTGCGGCCGGTGATGGAGGTGCACCCCTATGCGTGGGCCTTCTTCGTGCCCTTCATCCTGATGCACACCTACGCGGTCCTCAACCTCTTCATCGGCGTGGTGGTCTCGGCCATGCAGGAGGAGGCGCAGACCGTGGCGCACGACGAGCGGGAGGCGCTGCACGGGGACAACGCGGCGCTGATCGCCGAGATGAGGCTGCTCCGGCAGGAAATCGCCGAGATGAAGGCGGCGCGGGCGGGAGCTGGCCTTTGAACCCGTCGGTCAACCCGTCCGAGGCCGCGGCCTTCGCACGCGGCGGCACGATCCGGGCGGTGGCGGCGCACGGGCTGCACGGGTTCTCCAAGCCTTTGCAGCAGGAGATCCGGCTGCTTGCGGGGCTCGGCGTGGAGGGCGACGCCCATTGCGGCACCACCGTCAAGCACCGGTCCCGCGTGGCCGTCGATCCGACGCAGCCGAACCTTCGGCAGGTGCACCTCCTCCACGCGGAGCTCTTCGACGAGTTGATGGCGCGCGGTTTCACCGTCGGTCCCGGCAATCTCGGCGAGAACGTCACGACGCGCGGGCTCGACCTCCTCGGCCTGCCGGTCGGCGCGAAGCTCTACCTCGGAGCGGAAGCGGTGGTGGAGGTGACCGGTCTTCGCAACCCCTGCAGCCAGATCGAGGCCTACCAGACAGGCCTCCTCGCCGCCGTGCTCGACCGGACGGCCGACGGCACGCTGGTCCGCAAGGCGGGCATCATGGGCATCGTGCTGGAGGGCGGCATCGTCCGGCCGGGCGACGCGGTCCGCGTCGGCCTTCCGGACGGGCCCTGGCGCAAGCTCGACCGGGTTTGACGGGCGCCGCGGACGCCATCAACCCCGCGCCAGCGTCTCGCCGAAGCGGACCGGGCGGCCGGTGGAGGGGGTGGCGAGGGTGCCTTCCCACATGACGGTGCGGCCGCGGACGAGGGTGCCGACCGGCCAGCCGGTGACGGTGACACCGTCATAGGGCGTCCAGCCGCAGCGGGAGGCGATCCAGTCATTGGTGATGGTGTGGCGGCGCTTCAGGTCGACCACTGTGAGGTCAGCGTCGTAGCCGACGGCGATGCGGCCTTTGCCGGCGATGCCGAAGAGGCGGGCCGGGCCGGCGCTCGTCATGTCGACGAAGCGTTCCAGCGTCAGGCGGCCGGCGTTGACGTGGTCGAGCATGATGGGGACGAGCGTCTGCACGCCGGTCATGCCGGAGGGGCTGTCCGGATAGGGCTTGGCCTTCTCCTCCAGCGTGTGCGGCGCGTGGTCGGAGCCGAGGATGTCGGCGATCCCCTGGTCGAGGCCCCACCAGATCTTCGCCCGGTGCGCTTCGTCGCGGACGGGCGGGTTCATCTGGACGAGGGTGCCGAGGCGGCCGTAGGCCTCGTCGGAAAGGGTCAGATGGTGCGGCGTCACCTCGCAGGAGGCGACGTCCTTGTGATCCTTCAGGAAGTCCATCTCGTCGCCGGTGGAGATGTGGAGGACGTGGATGCGCGCGCCGGTCTGGCGGGCGATCCGCACCAGCCGATCGGTGCACTGGAGCGCCGCGGTCACGTCGCGCCAGACCGGGTGGGAAGCGGGATCGCCGGCGATGCGCTCGCCCTTGCGGTCGCGCAGGCGAAACTCGTCCTCGGAGTGGAAGGCGGCGCGGCGGCGGGTCTGCGATAGGATGGCGGCGACGCCGGCGTCGTCCTCCACCAGGAGGTCGCCGGTGGAGGAGCCCATGAAGACCTTGATGCCGGCGGCGCCCGGCAGACGCTCCAATTCCGGGATGTCGGCGACATTCTGCCGCGTGCCGCCGACCCAGAAGGCGAAGTCGCAGTGCATGCGGTCCGTGCCGGCGGCGACCTTCTCGGCGAGGCGCTCGGCGGAGGTGGTCAGCGGGTTGGTGTTCGGCATCTCGAACACCGCCGTGACGCCGCCCATGACGGCGGCGCGCGATCCGGTCTCCAGGTCCTCCTTGTGGGTGGCGCCGGGCTCGCGGAAATGGACCTGGGTGTCGATCACGCCGGGGAGCACGTGGAGCCCCGTGGCGTCCACGACCTCGCCGGCCGACGCCGGGTCGAGGCTGCCGAGGGCGGCGATGCGGCCGCCGCGGATGCCCACGTCCCGCACGCCGATCCCGTCCTGATTCACCACGGTGCCGTTCTTCAGGATGAGGTCGTAGGTCTCGGACATGGGGCGCGCTCCGGGTCGGTCAGGGTCGTTATGGCGTTATAGCTTCGGGCCCGGCCGGTTGCGACCGCAAACGGCGCGGGGGGCCGGCGGGGTGCGACCGCCGGTGCTTGCCGGGGGGCGTGCGGAGGGGTAGTCAAGGAGGGATTCTCCCGTTCCGAAGCCTCTTTGCGAGAGGAGCCGCCGATGACCGGCGCTTTCGTCGCGGACCTTTCGTCCCGGTCCGTCCTCAGGATCTCCGGCCCTGACGCCGCCGCCCTCCTCGACCGTCTGGTCACCACCGACACGGACGCCGCCACGGCGGAGCGCGCCGCCTATGCGGCGCTGCTGACGCCGCAGGGCAAGGTGCTTGCCGACTTCCTGATGGTGCCGGTCGACGACGGCTGGCTGCTCGACGTGCCGAAGGCGGCGGCGGCCGATCTCGTCAAGCGCTTCACGCTCTACAAGCTACGCGCCGCAGTGACAGTGGCGGACGTGACGACGGAGACGGCCGTGGTGGCGGTGTGGGGCCTCGACGAGCGGCCGGCCGGCGGGGGTCTCGTGGTCCGCGATCCGCGGGTGGCGGGGCTCGGCTTTCGCGCCTATCGCACCCGCGGCACCATTCTGGAGCCGCGCGCCACGGTGACGGACGCGGCGGCCTACCACGCCCACCGGACCCGCCTCGGGGTGCCGGAGGCCGGGGTGGACTTCGCGCTCGGTGAGCCCTTCCCGCACGACATCGCCCTCGACCAGTTGCACGGGGTGGACTTCAAGAAGGGCTGCTACGTGGGCCAGGAGGTGGTGAGCCGGATGCAGCACCGCGCGACCGCCCGCCGCCGGCCGGTGCTTGTTTCGGCCGACGCGCCGCTGCCGGCGACCGGCGCCGACATCACCGCGGCCGGGCGGGCGGCGGGCACGCTCGGGTCGGTGGACGGGGACGCGGGGATCGCGATCGTCCGCCTCGACCGGGTGAAGGACGCGATCGATGCGGGCGCGCCGATCCTGGCGGGAGACGTGCCGGTGCGGCTCTCGCTGCCCTCATGGGCCGCCTACGGCTGGCCGGCGGGCGGATCGGCCGGCGCGCCGGAATGAGCCGCGCCGCCGCCGAGCGGGATGCCGCCCGCGCCTGGCAGCGCATGCTGTCTGGCCGGCGGCTCGACCTTCTCGATCCCTCGCCGCTCGACATCGAGATCGCCGACATCGCCCACGGGCTCGCCCGGGTCGCGCGATGGAACGGCCAGACCGTGGGCGACCACGCCTTCTCGGTCGCCCAGCACTCGCTGCTGGTGGAGGACGTGGCCGGGCTGCTGGCGCCCACCCTGACGCCGGCGGAGCGGCTGATGGTGCTTTTGCACGACGCGCCGGAATATGTGATCGGCGACATGATCTCGCCGTTCAAGGCGGTGATGGGCGGCGCCTACAAGATCGTGGAGGCCCGCCTTGCCGGCGCCATCCACCGGCGCTTCGGGCTGCCGGTGGAGGCGCCGGAGAAGCTGCGCGTGCTGACCAAGAAGGCCGACCGGATCGCGGCCTATTTCGAGGCGGTGGAGCTCGCCGGCTTTTCCGACCAGGAGGCGCGGCGCTACTTCGGCACACCCAAGGGGATCGGCCGCCAGACCGCGGACGGGCCGCGCCTCGGCCTCGTCGCCTGGCCGACGCCGGAGGCGCAGACTGGCTTTCTGACACGATTCCAGGCCATCGAACGCTTCCAGGCGTGACACGCCAAACATTCAAACTAGTGCAAGAGAGCCGGGCGCGATGCTATCCAGAGCATTGCATGGGCCGGCCGTCGCACGCGGGGGAGATGTCATGATTCACGTCTGTTCACTGGCGCGCCTGGAGGAGACGGTGACCCGCACGGGGGCGCGGCGCGTGGTGTCGCTGGTCAACTTCGGGACGCCGATGCGCCTGCCGCCGACCGTTTCGCACGACGACCACCTGTTCCTGGCCATGAACGACATCGTCGACGTGATGCCCGGCCTCACCCCGCCGGGCCACGACCACGTGACCACCCTGTTCGAGTGGGTGGCCGGCTGGGACCAGGCGGAGCCGCTGGTGATCCACTGCTACGCGGGAATCTCGCGCTCCACGGCAGCCGCCTATGCGACGGTCTGCGCGCTGAACCCGGCGGTGGACGAGGAGGCCCTCGCCCAGGCGCTGCGGGCGCGGGCGCCGTCGGCGACGCCGAACGCGCGCCTCGTCGCCATCGCGGACGAAATCCTCGGCCGCGGCGGGCGCATGACCCGGGCGGTCGCCGCCATCGGCCGGGGGGCGGACGCGTTCGAGGGCACGCCGTTCGAGCTGCCGCTGGACCTTGCCCCGGAACCGGGCCGGTCGCCATCGTGACCGGATCGCATGCGAGCCATCGGCTGTCCGCCGGCACGGCCATCGAGATCGGCCTCAACGCCGCCATCGTGGCGGTGGAGAGCGGCATTCCGCGGGTCTACACGGTTCCGGGCGACGAGCCGGCCCTGCCCTTCGGCCCGTTCGATCCGGTCCGCCACCGCACCCTGGAGATCGGCCTCCGCGACTGGGTGGAGGAGCAGACCGGCCTGGAGCTGGACTATGTGGAGCAGCTCTACACCTTCGGCGATCGGGGCCGGCACACGGCGCCCGGCCTCGCCGAGCCGCACGTGGTGTCGGTCGGCTATCTGGCGCTGACCCGGCTCCTGGAGCGCGGCGCCCGGGAGAACTGGCTCGCCTGGTACGACTTCTTTCCCTACGAGGACTGGCGCGACGGTCGCCCGGAGATCCTCGACCGGGAGATCCTGCCCGCCCTCGACGCCTTCGTGGCCGAGCCGCCGTCGCCGGACGGTCCCGTGCGCGCCCTCGACCGCGCCGAGCGGGTGCGACTCGCCTTCGGCACCGGCGGCTCGCCCTGGGACGAGGAGAAGGCGCTGGAGCGCTACGAAGTGCTCTACGAAGCCGGGCTCGTGACCGAATCGGTCGCCGACGGACGGCCGCTGCGGCCCTATGCGAGCCGGATGATCGGCCGGGCCATGCGGCACGACCACAGGCGGATCCTGGCGACCGCCATCTCGCGCCTCCGGGCCAAGATCAAGTACCGCCCGGTGGTGTTCGAGCTGATGCCGCCGAACTTCACCCTGACCGCGCTGCAAGGGACCGTGGAGGCCATCTCCGGCCGCCACCTGCACAAGCAGAACTTCCGTCGCCTCGTGGAGACCGGCGCCCTGGTGGAGCCGACGGGGGCGAGCACGGACCGTACGGGCGGGCGGCCGGCCCAGCTCTTCCGCTTCCGCCGGGAGGTGCTGCGCGAGCGCCCGGCACCGGGCGTGCGCGTCGGCCTTCGCTGAACGGCAGGCGCGCGGCGGCGGAACGGGCGGCCTGCCTCAGGCGGCGCCGTCGGCCCGCTCCGCCAGCGGGATCGGGCCTTCGGCCGCGGTGGCGGCGGCGAGGATGCTGTCGAGGAGGCCGGGGAAGCGCGCGTCGAGGTCCTCCCGGCGCACGGTGTTGATGTTCTCCACGCCGCGCTTGACCATCCGCACCACGCCGGCTTCGCGCAGCATGCGGAAATGGTTCGACAGCGTCGATTTCGGCACGTCCGGAAAGGCTGCCGCGCGGCTGCAGTTGAGCCCCTGTTCCGCCAGGGCGAGCCGCCGCACGATGGCGAGCCGCGTCTGGTCGCCGAGCGCGCCTAGCACGCCGGTGAGAGTGATGTCGTCTCGGGAGGGATGAAAAAATTCGGCCATGCGCCCTTCTACCACGGCCGTTGACTCGCTCCAATAGTTCGGTAATTTCGAACTTCCGTAATTCGGTTTTACGGGATTAAAGGAGTGACACCATGTCGAGTCGTTTCCAGGATCAGGTTGTGGTGATCACCGGCGGGTCGTCGGGCATCGGTCTTGCCACCGCTCATGCGTTCGCCGCCGAGGGCGCGCGCCGCGTCTATATCACCGGCCGCAACGCGGCGGCGCTTGCCGAGGCGGCCGCGGCGATCGGGCCGTCGGCGGTGACGGTCAGGGGGGATGCCGGGACGGTGGCGGACCTCGACGCCCTTGCCGAGACGGTGCGGGCGAACGGCGACCGGGTGGACGTGCTCTTCGCCAACGCCGGCATCGCCGAGCCGAACAGCTTCGGCGAGACGAACGAGGCGACGTTCGACAAGACCTTCGACATCAACGTGAAGGGCGTGTTCTTCACTGTGCAGTCGCTGCTGCCGCTACTGAAGGACGGTGCCTCGGTGGTGCTGAACGCCTCCATCGTGGCCAACAAGGGCATGGCCGGGCTCAGCCTCTACAACGCCTCCAAGGCGGCCGTGCGCTCGTTCGCCCGCACGCTCGCCAACGACCTGAAGGCCCGCGGCATCCGCGTCAACGCCCTCAGCCCGGGGGCGACCCGCACGCCCATCATGAAGACCGGGCTCGGCATGAGCGAAGACGCCATCAAGGGCTTCGAGGACTATGTGGCCGGGGCGGCGCCCGCCGGGCGCTTCGGCCGTCCGGAGGAGATCGCCGACGCAGTGCTCTTCCTCGGCTCCGCGGCCGCCACCTATGTGAACGGCGTCGAACTCAGCGTCGACGGCGGCTTCGGCCAGGTCTGAATTGAAGGCTTCCGGCGGGAGGGGGCGACACCCTCCCTTCCGCCCCCTCGACAAATCCGGTCCGGAGGAGGCACCTTGTCCGCCGCTATGGCGGGGAGCGGCTTGGCCGGACGGGAATCTTAGACGATGAAATGGGTCTACACCTTCGGTGACGGTCGGGCGGAAGGCTCGGCCGCCATGCGCGACCTCCTCGGCGGCAAGGGCGCCAACCTCGCCGAGATGGCCAATCTCGGCCTGCCGGTGCCGCCGGGCTTCACCATCACCACGGAGGTCTGCACCTGGTTCTACGCCAACGGCCAGACCTATCCGGGAAGCCTTTCCGCCGACGTGGACGCCGCCCTCGCCTATCTCGGCGAGAAAACCGGCCGCCGCTTCGGCGACGCAGAGCGGCCGCTGCTCGTGTCGGTGCGCTCCGGGGCCCGCGCCTCCATGCCCGGCATGATGGACACGGTGCTCAACCTCGGCCTCAACGACGTGACCGTGGCGGCGCTCGCCCGCGAGGCGGACGACGAGCGCTTCGCCTGGGACAGCTACCGCCGCTTCATCCAGATGTACGGCGACGTGGTGCTCGGGGTCGACCACCACGCCTTCGAGGAAATTCTCGACGACCACAAGGACCGCGAGGGCTACGTGCTCGACACGGACCTTGCGGCCGCCGACTGGGTGACGGTGGTGGAGGGCTACAAGGGCCTGGTGGAGACCGAGACCGGCACGCCCTTCCCGCAGGATCCGACCGTGCAGCTCTGGGGCGCCATCGGCGCCGTGTTCGGCAGCTGGATGAACGCCCGCGCCATCACCTACCGGCGCCTCCACGACATCCCGGCCTCCTGGGGCACGGCGGTGAACGTACAGGCCATGGTGTTCGGCAACATGGGTGAGACGTCGGCGACCGGCGTCGCCTTCACGCGCAACCCGTCGACCGGCGAGAAGGCGCTCTACGGCGAGTTCCTGGTGAACGCGCAGGGCGAGGACGTGGTGGCGGGCATCCGCACCCCGCAGGACCTGACGGAAGCCGCGCGGATCGCCGCCAACTCCGACCGGCCGTCGCTGGAGGCCGTGCTGCCGGACGCCTTCCACGACTTCGTGCGCATCTGCGACGCGCTGGAGCGGCACTACCGCGACATGCAGGACCTGGAGTTCACCATCGAGCGCGGCAAGCTCTGGATGCTGCAGGCCCGGTCCGGCAAGCGCACCGCCGAGGCGGCGCTCCGGATCGCCGTGGAGATGGCCGAGGAAGGGCTGATCACCCGCGAGCAGGCGGTGCGGCGGATCGAGCCGTCGTCGCTCGACCAGCTCCTGCATCCGACCATCGACCCGGCGGCGACGCGCGACCTGATCGGCTCCGGCCTGCCGGCGTCGCCGGGCGCGGCGTCCGGCGAAATCGTGTTCACCTCCGACGAGGCGGAGGCCACCCGCCAGCGGGGCGTGCCGTGCATCCTCGTCCGGGTGGAGACGAGCCCGGAGGACATCCACGGCATGCACGCCGCCGAGGGCATTCTCACCACCCGCGGCGGCATGACCAGCCACGCCGCCGTGGTGGCGCGCGGCATGGGCAAGCCGTGCGTCTCCGGCGCGGGGGCGATCAAGGTGGACGCGGCCAAGCGCACGCTGACGACCATGGGCCGGGTGTTCAAGGCCGGCGACACCATCACCATCGACGGCGGCACCGGCCAGGTGATGGCCGGCGTGGTGCCGATGCGCCAGCCGGAGCTCTCCGGCGCCTTCGCCACCCTGATGGGCTGGGCCGACGAGTTCCGCCGCATGCGCGTGCGCACCAACGCTGAAACGCCCGCCGACGCCCGCGCGGCGCGCGCGTTCGGCGCGGAAGGCATCGGGCTCTGCCGGACGGAGCACATGTTCTTCGAGGACGGCCGCGTCACCGCCGTCCGCGAGATGATCCTCGCCGACGCGCCGGAGGGGCGGCGCGCGGCGCTTGCCAAGATCCTGCCGATGCAGCGGCAGGACTTCGTGGACCTCTTCGAGATCATGCACGGCCTGCCGGTGACCATCCGCCTGCTCGACCCGCCGCTGCACGAGTTCCTGCCGCACGGCGAGGAGGAGATCGCGGCCGTCGCCGCCGCCCTCGGCGTGACGCCGGAGCGGCTGAAGGACCGGGTGGACCAGCTCGCCGAGTTCAACCCCATGCTCGGCCACCGGGGCTGCCGGCTCGCGGTCTCCTATCCGGAGATCGCCGAGATGCAGGCCCGCGCCATCTTCGAGGCGGCCATCGTGGCGGCCCGCTCCACCGGCGCGCCGGTGATGCCGGAGATCATGGTGCCGCTGGTCGCGTCGAAGGCCGAGCTCGACTTCGTCAAGCGGCTGATCGACGAGACCGCCGAGGCGGTGGCCAAAGAGACCGGCAAGCGGGTGGGCTATCAGGTGGGCACCATGATCGAGCTGCCGCGCGCGGCGCTCAGGGCCGGCGACATCGCCGAGACGGCCCACTTCTTCTCGTTCGGCACCAACGACCTGACCCAGACCACGTTCGGCATCAGCCGCGACGACGCGGCCTCCTTCCTCGGCACCTATGTGACCAAGGGCCTGCTGCCGGCGGATCCGTTCGTCAGCATCGACCTTGAGGGCGTCGGCGAACTGGTGAAGCTCGCGGCCGAACGGGGCCGGGCCGTGCGGGCCGACATCAAGCTCGGCATCTGCGGCGAGCACGGCGGCGACCCTGCGTCGATCCGCTTCTGTGAAAGCGTCGGGCTCGACTATGTATCCTGTTCGCCGTTCCGGGTGCCGATCGCCCGGCTCGCCGCCGCCCAGGCGGCGCTCGGCTCCCCGTGACCGCCAGGGCGGCGGTCAGCGGACCGCGGTGGGGAAGGACGGGAGTTGCGTAACGAGATGGACAGCCCGACGCCGCTTGACATCGACGCCATCCGGGCGGGCGGCAAGCCGGCCGTCGCCCGGGCCTTGGCGGCGGTGGAGACGAACGGCGGCACGCTCCGGCACGCCGCCCTGCTCGACGCTTGCGTGGCGACGCCGGGCGGCCACGTGCTCGGCCTCACCGGTCCGCCGGGCGTCGGCAAGTCGACGCTGACCAACGCGCTCGTGCGGATGATCCGCGGCCGGGGCGAGAGCCTCGGCGTCATCGCCGTGGACCCGTCGTCGCGGGTGACGCGCGGCGCGCTTCTCGGCGACCGCACGCGGCTGAAGACCGACCCGGAGGATCGCGCCATCTTCGTGCGGTCCATGGCCGCCCGCGACCGGCTCGGCGGGCTCTCCGACCACGCGGTCGGCGCGGTGGCCCTGATGCAGGCGGTCTACGATCGGGTGATCGTGGAAAGCGTGGGCATCGGCCAATCGGAGGCGGACGTCGCCACGGTGGCGGACACGGTGGTGCTCTGCATCCAGCCGGGCTCCGGCGACAGCCTGCAGTTCATGAAGGCGGGCGTGATGGAGATCCCCGACATCGTGGTGGTCACCAAGGCGGACATGGGCGCCGCCGCCCGCCGCGCCGTGGCCGACGTGGAGGGCGCGCTGTCGCTTTCCGTGCGCGCCCCGGATGCCTGGACGCCGCCGGTGCTGGCCCTCTCGTCCACCACCGGCGCAGGGCTGGACCGTCTGCTCGACGCGGTGGAAGCCCACCGGGCCTTCGCCACCGAGCCGGCGCGGCACGCAGCCTTCCGGGCCGCGCGGCACCGGCACTGGGTGACGGACGCGGTGAAGGTGGCGTTCGGCACAAGGGGTCTTGCCGCCGTCGATCCGGACGCGGCGATGGCCTGCGCGGCGGGACCGTTCTCGGCCATACAGGAGCTGACCCGTTTCTTGTCGGAAAAATTACGCTAGTCACGCCCCGGCGTTTGCATTTGTCTGAATATTTAATCCCGCCGTCCTACCCTGCGTCCAGGTGTTCAGGGGAGGCAGCGGTGCTGGATATCGAATTCAGGGAGGTGCAGTGGCGCGTCCTCGTGGCAGATGACAGCCGCACCGCGGCCCGGGCGATCCGCGACGCCGTGCATGCCTTCAAGATCAAGACGGAGATCGTGACCGTCGACACCGGCGCCGCCTGCCTGGAGGCGCTGGCCAGCAACACCTTCGACCTTGCCTTCGTGGACCTGATCTTTCCGGACATCACCGGGATCGAGGCGCTGTGCGCCGCCCGCGCGGCAGGGGCCAACACCTTCGTGACCATCGTCAGCGGCCATCGGACGGAGGAGCATCTGGCGGTCGCCAAGGCGCTGAAGGCCTACGACTTCCTCGCCAAGCCGCTGGCGGAGGCGGACATCGTGCGGGTGCTCGACACCTACACGCTCGTCTCGCAGCGGCGCCGGCTGCTGCTCGTCGACGACAGCGGCACGGCGCGACGGCTGATGAGCCGCGTCCTCTCCAGCAGCATCTTCCGGCTGGAGATCCTGGAGGCGGCGGACGCCGTGACGGGGTTCGAGACCTTCGTCCGCGAGCGGCCCGACATCGTCATGCTGGACCTCAACCTCGGCGCCCTCGACGGCCTCAGTGCCTATCGCATCTTCAAGGCGCACCGCCCGGGCGCGCGCATCGTGCTCATCTCGTCCGACGGGCCTGGCCTTTCCCGCTCGAACGCCGAGCATGTGCTGCTGAAACCGTTCGACACGGCCGACGTCGACCGGATCATGCACCAGGTGCTGGGGCTGCCCCTGCCCTACGGGGACGACCTCGACGCCTGAACGCCCGTGGCCGGCAGGCGGCCTCAGGCCGGGGCCAGCCGCTTCACCGGGGCTTCCTTGATCGGCAGGTGCACGAAGCCCGCGAAGAGGCCGAGGAAGATGCCGAGCAGCCAGACGCCGTCGTAGGTGCCGGTGGTGTCGTAGAGCCGGCCGCCGAGCCAGACCCCGAGGAAGGCGCCGACCTGGTGGGAGAAGAAGACGAAGCCCGACAGCATGCCGATGTAGCGGGTGCCGAACATCACCCCGACGAGGCCCTGCGTCGGCGGCACGGTGGAGAGCCAGAGGAGGCCGGCCGCGGCGGCGAACAGCACCACCGTGGTGGATGTGGTCGGCAGGAGCCAGAAGAGCCCGTAGGCGAGCGCCCGGCCGAAATAGATGACCGACAGCACCCAGCGCTTCGGATAGATACCCGAGAGCCGCCCGGCGGCAAGCGAGCCGACCACGTTGAAGGCGCCGATGAGGCCGATGGCCCAGGCGCCCCAGCTCGGATCCAGCCCCTTGTCGACGATGTAGGGCGGCAGGTGGGTGGTGATGAAGGCGACGTGGAAGCCGCAGACGAAGAAGCCCGCCACCAGGAGCCAGTAGGACTTGTGCCGGAAGGCCTCGCCGAGCGCCTCCCGGATGGTCTGGTCGCGCCCGCCGACGCCGCCGGACGGGCCCGGCTTGCCGCGAAGCGGGATCGCCAGCAGCGGCACGAGCACGAGGCAGCCGGACAGCATCAGGAGGGCGGATTCGTAGCCGTAGGTGTCGATGAAGCCGAGGCCGAGCGGGGCGAACAGGAGCTGGCCCATGGAGCCGGCCGCCGTGCCGAGGCCGTAGGCGGTGCTGCGCATGCTCTCCGGCAGCAGGCGGGCGAAGGCGGCGAGCACCATGAAGAAGGCCGAGCCGGCGATGCCAAGGCCGAGGAGCACGCCGGCGGTGAACTGCAGGGTCGTGCCGTCGGTGGTCTGGGACATCAGCACCAGCGCGAGCGCGTAGAGCACCGCTCCGGAGGAGAGCACCCGCCAGGTGCCGTACCGGTCGGCGATCATGCCGGCGAACGGCTGGCCCATGCCCCACAGGAGGTTCTGCAACGCGATGGCGAGGGCGAAGGTCTCGCGGCTCCAGTCGTTAGCGGTCGTCATGGGGGTCAGGAAGAAGCCCATGGTGGAGCGCGGGCCGAAGGTCAGGATGGCGATCAGGCAGCCGCAGACCAGGACCACGGAAGCGGGCATCGCCGCGCCGCCGGCGGGCAGCCTGGACGAGGAGGAGGATGAGGACATCTTGGGGGGAACCCGGCAAGGCCGCCGCGACCCGACGTGCGGCTTTCGTCGGGCAGAATAGCCGGTCCGGTCCGGCTACCCTAATGAAAGGATGGAATTGAACCGATCACTTCCGGTGATGATCACGCCCCGAACGCGGCCCGGTCCGCAATCCAGACAAGCCCCTCGAACGGACCGGTCGGGAAGAGGGTGCGGAAGTCCCGGGCGGGATCGCGCCGGAGCCCCAAACGCGCCATCACGGCCTGAGAGCGGGCGTTGTCCGGCGCCGTATAGGCGGCGATCATGTCCACGTCGCTGCGGGCGAAGGCGTCGCGGAGCACGGCCGCGCCGGCTTCGGTGGCAAGCCCCCGCCCCCATGCCGCCTGGGTGAGACGCCAGCCGACGTCCATGTGCGCGCCGGTCGGGTGGTCGGGCGGGAGCACCGTGACGCCCACGGCGCCGAGAAACGCGCCGTCGAGCCCCTCCAGGGCCATCCGGGAAAAGCCCGTCGCGGCCTGAGCCGCCACATACCCTTCGAACTTCGCCGTCGCGGCGACCGCGTCGAGCGCGCCGCCATGGTCGGCCATCACCAGCGGGTCGGCCGCCATGGCGATGAAATCTGCAAGGTGCTGCTCGCCGAAGGGCACGAGCCGACCCTGCCGGAGCACGATCACGACGCCCCTCGTCCGATCAAGCGCCGGACGTCGAGGGTGCGCGGGCGTTCGGCGGAAAGATCGCCGATCTGGCGGGTGGCGTCGGTGAGGATGATCACGGCCTCGCGCAGGCCGTCGTGAGAGCGGGCGGATCCGCTTCGTGAGAGGAGTGCGGCGATGGCGCCGTCCAGGTCGTCGGCCGCGGTTCTGACGGCGCGGGCGACCAGAGCGCTTTCCGACCTGACGGAATCGTCAGGTCGACGAGAAATCGCTCCAGAGTCAAAAGCCTGGAGCACTCTCTCTTCGACCAAGTCGTGCAACTTGATCGGAGAATGCTCTAGGTCGGACGCGCCCGCAGCCGGGCGGTCGTCCGACGCCGCGGACCCAGTCTCGACCCGCCGGGGTCCGGCCGGCGTTCCGCCCGATCGGGTGGCGGTTGCGGGCGTTGCGGGCGCCGGCCAGTCGACGGTGGAAAGGGTGGCGAGCAGGCGGTGCGGTTCCGGGATGCGGTCCGGTTCGCCCGCGGTCCGGCGCACCAGGGCGTCGAACAGCGGTTCCCGGTCGACGCGCACCGAGGAATTCGTCCGGGCCGCCGCGGCGGCCGTCGGCCGACGGCCGGCGAGCGTCCAGGCGGCCCATCCGAAGCCGGCGGCGACGGAGAGGAGGATGAGCGCCGCCACGCCGGCATCCTGGCCGATGCCGGCCCAGCGGATCGAGGGCTCGCGCCCTGGCGCCACCCCGTCGAGCGCGGCGGCAAGACCGGCGCCGGCGTTCGCGAGGGCGGTCCGGCTCGAGACGAGGGCCGCCTGCGTCGTCTGGACCCGGTCGAGGGCGGCGGCGTAGGTCTCGATCGCCGCGACCAGATCGAAGCGGGGCATCAGGGTCAGGCGCCCGGCGGCGCGGCGAAGGTCCGCGCGGACGGCGTCCCGTTCGGCGGCCGATCCGGCTTCCCTGAGCACCGACAGGAGGGCGGCGATGCGCTCCATGTCGAGGGCGCGGGCGGCGGCAGCGCCGCGGTTCACGCCGGCCCGTTCTGCGGCTTCGGTCAGCGTCGCCGCGTCGGGTCCGGCATCGACGAGGAGGCGGCGGTTCTCGTCCAAATCCTTCAGGCGTGCCCGGTCGATGACCTGGGCGTACGCGAAGCGCCGGGCGGCCGCATGGGATTCGGCGGCGAGGCGGTCGAGCGCCCGGTCGAGCGCGTCGCCGATCGACCGGGCGCGGGCCGCGGCGGTCGCCTCGGCGGCGGCGGCGATCCGGGCGTCGCGGTGATGCTGCAGGTAACGGGCGGCCGCGTCGGCGAGGGGGGTCTCCGGCGCGAGCATCGCCTCCAGCGACCGGACCGGACCGGCGAAGGCCTCGTCGGCGGCGGTCGGCGTCGCGGCGGTGACCCGCGCCACGGTGCGCGCCGGCGAGGACAGTTCGGCGAACGCCTTCGTCGAGCGGTCGCCCGCCACGCTGTCGACCACGAGCCATACGGCGCCGAGCGCGGATCCGGTGAGGAGACCGGCCACCACAGAGGCGGCGATGAACCGCGATCCTCCGACCCTCCTCCACGCGACCATAAGCTCTCCGATCCACGACCCATGTTGGCTCCATGGATAGTGCCGGAGAGATCTTTTACCCCTGGTAAAGCCGCGCTGTTTTTCCGCCGGAAGGGCAGCGATAGTCTAGGCCTTCTCCGTCCAAGCCTTCGATGTTCTTATCCCCGTACGGTTGGGATCAGAGCAAATGAAGTATGAACGGGAAGGAAGACCTTGAGCCGGGAGAAGGACGAGGCCAAGCGGCTGTCCGCCCTCCGTCGTGCTCAGGCGCCGCCGGCTTCCGTCTGCAACCAGGCCTCGCCGCACGCCTTGGCGAGTTCGCGGACGCGCAGGATGTAGCTCTGCCGCTCGGTCACCGAGATGACGCCGCGCGCGTCGAGGAGGTTGAAGCGGTGGCTCGCCTTGATGCACTGGTCGTAGGCGGGCAGCACGCACCGGTGGCGCTTCAGGGTGGCGTCGGCCGCCGCGGCGCCCTGGGCGAGCAGCGAGCGGCACTCGGCTTCGGCGTCCTTGAAATGCTGCATCAGCATGGCCGGATCGGCATATTCGAAGTTGTGGCGGGAGTATTCCTCCTCGGCCTGCTTGAAGACGTCGCCGTAGGTGACCTTCTCGTCGCCGTCCCGGCCGTTGAAGTTCAGCTCGAAGCCGTTGTCGACGCCCTGCAGGTACATGGCCAGACGCTCCAGGCCGTAGGTGAGTTCGCCGGAAACGGGCGAGCACTCGATGCCGGCGACCTGCTGGAAATAGGTGAACTGGCTCACCTCCATGCCGTCGCACCAGCACTCCCAGCCGAGGCCCCAGGCGCCGAGCGTCGGGCTCTCCCAGTCGTCCTCCACGAAACGGAGGTCGTGGAGGGAGGGGTCGATACCGATGGCGTAGAGGCTCTGAAGGTAGAGGTCCTGGATGTTCTTCGGCGACGGCTTCAGGATCACCTGGAACTGGTAGTAGTGCTGGAAGCGGTTGGGGTTCTCGCCGTAGCGGCCGTCGGTCGGCCGGCGCGAGGGCTGCACGTAGGCGGCGTTCCAGCGCTTCGGCCCGAGCGAACGCAAGGTGGTGGCAGGGTGGAAGGTGCCGGCGCCCACTTCCATGTCGTAGGGCTGCAGGATGACGCACCCCTGCTCGGCCCAGAAACGCTGAAGCGTGAGGATGAGACCCTGGAAGGACCGGCGCGGGTCGTTCGGATCGACGGCGGGGGTCGGCGAGGGCGAGGTGAGCGCGGTCATGGGGGAGCGGTCCGGCTGGGTGGGACGGTCGAGACGTCGGAAGGACGCCTGCCGTCTTAAAGAGCGCGGCCCGGTCCGGTCAAGCGATGCGGCGCGAACGAAGCGCTCAGGCCTCGTCGTGCCGGCGGAGTTGGTAGACGCCCGTGCGCGGGTCCTTCTCCAGCGGAATGGTGATCGGTTCCGGCTGACGGTTCGCGTCCTCCAGAGCCTTGGCGACGCGCTGCATTTCCCGCTTCACAAAGCGGCCAGCCACATAGAGGCCTGCACCGGCGATGGCAACGACGACGAGTGGGGGCATCGTCCAACTCCTCTCATCCAAGAGGATCATCTGACCACCGTGCCGGGCCTTATGCAAGCGACAACAACGGCGGCGCAGCACCGGACGGTGCGGCGCATTCGGCGGGCCGCCGCCCCGATGGCTTCCAGGCGGTCGATC
This sequence comes from Mongoliimonas terrestris, assembly GCF_001927285.1. Taxonomy (GTDB): domain Bacteria; phylum Pseudomonadota; class Alphaproteobacteria; order Rhizobiales; family Pleomorphomonadaceae; genus Chthonobacter; species Chthonobacter terrestris. The sequence goes on along the minus strand of NZ_MSIG01000011.1, from coordinate 134,205 downwards.
CGGACCCGGCCGCTCAAAGGCCGTAGCGGGCCCAGAGGGCGCGGATCTCGATCGCGGTGAGCGCCTCGTCCACCGAGAGGGCCGGGCCGGCGAGCGAGGCGCCGGCGAGCGACAGGCCGCCGGCGATGCCGGTCGGCCGGCGCCGGAAGAGGCCGCGGTCGGCCGCCACCAGGCGCGGCGTGGCGTGCTCGCCGAAGCGCGTCTTCAGGTCGGCGCGGATGTCGCCCGTGCGGTCGACGAGGCCGAGCGCCCGTCCCGCCTCCCCGGCCCAGAACAGGCCGGAGAAGAGGTCCTCGCTGACGGAGAGGGACGCGCCGCGGCGCTCCGTGACGAGGTCGATGAACATCTGGTGCACGTCCCGCTGGAGCGCCTTCAGGTGCTCCACATCCTCCAGGTTCTCCGGCTGGAAGGGATCGAGCGTCACCTTGCGGGTGCCGGAGGTGTAGACCCGCCGCTCGATGCCGTAGCGTTCGATGAAACGGTCGAGGCCGAAGCTGGCCGAGACGACGCCGATGGAGCCGACGATGGACGACGGGTCGGCGACGATCTCGTCGGCCGCGCAGGCGATCATGTAGCCGCCGGACGCCGCCACGTCCTCCACATAGGCGATGACGGTCTTGTTCTTCTCCACCGCGAGCTGGCGAATGCGCTTGTAGATGAGGTGGGACTGCACCGGCGAGCCGCCCGGCGAGTTGATGGAGAGCGCAACGGCCGGCGCGCGCTTGATCGAGAAGGCGCGCTCCAGGGCCGCGGACACGGCGGGAAGGGAGAGGCCCGGCCGGAACGGCGTGCCCATGCCGATGGCGCCGGCGAGCCGGACGACGGGGATGACCGGACCCTTGGCGCGGAACCTTGCGGGCAACAGGGACTTCAGCGGCTCGAACAAGACATGCGCTCCCGGGGTGGGCGACAGGAAGGAGAAGGCGGACCGACAAGCGGTGGCCACCGGACAGATATGGCCGCCTGGGGCCGGTTCGGCAATCGGGCGGGGCCTTGAGCGCTCACCCCCACCAGGGAACGGTGAGGTCGGCACCGCGAAGGACGGCGTCGGCGGCGTCGGTCCAGGTCTCGCCCGGGCCGTGCAGCACAAAGGGCGGCAGCAGGCGGAGCGGCGCCCGGCCCTGGGGGCGGCCCTTCAGGATGACGCGGCTTGCCGCCGCCGTCGCCCGCGGGTGCACCGGCAGGACGGCGAGCGAGCCGAAGCGCCCGCCGACCGCGGCGAGAAGGCGCGGCAGCTCGTCGGCGCGAAAGATCACCGTGAGGGTGCCGCGCGGGTCGAGGAGGCGGGCGGCGGCGCGGAACCAGAGCGCCAGATCGTCGGGCTCCAGCGCATGGGCGCCGGCGCGGGCGAGCGACGGCGACGGGCGCATGCGGTCGCGCGGGTGGAAGGGCGGGTTCATGATCACGTGGGCGGCGCCGTGCCGGACGAGCCCGAGGGCGTCGTGGGCGGCGGCGGGGGCGGTGACGTCCGCCTCGACGACGCGCACACGGTCGGCGACGGCGGCCCGGTTCTCCGCCGCGTTCTCCCGGGCGAGCGCGGCGGCGGCGGGGTCGATCTCCACCAGCACCACGTCCGCCGCCGGGCAGCGGGCGGCGACGGAGAGGCCGGCGACGCCGGCACCGGCGCCGAGATCGATCACAGTGCCGCGGGTGTCCGATCCGAGCGCAGCGGCCAGGAGCACCGCGTCGAGGCCGGCCCGGTGGCCGCCGTCGGCAGGCTGGGCGATGGTCAGGCGACGATCGAGAAAGCCGTCACGGGTGCGGGCGTCGGGCGCGGACACCGGTCAGCCCCCCGGCGCGGACCGGAGCTCGGCCCCGAGACCGGCGTCGACCATCAGGCGGCGCGCCGCGTCGGCCCGATCGGAATCCACCAGGATGCGGCGGGGGAAGATGCCGATGGAGCCGTCCACGGCGCTGATCGCCTGGTCGGCGACCAGATGGTCGATGCCGCTGTCGCGCAGAAGCGCCTCCACGAAGGAGATCAGCACGAGGTCGTTGGTCCGTATCAGTTCTTCCATGTCTCTCCTCGTGCGGCGGCCGGGCCACCTGTCCTCCTCAACAGGTCGTGCGGCGAAAGGCGGTTGGCAAGTGGACGATGGGCGTGCGAAAGGAGAGCCGTCCGAAGCTTGCCGGGGGGCGCCCGCCTCCCTATGCTTCCGCGCACATCGAAGACGGGTCGGGAGACGAGAGCGTGAGTGTGGTGGCATCCATGGGCCGGCAGATCAGGGGTTCGGGGGCGGAGCCGTCGCTCGCGCCGCTGCTCGGCCTCGTCAGCGCCGACATGGACCGCGTCAACGCCCTGATTCTCGACATGGCCGGCTCGAACGCCGAGATGATCCCCGAGATCGCCCGGCACCTGATCGATTCCGGCGGCAAGCGCCTGCGCCCGCTGCTGACCCTCGCCGCCGCCCAGGCGTTCGGCTACGCGGGCGACGGGCATGTGAAGCTCGCCGCCTCGGTGGAGTTCATGCACACGGCGACGCTCCTCCACGACGACGTGGTGGACGAGAGCGAGATGCGCCGGGGCAAGCTCTCCGCCCGCATGCTGTGGGGCAACCAGGCGAGCGTGCTCGTCGGCGACTACCTGCTCGGCCAGGCCTTCCGCATGATGGTGGAGGTCGGCTCGCTCGACGCGCTGCGGGTGCTGGCCGACGCCGCGGCGGTGATCGCCGAGGGCGAGGTGATGCAGCTCGCCGCCGCCAAGAACATCGGTACCGAGGAAGCCGCCTATCTGCGCGTGATCAACGCCAAGACGGCCGCGCTCTTCGCCGCCGCCTGCGAGGTGGGACCGATCATCGCGGACGCCGGGGCGGAGATGCGGGCGGCCTATTCGGCCTACGGCAGCGCGCTCGGCCTCGCCTTCCAGCTGGTCGACGACGCGCTCGACTATGGCGGCTCGTCCCTGACGCTCGGCAAACGGGTCGGCGACGACTTCCGCGAGGGCAAGGTGACCTTGCCGGTGGTGCTCGCCCTTCGGGCGGCGGACGCCCGCGAGCGGGCCTTCTGGAAGCGCACCATCGAGGACGGGGCGATCGAGGACGGGGATCTGGACCGGGCGATCGAACTCCTGCGCGCCCACGGCGCCATCGCCGAGACGGTGCGCCGGGCCAAGGCCTATGGCGAGGAGGCCGTGAAGGCGCTCGCCGACACGCCGGCCGGCCCGCACCGGGACGCGCTTCTCGACGTGGTGGCCTTCTGCGTCAGCCGGGTGAGCTGACGCATCAGGTCCGCCGACGTCAGGCGAGCACCTTCAACTCCTCGAAATGGTTCATGTCGGCGAAGCGGCAGAAGGCCGGCGGCGCCAGCGTGATGACGGGCGCCGTCGCGCGGATGTCCTCGAGGTATCCGCCAAGGGCGTCGGCCACGGCAGCGAGGTCGTCGTCCGGGATCCAGTCGAGCATGTAGGCGAAGGTGATGTGGAAGCGGTAGCTGTCGTGGTCGGGATGGCGGTAGCCGAACACGTCGGCGAACGCGTCGCGCCAAGCCTTCAGGACGGCCGCGTCGTCCGGCCCGTGGCCGGAGAGCGTGAGGCCGGTCGGCGCCACCTCGTCCACCTTGATCCGGAACGGGCCGCAGCCGCGGAAGCCGTCGAGCCGGGCCAGCATGGCGTCGGTCATCGCCGGGATGGGCGTGTCGAGGTCGAGGTCGGGCGGCCAGTAGCCGGGCTTGCGCCGGTACTCGATGATGCCCTGGAACACCGTCATGTGCAGGCTCGACACCGGCGTGAAGGCGAGGAGATCGGCGCGCGGCATGGATCGCATGCGGTTGCGCAGCGCGATGATGGCGGCGCTCTCCGGGGCGTCCGGCAGCAGGTGGCAAACGACCGTGTTCCCCGGCTCCGGCAGGAAGGTGCCGCGCCGGTCGTAGCGGGTGCCGAGGTGGCGCGGCGGCTGCGGCTGGGTCGTGCGGGCGAACGGCATCAGGAGCGGCGGGACGGACGTCGGCATGGCGACTCGCGATCGGTGGATGAGGCGTTGCCGCGAGCCTAGCGGTGGAGCATGTCGCTGATGCGAAGGCGGGATCAGGTCGAGGGGATCGCCGCACCCGCCGCATCCTTGGATCGCGAAAGCCCGACCTGTCGGGACTTGACGCCCTCTGTGTCAGGCCTCGCCGTCGAGCGCGGCGGTGCGGACCCACCAGCCGGGCCGGGCCTCGGCGAGCAGCGGCACCGAAGCGGCGGCGATCTCCGGGCTGTCGAAGAGGGCGAAACAGGTGGCACCGGATCCGGACATGCGGGCGAGGCGCGCGCCCGGCAGGTCCGTCAGCCGCGCGAGCACGTCGGCGATCACCGGCGCGACCGAGATCGCGGCCGGCTCCAGGTCGTTGCGGGCGCCTGCCAGGAGGTCGAGGAGGCCGGCCCGGTCCGTCGGGATGACGGCCGGAAGGGGCGGGTTGTCCCGGTGGGTCAACGCGCGGAACACCGCCGGGGTGGAGACGGCGGCGCCCGGATTGGCGAGGAGGATGCCGAAGCGCGGGAGGCGGCCGACAGGGGTCAGCCGCTCGCCGATCCCCTCGGCCCGGAGCGGCCGGGAGGCGAGGCACATGGGCACGTCCGCTCCGAGGCCTGCCGCGACGGCGGTCACCGCCGGGCCGTTCGGGTCCACATCCCAGAGGGCCGAGAGGAGCCGGAGGACGGCCGCCGCGTCCGCGGATCCGCCGCCGAGACCGGCCGCGACCGGGAGGTGCTTCTCCAACGCGAATGCCACGTCACCGGGGGGTCGCGACAGGGCCAGTGCCAGGCTCTCCGCCGCGCGGGTCACCAGGTTGTGGTCCGGATCGGTGTCGGCGAGCGCCTGGGCGTTCGGACCGGTGACCACCAGCGTGCCGGGCTCTCCGTCCGGGCGAAGGGACACGACGTCGCCGATCGCCGGAAAGGCCACCAGCGTGTCGAGCAGGTGGTAGCCGTCCTGCCGGCGGCCGACCACGTGCAGCGCGAGGTTCACCTTCGCGCGTGCCAGTTCGCTGTCCGCCATCGGATCGGCCGCAGGCTCAGTTCTTGATTGGCGGGGTGGCGACCGATCCGGCGTCCGCGGCGGTCGGATGGTCCGGCGGCGGCAGGCCCTGCTCCAGCTTCTTCAGGATCTTGGCGAGGTCCGCCGGCTCCGGCTTGCGGTCGCGGGCGTGGCTCCACTGGAAGCGGGCCTCCAGCTTGCGGCCCACGTGCCAGTAGGCGTCGCCCAGGTGGTCGTTGATCACCGGATCCTCCGGCTTCAGGTCGACCGCCCGCTCCAGCTGCACCACGGCATCCTCGTAACGGCCGAGCTTGAAGTAGACCCAGCCGAGACTGTCCACGATATAGCCGTCGGTCGGCTCCAGTTCGACGGCCTTTTCGATCATGCCGAGCGCCTCGTCGTAGTTCAGGCCCCGGTCCACCCAGGAATAGCCCAGGTAGTTGAGCACCAGCGGCTGGTCCGGCGAGAGGGTCAGCGCCTGCTTGAAGTCGGCCTCGGCCTTGTCCCACTGGTTGGTGCGCTCGTAGGCGATGCCCCGGTAGTAGTAGAGCGACCAGTGCTGCGGCAGCGGCGTCTTCAGGCTGTCGATGCCGCTCGTGTAGGCGTCGGCGGCCTCGGCGAACATCTTGCGGACGCGGAGCACGTTGCCTAGGGCGGTCACCGCCTCCAGGTCGCTCGGGTCGTCCTCCACCAGCTTGGAGAGGTGCGCGCGGGCCTCGTCCACCTTGTCGAGGGCGTTGTAGTCGAAGCCGACCTGAATCTCGGCGTTGCGCTTCAGCGGCGAGCGCGGGGAGATCTCGGAGAGGACCGCGATCGCCTGCTCGAACTGCTTGGCGCGCTCGAAGATCTCGGCGAGCGAGATGCGGGCGAGGTCGGCGCTCGGATCCAGGTGAAGCGCCAACTGCAGGTAGATGGCGGCGAACTCGTCGGTGTCGTTGCGGGCGATGGCGGCGCCGAGGCCGGCCAGGATTTCCGCCGCGCCGGCGAGCGGCGTCGCGATCAGGGGCTTCGGCGTGCCGTTGCCGGCGATGTCGTCGCGGGTGGCAACAAGGAGCGGGTGGCCGGGCGCGCGGCCCTCGGCCTCGGCCAGGATGGCCTTCGCCTCCTCGGGCTTGCCGGCGCGGGCGAGCGCGCGGACGAAGGCTTCGGTGACGCGCACGGCGCCCGGATCGATTTCGTAGGCCTTGCCGAGGCGCTTCACCGCCTCGGTGGTCCGGCCGGTCATGTCGGCGATGAGGCCGCCGTGGTAGTTCTTGAAGAAGGCGTACCACTCCTCGCCGTCGAGCTTGTCGAGCCGCTTCAGCGCCTTGTCGGGGCTGTTGGCGGCCGCTTCGGCCCAGGCGGACAGCACCTCCACGGTGAGGCCGGCGAGCGGACCGGCGTTCGCGCGCTTCAGCGTCTCGATCGCAACGCTGTACTGCTTGTCGCGGAGCGCCTCCACGCCGAGGGCGAGACCGGCGATGCGGTTGCCGCGATCGAGCTGCTCCAGGCGCCGGCCGAGGTCCATGGCGGTGTCGGTGTCGCCGGCGGCGAGCGACAGCACGAAGGTGCGCTCCAGGAGGAAGGTGTCCTCCGGATCGCTGGCGAGCGCCTCGGCGAAGAAGCGGGCGGACGCGCCGAGATCCTGCTGCTGGCCGGCGAAGCGGGCCGCCAGGTAGTTGCCCGACAGGGTTTCGGCGGTGGGCGGGACCGAGAGCGTGTCCACGCTGGCCGCGCCCGTTGCCAACGAGAGGGCAAGCACCGCGGCGACCACCGAGGCAGCGCGGCGTGTCCGCGCGGCGGAATGGGGTCGGGTCTTCGTCATCGCTCGCTCCACGTTCGGCCGGCGCCGGGCGCCGAATGCCGCAAATCAGAGCCGGAGAATGAGGGCAAAGGCATGGCGAGCACAAGGCCGGGAGTTTGCGGGCGGCGGCGGGCCGGTCCGAACGCCGGCGCGCGGACGGGAAAGCTCTTGAGACTGTTCGCCCGACGTGCCCAAGATGCGGTCGCGGAGGCTGGGGGCGGCACCCGCGCGATCCAATCATCCGCTCCATATTTTTGACGCGATGGATTCCCTGATCGTCGTCCTGGTGCTTCTGATCCTCGCCCTGGTGGGCGGCAGCCTGCTCGGCTGGGTGGCCTTCGGGCGCACGAACGAGCTTCGACGGCGTCTCGACGACGCAGAGACCGCCATTCGCACCCTGCAAGCGGCGCTGACGGCCCGGGCGGGAGAGGTGGCAAGCGAGGGGGCGCCTGCGGTTGGCGCGGCGCCCACTCCGACCACCAGCAGCCCAGCCCTTGAGGTTTCGGCCGTTGCGGGGCCGCAGGCGGAGGCCGCGCCGGAGAGCGCGGCGGCGGACGCTCCGGCCGACACCGCGGGGGTCATCGACGCCGACGGGGCGACGGGCACCGCCGGCGCGCCCCCTGCCCCGCCCCGCCGTCGCAGCCTGGAGGAATCCATCGGCACCCGCTGGGCGGTGTGGGTCGGCGGCGTGGCGCTGGCGCTCGGCGGCGTCTTCCTGGTGCGCTACTCCATCGAGGCGGGGTTGATCGGACCCGCCGCGCGCATCCTCCTCGGCCTCGCCTTCGCGGCGCTGCTGCTCGGCGCCGGGGAATGGCTGCGCCGGCGGGAGGACGCGGAGCCAGCCACGGACGCCCGCGCCGCCTACGTGCCGGGCGTGCTCACCGCCGCCGGCACCGTCTCGGCCTTCGCGGCGATCTACGCGGCCTATGCGCTCTACGGGTTCCTGGGCGACGCGGCGGCCTTCGTGGCGCTCGGGGCCGTTGCAGTCGCGACGCTCTTCCTCGCGCTCCTGCACGGACCGGGGCTCGCGGGCCTGGGGTTGGCGGCGGGCTATGGAAGCCCCCTCCTCGTGTCCTCCGATGCACCGGCCTACGGGCCGCTCGTCCTCTATCTCCTGGTGCTGACGGTCGCGACGCTCGTGGTGGCGCGGCTGCGGAGCTGGCGCTGGCTTGCCGTGACGGCGGTCATCGGCCAGGGCGCCTGGGCGCTCCTGATGACGGCCGGGTCCGTGAACCCGGGCTTCGACGGCCCGGTGGTCGGTTTCCACATCGCCCTCTCGGTGCTCCTTGCGGTCGGCACCTTCGCGGCGTCCATCCACCCGCGCGATCCGGGCCGGCCGGCGCCGCACGACCGGGTCGGCGCGCTGATGCCGGCCGCGTTCGCCCTGCCGGTGCTCGCCCACGTGGCGGGCTTCGGCGACACGGCGACAGGCGCTGCGCTGGTGTTCGGCCTCGGGGCAGTGCTCGCCGTGACGGCCTACGAATGGCCGGCGGTCCGGCTGACGGCGCTCGGGACCATCCTGACCGTGGTGATCGGCCTCGGCGGTCTCGCCGTGCCGGACCTTCGCCCGGCGCTGGAGAGCGGCCTCGCGGATGGCCTGCCGGCGGTGGATGCGGGGCGGCTGATCGGCGCGGCGGTGCTGGCGGGCTTGCTCTTCGGCGCGCTCGGGCTCGGCGGCGTCGCCGGATCGGCGGCGCGGGTGCCGCTCGCGGCGGTCGGCACGCTGGTGCCGCTGGGCGCCGGAATCGTCGCCTATCTGAGGATCGCCGAGTTCACCACCAGCCTGCCCTTCGGGGCGGCGGCGCTGGCGCTCGCCGCCTATTTCGCCGCCGCGACCGATGCGATCGCCCGCCGGCTCGACGCCCGCGGGTTCGGGGTGGACGGGGCGGTGGCGACCTATTCGGTCGCCACCGTGGCGGCGCTCGCCTGCGGCTTCACGGCGCTCCTGGAAAAGGGGTTCCTGACCGTCGCGCTCGCCCTCATGGTGCCGGCGATCGCCTGGGTGGAGGCGGCCCGGCCGGTGGCGGGGCTTCGGGCGGTGGCGGTGGCCGTCGCCGTGCTGGTGGCCGGGCGGTTCGCCGTCGACCCGGAAGTGGTCGGCACGGCGGTCGGCACCACGCCGGTGTTCAACTGGCTGCTCTACGGCTACGGCGTGCCGGCGCTCGCCTTTTCGGCGGCGGCGTGGCGGTTCGGCCGGACGCGGCAGGACGCCTTCGTGCCGCTGATCGAAGGGTTCGCGGTGACCTTCACCACGCTCACCCTGGTGATGGTGATCCACCACGCCATGACGGGCGGCGACATCACGGCGCCGGTGTCGGGCCTTGCGGAGCAGAGCCTCCTGACGATGTCGCTGCTCGCCGTGTCGCTCGGCATGCAATGGCTCGGCGTCCGCCGGCCGGGGCCGGTGTTCGCCGTCGGGCCGCTGGTGGTGGGCGCGATCGGCCTGTTGCTCGCGGGCTTCGGCCTCCTGATCGCCGAGAATCCGCTGACGACCGGGGAGCCGGTGGACGGCGGCGCCTTCTCCGGGCTTCTGGTGCTCGGCTACGTGCTGCCGGCGCTTCTTGCCGTCGCCGTGGCGGCGCTCGCCCGCCGCCGGGCGGACCAGCCGCGCTGGTATGCGATGATCGCCGGCTGGCTTGCCGGGGCGCTGCTCTTCATGTGGGTGACGCTCGCCGTGCGGGCGGCCTTCCACACGGGCGATCTCGCCGTCGGGACGGTGGATGAGGGCGAGCTCTACGCCTATTCGGCGGTCTGGCTGCTGTTCGGGCTGGTGACGATCGGGGTCGGCCTCGTCACCCGCGCCCGCGCCATCCGGGCGGTCGCGGCGGCGCTGATCGCTGCCGTGGTGGTGAAGGTTTTCCTGGTGGACACCGCCGGGCTCGGCGGGGCGCTCCGCGCCGCGTCCTTCATGGGGACGGGCGCGGTGCTGATCCTGATCGGTTTCGGCTACCAGCGGCTGGTGCGCCGGTTCGGGCCGCCGGCCTGACGCCGGGCGAGCCGGTCAGCCGACGGTGATGACGACCCGGCCGCGCACCTTGCCGTCGGCGATGGCGCGGGCGGTGTCGATGGCATCGTCGAGGCCGACGGTGGCGGTCATGGCGGCGAGCTTGCCCCGGTCGATCTCGGCGGCGAGCCGGCCCCAGGCGGCTTCGCGCTTGGCCCGCGGCACGCTGACCGAGTTGATGCCGAGGAGCGAGACGCCGCGGAGGATGAAGGGCGCCACGCTCGACGGCAGGTCCATGCCGCCCGCGTTGCCGCAGGCCGCAATGGCGCCCTCGGCCTTGGTCATGGCGAGCACGTTGGCGAGCGTGGTGGAGCCGACCGAATCGACGCCCGCCGCCCAGCGCTCCTTGGCGAGCGGCTTGGCGGGGCCGGAGAGTTCGGCGCGCTCCACGATCTCCGCGGCGCCGAGGCCCTTCAGGTAGTCCGCCTCCTCGGGCCGGCCGGTGGTGGCGATCACGTGCCAGCCGGCGCGGGCGAGCAGCATGACGGCGACCGAGCCGACGCCGCCGGCCGCGCCGGTGACCACCGCCGGACCGTCGGCCGGGGCGAGGCCGTGCGCCTCGAGCGCCATCAGCGACAGCATGGCCGTGTAGCCGGCGGTGCCGATGGCCATGCAGTCGGCGGGGGCGAGGCCATCGGGGCGCTTGATCAGCCAGTCGCCCTTGACGCGGGCGACCTCGGCCCAGCCGCCGAGGTGCACCTCGCCGACGCCCCAGCCGTTGAGGATGACGCTGTCGCCGGGCGCGAAGGCCGGATCGGCGGAGGCGATGACCTCGCCGACGAAGTCGATGCCCGGCACCATGGGCCAGCGGCGGACCACCGGCAGCTTGCCGGTGACGGCGAGACCGTCCTTGTAGTTCACCGTCGAGTGGCTGACGCGGACGGTGACGTCGCCCTCCATCAGGTCGGCCTCGCCGAGGCGCGTCAGCGCCACGCTCTGGCGCTTCTCCTCGTCGCGGCTCACCACGATTGCCCGGAAATCGCTCATCTGCCTCTCCCCTTTGTCCCGCGTGCCCGCCCTTCGCTCCGTTTCCCTCTAGCACGGCCGACCGGTTCGCACGCCTCCGACTTTGGCACCGAGCGGCCGCGATTAACGGCCCGTTTAGGTTAATCCGCGATAACCCGGGAAAGAGGAGACGAAGAGCGGAACCGGCCTCGCCGGTGCCCGCGCCGGTTCGGAAGGACGTGGTCCCGTCATGCGTCGTCGTCAACGGATCGAGGCCCGCACCAGCGCGGCCGCCTATGGAAACGCAGGCCTGAAGGCTGGCACCCCGGTGGAGCGCCCCTTCGGCGCGGCCCGGCGCACCGCCATCAGCGTCGTCGGGGGCGTGGGCCTCACGGTCTTCTCCGCGAGCACCGTCGCCCAGCAGGACGCCGCCAGCCTGATGATCCAGGCGATCGACCCGGCCATTCGCTGGACCCTGCCCGTGCCGCCCGGCCCCGGCGGCATCACGGAAGTGACCGCGCACTCGCTTGCGGAGGTCGGCGCCGGCGCGGCCGCCGTCGTCACCGCCGGACCGAACGGCGAACGCATCGTGGTGGAGAGCGCCGGGCCGATCCGGGGGTACGCGCTCGACCCCACGCTGTTCGTGCCCGACGAGGATCGGATCGACCGGAGCTGGAAGGGCGACCTGCCGGCCACCTTCACGGCGCCGACGCGCTTTCGCGGCTTCTCGGCCGGATCGCTGATGGACGAGCACAGCCGCCTTGCCCCGCCGCCCGCCGGCCAGCCGGTGACCGTGGCCTTCTCGGCCGGGTCGGCTCCCTTGTCGGCGCTCGCCGTCGGGCGCTTCATCGAGCCGCGGCACACGACGACGATGGTGGCGGACCTCTCGCCGGCACCGATCCCCGTGTCGCGGCCGGACCAGACGCGGCTGGTCGCCTCGCACTATCCTGTCCGCCCGCTCGACGCGGCGGCCAGCGCCACCGCAGAGGTGGTGGTGGCCGCCTACGCGCCGGACCTCTCGGTGGTGGGCCAGGACATGTTCGACGCGCTGTTCGCCCTCCCCCGGGAGAAGCCGGATGCCCCGCGGGTGCCGCTCGGGGCCCGCGACCACTGGTGGGGCGCCCTCCCCTTGCCGGGCACGGCCTTTTCGGCCGCCGAGGAGACCTGCCTTGCCGAGGCCATCTATTTCGAGGCGAGAGGCGAACCGGTGAAGGGCCAGGAGGCGGTGGCGCAGGTGGTGCTGAACCGGGTGCGCAACCCCGCCTATCCGAACAAGATCTGCGACGTGGTCTACCAGAACGAAGGCCGGCGCGACGCCTGCCAGTTCTCCTTCGCGTGCGACGGCATCAAGGACGTGGTGCGCCCCGGCCGGGCCTGGAATGTCGCCAAGCGGATCGCCCGCGACATGCTGCACGGCGGCCTCTGGCTGCCGGAGGTGGGCACGGCGACGCACTATCACGCCACCTATGTGCGGCCGAACTGGGCCTCGGTCTTCCGCAAGCAGCTGAAGGTCGGCCGGCACGTGTTCTACCAGACCATCCATGGCGGCTGGAGCTGAGCGCCGTCCCCCGTGACATTCGCGCCCGAACCGGATAGTCACTCGTCCGGTTTTCCGCGAAGGCGCACGTCCCCCATGCCCGATCTTCTCATCGAACTCTTTTCCGAAGAGATCCCCGCCCGCATGCAGGCGAAGGCGGCCGACGACCTCAAGGGTCTCGTCACCAACGGCCTGGTGGACGCCGGTCTCACCTACGAGGGGGCGGCGGGCTTTGCGACGCCGCGCCGGCTGGCGCTGACCGTGCACGGGGTGACCAGCCGCTCGCCGGACCTGCGCGAGGAGAAGAAGGGTCCGCGCGTGGACGCGCCGGAAGGCGCCATCCAGGGCTTTTTGAAGAGCGCCGGCCTCTCGTCCGTCGCCGAGGCGCGGGTGGTGGACGACCCGAAGAAGGGCAAGTTCTACGTCGCCGAGACGCTGAAGCCCGGCCGGGCGGCGGAGGACATCATCGCCGATCTGGTGCCGCAAGTGGTGCGCGGCTTCCCCTGGCCGAAGAGCATGAAGTGGGGAACCGGCGCGCTCCGCTGGGTGCGGCCGCTCCACTCCGTCGTCTGCACCTTCGGACCGGAGACCGAGGACCCGACCGTGATCGCCGTCGACATCGAGGGCGTTTCGTCCGGCAACGTCACCTACGGCCATCGCTTCCTGGCACCGGAGCCGATCCGGGTGCGCCGGTTCGACGACTATATGGCGGCGCTGGAGAAGGCCAAGGTGGTGCTCGATCCCGCGCGCCGGCGCGACATCATCCTGCACGACGCCAAGGATCTGGCCTTCGCGGCGGGGCTGGAGCTCGTCGAGGACGAAGGGCTGCTCCACGAGGTGGCGGGGCTTGTCGAATGGCCCGTGGTGCTGATGGGGTCGTTCGAGGCGCGCTTCCTGGAGGTGCCCGACGCGGTGATCCGCGCCACGATCCGGGCCAACCAGAAGTGCTTCGTGCTGAGGGATCCGGCCACCGGCGGGCTCGCCAACCGCTTCCTCCTCACCGCCAACACGGTGTCGGCGGACGGCGGGGCGACCATCGTGGCCGGCAACGAGCGCGTGATCCGCGCCCGTTTGTCGGACGCCAAGTTCTTCTGGGAGCAGGACCTCGCGGTGCCGCTGGAAAGCCGGCTGCCGAAGCTCGACAGCATCACCTTTCACGAAAAGCTCGGCAACCAGGGCGAGCGGGTGAAGCGCATCGTGGCGCTCGCCCGCGAGATCGCCCCGCTGGTGGGCGCCGATCCGGAGTTGGCCGCGCGCGCGGCGTTGCTGGCCAAGGCCGATCTCGTCACCGGCATGGTGGGCGAATTCCCGGAGCTGCAGGGCTTCATGGGCCGCACCTACGCGGAACGGCAGGGCGAGGACCCGGCCGTCGCCGCGGCCATCGAGGAGCACTACAAGCCGCAGGGGCCGAGCGACCGGGTTCCGACGGAGCCGGTGTCGATCACGGTTGCGCTCGCCGACAAGCTCGACATGCTGACCGGCTTCTGGGCCATCGACGAGAAGCCGACCGGCTCGAAGGACCCGTTCGCGCTCCGGCGTGCGGCGCTCGGCGTGATCCGCATCGTGCTGGAGAACGGGCTGCGGATGCGGCTCACCGCGTTCGGCTCGACGCCGGATCTCCTCGCCTTCTTCGCCGATCGCATGAAGGTGCAGTTGCGCGAGCAGGGCGCGCGGCATGATCTCGTCGACGCGGTGTTCGGGCTCGGCGGCGAGGACGACCTGCTGCTCGTCGTCCGCCGGGTGGACGCGCTCGGGCACCTGCTCGCCTCCGAGGACGGGCGCAACCTGCTTGCGGGCTATCGCCGGGCCGCCAACATCCTGAAGGCCGAGGAGAAGAAGGGCACCGCGGTCGCCGCGACGGTGGACCCGACGCGCTTCGCCGATCCGGCCGAGGCGGTGCTGTGGGCGGCAGTCTCGCGGGGCGCCGAGACGGTGTCGGACGCGCTCGGCCGGGAGGACTTCGAGGCCGCCATGGCGGCGCTCGCCGGCCTTCGCCCGCCGGTGGACGCCTTCTTCGAGGCGGTGCTGGTCAACGCCGAGGATCCGCTGGTGCGGGCCAACCGGCTGGCGCTCCTCGCCGCCATCCGGGACACCTGCCACCAGGTGGCGGACTTCTCGCGCATCGAAGGCTGATGCGACATCGTGCGGAGGGCAGAAACGCCCTCCGCTGTTTCACGGAATCGACGGAAGTACGGATCGCTTGTATCGTGGGTGCATGTCCTTCCGGCTGCCCCCATCCGACGCCTTCCACCCCTGATCGGACCGATCAGGCGGCCTAGGCGCCGGTTTCCGACGGCGGGACCCTGTGCCCGCCGTCCGAGACCACGCCGCCGATGCAGCCCGCCGAACGCTTTCTCCCGCCGCCGTCCAGACCCCCTCCCCTTCGCCGTCGGACCGAGCCCGCAGAGGCCCGCACGGCCGAGGGTCCCACGTCCGAGCCTCGCGAATCGGGACGATCGCTTGTCTTCGGCTGGACGTTGCCGGTGCGGGCGCTGGCGGCGCTGATCCTCTCCCTGCCGATCGGCGCGCTTCTCATCGCCGTGCTGCTGGCGGAGCGGGCGTTCGGTCCGCATCCGCGGCGACGGGCTGTGCTCCGGTCCGTCGCCCGGGCGCGACTCAGGGGTCGAGCCACATCCGCCGCTGCTTCTCCCCGATCTCGCAGTCATAGTCGGGATCGGTGGTGGGCGTTGCCTGGGCGTACTCGAATCCGCCGCTGAGGTCGGCGATCTCCAGCACCATCTTGCGCCGGATGGCCTCGATGAGCTGGGCCCGGTCGCTCACCGCGACCAGGAAGGCCCCCGGGCCGCCGATGACGCAGTTGGCATAGTAGGAGTCCAGGTTTTCGATCGAGCCGTAGCCCCGGTTGCCCGGCCGCAAGGTGATCGGCAGGCCGTTGATGACGATGCCGCGCGACAGCACCAGATCGCGCACCGGCACCACCGGTTCGCCCATGTTGTTGGGTCCGTCGCCCGACATGTCGATGACCTTGCGCATGCCGGCGTAGCCGTTGTTCTCGAAGAGCGCCGCCGCGGCCATGAGGCCGCTGGAGATGGAGGTGCCCCGCATGGTGCCGCGCGGCGCGTCGGCGAGCTGCCCGGCAAAGGTCTCGGCGGATACCCGGTTGTCGATGATCCGCCAGGGCACGACCACCCGCGGCGTGGCGGGTCCGGCCCATTCCAGATAGGTGACGGCGATCCGGCCATGAAGGCCGCTGCGGATCGCGTCGAGCACCTCCGGATGGCGGAGGGCCTCCACATAGCCGGTGCGTTGGAGAGCCTGTTCGTCCGGGTCCATGGAGCCCGAGACGTCGACGGCCAGCACCAGTTCCAGGTCCACCTGGTCGTCCGCCGCCGCGCCGCCGGCCATGGCCAGAAGGAACAGGCCGGCCATCCACAGTCGCCGATGTCGTGTGCTTCGCATCACCGCCTCCAGTCGGGCGCACGGATTCAAACCGCGTGGCGCGCCTCGCGTGACGAACAGAGCCAGGTATCGAGCCACTGGCTCACGGCGATCCGGGCTTCCGCCTGGGCGTCCGGACCGGGTCTGGGCAGAGGCGTGCGGCACGACCCGACGGATGGGGCCGACGGGAAGACCGGGCGCTCTGGTGGGGCGGCAGGGCGGATCAGGAAGGCCGAAGACCGCCGCTCCCCTTGCGAACGAGGTCAAGTGTCGGTTCCATGACAGCGCGCGTCAACTGTGCTGCGGCGCGGAATGCTCAACCTTACTTGATCGATTAAATTTACGCTGTGGCGAAAAACGTCGGCCACGGGTCATCCGAAAGGCGCATTGTAGCCGGTATAAGACCCCGGAACGGCATGGTCGGTGGGATGAGGATGAATCTCGGCAGATGGTTCGACGTGACGGGGCTCGCAGCCCTGGTGCTTGGTCTCGGCGCGCTCTACGTGGCGGCCGTGGTCATCCGCACGGCTGACCTCATCCTCTTCTTCCTTCCCTATGTCCTCGCCGGCAGCATCGTGCTGACCGTCCTTTTCCTCACCTGGCGCCGGCGTCATCTGCTCCTGATGATGCTGATGCTCGGCGGCAGCATCGCGGTGCTGCCGGTGTTCGCCGAGCGCAGCGAGATCGACGGGGGGACCCGGGTTCGCGTCGCCACCATCAACATGCTGAGCGACAAGAACGCAGACCTGCCGGCCCTCAAGGCGTGGCTGGACTCCCGGCCGGCGGATATCATCCTCGTCCAGGAGGCCCCGCACGACGGGCCGGGGCTGCGCGGCATCACCAACGCCTATCCGGTGGTGCTCGGCCCCTATTCGTGGGACGTGGCGCTTCTCACCCGCTATCCGGTGATCGGCGAGCCCAGGCTTCTGGACGACGGCGTCTTCACCAAGCGCAAGCGCATCGCCCGCGTGGAGCTCGACGTCACCGATCGCTCGAACCCGAATGCCCGGCGCGAGACGCTGGTGGTCTACGCGGTCCACGCCCAGACGCCACGCTCCAAGGAGAAGTGGCGCGAGCGCAACCGTCTGCTCGCCGTGCTGGAAGAGGCGGTGAACAGTGAGGCGCCGGGCACGCGCGTGGTGGTCGGCGGCGACTTCAACACGCCGACCTGGTCGCCTTGGATCCACAAGCTGCTGCTCACCACCCCGCTTCGCCTCGCCGACGAGAGCCTCTGGCCGGTCGCGACCCGCTATTTCCGGGAGTTCGGCTGGCCGCAGTTCTTCGGCTCCACCGTGGACCACGTGATGGTGGGTCCGGGCGTCGAGGTGGAGCGCCACCGGGTCGGGCCGGACGTCGGCTCCGACCATCTGCCGGTGGTCGTGGACGTGGAACTGCACTGAAGCGCGGGACCGTGCCGGCCGGGTCGCATGGCCCGGCGCGGCGCAGCCTGTTCACGCTCACATGTTCGGGTAATTCGGACCGCCGGAGCCCTCCGGCACCGTCCACTCGATGTTCTGGTTCGGATCCTTGATGTCGCACGTCTTGCAGTGGACGCAGTTCTGCGCGTTGATCACGAACTTCGGCAGCGCGTCCGCCTCGCTGACCCACTCGTAGACACCGGCCGGGCAGTAGCGCGACGACGGGCCGGCGAAGGTTCCGAGTTCGGACACCCGCTGCAGGCCCATGTCCTTGACCTTCAGGTGCACCGGCTGGTCTTCCTCGTGGTTGGTGTTCGACAGGAACACCGAGGAGAGGCGGTCGAACGAGAGCTTGCCGTCGGGCTTGGGATAGGCGATCGGCTTGTGGGTCTTCGCCGGGTGGGTGGCCACGTGGTCCGGCTTGCCGTGCTTCAGCGTGCCGAAGGGCGAAACGCCGAGCTTTTCGTTCAGCCACATGTCGAGCCCGCCAAGGGGCACGCCGATGAGCGTGCCGAACTTCGACCAGAGCGGCTTCACGTTGCGCACCGTGTGGAGGTCCTTGCCGATCTCCGAGGCGCGCCAGCCGGTCTCGTAGCTGGTGAGTTCGTCGTGCGCCCGGTCGGCGGCGAGCGCCGCGGCGGCGGCCTCGGCCACCTGGATGCCGGACAGCATGGCGTTGTGCGAGCCCTTGATGCGCGGCACGTTGACGAAGCCCGCCGAGCAGCCGATCAGCGCGCCGCCCGGGAAAGTGAGCTTCGGCACCGACTGCCAGCCGCCCTCGGTGATGGCCCGCGCCCCATAGGAGAGGCGCTTGCCGCCCTCCAGCGTCTCGCGCACGAGGTGGTGCGTCTTGAAGCGCTGGAACTCCTCGAAGGGCGAGAGGTAGGGGTTCTGGTAGTTGAGGTGGACCACGAAGCCGACCGCCACCTGGTTGTCCTCCAGGTGGTAGAGGAAGGAGCCGCCACCGGTGCCCCAGTCGAGCGGCCAGCCGAACGAGTGCTGGACGAGGCCCGGCTGGTGCTTGGCCGCCGGGATCTCCCAGAGCTCCTTCAGGCCGATGCCGAACTTCGCCGGTTCGGCGCCGTCGGCGAGGTGGTAGCGGTTGATGACCTGCTTGGCGAGCGAGCCGCGCACGCCCTCGCCGAGCAGGGTGTACTTGGCGAAGAGCGCCATGCCGCGCTGGAAGTTCGGACCCGGCGTGCCGTCCTTGTGGACGCCCATGTCGCCGGTGGCGACGCCGATCACCCGGCCGGCGTCGTCATAGAGCACCTCCGCGGCGGCGAAGCCCGGATAGATCTCCACGCCGAGGGCCTCGGCCTTCTGGGCGAGCCAGCGGCAGACGTTGCCGAGGGACACGACGAAATTGCCGTGGTTGTTCATGAGCTTCGGCATGGCCCAGTTGGGCAGCCGCACGGCGGCGGCCGGGCCGAGCAGGTAGAAGCGATCGTCCGTCACCGGGGTCTTGAAGGGCGTGTCCGCCTCCTCGCGCCAGCCCGGCAGCAGGCGGTCGACGCCGATGGGGTCCACCACGGCACCGGAGAGAATGTGGGCGCCGACCTCCGACCCCTTTTCCAGCACCACCACCGAGATGTCGCGCCCGGTCTCCGCGGCGATCTGCTTCAGGCGGATGGCGGCCGAAAGGCCAGCCGGCCCCGCGCCGACGATCACCACGTCGAACTCCATCGCTTCGCGTTCGGGCAGGTCAACCGCGGTCATGCCAACTCCTTCAGGTCCTTCAAGGGCCCCGCTCCGGGCGCGCGTACCATATCCAGGCGCACCGCGCCCGCAAAGGCGACCAAGGGCCCATCTTTTCTCATGGGGCTGTTCTGTCGCAGCATGATGGTGATTGCTGACGTTTACGTCAACGTTATGATGAATGCGAGCCTTTCGTTCTTGTCTCCGCGACACGGGCGACCGGGTGCGTCAGCCGTGGCGTCGGCCTGAGGGGAGCGCTATAAGGCTCTCATGTCCGATCTTGAGCCCAGTCCGAGCGTTCACGACGCGCTGCTTGCGCTGGTGGAGTGGTACGCCGCGATGGGCGTCGACGCGGTGCTGGAGGATGCCCCGGTCGACCGCTTCGCCGAGACGGTCGCCGACCGGGAACGCCGGGCGCTCACCCAGCGCGCGCCTGCGTTGACGCCCGGTCAGGCCCGCGTGCTGCCACCCGCGCCGCGCGGCCAGCCGGCCCGAACCCCGCCGCCGCAGCCGATCAGCGCCCCGCTTGCCGCGACGCTGCCGGGCACCGATGCGGTGATGGCCGCGCGCACCGCCGCCGCGGCGGCCCAGACCCTGGACGAACTCCGCGGCCTTCTCGCCGGGTTCGACGGCTGCAACCTGAAGCTCACCGCGAAGTCTCTCGTGTTCGGCGACGGCAATCCGACGGCGCGGCTGATGTTCGTCGGCGAAGCGCCGGGCCGGGACGAGGACATCGAGGGCCGGCCCTTCGTCGGCCGGTCCGGACAGTTGCTCGACCGCATCCTCGCCGCCCTCGGCTTGGCCCGCGCGACGGATGCCTACATCGCCAACGTGGTCTACTGGCGCCCGCCCGGAAACCGGGAGCCGAGCGACCAGGAGATCGCCATCTGCCGGCCCTTCATCCAGCGGCAGATCCAACTGGTCGACCCGGACGTGCTGGTCTTCCTCGGCGGACAGCCCGCGAAGGCGCTGGCCGGCGGCGACGCCGCCCGCATGGGCATCCGCAAGCTGCGCGGCCGCTGGCTCGACTTCGACACCGGCCAGCGCGTCATCAAGGCCATGCCCACCTTCCACCCGGCCTATCTCCTCCGCAACCCGGTGGAGAAGCGCATGGTCTGGCGCGACATGCTGGCGGTCAGGGCGGTGCTGAAGGGTTCGCCCTGAACCGCCTCAATCCTCGTGGTTGGCGCAGACTGCCGCGAAAGCCGTCATGTTGACGATGCCGCGGGAGGTGACCGACGGGGTGAGCACGTGGACGGGGCTGGCCGGGCCGAGGAGGATGGGGCCGACGTGAAGGGCGTCGGCGGTGACCTTCATCAGGTCGAGGGCGATGTTGGCGGCGTCGAGGGTGGGGAAGACCAGGAGATTGGCCTCGCCGGTGAGGGTCGACGTGGGCATCACCCGCTGACGCACCTGGGGCGAGAGCGCAGCGTCGCCGTGCATTTCGCCGTCCACCTCAAGGTCCGGCGCGGTGCGGCGGAGGATGGAGAGGGCCACCTGCATCTTCCGCGCGGACGCGCTGTCGGCGGATCCGAAGTTGGAGTGCGACAGGAGCGCCGCTCGGGGCGTGATGCCGAAACGGCGGATCTCGGCGGCGGCGAGGCGCGTCATCTCGGCGATTTCCGCGGGCGAGGGATCCTCCGACACGTAGGTGTCGGTGAGGAAGATGGGTCCACGGTTGGAGATGAGGAGCGACAGGGCCGAAAAGTCGTGGATGTCGGTCCTCAGACCGATGATGTTGCGAAGGTCGCGCAGCTGCTTCACGAAGCGGCCTTCAAGGCCGGTGAGGAGCGCGTCGGCATCGCCGCGCTTGACCGCCAGGGCGCCGATGACCGTGGCGTTGGTGCGCACGATGGTGCGTGCCGCATCGGGCGTCACGCCGCGCCGGCCGACCAGGTCGAAGTAGAGGTCCACATAGTCCCGGTAGCGCGGATCGTCCTCCGGGTTCACCACGGCGAAGTCGCGGCCCGGCCGGATCTTCAGGCCGTATCGCTCGCAGCGCGCGGTGATGACCTGGGGCCGGCCGATCAGGATGGGCACCGCCAGATCGTCCTCGATTACCACCTGGGCGGCGCGGAGCACCCGCTCGTCCTCGCCGTCGGCGTAGATCACGCGCTTCCGGCTGCCCTTTGCGGCCGCGATGATGGGCTTCATCACCAGGCCAGAGCGGAAGACGAAGCGGTTCAGCCGGTCCATGTAGGCGGGAAAGTCGGTGATCGGCCGGGTGGCGACGCCGCTCTCCATGGCGGCGCGGGCGACCGCCGGGGCGATCCTGAGAATCAGCCGATTGTCGAACGGCGACGGGATCAGGTAGCGCGGGCCGAACAGCTCCGACACGCCGCCATAGGCACGGGCCGCCACGTCGGACGGCTCTTCCTTGGCAAGGCCGGCGATGGCCTTCACAGCGGCCACCTTCATCTCCTCGTTGATGGTGGTCGCGCCGACGTCGAGGGCGCCGCGGAAGATGTAGGGGAAGCAAAGGACGTTGTTGACCTGGTTCGGATAGTCCGATCGGCCGGTGCACATCATGGCGTCCGGGCGGGCGGCGAGCGCCTCCTCCGGGGTGATCTCCGGGTTGGGGTTGGCGAGCGCCAGGATCAGCGGCTTCTCGCCCATGCGGGCGACCATGTCGGGCTTCAGCACCCCCGCCGCCGAGAGGCCGAGAAAGACGTCGGCGCCCTCGATGATGTCGCCGAGGTGGCGGGCGTTGGTGGGCTTGGCGTAGACCGCCTTCCAGCGGTCCATCAGCGCCTCGCGGCCCTCGTAGACGACGCCCTCCAGGTCGGAGATCCAGATGTTGTCGCGCGAGACGCCAAGGGAGACGAGGAGGTTGAGGCAGGCGAGCGCCGCCGCGCCCGCGCCGGAGGCCACCACCTTGATGGCGCCGAGGTTCTTGCCGGCAAGTTCCATGGCGTTGACCACCGCCGCCGTGACGATGATGGCAGTGCCGTGCTGGTCGTCGTGGAAGACCGGGATCTTCATGCGCTCGCGGAGCGCTGCCTCGATCTCGAAGCACTCCGGCGCCTTGATGTCCTCCAGGTTGATGCCGCCGAAGGTGGGCTCGAGCGCCGACACCACGTCCACCACCCGCTCCACGGTCGTGGCGTCGATCTCGATGTCGAACACGTCGATGCCGGCGAACTTCTTGAAGAGGACGGCCTTGCCCTCCATCACCGGCTTGGAGGCGAGCGGGCCGATGTTGCCGAGGCCGAGCACGGCGGTGCCGTTGGAGACGACAGCGACGAGGTTCTGGCGGGCGGTGTAGTCGGCGGCCTTGGCGGGATCGGCCGCGATGGCGAGGCAGGGCGCGGCTACGCCCGGCGAATAGGCGAGCGCAAGGTCGCGCTGGTTGCCGAGCGGCTTGGTGGCAGTGATCTCCAGCTTGCCGGGGCGCGGCTCCTTGTGGAAGAACAGCGCCGCTTCCTCAAGCTCCGGGCCGACCAGACGATTCTCGGACATGAGCGCTCACTCCCTGCGTTGATTTGTCTCGTTCTAGCATGGGTGCGGCTTTCCCCAAGCTGTGGATGGCCACAGCTTGATCGATTGAATGTGAGGGACCGGCGACGGTCAGCCCCGGACGGCCACGGCGCGGATGACGAGCGCGAGCACCAGGCCGTTGAGAAGGTGCCAGCCGACGTGGGTGCCGGCCGGAAAGGCTTCGCAGAAGGGCAGATCCGCCATCCGGAAGGCGAGCGACACGGCGAACACGACACTAGCGGCGAACACGAACCGGCCGTTCGGAGCGCCGGTCGCCATCAGCCAGCCGCCGATGAGGAGAAGCGCCAGGAGCGCCGGCATATAGCCGGACGAGGAGCCGACGAGCGGCTGGAAGGCGGCGCCGACGGGTCCGGATCCGGCCATGAAGAGCACCGTGGCGGCAACGGCGACCCAGGGCCCGAGGCCGACGAGACGGCGGAGAACGAGGCCGAAGCCGAGGGCGATGAAGATCGCGATCGGGATGACGTCCGCGAGCGCCGCCCAGCGGGTCGCCACCGTGTGGAAGAGGAAGGACCCGACGCCGACCGTCGCCGCCGTGAGGGAAAGGGCCGCAAGCCCGATGTCGCGCGTGCCGGCCCGCCGCAGAAGAAGGGCGCCGTAAAGGGCGGCGATGAGGAAGGACAGGTTGGAGACGGCGTTCAGCGGTTCGGCCCAGAAGCTCGGATCCGTGCGCTCGCAATAGGCATCCACGGCTTCGGTCCAGGCGTTCATGGGTCCTCCCGACGTTCGGTCATCGTTGGCCATGCGGGCGACGACACCCTAAAATGACGCTAGACCGCTTCGAAGGAACCCCCATGACACTCTCGCGCCTCGACGACAGCCGCCCCTTCATTCCCGTGCGGATCGCCGTCGTCACCGTATCGGACACCCGCACGCTTGAGGACGACAAGTCCGGCCGCACCCTGGTGGAGCGGATCGCCGAGGCTGGGCACGTGCTCGCCGGGCGGGAGATCGTGCCCGACGACGTGGAGGCTATCCGCGCCGTGGTCCGCCGGTTCACGGCGCATCCGGAGGTGGACGTGGTGATCACCACCGGCGGCACCGGCTTCACCGGCCGCGACGTGACGCCGGAGGCGCTGGAGCCGCTGTTCGAGAAGGTGATGGACGGCTTCTCGGCGGTCTTCCACCGGATCTCCTACGACAAGATCGGCACATCCACGATCCAGTCGCGCGCCACCGGCGGGGTGATGAACGCCACCTACGTGTTCGTACTGCCCGGCTCGCCCGGCGCCTGCAAGGACGCCTGGGACGGCATCCTGAAGGCGCAACTCGACTACCGCCACATGCCGTGCAACTTCGTGGAGATCATGCCGCGGCTCGACGAGCACCTGCGCCGCGGCGCCGGCACGCCGACGAAGGCGGTCTGACGACGTCCCACGGAAACGGTCGTCAGCCGTGCAGGCGCACCAGGTAGCGCGGCGGCACGGCGAGTGCGGCGAGTGCGAGGCTGAGGCCCCGCCGGATGCGCCGAACCAGCGGTACCCGTTCCGGCAGGTCGGCGGCCGGCGTGTACTGCGCGGAGGTGCTGCGCAGGCGATAGAGGCGGAAGCGTCCGATCCGGCGGAGGAGATCCACATCCTCCATGGCCGGGAGGGCGTGGTAGCCGCCGAGCCGCCGGTAGAAGGTCTTCGACAGCATCAGGCCCTGGCCGGCATGGGGGATGCGGGTGATCGCCGACAGAAGCCGCACGATGCTTTCGCGTAGACGCGCCCCGGGGCCGACTTCGTCGACCGCGTAGCTGAACACCGCCGCCACCGTGTCGGCACGGCCGGACCGGGCGGCACGCTCCATGAAGGTGCCGACTTCCGTTTCCCAACGATGCTCCAGCACGGAGCCAGGGCGGAGAAACAGCAGCCAGTCGCCTCGGAAGGCCACATCGCCGCCGCGCTTCAGGCGGGCGCCGAGAGGGCCGTGGGCTTCCACGATCACGCAGCCTGCGGCGTCGGCGACCCGGCGGGTGCCGTCGGTGGAGCCGCCGTCGACGATGACGACCTCGCGCACCATGCCTTCCGCAGCGGCCGGGATGAGGGCCGCCAGGGTGAGCGCCAGCCGCTCCTCGTCGTTCAGCGTGGGGATGATCACGGTCAGCATCGCGTTCCGTTTTATACAATTTCACCGTTTCGCGCGAGAAAGATGACGCCGCATCGCGGGGGCCGGCCGATGGCGAGGGTCCTGCCAGGTCGGTCCGGGTGGACGACGGCATGCCGACGCTCGAATGTTCTTGTCTTGTTCTGCGGCTGCGCTAAGATCAAAGCATGAACAGCCGAACCGCCTCCCTCTCAGTCGAACGGCTTCCCGAAGCGGAAGCGCTGCACGCCGACGGCCTCGCGACGCGGGCCGTGGCCGCCGACCGTCGCCGCGGACGCGGCGCCGGCGTGAACCCCGCCGGCCGGTTCGAGCCGCAGACCGTCGTCGCCTACGACGACGGTTGGGGCGGCCTGGAGGACCTGCCTCCGCTGAAGACCACCGTGCAGGTGGAGCGGGCGCGGACCATCATCACACGGAACGAGAGCCCGGACATCTCGTTCGACCGGTCGATCAACCCTTATCGGGGCTGCGAGCACGGCTGCGTCTACTGCTTCGCGCGGCCGAGCCACGCCTACATGGGCCTGTCGCCGGGCCTCGACTTCGAGACGCGGCTGTTCGTGAAGCCGAACGCCGCCGAACTGCTGGAGCGGGAACTGGGCGCGCCGTCCTACGTGCCGAAGACGATCGCCATCGGCACCAACACGGACCCCTACCAGCCGTTGGAGAAGGAGCACCGGATCACCCGGGCCATCCTGGAGGTGCTGGCCAAGACCAACCACCCGGTCGGCATCGTCACCAAGTCGGCGCTTGTCACCCGCGACATCGACATCCTGGCGCCGATGGCCGCGAAGGGGCTCGCCAAGGTGGCGATCTCGGTGACCACGCTCGACCGGAAGATCGCCCGGGCCATGGAGCCGCGCGCCGCCTCGCCGCACCGGCGGCTGGAGACGATCCGCCAGCTCAACGAGGCGGGCATCCCGACCGGCGTGATGGTGGCGCCGATCGTGCCGTGCGTGACCGACACGGAGATCGAGCGCATCCTCGACGCCGCCGCGGCCTATGGGGCCAGGGAGGCGGGCTACGTGCTGCTGCGGCTGCCGCTGGAAGTGTCGGAGATCTTCCGCGACTTCCTCCTCCGCGAATTCCCGGACCGATACCGGCATGTGATGAACGTGCTCCGCTCCATGCGGGGCGGCAAGGACTACGACGCGGAATGGGGCAAGCGCATGCGCGGCACCGGTCCTTACGCCTGGCAAATCGGCCGGCGGTTCGAGCTCGCCGCCAAGCGGCTCGGCCTCAACAAGAACCGGGTCAAGCTGACCACCGAGCATTTCCAGAAGCCCACGAACGGCGGCGTGCAGCTTTCCCTGTTCTGAGGCGGTGCGACCGCCCTCTTCGGACCGCCGCGTTCAGTCCGACGGCGTGGTCCGGGTGATCCCGGACCGGATCGGTCCCGCCGTGCTTTCGTCGCGATCCTTGGCCATGATGCGCGCCGACTGTGGGAGGGACATATGAAGCTCTGCATCCTGGCTCCGGCGGTGCTCGGCGCACTGGCTGGCGTGATCGTCGTTCCGCTCGTCGGCGCGGGCGAGGCGTCGGCCGGCGAGGCGCGTGCGATCGCCAGCATCAAGGTGGAACGGCCGGTCGGCCGGATGATCGGCGAATCGCGGATCGAGAACGGCGCGCACTACTTCATCGTCGCCGGCGACGGCCTGACCTGCGCGGGCGGCTACGACCCGGCGCTGGAGGGCACCATCGCGGACTATCGGTTCGCCTGCAGCGACGGCAGCACCGGCCACGCGGAGGTGGAATGGCGCGCCGACGGCATGGTGGCGACGGGCGGCTTCGTGATCGACGGCAAGGGCGAGATCGGTACCGTCACCGTGGAGGTGCTGACCCCTCAGCCGTCGCCCGACGACGTGGATCCGCCGCCGATGCCGGAGAACCGCAAGACCTGAGCCCTTCGCGGATTTCGCTTCAGCGGAAACGGCCGATCCGGTCGTGCCCGGCCGCAGGGCCGCCGTCCGCGCACATCAGCCGTGCGGACGGATGGGTGCGGGTGGCCTTTCCCCGACGGGTGCTTATCTGGTAACGACCGAAGGGCTTCGAGCCGGTTCGCGCGCCTGCGCCGGCTCTCCTTTCGCCAACGACAGACGCCCGGCCTGTAACGCCGAAAGGGCGGCATCACCCGGACGGACCCCATGCTCATCATCTTCGACTGCGACGGCGTTCTGATCGATTCGGAAATCATCGCCGCCGAGGTAAATTCCGAGATCCTGCGCGAATACGGCTACGACATCACGGCCGCCGAGATGAACAGCCGCTTCGTCGGCCTCACCGGCCCGCAGATCGTCGCCATCATCGAGGAGGAGCTCGGCCGGTCGCTGCCGGAGGACTTCAAGGATCGGGCGGACGACGAGATCGACGCGCGGCTGAAGGCCGTGAAGGCGATCGCCGGCATCCACGATCTCCTGGACGCGCTCGACTGGCCGCGCTGCATCTGCTCCAACTCGTCCACCCGGCGGCTGAAGCTGTCGCTGCAGGCGGCGGGGCTCTACGACCGGTTCAAGCCCTACATCTTTTCGGCGCCCGAGATCGGGTCGAAGCGCGGCAAGCCGGCGCCGGACGTATTCCTGCATGCCGCCGAGACCTTCAAGGTGGAACCGCGCCAGGTCGTCGTGATCGAGGACAGCGTGCCCGGCGTCACCGGCGCGGTCGCGGCCGGCATGCGGGTGATCGGCTTCACCGGCGGCCTGCACACCTGGGCCGGCCACGGCGAGGCGCTGATGGACGCCGGCGCCGAGACGATCGTCCGACGCCTGCGCGAAGTCGGTCCAGTGGTGGAGGCCTTCCGCGCCTGGAACGGCCTCGACGCCTGACCCCGCTCCTCCGCGTTTTCAGGCGGTCGCCACCACAAAGTCGAAGTGGCCGCGGGTCACGGTGCCGGCGGGCGCGAGCGTCATCTCCAGCGACGGATCGTAGAGGAAGTCGCGCCGGTTGCCGCGCTCGTTCGGAAAATAGAGCTGCGTGGTCAGCACCGGTCCGCCGGGCGCCTGCACCTTCAGATGAAAGTGGCGCGTGCGGCCCGGGTAGAGGCCCGGCAGCATGGTCTCGAAGTCGAAACGGCCCCGATCGTCGGTGAACTGGTGGCCGCGACCGCGATAGCCGGCGTTGTCGTAGACACCCCGGTCGTCCGCGTGCCAGAGCTCCACCAGGGCGCCCGGCACCGGGCGGCAGCCGGTGTCGAGGACGAGGCCGGACAGTTGGAACACCGCCCCGCCATAGCCGGCCGGCAGCAACGAGCGCTTCAACGGCGTGTCCGGCTTGAAATAGGGCCCTTCCGTCTGCCGCTCCGTGGCGGGGCCGCAGGCGCGGGTAGGGGCGAGCGCCTGCCCCGACGCGGGGCGCATCAGCCCGAACCCGGCCGGCAGGGCGAGCGAGCCGGCCAGGAAGGAGCGCCGGGAGATCGGTGCCATGGTCAGGAACCCTTTCGGAATGCATGGGCCGGACGGCTGCCCTTCGGGTTGAGGTGGCGCTCCGGCGCCGGGCGCGCAAGGGCGCCGGGCCTTGCGCCGTCACGGCTTGGTGCCGCCGTCGCCCTGTTTCGCGGTCTGGAGCACGAAGCCGATGACGGCGGCGACCGCGCGGTAGAGCTCCACCGGGATCTCGTCGCCGACCGGCAGGGCCGCGAGCGCTTCGGCAAGCGCCGGGTTCTCGTCCACCGGCACGCCGGCCTCCTCGGCCTTGGCCAGGATGGCGGCGGCGAGGTGGCCGCGTCCGCTCGCCACCACGGAGGGGGCGTTCGGTGCGTCGTAGCGAAGGGCCACGGCGACCCGGCCGGTCGGATCGGGCGGCGGGGCGGCGTTGCTCATAGGGATACGTCCAGGCGATGGTGGGCGGGCGCGGTCAGCGGCGGCCGCGCCTCCGGCGGACGGCCCGCGTGCACCGAGGCGTCCGCCAGATCGAGGCCGGCGGCGGCAAGGCCCGCGCGCAGCGACGGCAGGCCGGCTTCCAGCACCGCCACCGCGTCCGGCCGGTCGCACCAGAGCCCGACCGCCACCCGGTCCGCGCCGACCAATGCCAGGCGGGCGTGGAGGGGGCCGAGCGGGTCCACGTCGAGGGCGATGTCGACACGGAGCGCCCGACCGCCCGGCGCTTCGCTGTCCGGATCCGGTGGGTCGCGCTCGATGCGCACGGAGGCGACGGAAAGGCCGGTGGGGCCGGCCACCGGCACCGGAAAGCTGATCACCTCCTGGCGGTCCGGCGGCGCGGCCGGATCGGCGGCCGCGTCCGGCACGGCAGCGGCCTGGTGGAGGACGAGCCGGTCGATCGCCCGCTCGGCCCCGTCGAGAAGGCGCGCCGCGATCGCCTTCGGGGCATCCCGCGGCGGTGCGAACAGCAGGGCGGGCTCGGCAACGGGCGGCGCGGACCGGCGCGGCGGCTCCGGTCGCTCGCCGACGGGCCGCGGCTGGCTCTCCGGTCGGCGCGCGCCCACCCAGCGGTCGAGGGCGGCGACGAGGGCGGCGAGCACGGCGCCGAGATCGCCCGGCCGGCCGCCGGCCGGGAGGCCCGATGCCGCCAGGGTGGCGACGAGCGCGGTCGTCTGGGGGCCGCCGTCGCGGACGACAAGGGCGCCAAGCGCGTCGAGTGCCGCCTTCACGGCGGGCGGCACCACGCCCGGCGGCCACTGGCCGAGCTGGCCGGCGGCGGCAAGCACTGGCGCGAGACCATCCTGCCGGGCGAGCGCGCGGGCGATCACCGCATCAAGGGCCGCCTGCAGCGGGCTCGCCGGGGGCATTGCCGGGCCGGTCGCGCCGGGCGAGAGGGCCGGGGCGGCGCCACCTGGAAGGGCGGCGCCGTGGGAGCCGGCGCCCTCCGGAAAGGGCGCCTGGGACGGCGGATGGCCGGTCGAACCGACGGGCACGTCGCCGACGATGGGACCGACCGGGCCGATGGCCATGGCGCCTCCGTGGACCGCGCGGCGGTTCGCGCCGCGTTCCCGGAAAGCCTATCGCCGCCGGCCGGGCTGGACCAGAGGCTTGTCCGGTCCGACGCCGGCCATCGGTTCCGGCGGGCAGCCTATTCGGCCGCTTCCGCCCGCGTTTCCTCGGCAGGATCGGACCAGACGAGCTTCGGCTGGCGGGCGGCGCGGGTCTCGTCAAGGCGCCGGCGCGGGGCGTGGCGCGGCGCAGCCTTGAAGTCGGCCACCCCGCCGGCCTTGGCCTTCTCGGCCAGATGCCGGAGCGTGCCGACGAACTGGTCGAGGCTCGCCTTCGATTCCGACTCGGTCGGCTCGATCAGCATGGCCCCATGGACGACCAGCGGGAAGTACATGGTCATCGGGTGGTAGCCCTCGTCGATCATCGCCTTGGCGAAATCGAGCGTGGTGACGCCGGTGCCTTCCAGGAAGCGGTCGTCGAACAGCACCTCGTGCATGGCCGGCCGGTCCGGGAAGGCGACGGTCATCACGTCGGCGAGCCGCGCCTTCACGTAGTTGGCCGACAGCACCGCGTCCTCCGACGCCTGCCGCAGTCCGTCCGCGCCGTGGCTCATCATGTGGGCGAGCGCCCGCACGAACATGCCCATCTGGCCGTGGAAGGCGGTGATGCGGCCGAACGGGGTGGCGGTTTCGCCGGCCTGACGGCGCGTCTCCACGAACTCGCCGGAGCCGTCCGGATTGAAGCGCACGAAAGGCACCGGCGCGAACGGCGCCAGCTTCTCCGACAGCACCACCGGACCGGCCCCCGGCCCGCCGCCGCCATGCGGGGTGGAGAAGGTCTTGTGGAGGTTGATGTGCATGGCGTCGACGCCGAGGTCGCCCGGGCGGACCTTGCCGACGATGGCGTTGAAGTTGGCGCCGTCCGCGTAGAAGTAGGCGCCCGCCGCGTGGACCGCCTCGGCGATCGCCACCACGTCGCGCTCGAAAAGCCCGCAGGTGTTCGGGTTGGTGAGCATGATGGCCGCGACCTCGGGCGAGAGCCGCGCCTTCACGGCCTCCGGATCCACCGTGCCGTCCGCCCGGGCGGGCACCGGCACCACCTTGAAGCCGAGAGCGGCGGCGGTGGCCGGGTTGGTGCCGTGGGCCGATTCCGGGACGAGCACGATGGAGCGGGTCTCGCCGCGCGCCGCGATGGCCGCCTTGATGGCCGCCATGCCGCAGTACTCGCCGTGGGCGCCCGCCTTCGGGCTCATGGCGACGGACGCCATGCCGGTGAGCTCCAGGAGCCAGCGGCCGAGTTCGGCAATGAGGTCGACGGCGCCCGGCACCGTGGAGAGCGGCTGCAGCGGGTGGACGTCGGCAAAGCCCGGCAGGCGCGCGAGCTTCTCGTTGAGGCGCGGGTTGTGCTTCATGGTGCACGAGCCGAGCGGGTAGAGGCCGAGGTCGATGGCGTAGTTCTGCCGGGAGAGGCGCACATAGTGGCGCATGGCCTCCGGCTCGGTGAGGCCCGGCAGGCCGATCGGCGCGGTGCGGGCGTGGCCGCCGAGCCGCGGCGTGAAGGGGCCCGGATCGTCCACGTCGACGCCGGTGACGTCGCGCCGCCCGGTCTCGAAGATCAGCGCCTCCTCGATGTGGAGGCCGCGGTTGCCGGTGAAGGTCTCGGGCGCGGCGGTGTCGGGCCCGGCGATGGGCGTGGTCGGGCGTCCTTGCGTGTTCATGGCCATCACAGCACCTCCTTGAGCGCCTGGACGAGGGCGGCACGGTCGTCGTCGGTGTTGATTTCGGTGGAGGCGACGACCAGGAGGTCGTCGAGGTCGGAGCGCTTGGGCTCCAGGCGCGAGGCCGGCACGCCGGCGAGGATGCCACGTGCGGCGAGCGTCTCGACCACCGCGGCGGCGTTGCGCGGCAGGCGGACCGTGAATTCGTTGAAGAAGGTGTCGTTCAGCACCGTCACGCCCGGCACGGCGGCGAGCGCGTCGGCGAGCTTCACCGCGTTGGCGTGGTTGAGCCGGGCGAGGCGCATGAGCCCTGCCTCGCCGAGAAGCGTCATGTGGATGGTGAAGGCGAGGGCGCAGAGGCCCGCGTTGGTGCAGATGTTCGACGTCGCCTTGTCGCGGCGGATGTGCTGCTCGCGGGTGGAGAGCGTCAGCACGAAGCCGCGCTTGCCGTCCGCGTCCACCGTCTCGCCGCAGAGGCGGCCAGGCATCTGACGGACGTACTTCTCGCGCGTGGCGAAGAGGCCCACATAGGGGCCGCCGAAGGTGAGCGGGTTGCCGAGCGACTGGCCCTCGCCAACCACGATGTCGGCGCCCTGGGCGCCCGGCGGCTCGATGGCCCCGAGGGCGACCACTTCGGTGAACACCGCGATGAGGAGCGCGCCGACGCTGTGGGCCTTCTCGGCGATCGGTCGGAGGTCGATCAGGTGGCCGTAGAAGCTGGGCGATTGGACGACCACGCAGGAGGTCTCGCCGTCGATCCGGGCGAGGATGTCCTCGATGCCGGCCGGGTCCGGGTCGAGGGTGTCGATGCGGTCGCCGGCCATCTCGGAGACCGTGCGCATCACGCCGCGATAGTGCGGGTGGACGCCGCCGGACACCACCGCCTTGTCGCGCCGGGTGATGCGGTGGGCCATGGCGACCGCCTCGGCGGCACCGGTGGAGCCGTCGTACATGGAGGCGTTGGCGACGTCCATGGCGGTAAGCCGGCTCACCTGCGACTGGAACTCGAACAGGATTTGCAGTGTCCCTTGCGACACTTCCGGCTGATAGGGCGTGTAGGAGGTGAGGAACTCGGAGCGCTGGATGAGGTGGTCCACGGTCGCCGGCACATGGTGCCGATAGGCGCCGGCGCCCACGAAGAAGGGCACCGCTCCGGCGGTCGTGTTCCGGGCCGCCATGGCGGCGAGACGCCGCTCCACGGCGATCTCGGACTGGTGCAGCGGCAGGGCGGGCAGGCCGGCGAGGCGCTTGTCGGCCGGCACGTCGGCGAACAGCGCGTCGATGGCGCCGACGCCGACCGCGCCGAGCATCTCGGCCCGGTCCTCGTCGGTGAGGGGAAGGTAGCGCATGGGGGACGGTCCTTCGGGTTCGGGTGCGGGGTCCGGGACGGCTCAGAGCGCGTCGGTGTAGGCCTTGTAGGCGGCCGCATCCATCAGGTCGGCGAGGTCGGCGTCACCGGAGAGCTCCACCTTGAAGAACCAGCCATCGCCTTCCGGCGCTTCGTTGACGAGGGCGGGGGTGTCGGCGAGCGCCTGGTTGGCCTCGGTGACCGTGCCGTCGACTGGCGAGAAGACGTCGCTCGCCGCCTTCACGCTCTCCACCACGGCGGCATCGCCACCCTTGGTGACGGCGCGCCCGGCATCCGGCAGCTCGACGAACACCACGTCGCCGAGCTGGGCCTGGGCGTAGTCGGTGATGCCGACGGTCGCGATCGAACCCGCGACGTCGATCCACTCGTGATCCTTGGTGTAGAGGCGCGCCATGGGGGACTTCATCCTTCTCTGAAGAGTCAGGTTCCGGTTGTAGTATTCAGAATTCATTATTGATTATGATCTCGCACCCGCGGCCTTGCGGCCGCATTGCGGGATGCGATTCACGTGCCGCGATAGAAGCGGGCGGGCACGAAGGGCAGCGCGACCACCTCCGCCGGCATCAGCTTGCCGCGCACCATCAGGCCGATGCGGGTGCCGGGCGCCGCGTGCGGGGCGGCCACATAGCCCATGGCGATCGGCCCGTTCACCGTCGGGCCGAAGCCGCCGGACGTGACCGTGCCGATGGGCAGTCCGTCGTGCGAGAGGATCTCGACGCCTTCGCGGGCGGGCGCCCTCCCCTCCGGCCGGATGCCGACGCGGCGACGCGGCGGGCCGTTGGCGATCTGCTCGGCGATGACGTGGTGGCCGGGGAAGCCGCCCTCCTGCCGGCGCCGCTTCTGGATCGACCAGGCGAGCCCCGCCTCGACCGGCGTGGTGCCGGTGTCGATGTCATGGCCGTGGAGGCAGAGGCCGGCTTCCAGGCGCAGGCTGTCGCGGGCGCCGAGGCCGATCGGCTTCACGTCGGGATCGTCCAGGAGAGCGGTCCAGAGCGCGGCGGCCTGATCGTTGGCGACGGAGAGTTCGAAGCCGTCCTCGCCGGTGTAGCCGGATCGGCTGGCATGAACGCTGATGCCCGCCACCGTGACGGGACCGGCGGTCATGAAGGGCCAGGCGGCGACGTCCGCGCCGGCGCGGGCAAGGACGGTCGCGGCGACCGGTCCCTGGAGGGCGAGCAGCGCCCGGTCGTCCTGCAGCGTGAGGCGGACGACCTCGGGCAGCCGGGCCTTCATGTGGGCGATGTCGGCCGCCTTGTTGGCGGCGTTGACCACCAGCATCAAGGTGCCGTCCAGAGCCGGGTCGGCGGGCCGGTGGACCATCAGATCGTCCAGGATGCCGCCGTCGGTGTCGAGAAGCTGGGTGTAACGCTGGGCGCCGTGCTTCAGGTCGCGAATGTCGGCCGGAACCAGTGCCTCAAGGGCGTCGGCGACGGTGGCATGATCGGAGCCGGCGAGAACGACCTGACCCATGTGGGACACGTCGAACAGGCCGGCCGCCGACCGCGTGTGCAGGTGTTCGGCGAGGATGCCCTCGTACTGCACCGGCATGAGGTAGCCCGCGAAGGGCACCATGCGGGCGCCGAGCGCCTTGTGGGCGTCGAACAGCGAGGTGGTCAGGGGCTCTTGGGCGTGGGTCGGCTCGGAGGGGGCCGTCGTGCTCATCGGGTCGTGCTCCACGTCGGGTTGGCGTCAGGAGGACAACCCCCGACACGCCCCCTCTGTCGCATGACCTGAGAGATTTCCCGTGCGGCAGGCCCGGAGAGGGCCCTGGCCGCGCGGTTACTCCGTCGGTGAGCCGACCACGGGTCCCCGCGGTCCGGCTGCTTTCCAGAGCGTCACACGCCGCAGCGGTCCTTTTGCCTGAGAGTTTCCGGGGCGGTTGCTCCTTCGGCGCCGGTCCGAGGCGAACCCCCGACCGGTCTCTCCCGCGCGGCGACACGAGACCACCAAGAGATACTGTGAGTTTGCCTATGGATCAATAGGAACAGGCGATGATTTGTCGGGACGACGAGGAATGGATGGGGAAAAGGGAACAGCGGATGAGGTGCAGATGAAGACCGCGATGCGCGCCCTCCCCCGTCCTCCAAGTTCGTCATGGTCCGCGCGGGCGGACCAGCCACGCATATCAACGCAAGGGGTTTGCACGACAAGAGCGTGGGTGGTCCGCCTTCGCGGACCATGACGGATGTGGCGGCGTGAGGTCCGTCGGCGGGGGATCACCGCATAGCTTGCAAAACCGCCTTCATTCCCCTCCGCTCAGGTGCCTTTCGCGCCGGACTCGTCGAAGCCGACGTAGATCACGTAGCGGGACTGGGCGGTGCCGAGGGGGACGACGATGTTGTCGACCACCTTGGCCCAATTGGTGGCGGCGGTGCCGGGGGCGATTTCGGCGGGGATGAGGTGGAGCTCCGAATAGAGCACCTCGTCGCCGTTGCGCACGAGCACGACGCGGACGGGCAGGTCGACCCGGCCTGTGGCGCCCGACGGGCCCGCCAGCAGGCGGCCGGCGACGCCGACGCGCACGGTGGTGCCGATCTCGCTGGTGCGGCAGTCGCGGGAGAACTTGCCGACGGTCGCCTGGAAGCGCAGGCCCGCCGGGTCACCCTGGCGGCCGCGTTCGTAGACCGGCATCATCTGGGTGCCGTCGCGGACCTGGACTTGCGGGCAGACCTCGACCGGGCGGAAGATCTCGGCGGCTTCCTGTTCCTTGACGGGATCGCGCCCGCCGCTCAGGAGCGCACCGGGGCTCATGTCGCTCGCGGTCGAGCAGCCCGAGAGCACCGCCACGGTCGCGGCCAGCGCCGCACACTTCATCAGCACGCCGATCGATTTCATGCGTCCGTCACCTCCGTCGGCGCCTCCCATAGCATGCGCGTCCGTCGAAGGCGACTGGCGCGAGCGGCCGGAAAAATCGATGATGGACCGTCGCTTGACAGGCCATCCGTCACCACTTCTATTCCGGGCGTGGTGCCGATGGCGCGCCCGCCCGTTCCCCCGCCTGTTCCGAACGCCGAGCCGAGACCGCCCGTGACGAGACCGCCCCTATCCATTCTGCTCTGCGCCCCGCGCGGCTTCTGCGCCGGCGTGGACCGGGCGATCCAGATCGTCGACCTGGCGCTCGCCCGCTATGGCGCGCCGGTCTACGTGCGCCACGAGATCGTCCACAACAAGTATGTGGTGGAGGAGCTGCGCCGGAAGGGCGCCGTGTTCGTGGAGGAGTTGGACGAGATCCCGGACACCACCCAGCCGGTCATCTTCTCCGCCCATGGGGTGGCCAAGGCGGTGCCGGCGGCGGCGCGCCTGCGCGGCTTCTTTCAGCTCGACGCCACCTGCCCGCTGGTCACCAAGGTGCACCGGGAGGCGGAGATCCACCACAAGCGCGGCCGCCACGTGATCCTGATCGGCCACGCTGGCCATCCGGAGGTGATCGGCACCATGGGCCAGCTGCCCGACGGCGCCGTGACGCTGGTGGAGACGCTGGACGACGTCGCGCGGCTGGAGGTTCCGGAGGGCACCGCTCTCGCCTACACCACTCAGACGACGCTCTCGGTGGACGACACCCGGGCCATCGTGGAGGCGCTGTCGGCACGGTTTCCGACCATCACGGCGCCCCACAAGGAAGACATCTGCTACGCGACCACCAACCGGCAGGAGTCCGTGAAGGCGGTGGCGCCGAAGGTGGACGCGCTCTTCGTCGTCGGCGCGCCCAATTCGTCCAACTCGCAGCGCCTGCGCGAGGTGGCGGCGCGGGAGGGCTGCAGTCGGGCCTACCTGATCCAGCGGGCCTCCGAGATCGACTGGGCGGCCGTCGGTGAGGTCCGCACCGTCGGCATCACGGCGGGCGCCTCGGCGCCGGAGGTGCTGGTGGAGGAGGTGATCGACGCCTTCGCCGAGCGCTACGCGGTGACGGTGGAGACGGTGCGCACCGCCGACGAGACCATCGCGTTCAGCCTGCCGCGCGACCTCCGGGCCGGCGCCGCCTGATCGCCGAATTGCCGGGCCTCTCCCGGCACGCCATGTCCTCAAGCACCTTGTCCGGGAGCGACGCCACCATGGCGGTCTACACCGAGGTCTCCGACGACGAACTCGCCGCCTTCCTTGCCCGCTACGACATCGGCGGTCTCGTTTCCTGCAAAGGCATTGCCGAGGGAGTGGAGAACTCCAACTTCCTCCTTCGCACCGAGACCGGGATCTTCATCCTCACCCTCTACGAGAAGCGGGTGAACCCGGCCGACCTGCCCTTCTTCATCGGCCTGATGGAGCACCTGGCCGGCGCCGGCATCACCTGCCCGCTGCCGGTGAAGGCGCGGAACGGCGAGGCGCTCGGCGACCTTGCCGGTCGCAAGGCGTGCATCGTCACCTTCCTCGACGGGGTCTGGGTGAAGCGGCCCGCCGTCACACACTGCCGGCAGCTCGGCACCGCCCTCGCGCGGCTGCACCTTGCCGGCCGCGACTACAAGATGGTGCGGCCGAACGCGCTGTCGGTGGCGAGCTGGCGCCCGCTGTTCGACCAGAGCCGCGCCCGGGCGGACGAGGTCGTGCCGGGGCTCGCGGACGAGATCGACGGCGATCTCCGGGCGCTGGAGGCCGGTTGGCCGTCAGGCCTGCCGACGGGCGTGATCCACGCCGACCTCTTCGTCGACAACGTGTTCTTCCTGCGCGACGAGCTCTCCGGCCTCATCGACTTCTATTTCGCGTGCACCGATTCGCTCGCCTATGACGTCGCCATCTGCCTCAACGCCTGGTGTTTCGAGCCGAACCACGAGCTGAATGCCACCAAGGCGCGTGCCTTCCTGGCCGCCTACGCGGAGGTGCGGCCGTTCACCAAGGCCGAGGTCGCCGCCTTGCCGATGCTGGCGCGCGGCGCCGCCATGCGCTTTTTCCTGACCCGGCTCTACGACTGGCTGACCACGCCGGCCGGCGCCCTCGTCAAGAAGAAGGATCCGATCGAATACCTGCGGAAGACGCGCTTTCATCGCGCTGTCGCATCCGCCGCCGACTATGGCCTCGAGGCCGAAGGTGTCGCCTGATGACCGATGAGGCTGCCGTCCCGCGCGTGACCGTCTACACCGATGGCGCCTGCTCGGGAAATCCGGGACCGGGCGGGTGGGGAGCGATCCTGCAGTGGGGCGATCGGGAAAAGGAACTCTGCGGCGGCGAGCCGGACACCACCAACAACCGCATGGAGCTGATCGCCGCCTGCTCGGCGCTGGAGGCGCTGAAGAAGCGCTGCCTGGTCGATCTGTGGACCGACAGCCAGTATGTGAAGGGTGGCATCACCGGCTGGATCCACGGCTGGAAGCGCAACGGCTGGAAGACCGCCGACAAGAAGCCCGTGAAGAACGCCGACCTCTGGCAGCGGCTGGAGGCGGCGCGCCTCAACCACGAGGTCACCTGGCACTGGGTGAAGGGTCACGCGGGCCACGACATGAACGAACGGGCCGACGCCCTCGCCCGGGCCGGCATGGCGCCCTACCTGAAGGGCGCGCGGCGCGGCACCGGATCGTGACGTCCCGCATGGTCGGGATCGGCATGGTCGCGATCCGAGCGGGAGCTTTCTCTTGAACCAGTCCTTCGTCTCGCCGGCCGTCCTCGACGATCCGCTGGCCGCCGTCGCGCCGGTCACCCGCCGGGTGCTGGTGGTTGCCAACCCGATCGCCGGCGGCTTCCGCTACCGGGCGCTCGACCGCTACGCCGCGCGGCTCGACAAGCTCGGCGTGCGCGTCACCGTCTGGCTGACCCGCTATGCCGGCAACCTCACCGAGATCGCCGAAGCGCTGGACCCGACAGTGGACACCCTGGTGGTCGGCGGCGGCGACGGGTCGATCAACGAGGCGGTCACGGGGCTTCTCCGCCGGGCCGCGCCGCCGCCGGCGCTCGGCGTGCTGCCGTTCGGCACAGCCAACGTGCTCGCGCACGAACTCGCCCTGCCCTTCCGCCCGGAGGCCATGGCGGAAGCCACCGTCGCCCGGCGCCTGAAGCCGCTGCACCTCGGGCGGATCGGCGACCGGCCGTTCATCCTGATGGTGTCGGCCGGCTTCGACGGCGACGTGGTGCACGCGGTGGAGCCGGCGGTGAAGCGCCGCTGGGGCAAGCTCGCCTATGCGGCGGCGGCCGTTCGGCTTGCCCTTGCCGCGCAGGGGCGCGACGTGGTGGTGGAGGCGGACGGGGTGACGCGGGTGTGTCGGCTGGCCGTGGTGACCACCGCCGGCTTCTACGGCGGCCCGCTCGCCATCACGCGCCAGACCCATGTGACACGGCCCGGGCTCAGGCTGATCACGCTTTCCAACGACAAGCCGGGCACCCTGGCGGGCGCCGCGCTGGCGCTTGCCCGCGGCCGCCTCGGCAGCCATCCGGCGGTGACCGACGAGGCCGTGATCTCCGCCCGCCTCGGCGGCGTGGGGGTGAAGCTGCAGATCGACGGCGACAAGCTGGAGCCGACCGACGGCCTGATCACCGCCGAACCGCGGGTGCTGGCCGTGGTGACAGGCGCCTGAGAGCCGTGGGGCTGAGGGCCTGGCCAGCGCCGGCGAGCGGGTCGCCAAAGGCGGAACCGCCCGGCGGCGCCGGGGACGGGGTCAGAGCTTCTCGATGACCGCGGCGGCACCGGAGACGGTTGCCTGGCCCGGGCTCTCCTCGATGTCGAGGGACTTGAGGATGCCGTCCTCCACGATGGCGGCGTAGCGCTTGGAGCGGATGCCGAGGCCGCCGCCGGTCAGGTCGAGGTCGAGGCCGAGGGCCTTGGTGAAGACCGCCGAGCCGTCGGCCGCGAAGGTCACCTTGTCCATGCCGCCGGCATGCTGGGCCCAGGCCTTCATGACGAAGGCGTCGTTCACCGACACGCAGATGATGTCGTCCACGCCCTTGGCCTTGATGGCGTCGGCGTTCTCGATGAAGCCCGGCAGGTGGTTCATGGTGCAGGTGGGGGTGAAGGCACCCGGCACCGCGAACAGCACCACCTTCTTGCCGGAAAAGAGCTCGTCGGTGGTCTGCTCGACCGCCGCGTCCGGGGTGACGACCTTCAGCTTCACGTCCGGCAGCTTGTCGCCGACAGCAATCGTCATGGCTCTTCAGTCCTCTTCGGGTTCGGGGCCGGATCGCGCCGGGCGGCGGAAGCCGCGGCGGCGGCCGGCGCATCCGTGGAATAGCGTAGGCGGCCCGTTCAGGGAAGGGCGCGCACGGCCTCGATACCGCCGTCCGGTGTCGCCACCGTGAAGCGCATCGGCGTCCCGCTGACCGTCGCGGCCTTTGGTCGCCCGTTGAGGGAGAGGTGGAACACCGCCACGTCTGTTTCCACGCCGACCGGTTGCGGCTGGCCGATGTACCAGCCGTCCGGCGGCTCCACGAAGAGATCGGTTTCCGCGGCAGCGCCGGGGGCGGTCCTCACCCTGATGCGCACCGCCTCCGGCCCGTCCGGCTCCACGGCGATCACCGCCGGCAGGGCGCCGTCGGTTTCGGCGACCGGCACCCGGTCGAGGGCGTCCGCGATCCGTTCGGCGGCGGATGGACGCGCCCCGTCGTCCGGGCTGAGCGTCGCCGAGAAGGTCGCCTCACCGGGCACGCAGATCTCGCGGCAGAAGCCGAAGGTGAGCTGCAGGTCGAGGACCACCGGCTGGCTCGGATCCGCCGCATGGACCATCAGCGGCAACAGCACGTCCCCATGGTAGACGATCGAGGTGCTGTAGCCGTCCGACCACCGCTCCGGCGCCGGGAAGACCAGTTGCACCGCCTTGAGGTTTTGGCTGCCTTCGGTCGTCAGCGTCGGCGCGATCCCGGCGTCGCCCGGATGGCGCCAGTAGGTGTGCCAGCCGTCCGCCAGATGAATGCCGATGCCGGCCCGGTAGACCTCACCCTCCGGCGGACCGCCCGCCGTGAAAAGCACGGTCTGCGGCGGCTCGATGACCGGCTGGCCAGCCGAGGCCGGAACGGCGAAGACGGTCGCGGCGGCCGCCAGGCCTCGGAGAGGCTGAAAAATTTCCGAAAGCATCTTCAAGATCGCCGTGGTTTCCACAACATGAGGCACAGGGGTATAAGCTTGAATCCCGTTTTTCGGCCGTCATAATGTCGTGACGATTGAGGACGATTCATCCCCTCGATCACTGTTCGCGGCGGTGGGAAGCCTCCCGCCGACCTCGAAAGGAGCGGCGTACGCCCTATGGCACAGCAGGAAACCTATCTGGACGGCCAATTCCTGATCGCTATGCCGGGGGTGGAAGAAAGCTCCTTCGCGCGAACGGTCGTATATCTTTGCGCCCACTCGGCCGAAGGCGCCATGGGGCTCATCATCAACAAGCCGATGGCGCATCTCTCCTTCCGCGACCTTTTGGTGCAGTTGGAGATCATCCCGGAGGGCGACGCCATCCGGCTGCCCGCGACCGCCGGCGGCATGCGGGTGCACCGGGGCGGCCCGGTGGAGACGGGGCGCGGCTTCGTGCTCCATTCGTCCGACTATCACCTGGAGAACTCCACTCTTCCGATCAACGAGTCCGTCTCCCTGACCGCCACCCTGGAAATCCTGAAGGCGATCGCCGAGGGCCGCGGCCCCGACCAGGCGCTGCTGGCGCTCGGCTATGCCGGCTGGGCGCCGGGCCAGTTGGAGACCGAGATCCAGAACAACGGCTGGCTGACCTGCGACGCCGACCCGGCGATCATCTTCGAGGCGGACC
Organism: Mongoliimonas terrestris; assembly: GCF_001927285.1. GTDB lineage: Bacteria > Pseudomonadota > Alphaproteobacteria > Rhizobiales > Pleomorphomonadaceae > Chthonobacter > Chthonobacter terrestris. Next base: position 93,254 of record NZ_MSIG01000011.1, on the reverse strand, counting down.
TCGACGACCGCTACACCCTGGCCCTCGCCAGCCTCGGCATCGACCCGGCTCTCCTCTCCAGCGAACTCGGCCACGCCTGACCGACACGTTGTCGGCGACATCCACCTGCCCGCCCGTGGGATGTGACGGGTCCGCCGTCCGGTCTGACGACTCCCATGTCGCCTCGCTCGTCTTGCAGAGCCCAGTTCGGGCGTCTAGGGTCGTGGATCGAGGAGATCGACGCCGGCGTGGGAGGACATCGCCGGGGTATCCATCAACCGCAGCATCGGGATTCGCCCCCCTCGTGAAGTATGTGAGCACCCGCGGCACCGCGCCCGCCCTCTCCTTCTCAGACGTCGTCCTTGCCGGTCTCGCCCGTGACGGCGGCCTCTACGTGCCCGAACGCTGGCCGACCCTTTCCGCCACGACGATCGCGGGCCTTGCCGGCCGTCCCTACGCGGACGTGGCCTTCGAGGTGATCGCGCCTTTCGTCGACGGAGACATTTCCGACAGCGACCTGAAGCGCATGCTGGCGGAGAGCTATGCGCCCGCCGTGTTCCGTCATCCGGCGGTGACGCCGCTGGTGCAGCTGGCGCCCGGCCATTTCGTGCTGGAGCTCTTCCACGGGCCGACGCTCGCCTTCAAGGACGTCGCCATGCAGCTTCTCGCACGGCTGATGGACCACGTGCTCGGCCGGCGCGGCGACCGGGCGACCATCGTGGGCGCCACCTCCGGCGACACCGGCGGCGCGGCCATCGAGGCCTTTCGCGGGCGGCAGAACACGGACATCTTCATCCTCTTCCCGCACGGCCGGGTGTCGGCGGTGCAGCGCCGGCAGATGACCACCGTCGCCGACGACAACGTGCACGCCATCGCGCTGGAGGGCACGTTCGACGATGCCCAGGCGATCGTGAAGGGGATGTTCAACCACTTCGCCTTCCGCGACCGCGTCCGCCTGTCCGGCGTCAACTCGATCAACTGGGGCCGGATCGTCGCCCAGGTGGTCTACTACTTCGTGGCCGCGACCGCGCTCGGCGCGCCGCACCGGCCGGTGTCCTTCACCGTGCCGACGGGCAATTTCGGCGACATCTTCGCCGGCTACGTAGCCCGGCGCATGGGCCTGCCGATCGAACGGCTGGTGATCGCCACCAACTCCAACGACATCCTCGCTCGCACGGTCGAAACCGGCCGCTACGAGGTACGCGGCGTGCACCCGACGATCTCGCCGTCCATGGACATTCAGGTGTCGTCCAACTTCGAGCGGCTGCTGTTCGAGACCACGGGCCGGGACGGCGACGGCGTGAAGCGGATGATGGACCAGCTGCAGCAGTCGGGCGCCTTCACGGTGCCGGAGGCGGCGCTCGGGGCCATCCGGTCCGGCTTTGCGGCCGACCGGGCGGACGAGGCTTCGACCGCCGCCACCATCCGCCGCGTCCACCGGGAGGCCGGCATGCTCGTCGACCCGCACACCGCCACCGGCATCGCCGTGGCGGAGAGCGTGATGGACCCGCGCGTTCCGATGGTGACGCTCGCCACCGCCCATCCGGCCAAGTTCCCGGATGCCGTGGTGACGGCGAGCGATATCTACCCCGCCCTGCCGACCTGGCTCGGCGATCTGATGGGCCGTCCTGAGCGGCAGAGCGTCGTCGCCAACAGCCTGGAAGCGGTGGAAGCCTTCATGCTCGACCGGGCGAGAGCGGTGACCGTGGAGGTTTGAGGCGGATGGCAGTCGAGGTTACGGAGCTTTCGAACGGTATCACGGTCGTCACCCACGACATGCCGCATCTGGCGTCCACCGCCCTCGGGGTCTGGGTGGCCGCCGGTTCCCGGTCGGAAGAGGCCTCCGAGAACGGCATCTCGCATCTTCTGGAGCACATGGCCTTCAAGGGCACGTCCAAGCGGACGGCGATCGCCATCGCGGAGGAGATCGAGAACGTGGGCGGCGAGGTGAACGCCGCGACGTCCATCGAGAACACCAGCTACTACGCCCGGGTGCTTGCCGGGGATGTGCCGCTCGCGCTCGACATCCTCGCCGACATTCTCCAGGATTCGCTCTTCGACGCCGAGGAACTCGCCCGCGAAAAGCACGTGATCGGCCAGGAGATCGGCGCGGCGCTCGACACGCCCGAAGACCTGGTGTTCGACCATTTCCAGGAGGCCGCCTTTCCGGGCCAGCCGATCGGTCGCCCCATCCTCGGCTCGGTGGAGACGGTGGGGAGCTTTTCCGAGGCGCACCTTCGCGACTATCTCGGCCGCCACTACACCGGCGAGAACACGGTGATCGCCGCGGCCGGCAAGCTGGACCACAAGGAACTGGTCTCGCTGGCACGCGAGAAGTTCGCCGGATACGAGAAAACCGCACCCACCGGCGATCATCCAGCCGCCTACCGGGGCGGCGAGCGGCGCGAGGAACGGGACCTGATGGAAGCCCAGATCGTCCTCGGCTTCCCGGGCGTCTCCTACTATGACGACGACTACACGACCGCCCAGATCGCCGCCTCGGTGCTCGGCGGCGGCATGTCGTCGCGGCTGTTCCAGGAGGTGCGCGAGAAGCGCGGCCTCTGCTATTCGGTCTATTCCTTCCATTGGGGTTTCCGCGACAGCGGCGTCTTCGGCATCGCGGCCGCGACCGGCGAGGCAGACGCCCACGATCTGGTGGACACCTCGCTGGAAGAAATCTCCAAGGCCGTCAGCGCCATCACCGCCGCCGAGGTGGACCGCGCCAAGGCGCAGCTGCGCGCCGGCCTGTTGATGACGCTGGAGAGCCCGGCTGCGCGCGCCGGCCAGATCGCCCGGCAGGTGATGATCCACGGCCGGCCGATCCCGCTCGACGAGCTGGTGACGCGCATCAACGCCGTGACCCCCGCCAAGGTGGGCGAGTTCATCGGCCGGACGGTCGGTGCCGGATCGCCGACGCTGGCCGCCATCGGCCCGGTGTCCAGGGTGCCCAGTCTCACGGCCATCGCCGACCGGTTCGGCACCAGACCGGCGAGCGCCGCATGAGCATCCTGCACGTCGTCGGCGAAGCCACTCCGGTTCTTCGCACCGATCGTGTCCTGCTCCGCCCGCCCGTGCTTGCCGACCATGTCGCCTGGGTGGCTCTTCGCGAGGAGAGCCGTCTCTTCCTGAAGCCCTGGGAACCGGTGTGGGCCGCCGACGACCTCACCCGGTCCGCCTTCAAGCGCCGGGTGAAGCTCTACCACCGGGCGGCGCGCGAGGATCTCGGCTACGCTTTCTTCCTCTTCCGGGTCGACGAACCCCATGTGCTCCTCGGCGGCATCACCCTCTCCAACGTGCGGCGGGGCGTGATCCAGTCCTGCTCGCTCGGCTACTGGATGGGCGAGCGCTACGCCGGCAAGGGCTACATGACCGAGGCGGTCCGGACCATCATCACCTACGTGTTCCACGACCTGAAGCTGCACCGGCTGGAGGCGGCGTCGATCCCGCACAACACCCGGTCCATACGGCTTCTGGAAAAAGCCGGATTCTCCCGCGAAGGCTTTGCCCGCCGTTTCCTGATGATCGACGGCCGCTGGCAGGACCACATCCTGTTCGCGCTCCTGTCGGACGACCCGCGCCCGGCGCCGCGGTACGAACCGGCCGGCGTCCCCGCGACCGGCTGGATACCGGCCTGAGCGGACCGGCGGCCCGGATCTCCACCGTTCGTTGGCCGGGCGTGTTTGATCAGGCCCGACAAGTTAACTATCGTGCCCTCGCCGAAGCAGCGGCGGTCGTGTTCGCGGAGTGGAAATCCTTGGCCTTTGCCCGCCACCTGGCACTTCTGGTCTGTCTGGTCCTGTCGGCTGCCGGCATCCGCCCTGCCCTCGCGGTCGAGCCCGTTTCCGTGCCGGCGGACATGGCGGCCATCGACCTTTCCAATGCCATCGAGTTTCGCCGCGAATCGACCGAGTCGATCCAGGTGTCGACGGCGCCCGGCTCGGACGGGATCGTGCGGCGCATCGAAGTGCGCTCGCGCGGAACGGAAGCTAACCCGACGTGGGTGGTGTTCCATCTGGCCAACAACACCGACCAGCAGCTGGACCGGCTGATCGTCGCCCCGCACTTCCGCCTCGCCGGCTCGGGCCTCCTCTGGCCGGACCTCGGCGCCTCCCGCATCGCCGCCATCACGCCGAGCCAGGGGTTCGCGCCCGAGCGGCAGCCGAGCCAGGACGCGGACGTGTACCTGGTGACGCTCGACCCCGGATCGGTGGTCACCTTCGTGGCGGAGCTTCGCACCGAGGCGCTGCCGCAGCTCACGCTCTGGCAGCCGAACGCCTACAAGGACAGCGTCAACGCCTACACGCTCTACCGCGGCATCGTGCTCGGCATTGCGGGCCTGCTGGCGCTCTTCCTCACCATCCTCTTCGTCGTCAAGGGATCCATGATGTTCCCCGCGACGGCGGCCCTGGCGTGGACGGTGCTGGCTTATCTCTGCATCGACTTCGGCTTCTGGAACAAGGTCTTCCACGTGGAGCCGGGGGCGGACCAGCTGTACCGCGCCGGCTCGGAGGTGATGATCGCCGTCACCCTGGTGATCTTTCTCTACGCCTATCTCAACCTCAACCGCTGGCACGTGCGCTACAGTCACGTGGCCCTGATGACGCTCCTGGCGCTCACCGGCCTCTTCGGCGTGGCGGTCTATGATCCATCGATCGCCGCCGGCATCGCCCGCATGGTGCTGGCCGGGCTCGGCCTCCTCGGCTTCCTCCTGATCCTCGCCATGGCGGTGCGCGGCTACGATCGCGCCATCATGCTGATCCCCACCTGGCTGCTCTTCATCGCCTGGCTGGCCGGAACCGGCCTCACGGTCTCCGGCGAACTCGTCAACGACCTCGTCCAGCCGGCGCTGGCCGGCGGGCTGGTGCTCCTCGTCCTCCTCCTCGGCTTCACGGTGATGCAGCACGCCTTCGCCGGCGGCTCCATCGCTGACGGGCTGATGAACGACGCGGAACGCCGGGCGCTGGCCCTGACCGGGGCCGGCGACATCATCTGGGACTGGGACGTCACCCGCGACCGCATCTACACCTCCGCGGAGGCCGAGGAGAGCCTCGGCTTCAAGCGCGGCGCCCTGGAAGGCCCCGCCCGCGACTGGCTGGAGGTGCTGCACCCGCAGGACCGGGACCGCTTCAAGGCGACCCTCGACGCCGTCGTGGAGCAACGGCGTGGCAGGCTCGGCCAGACCTTTCGGCTCCGTGCCCAGGACGGCCATTACCAGTGGTTCCGCCTGCGTGCCCGCCCGATCCTCGGCAACGACGGCGAGGTGATCCGCTGCGTCGGCACCCTCCTCGACATCACCGACGCCAAGACCGCCCAGGAGCGCCTGCTGCACGACGCCGTGCACGACAACCTGACGGGCCTGCCCAACCGCGAGCTCTTCCTCGACCGGCTCGGCTCCGCCATGACCCGGGCGCAGGCGGACACGGCCAGCCGGCCAGCAGTCTTCCTCATCGACATCGACCGTTTCCGGCAGGTGAACGAGACCCTCGGCCTTTCGGTCGGCGACAGCATCCTCCTCACGGTCGCCCGTCGGCTGGGCCGGCTTCTGAAGCCGCTCGACAGTCTGGCGCGCCTGGAGGGCGACCACTTCGCCATCATCCTCGTTTCCGAGCAGTCGCCGGAGCGCATCGCCGCTTTCGCCGACGCGGTGCGCCGGGCGATCCGCGCCGCCATCGCCTTCGGGGAGCGGGAGATCTTCCTCACGGCCTCGATCGGCATCGCCATCTATGACCGCGAGCAACGCGATCCGGACGACCTGGTGAAGGATGCGGAAGTCGCCGTCGCGTTCGCCAAGCGCCTCGGCGGCGACAGGATCGAATCCTTCCGGCCCTCGCTGAGGACGGCTGCCGCCGAGGCGATGACGCTGGAGACCGACCTCCGTCACGCGCTCGAGCGCGACGAGATGAAGGTGTTCTACCAGCCGATCGTGCGCACCGAAGACCGGTCCATCGCGGGCTTCGAGGCGCTGCTGCGCTGGGACCACCCCAAGCGCGGACGCATCCCGCCGACCGATTTCATCCCGGCGGCCGAGCGCAGCGGACTCATCGTGCCGCTCGGGCTCTTCGTGCTGGAGCGGGCCGCCAAGCAGCTCGACACCTGGCACCAGACCTTGCCCAACGGTGAGAAGCTGTTCGTCAGCGTCAACGTTTCCAGCCGCCAGCTCCTGCGGCACGACCTCATCAACGACGTGAAGGCCGTGCTGTCGCGGGCTTCGCTGCCGAAGGGCAGTCTGAAGCTGGAGCTGACCGAAAGCCTGGTGATGGAGAACCCGGAGTTCGCAACCCAGGTCCTCGCCCGGCTGAAGGAACTCGGCGCCGGCCTCGCGCTCGACGATTTCGGCACTGGCTTCTCGTCCCTTGCCTACCTGCAGCGCCTGCCGGTCGACACCCTGAAGATCGACCAGAGCTTCCTCAAGGGCAACGGCCGCAACCGGCTGGTGATCCTGAAGTCCATCATCGGCCTTGCCCACGACCTCGGCATGGACGTGGTTGCCGAGGGCGCCGAGACCGAGGCGGAAGCCGCCGAACTGGTCAGCTTCGGCGCCGACTACGCCCAAGGCTACCTCTTCGGCCACCCCATGATCGCCGACGACGTAAGGAAGCTGATGGAGCGGGCGCAGAAGGCGCGGGCGTAGGAGGGAGTGAGGCAGTAGGCAGTAGGCAGTAGGCAGTAGGCAGTAGGCATTAGGCAGTAGGCAGTAGGCAGTAGGAAGAAGGGTGCGCCCTGTCATCCGCCGCGACGAAATCCCTACTGCCTATTCCCTACTGCCTACTGCCTACTTCCAATTCCCTACTGCCTACTGCCTATTCCCTACTGCCTATTCCCCAACTGCCGCCGCACCACGGCGACGAACACCACCACAAGCGCGAGGGCCAGCCCGTACCACGTGATCGCGTACTGGAGGTGGTTGTTGGAGAAGGCGATGACCGTCTCGCCGCCTTGAGGCAGGCCGCCGGGGGACTCGCCGGCGAAGACGTCGACCGTGAAGGGGGCGACGCGGTCCGGGTATAGGCCGACGGCGTCGGCCATGCGCTCCGGATCGCGCACGAACCAGATGTTGCGCTCCACGTCGTCCTCGGGGCTAACCCAGGAGGGTTCCTCCGGCGGACGCGTGAGGCCGGTGATGGTGTGGAAGCCCTCCACCTGACCTTCGGCGCGGCTCGTCGGATCCTTGCGGTCGAGCGGCACGAAGCCGCGGTTGACGAAGACCCAGAGGCCTTCGCGGGTCTCCGCCGGGGTGAGGACGAAATAGCCCTGGCCGCCCACCGGCCCCTTCGGCTGGGTGAGCGCGATGAAGACGTGTATCTCGCGGCTGTGGTCGTAGCGGCCCTCGAACGTGACCGGCTGATACTCGATGGCAACGGGATCGAGATCGTCCCAGGCATCATAGCCCGGAATCGGCCCAGGCTCGGCCGTGATGCGGGCGTTGACCCGGGCGATCAGGTCCTCCTTCCAGCCGAGCCGCTCCACCTGCCACGTGCCGAGTCCAAGGAGGACGGCTAGGGCCACGAGGGCCGCGATGGTGAGCGGGATGAGGCTGCGGCGGGGCGGCCGGCGGCCGTCGTCGGAATTGGCTTTCATGGTCCGGGCTTGGTTGGGTCGGCCATCGCGCCGTGCCGGGCTTCGGCCGCCTTGTTCTTGAACTGCACGCCGATCATCACGCCCTTCAGCGGCCGCAGGCCACCGATGCAGAGGACGAGCGTGAGGGGCAGCCAAAGCATGGCGTGGATCCAGAGCGCGGGCTGCCACGTGACTTCAACATAGAGCGCCAGGCCGACGATGATGAAGCCGACGATCAGGATGACGAAAACCGCCGGCCCGTCGCCGGAATCGATGAAGGCATAGTCGAGCCCGCAGCGATCGCAGCCGGGTGCCGTATCGAGGAAGCCCTTGAACAGCTTGCCCTCGCCGCACCGCGGGCAGCGGCCGCGAACCGCCGCCGAAACCGGCGAGGCAGGGCTGTGGATCCTTCGATCGGACATGAAGCCGGCCTCCGTTTCTTCCTGCCGAGGTGCGTCGCGGCGTTCGTCCGGCGCGGCCGGACAGTGCCATGCACGGGCCACAAACGCGAGCGGCGCGGGGAGTGGTCTCCCGCGCGCCGCCCGTCGGTGTCAACTGTGGTGACCGCTTACTCGTGGATCACGGCGCCCACGGAGCCCCACACGTAGATGGAGGCGAACAGGAAGAGCCAGACCACGTCGACGAAGTGCCAGTACCAGGCGGCGGCTTCGAACCCGAAGTGCTTCTGCGGCGTGAAGTGACCCTTCATGGCGCGGATCAAGCAGACGAGCAGGAAGATCGTGCCGACGATCACGTGGAAGCCGTGGAAGCCTGTCGCCATGAAGAAGGTGGCGCCGTAGATGTTGCCCGAGAAGGCGAACGCGGCGTGGCTGTACTCGATCGCCTGCACGTAGGAGAAGAGAACGCCGAGGGCGACGGTGGCCACGAGGCCCCAGATCAGGCCGCGACGGTCGTTGTGCAGCAGCGCGTGATGCGCCCAGGTCACCGTGGTGCCGGAGAGCAGCAGGATCAGAGTGTTGAAGAGCGGCAGGTGCCACGGATCGAACACCTCGACGCCCTGCGGCGGCCAGGTGCCGCCGGTGTGCTCGGCGCGAAGGACCTGATGGGCTTCACCCGGGAAGAGGCTGGCGTCGAAATAGGCCCAGAACCAGGCGACGAAGAACATCACCTCGGAGGCGATGAACAGGATCATGCCGTAGCGCAGATGAAGGCTGACCACGCGGGTGTGGTAGCCGGCCTGGCTCTCCTTCACCGTGTCGCGCCACCAGCCGAACATGGTGTAGAGGACGATCGCGAGGCCGACCAGGAACAGCCAGGGCTGCGCGATGTCGGCGCCTGCGAAAACGAGCTCCCCGCCGGCGCTCCAGCGCATCAGGGCGATGGCGCCCACCGCCATGAGGAAGGCACCCACCGAGGCGATGAACGGCCACGGGCTGGGATCGACGAGGTGGTAGTCGTGGTGTTTGGTTCCAGCCATTTTCTTCTCCCGGTGCCCCGGCCGGTCCTGGCGCATTCAAGGTCGCAGGCGGTCGGCGGGTCGGTCCTCTAGCGGTGTGGTTGCTCGTTATTCGTTCAAAGACGCGCGGCTTCGGCCGGTGTCGAAACGCCGGCCACAGGCTTTTCCGCCGCTTTCGCGGGGAAGAAGGTGTAGGACAAGGTGATCGTCGTGACCGACGCGGTGTCCGCATCGTCCACGATCGCCGGATCCACATAGAAGGTCACGCCCATCTCCATCTCCTCGCCAGGCTCCAGCCGCTGCTCGGTGAAGCAGAAGCAGGCGATCTTGGAGAAGAAGGCACCGGTTGCCCCGGGCGTGACGTTGAAGGCGGCGGTGCCGACGGTGGGCTCGGCTGCGAGGTTCTTCACCCGGTAGCTGACGGTCTGCATCTCGCCGATCTTCAGCGTGATGGACTTCTGGTCCGGCGCGAAGGACCACGGCAGGCCGGGCGCCACATTGGCGTCGAACCGCACCGTGATGTCCCGGTCGAGGACCTGGATGCCGTCGGCGGTCTCCACACGCTGGGTCGTGCCGCCGTAGCCGGTGACCCGGCAGAACAGGTCGTAGAGCGGCACAGACGCATAGGCAGCCCCCAGCATGGCGCCGACGAACGCCACGCAGGCGACCGCCATCTTGCGGTTGCGACCGCTGGTCTTCGGATCGGACGTCGCTTCGCTCATGGTCGTGTTCCGTCAGAGGGGCCGGTTGGCGACATTGCCGCCGAGCTTCACGATGGTCACCAGGTAGAACAGCAGCACGAGGCCGGCGAGGAAGAGCGCGATAGCGATGGAGCGCGCGCGCCGCCGCTTCTTCTGTTCCGGCGTCAGTTCGATCAGATCCCTGTCCGCCATCGGTCAGACCCCGGCAAGCGCGCCCACCACCAGATGCTCCACGAGGAGCACGGCGAAGAGCGCGAAGAGGTAGCCGATGGAGAAGAAGAAGAGCCGCATCGCCGCCTTGCGCGCCTCCGGCCCCTCGGTGACCCGTGCCACCTGGACCGAGAACGCAAGGAAAACCGCGCCGAGAACCGCCGCCACGACACCGTAGGTGAGCCCGGCGAAGCCGAGGACCGTGGGCAGCACGCCGATGGGGGCCAGAAGCGCCGCGTAGAGCACGATCTGCCGGCGGGTCGAGGCGGCACCCTGGACGACCGGCATCATAGGGACACCGGCGCGGGCGTAGTCCTCGGACTTCACCAAGGCGAGCGCCCAGAAGTGCGGGGGCGTCCACATGAAGATGATGAGAAAGAGGATGGCGCTTTCCCAGGAGAGCGTGCCGGTGACCGCCGTCCAGCCGATCATCGGCGGGAAGGCGCCGGCCGCGCCGCCGATCACGATGTTCTGCGGCGTCCGCCGCTTCAGGCCCATGGTGTAGACGACGACGTAGAAGAAGATGGTGAAGGCCAGCATGGAGGCCGCGGCCCAGTTCACCGCGACGCCGAGGACCATGACGGACAGCACCGACAGCACCATGCCGAACTGCAGCGCCTCGGACGCGGTGATCCGGCCGTCCGGCACCGGGCGGCGCGCCGTCCGGGACATGAGGCGGTCGATGTCGGCGTCGTACCACATGTTGAGCGCGCCGGACGCGCCCGCGCCGACCGCGATGCCGAGGATCGCCACGAAACCGAGCAGCGGATGAACGCCGCCCGGAGCGAGCACCATGCCGGTCAGCGCGGTGAAGATCACCAGCGACATCACCCGCGGCTTCAACAGTTCGAAGTAGTCGCCGACCGATGCGGAACCGCCGGTCCATTCGGCCCGTCCCATCGTCATCGATCGATCGTCAACCAAAGCCATCTGCTCGCCTCTAAGCTTGCTGCCGCCCCCGCGGGCGGCGCCATGCGGGCGCCGCCCCTTAAGCCCGGCCACGTCCTCCGGGCACCGCGGTCTTCATGGCAAGGGCGGCCCTCGGGCCACCCGCCGGTTCGTGACGCGCAATCCCCTCCCTGGCGGGATGCGCCTTTCCTCTTTCAACGCCGCGGCCGGGCGGACCCGGTCGCGGGGATCGGTCCGGCCGACGCGCGGCCGGACCGTCGGATCAGTGGGCGTCGCCCTTGATCACCGGCAGCTTCTCGAACTGGTGGAACGGCGGCGGAGAGGACAGGGTCCACTCCAGGGTCGTCGCACCGGCACCCCACGGGTTGTCACCCGCGACGCGCTTCTTCTGGAAGGCCTCGTACACCAGGTAGAGGAACAGGAACACCGACAGGGCCGACAGGTAGGACCCGATCGAGGATACGAAGTTCCAGCCGGCGTAGGCGTCCGGATAGTCCGCGTAGCGCCGCGGCATGCCCTGCAGGCCGAGGAAGTGCTGCGGGAAGAACAGGAGGTTCACGCCGACGAACATCAGCCAGAAATGGATGTTGCCGAGTTTCTCGCTGTACATGTAGCCGAACATCTTCGGGAACCAGTAGTACCAGCCCGCGAAGATGGCGAACACGGCGCCGAGCGACAGAACGTAGTGGAAGTGAGCGACGACGTAGTAGGTGTCGTGCAGCACCCGGTCGAAGCCGGCGTTGGCGAGCTGAACGCCCGTGACGCCGCCGACGGTGAACAGGAAGATGAAGCCGATCGCCCAGAGCATGGGCGTGCGGAACTCGATGGAGCCGCCCCACATGGTGGCGATCCAGGAGAAGATCTTCACGCCCGTCGGCACCGCGATCACCATGGTGGCGGCGACGAAGTAGGCCTGGGTGTCGACGTCGAGACCGACCGTGTACATGTGGTGCGCCCACACGACGAAGCCGACGGCGCCGATGGCCACCATGGCGTAGGCCATGCCGAGATAGCCGAACACCGGCTTCTTGGAGAAGGTGGCTACGATGTGGCTGATGATGCCGAAGCCCGGCAGGATCAGGATGTACACTTCCGGGTGACCGAAGAACCAGAACAGGTGCTGGTAGAGGATCGGGTCACCGCCGCCTTCCGGCGCGAAGAAGGTCGTGCCGAAGTTGCGGTCCGTCAGCAGCATGGTGATGGCGCCGGCGAGCACCGGCAGCGACAGCAGCAGCAGGAAGGCCGTCACCAGCACCGACCAGGCGAACAGCGGCATCTTGTGCAGCGTCATGCCCGGGGCGCGCATGTTGAAGATGGTGGTGATGAAGTTGATCGCGCCGAGGATGGACGACGCGCCCGACACGTGCAGCGCCAGGATGGCGAAGTCCATCGCCGGACCCGGGGTGCCGCTGGTGGAGTACGGCGGGTAGATGGTCCAGCCGCCGGTGACGCCCGGCGAGCCGTCGGCGCCTTCCACGAACATCGACATGATGAGCAGGAGGAAGGACGGCGGCAGCAGCCAGAACGAGATGTTGTTCATCCGCGGGAACGCCATGTCCGGCGCGCCGATCATGATCGGCACGAAGTAGTTGGCGAAGCCGCCGATCAGCGCCGGCATGACCATGAAGAAGATCATGATCAGGCCGTGCGCCGTCGTGAACATGTTGTAGACGTTCGGGTCGCCGAAGATCTGCATGCCGGGCTCCTGGAGCTCCATGCGCATGCCGACCGACAGGGCGCCGCCCACCAGACCCGCGATGATCGCGAAGATCAGGTAGAGGATGCCGATGTCCTTGTGGTTGGTCGAATAGACCCAGCGGACCCATCCCGTGGGATGATCGTGGTCCCCCTGGGTACCATAGGAAGCGGTGGCCATCGTGGCGCTTCTCCATCCAGACGAGGGCGGCACGGCACCATAGCCGCGGCCGCCTGAAAGCGTTGTGACGTGTCAGTGCGATCGGGTCGGGCGCGCGATCAGCGCGCCGCGACCTTGGTGGCGTCGGTGCGGAAGGACGCGAGCAGCTGGGTGGCGGCGTCCATGTCCTCCGCCGCGGCGGCGAGCCACTGCGCGTACTGGTCCTCGGTCACCACGTTCAGCTGGATCGGCATGTAGGCATGCCGGAGCCCGCAGAGTTCGGAGCACTGACCGTAGTAGACGCCCGGAGTGTCGGCGCGGAACCAGGTCTCGTTGAGGCGGCCCGGAATGGCGTCGATCTTGACGCCCATGGACGGCATCGCGAAGGCGTGGATCACGTCCGACGCCGTCACCTGGACGCGCACGACCTTGCCGGCCGGAACCACGATCGGGTAGTCCACGGCGAGCATGCGCGGCTGGTTCACCGGGTCGGTGATGTCGGCGTCCTCGATCAGGGTCGAATCGAAGCTCACGGCCTCGGCGTCCGGGTACTCGTAGCTCCAGTACCACTTGTTGCCGATCGCCTTGATGGTCACGTCCGCCGGCGGGATGGTCTGCTCTTCGTAGAGCAGGCGAAACGACGGCACGGCCAGCATCAGGAGGATCAGCACCGGGGCGACGGTCCAGATCACCTCGATCATGGTGTTGTGCGAGGTGCGGGACGGGACCGGGTTGGCCTTGGCGTTAAATTTCACGATCACGGCGACCAAGAGCACCAGCACCAGGAGGGTGACCGGCACGATGATCCAGAAGGTGAAGCTGCCGAAGCTGTGGATGTCAGCCATAATCGGGCTGGCGGCCGGCTGCAGGTAGGTGCCCCACTCCACCGGCTGGGCGGCGTGGGCGGCGCTCATGCCCAGCGTGCCGACACCGGCGACGCAGGCCAACAGGCGCTTCATGGTTTTCGTCACGTTTGGCTCCCTCACGGCGCGAGACGACCCCAGCGCGGGCATACGCCCGTCGGACCGTCGCGGCGAACGACCTTCGATCCCATCATCAAACCTCGGCGCCGACGGTCCGCATCGCACTGTGGCGAAACCGCCGGACCGGCCACGCCGCCCTCACGGCATGCCGCCCAGCGGTCGGAGGCGCCCGTCCCTCACCGGCCCCCCGACATACAGGCGTCGGAAACGTCTTGTCGAGCCACGGCTTTTGACCTGGATCAAACAGCCTGAGAAAAACCATATGGCGGCGCCCGCCGCAATGCCCCCTCATGCCCGGCGATGCGGCAAATGTGCGCGCGCGGTGTGCATCGCAGCGACGCGGCCGTTCTCGCGCGGCCGGAAAACAATGTATTCTGCCGTCGTTCCCGCCGCACAAATGCGCGATTCGCGCCTCTTATGAGCGCACTGCGGCGGGATGGCCTTCAAGGCGAGGCCGACCGTGACCGAAGCCATGGCCTCTGCGGATCCTTAGACGAATGAAGAAGACAAAGACTGCTCCGATCGCGGCCCTTGCGGCACTGGCTGCTACAATCGCCATAACATATCTCGGGCCGGTGCAAGCCCAGGGTGTCGTCCGGTCGAGCCATGGGGACTGGCAGATCCGCTGCGACCAGCCGCCCGGCGCCCGCGAGGAGCAATGCGCCCTGATCCAGAACGTCACCGCCGAGGACCGCGACAACGTGGGCCTGTCGGTGATCGTGCTGAAGACGGCCGACAAGCAGGCCCGGATCCTGCGCGTGCTGGCGCCGCTCGGCGTGCTGATCCCGTCGGGCCTCGGCCTTCGGATCGACGACAAGGACATCGGCCGCGCCGGCTTCGTGCGCTGCCTTGCCAACGGCTGCTTCGCCGAGGTGGTGCTGGAGCCCGATCTCATCACCCAGTTGGAGACGGGCAAGACGGCGACCTTCATCATCTTCCAGACGCCCGAGGAGGGCATCGGCATCCCGATCTCGCTCGCCGGCTTCAAGCCCGGCTTCGAGGCCTTGCCGTGAAGATCGACAGTCCCGAGGCGCTCCGGGCGCTTTACGGCGCGCCGGGCGAACGGTCCGCGCGCAAGCAACTGGTGGCGCTCGACCCGCATTGCCGCCGCTTCGTCGCCCTGTCGCCCTTCGTGCTCCTCGCCACCTCCGGCGCCGACGGGCTCTGCGACGTGACACCGCGGGGCGACGCGCCCGGCTTCGTGGCTGTTGCGGACGACCGGACCCTGCTCATGCCGGACTGGCCGGGCAACAACCGGCTCGACAGCCTGATGAACATCCTCGACCGGCCGGGGGTGGGGCTTCTCTTCGTCATACCCGGCGTGGACGAGACCCTGCGGGTGAACGGCACGGCCGAAATCCTGGTGGATCCGGCGCTCCTGCAGCGCTTCGCCGCCGACGGGCGGGCGCCGAAGACCGTGCTCCGCATCGAGGTCCGGGAAGCCTATCTCCACTGCGCGAAGGCCTTCATGCGATCGCGCCTTTGGGATCCGGCCGCCCAGGTGGACCGGTCGAGCCTGCCGTCCATGGGCCAGATGCTGAAGGATCAGCTCAATCTCGAGCACGGCGAGTCGCAGGCGGAGATGATCGAGCGCTACCGGGCCACGCTCTACTGAACGCGTTCGCGCGGACGGCTTCGACGCGCGCCGGCGGCGGGAGAGGTGCAAACCGGCGTTCCAGCCCCTATGTTCGGTCCTGAGCCGAAACCGACGCCTGGGAACGCCATGACCGCCGACACCACCGACCTCTTCGCCCTCACCGGCCTCGATCCGGACCGGGCCCGCGCTGCCGTGACCGAAGCCGTCGCCGACGCGGACGACGGGGAACTCTATCTGGAGCGGACCCAGAGCGAGGTGCTGGCCTTCGACAACGGCCGGCTGAAGACCGCCACCTACGAGGTGAGCCAGGGCTTCGGCCTGCGGGCCGTCGCCGGCGAGGCGGTGGGCTACGCCCATGCGGACGACATCTCCGAAGCCGCGCTGAAGCGTGCCGTCTCGGCCGTCAAGGCGGTGTCGGCCGGCTACGCGGGAACGGCGGCCGAGCCGCCGCGGGCCACCAACCGGCACCTCTACGGCGACGAGAACCCGCTGCTGTCGCCGGTCTTCTCGGCCAAGGTGGACCTCCTCGGCGCCATCGACGCCTATGCGCGGGCGAAGGACCCGCGCGTCCGGCAGGTCACCGCATCCGTGGCGGGATCCTACAAGATCGTCGAGATCCTGCGTGCCGACGGCATCCATGTGCGCGACATCCGCCCGCTGGTGCGCGTGAACGTGTCCGTGGTGGTGGGCGACGGCGACCGGCAGGAGAGCGGCTCGTTCAGCGAGGGCGCCCGCACCAGCTACGACGCCTTCATCACCCCCGACCGCTGGCAGGCGGCGGTGGACGAGGCGCTGCGCATGGCGCTCGTGAACCTGGAGGCCCGACCGGCGCCGGCCGGCACCTTCGACGTGGTGCTCGGCCCGGGCTGGCCCGGCGTGCTCCTGCACGAGGCCGTGGGCCATGGCCTGGAAGGCGATTTCAACCGCAAGAAGACGTCCGCCTTCTCCGGCCTCATGGGCCAGATGGTCGCCGCCAAGGGCGTCACCATCGTGGACGACGGCACCGTGCCGGACGCGCGCGGCTCCATCACCGTCGACGACGAGGGCACCCCGTCCCAGTACAACACCCTGATCGAGGACGGCCGTCTGGTCGGCTACATGCAGGATCGCCAGAACGCGCGCCTGATGGGCGTGGCGCCCACGGGCAACGGCCGGCGCCAGTCCTACGCGCACGTGCCCATGCCGCGCATGACCAACACCTACATGCTCGGCGGCCAGCACACGCCGGACGAGATCCTGGCGAGCGTCAAGGACGGCATCTTCGCCAAGTCCTTCTCCGGCGGCCAGGTCGACATCGTCTCCGGCAAATTCGTGTTCGACTGCACGGAGGCCTACCGGGTGCGCAACGGCCGGATCGAGGAGCCGCTGAAGGGGGCCATGCTGATCGGCAACGGGCCGGACGCCATGCACCGGGTCTCCATGATCGGCAACGACCTGGAGCTCGACCGCGGCGTCGGCACCTGCGGCAAGAACGGCCAGGGCGTGCCGGTCGGGGTCGGCCAGCCGTCGCTCAGGATCGACGGCGTCACGGTGGGTGGCACGGAAGCCTGATCGACACCGACCGTTCCTGCAGCCGACGTCCGGAGATCCGATGCCGATCCGCCTCGTCCTCTTCGACATGGATGACGTGGTCTACGCCTACGCGCGGGCGGCGCGCATCGCCGTCATCGCCCACGAGACCGGCCTCGACCCGAAGGACATCGAGGCCCGGATCTGGACGTCCGGCTTCCAGGACGATGCGGACGCCGGCCTCTATCCGACGGTGGAGGCCTATCTGGCCGGCTGGGAGGCACGCCTCGGCGGCCCCATGCCGCGCGAGCTCTGGGTGAGAGCGAGGGCCGCTAGCCTGACGCCGATCGAGGAGACGCTCTCGCTGTTCCACCGGCTCGCCCGCAGCGACGTGGCCATCGGCGTTCTGACCAACAACGGACCGCTCCTCCACGCCGAGCGGGAGGCGCTGGTACCGGAGCTTTCGGCGATCGCGGCCGAGCGCTTCCTGGTTTCGGCAGCCTTTGGCACCCGCAAACCCGATCCGGCGGTCTTCACCCGCGCGCTCGACCGATTGGGGTTTACGGCCGACGAAACCGTGTTCGTCGACGACCGGATCGAAAACGTGGCCGGCGCCGCGACAGCCGGGCTGGCGGCCATCCATTTCCAGGCGCCGCACGACCTCGCCCCTTCGCTTCGCGCGCTCGGGCTGCCGGTGTAGGCCGCAGGCGGCCGGACGCGACGCTCCCATGGCCTCCCGCGCCTTTGCGACGGGTTCAGGTGCTACGTCCGGTCAGGTCCGTAGCGTCTCGGTCTTGCGCACGGACGCCGGTTGCGCAATGGATCGGACGGGCGGAACCAGGGGCGAGGTCTCGCGGTTGTCGGCCCTCACGCTCGCCCCGAGCGCCCTGCCCTTCCCAGCGTCGGACCCTCCCCATCGTGGCCATCCCCGATTTCCTGACCGGCGAACTCGCCGCGCTCGCGCAGGTTATCTTCATCGACGTCGTGCTCGCCGGCGACAACGCGGTGGTGGTCGGCATGGCCGCCGCCGGGGTCGATCCGAAGATCCGCCGCAAGGTGATCCTCTGGGGCATCGGCGGCGCTGTGATCCTGCGCATCCTGTTCGCGCTGGTGACGACGCAACTGCTCGCCATCGTGGGTCTCACGCTCGCCGGCGGTATCCTGCTCCTTTGGGTGTGCTGGAAGATGGTGCGCGAGATCCTCGCCCATGGGCACGAGGAGAAGGCCGGCGCGGACGTGACCCGGCGGGCGCTCGACGACGATCCGATGAACGACCATCCGGCGAAGGGGAAGGCCAAGACCTTCACCCAGGCGATGACGCAGATCATCGTCGCCGACGTCTCCATGTCGCTCGACAACGTGCTCGCCGTCGCCGGCGCCGCCAAGGAGCACCTGTGGGTGCTGGTGATCGGGCTTCTCTTCTCGGTCGCCCTCATGGGCGCGGCGGCGACGCTGATCGCCAACGTGCTCGCCCGCTACCGCTGGATCGCCTGGATCGGCCTTCTGGTCATTCTCTACGTGGCCTTGGAGATGATCTGGCGCGGCTCGGCCGAGGTCGCCTGCCTGGAAGCACCGAACATGACGGCCTGCGCGGAGGCGCCGCTCGACGCCATCCGGGCGCGCATGTTCGGGCCCTGATGCCGGGCCGGGGCAGCGATTCGTTTGCCGCGGCGACGGTGCGGATGGTGCCGGCCTTGCATCGCGGCATCGAAAGACCGATGTTCTGGCGATGCGATCGATGGTGCGGCGGCCTGGTCCACCACGCCGACGGGCCGGCCTTCAGCGGGCCGTGCGCCCGAATGCCTGCGTCGCCCGTGCGGGCGACCTGATCTGGAGCAGACTGAACGACATGAATCGGATGGAATTCCCGGGTGGTGGAGGCGAAGCGCAGATCCGCTACCTGGACGGCGACTTCAAGATCGTCAGGCCCGGATCCTATGTGCGCTGCGCCATCAGCAGCCGGCCGATCCTGATCCAGGACCTGAAATACTGGAGCGTGGAACGCCAGGAGGCCTACGTGGACGCGGACGCGGCCCTGGAAGCCTATCGCCGTCACAACAAGCTCTGAGGCGGCTTGGCCCGACGACCGGTCAGCCGCTCCGCCGCCATCGGTCGACCGCATCGGCCAGCATGCGCCCGATGCGCGCCGGATCCTCGAACACGCACTGGATGCCGAACACCAGCGAGCGGGCCGCCAGCGCCGCCCGCGGCCCTTCGGTCGCGTGCGCGAGCCGCACGGCGTCCTTCTCGGTGGTGACGGGCAGGAGATCGCCCGCCTCGGCGCGGGCGAGCAGGCGGCGGGCGTCGCCGGTCCGGAAGGCGTGATGGTCCGGAAAGGGCGCGGTCTCCACCACCTCGGCTCCCGCGGCGGCAAGGGCCTCGAAGAACTTCTCCGGACGGCCGATCCCCGCGAAGGCGAGCACGCGCCGCCCGGCAAAGGCACCGCCGGCCTGGGGCTCCAGACGCGCCCGGAGCACGGGCCGTCCGGCGCGCGCCGCCGCCCGGACCACCGGGTCGGTCGCCGGTCCGGGCGTGCCGCCGACGAGGAGCACCGCGCCGGTCCGGCGCATCTGCTCGAGGAGCGGCGCCCGGAGGGGACCGGCCGGGATCACACGGCCGTTGCCGACCCCGACCGCCGCGTCCACCACCACGATCGACAGCGCCTTCTCCACCGAGGGGTTCTGGAAGCCGTCGTCCATGATGCAGAGGCGGGCGCCGCTCTCGGCGAGGAGGTCGAAGGCGGCGGCCCGGTCGCGGCTGACGATGGTCGGTGCGCTGCGGGCAAGAAGCAGCGCCTCGTCGCCAACCGCGCGCGTGTCGTGGACCGCCGTGTCCACGCGCACCGGCCCTTTGAGCCGCCCCCCATAGCCACGGGTGAGGAAGACGACGGGCACGCCGCGGGCCTGGGCGATCGCCGCGAGCGCGAGGGCCGTCGGCGTCTTGCCGGCGCCCCCGGCGACATAGTTGCCGACGCAGACGATCGGCAGCGGCGGCCGGACGCCCGGCCGGGCCATGCGCCGCGCCGCCGCGCCGCCATAGACCGCCGCCGCGGGGGCGAGGAGCAGCGGATAGAGCGCGGCGCGCCAGCCCCGGTCGGCCCACCAGAACTCGGGCGACTTCACGCGGCACTCTCCGTGCCGGTGGACCGCGCATGGGCGACGAGAGGCCGGAGCAGCGGCTCCAGCAGCGCCTCCGTGCGGTCGAGGGCGCCGGTGTAGCGGGCCACCACGCGCCGGGCCGCGGTCTCCTGCCGCCCGCGCGCATCGGCGTCCACCAGAAGCGCCGTCGCAGCGGCGGCAAGCGCGTGCGGGGTCTCCACGATCCTGACGGCGCCGGCCTCGGCCATCGAGGCATAGATCTCCGAGAAATTATCCACGTGCGGTCCGCTTAGCACGGCCGCGCCCAGCCGGGCCGGCTCGATCGGGTTGTGCCCCCCGTGCGGTGCGAGCGATCCGCCGACGAAGGCGACCGGAGCGAGACCGTAGAGCGTGCCGAGCTCGCCCACCGTGTCGGCCACGTAGACGTCCGTCTCCAAGGTCGGCAGCGCACCGGCCGACCGCCGCTCCACGGACCATCCGCCGCGCGCGGAAAGGGCCGCGACCGCCTCCCCCCGCTGCGGGTGGCGCGGCGCCACCATCAGCAGCAGGCCCGGAACGGCGGCGCGAAGGGCCGGCAGCGCTTCGAGCACGAGCGCCTCCTCGCCGTCATGCGTGCTCGCCGCCAGGAGCACGGGCCGATCACCGACCGCCGCCGCGAGCGCGGCACCGGCGGCGGGCGCGGCTTCCGGCACCGGCGCATCGAACTTGATGTTGCCCACGCTCTCCGCTCGCGGCACGCCGAGGCGGCGAAACCGCTCCGCGTCGCCGTCGCTCTGGGCGAGACAGAGCCCGATGCGCCCGAACACCGCGCGCGCCGCCGTCGGAAACCGGCCCCAGCCGCGGAAGGAACGCTCGGACAGGCGTCCGTTGGAGAGCACGAGCGGGATGCCCCGCTGGTGCAGCGTGGCGATCGCGATCGGCCAGATCTCGCTTTCCACGAACACCGCGAGGTCCGGCCGCCAGGCGTCGAGGAAGCGGTTCACGAAGGGCGCCATGTCGAGCGGCATGAACTGGTGGATGAGGATGCCCGGCGCGCGCTTGCCGGCGAGGTGGGCCGACGTGGTCGTGACCGTCGTCAGCACCACCCCGACGCCCGTCCGGGCGATCCGTTCCACGAGCGGCAGCACCGCCACCGTCTCGCCGACGCTGGCCGCGTGCACCCAGACGATCGGCCCGGGAGGCCGGGGAACGCTCGGCTGCCCCAGGCGCTCCGTCCAGCGATCCGGATGCTCCTTGCCCGACCGGCGACGGAGCGCCACCACCAGTCGGCCGATCGGCCGGGCGAGCGTGGTCAGGAAGCCGTAGGTGCCGATAAGGCCGGTGCCGATGTCAGGCATGATCGAACTTGCATGGAACACCGGCGAGAGCGTAGGCGCGCGCGGTCACCCGGTCGAGGCCCAGGCGGACCTTTTCCCGCGCGGCCTCGAGCGCCGCGTCGTCGGCGTCCGCCGCCACCGACACCGGGTCGCCGAGCACAAGTCCGGCCCGGCCGAACGGCAGGCTGAGGGAGGCGCTGTCCCAGCTGTCGAATTCGAGGTTGCGGCTGGTCGCATAGGCGACCGGCAGGATGGGGCGGCCGGAATGCTTGGCGAGGAGCACGATGCCGCGGCCCGCCACCTTGGCCGGCCCTTTCGGCACGTCGGCCGTGAGCGCCACGCAGGTTCCGGTCTGGAGCGTGGCGATCGCCTCGCGAAAACCGGCGGCGCCGCGCTTGCGGGTGGCGTCGCGCGGGCTGGTGGCGCCGGACGCCCGGATCAGGCCGAGGCCGAGGTGGCTGACCGCCAGGGCGTTGATCTCCGCATCCGCATGCGAGGCGATCATCACCTTGGCGTGGAGTCCCGCCGGGCGGGCGAAGGGCAGCATGAAATGCTGGCCGTGCCACATGGCGATGATGAAGGGCGCGTTCGCAAGCGCCCGTGCGTCGAAGTCGACCGGCTCGACCGCGCGCCGGTTTGTCCGGTCCACGACCGTCAGGTAGAGGGCGACCAACCGGCCGAGCGCCCGCTGGACCACGGGCTTGCGGAGAAGGGTCTTGCCGAGCTTCACGCCATGCTCTCCGCCGGCCGCGTGGCCACCGCCGCGTCGTCGTCGGCTGCGCCCTCGGCGGCCGCCACGGCCGCCGCATGGAGGCCGGCCGGAACGCCTTCGCCGGCAAGCTGGGTGCGATGGAGGTGGGCATAGAGCCCGCCGGCAGCCACGAGACTCTCGTGGGTGCCGGTCTCCACCACCCGGCCCTTGTCCATCACGACGATCAGGTCGGCCTTCTTCACCGTGGAAAGCCGATGGGCGATCATCAGCACCGTACGCCCCTCGAAGAGGGTGTCGAGGCTCGCCTGCACGCGCGCCTCCGAGTTGGCGTCAAGGGCGCTGGTCGGCTCGTCGAGGAGCAGGATGGGGGCGCCGCGCAGCATCGCCCGGGCAAAGGCGATGCGCTGCTTCTGGCCCCCGGAGAGGAGGCCGCCCGCCTCGCCGACGCGCGTGTCGTAGCCGCGCGGCAGGCCGAGGATGAAGTCGTGCGCGTCCGCGCCTCGCGCGGCCGCCTCCACCGCCGCGTCGCTGGCGTCCGGACTGCCGTAGGCGATGTTCGCCCGGACGGTGTCGTCGAAGAGCACCGGGTCCTGGGTCAGGAGCGCGGAGGCGCGCCGGACGCTCGCGAGCGTCGCCGTCGCCACGTCCTGGCCGTCGATCAGCACGCGGCCGGCGCTCGGATCGTAGAAGCGGAGCACCAGGTTGAGCAGCGTCGATTTGCCGGCGCCGGACGGCCCGACCAGCGCGACCTTGAGGCCGGCCGGGATGTCGAGGGTCACGTCCTCGATCACCGGCAGGCCGGGCGCATAGGCGAAAGTGACGCCTTCGAACCGGATCGCCCCGCCGGTGTGCGCGAGCGGCGCGGCGCCCGGCTTCTCCACCACCGTCGGCGCTTCGTCCAGGATGGCGAACACCCGGCGCGCCGCGATGATGCCTTCGGAGAGAAGGTTCTGCAGGCCGGCAAGCGACTTCAACGGCTGATAGATCAGCATGGCGGCGGCCATGAAGCCCATGAAGTCGCCGAGCGTCAGCCGGCCGGCGATGCCCTGCCAGCCGCCGTAGAAGATGGCGGCCGCAAAGCCGATGCCGGACAGCCCCTCGGTGAAAGGTCCGGTGAGGGCGCGGGTGCGCTGGGTCTGCAGGTTGGCGTCGCGCGTGCGCCGGATCGAGATGCCGGCGCGCGCCGCCTCCGCGTCCTCCTGGTCGTAGGCCTTCACCACCCGGATGCCCTGCAGCATCTGCGACACCAGGGTGGCGATGTCGCCGGACCCGGCGAGTGCCCGGTGCACCGAGCGCCGCAGCTTCTTGCGCTGGCGCCCCATCAAAAAGATGGCGAGCGGCAGCGACACGAGCACCAAAGCGCCGAGCACCCAGTCGAGCCACAGCATGGCGATGATGAGAGCGAGCGCCTGCAGGAGGTTGCGGGCGATGGCCGTCAGGGTCTGCGAGGCGGCGTTGTTGACGATCAGCGTGTCGGAGGCGAACACGCTGATGAACTTCGCCGAGTGGGTGCTCTGCAGGAACCCGAGGTCGGCCCGGGCGAGCCGCTCGAACAGGCGCTGGCGAAGCTCCGCGACGATCTCGCCGGAGATGCGCGCCTCGATCATCCGGCCGTAGTATTCGGCCAGCGACCGCAGCGCCATGACGACCACCACGATCGGCGGCAGCGCGTAGAGGACGTCCAGTTCCTTGCCGACGAAGATTCGGTCGGCCGCCGTCTGCATCAGAAAGGGCAGCGCGCCCGTGGTGGCGGCGACGAAAACCATGGCCAGCATGGCGCGGGCGACCAGCTTGCGCCGTGGCAGCACGAACTCGCGCACGATGCGCAGGACCACGTCGCGGCCGGACCGGTCCTGGTCCCCCTCGAACCAGGACGGG
Source organism: Mongoliimonas terrestris (assembly GCF_001927285.1). Taxonomy (GTDB): domain Bacteria; phylum Pseudomonadota; class Alphaproteobacteria; order Rhizobiales; family Pleomorphomonadaceae; genus Chthonobacter; species Chthonobacter terrestris. The sequence continues at coordinate 69,533 of NZ_MSIG01000011.1, read as the reverse complement.
GCCGCGGCCGGCGCCGGATCGGGTTTTTGAGGGATCGGGGCACTCGACATGGCCGGAGGGTTTACAGGAGCGCGCGCCGTTTCGCCATGGGGGAGCGGCGGCGCGATCCTCGCCCGGTCAGGCGGGGGTCGGTTCCAGCAGGCGGTGCAGGTGGACGATGAAATAGCGGACCTGCGCCTGGTCGACGGTCGCCTGGGCCTTCTCCTTCCAGGCGGTGTAGGCGCTGGCATAGTCGGGGAAGATGCCGACCACGTCGACCTTGGAGAGGTCGGTGAACTCCACGCCGTCGAGCGACGTCAATTCGCCGCCGAACACCAGATGAAGAAGCTGCTTCTTGGCCGTCATCGCCCCGTCCACTCCTGTCCTGATCGGGCCTGGGCCCGACCGGCCCGGCACCGAAGTCTTTCAAGTCCCGTGCCGAATGGACCACCACAGCCCATTCGGCCATGCGGCGGGTGGTAGCAGCCCCGCCCTGAGCGCCGCCAGCCGGGTGCCAGCCCGACCGGTCGTCGCTCGCCTCCCGCGCGGCGCGGGTCAGCCTGTCCGGCCGTCACCGGCCGTCTGCGCGCCGGACCCTTCGACGCCCCGGATCAGGCCCGCGGCCTCCTCGGCGAGCACCGGATGGCCGGCAGCAAGGATGCCGTGGCGCGGCGACGGCCGGTTGTAGACGATCGGCCCGCCGGTGACGTCGAGAAGCACGCCGCCGGCCTCGCGCAGCACCAGGTCGGCGGCGGCGATGTCCCAATCGTGCGCCTGTGCCTTGGCGAGCGCCAGATCCAGCCGCCCGTCCGCCACCATGGCGATACGCAGCGCCAAGGAGGCCACGTAGCCGCTGTCGCGCATCGGGCCGAGAGCATGCCGCAGGCGGGTGAGCAGCGCGGCCGGTCCGGCCACCTTGGCCCGGTGCAGGCCCACATGCCGTTCCAGCGCCAGCGGCCGACCGTCCAGCCAGGCGCCGCCGTCGCGGGTGGCGGAGAAGATCCGGCCGCGCGTCGGCTGGATCAGCACCGCCGCCGACGGCTGGCCGTTCTCCACCACGGCGAGCGAGATGGTCCACTCGTCGGAGCCGGCGAGGAAGCCGCGGGTGCCGTCGATCGGATCGATGACGAACACCCGGTGGCAGTCGAGGCGGACCGGGTCGTCCTCGGTCTCCTCGGAGAGCCAGCCATAGTCCGGCCGGGCGGCGCGCAAGCGCGTCTTCAGGTAGCTGTCGACCGCATAGTCCGCCTCGCTCACCGGCGAGGCGTTCTCCTTGTGCCAGACCTTCGGGTCCTGGCGAAAGAAGGTGAGCGCCAGGTCGGCGGCGGCTTCGGCCGCCTCGGTCAGGAGGGTGAGATCGACCGTCCGCGCGGCCCTGTCAGCGTCCGGCAATGGTGAGCCCCTCAATGGCGAGGGTCGGGGCCGTGAACGATCCGCGATACTCGATGTCGTTCGCCGGAACGATCCGCATGAACATGTCGGCGAGATTGCCCGCCACGGTGATCTCGGCCACCGGGTAGGCGAGTTCGCCGTTCTCGATCCAGAAGCCGGCGGCGCCGCGCGAATAGTCGCCGGTGACGAGGTTGGAGCCGTGGCCGATGAAGTCGGTCACGTAGAGCCCCGTCCCGACGCTGCGGATGAGATCCTCCGGCGTCATGTCGCCCGGGTGGAGGAGCACGTTCGTGGCGCTCGCGCCCGGCGCGCCGAGGCCACGGGCGGCGCGGCCGTTGGTGGCAAGGCCGAGTTCGCGCGCCGAGGCGCTGTCGAGGATCCAGGTGTTGAGCACGCCGTCGGTGACGAGGTCCATGGGCTCGGCGGCGACGCCCTCCCCGTCGAACGGCCGCGAGCCGGGGCCGCGCCGGCGCTTGGGATCGTCGGTGATGCGGATGCCGGCGGCCATGACGCGCTGGCCGAGCTTGTCCTTGAGGAAGGAGGTCTTCCGCGCGATGGCGCCGCCGTTGATGGCGCCGGTGAGCGCGCCGAGGATGCCGGTGGAGACGCGCGGGTCGTAGACGATGGTCGCCGTCTGGGTATCGATCTTGCGCGGATTGAGCCGCTTCACCGCCCGCTCGCCGGCGATGCGGCCGACCACGTCGGGCGCCTTCAGGTCGTCGAGATGGATCTTGCCGGAGGCCTCCCAGTCGCGCTCCATGCCGGTGCCCTCGCCGGCGATCACCGAGACGCTGTGGCCGTGGCCGGAGGTCTCGTATCGGCCGGAGAACCCATGCGAGGTGACGAGCGCGACGCCCGCGCGGCTCCAGTAGGCGCTGGCGCCGCCGGAATTGGTGACGCCGGCGACCGCGCGCGCGGCGTCCTCGGTGGCGACCGCGCGCTCCACGAGGGCGGCGGTCTCAGGGATGCGGGTGTCGAGAAGGTCGAGGTCCGCGAACGCGTGCACCAGCCGGTCGGGGTCGGCAAGACCCGCGTAGGCATCGGGCGGGGCGGTGCGCGCCATGGCGACGGCCCGGGCGGCGAGTTCGTCCACGTCGGCGCCGAAGGTGGCCGAGATGGTGGCGTTGCACTGGCCGACGAAGACCCTGAGGCCGAAGTTGTCGTTCTCGGAATGCTCCACCTTCTCGGTGGCGCCGAGGCGGACCGACACCACCTCGTTGACCGACCGGATCGCGACCGCGTCGGCGGCGTCCGCGCCGGCCTTGCGGGCGGCATCCACAAGACGCTGCGCCTGCGCCTGCAGCGCAGAGAGGTCGACGAGTTCGGTCATCGGCGGGGTTCCTTGAGCGGCGTTGGTTGTTTACGGCCTTCGGCCGGACCCGGCAAGGGTGCGCGGGCGCTGCGGCATGCCGGCGCGCCCGGAAAACGCGCCTTTCGCAGACGATGTGGGTCACCGGACCGGATTTTTCAAACGCTATCCCTTCCGCGGACCTTAACGCGGCGTTCTGCCCCGGTGCGCTTCAGGAAACGCTAACCCTTTCAGAGAGCAAGGAAAAATCAACCGCGTCGGTTAAGCCAGGTAAGGCCGGCACCAGCCTAGGGTGGCGTCATGGAAGCGAAGGCGGATCGGCGTGCAAGCGTCGCCCGCGCCTTCCCCAAGGGTTCATGACGAACGGGGCCGAACAGAATGACCGCACTCAATCCGGTTTGGATCGGACGCGACCTTCGGGTGGATCCGCGCGCGCTGCCCGCCCGCTTCCAGGTGCCGACCGAACGGGGCCAGCCGGCGAGCGCGGACGCGTCGGTCTATCTTGATGAGCGCGGTGTGGTGGTGAAGCGCAGCCTCTCCGGCCTGCCGCTGACCCTCAGCCTGCCGCTAGACGCCTACGAGGGCGTCGCCGTGCGGGTGGTGCCGGAAGGCGCCTTCGCCATGACGGCGAGCGTGGAACTCCTGCACCGCGACCCGGCGCTCAGCCTGCCGCTGCTGGTGACCCGCGACATGGACGCCGCCGCGGACGATTGGGAGGCCTGGGCCACCGCCCTGAAGCTGCCCATGCTGGTGGTGGACCTCGACGGCGCCGCCCGCTCCATCGGCCGCCCCGCCGCCATCCCGATGGATCGGCCGCTGCCGCGCCGGCGCGTCAACCAGTTCGCCAACCGCCGTCCGCGCTTCCTCGTCCGCCGCAAGCCGGGCACCAAGGCGCCGATGCCGGTGCTTTCGGGCCTGCGCGAGATCATCGCCCCGGAGTAAGGCCGCCGGGCCGCGCGCATCCGCTCAGAGCGAGCGGACCGCCGCGTCCGCCACCAGCCCGACGCAGAGCAGAAGCCCCGCTTCCCGGTTGCTTTTGAAGAGCATCAGGCAGCGGTCGCCGTCGGTCATGTCGAACTGCGCCACCTGCCAGGCGAGGTGGGCGCCGAAGCCGAAGGCGCCCAGATAGGCGAAGATCCCCGCCCCCGCCGTCGCCAGAGCCATCAGCACCAGGAGCACCGTCGCGCCGTAGAGGAGCGTCAGCCAGGCCGGCGTCGCCGTCCCGAAGCTGCGCGCCGTGGAGCCGAGCCCGAGGAGCGCGTCGTCCTCCCGGTCCTGGTGGGCGTAGATGGTGTCGTAGCCGACCGTCCAGACCACGGCCGCCGCATAGATGAGAAGCGCCGGCGCCGCGAGATCCGCGAACGTCACCGACCAGCCCATCAGCGCGCCCCACGAGAAGGCAAGGCCAAGCACGATCTGCGGATAGCCGGTCAGCCGCTTCATGAAGGGATAGACGGCCACCACCGCCAGCGACCCCATCCCGAGCAGGATGGAATAGAGGTTGAACTGGATGAGGACCAGGAAGCCGATCAGCGACAGAAGGATCATGAAGGCCGTCGCCTGCTTGGCGGTCACCCGGCCCGCCGGGATCGGCCGGGCGCGGGTGCGCGCCACCCGGGCGTCGATGTCCCGGTCGACGACGTCGTTGTAGGTGCAGCCCGCCCCGCGCATCACCACCGCGCCGACGAAGAAGAGAAAGCCGTGCCAGAGGTTCGGCACCGGCTCTCCCGCCGCCCCGGTGGCGAGCGCCAGCGACCACCAGCACGGCCAGAGCAGCAGCCACCAGCCGATTGGCCGGTCCAGCCGGGCCAGCTGCGCATAGGGCCGGAACCAGGCCGGCGCGAAGGTCTCCACCCAGTTCCCGCGTCGGGCGTCCGGAATGGCAAGGTCGGGGCGTTCGCTCATGGGGTGGATGTAGCCGGTTCGGGCGCGGGTGGCGAGAGGGGTGGGCGGACCCAGTTCGACGCGGCCATCCCGCCTCCGTCATCCCGGCGAACGCGGGATCCAACCGACCGTACCGCCTTGCGCTGGGTGCGAATGCCGTCGATGACGTTTGGGCCCCGGCTTTCGCCGGGGTGACGCCTTGGGGCAGAAGGCGGGTCCTGAGCGGCGACCCGCAGCGCCGCCATCCCGGCTTGCCTCCCTTGCATAGGTCCACCCCCGCCTGTCCCCTCGCGAGCGTCTCGGCCCTTGGCGCCTGCGCCGCGGCGTGCTAGGCGCGCTTCGTGAACACGAGGTTGGAAGGGATCGCCGCGATGCACGTGCTTCTGATCGGCTCCGGCGGCCGCGAACACGCCATCGCGGCGAAGCTGAAGACCGCGCCGCGCCTCACCCGGCTGACGGCCGCGCCCGGCAACGCCGGCATCGCGGCGCTTGCCGAGATCGCCGCGCTGGACGTCACCGACCATGCCGCCGTGGTGGACTTCTGCCGGCGCGAAAGCGTCGACCTGGTGTTCGTCGGGCCGGAGGCGCCGCTCGTCGCCGGCATCGTCGACGACCTTGCGGCCGCCGGCATCCGGGCCTTCGGTCCGTCGCGGGTGGCGGCCCAGTTGGAAGGCTCCAAGGGCTATACGAAGGACCTCTGCCGCGAGGCCTTCATCCCGACCGCCGCCTACGGGCGCTTCGCCGAGGCCTCCGCCGCCCGCGCCTATGTGCTGGAGAAGGGCGCGCCCATCGTCGTCAAGGCGGACGGGCTCGCCGCCGGCAAGGGCGTCGTTGTGGCCGACACCGTGGAGGAGGCGCTTGCCGCCGTCGACGCGTGTTTCGAGGGCGCTTTCGGGGCCGCCGGCGCCGAGGTGGTGGTGGAGGAATTGCTGGTCGGCGAGGAGGCGAGCTTCTTTGCCATCGCCGACGGCGAGACCGTGAAGCCGCTGACCGCCGCCCAGGACCACAAGCGCGTGGGCGACGGCGACACCGGCCCGAACACCGGCGGCATGGGCGCCTATTCGCCCGCCCCGATCGTCGACGCCGCCATGGCCGAGCGCATCATGGCGGAGATCGTCCGCCCGACCGTGACCGCCATGGCCCGGCGCGGCACGCCCTTCACGGGCATCCTGTTCGCCGGCCTGATGATCACCGCCGAGGGGCCGAAGCTGATCGAGTACAACACCCGGTTCGGCGATCCGGAAACCGAGGTGATGCTGCCGCGGATGACCAGCGACCTTCTGGAGCTGGCACTCGCCGCGGCCGAGGGACGGCTCCGGGACGTTCAGGTCGCCTTCTCGGACGAGACCGCCCTCACCGTGGTGATGGCCGCCAAGGGCTATCCGGGCGCCTACGACAAGGGTTCGGCCATCGAGGGCATCGATGCGGCCGAGGCGCTCGGCGCCACCGTCTTCCATGCCGGCACGGCCCTTGTCGACGGCCGCCTCGTCGCCAACGGCGGCCGTGTCCTCGCCGTCACCGCCATGGGCGCGGACGTGGCCGAGGCACAGGCGCGCGCCTACGCGGCCGTCGACGCGATCCGCTGGCCGGAGGGCTTCTGCCGCCGCGACATCGGCTGGCGCGCCGTCGGCACCCGCGCCTGATCGCGGGCTTCTCGCAACGGACTGCTGCTCATGTCGACATCCGCCTCCCCTCGGATCGGCCTTGCTCTCGGCGGCGGCGGAGCGCGCGGGCTGGCGCACGTGCACGTCTTGGAGGCGCTGGACGAGATGGGCCTGCGCCCGGTCGCCGTCACCGGCTCCTCCATCGGTGCCATCATCGGCGCCGGCTACGCGGCCGGCATGACCGGCGCGGCGGTGCGCGAGTTCGTGCAGGCGACCTTCGCCAAGCAGGGGGACGTGTGGGGCAAGGTCTGGCAGCTGCGCCCGAAGACCTTCGCCGACCTCTTCGGCGGCGGCCTCGTGCAGTTCGACGCGGAACGGACCGTGGAGCTCTTCCTGCCCGCCGACCTGCCGGCCACCTTCGAGGACCTCGTCATCCCGTTCACCGTCATGGCGGCGGACTTCTACGGCTGCCAGGAGGTGGCGCTCTCCTCCGGGCCGCTCAGGAAGGCGATCGCCGCCTCCATCGCCATTCCGATCCTGTTCCGGCCGGTGGAGATCGACGGGCGGGTGCTGATCGACGGCGGCGTGGTCAACCCGCTCCCGTTCGACCGGCTCCCCGCGGACGTGGACCTGGTGATCGCGGTCGACGTGGTCGGCATGCCGGTCCGGCCCGCCAACCGGCCGATCCCGAACGCCTCGGAGAGCATCTTCGGGGCGAGCCAGATCCTGATGCAGACCCTGACAGCGGAAAAACTGAAGTCGCGCACGCCGGACATCCTGATCAAGCCGGCGGTGGACCTCTTCAAGGTCATGGACTTCCTGAAGGCGCTCGCCATCCTGAAATCCACCCAGGCCGTGAAGGACGAGGTCAAGCGCAAGGTCGAGACGCTCCTGGAGGGCCGCGCGGCGGCGGATGTCATCGGCGCCGACGGAAGAATTCCTTGAGGAGCGTCGAGGCGTCGGTTTCGCAAAGACCCGCGTAGACCTCCGGCGCGTGGTGGCAGGTGGGGCTGGCGTAGAGCCGAACGCCGTGGTCCACCGCGCCGCCCTTCTCGTCGCCGGCCCCGTAGTAGAGCCGCCGGATGCGGGCGAACGAGATGGCACCCGCGCACATGGGGCAAGGCTCCAGCGTCACATAGAGATCGCAGCCGATCAGCCGCTCGGAGCCGAGCCGGGCGGCGGCGGCCCGGATCGCCAGCACCTCGGCGTGGGCGGTCGGGTCGCGGTCCTGAAGCGTTCGGTTGCCCGCGGCGGCGATCACCGCCCCGTCGCGGACCACGACGGCGCCGACCGGCACCTCGCCGCGCACCGACGCGGCGCGCGCCTCCTCGAGCGCCCGGTCCATGAAGGACCCGGCGGAGGCCGCCACGGCCCCGGCCGCGATTCCGGCGGCGGGCGGCTGGTCGTCGTCCTTGCCCGCTGTCACGATCCTCGTTCCTTGCCGGCGGTTTCCCTGCTATTCACGCCTGCCATGAAGACACCCAAGACCTCAACCCCCACCGCGCCGAAGAGCGCACCGGAGCGAATCGCCAAGGTGATCGCCCGCGCCGGCCTCTGTTCGCGCCGCGAGGCGGAGACCTGGATCGAGGACGGCCGCGTCAGCCTCAACGGCAAGACGCTGGCGACGCCCGCCGTCACCGTCGGGCCGGACGATGTCGTGCTCGTCGACGGCCTGCCGCTCCCCTCCGCCGACCGCACCCGCCTCTGGCTCTTCCACAAGCCGCGCGGCTGCGTCACCACCACCCGCGATCCGGAAGGGCGGCCGACCGTGTTCGACCTCCTGCCGCCGGACCTGCCGCGGGTGATGACCGTCGGCCGCCTCGACATCAACACGGAAGGCCTTCTCCTCCTCACCAACGACGGCGGCCTCGCCCGGGTGCTGGAACTGCCCTCCACAGGGTGGCTCCGACGCTACCGGGTGCGTGTGCACGGCTCCGTGGAGCAGGCCGAACTCGACAAGCTCCGCGACGGCGTCGCCATCGACGGCATCCTCTACGGGGCCGTGGAGGCGACGCTGGAGCGCAAGCAGGGCGTCAACGCCTGGCTCTCCATGGGCCTTCGCGAAGGCAAGAACCGGGAGGTGAAGAACATCCTCGGCCATCTCGGCCTCGACGTCACGCGCCTCATCCGGGTCTCCTTCGGGCCGTTCCAGCTCGGCGACCTGGACGACGGTGCCGTCGAGGAGGTTCCCCGCCGCGTCCTCAAGGAGCAGCTGGGGCCGACCCTGGTGGCCCAGTCCGGCGCCGACTTCGCCGTGCGCGAGGAGGACCGGCTACCGCAGATGCCGATCCGCAGCCGCCGCTCCGCCGACGCGGACGACGCCGGTGGCGCGACGCCCATGCGCCGCGACCGCGCGCCGGCCGGCCGTCCCCGGCCCGACGCCGAGCCGCCGGAAGCCCGCGCCGAGCGGGTCCGCGCACCGGCCCGTCGGATCGAGCGGGAGGCGCCGGCCCGGCCGGGCGCCGAGCGCGCGCCCGCCCTCCGCGACCGCAACGCCGACGGCCGCCGCCCCGACGCCCGCTCCAGCCGGCGACGGCACGAGGCGGACATCGAGCACGCCAACGAGGAGACGGCCCAGCGCAACCAGGGCCGCAACCGCCTGACGCTTTCGGCCCGGGAAGGTGCCGAACGGCGCGAGCGCGCCGTGACGGAGGTGCGCCAGGCGACCCGCGGCGACGTCAAGGCGAAGCCGCGCGGTGACATGCGCTTCTCCAGCGAGGTGCGACCCCGTCGCGAACGCGACCTCGACGAGACACCCCGCGCCGCGCCGCGCGAACGGCCGGACCGTACTCTGGCGCGGGACGTCGACGGCCCGGCGAAGCGGCCGGTCCGCGCCGCCGGCGCTGCGCCCCGCCCCGCCAAGACCCGCGACCGGGAGAAGCCCGAGGTGGACGGTCCGGAATCCCGCCGCGCGGAGAAGATCCGGCTCGCCCGCGAGAAGCGCGCCGGCTCGCCCATGCCGGGCCGGACCGAGGCGCGCGCGCGGCCGGCCACTGGCGGGCGCGGGCGGGCGGCGGACGCCGATCGTCCGGAGCGGCCCCGCGCCGACAAGCCGCGCCCCGACACCCGCCTCGACACCGGCGACGGCCCGCGCCGCACCGGTCGCCCGGAGCGGCCGTCCGGCGGGCGCGATGAACGATCCGCCACCGGTCGCGGAGAACGCGCTGTCGTCGCTCGTGCAGAGCGGCCGGCATCCGGCAGAGCGGAGCGGCCAGCCACCGGTCGCGCTGAACGGCCAGCCACCGGCCGAGCCGAGCGGCCGGCTACCGGTCGCGCCGAGCGGCCAGCCACCGGCCGAGCCGAGCGACCAGCCACCGGCCGAGCCGAGCGATCCGCAGCCGGTCGCGCCGAGCGATCCGCAGCCGGTCGCGCCGAGCGACCGGCAGAAGGGCGCGGCGGTGCGCCCCGCGCCGAGCGGCCGACCAAGGGACGCGGCCCCGTCGGCGACGCCCCCGCGCGGGCGCCGCGCGACGAGAGCCGGCGGCCGGACGGGGGGGCGCGCCCGCAGGGCGGCGGACGACCGCGGCCGGATGGCGGCGGCCGGTCGGGACCGGGTGGCGGCAAACCGAGAGGGCGGGATGCGGATCGTCGGCGGTAGGTATCGGGGAACGGCCCTCGCCGGGCCGCCGGCCGGTTCGCTTGCCATCCGGCCGACATCAGACCGCCTGCGCGAGAGCCTCTTCAACATCCTGGAACACGGCTACGACCGGGTTCTGGAGGAGGCCCGCGTGATGGATCTCTTCGCCGGCACCGGCGCGCTCGGCTTCGAGGCCATGAGCCGCGGTGCCAAGACCTGCCTCTTCGTGGAGGAGGCGGCGGAGGCGCGCGGCCTCATCCGCCAGAACCAGGAGGCGCTCGGCCTGATGGGCACCACGCGCATCTTCCGGCGCGACGCCACCGGCATGGGCGTCATCGGCCCGGCGGAGCCCTACACCCTCGCCTTCCTCGACCCGCCCTACGGCAAGGGCCTCGCCGACCGCGCTCTCGCCAGTCTCCTGTCCGGCGGCTGGCTCGCCCCCGGCGCGCTCGTCGTCGTGGAGGAGACCGGCAAAGCCGAGATCGCCTGGCCCGCCGGCCTCGAACCGCTGGACCGCCGCGACTACGGAGACACCCAGGTGCAGTTCGCCCGCCTCGGCTGAGGGCGCCGCGCGACATCCACCGGTTCGGAACCGGTCAGGCGGCCGCGCGCACCGCCGCCGAGAGGCCGCTCACCAGGGCATCGAACACCGCCCGGCAGCGTGGGCTCGATCGAAGGTCCTCGTGCATCACCACATGCACCGGAAGGTCGAGCGAGACGGCCTCCGCCAGCAGGCGGACCATGTCCGGGTCGCGCCGGGCAACGCCCACTTGGCAGATGCCGATGCCGACGCCCGCCCGGACGGCGGCAAGTTGGGCGACATTGCTGTCCACCTTGAGCGCGAAGGACGTCGCCTCCGGCAGGCCGAGCCGCGCCGCGATGGCGCGCACGGCGGCGGTCTGCCGGTCGAAGCCGATCAGGTCGTGACCGGCGAGGTCGGCCAGGCTCTCCGGCCGCCCGCGCCGCTCCAGATAGCGCCGATGGGCATGGAGCCCGAGCGGCAGCACCCCGACGCGCCGGGCGACCAGCGCCGTCTGGGTCGGGTCCACCATCCGCACCGCCACGTCCGCGTCACGGCGCAACAGGTCCTCCACCGCATCGGTCAGCACCAGTTCCACCGTGAGATCGGGATGGCGCAGCCTGAGGTCCGCCAGGATCGGCGGCAGGATTTCCACGCCGACCACATCGCTGGCGCTCACCCGCACGGTGCCGTGGACGGCCGTGCCGTGGCCCGAGGCCGCGCGCACCAGGGCGGCGGCCGCGGCGGCGAGCCGTTCGGCATGCGGCCGGAGGTCGTTTGCGGCTTCGGTCGGCAGCAGCCCGCGCTGCGTCCGGAGGAAGAGGTCGTAGCCGAGAAAGGCCTCCAGGGCGTCGATGTGTCGGGACACGGTCGGCTGCGTCACACCAAGCGCCCGCGCCGCCCCGGACAGGGAGCCCTCCTCAACAACGCTCAGAAACGTGCGATAGAGATCCCAACCCGGTTCGACGGTCATGGGCAACCTCCCGTTCGGGTCCATGAAACGCCATCGGCGCTCATCGAAAATCGTATAGCAACCGAACGCTTTTCCACAATTTCTTATGTTCGAGCGCGGCGCCATCTTCCGGTCATCGCAACACGCGGAGACACGGGACATGACACGGACACAGACGGCCCTGGTGCTCGGGGCGACGGGCGGGATCGGCGGCGCGGTGGCGCGGCGCCTCGTTGCGGACGGATGGACGGTGCGCGGCATGACCCGCGACGCGAGCCGGACAGGTCAGCGGGACGGCATCGCCTGGGTTGTCGGCGATGCGCTCCGACCCGCCGACGTGCGGACTGCGGCGGACGGCGCCGACCTGATCGTGCACGCGGTCAACCCGCCGGGCTACCGCCACTGGGGCAAGCTGGTGCTTCCCATGCTGGACAGCACCATCGCGGCCGCCGAGGCGAACGGCGCCCGCATCCTCTTGCCGGGCACGGTCTACAACTACGGACCGGACGTTCTGGCCCGCATCGACGAGCGATCCCCCCAGCGCCCGCTCACCCGCAAGGGGGCGATCCGGGCCGAGATGGAACGGCGGCTCGCGGCAGCCGCCAACTACGGCAAGGCCACCGCCCTCGTCGTCCGGGCCGGCGACTATTTCGGACCGCGGGCCGGCAACAACTGGTTCTCGCAGGCGCTGGTGACGCCGGGCGTCCGGCCGCGCGCCATCACCTATCCGGGCCGCCCCGGCGTCGGCCACCAGTGGGCCTATCTGCCGGACGTGGCGGAAACGATGGTGCGCCTCCTCGAGCGGGACGATCTCGCCTCGTTCGCCACCTATCACATGGCGGGGCACTGGGACGCGGACGGCACCGCCATGATCCAGGCGATCCGCCGGGCCCTCGGCGCGCAGGACCTGCCGGTGAAGGCGCTGCCCTGGACCCTGATGCGGCTTGTCGGCCCGTTCGTCCCGCTTTTCCGGGAGCTTGCCGAGATGCGGTACTTCTGGTCGTCCCCGGCCCGGCTGGTCAACGACCGGCTGGTCGCCACGCTCGGCGCGGAACCGCACACCCCGCTCGACGCCGCGGTTCGGGCGACACTCGCCGATCTCGGCTGCCTGGAACCTGCGGCACCCGGCGCGCAGACAGCCGGACTGGCCCACCCGACGCGCTGACACGCCCGCCCTCAGCGGCGGCCGAACAGGCGTTCGATGTCGGCGAGCTTCAGCTCCACGAAGGTGGGCCGGCCGTGGTTGCACTGGCCGGCGGCGGGGGTCGCCTCCATCTCGCGGAGGAGCGCATCCATCTCCTCCGGCCGGAGCCGGCGGCCGGCGCGTACGGAGCCGTGGCAGGCCATGGTGGCGGCCACATGGTCGAGCCGCTCCTTGAGCCGGGTCGCCTGGTCCCATTCGGCGAGATCGTCGGCGATGTCGCGGACGAGACCGGCGGCATCCACCGCGCCGAGGAGCGCCGGCACCTCGCGCACCGCCACGGCGCCCGGTCCGAAGCCTTCCACGACGAGGCCGAGTTCGGCGAGTTCCTCGGCGCGGGCGAGGAGCCGGTCGGCGTCCTCCTCGGGCATGTCCACGATGTCCGGGATCAGCAGCATCTGGGTCACCACCCGGCTTGCAAGCTGCGCCTTCAGGCGCTCGTAGACGAGCCGTTCGTGGGCCGCGTGCTGATCGACGATGACGAGGCCGTCGCCGGTCTGCGCCACGATGTAGGTGCCGTGCAGTTGCGCGCGCGCCGCGCCGAGCGGACGCGCCACCGCCTCCGGCGCCGGTTCCCCGATGCCGGCGCGCGCATCGGCTGACACGGCCTCTGACACCGCGTCGAAGGCGGCCTGAGCCGGACGGGCCAGCGCGTCGCCGCGTTCGACCGGCGCGTAGGGCGTCTGGGCAGGCTCACCCAGGCCGCCCGGCGGCAGCACGTCGTCGAGCGGGCGGAGCGGCGCGGTCCGCCAGTCGAAGCCCATCGGCCGCGCGCCGAAGCCACCGCCCCCTCCCCCTGAGCGCCGCATGGGCGCGGCGGTGCCGGCGGACAGCGCCAAGGTGTGCAGCGTCGCCGCGCCATGGGTCGAGGCGGCCCGGGCGCCGGCGGCGGCGAGCGCATGGCGGAGCGCGCCGACCACGAGCCCGCGCACGAGGCCCGGGTCGCGGAAGCGCACGTCCGCCTTGGTCGGGTGCACGTTGACGTCCACCTCGTGCGGATCGAGATCCACGTAGAGGGCGACGGCCGGGAAGCGATCGCGCGCCATCACGTCCGCGTAGCCGGCGCGGATGGCGCCCATCAGCAGCTTGTCGCGCACGGGCCGGCCGTTGACGAAGAGATACTGGGCGAGCGCGTTCGCCTTCTGGTAGGTGCCGAGCCCGGCGAGCCCGGTGAGCCGGACGCCCTCCCGGTCGGCGACGACCGGCACCGCGTTCTCCACGAACTCCGCCCCCATCACCTGGGCGATCCGCGCCTCGCTCGCCCCGTCGCGGACGGCCGGCAGGTCGAGGGTGGAGCGGTCGGAGCCGGAGAGCTGGAAGCGCACCGCCGGATGGGCGAGTGCCAGGCGTTTGACGATCTCCGTCACGGCGCCGGCCTCGGCCCGGTCGGTCTTCAAAAACTTCAGCCGCGCGGGCGTCGCGAAGAAGAGGTTGCGCACCTCGATCCGGGTGCCTTCGGTCAGGCCTACCGGGCGGACCTCCGACGTTTCGCCGGCTGAGACCGAGAGCGCCCAGCCGTGCGGTTCCGCCCGGTGGCGCGTCTCGATGGCGAGTTCGGCGACCGACCCGATGGACGGCAGCGCCTCGCCGCGAAAGCCGAGGGTGCGGATGTCGAGGAGGTCGTCCTCGGAAAGCTTGGAGGTGCAGTGGCGCTGCACTGCAAGGACGATGTCGTCCTTCGTCATGCCCGACCCGTTGTCGGTGACGCGGACGAGCGTCTTGCCGCCGCCGGCGGTCACCACCTCCACGCGGGTGGCCCCGGCGTCGAGGGCGTTCTCCACCAGTTCCTTCACCACGCTCGCGGGACGTTCCACCACCTCGCCGGCGGCGATGCGGTTGACGGTGGTCTCGGAGAGCTGGCGGACGGGCATGGGATCGGCGGACCGGAAGGGAACGGGGTCCGACCATCGCGGATTCGGCCGTGGAGCGAAACCCTGTCTTGACCCGGTCACGCTCCCTGACTACTGCCTGTCCCCATGCAGACCGTCCCTTTCGTCCCTGGCCTTGCCACCCTCGCCGCCCGCTTCGACGGGCTTATCTGCGACGTCTGGGGCGTGCTCCACAACGGTGTGATCGGCTATGCGGCCGCCGGAGAGGCGCTCGCCCGCTACCGGGCCGAGACCGGCAACAAGGTGGTGCTCCTCACCAACGCGCCCCGGCCGGCGGCGGAGATCGAGGTCATCCTCGATCGCTACAAGATCCCCCGCAGCGCCTACGATGCGATCGTGACCTCCGGCGACGTGTGCCGGACGCTGCTCGCCGAAGGCGGCGCCAAGCGGGCCTATCATCTGGGCCCGGACCGCGACCTGCCGCTCTTCGCCGGCCTCGACCTGACGCTGGTCTCCGAGGACGAGGCCGAGATCGTCGTCTGCACCGGCCTCTTCGACGACGAGACCGAAACGCCGGAGGACTACCGGGCCTCGCTTTCGCGCATGCTTGCCCGGGACGTCACCTTCATCTGCGCCAACCCGGACATCGTGGTGGAGCGCGGCGACCGGCTGATCTACTGCGCCGGGGCGATCGCCCAGCTCTACGCGGAAATGGGCGGCCGGGTGATGATCGTCGGCAAGCCGCACGCACCGGTCTACGAGGTGGCGATCGGCACGCTCAATCGGCTCTCCGGCCGGTCGATCCCGAAGGAGCGGATCCTCGCCATCGGCGACGCGCTGCCGACCGACGTGAAGGGCGCCTTCGGGCAGGGCATCGGCGTGCTGATGGTGACGGCCGGCATCCACGCCGCCGACTTCGGCCCCGCCGACGCGCCCGATCCGGCGCTTGTCGCTAAGCGGCTCGCGATCGAGGGCGTCGCCGTCACGGCCGCCCTCCCCCGCCTGGTCTGGTGACAGCGGCCAACCCGGCGGACGCCGGGCCCGTCCAAGATCCACCGGACAACGAAAGGCCCGCCACGAGGGCGGGCCGGATCAAGGTGACGATGGCTCGTTCGGCGGCGTCTCAGAAATAGGCGTCGACGTCGTTCTGGCTCACCCCTTCGCCGGCAAGCTGAGGCCCGTGCAGAATGAGCTCGCGCTGGCGGCGCTCCGCCTCGGTCTCTTCCTTGGGGGCGTCGGTGATCTGCATGATCTTCAGCTTTTCCACCAGCGTGGTGAGGCGGGTCTCCAACTGGCCGAGCGTGCGCACGACCTTGGAGATGCGCTGGCCGGTGATGTCCTGGAAGGAGCAGGCCTCGAAGATCTCCACGATGCGCTCGTTGACCACCGCCTGGTAGGCCTCGGTGTCGGACGGGTCGGCCGCCATGATCACCTCGGCGGCGGTCATGATGGTGTTCGTGGCCGCCTCGGTCGCCTCCACGATGGCGTCGAGTTCCTGGCCGGCTTCCGGAATGCGCTGGTGGCGCATGTCCGACAGCTGGAGTTCGGACAGCTCTCGCTTCATGGACGAGATCTCGTCCACCATGGCGCCGAGTTCGCGGTAGACCGTGACGTCGAACGACTTGAAATACGACTGGAGCGACTCGGCCATAAGCTCGGCGAGCCGCATCACGTCCTCAAGGGACACGTCGTCGGAGCGTCGCCCGTTCTTCAGGAAGTCGATGATTTGGGTGACCTTGGACGCATCTATCGCTTGCATGCCGAACTCATTTCACTTGCCTGGTGGCGATGTATGGGTCTTAAGGGGGTGGTCCCGAGCGATGCCGGTTGGCCAACCATCCGTCCGAAGCGTATCCGGCCGGCTTTCTTCGTCGTCCACCGCGTCACGGACGGGCGATGCGGCGTTCGCACCGTCCCGTCGGTGAAACGACAGGCTCAATCGCCGAACACCGCCTCGATCTTGCCCTTCAGCGTCTGCGCGTTGAACGGCTTCACGATGTAGTTGTTCACGCCGGCCTTCTTGGCGGCGATCACGTTCTCGGTCTTGGACTCGGCCGTGACCATGATGAACGGGGTCTTGGCCAAGCTGGTGTCGGCCCGGACCTGCTTGAGAAGCTCGTAGCCCGTCATGGGCTCCATGTTCCAGTCCGAGATGACCAGGCCATACTTGCGCTCGCGCATCTTGCCGAGCGCCTCGGTGCCGTCGGCGGCCTCGTCCACATCCTCGAAGCCGAGCTGCTTCAGCAGGTTGCGGATGATACGGATCATGGTCTTGTAGTCGTCGACCACGAGCACCGGGATCGAAGTGTCCAGAGCCATCGTCTACTCCAAAAACGCCGTGTCGCTCTGAGACGCGACCAAGCCTCTTGAGACGGTTGTTATGACAGCGAGGGCGACCTGCCGCTTGAGGCCTCCCCGCGCTAGAAACCACCCTACCTGACGGACCTGAAAAGTGAGTTAATCGCCATTCTTCACGATCAAACATTGCTTTGACGCGGTCCGCATGCGCTCGCCACCATGCCACATGGACGAATGGCCTGTTGTCCGGCACTAGTCCGTCGGGTTTTTCTCAGCCCGGCGAGGGCACTGAATTGGACCGGAAGGACACCGCGCATGGCATTCCACGAGATCACCGCCTATTGCTTTGAAGATCTGAAGGTCGGCATGCGCGAGACTTATCTGAAAACGGTTATGGATTCAGACGTGATCGGCTTCGCCCAGATCTCCGGTGATCGCAATCCGATCCATCTGTCCGAGCACTTCGCCGCCCAGACCCGATTCGGCGGCCGCATCGCGCATGGCCTCTACACGGCCAGCCTGATCTCCGCGATCCTCGGCATGCGCCTGCCGGGACCTGGGGCGGTCTATCTGTCGCAGACGCTGAAGTTCAAGGCGCCGGTGCGCATCGGCGACGTGATCGAGGTGGCGGTCGAGGTCGCCGAGCTCATCGAGAAGGGCGGCCGCTGCCGTCTCGCCTGCGAAGCGCGGGTGGACGCCACGGTGGTGCTCGATGGCGAGGCCGTGGTGATGGTGCCGCGCCGGGCCGATCTGCCGGCCGGAAGCCTTCTGCCGTGACCCGAGCCCTGCGAGCCGCGCATGGCTTGGGGTGCCTGCCCCCTGGGCGCTTGACCTGACGAGCCTGGGCATGCACGGTCCGCCCATGCATCCGAGCGTTCCGGGATAAGATGACAGGCCTCGCCCGCCCCCGCCCTTTCCGTGTGTCGTCCTTCGCCGATCTGGACCCGTCGCTCACCGACGCGCATGTGGCGATCGGGAACTTCGACGGCATGCATCGCGGCCACCAGGCGGTGCTGGAAAAGGTGCTGGCGGCCGCCGAGGCGGATGGACGGCCCGCCCTGGTGCTGACCTTCGAGCCGCACCCGCGCGACGTGTTCCGACCCGACCAGCCGGTGTTCCGCCTGACGAGCCCGATCGCCAAGGCGCGAATCGCCGACGCCCTCGGTCTCGACGGCATGGTGACCATCGGGTTCGATCGCGCCTTCGCGGCGACCCCGGCCGATGCCTTTGTCCGAAAAGTCGTGGTGGAGGGCGCCAAGGCGCGCAGCGTCGCTGTCGGCTGGAACTTCCACTTCGGCGCCGGCCGGTCCGGCTCGCCGACGCTTCTCGCCGAGGCCGGCCTTCGGCACAGCTTCGGCGTGACCGTGGTGGAGCCCTTCTCCGACGAAGGCGGCACGGCCGTGTCGTCGAGCCGCGTCCGCGAGGCTCTGGAGGCGGGCCGGATCGGCGAGGCCGCCGGGCTGCTCGGCTACCGCTGGTTCTTCGAGGCCGAGGTGGTGCACGGCGACAAGCGCGGCCGCACCATCGGCTATCCCACCGCCAACGTGCGCCTGCCGGCGACGGCCCGGTTCGCCCATGGCATCTACGCGGTGATGATCGAAATCGACGGCATCGCCCGTCCCGGCGTCGCCAGCTTCGGCCGCCGCCCTACGTTCGACAACGGCGCGGCGGTGTTCGAGACGCACGTGTTCGACTACACGGGCGACCTCTACGGCAAGACGGTGATCGTCACGCCCGTGACCTATCTCCGCCCCGAGATGAAGTTCGACGGAATTGGCGCCCTCGTCGCCCAGATGGACCAGGACAGCGCCGAGGCCCGCGCCGCCCTCTCCGCCCTCACGCCGCTGACCCCGCTCGACCGCGCATTGCTGTTCGACAGGATCGGTGGGTGAGCCGTCAGACGAGCCGCACTGGCGCGGGGTAGCGTGCGACCGTCACATCCGACGTCAACAGCACGATGCCCTCGACGCTCGCTTGCGCCAGAAGGATGCGGTCGAATGGGTCTTTATGGATCGGCGGCAGCGTGTCGACCGCGAGAGCGTGCTCGGCCGTGATCGGCAGTTCCAGATAACCGCTATCGACCAGGCCGCGCCGCAGAAGGCGCGGATCCACAGTGAAATCGGCCCGGCCTAGGCTCCGCTTGATACCGATCTCCCAAAGGCTGGCCGGACTGAAACAGACCCGAATTTGCGAATCTTCGATCAAAGTCTTCGCTGTCGGCGAGAGGCGGTCCGGCGCCGCCGCTGCCCAGAGCAGAAGGTGTGTGTCGAGCAGGACTTTCATAAGTCCTTCGCGTCGGACGGCAGGTCCTCTCCCTCGAAAGAGGCGGCGATCGCCGCTTCACCCATCGTGTCGAAGTCGTCTGGGATCTGGACCAAGCCGGTGAGAAACCCGAGTCGCCGAGGACCGATAGGCGCCGGATCATCGATGGGAATTAGCCGGACGAGCGGGCGTCCCGCCTTGGCAATGATGACGTCTTCGCCGCTGGCTGCCCGTTCGACGAGTCGAGACAGGTGGGTCTTGGCTTCATGAAGGTTCACGATCATGGCAGCGCGGCCTTGGCTATCGGACTTAGTCCACTAGACTTAGTCCACCCCACCCTATTCCGCAATGTCGCAGCATCCTCTGTCGGATCGCTGTTGTCGCGTGACGAGCCGACTTTCTTTCCGCCCTCATTCCCGCTAGAACACCGCGCCATGTGCACACGGCTCGCGATCGACCTCTTTGCTTCTCTGTGGGCGCGAATTAGCCGCCCGGCCCCGACGCGACGCGCCTGACCAAGGCGACCTCGGGGACCGGGACTTTTCGCCCGACGGCGGGCCTTGGGCCGGAGCGCGGCCTCAAGGATCCGCAAGCGACCGCTTCCTCCTGTTTCAGAGATCTCCGATGACCGACCGTCCCGCTGCCGAAGGCCGCGACTACGCCGACACCCTCTTCCTGCCGAAGACCGAGTTCCCGATGCGCGCGGGCCTGCCGCAGAAGGAGCCGCAGATCATCGCCCGCTGGGACGGCATGGACCTCTACAGGCGCCTGCGCGAGACCGCGACGGGCCGCGAGAAGTTCGTGCTTCACGACGGCCCGCCCTATGCCAACGGCAACCTGCACATCGGCCACGCCCTCAACAAGATCCTGAAGGACGTGATCACCCGCTCCATGCAGATGATGGGCAAGGACAGCAACTATGTCCCCGGCTGGGACTGCCACGGCCTGCCCATCGAGTGGAAGGTGGAGGAGCAATACCGCGCGTCCGGCCGCAACAAGGACGAGGTGCCGATCAACGACTTCCGCCGCGAGTGCCGCGACTACGCGGAGCACTGGATCGGCGTGCAGGCCGCCGAGTTCCGCCGGCTCGGCGTCGAGGGCGACTTCAAGACGCCCTACACCACCATGGCCTTCGCCTCCGAGGCGGTGATCGCGGCCGAGCTTCTCAAGTTCGCCGTCACCGGCCAGCTCTACCGCGGATCGAAGCCGGTGATGTGGTCGGTGGTGGAGAAGACCGCCCTCGCCGAGGCCGAGGTGGAATACCAGGACTACCAGTCGGACACGATCTTCGTGCGCTTCCCGGTCACCAAGGTGCGCGGCGTGCCGAAGCTCTACGACGACGCGACGCCTGCCGAGAAGGCACGCTTTGCCTGGGCCGGTTCGCTCATGGACGCCAGCGTGGTGATCTGGACCACCACGCCCTGGACCATCCCGGGCAACCGCGCCATCAGCTACAGCCACAAGATCGCCTACGGCCTCTACGCCGTCACCGAAGCGCCCGAGACCAACTGGGCGAAGACCGGCGACGTCTACATCCTCGCCGACGCGCTCGCCGAGGGCGTCATGAAAGCCGCCAAGGTCACCGCCTTCGAGCGCCGGCAGGACGTGACGGCCGAGCACCTGCGCTCCATCGTCTGCGCCCACCCGCTGAAGGGTCTCGATGGCGGCTATCAGTTCGACGTGCCCATGCTCGACGGCGACCACGTGACCGACGACGCCGGCACCGGCTTCGTGCACACCGCCCCGGGCCACGGCCGGGAGGACTTCGAGATCTGGATGGAGGAGGCCCGCAACCTCGCCGCCCGGGCGATCGACGTCACCATCCCGTTCACGGTCGACGACGACGGCTTCTTCACCAAGGATGCGCCGGGCCTCACCGGTCGCCGCGTCATCACCGACAAGGGCGAGAAGGGCGACGCCAACCAGGCGGTCATCGAGGCACTGGCCGCAGCCGGCGCCATGGTGGCGCGCGGCCGGCTGAAGCACCAGTACCCGCACTCCTGGCGATCGAAGAAGCCGGTCATCTTCCGCAACACGCCGCAGTGGTTCATCCACATGGACCGCGACATCGCCGGCGAGGGCGACACGCTCCGCGACCGCGCCCTCACGGCGATCGACGAGACGCGCTTCGTGCCCGCCGCCGGGCAGAACCGCCTGCGCTCCATGATCGAGAACCGGCCAGACTGGGTGATGAGCCGCCAGCGCGCCTGGGGCGTACCGATCGCGGTATTCCGCAACACGGAGACCGGCCAGCTCATCCCCGGCCCGGATTTCGACCGCAACGACGCCTATGTGGCCCGCCTGAAGGCCGCCTTCGAGGCGGAAGGGGCCGACGCCTGGTTCGCCGACGGCGCCAAGGACCGGTTCCTCGACGGCTTCGTGGACGACGTCGCCCAGTGGGAGCAGGTGCGCGACATCCTGGACGTCTGGTTCGACTCCGGCTCCACCCATGCCTTCTGCCTTGCCGAACGGCCGGACCTGAAGTGGCCCGCCGACCTCTACCTGGAAGGCTCCGACCAGCACCGCGGCTGGTTCCACTCGTCGCTCCTTGAAAGCTGCGGGACGCGCGGCCGCGCGCCCTACGACGCCGTGCTCACCCACGGCTTCGTGCTCGACGAGGAGGGGCGCAAGATGTCGAAGTCCCTCGGCAACACGACAACGCCGCAGGAGGTGATCGACAAGGCGGGCGCCGACATCCTCCGGCTCTGGGTGGTGTCGACCGACTACTCGGACGATCTGCGCATCGGCAAGAAGATCCTCGACACCAACACCGACGCCTATCGGAAGATCCGCAACACATTGCGCTGGATGCTCGGCACCCTTGCCCACTTCGACGGCACGGAGCCGGCGCTGGCCGACATGCCGGAGTTGGAGCGGCTGATGCTGCACCGGCTGACCGAGCTCGACCGGCTGGTGCGGCAGGCCTATCTGGACTTCGACTTCAAGCGCATCCATGCCCAGCTGATGCATTTCATGACGGTGGAGCTGTCGGCCTTCTACTTCGACGTCCGCAAGGACGCGCTCTACTGCGACCCGGCTTCGAGTCTCCGCCGCAAGGCCTCGCTCTATGTGGTGCACCGGCTGTTCGACAGCCTCGTGAAGTGGCTCGCCCCGATGATGCCCTTCACCATGGAGGAGGCCTTCCTCGACCGGCATCCGTCTGACACCGGCTCGGTCCACCTGGAGCTCTTCCCCGACATCCCGGCGGCCTGGGCCGACGAGGCGCTGGCGGAGAAGTGGGCCAAGGTGCGGCGCGTGCGCCGCGTGGTGACGGGCGCCCTGGAAGTGGAGCGCGCCGCCAAGCGGATCGGCTCGTCGCTGGAGGCCGCGCCGGTCGTCCATATCGCCGACCCGGCGCTGATGGCCGCCGTCGCCGACCTCGACCTCGCCGAGATCTGCATCACGTCCCAGATCACCGTGACGGACGCCCCGGCGCCGGACGGTGCCTTCCGTCTCGACGACGTGGCGGAGGTGGCGGTGGTGCCGACGAAGGCCGAGGGCCGCAAGTGCGCGCGCTCGTGGAAGGTGCTTCCGGAGGTCGGCAGCGATCCGGACTATCCGGACCTGACGCTCCGCGACGCCGAGGCGATGCGCGAGTATGACCGGGCGCAGGCGGCCGCCGAATGAGCGACGCGTCCATGGTGGTGAGCGAACGGGTGGCCCGCGCCGGCATCCTGACGGCGGTCGTGGGTCTCCTCCTCGACCAGGTCACCAAGATCTGGGTGCTGTTCGGCACCGACCTGCCGATGGGGGGCGAGATCAAGGTCGCGCCCTTCCTCGACTTCGTGCTGGTCTGGAACCGGGGCATCTCCTACGGGCTGTTCCAGCAGGAGTCCGGGATCGGCCGCTGGCTCCTGGTCGGCTTCACCGTGGTGGCGGTGATCGCCCTCGCCGTCTGGCTGCGCCGGGCCGACAAGATGCTGACGGCGGTCTCGCTCGGCCTCATCGTCGGCGGCGCCATCGGCAACCTGATCGACCGGGTAATCCACGGCGCCGTCGTCGATTTCGTCTACCTGCACGGCTTCGGCTTCAGCTGGTATGTGTTCAACCTGGCCGATGCGTGGATCGTTGCGGGGGTCATCGGGCTCCTGTATGACTCCTTCCGTCCCGGTCACAGCGACGCCGCAAACGGCGGCTAACGCCGGTTGCGCCTGAGATCGGATGGCGCCGCAGTCCTGCGGTCCGGCCCGGTCCGACGGCAAACACGGGATGATCCCGGCCGGGTCTTGGCCGGGCGGTGGTTGAGGGCGAGCGGAACGCATGGACATGATCGACTTCTCGAAGCGTCTGGCCGCAGTGGCCCTACTCGGCCTCGGCCTCGGCGCCTGCGCCGCCATGGGCACCACCGTCGACGAGGACGACCCGGAAACCGAACTGCCGAACCCCTCCATGGGCCGCTCGATCATGGAGAGCCTCGGCGCCGTTCCGTCCCGCCAGCTTCCGATCCAGTACAACCCCCGTGCGCCGCTGGTGGTGCCGCCGAGCACCGCCGCCCTGGCGCCGCCGGAGGATCCCCGCCAGGCCGCCACGGCCGACTGGCCGGTGGACCCGGAGGTCGCCTCCGCCCGCCGCCTGCGCGAGGCGGAAGCCCGCAACGCGGGGCGCGAGAAGGCCAACGGCGAAGGCGGCGCGGAGGTCATCCCGCCGTCCGAACTCCTCGGCACGCGGCTAGCAGCCCGCTCCGGCCCGATCGATCCCCAGTTCTACGACGGCGAGCGCGACCCGGCCCAGCCGCTGAAGCCGAGCCAGTTGCGCGCGCCGCAGGTGCAGATCACCAGTGACGGCATCTACGACGCCAACGGCACCCCGCGCCGCCGCGCCCTGGTGGAGCCGCCGGTCACCTACCTGGAGCCCGCTCCGAACGCTCCCGTTTCCGAGCCGGCCCCGACCGGCCCGAAGAAGGGCCTCTTCAGCTGGTTCGGCGGCTGACCGGTCGGCCCGTCGCTGCCGGCCCCATCCAGCACGCGTTCGGCACATCGTCGATCAGGCCCGCGCCCGGCACCGGCGCGGGTCTTTTGCATTCGACGGACCTTGCGATCCTCGGCGGTCGCGCGCCGTCTCCGGGTTTGATGACGGAAAATTAATCGCCCCCTTCCGGCCGCGCCCTATATTTCGCCACCATCCGCCGCACAGGCTGACGGGATCCTGGGCCGTGCCGCCGGGAACCCTTGGACACCTTGGTTCGATCTGGAGACACCTCATGGCGATTGCGACTGCCCATCGGCCCGAGCATGGACCGGACCGCCGCCGCTCCCTCGCCGTCGCGCTCGCGCTGGCCGTCTGCCTTGCCCCGATTCCACCGGCGCTCGCCCAGACGGCGCCTTCGACCGTGTCCGAAACCGCGCCGAGCCCGGTGGAGACCACGCCGGCCCCGGTGATCGGCGCCGACGTCTCCACCTTCACCCTCGACAACGGGCTCGACGTGGTGGTCATCCCGGACCGGCGCGCACCAGTCGTCACCCACATGATCTGGTACAAGGTCGGGTCCGCCGACGAGCCGCCCGGCAAGTCCGGCATCGCGCACTTCCTGGAACACCTGATGTTCAAGGGCACGAGCACTCACCCGGAGGGCGAGTTCAGCCGGGTGGTGACGGAGCTGGGTGGCCAGGAGAACGCGTTCACCTCCTACGACTACACGGCCTACTACCAGCGCGTCGCCAAGGAGCACCTCGGCCGCATGATGGGCTTCGAAGCCGACCGCATGCAGAACCTGGTGCTGACCGACGAGAACGTCGCGCCCGAGCGCCAGGTGGTGCTGGAGGAACGCGCCATGCGGATCGACAGCGAGCCGGGCGCCATCCTGGGCACGGGTCTCGATGCGGTGCTCTACCTGCAGCACCCCTACGGCATTCCGATCATCGGCTATGTGGACGAGATCGCCGCCCTCGACCGTACGGACGCGATCGCCTTCTACGACCGCTTCTACACGCCCAACAACGCCATCCTGGTGGTCGCTGGCGACGTGACGACCGAGGAGGTGCGACGCCTTGCCGAGGAGACCTACGGCAAGGTGCCCCGGCGCGCCGAACCGCCGGTCCGCGAGCGCCCCTTCGCCCCCATCCTGGAGACCCCGCGCGAGGTCAGCCACGCCGATCCCAAGGTCCAGCAGGAGAGCGTCCAGATCACCTGGCTGGTCGACAGCTACCGGCTGGCCGAGCCGGGCGAGGCCGAGGCGCTCGACGTGCTCGCCGAGGCGATCGGCGGCGGGTCCACCAGCCTCCTCTTCCGCGACCTCGTCATCGACCGGAAGCTCGCGACCGGGGCCGGCGCCGCCTACCAGTCCGGCTTCCGCGATCAGGCGCAGTTCACCCTCTACGCCGCCCCGCGCGAGGGCGTCAGCCTGGAGACGATGCGCACCGAACTGATGGACGCCTTCGCGACCATCCTGAAGGAGCGGCTCACCGACGAGGAGATCGACCGTGCCAAGGCGCGCCTGGAGGCCGACACGGTCTATGCCCAGGACAGCCAGCAGGCGCTCGCACGGATCTTCGGCTCCACCCTGGCGATCGGCGGCACCGTGGCGGAGGTTCAGACCTGGCCGGCGGCGATCCGGGCCCTCACCCGCGCCGACATCGAGGCCGCCGCCGCGGCGTTCGACCCGAAGGCGGCCGTCGTCGGCTACCTGCGGAACGCGCCGCCGGAAGAGCGGTCGTGACCGTTCCCCGCCTCCCGACCTTCCATTCGACACGGCAGTTGCACCCCATGATGCCCATCCCCACCCTTTCCGGCCGCATCCGCGCCGCCACCCTCGGCGCCCTCGCCCTGGTGGTCGCCGCCCTGCCCGTCCCCGTCCAGGCCGCCGCCACCGTCCAGGAGGTCGTCAGCCCCGGCGGCATCAAGGCTTGGCTCGTCTCCGAGGACGCGGTTCCGCTCGTCGCCATGGATTTTGCCTTCCGCGGCGGTTCCTCCCAGGATCCGCAGACCAAGCCCGGCCTCGCCAACCTGATGTCCGGCCTTCTCGACGAAGGCGCGGGCGACCTCGACGCGGACGCCTTCAAGCGCCGCCTGGAGGAGACGGCCGTCCGGATCGGCTTCGACGCCAGCCGGGACGCTTTCACCGGCTCGCTCGGCACGCTCTCCACCCGCAAGGAGGCGGCCTTCGACCTTCTGGCCTTGGCGCTCTCCAGCCCGCGCTTCGACGCGGAGCCGCTCGACCGCATCCGCACCCAGGTGATCGCCGGCATCCGCAGCCGCCAGACCGACGCGGAATCGATCGCGTCCCGTCTCTTTGCCGAGACGACCTTTCCCGGGCACCCCTACGCTCGCCCCGTGGAGGGAACGGTGGAAACGGTCGGGGCCATCACCCGCGACGACCTCGTCGCCTATCACCAGACCAAGTTCGCCCGCGACAACCTGGTCATCGGCGTGGTCGGAGACATCACCGCGGAGGAGCTCGGCCCGCTCCTGGACCGGGCCTTCGGCCATCTTCCCGCGACCGCCGAGCTGACGCCCGTGGCCGAGGTGACGCCCGTCACCGGCGACCGCCTGAGCGAGGCCCTGCCCAGCCCGCAGACCGTCATCCGCTTCGGCACGCCCGCCATCAAGCGCGACGACCCGGACTTCATGGCGGCTTTCGTGGTGAACCACATCCTCGGCGGCGGCACCTTCTCGTCGCGGCTCTACGAGGAGGTGCGCGAGAAGCGCGGGCTCGCCTATTCGGTCTGGAGCGCGCTCGCCACCTACGAGCATGCCGGCGTCTTCCTCTCCGGCACCTCCACCCGCACGGAGCAGACCGCCGCGACCGTGGAGCTGATGACCGAGGAGTTCCGCCGCATGGCCGAGGACGGGCCGACCGAGCAGGAGCTCGCCGACGCCAAGACCTACCTGACCGGCAGCTACGCGCTCCGGTTCGACTCGTCCGGCAAGATCTCCCAGCAGCTCGTCGGCCTGCAGCTCGACGACCTGCCGATCGACTATTTCGCCAACCGCAACGCCCTGGTGGAAGCCGTGACCCTCGAGGACGTGAAGCGCGCGGCCCAGCGGATCCTCTCCGGACCGCTGACGGTGATCACCGTGGGGCCGTCGGAGGGCTGACCGCCGCAGGCGGAGCGCGCCGGTCTGCGGTCAGCGGCCACCCGCCTTGGAACCGGCGCGCACCGGTCCGCCCTGGCCCGCGGCCGGTCCGGCCGCCTGCCCGAGGATCTCCGGGCGCACCTGGCGGGGGGCGGAGAAGAGGTTGCCCTGGGCGAACTTCACCTCGTAGTCGAGGAGGTCGACCACCTGGGTCTCCTGCTCGATCCGGTCCACCACAAGGGTGTAGCCGGCGCGCCCCAGGTGGCCGGAAAGGTCGGCCGGGTGGATGTCGCCGGCCACGAACGGCGCCCGGCCGAGGAGCCGGTCGGCGGCGATCTTGATGGTCCGGAAGCCGATCTCGTGCAGGCGCTGCAGATCGAGACGGGTGTCCACCAGATTGTCCAGCGAGAAGCGGTAGCCGTAATCGGCAAGGCCGGCGAGGCTTTCCATCTCCAGCGGTCCGAGGTCGCGCACCGCCTGCTCGGTGAACTCGAACTGGACGAGGTCGGCCATCCCCTTGTTCTGGACCAGGAAGGTCTGGAACTCGCGGAAGAAGGTGGCGTCCATCAGCGAGGCGACGCTGAGGTTCACGAAGATGCCGATGTCGCGGTTGCGCTGGGTCAGCCGCTTCAGGATCTGGAACGAGCGGATCACCTGGAAGGTGTCGAGCCGCGACACCACCCGGCGCGCCTCCGCCGCCGGCAGGAACTCCGCCGCCGGGATCAGCCGGGCGTCGGCGGCGCGCAGGCGCGTGAACACCTCGTAGTAGCGCACCTTGCGCTGGGGCAAGGTGACGATCGGCTGCAGATGCACCTCGATCCGCTCGCCGCGGATCAGCGCCTCCACCTCCCGCTCGAACGGGCTCGGCAGCCGCGCCGCGTTGTCGTCCTGCCCGGATGCCGCTGGCGGCGCGCCGCTGCCGGCGAGCATCGGTCCGAGGCCGTGGCTGAGCCCGGCCGCTTCGGCGCGCGGCACCAGCGGCTCCGCCGGCATCACGGGCGGCGCCTGATAGGATTGCGGGTGGGCGGACGGGGCCTGGGGCGGATGGAGGTAGGGCTCGGGCGCCTGGCCGTCGGCGCGTCCCACGTCCGGGCGCGCGGCACGGGACGGCGGTGCAAAACCGCCCTGCGGCTGGCCATGCGCCGGCGACGGCGGAAGGGCCTGAGCCTGCGAATGTTGGGCCATCCGCACGGCCTGGGCGGCCGCCTGCGGTGGCGGCAGCCGGGGCTGATCCACCCGCGCGGACACCTCGTCAACGCGTCGCTCCATGCGCGTCTCGACCTCGGCCAGCGCGTCGGCCACCTGCTTCATCAGCCGGCCGATCACCTCAACCTCGGCGGCCAGCGGCTCGTTCTCCTCGCGGATCCGCTCGCCGAGGCTGTTCTCCATGCGCGCGAGCCTGGAGGCGACCGTGTCGATCTCGCTGTTCACGTCCCCGGCCACCGCGGAGATCTCGCGGATCCGCATCTCCAGCCATTCCCGGTCCTTGCGGCGCTGGGTGTGCACGTGAAGGAGCGCGAGGCCGAACAGCACGGCAAGGCCCAGCACGGCGGCCTGGCCGAGCGTGAAACCGAACTGGACGTTCAGCACGATGGTGAGCGAAATCGCCGTCACCACCATGGCGATGACGATCAGGATCGTCGACATACGGCTCATCGCCGCGTCACTCCGGGTACGAGTCTTCGAATCAGCCGGAATGATGCGGGATTTATTAACTCTAAGCGACCGTTAACGACCCCGCCGGCACGGTCCTCCCCGAGTGTTTCCCGGGTGCATCAACCTTCGCGTCCGTCCGTCGTTTGCCGGGCTTGACCTTCCGGCAACGGGAAGCCCCACATTGCGTGGATCGCAGACACCCGCGCCGGGATGTGCCGGCGCCACGAAGGATGACACCCATGATCGAGCTCAAGGTCGACGGCATGACATGCGGCGGCTGCGTCAAGGCCGTGGAGAAGGCCGTGAAGCGCACCGACGAGGCCGCCACCGTGACGGTGGACCTGGACGCGGGCCGCGTCGCCATCGACAGCGCCAAGCCGGCGGACGCCTTCCGGTCCGCCATCGAGGCGGCTGGCTACGACGTGGCCGCCTGAGCGGCTCCGCTGCCCGGCGGCCCGACGCCTCCTTTTGGGCCGCTTTCGTTCTCAAAATCCATGCCTCACGCATGGATTGAATCTGGGAACCGTTTTTTTACCGTGTGGCGGCGAGAATGCGAGCGCGCGGAAGAATCCGCGCGTCAGGATCGCAAGGATTGCCGCCTCATGGGTGCCGCACTGCGTCTTTCGTCGGCGCTACGCCTTCTTATTGCCGATGCCGATCCGGCCGCTCGCGCGCTTTTGCGCGCCGGCCTGGAAACCCGGATCGCCCGTCCCCTGATGATCGTCGAGGCTGCCGAAGCCGCCGCCGTCCGCGCGATGGTGAGCGAGCGCACGTTCGACGCCATGGCGGCGGATGTCGCCACGGTCGGCGGTCTTCCCGCCTTCGCGGAGTTGATCCGACGGGCTCCCAACACCGTCGTCTACGCGGTCGGTCCCGCCGCCGACGTGCGCGACGCGGTCGCCACCGTGCAGGCCGGCGCAGCGGATTTCCTGGAGAAGCCGGTGGACGGCCTCGCCTTCGCCCGGCGGATCGAACGGCACTTCGCCGCCGTCGCCCTGCCGCACCTGGAGGCGGCGGACGAGATCGTCAGCCACAGCCCGGCCATGCGGGCGCTCATCGACCAGATCGCCCGGATCGCCCCCGCCGCCGCGCCGGTCTTCATCATCGGCGACAGCGGCACCGGCAAGAGCCTGATCGCCCGGGCGGTCCACGCCCGCTCGCGCCGCCGCTCCGGCCCCCTGGTGCTGGTGGATTGCGCCGGCGCCGACCGCACCGAACTCCTCGGTGAACTGGCCGCGCCCGGCGGCGCCTTCGACCGCGCCGACGGCGGCACCCTGGTGCTCGACGAGGTCGGGCGATTGCCGGACGGCGTGCAGGCGCTGCTCCTCCGTCTCCTCGACAGCGGCGAAGTCGGCGGCGGCCTCGACCGGCGCAAGGTGTCGCCGCGCATTATCGCCACCACGAACCGGCCGCCGGAAACCGTTTCCGGCGAGGACGGCCTCAGGGCGGATCTCTATTTCCGGCTGGCGGTGCTGCCGATCCGCATGCCGCCGCTTTCCGAGCGCGGCGACGACATCCCCGCCCTTTGCGACGAGTTCCTGCGCGCGGCCGCCCGCGAGGCCGGCATAAGGCCACCCCGCCTCGCCCCGGCGGCGGAGCGCCTGCTCACCGCCCACGACTGGCCGGGCAACGTGCGCGAGTTGCGGAACTTCTGCGAACGGCTCGCCACCTTCCACGACGGCGCCATCGTCACCGCCGACATGATCGAGCCCCTGCTCCTCACCTTTGCGACCGCACGGGCCGCCCGCGCCAGTGCGCCCCTGGTGGTGCGGCCGCTCTGGATGGAGGAGGCCCGCATCATCGAGGCGGCCATCTCGGCCTTCAACGGCAACATCGCCCGGGCCGCCGCGGCGCTGGAGATCAGCCCGTCCACCATCTACCGCAAGCGCCGCCTGCCGCTCGGCGAGGGCGAACGCTGGCCGGCCGCCGACTGCGCCTGAGCGACGGGCCGCGAAAAACTACCGAGCGGACTGCGCCGGCGTTCGCGCAAGGGCTTGTGGCATCGACTGCAATGGGTAAGATGCGACGCCGCCCTCTGGTCGCCCCCGGCCGGACAGCGGTGGCTTGTGCCTTGTTCGTACGCCCGAACAGGCCGCCAGCCTTCCCACCCGTCACGTTCCAGAGCGCCGCGCAGCCAAGAGCGCCGGTCCGTTCGCCGCGAGGACCCGTCGTCCCATGTCCGTCTTCGGCCTTGTCCGTGGTATCGCCGTCGCCGCCAGCCTTCTCCTGCCGCTCGTCGCGGTGACCGCCGGGGCCGGCGAACTGGTCGATCGGGCCACGCAGGCCGAAACGCTCCTTCGCGACAACAAGCCCGTGCAGGCGCTCGCCGAAATGGAAGCCGCGTTCAACGCCGCTTGGGACAAGGCGCCGCTCGGCTTTTCCGAAGCGCTGTTCGTCACCGAGCGGCCCGCCGGCTTCGGCATGTACACGGCCCGGCCCAACGCCGTCTTC
Source organism: Mongoliimonas terrestris (assembly GCF_001927285.1). Classification (GTDB taxonomy): domain Bacteria; phylum Pseudomonadota; class Alphaproteobacteria; order Rhizobiales; family Pleomorphomonadaceae; genus Chthonobacter; species Chthonobacter terrestris. Next base: position 38,606 of record NZ_MSIG01000011.1, on the reverse strand, counting down.
CGTCCCGACGAGGACCTCCACGTCTACTCGGAGCCGTTCGGGTACGGCTACGGCAGCGCGGGCGAGTCCTTCAGCATCGGCTTCACCGCCGATTTCGAGCTGCGCACGCCGAAGGGCCAGATCCTGCACGCGCAGACCGGGTTTGCGGAACCGGGCCTCACCACACGGCGCCGGAACAAGGAATTCCAGGTGTTCATCACCTACAATTTCCAGGGCCTGCGGCCCGGCGACTACATCCTCCTCACGCGCCTGCGCGACAAGAACTCCGACAAGGTCGGCAGCTTCGAACTGCCCTTCAAGGTCGAAACGCCCGCGCCCTGACGGGCCGCCGCGTCGCCCGGGCGGCGCATCACGGCCGTGCGGTTTCGCGCCTGACGGCTTGGATGATTCATCCTGCATAGCTGATTTGCACGAACCGCATGATCCCCCTGTTTCGGGTCGGCAAATCGCCGGGCTCGTAGACACTTGGCGGCAGAGAATCGTCTTCCCCGACCTCGGCCACGGGGCGGGATCGGGCGCGGGGTCGGACTTCCTTAACCCTTTCCGCGCCCAATCGGGACATGAGCAGGCCAGCCGGCACACGGTTCGGCGGCCACCACCCGAGGGGATCGCCATGACCATCAACGCCGGATCCATCATCCTGAAGGACGCCCGCGGCCTCGTGATGCTGCACAACGACACCTTGGACCGGTCCCCGGTCCCGGACGACGAGCCGCGGGACGCGCGTCCCTACGAGATGCACCCCGCGTCCGCCATGAAGCCCGCGTTCGACGGCAAGGCGCCGCTCGGCACCGGCCGCCGCTGGAGCCTGTCGCTTCGCCGCTCGTTCCGCATCTGACCGAGGCCGTCTGCCGCACGCCGTCCGGGCGTGCGGGACGGCTTGGCGCCGGACGGCGGATCCTGTAGAGCATCGGCACGCTTCTCCGTCCGGATGTGCCCCTCTTGTCCGACCTTGTGATCCGCGATGCCGTCGACGCAGACGGTCCGGCCATCGCGGCGCTGATCCGCTCCGTCTTCGACGAGTATCCTGGCTGCCCCTTCGTGCTGGCCGAGTTCCCGGAACTGCAGGCGCCGGCCAGCCACTATCGGTCGAAGGGCGGTCGGCTTCTCGTCCTGGTCGACAGCGCCGGCACGGTTCTGGGCTCCACGGCCATCACGCCGGCTGACGGCGACAACCGGTTCGAGCTCTTCAAGGTCTATCTCTCGGCTGATCTGCGCGGCGGCGGACACGCCCGTCGCCTGTTCGACACGGCGGTCGACTGGGCACGGCACGAGGGCGCCACAAGCCTTCGCCTTTGGACCGACACGCGCTTCACCCGCGGCCACCGCTTCTACGAGAAGCTCGGCTTCACCCGCCAGCCCGTCGTCCGCTTCCTGGCCGACGCCACCGCGGCCTGGGAATACGCCTACGTCCGGGTGATCGACCCGTGAAGACCCTCGCCTCGCCGCTACCCGTCATGGCAGCCGTCTTCGCCGTCGCCGTCCTTTCCACCATGGACGCGGCCATCAAGGCGGTGAGCCTTGCCCACCCCACCGGGCAGGTGGTGTTCCTGCGCTACCTCGCCGGGTTCGTCGCCCTCGGCCTGCTCATGCTGCTGCCGGCGGCAGGCCGGCCGACCGTCGGCACCTTCCAGCGGGCCGCCGTGCGCGCGCTTTTCATCCTCTCCACTGCCTTCCTGTTCTTCAAGACGCTCACTCTGCTGCCGCTCGCCGAGGCGGTAGCGGTGAGCTTCACCGCGCCCTTCTTCATGGTGTTCGCCGCCCGCGTCCTCCTCAAGGAGGCGGTTCCGCCGAGCGCCTGGCTCGCCATCTCCATCGGCTTCCTCGGCGTGGTGGTCATGCTGGTCGGGCGTCTTTCCGGCGGCGAGGCGGTCGGCGGCGATCCGCTCGGCTACGTCACCGGCATCGCCTGTTCGGTCACCTACGCCATCGCCATGGTGATGACCCGCAAGGACAGCGGCCGCGACACGGTGCTCGCGCTGGTGCTTGCCCAGAATGCCAGCGCGGCCCTCTTCTCTCTGCCGATCGCCCTCATCGTCTGGACACCGCCCGAACCGGACGCCCTCCTCCTGTTCGCCGTCATCGGCGCGCTCGGCACCGCCGGCCACCTCGCCTTCGCCTGGGCCTATGCGCACGCACCCACCGCCCGGCTGGCGCCGATCGAATACACGGGCTTCCTCTGGGCCGGCGTGTTCGGCGCCGTCTTCTTCGGCGAGTTCCCGACGCTCTGGACCTTTCTCGGCGCCGCCCTCATCGTCGGCGCCTGCCTGATGGTCTTCCGCCGGCCCGCCTGACCCGCGCGCCTCTCGCGCGTCGCATGTCCCGCCTCGTCCCCCCATTGACAGCCGAAGCCGCCCCGCCTATCTCAGGCACGCCTGTAGCACTCACCATGAGGGAGTGCTAACAGCACACCCATCTGACCGGCGACCCGCCCGGGGCGCCGAAGATCTAGAGGAGCGACTGCCCATGAACTTCCGTCCGCTGCACGACCGCGTCGTCGTCCGCCGGCTCGAGTCCGAGGAGAAGACGGCCGGTGGCATCATCATCCCGGACACCGCCAAGGAGAAGCCGCAGCAGGGCGAGATCGTCGCTGTCGGCCCCGGCGCCCGGGACGAGAGCGGCAAGGTCAATGCCCTCGACGTGAAGGCCGGCGACAAGATTCTGTTCGGCAAGTGGTCGGGCACCGAAGTCAAGATCGATGGTCAGGATCTCCTGATCATGAAGGAATCCGACATCCTGGGCATCGTCGGCTAAACGCCGACTGACACCCGTTTCGGACAACACTCTCATTTCAGGATCAACGACATGGCTGCCAAGGAAGTTAAGTTTTCCTCCGACGCCCGCGACAAGATGCTTCGCGGCGTGGACATCCTCGCCAACGCGGTGAAGGTGACCCTCGGCCCGAAGGGCCGCAACGTCGTCATCGAGAAGTCCTTCGGCGCTCCGCGCATCACCAAGGACGGCGTCTCCGTCGCCAAGGAGATCGAGCTCGAGGACCGCTTCGAGAACATGGGCGCCCAGATGGTGCGCGAAGTGGCCTCGAAGACCAACGACATCGCCGGTGACGGCACCACCACCGCCACGGTGCTGGCCCAGTCGATCGTCAAGGAAGGCGCCAAGGCGGTTGCCGCCGGCATGAACCCGATGGACCTGAAGCGCGGCATCGACCTTGCCGTGACCGCCGCCATCGCGGACCTCAAGGCCCGCTCCAAGAAGATCTCCACCTCGGCCGAAGTCGCCCAGGTCGGCACCATCTCGTCGAACGGCGAGGTCGAGATCGGCCAGCTCATCGCAGAGGCGATGCAGAAGGTCGGCAACGAGGGTGTCATCACCGTCGAGGAGGCCAAGACCGCCGAGACCGAGCTCGAGACCGTCGAGGGCATGCAGTTCGACCGCGGCTACCTGTCGCCGTACTTCGTGACCAACGCCGAGAAGATGGTCGCCGATCTCGACGACCCGTACATCCTCATCCACGAGAAGAAGCTCTCCAACCTGCAGGCCATGCTGCCGGTGCTGGAAGCCGTCGTGCAGTCCTCCCGTCCGCTCGTCATCGTCGCCGAGGACGTCGAGGGCGAGGCGCTCGCCACGCTCGTCGTCAACAAGCTCCGCGGCGGCCTCAAGGTCGCGGCCGTCAAGGCGCCGGGCTTCGGTGATCGCCGCAAGGCCATGCTGGAAGACATCGCCATCCTGACCGGTGGCCAGGTGATCTCCGAAGACCTCGGCATCAAGCTCGAGAACGTGACCCTGCAGATGCTGGGCCGCGCCAAGAAGGTCTCCATCACCAAGGAGAACACCACCATCGTCGACGGCGCTGGCGCCGCCGAGGAGATCCAGGGCCGCGTGGCGCAGATCAAGGCGCAGATCGAGGAGACCACCTCGGACTACGACCGCGAGAAGCTGCAGGAGCGTCTGGCCAAGCTGGCGGGCGGCGTCGCGGTCATCCGCGTCGGCGGTTCGACCGAGGTCGAGGTGAAGGAGCGCAAGGACCGCGTCGACGACGCCCTGAACGCCACCCGCGCCGCGGTCGAGGAAGGCATCGTCCCGGGCGGCGGCACCGCTCTTCTGCGCGCCAAAAAGGCCGTGGAGCAGCTGACCTCCGACAACCCGGACATCAAGGCCGGCATCAAGATCGTGCTCCGCGCGCTTGAGGCCCCGATCCGCCAAATCGCCGAGAACTCCGGCGTGGAAGGCTCGATCGTCGTCGGCAAGGTGCTGGAACTCGGTGACACGTTCGGCTTCGACGCCCAGAACGAGACCTACGTGGACATGATCGCCGCCGGCATCATCGACCCCACCAAGGTCGTGCGCACCGCGCTCCAGGACGCCGCTTCGGTCGCCGGCCTGCTCGTCACCACCGAGGCGATGATCGCCGAGCTGCCCAAGGACAAGCCCTCCATGCCCCCGATGGGCGGTGGCGGCATGGGCGGCATGGACTTCTAAGAAGTCCATAAAGCCACCCATACTCACGGAAGGGTTCAAGTCGGCAGCAGCCGGCTTGAACCGGCGGCATGGACTTCTAAGAAGTCCATATCGTCAGTGGTCGAAGAGAGGGGCGGGCCGCAAGGCTCGCCCTTTTCCTTTGCGCGGCTCGTTCCCTTAACCGTCATGCCATATCGCCTGGCCGTCATCCCGGCGAACGCCGGGATCCAACCGGCTGCGCCGCCCACGCGCCGGCGCAAATCGCCCCTCGTCGGCTGGGCCCCGGCTTTCGCCGGGGTGACGCCCTGGATGGCCGGACGAGTCAGTGCAACCCCCGTCGCGCCTCCCACTCGACGCCCCCTCGTCTTGCAAACTCCCGAACCCCATCAACCTCTTAGCCACCCTCCGCGCGTCATCCACCGCAGCATCGCGCCGCTCCCCTTGACCTTGCGCCGGCCCTGTGCCCCCTTCGTTCCATGAGCGAGACCCGCCCCAACGTCGCCGAATACTCCGTGTCGGAAATCTCCTTCGCGCTGAAGCGCACGGTGGAGGAGCAGTTCGGGCATGTCCGGGTGCGCGGCGAGATTTCCGGCTACCGGGGGCCGCATTCGTCCGGACACGCCTACTTCGCCCTCAAGGACGACGGCGCCCGTCTGGAGGCGGTCGTCTGGCGCACCGCCTTTTCACGCCTCCGCTTCAAGCCGGAGGAAGGCATGGAGGTGATCGCCACCGGCAAGCTCACCACTTTCCCCGGCTCCTCCAAGTACCAGATCGTCATCGAGGCCCTGGAGCCGGCGGGCGTCGGCGCCCTCATGGCGCTCCTGGAGGAGCGCAAGAAGAAGCTCGCCGCCGAGGGCCTGTTCGACGCCGCCCGCAAGCGCCCCCTGCCCTTCCTGCCGCGCGTCGTCGGCGTCGTCACCTCCCCGACCGGCGCGGTGATCCGCGACATCCTGCACCGGATCGACGAACGCTTTCCGGTCCACGTGCTCGTCTGGCCGGTCCGGGTGCAGGGCGAGACCTCCGGCGAGGAGGTGGCCGCCGGCATCCGCGGCTTCAACGCGCTTCCCGAGGGCGGCGCCATTCCGCGGCCGGACGTCATCATCGTCGCCCGCGGCGGCGGTTCGCTGGAGGATCTCTGGGGCTTCAACGACGAAGTGGTGGTCCGGGCGGCGGCGGAAAGCGGCATTCCGCTCATCTCCGCGGTCGGCCACGAGACCGACTGGACGCTGATCGACCACGCCGCCGACGTGCGCGCGCCCACCCCGACCGGCGCCGCCGAGATGGCCGTTCCCGTCCGCCGCGACCTCCTCGACCGCACCGACGACCTTACCCGGCGCCTGCGCGGCGCCATGGACCGGTCGCTCGACAACCGGCGCACCGCGCTCCTTGCCGCCGCCCGCGCGCTCCCCCGTCCGCGCGACGTGCTCGCCCTCCCCCGCCAGCGGTTCGACACGGCGGCGGCGGCGCTCGCCGCGGCACTTCGCGCCAACACCGCGCTCCACCACCGCCGGTTCGAGCGCATCGCCGCCCGCCTCTCGGTCAGCACCCTGGAGCGGGGCGGCGCGCTCTGCCGCGAACGGCTCGGCGTCATCGCGGCGCGGATCGACCGCGCCTTCGCCGTCACGGTGGAGGCCCGCCGGGCGCGCCTGCGCAACACCGTCTCGGTGTTCGACGCGGTCAACCACCGGGCCACCCTGAAGCGCGGCTTCGCCCTCGTGCGCGACGCCGACGACCGGCCGGTGTTCGAGACCGGCAAGGTCGCCGCAGGTCAGCGCCTCACCGTGGAGTTCAGCGACGGCCGCATCGGCGTCACCGCCGACGGCGAGCCCGGCGACGCCCCCGACCCCGGCCGCCCACCCAACCGCCGCGCCCGCCCCCGCCCCGACCCGGTCGGCGCGGCGGAGAAGCAGGGCTCCCTCTTCTGACCCGTCCGCCGAAACGCAGATCCGTCTCAGTGCTCCTGGTGTCCCCCCAGCCGAATGGTCCGCGAAGGCGGACCACCCGCGCTTATCCTTGGCACCAACGAATGCGTGGCTGGTCCGGCTGAACCGGACCATGACGAGCGCGGCGCTGGTCAAACGAGCACCTATTCCACCATCTCCCGCCACCTTTCGTCATGGTCCGCGAAAGTGGATCACCCACGCTCATCCCTGGCGCCGACGAATGCGTGGCTGGTCCGGCTGAACCGGACCATGGCGAGCGCGGCGCTGGTCAAACGAGCACCTCTTCCACCATCTCCCGCCGCCGTTCGTCATGGTCCGCGAAGGCGGACCACCCACGCTCATCCCTGGCGTCGACGAATGCGTGGCTGGTCCGGCTGAACCGGAATGACGAGCGCGGCGCTGGTCAAACGTGCGCCTCTTCCGCCATCTCCCGCCACCGTTCGTCATGGTCCCCGAAGGCGGACCACCCACGCATTTGCCCTATCTTCTCCTTTTCGGAAACAATCCTTCTCGTTTTCGCTCCGTAGACACAGCCGCCGATCGCCTTATCCTATGCTGCGATAGACACACGCCCCGATCTCCCCCACCCGGCGTGTGCGGCGAGGTAAATCCATGGGCGCGCGGCTTTCCCTTCACGGTCTCCAGGTCGATCCGATCTTCCACCGCTTCATCGTGGACGATGCCCTGCCGGGCACCGGGATCGACGGCGACGCCTTCTTCGCCGGGCTCGCCGCCCTGGTGCGCGACCTCGCCCCGGAGAACCGCCGTCTGCTCGCCGTCCGCGACGACCTGCAGGCGAAGATCGACGACTGGCACCGCGGCCACCGCGGCACGCCGATCGACCTTGCAGCCTACCGCGGCTTCCTCGCCTCCATCGGCTACCTGACCGCGCCGCCGGAGCCCTTCCGCATCGGCACCGACAACGTGGACCCGGAGATCGCCACCGTCGCCGGCCCGCAGCTGGTCGTTCCGGTCATGAACGCCCGCTACGCCCTCAACGCCGCCAATGCCCGCTGGGGCAGCCTTTATGACGCCTTCTACGGAACCGACGCGCTGCCGGGCCGCCCGGCCGGGCCGGGCTTCGACGCGGCGCGCGGCGCGGCCGTCGTCGTGCGTGCCAAGCAGGCGCTGGACGAGGCCGCCGCGCTCACCATCGGCCGGCACCAGGACGTCGCCCGCTACCGGGTCGTCGACGGCCGGCTGGACGTGACGCTGGCGGACGGCACGCTCACCGGCCTGCAGGACCCCGCCGCCTTCCGCGGCTGGCGCGGCGCGCTTGAGGCGCCGGAGGCGCTCCTCGTCCGCCGCCATGGCCTGCATCTGGAGATCGTCCTCGACCGCAACCGCCCGGTCGGAGCCACTGATCCGGCCGGCGTCGCCGACATCCTGATCGAGAGCGCGCTCTCCACCATCATGGACTGCGAGGACAGCGTCGCCGCCGTGGACGCGGAGGACAAGGTCGCGGTCTACCGCAACTGGCTCGGCCTGATGCGCGGCGACCTCGCCGACACGTTCGAGAAGAACGGCCGCACGGTCACCCGCCGCCTTGCCGCCGACCGTACCTACACGGCCCCGGACGGGGCCACCTTCGCCCTCAAGGGCCGCAGCCTCATGCTGGTGCGCAACGTCGGTCACCTGATGACCACCGACGCGGTGCTGGACGCGGACGGCCGCGAGATCCCGGAGGGCCTTCTCGACGCGCTCGTCACCGCCGCCATCGCCGTCCACGATGTCGGTCGCCCCGGTGGCCCGGCGGGCCGGCGCGCCAACAGCCCGTTCGGCTCGGTCTACATCGTCAAGCCGAAGATGCACGGCCCGGAGGAGGTCGCCTTCGCGGACCGGCAGTTCGCCGCCGTGGAGGACGTCCTCGGCCTTGCCCGCCACACCCTCAAGATGGGCATCATGGACGAGGAGCGGCGCACCTCCGCCAACCTCGCCGCCTGCATCCGGGCGGCGGCGAACCGGGTGTTCTTCATCAACACCGGCTTCCTCGACCGCACCGGCGACGAGATCCACACGTCCATGGAGGCCGGCCCCGTCGTGCGCAAGGCCGACATGAAGGGCACCGCCTGGATCCGCGCCTACGAGGCCGGCAACGTGGACGTCGGCCTTGCCGCCGGCCTGCCGGGCCGTGCCCAGATCGGCAAGGGCATGTGGGCCGCGCCCGACCGGATGGGCGCCATGCTGGCGGAGAAGATCGCCCACCCTGAGGCCGGCGCCTCCACCGCCTGGGTGCCGTCGCCGACCGCGGCGACGCTTCACGCGCTCCACTATCTGGCGGTCGATGTGGCCGGCCGTCAGCGGGCGCTCGCCGACCGGGAGCCGTCGTCGCTCGACGACCTCCTGACCATCCCGCTCGCCCGCGACACCAACTGGAGCCCGGACGCCGTCCAGGCCGAGCTCGACAACAACGCCCAGGGCATCCTCGGCTACGTCGTCCGCTGGGTCGACCAGGGCGTCGGCTGCTCCAAGGTGCCGGACATCGACGACGTCGCCCTGATGGAGGACCGCGCCACCTTGCGCATCTCCAGCCAGCACATCGCCAACTGGCTCCGGCACGGCATCGTCGACGAGGCCACCGTCGTCGCCACCATGCGGCGGATGGCGGCCGTGGTCGACGCGCAGAACGCCGACGACCCGCTCTACCACCCCATGGCGCCCGACTTCGACCGCTCCATCGCCTTCCAGGCGGCACTCGATCTGGTGCTGAAGGGCCGCGCGGCGCCGAACGGCTACACCGAACCCGTCCTCCACGCCCGCCGCCGCGAGCGCAAGCGCGCCGGGTAAGAGGATATGTCATAATTGACGATAGTGCGAGCAACTCGGTAGGGTGGTGGTCAGGAGACGTCTCTTGACCATCACCGTCCATCCGGATCCAGGCACTATCGTTCGCGTCGACCTCGCTGAGGGGTTTCGACCGCCTGAAATGGTGAAACGCCGTCCCGCGGTCGTTTTGTCTCCACCGATTGTCGGGCGGCCTCAGCTTTGCACGATCCTACCGCTCAGCAGCACTGAACCTCGACCGATCTTGCCGCATCACCTCAGGATAGAACTGGACCCGTGCCTGCCGGCTCCGTACGACGATCGCGTCATGTGGCTGAAGGGCGACATCGTGCTTACGGTCGCCTTTCATCGCCTCCGCTACTTGTTTTCGCATTGGGCGAATGGACAGCGTCGCTATGACATACGCCGGCTCGAAGCCCCTGTTTTCTCGGCAGTTCAATCCTGTGTTCGATCGGGCCTCGGTCTCGCCGATTGACAAATCCAACAATCACCCTCATATGACGAGGGTCGTCGGACTTGTTCCGACATTTAAGTCCGACTTCGGTCGGCCGCCACGCATCGGCGATCGCAAGCAGGCGTGGTGTCAGCAAAGCCCCGGTTTCGGGGCTTTGTTCTTTTTGGCCCGACCCCGGCACCTTCCATTCCTTTGATCGACCTCAATGCGGGCGTCACACGGCGCCCGCATGATCTCCTCGACTGGTGCGGCGAAATGGCCGCCCGGCCTCTATCCTCCATGCATCGTCCGGTTCATGGTTGGGACGGGGGCGCACGCCGAGGAGGGACGTCAGATGGCGATCAAAGACATCTTCACACTCGTGGATCTCTACGACGAGGCCCTGCCCGGACCGACCGCCGCGATTGACCTTGCCGCCACGCTGGGCGCCCACGTGACGGGCCTTGCGCTCGCTATGGAACCGCTGGCGCCCGGCTTCCTCGCCTCGCCCATCCCGGCCGACTACATCATCGGCGCCATCGAGGAGGCTCAGCGCCAGGCCGAAGGTGCCGCCGGCCGCTTCCGCGACAAGGCCCTCGCCGCCGGCGTCGCCGTTGAGGCGCGCACCCTCACCGTGCTCGCCGGGGCTGCGGCGCCCATCGTCACCCAGGCCCACCTGTCGGACCTGGTGGTCATCGGCCAGGAGGACTACGACCGGCCGGAGCCCATGCGCGGCACCATCATCGAGGCGGTGATGTTCGAGGCCGGCGTGCCGCTTCTCCTCATCCCGAAGACGCACGGCCGCGCGCCGGGCTTCAACCGCGCGGTGGTGGCGTGGGACGGCTCGTCCACGTCGGCGCGCGCGGTGCACGCCGCCCTGCCGCTCCTGGAGCGGGTCCGGCAGGTGGAGATCACCATCGTGGAGGGCAAGCGCGACTGGGCCGGCGAGCCCGGCGCAGACGTGGCCACCTATCTGGCCCGCCACGGCCTTCAGGTGACCATCAACCTCATCCACCGGGAAGCCAACGACGTGGCCGCCACCCTCAACCGCCACGTCCAGGCGACGGAGGCCGACCTCCTGGTGATGGGCGCCTACGGCCACAGCCGCCTGCGCGAATTCATCATCGGCGGCGCCACCCGTGGCGTGCTGGAGACGATGGTGGTGCCGACCCTGATGGCCCACTGATCCCCGCCGCCGGCCGGTCCGGCCGGCGCGCGGTGCACATGAACGTGCCGTCCGGGGCCTCTCCCGGACGGATCGGGGCAGGCGCGGGCACACGCGTTCCCCAAGGCCGGTCGGCGCGCCCGCGCGGACGGTCGCTGCACCCGGGCTGCCGCAGGAGACACGAGGCCGCGCACGCGGCCGGCCCGTCGACGGGCCTTGCCTGGAGCACGCCCGGCCTAGATGACTAGGGTGGAACCGCCGAAGACGCTCGCGCTGAACCGAACCCGAGGCGTTCATGCCCAACACCTATGAGTCCATCGCGGCCTTCTTTCGCCCCGACAGCATCGCCCTTGTGGGCGCCAGCACCCGTGAAGGCTCCGTCGGCGCCATCGTGGCGCGAAACCTGATCGCCGGCGCGCGCGACAAGCTGATGCTCGTCAACCCCAAGGGCGGCGAGCTCGACGGCCTGCCGCTCCATCCAAGCGTCGAGGCCCTGCCCCGCGTGCCGGACCTCGGCGTCGTGGTCGTGCCCGCTCCCGCGGTGCCGGCCGCCGTGGAGGCGCTCGGCGCCAAGGGCGCCAAGGCGGTGATCGTCATCTCCGCCGGGCTTGGCCGCGGTCCCGGCTCGCTCGGCGACGAGGCCGTCGCGATCGCGCTTCGTCACGGCATGCGGCTCATCGGCCCGAACTGCATCGGCGTTCTGGCGCCGCCCGCCGGCCTCAACGCCAGCTTCGCCCAACGCCCGGGCCGCAAGGGCGACCTCGCCCTGATCAGCCAGTCGGGCGCCATCCTCACCTCCGTGCTCGACTGGGCCGAGCGCAACGAGGTCGGCTTCTCCGGCCTTGCCTCCATCGGCGACGCCCTCGACGTGGGCTTTGCCGAACTCATCGACCATTTCGCCCTCGACCACACCACCCGCGCCATCCTCCTCTACGTGGAGGCGGTGCGCGACGCGCGCGCCTTCATGTCCGCCGCCCGCGCGGCCGCCCGCATGAAACCCGTGGTCGTGATCAAGTCCGGCCGCCACGCCGCCGCCGCCAAGGCGGCCGCCTCGCACACGGGCGCGCTCGCCGGCGTCGACGCGGTCTACGACGCCGCCTTCCGCCGCGCCGGCCTCTTGCGCGTCGACGACCTCGGCCAGCTGTTCGCGGCCGCCGAGACGCTGAGCCAGGTGCCCCGCGTCAACGGTCGGCGGATCGCCATCCTGACCAACGGCGGCGGCGCCGGTGTGCTCGCCGTCGACCGGCTGATCGACCTCGGCGGCTCGCTCGCCGCCCTTTCGCCGGAGACCATGGCGGCCCTCGACCAGGTGCTGCCGCCCGGCTGGTCCGGCGGCAACCCCATCGACATCATCGGCGACGCGCCGCCCGAGCGCTACGCCGCCGCCCTCGCCACCCTCCTCTCCGACAGCGGCAACGACGCCGTCCTCGTGATGAACTGCCCGACGGCGCTCGCCTCGTCCAAGGCCGCGGCCGTCGCCATCGTGGAGGCCGTGAAGGCGCACAAGCGCACGCACTTCCGCGGCAAGCCCGTGATCGCCGCCTGGCTCGGCGCCGACGACGGCGCGGAGGCGGTGTTCGCCGAGGCCAAGATCCCGGTGCTCAACACGCCGAACCGGGCGGTTGAAGGGCTGATGCAACTCGTGCGCTACGCGGACGCCCAGGCCGCCCTCACCGCCGCGCCGCCGGACCTTCTCGCCGGCTTCACCCCGGACCGGGCCCGCGCCCGGCGCGCCGTCGACAAGGCGCTCGCCGACGGCCGCACGTGGCTCACCGCCACCGAGGTCTCCGAGGTGCTGGAAGCCTACGAGATCGCCGCCGTCCCGGCGGTCGCCGCCCGCACCGCCGAGGAGGCGGCGATGAAGGCCGAGGACCTTCTCGTCGACTACAAGGCCGTGGTCGCCAAGATCGCTTCGCCCGACATCGTCCACAAGTCCGACGTCGGCGGCGTGGAATTGGAACTGACGAGCGGCGTTGCCGTGAAGCGGGCCGTGCAGCGCATCCTCGACCGGGCCCGCGCCGCCCGCCCGGACGCCCGGATCGAGGGCGTGACGCTGCATCCGATGATCGTCGCCCCAAAGGCGGTGGAGCTCATCGCCGGCGTCGCCGACGACCCGGTGTTCGGCCCTGTGATCGTGTTCGGCCGTGGCGGCACGGCCGTGGAGGTGATCAACGACAAGGCGCTCGCCCTGCCGCCCCTCGACGTCAATCTCGCGCTCGACCTGATCGGCCGCACCCGCGTCGCCCGCCAGATCGCCGGCTACCGCGACCGCAAGCCGGTGGACACGGAGCGGCTGGCGCTCGGCCTCGTGAAGCTGTCGCTGCTCGTCTCCGAGGAGCCGCGCATCCGCGAGATCGACCTCAACCCCATCATCGCCGACGACCAGCGGGTCATCACCGTGGACGCCCGGATCTCTGTCCGCGCCGACACCGCGCCGGAGATCGCCCGCGTGGTGCCGTCCGTCGGCCATCCGCGGCTCGCCATTCGGCCCTATCCGGTGGAGTGGGAGCAGGTGCTGACGCTCCGCGACGGCAGCCGCGTCATCGTGCGGCCGCTCCGCCCGGAGGACGAGCGGCTCTACCCGCCCTTCTTCGCCCGCATGACCGACGAGGACCTCCGCCTGCGCTTCTTCGCCCGGGTGCGGGAACTCGGGCATGCCTTCATCGCCCGCCTCACCCAGATCGACTATGCCCGCGCCATGGCCTTCATCGCCATCGAGGAGGAGACGGGCGACATGCTGGGCGCCGTCCGCCTGCATGGCGACGCCGCCCACGACCACGGGGAATACGCCATCGCGGTCCGCTCCGACCTCAAGGGCAAGGGGCTCGGCTGGGAGCTGATGCGCCTGATCATCCGCTTCGCCCACCAGGAGGGCTATGAGGAGATCCGCGGCGAGGTGCTGCGCGAGAACACCACCATGCTGGACATGTGCGGCGCCCTCGGCTTCGACGCGCACCCGGAGCCGGAGAGCCCGGAGATCATGGCGGTCCGCCTGAAGGTGCCCGACGCGGTCGCCCGCGATCCGGCCCTCGGCACGCCGGCGAGCGCCGGGCGCTGAAGCCCCAAGCCGCCCGGCGGGCTCAATCATTGGGTCGCCCGGCGGGCGGAAACGGAAACGGGCGCGTCGCCGGCACCGGTCCGGCGACGCGCCCGTCGTGTGTCACGTCCCGCCGGCGGCTTGACCCGCGCCGCCCGGACGGCCCGGTCAGGCTCGGGCGACGGCGCTCAGGAAGGCGGTGACGTTGCGGTTGAGGTCCGCCGCGCGGTCGGCCACCGTGCCGGCCGCCTGCCGCATGTCGCCGGCCGCCCGCCGTGCTTCCGCCACCTGGGCGGTCACGCCCGCCATGGTCTTGCGGGCCTTGTCGGTGCCGGTCGAGGCGTTGCCGATGTTGCGGCTGATCTCGCCGGTCGCGGCGCCCTGCTCCTCCACGGCCGACGCGATGGCCGACGTGTAGGCGTTCACGCTCTCCATGGTGGCCGTGATGCCGCGGATGCTCTCCACCGTGGACTGGGTGGAGGACTGGATGGCGCTCACCTGACTGGCGATCTCGTCGGTCGCCTTGGCGGTCTGGGCGGCGAGCGACTTCACCTCGGCGGCCACCACCGCGAACCCCTTGCCGGCCTCCCCGGCCCGTGCGGCCTCGATGGTGGCGTTGAGCGCGAGCAGGTTGGTCTGCGCCGCGATGGTGTTGATGAGTTCCACCACCTCGCCGATCCGCTCGGCGGCGCGGGCGAGTTCGCCCACCTTCTCGTTGCTCACCCGCGCGCTCTCGGTCGCCTCGCCGATCACGGCCGTCGACCGGTCGACCTGGGCGGCGATCTCGCCGATCGAGGCGGTCAGTTCCTCGGCCGCCGATGCGACGGACGTGACGTTGCGCGCGGCGTGGTCGACCGCCTCCGCGGTGTGGCCGGCGATCGCGTCGGTCTTCTCGGCGACGGCGGTCACCCCTTCGGCGAGGCCGGAGAAGCGCGTCATCTCCGACGACATGTCGCGGAAGAGAGTCTCCGACGATGCGCGGAAACCGTCCACGAGCCGTGACACCACCTCGGCCCGCCGCTCCACCGCATCCGCGGCCCGACGATTCTCCGCTTCCAGTTCCGCCCGGCGGACGATGGTGTCGCGAAACACCGACAGCGTCTGCGCCATGTCGCCGAACTCGTCGGCGCGGCCGATGAAGGGCACCTCGACCATGCGACCGTCGGACAATCCCTTCATGGTCTCGGAAAGGCGGCTCAGCGGACCGGTTACCGAACGGATCAACGGCACGGAAATCACCGTGAGACCGATGGCAACCATGGTCGTGGTGAGGACCGTCCGCCAGAAGATGGCCGTGTTCGCCGCCACCACGTCGTCCACATAGATGCCCGTACCCACGATCCAGCCCCAGCCCGGCACGCCTTCCACATAGGACAGCTTGGGCACCGGCGCGTCGTCACCGGGTCTTGGCCATTGATAGCTGACGAAGCCGCCGCCCGCGGCGGCGGCCGTGACGAACTCCCGGAAGATGAAGACGCCGTCAGGGTCTTTCATCTGGTCGACCATCTGGCCGTCGAGCTCCGGCTTGATCGGATGCATCACCATCCGAGCATCCTTGTCGTTGATCCACAGATAGTCGCCGTTGCCGTAGCGGATGATGCGGATCGCCTCCATCGCCCTTGCCTTGGCGTCCGCCTCGGTCATGCGACCGCTGGCCGCCTCCTCGGCATAGTGGCCGATGGTCGAGGCGGCGCTTTCCACATAGCCCTTGAGCAATTCCTGCTTGGCGGTCCAGTGGTCCGCCTGCTCCTCGAACAGCGCCATCGTCGCAAGCACGACGATCGCCACGATGGAAAGGCCGCCGAGCGCCATGAAGCGCGCCGCAATGCCGAACCTGACGTTCATTCCAGTCCCCCGATGGTTTGCCGTAGCGCCTTGGTCGCCGTTCGGCCGCTCATGGGAGACAGTGTTCAAGGTATAGTATTAAACAAACTTCTAAATCTGAATGCGGTCTGACTGTTTGCGACGGCCAGCGGGTTTGACCGCTCCGGATTTATCCGTACGCCCGCCATAAGCGCATCAGAATGCCGGATGATGGTCTTCACCTATCAGCTTTGCTTATTGGGCAAAGCCGGAGCGATGGGCCCAGCCGGTCATGCGCTTCTCCACCCAGGCCATCAGCGCATAGGCGACGATGCCCTCCACCGCCAGGGTGACGAGACCGGCGAACACCAGCGGCACCTGGAAGTTGCTCTGCGCCGTCAGCATCATGTGGCCGACGCCACTGTTGGCCGCCACCGTCTCGGCGATGACCGAGCCCACGAAGGCGAGCGTGATGGCGACCTTCAGGGAGCCGAAGAAGTAGGGCAGCGCCCGCGGGATGCCGACCTTCAGCATGATGTCCATCTTGGACGCGCCGAGCGCCTTCAGGACGTCCTCGGTTTCCGGCTCGATGGTGGCAAGCCCGGTGGCGACATTCACCACCACGGGGAAGAAGCTGATCAGGAAGGCGGTGATCACCGCCGGCACGGTGCCGATGCCGAACCACAGCACCAGGATGGGCACCACCGCCACCTTGGGGATGGAGTTGAAGCCGATCATCAGCGGGTGGAGACCGGCGTAGATGGTGCGCGACCATCCGACCAGGAGGCCGAGCGCGAGACCGCCGACGACCGCGAAGGCGAAGCCGAGCAGCGTGGTGAAGAGGGTCTGCAGGCCGTTCTTCCAGATGGCCGGCCAGAACTCCACCATGGCGGCCACGATGGTGGTCGGCGCCGGCAGGATGAAGGGCGGCAGGCCGAGCACCAGCACGGCGGCCTCCCACAGGACGAAGAGGCCGATGGTGTAGAGCCAGGGCGACAGGCGGATCCAGTCGATGCGCGCGGCCGCGGTGGTCATGCGGCGGCCCTCGCTTCGCTGATATGGCCGCGCAGCTCCTGAACCACGGCCATGAACTCCGGCGTGTAGGTGATCCCGATGTCGCGCGGACGCGGAAAGCTCACGGTCCGCTCGGCGAGGATCCGCCCGGGCCGGGCGCTCATCACGAAGATGCGGTCGGCGAGGAAGACCGCCTCGCGAAGGTCATGGGTGACGAGCACCACGGTGAACTTCCGCGCCTGCTGCAGGTCGCGGATCACGCACCAGAGCTCCTCGCGGGTGAAGGCATCGAGAGCGCCGAACGGCTCGTCCAGCATCAGGAGTTCCGGCTCGTGGATCAGCGCGCGGCAAAGGCTCGCCCGCTGCTGCATGCCGCCGGAGAGCTGCCAGGGGAACTTGGCGCCGAAGCCCTTCAGGCCCACCACGGACAAGAGCTCCTCCGCCTTGGCGGCGAACGCCGCCTTCTCGGCGCGGAAGCGCTGCCGGTGCGGCCGCACGATCTCCAGCGGCAGGAGCACGTTCTCCAGCGTCGTCCGCCAGGGCAGCATGGTGGGGTTCTGGAAGGCCATGCCGGCCATGGTCACCGGCTTTTCCACCCGCGACCCCGCCACCGTCACAGTTCCCTTGAACGGAAACTGGAGGCCGGTCGCCAGCTTCATGAGGGTGGACTTGCCGCAGCCGGACGGCCCGACCACCGCGGCGAACTCGCCCGGCCGGACCGAGATCGAGCAGCCGTCGAGCGCCAGGGTGCCGCTCGCCCCGCCGTAGCGGTGCGAGACATCGGCAAGCGTGATGGGAACCGACATGGAGAGGCGACCCTCTGGGCGCGAGCACGGGAATGCACGAGAGAGCGGGAAGGCGGCACCCTTGCCTCCACCCGGCCAGCGGGAGCCGATCCGGCGCCCCACGGACGGAACCGGCCGCGGATCGGGGGGACGCCCGCGAGGCGCGCCCGGTCCACGGCGCGTCGTCCTTACGGCAGCATCCGCTCTTCCTTCGGGGGCAGGAAGGACGGGTCGAACACGTCCTCCGGCTTAACCGGGGTGGCGAAGGTGTAGGCGAAGCCCAGCTGCTCCACCGACTTGGCAAAGCGCGCCATGTCCACGTCGCCGAAGCCGTTGGCCACCACGGCCTCGGTCTTGATGTTGTCCGCGATGGCGAGCTTCAGGCGGGCGAGTTCCACCTCCTCCTTGGCCACGTCGTTGCGGGCGAGCACCGTCTTCACGGCCGCCTCCGGGTCGGCGACAGTGTCCTGCACGCCCTTGATGGTGGCCTTGACGAAGCCCTTCACCAGCTCCGGATTGGCCTTGGCGAAGTCCGGGTTCACCAGCACCGCGTTGCCGTAGAGGTCGAGGCCGTTCTTCGACATCAGGATGACCGAGATGTCGTCCTCCGGCACGCCGGCGGCCTTGAGGTTCAGGACGACGGAGAAGGAGAAGCCGAACACCGCGTCCACGGCGCCCTGGGCCAGCATGGGCTCGCGCACGGGGAAGCCGATGCTCTCGATGGTGACGCTCGCCGGGTCGATGCCGTTCACCTTGGTGAAGGCCGGCCACTGGGCGAAGGCGCCGTCCGGCGGCGGGGCGCCGAGCTTCTTGCCGGCCAGGTCCTGCCAGGTGCTGACGCCCTGGCTCTTGCGGCCGACGATCGCGAACGGCGGCACGTCGTACATCATCATCACGGCCTTCACGTCGAGGCCGGGGTTCTGGTCGCGGAACTTCATCAGCGAGTTGATGTCGCCGAAACCGAACTGGTAGGCGCCGGTGGCGACGCGCGGCAGCGCCTCGGTGGAGCCGGCCCCAGTGTCGATGGTCACGTCGAGGCCCTCGGCCGCGTAGTAGCCCTTCTCCAGGGCCACCAGGAAGGGCGCGGCCGGGCCTTCGAACTTCCAGTCGAGGGTCAGTTTCACCGGCGTGCCCGCCGCCATGGCGGGCATGGCCGCCAAGAGAGCGCCAGTGAGTGCGCCCACCAGCGTCGCGCCGACCGTCCTTACAACCATTCCCAGCATCACGCCTGCTCCCACCTGTCCTGTCGGGTCGGGAGGTTTACAAGACGCATGCCAGTTCGACGGATGCCGCCCTCCGCCATGTTTCGTCCCGGCAGATGGCCGCAGCGCGTGTACGCCCGCCTATTTCATAGGCTTTTGCCTAGATCATGACCGCTTCGGTGCTGACGACCCGGAACGTATGGAGGTCGCCGTCCTCGTCGCGAACCGAGACATACTCCCCGATGGCGAACCGATGGTCGCCCAGCCGGTAGCCGGCCTCGTCGTCCTCGTCGCCGTCCACGTCATAGTGGAAGGCCCAGCTGCCGCCCGGACGCCGCACCAGATGGCCGATGTCCTCGTCGTCCGCACCCCAGAAGCGGTGCACGCGGCAGCGGTCGCGCACGCTCTTCCAGGCGACGGCATCCAGCTTGCCGTCGGCGTCGAGGGGCGCGACGAACGCGTAGCCGTGGGCCGCGCTGCCCTCCGGGAAGCCTTTGGTGCGGGCCAGTTCCAGGCGGATGCGCGTCAGGTGGCGGTGTGCAGCGTTCATCGGGCATCTCCTCGGTCGTGCGGCACGTGCGTGCTCTTGGCCCTTCCTGCATACGTCCACGCTCCGGCCGGGCGCCTTGATTTCCGTCAAGCGCGGGGTCCGAATCACCTATCATGGCGGCTTCCCCGTCGATCGGACATCCGCGCCATGCGCTGCCTCGCCGCCCTCCTTCTCCTCCTCGCGGGCACCTGCGGTGCCGTCGCGGGTCCGCGCATCGCCCTGGAGGAGGGACGCCCCGTCGCCGAAGCCCGGGCGGACGGGATTGCGATCCGGCTGGAGATGGTCCCGCGGCTCATCGATGGTCTCCGGGTCGCCGTGCCGGTGCTCACCGTCACCGGTCCAGGCACTGCCACCCTCACGGTCGCCGGCCGGCCGTCCGGCTTCGACAACCCGCAAGGCACCGCCGAGATCGTGGAGATGGACCCCGCAGCGCCGGGCCCGGAGGTGGTGCTGACGAGCTACACCGGCGGCGCGCACTGCTGTACCGCCGTGGAGGCCCTCCACCTCACCGCCGCGGGCAACTGGACCGCCGTCTCGTTCGGCCAGTGGGACGGCGGCGGACCGGAGATGATCGAGGACGCGGACGGCGACGGCGTGGCCGAACTCGTCTCCGTCGACAATGCCTTCCTCTACGCCTTCGACTGCTACGCCTGCAGCGAGGCCCCGCTGAAGATCCTGGCGCTCCGGAACGGCGCCGTGGCCGACGTCACCGCCGAGCCGCGCTTCCTACCCCGCCACCGGGCGTGGCTCGCCGAGATGGAACAGCGGCTGGTCGACTATGGCGGCGAGCGCGGGCCGGGCTTCTGGGCTGGCTGGATCGCCGCCAAGACCCGGGTCGGCGAAGGCGCCGCCGCCTGGGCCGCCTTCGAGGCGGCCTACGATCCGACCACCGACGAGGGCGTCGAGGCCTGCGCCGTGGAGGCGGAGATCTGCCCGGAGAGCGCCGTCCGCATCCTGCCCCTCCCGCAGGCGCTGCGGGCCTTCATGGTGCGGATGGGCTACGGCCTGTCCTGAAGCCGCCCACCGTCGCCCGCCGCGCCTAGAGCGCTTTCCGACCTGACGGAATCGTCAGGTCGACAAGAAATCGCTCCAGATTCGATATCCTGGAGCATTGTCTCATCGACCAAGTCTTTCAACTTGGTCGGACAATGCTCTAGGCGATCGATCAGAGCCGCTTGTACATCAGCGTCGTGGCGTCCAGGCGCTCGCTCACCGTGTCCCGGCAATAGTCCGGGATGCGGCCGGCGATCGCATAGCCGAGCCCGAGGTAGAGCGGCTCCGCGCCGTCTCCGGTGCGGGTGTCGAGGGTCAGCAGCGTCCGGCCGAGCCGCCGCGCGTCCGCCTCGATGGCCCGCATCAGGGCCGTCGCCACGCCCTTCCGCCGCGCGTCCGGGTGGACCAGCAGCTTGCGCACTTCGGCGCGATGCCGTTGGTTCGGCATGGTGTCGTGGTCGAGTTGGACCGTGCCGACGATCCGCCCGCCGATCCGCGCCACCAGCATCACCAGACCGCCGGCGGCCAGCCCCGGCAGCACCTTGCGTTCGAAGAAGCCGATCGCCTCGTCCATTCCGTAGGGCAGCACGAAGCCGACGCTCGCCCCATCCTCCACGCAGGCGTGCAACACCGCCCCGAGCGCCGGCAGGTGGGCGGCAAGGTCTTCGGCGGTGAACGGTTCGAGGGTGAAACCGGACGGCTCAGTCATACGATCCTCACAACAGGAAGAGGTGGTAGCGGGCGCCGCCTTCGGGCGCGGTCTCGAAAACGGTCGGGCCGGACAGCTGGTAACGCAGGCAGTCCCCCGGCCCGAGGGTGTGGGCGACCGCGTCGACCGTGACGGTCAGCCTTCCATCCAGCACGACAAGGTGGTGCTCCAGCCCCGGCCGCGGTGGGCGGTCGTAGGCGATGCGGGCGCCAGCCGCCAGGGTGCACTCCAGCACCTCGCCGGCGAGGGTGCGAGCCGGCGGCGACACGGAGCGTCGCTGGAAGCCCACCGAGGCGTCCGTCCAGACCGGCTGGGCGTCGCGCCGCAGGACCGGCTCGAACGTGTCCTCCACCATCCGAATCAGCCGCGACAACGGCAGCCCGTAGGCGGCGCAGAGCCGGCCGAGCACGCTCGCCGTCGGGCTCACCTCACCCTTTTCCAGCCGCGACAGGCTGGCCCGGCTCACGCCGCTCTCCCGCGCCAGATCGTCCAGCGACCAGCCGCGTTCGGCGCGCAGCGTCTTCAGCCGGCGGGCGATCCGGTCGTCCATGTCGGAGAGGATTTCAGGGGCATCGTTCATATCCGAGAGATTATCTCGAATATGGGAAGCCGTCCAGCGCCCGCCGGGAGCGGACCGCGGAGAGACCCCGCGCCGGCCCGGTCAGAAGTCGCGGGCGTAAAACAGCGGCCCGCCCGGCGACGTGTTGTCGATGGCCGCCACCACGCTCGGATCGATCGCGCCGGAATCAGGGTCGAAGACCCCGCAGGCTTTCACCGCGTTGCGCAGGTTCACCCGGGTCCCGAGCCAGTCGAGGACGAAGCGCGAGCAGGCGATCCGGCGATAGTCGCCCGACGACACGCCGAGCAGGAGCCCGGACAACCGTCCCACCTTGTTCTTGAACGTGGGGAACAGGATCATTTCCGTGATCTCGTTCTGCGTCAGCGATTCCGTATCCACCAGGAAGATGCGGTCGTTGAGGAAGAAGGCGGCGCCGATGTAGCGAAACTTGAACGTCACCGGCAGTCCGGGCGGCCCGCAGACGTGCTCGATCTTGCGGAAGTAGACCTGCCCGTCGCGCTCGAACATGTGCACGAGACCGCGCAGGATCTTCCCCGGAGAACTCATCGAGCAGTAATACTCGTGATAGTAGCCGAGATACTTGTGCATCTCCGGCCGGGAGGCGCGCTGCAGCATCTCCACCACCCCGACATAGGGGGCCGGGCTCGGCTCCTTCCGTTGGCGGGCGTTCAACTGCAGACGCTCGAACTCCTCCGGCGGCAGATGGATCTCGGCGGCGCTCACGCCGAAGAAGTCGCAGATGCGCGTCAGCATGTGGCGCGAGGGCCGCCCCGAGGCCGCCAGATAGCGATTGAACTGCGTGCGGTTGATGCCGATTGTCCGGCACACATGCGCGACGGACGGATAGAAACCGCACAGATGGCGAAGATTGGTGGCGAATGCGCCGTCGACATCCTCGCCGATCGTCCGTTCCTGCCCGCTACCCATCATCAGGCCTCCGCGCTTTGGCGCTGCCACTGAGTGTATACGGTGGCGTCCCTCAAGCGGCCCACCCAACCATGACGTACGCTGACGCGCCTTCTGCGCCAGTTAGCACCATCTGCATCTAATCCGCCATAATGCCAAAACCGTGTCGGGTTTTTACGGTGTGAGCAGTCTCGTCCGTTTTCGATCGCCCTCGCAGAGAGGCGGCGGGCCCAGATGACACAGGCGATACCAACGCGAACCGCCCATCTTAAACGCAATTTCTTTCATTTAAGACAGTTCTTGCATTTACCCTGTCCGCACACTAGGTGTCTCGGACGGGTCGCGGCCTCGGCGCGCGTCCCGGCCCGCCGTCTTGCGTCGCGGTGTGTTCCGCGGCTGACGCCCTGTCGCCGTGGATCGCCCGCGGCCGTCCCTGTCGTGGAGTGCCCCGCATGCCTGCCGGAACCAAGCTCGACCAACTCAAGGCCATGACCACCGTGGTGGCCGACACCGGCGACATCGACGCCATCCGCCGCCTGCAGCCGGTGGACTGCACCACCAACCCGACCCTCGTCCTGAAGGCGGTGGCGCTGCCGGCCTACGAGGGCGTGGTGGCCGATGCGGTGCGCTGGGGCGCGTCGCTGTCCGGCGCCCGGGAGGGGGCGATCAAGGCCGTGGCCGACCGGCTGGCCGTCGCCGTCGGCACGGAGTTGTCCCGCCTCGTTCCCGGCCGCGTCTCCACCGAGGTGGACGCGGATCTCTCCTTCGACACCGCCGCCACGGTGGAGACCGCCCGCACCATCATCAAGGCCTACGCCGCCAACGGCGTCGATCGCGAGAAGATCCTGATCAAGATCGCCGGCACCTGGGAGGGCATCCGCGCCGCCGAGATCCTCCAGCGCGAGGGCATCGACACCAACGTCACGCTCATCTTCGACAAGGCCCAGGCGCTCGCCTGCGCCGACGCCAAGGCCTTCCTGATCTCGCCCTTCGTCGGCCGTATCCTGGACTGGTACGTCAAGGCCGAGGGCCGCACCTTCGAGCCGGAGGAGGATCCGGGCGTCCTCTCGGTCCGGGAGATCTACCGCTACTACAAGAGCCACGGCATCAAGACCGTGGTGATGGCCGCCTCCTTCCGCTCCACCGGCGAGGTCGAGGCGCTCGCCGGCTGCGACCGGGTCACCGTGTCGCCGGCCCTCCTCGACCAGTTGGCGGCCGACACCGGCGCGTTGCCACAGAAGCTCGACGCCACCTCGGTCGGCGAGAAGCCGGCGCGCATCGATCTCGACGAAAAGGCGTTCCGCTGGGCCATGAACCAGAACCCCATGGCCACCGAAAAGCTCGCCGAAGGCATCCGCCAGTTCGCCAAAGACCTGGAGGCGCTCCGCGCCCTGGTGGCGGGCCGCCTCGGCGCCTGATCGCCGACGCGGGGATCGGCACCTGTCCGATCCACTCTCATCCGCGGCGGACCCTCCGGCCCGCCGCCGCCAGCCGCTCCCCTTGGAGATCGCCCACCCATGCCGCGTCCGCGTCGCAGTGAGGATCTCATCGTCCGGATCGCCCGGCTGCGCTATGAACAGCGGCTCCCGCAGACCGAGATCGCCCGCCAGCTCGGCGTGTCGGAAGCGACCGTGAGCCGGTGCCTGAAGACGGCGCTCGACCTCGGCTACGTGGAGATCCAGGTCGCCGCCAAGGCTTTCCGGGACGCCGACGCGGAGCAGCGCCTGAAGCGCACCTTCGGGCTCGTCCACGCCGTCGTGGTGGAGGAACGCCCCGGCGGCACGCTCGACATTCTCGCCAAGGCCACTGCCCGGCTGGTGGAGGACGTGGTGGAGACAGGCGACGCCATCGGCGTCTCCGACGGTCTCACCGTGGCGGCCATCGCCGAGGCCCTGCGGCGGCCGGCGGCTCGGGACCTCGACGTGGTCTCGCTCGTCGGCGGCGTCGGCGCGCCCGAGGAGCCGAGCCATTCCAGCGAGGTCTGCCGCCGGGCGGCCGCCGGTCTCGGCGCCCGCGCCTGGCAGTTGCCCGTGCCCGCCATCGTGGACGACGACGCCATCGCGGCAGTGCTGCACGACACCGCCGCCGTCCGGGCGGTGTTCGACCGCATGCGCCGGGTGCGGGTCGCCCTTGTCGGAGTCGGTACCGTCTCGCGCGACGCCACCATCTTCCGCCAGGGCCTCGTCGATGAATCGCTTGCCGGCGAGATCCGCGCGCGCGGCGCCGTCGGCACCATCTGCGCCCGCTTCTTCGGGCCGGGCGGCCGGCCGGTCGGCACCGGCTTCGACGACCGCACCCTGTCGATCGGCCTTGCCGAACTCGCCCGGGTGGAGATCCGCGTCGGCGCCGCGCGCTCGCCCGGCAAGGCCCCCGCGCTCCGGGCGGCCATCGAGGGCGGCCTCCTCAACGCGGTCGCGACCGACACCCCGACCGCCGAGGCGCTGCTCGCCGCCGCCTGAGCAAGCCCGGACCGGCAGCCCGCTCCGCCTTCCCTGCCGCTCAGCCGCCGTGGCCGTGATCGTGCGCGTCGTGATCGTGCGCCCCGTGATCGCCGTGTCCCTCGGCCGCGGCCGGCGCGCGGGCGCCGAGCGCCTCCACGGCCCACTCCACTTCCACGCGCCCCGCCTTTTCGAAGAGGAGCGCGCCGGCGTGCCGTTCTCCCGCGACGAGACCGGCTTTCAGGTCCACGAACATCACGTGATAGCCGCCGGGCGCGAAGGTCACCGTCCCGCCGGCCGGCACGTCCACGCCGTCCGCCAGCGGCCGCATGGTCATGACGCCGTTCTCCACCTTCATCTCGTGCAATTCGACGCCGCCTGCGAACGGTGCCTCGCCGCCGAGCAGCCGGTCGGCTGCCGCGCCGGTGTTGCGAACCACCAGATAGCCGCCCGCCACCTTGGCGCCCGCCGGCGTGGCGCGCGCCCAAGGGTGCTCGATCCGCAGCCCGCCCGCCGCATAATCGTGCGCGAACACGGCACTCGCCAGCGCCAGCAGCAGCGCCACGGCAAGCACGAAGAGGCCGATGCTTTCTTCGATGCCGGCGGGGCGCAGAAGGCGGGAGAGACGAGACGGCATGGCAGTGATCCTGAATGCAAGGGGAGCGACGGCGGCGTCCGAAGACCGGTCCGGCGCCAATCGGGCGTCCCGCGGGCCGGCCGGATCCTGTGTCCAGTCGGAGCGGTCCGGCATCAAACGGCGCGCCAGGGCCGTTTGGCCGGCCGGCCCGGTCGGGGTGCGGCTCATCCGGGGTCGTGCAAACGTCGACAAGGCGGCCGGAAACGCCACCCCGCGCGCACGTCCGCCTGACGGGCTCGTTCCCATGATCCGCTCCGGTCCGTGCCACCGCTGATGGGCTTTTCCCGATCACGCCATCGGGTGCTGCTATCAGCACTTGGACAACCGAACCAAGCGCCGTGCCATGCGGTGCGCCGCCGCAGCCCGCAATGGAAAAGGCGACGGGCCTTCCCCGGCGATGCCCGCTCCGGCGCCGCCAGGCCCGAATTCCTGATGTTTGGTCATGGTGCCGCGCCTCGCACGGCGGCCATCCGGCAACGGTGCGACCGACTGCCCCAGCCGGGTGAGGTCCTTGGAAGATCGGGCCGAGATCACCCGCACCGACCTTCGGCCGTACAACCGGCAGCTCGGCTTAGGTCAGGCGAAGATGCCCGGACGGGCCTTGGCGTGGTGCTCCTTCAGCACCGCGTCGGTGGTGAAGTCCACCTCGCGCAGCACCACATCGTAGCTCCACAGATCCGCCAGATGCTGCAGCACGCGGGCGGTGTCCTCCGGCTGCAACAGCATGTTCCGCAGCACCTTGTGGTGCACCACCAGCCGGCGGGTGCCTTCCAGGTCGACGTCCACCACCTGGATGTCCGGCGACAGCCAGGCCGTGTCGTGCTGGCGGGCGAGCAGCCGGCGGAGGTTGCGATAGCCCCGGTCGTCGTGGATGGCGTTGACGCTGAGGTTGGGCTCGTCCGGATTGTCCTCGATGTGGAACAGCCGCCACTTGCGGATGAGGTTCGGCGACAGGAACTGGGCGATGAAGCTCTCGTCCCGGTAGTTGCGCCAGATCTCCTTCAGCTGCTCCATCGGGTCGCCCCGGCCGGCAAGGTCCGGGAACCACGCCCGGTCCTCGTCGGTCGGATCGGTGGCGATCCGCTCGATGTCGCTCATCATGTCGAAGCCGAGGGCGTAGGGGTTGATCCCGTTGTAGTAGGGATCTTCGAACACCGGCTGGCGCACCACGTTGGTGTGCGACGTCAGGAACTCCAGATAGCTGCCGTCGCTGATCTGCCCGCGCTGGTGCAGGATGTTCATGATGCGATAGTGCGTGTAGGTGGCGCACCCTTCGTTCATGACCTTGGTCTGCATCTGCGGATAGAAGTACTGGGAGATGTTGCGCACGATGCGCAGGATCTCGCGCTGCCAGGGGGCCAGCCGCGGCGCGGTCTTCTCCAGGAAGTAGAGCAGGTTCTCCTGCGGCAGCTCCAGCAGCGCGCGGCGCTTGTCGTCGCGAAGCTGGCGCGCCTTGCCGCCGTCCTTGGCGTTCGGCACCGTGCGCCACAGGTCGTCGTACATGCGCTCCTGCAGCTCGGCCCGCTCGCGCTCGCGCTTCTCCTCGGACTTGAGGTTCAGCGGCTTCTTGCGCGGATAGCGGTGTACGCCCTGGGGCATCAGCGCGTGGGCGGCGTCCAGCACCCGCTCCACCGCCGGCTGGCCGTAGCGCTCCTCGCAGGAGGAGACATAGCCCTTGGCGAAGGTCAGGTAGTCGAGGATCCCGTCCGGATCCGTCCACTGGTTGAACAGGTAGTTGTTCTTGAAGAAGTGATTGTGCCCGAACGCCGCGTGCGCGATCACCAGCGTCTGCATCGTGGCGGTGTTCTCCTCCATGATGTAGCTGATGCACGGGTTGGAGTTGATCACGATCTCATAGGCGAGCCCCATCAGCCCCTTGCGGTAGACCGCCTCGTGCTGGGCGAAGTGCTTGCCGAAGCTCCAGTGCTTGTAGAAGAGCGGCATGCCGGTCGACGCGTAGGCGTCCAGCATCTGCTCGGCCGTGATGATCTCGATCTGGTT
Source organism: Mongoliimonas terrestris (assembly GCF_001927285.1). GTDB lineage: Bacteria > Pseudomonadota > Alphaproteobacteria > Rhizobiales > Pleomorphomonadaceae > Chthonobacter > Chthonobacter terrestris. Next base: position 11,207 of record NZ_MSIG01000011.1, on the reverse strand, counting down.
CGGGAAGGTGTCGAGCTTCAGGTCCTTCTCGGCGATTTCGGCCACCGCGTCGTGGATGCGCTGGATGGTGGCGAAATCCCAATCGTTTCCCTCGAACAGCAGCCGCCCTGTCTGCAATTGCACCGTCATGGGCTGGCCCCCTCGGCCGCGTCTCGCTTCTGGAACAGCTGGCGGAACACCGGATAGATGTCCTCGCGTCGCTGGACGCGCCGCATCTCGAACTTGGTGCCGGCCCGCTGCAGGGTCATGTAGGTGCGCCAGAGCGTCGTGTCGCCCTGATGCTGCATGAATCCCATGTGGCCGCCCGGATCGCCCACCTGCAGATAGGCGAAGTACTGACACACCGGCAGGATGTCGTCGCGCAGGAGCCGCATGGTGCGCTCCGCGTCCGACGACATGTTGTCGCCGTCCGAGGCCTGGGCCGCGTAGATGTTCCAGATCGTCGGGTCGTAGCGCTCCTCCACGATCCGCTTCATCTCCACGAAGGCCGACGACACCATGGTGCCGCCCGTCTCGGTGCCGCGGAAGAAGGTCTCCTCGTCCACCTCCTTGGCCTTGTCCGTGTGGCGGATGAAGACCACGTCCACGTGCTTGTAGCGCCGGGCGAGAAAGACGTGCAGCAGCATGTAGAACCGCTTGGCGAGGTCCTTCATGTGCTCGCTCATGGAGCCGGAGACGTCCATCAGGCAGAACATCACCGCCTGGGCGATGGGCTTGGGGAAGGGCTCGTAGCGCCGGTAGCGCAGGTCCAGCGGATCGAGATACGGGATCCGCGCCCGCCGCCGGTTCTGGGTTTCGATCTCGTCCTTCAGCGCCTGGATGGCCTCGGGCGCGCCGCCCTCCGCCTCCAGCGCCTTCAGCTCCGCCTCAAGGGCCTCCAGCTCGCTCGACTTCGGCCGCTTCATGGCGATGCGGCGGGACATGGAGATCTGCAGCGTGCGGCCGAGCGCGAGGTTCGCCGGCGAGCCGGACGTGGTGTAGCCCGCCCGGCGGATGCCGTGCGTCTCCGTCACCGCCATGCGGCGCTTGGCAAGGTCCGGCAGTTCCAGGTCGTCGAGGAAGATGTTGAGGAACTCCTCCCGCGTCAGCACGAAGCGGAAGGCGTCCTCGCTGTCCCCGCCGCCGCCCTCGCGGCCGTTGCCCTTGCCCTCGCCGGAGGGCGGCCGCTCGATCTGGTCGCCCTCCACATACTGCCGGTTGCCCGGCAGCACGATGTCGCGCTTGCCGCCGGACCCGGCCCGGCGCAGCGTCGGCTCGCGGATGTCGTCCACCGGGATGGTGACCTCCCCGGCCTGGTCGAGGTCTCCGATGCCGCGGTCCTTCGTGCTCTCCCGCACGGCCCGCTGGACCATGTCCTTGGCGCGCCTCAGGAAGCGCTGGCGATTGGCGAAGCTCTTGCCGCCCGGGTTCAGCCGTCGATCGACGATGTGCATCCGTTGTCCCGTTCGCCGGCTGATCTCAGCCGGCTTGTTTGACCCGCATGTACCATTCCACCAGACGCCGCACCTGCCGCTCGGTGTAGCCGCGTTCGACCATCCGGTCGACGAAGTCCGCGTGCTTCTTCTCGGTGTCGCTGTCCTTCTTCGACCCGAAGCTGATGACCGGCAGCAGTTCCTCCACCTGGCTGAACATGCGCCGTTCGATCACGTCCCGGATCTTCTCGTAGCTGGACCAGGACGGGTTGCGCCCCTTGTTGGAGGCCCGCCAGCGGAGCGCGAACTTCACCACCTCGTTGCGGAAGTCCTTCGGGTTGGCGATCCCGGCCGGCTTCTCGATCTTGGTGAGTTCCTGGTTCAGCAGCTCGCGGTCGAGCATCTGCCCGGTGTCCGGATCCTTGAAGTCCTGGTCCTCGATCCAGGCGTCTGCGTAGTCGATGTAGCGATCGAACAGATTCTGCCCGTAATCGTGGTAGGATTCCAGATAGGCCTTCTGGATTTCGTTGCCGATAAATTCGGCATAGCGCGGCCCGAGTTCGCCCTTGATATACTCAAGGTACTGCTTCTCGGTCTCCGCCGGCAGCTGCTCGCGGCGAAGCGCCTGCTCCAGCACGTACATCAGATGCACCGGGTCGGCCGCGACCTCCACCGTGTCGTGGTTGAAGGTGGCCGCCAGCACCTTAAAGGCGAAGCGCGTGGAGATGCCGTCCATGCCCTCGTCGACGCCGGCGGTGTCCTTGTACTCCATCAGGCTGCGGGCGCGCGGGTCCACCTCGCGCAGGCTCTCGCCGTCGTAGACGCGCATCTTGGAGTAGACGTTGGAGTTCTCGTGCGGCTTCAGGCGCGACAGCACCGCGAAGCGGGCGAGCATCTCCAGCGTGCCCGGCGCGCACGGGGCGGCGGCGAGTTCGGAGCCGCGGATCAGCTTCTCGTAGATGCGCTGCTCCTCCGCCACCCGGAGGCAGTAGGGCACCTTGATGACGTAGATGCGGTCGATGAAGGCCTCGTTGTTCCGGTTGGTCTTGAACGACTGCCACTCCGCCTCGTTGGAGTGGGCCATCACGATGCCGGAGAACGGAATGGCGCCGATGTTCTCGGTGCCGATGTAGTTGCCTTCCTGGGTCGCCGTCAGCAGCGGGTGCAGCATCTTGATCGGCGCCTTGAACATCTCGACGAACTCGAGAAGCCCCTGGTTGGCGCGGTTGAGGCCGCCCGAATAGCTGTAGGCGTCCGGATCCGCCTGGGACAGCGTCTCCAGCTTGCGGATGTCCACCTTGCCGACGAGGGACGAGATGTCCTGGTTGTTCTCGTCGCCCGGCTCGGTCTTGGCGATGCCCACCTGGCGCAGCCGCGACGGCATCACCTTCACCACCTTGAAGCGGGTGATGTCGCCGTCGAACTCGTCCAGCCGCTTCAGGCACCACGGGCTCATCAGCCCGGAGAGCCGGCGGCGCGGGATGCCGTAGCGCTCCTCCAGCATGGGGCCGGCGGTCTCCGGGTCGAACAGCCCGAGGGGGCTCTCGAACACCGGGCTCACCTCGTTGCCGGCCTTCAGCACGTAGATGGGGCTCACCTCCATCAGGGCCTTCAGCCGCTCGGCGAGCGACGACTTGCCTCCGCCCACCGGGCCGAGCAGGTAGAGGATCTGCTTGCGCTCCTCCAGGCCCTGCGCCGCGTGGCGGAAGAAGGACACGATCCGCTCGATCGTCTCCTCCATGCCGTAGAATTCGGCGAACGCCGGGTAGATCCGGATCGTCCGGTTCATGAAGATGCGGCCGAGCCGCGAGTCGCGCGACGTGTCGACCAGTTCCGGCTCGCCGATCGCGTCCAGGATGCGCTCCGGCGCGCTGGCGAACGCTTTCGGATCGTCACGACAGAGTTCGAGGTATTCGGCGAGCGTCATCTCCACGCTGCGCCGTGTCTGGTGAACCCGGGCCAAATCCGAAAGTACGTCAGTCGCTGTCATGGCCGTCCCTACGTTGGTTCATATGAACGTATGTGGAGGGTCAGCAGCGGAACACGAGCGGCGAAGGATAAGTTTCCCGTCGACGCGTGAATGTCATTCCGCTCCGCCGTATCAGCATTCATCAAGGAGGTTAGGCTTGCGCCGTCACGCCTGACAATCCCCAAAAGCGTGAACCTCCCTCCAAGCAGCCGGCAGGCGCGGTCCAAGCCCAGCCCCGCGCAAGCCAGCAACCCTGATCACATGCCGGGTTCGCGCCAAAAAGATGGCGGCGCGCACCCGGGCACGGCGTGAAGCCGCCTCATCTTATGTGGCCCTTCGACGCGTTCCGACCAGGGGCGGACGGCGGATCCGCGTCGATCGACGCGGCAGCCCTCCCGCGCGGTCTGGCCCTGGACGGCGCCGCACCCTACCTTGGTCGAACGGCCCCTGACCTCGGGGGCGCCTCACCGCAGGAAAGCAGTCCCCGTGTCCGATCCGAATGCCGACAAGCCCGACCTCGACGACGCCACCATCGCCTTCGCCGGGCGGGTGTTCCAGCACGCCCGTGCGGGCGAGACCGCCGAGCTCCAGGCCCTGCTCGACCTGGGCCTGCCGGCGAACCTTCGCAACGACAAGGGCGACAGCCTTCTGATGCTGGCCAGCTACAACGGCCGCGCGGAGACCACGGCGGCCCTCCTCAAGGCCGGCGCCGACCCGGATCTCGCCAACGACCGCGGCCAGACTCCCCTCGCCGGCGCCGCCTTCAAGGGCGACACAGCCGTCGTGCGCGTCCTCCTCGACGGCGGCGCGGCCGTGGACGCCACCGCGCCGGACGGACGCACCGCCCTGATGATCGCCGCCATGTTCAACCGCATGGACGTGGTGGACATGCTGCTGGAAGCCGGCGCCGACCCGGCCCGCACCGATGCCGCCGGGCAGAGCGCCGAGACGGTGGCGCGCGCCATGGGGGCGGCCGACACCCCCGCCCGCATCGCCGCCGCGATCGCCGCCAAATCCTGACCGCGCTCGCCGTTCGGTGGACGAACCAGCGCGCGCAACACCGCACGGAACGGCTCCGGCGCGGTTCGCGTTCTCTCCGCGACCCGCCGACGCCCGAACGACCCCGTGCGCCGGCCCCCCTTCGCGGGAGTGACCCCATGCGCCTCACCTTTGCCGCCGCCGCCCTTCTCGCCACCGTCGCCCATCCGGCCATGGCCGCCTGCATCCAGGATGTGGCCGCCTTGGAGCGCCGCCTGATGGGCCCGGTGGACGCCACCGGCGCCAATACCGGCCCGGCGGCCGCCGCCGGAACCGGCACCGCGGCGAACGGGGAGGCGGCCGGCGACGGGCCGAACTACCAGGGCGCGCTCGCGTCCATCAATCAGGCCCGCGCCGCCAACGCCGCCGGCGACCAGACCGGGTGCCAGAGCGCCCTCGACGACGCCCTCGCGGCGATCGGCGAGACCCCCGAGGGCGAGCCGGCGGACGGCACCAACGCGGCCGGCACGACCGGCGGCGCCACAACCGGCACGACCGGCAGTTCGACTTCCAGCGGATCCGGCGCCGCCACGACCGGCGGTTCGACCAGCACCGGCGGCTCCACCACCAATGACGGCGCCGGAACGGTCGACGGCAATGCCGCCACCGGGGTCGACCCGGCCGGCGGCAACGCCGACACCGGCACTGGGCAGGCCGGCGGGAACGCGGACACGGGTATCGGCACCACGTCCGGCACCACTGGCGCGACGACAGGCACTGGCGGCACGACCGGAACTGGCGGCACGTCCGGCACTGGCGGCACGTCCGGCACTGGCGGCACTGGCAGCACCTCCGGCACTGGCGGCGCGACCGGCGGCGGCGGCTCCGGCGGCTCCAGCGGTGGCGGTTCCTCCGGCGGCGGCTCTGGCGGCGGTGGCGGTGGCGGTGGCGGCGGCGGTTCCTGACGCTGCCAGGCACCCGGCGGCGTCCTGATGCGCCGTCGGCGAACCGGGCCTTGCTTTCCAGGAACGGAGGTGCACTGATAGAACTTCGTGCATTCTAACGCCTCGCAGAGCGCATGCCTTGACCGTCCTGAGCTTTCTATCCGGCGGCGGTGAGATGGGTGCTCGCATTCGGGCGTTCGACTGGGCGTCGACCGCCCTTGGCGCACCCGAGAGCTGGCCCGAAACCCTGCGCACGCTCGTCCAGGTGATGTTGGCCGCACGCCAGCCGATGTTCATCGCCTGGGGTCCGGAGCGGCGCATGCTCTACAACGACGGCTACGCGCCCCTTTGCGGCAACAAGCACCCGTGGGCGCTCGGCCGGCCGTTCGACGAGGTCTGGGCCGACATCATCGGCGACGTGGGGCCGATCATGGATGCCGCCTACGCGGGCATTCCCACCTACATGGACGACATCCAGTTCGTCATGCGCCGCTTCGGCCATGACGAGGAAACCCATTTCTCGTTCGGCTACACCCCCGTGAAGGACGAGCGGACCGGCGCGGTGCAGGGCATGTTCTGCACCTGCCTGGAGACGACCGCGGAGGTTCTGCTCTCCCGCGAGCGGGAACGCGAGATCCTGCGCCTGCGCGAGCTCTTCCGGCAGACCCCGAGCGCGACCGCGGTGCTCAACGGGCCGGACCACGTGTTCGAGATCGCCAACGCCGCCTACCTGGCGCTGATCGGCGACCGCCCGATCATCGGCAAGCCGGTGGCCGTCGCGCTTCCGGAGATCGTCGACCAGGGCTTCGTGACGACGCTCGACACGGTCTACCGCACCGGCGAGACCTACGTCGGCCAGAGCGTGCCCGTCCGGCTCCGGCGCGCACCCGACGCAGCCCTGGAGACGCGCCTCCTCGATTTCGTCTACCAGCCGATCCGCGGGGGCGGCGGTGGGGCGGGGCCAGTGTACGGCATCTTCGTGCAGGCGACCGACGTCACCGAGCAGCGCCAGGCCGAACAGATGCAGACGCTCCTCAACCAGGAGCTCAGCCATCGCATGAAGAACCAGATCGCCGTGGTGCAGAGCATCGTGCTGCAGTCCCTGCGCGGCGCCACGGGTCTGGAGGATGCCCGGTCGAAGATCACCAGCCGCCTCGGCGTGCTCGCCCGCGCCCACGACATGCTCCTCACCGGCCGGTCGGAGCGGGCGCGCATCGCCGACATCGTGGCAAGCTCCATCAGCCTGCACGAGGAGGGTCCGGGGCGGCGCTTCACCATCGCGGGGCCGGACATGGAGTTCGGCGCCCAGGCGGCCATGTCGCTCGCCCTCATCGTCCAGGAACTGTCCACCAATGCGGCCAAGTACGGCGCACTCTCGGTGCCGGACGGCCAGGTGCACGTCACCTGGGGCGACGCGGAGATCGACGGCCAGTCGGCGATCGTCTTCCGCTGGCGCGAGATCGACGGTCCGCCGGTTGCCCCGCCCACCGCCCGCGGCTTCGGCTCGCGTCTCCTGATGGGCGGCATCTCCGGCGCTGTCAGCCACCCGACCATGGACTTCGCGTCGGACGGGCTGCGCTACGAGTTGCGCGTCGTCGTCAACCCGACCGAGACCTGACGGCGACACACACCCGCGCGCGGACAGCCCTTCAGATCGGCTGCAACGCCACGTCCGTCACCGCCGTCTGCGGGCCACCGGGCGTCAGCGCGTCGCTGACGACGATGCGCAGCGACCCGTCCGCCGCCGTGCGGATCACCATGGCGGCCCGGGTGTCGCCGTTGACCGGCTTCGGCCAGCGCATCGCAAGCTCCACCGTGTCGCCCTTGATGGTGCCGCTGAGGCTCGCCACCCCGACGCGCGACCCCGTGTAGGTGCCCGTGACGGCGCCCGTGTCCGGATCGATCGTGAGGTTGGCCGCGATGGTGCGGCTGAACACCAGATAGGCCCGGCAGGTGCCGGCGATCGCCACCTGGTTGCCGGTCCGCTTGCCCGAGAGGTCGCACGACACGGTCTGCGGATCGCTCTCGGCGTTGCGCTGCACGCTGCCCTTGCCGCTCCAGCGTTGGTTGAACCGGTCCAGGATATCCGCCTGTGCGCCGGCCGGGGCGCTGGAGACCGCGGCGAAAAGCGCCGCCATGCCGAGAATGCCTCTATGCCGCATGGGAATCCGCCTCCGCTTCGCTGCCCTTCGGCCCGAGCGCCCGAAGCGCTCCGCCCGGCCAAGCGCGCCGGAAGCGCGCCCTCCGGTCAAGCGCATTGTGCGCGCTCGTCGACCGACCTCGTCCCTGAACGCGCCAGACCCGTTCCGGTTCGCCGCGCCGGAGGCGCGCCTGTCGGAGCGTTCGAAACCGCCGACGCCACCCGCCGGACCATAGCAGATTTCACCACACTAGAGCGCTTTCCGACCTGATGGACTCATCAGGTCGATAAGAAATCGCTCCAGATTCAAGATCCTGGAGCATTGTCTCATCGACCAAGTCTTTCAACTTGGTCGATGAGACAATGCTCTAGACGTCGGCCGCCCTTTGCGGCTCAGAGATCGTCGCCCTGGAGCGCCGCCCGTGCGGCCGCCCGCTCGGCCGGCGGCACGGGCACCAGGCCCGCGCGGGCGAGCGGCGCACCGTCGCCCGCCACCGCGTCGGCGGCGAAGAGGGCCACGAAGTCGCGCAGCCCTGGCACCAGGCCGAGGTGAGCCTTCTTGACGATCAGGTGCACCGGCACCGGCAGCGGCCAGCGGCCGTCCGCGATCGTCTCCGCCGTCGCCGGCACCCCGCCGAGCGGCAGCGGCTTAAGGTTCGGCGCCGCGGCCAGATGCCCCCGCCCGACGAAGCCGACCGCCGCAGGATCCCGCCCGAGCGCGGCGATCAGCGCCCCGTCGTCGGCAATCTCGCCCACCCGTCCGTCGCCCCGAAGCGTCTGGCAGGCCCGGTCCGCCCGACCGGGCTCGTATCCGGCGTCCAGATAGACCGCGTGCAGCCCCGCCGCCTTGCAGCCCTCCAGGAGCAGCGCACGGTCCACCAGCGCCCGCGCGCCGTGGTTCGGCGCCGGCAGGAGCACCCGCACCGGCACGTCCGGCAGGTCCGGCCGCAGCTCCGACCAGCGCTCGATCCGGTTCGGCAGCAGCTGCCCATCCACCAGGCTGCGCTCGCCGATGGCGCGGAACCACTCGGCCGGCGAAAGGTCCAGCCGCGGCGCCGCCGCACCGGCCGCCGGCACCAGCGCGTCGGTGCCGATCCGCAGGTCCGCCACGTCGATCACGCCAGAGGCCCGGCACACCACCTGCTCGTCGGCCAGCATGGCCCGGTTGGCGAGGGCGAAGTCCAGGGTGGCCGTGCCCGTTCCGGCGCAGAAGCGGCGGATGGCGCCCGCCGCGTCCTCCCGGGCGATCTCCGGCGCCGGCTGCGACGGATCGGCGGCGAGGAACACCCCGGCGACCTCCGCGGCGAACGGATGCGCCTCCGGCACCGCCACGCCGAACACCCGCGCCCGCAGCGGCGCCACGCGCCCCTCAGCCGCGACATCGCCCGCGGCATCGCCCCGCCCGTCCAGGCCGCTGGCGTCCTGCCCGAGCGCCGGCACGCCGCACGCGAGCAGCCCGACCACGGCCATCATGCCGACCCGACCCCCGCGCACCCGCACTGGCCTCTCCTTCCGCCTGCCGGAGCCCCCGCACCGCCGCCCGATTCGCCCGCCAGTCTCCCCGAACCAAAGACACCCCACAAGGCGCGGCGGCAGGCCGCGCACGGGCCGCCGCCACCGGTGATCGGCTCCCGCCCTCCCTCCGCATGGCACCCCCGCCGCGAACGCCATGGCGTCGGCCGCCGTTCTCGGCTATAGGCTCGCGCAACATCCCCTTCAGCGTGCCGTCGGACCCCCGTTCAGAGACGGTCCTCTTTGGCCGTTTCCTCCCGATCCGAGCGCCTACATGCCGTTTCCCGTTTCCAATCCATCCCTTCTGCGCGCCCTCACCGACAAGGCCTACACGGAGCCGACGCCGGTGCAGGCCGCCGTCGCCGATCCGGCGCTCGCCGGGCGCGATCTTCTGGTCTCCGCCCGCACCGGCTCCGGCAAGACCGTCGCCTACGGCCTTGCCCTCGCGCCCGCCCTTCTCGGCGACGCCGAGCGCATGCCGCCCGCCGGCGCTCCCATGGCCCTCGTGGTGGCGCCGACCCGCGAGCTCGCCCTCCAGGTCCACCGGGAGCTTTCCTGGCTCTACGGCCCGGCCGGCGCGCGGGTGCTCTCCTCGGTCGGCGGCATGGATCCGCAGCGCGAGCGCAAGGCGCTCGCCGGCGGCGCCCACATCGTGGTCGGCACGCCCGGGCGCCTGCGCGACCACATGGAGCGCGGCGGCCTCGACGTGTCGGCGCTCCGCGCCGTCGTCCTCGACGAGGCGGACGAGATGCTGAACCTCGGCTTCCGCGAGGATCTGGAGTTCATCCTGGAGTCGACGCCGGAGACCCGGCAGACCCTCCTCTTCTCCGCCACCCTGCCGGCCGACATCGTCCGCCTCGCCCGCCAGTTCCAGCGCGACGCGGAGCGCATCGACGTCACCGCCGGCGACGACAGCCACGCCGACATCGAGCACCGGGCCGTCCGCATCGCGCCGAACGAGATCGAGCGCGCGGTCGTCAACGTGCTGCGCTGGTTCGAGGCGCGCGGTGCCATCGTGTTCTGCACCACGCGCGAATCCGTCCGCCGGCTGCACGGCGCCCTTCAGGAGCGCGGCTTCCAGGTGGTGGCGCTCTCCGGCGAGATGGCCCAGGGCGAGCGCAACCAGGCCCTCACCGCCATGCGCGACGGCCGGGCGCGGGTGTGCGTGGCGACCGACGTGGCGGCGCGCGGCCTCGACCTGCCGGACCTCGGCCTCGTCGTCCACGCCGAGCTGCCGCACGACCCGGAGGTGCTCACCCACCGGTCGGGCCGCACCGGCCGCGCCGGCCGCAAGGGCACGTCCGTGATGCTGGTGCCCTACACCCGCCGGCGCAAGGCCGAGGGCCTGTTCGCCGCCGCCGGCATCACCGCCCAGTGGTCCGGCCCACCCTCCGCCGAGGAGATCCGCAAGCTCGACCAGGAGCGGCTCCTCGCCGACCCCATCCTCACCGAGGAGGCCACCGAGGAGGACCTGGCGCTCGCCCGCCAGCTCGCCGGCGAGAAGTCCGTGGAGGAGATCGCCGCCGCCCTCATCCGCCTGCACCGCTCGCAGTTGCCCGCGCCCGAGGAGCTGATCGACGGCGGCCGCAAGCCCGAGCGCGAGCCCTACGTGGGCGAGGTGCCGGGCCGGCCGACCGACATGGTCTGGTTCCGCCTCGGCGTCGGCTGGAAGGACAACGCGGACGTGCGCTGGCTGCTGCCGCTGATCTGCCGCGTCGCCAAGATCCCCAAGCGGGAGGTCGGCGCCATCCGCATCGGCGAGCGCGAGAGCCTGTTCGAGGTCAGCCAGGCCGCCGCCGGTCAGGTCGCCTTCGCCGCCGCCAACCCGGGCGAGGAGGAGGTCCGCATCAGCCTCGCCGAACCCGGCGCCGTCGTCCCCGAACGCCGCCGCTTCCCCCACGGCACCCCGAAGCCGAAGGCCAAGGCCAAGCCCGGCGCCAAGCCCTTCAAGAAGCCCAACCGCGGCAAGAAGGCCTGATCCCGCGCCCTGAGCCGACGGGCCGCGTGACGCCCGTGGACAACCGCCGGCCGAAACCCCGCCCCGGCGGCTCCACCCTCCCCGATCGTCCGGGTCGCACAGGCGGCTCCACCCGCCCCGATCATCATGGTCCGCGAAGGCGGCTTCCCCCTCCCCGATCGTTGGTGGTCCGCTTCAGGCGGCTCCACCCTCCCCGATCATCATGGTCCGCGAAGGTGGCTTCCCCCTCCCCGATCGTTGATGGACCGCTTCAGGCGGCTCCACCCTCCCCGAT
>NZ_MSIG01000010.1 GCF_001927285.1 Mongoliimonas terrestris | reverse complement strand
GTTGGCGGTTCGGTCGAGAACGTTCGACCGGGTGTGGCTTTCGTCCGCCATCACCGCGACAGACCCCCTCTCCCCCTGAGGGAGAGGGTTGGGGTGAGGGGTGAACCGCCACGCCCGGCAAGCCCCCTGAACGCCCAACGAACCCCTCTCCCCCTGAGGGAGAGGGTTGGGGTGAGGGGTGAACCGCCAGGCCTGCCGATGACCCACCGCCACGCCCTCGCCTTGCGGGAGAGAGGCGAGAGCCCCAAAGCCGCGGCCTTCCATTCCTCTCCGCCAGCGTCCTCCCCAAGTCTCCGGATCCGACTCTCCGTCCCACCACGCCCGCGCTGGCGTGACAAAACGGCGCGGACCAAATATATGCGTTCTGCTTGCAAGCTCTGGCGTGCCGAGTCTTGGCCCTGGACCGCCCATCGGAATGGCTTTTCTGGCCCTGCTGTCCATCAGCCATTAAAATATTTGAAATCAACTGTGCCCACAGTCGGGAACTAATCCAGTCCTGGGGTGGGTGAAAGAGATGATGTCGACGTTGAAGATGCGGCTGCCGGTGGCCCTCGTGGGCCTCGGTCTCGCCTGTGCGGCGGTGATGGGGGCCATCGGCTGGCTCGGCGCCCGCGAGGGCCTGGACCAGGCCGCCGTGGAGCGGCTGTCGCTGGCGGCGGACGCGCGGGTCGATCTTCTGGAACTGACGGTGGAGCGGATCCGCTCCGACATCGACACCCTGGCCTCCACCTCGGTCGTCTCCGCCAGCCTGCCCGAACTGGACAAGAACCTGGAGCTGAACGCCCAGGAGTTCGAGAAGACCAAGGCCTATTTCGGCGCCGGCGCCTCGGCGGAGCGCGCCGCCCGGGACGGGGCGGACAGCCAGACCATGTACGGCTTCCGCCACGCCAAGGTGCACGCCACCCTGGTGAAGGCGCGCGACCGGTCCGGCTATGCCGACATCCTGCTCCTCGACCCGAACGGGCGGGTGATCTACTCGGTCGACAAGGGCACCGACTTCGCCGCCAGGATCGACGATCCGATGATGGCCGGCAGCGGCCTGAAGACGCTGTTCGAGGCCATGCGGGACAGCGCCGGGGCGGAGCACTTCGTCGATTTCCAGCCCTATGCGGCTGCGGACGGCGCTGTTTCGGCCTTCATCGGCCTGCCGATCGTGCGGCGCACCAACGCCGCCATGAATTCCTCCCAGGAGGAGGTGCGGGCCGGCTATGTGGTGATCCGCATGACCCCGTCGGTGTTCGACGCGGTGATGTCCGGCCGCAGCGGCCTCGGCGAAACCGGCCAGACCATCGCGGTCGGGTCGGACGGGGTGCTGCGCTCCAACCCGCCGCTCGGCGAGGTGAAGGCCGGCAGCCCCGTGACGGCCATCGGGCTCGACCCGGCGGCCGTGGCGCCGGCCGGCGAGGTGATCACCTTCGAGGCGGCGGGCGAGACCGTGATGGCGGTGGCCATGCCGGCCTCCGTGCTCGGCAGCACCTGGACGATCTACGCCCTGCAGGCCACCCGCGAGGCGCTCGCCGCCGCGGCCGGGATGAAGAACTCCATGCTGCTCGCCGCCACCATCATCGGCGTCGCCACGGTGCTGCTCGGCTGGCTGGTGGCGCGCGCCATCACGGGCCCGATCGCAGCGCTGACCGGCGCCCTTCGCGGCATGGCGAACGGAACCAACGACGAGGAGATCGCCGGCCGTCACCGCAAGGACGAGATCGGCGAGATCGCCCGCGCGGTGGAGCAGATCCGCGAGGTGACCCAGGCCGAGGCGCACCGGCGCGCCGAGACCACCGAGGAGGAGCGCCGCCAGCGGGAGGCGGAGCGCCGCGCCATGACCGAGGCGCTCGCCCGCGAGTTCGAAAGCCGCGTCGGCAGCGTCGCCGCCAAGGTGGCGGCGGCCGCGGAGGACCTGGAGACCTCGGCGGGCGACATGGCGCGCCTTGCCCAGCAGGCCCGCGAGCGCTCCGGCACCGTGGCGGACGCCTCCGAGGCGGCGAGCGGCGACGTGCGGTCGGTGGCCTCGTCGTCGGACGACCTGTTCGCCTCCATCCGCGAGGTGTCGGACCTGATCGGCCGGTCTGGCCAGATCGCCGGCGAGGCGGACCGGCATGCCCAGTCGACCACCGCCATCGTGGAGAGCCTGTCGGTCACCGCCTCGCGCATCGGCACGGTGGTGGACATCATCCAGTCGATCGCCGAGCAGACCAACCTTCTGGCGCTGAACGCCACCATCGAGGCGGCGCGCGCCGGGGACGCGGGCCGCGGCTTCGCGGTGGTGGCCGGGGAGGTGAAGAGCCTTGCCGGGCAGACCGCCAAGGCCACGGAAGAGATCGGCGCCCAGATCGCCGCCATGCGGGCCGCCACCGGCACCGCGGTGGACGCCATCACGCGCATCCGCGGCGTGGTGGGCGAGATCGGCGAGGCGGTCGGCTCCGTGGCGTCCGCCATCGAGCAGCAGTCCGCCGCCACCAGCGCCATCGCCCGCTCCGCCCAGAACGCCGCCCAGGGAACCTCCACGGTGACCGTCAACATCTCCGACGTGCGCTCCGCGGTGGGGACCACCGACGAGGCCGCCGGCCGCGTGGTGGAACAGGCCCGCTCCCTCGGCCGGGAGGCCGGCGACCTGAAGGCCGGCCTGGAGCGCTTCGTGGCGCAACTCCTCGCCGCCTGATCCCCGGGCTCGTGACGTCCCGACCGGTCGGAACGTCACGAGCGCCGGCGATCCCGAACGTGCGCGGGCCGGTCCGGCCGGGGGCGCGGGACGGCCGGGCGTCATCGTCCGTTGCATGCGCCGCGGTCCGACCGGCCGATGCCCGGACCGTCGCGCCGTCGGCCGAGAGGCGCCCTCCGGTCGGGACCGCCTCGCCCGGCGTCAGTCGCCGAGCATGATGGTGCGGGTGATCTCGATCCCGAACCCGGCGAGGCCCACGTAGCTGCGCTCGCGCGTGGCCACCGTGGCGATCGACTTGATGCCGAGATCGCGCAGGATCTGCGCGCCGATGCCGATTTCCCGCCACCGCTGCATGCGCCGGATGGCGCTGCCGTGCCGCTCGCCGTCGACCCCGTCCTGGCGCGTTTCGGACTGGTCGAGAAGGTCCTCCACCACCGGGTTGCGCAGGAACATCAGGATGCCCCGGCCGCCCTCGCGCTTGAACGCGTCGACGGCGCTGTCGACCCAGGTGCGCTGGCCTTCCAGGCGGTTGAAGAGATCGAGCGCGGGCTGCTCCCGGTGGATGCGCACGGGCACGTCCTCGCCGTCGCGCACGTCGCCGAACACCGCGACCACGTGCTGCATCGGATCGAACGGGGTGCGGTAGGCGCACACCGTCGCCGGCAGGCCGCCGATCGTCATGGCGCGCGACACCACCTTTTCGGCGAACCGCTCGGTGCGGATCCGGTAGGCGATCATGTCCTCGATGGAGATGATCCGGAGCCCGTGGGTGCGGGCGAAGGCGATGAGTTCGTCCAGCCGCTTGACGGTGCCGTCGTCGTTGACGACCTCGGCGAGCACGCCGACCGGCTCCAGGCCGGCCATGTGGGCGAGATCGACGGCCGCTTCCGTGTGGCCGGACCGGGTGAGCACGCCGCCGCCGCGCGCGATGAGCGGGAAGATGTGGCCGGGTCTGAGAAAATCCGTCGCGGCCGTGTTGTCGTTGGCGAGCGCCCGCACCGTGTTGGTGCGCTCGTCCGCCGAAATGCCCGTGGTCATGCCGACCTTGTAGTCGACGCTGACCGTGAAGGCGGTGCGCAGCGGATCCAGGTTGTTGGCCACCATGGGGGGCAGGTTCAGCCGGTCGGCCCGATCGCCCGTCATCGGCACGCAGATGATGCCGCTGGTGTGGCGGATCATGAAGGCCATCTTCTCCGGCGTCGCCCGGGCGGCGGCCATGATGAGGTCGCCTTCGTTCTCGCGGTCCGTGTCGTCGACCACCACCACCAGTTCGCCCGCGGCGATCGCCGCGACCGCATCCTCGATCCTGTCCAGCTGCATGACCGGCCCTTCCACTCCCCGCCGGTCGCGCTTGCCGCCCGGCCGGGTGCTTCCTTCTAGTGCATTCGATGGCGCGCTTGGAAGCCTCCGTCGGTCGAAGCGGGCGACGGGTGGGTCGGTAGGCCTGTCGGCGAGCCAAGGGTTGACGAGACCTCGACAACCGGTGACCCACGCCGACAAGTCCCAAGGCCGACCGTCTCGGTCCATGCGGGCTTCGCGTTGGAAAGCGGCGCCCTGATCTTGAACTGGCGGCCGTCTGGAACCGGTCCTCGAGTGCGGGGACCGACCCCGTCCCGGTGGTCCATGGGCGCTCGACGGAGGGGTGCTGTCGCGGCGGCCGAGGAGCGGAAGCGCGACCGCACCGCGGCCTTTCACGGAAGACGGATGACGTAGTGCTTGCGCGTGGTTTCCACCACCTCCCAGAGACCGGTGAAGCCGGGGCGGATGACGAAGGTATCGCCTTCGCGAAGGACGTGGGGCGCCTCCGCGCCGTCCTCATGGAGGATGCTGATGCCGGAGACGATGGAGCAGAATTCCCATTCGTCGTAGCTGATCCGCCAGACGCCCGGAGTGGATTCCCAGACCCCCGCCAGCATCCGGCCCGCATCGTCCTCCACCAGGCTCCAGGTGCGATGCCGCGGCGCGCCCTTGACGATCCGATCCGGCGCGGGAGCACCATCCTCCGGTTCGATGGCGGACAGGTCGAACGGGACGAAACGCGGCTTGGACATGGGCTCTCTCCGAACAGGGCGCCGAAACCCTAGGCCAGCCCGGCGCCGGGCGGAAGGCCGGATGAGACCGGACCCGGTTGGGGGGTGCCGTGCCGGCCGCGCGTGAGCGCATCCGCGCCCCGATGCATCCGGCATGCCGGGCGCCGGACCGGCTCCATCACGACGGCGCGGTCCGTTCGGCGGCAAGGGCCGGCTGCAGGGCGTCCGGCATCAGCGGCTTGGAAAGCCAGCCGTCGAACAATCCCGGTTCGCAGTTGCGGCGCGTCTCGGCGCTCATGTCAGCCGTCAGCGCGACGATCCGGGGTTGCGGACGGTCGGCTGCCGCGTAGGCGGCCCGGATCCGGCGGCTGGCCTCGATCCCATCCACCTCCGGCATGTGGAGATCCATCAGGATGGTGTCGATGGGGTCCTCGTCCGGTGTGGCGATCCGTGCCTCCACGGCGGCGACGGCCCGACGTCCGTCCTCCGCGACCAGGACCCGGTGGCCGATCTTTTCCAGGATGCCGCGACCGAGCAGGAGGTTGATGTCGTTGTCGTCGCAGAGGAGCACCAGTTGGGACCGGTCCGGGGAGGGCGCCGCGGCGGCGACATCCACCGGGTTGTCGGCCGCATCGGAGTCGAAGGCGCGTTCGCCGAGGAGCGCCCGCACGCTCGCCTGCAGGGTCCGCGCCCGGACGGGCTTGACCAGATAGGCGTCGACGCCGGCGGCCTGCAAGTCCGGCAACAGCGGGCGCTGGCGCGGCTCGATCAGGATGCCGACCGGCGCATCGGTCGTGGCCCGGATCCGATCCAGGATGGCGAACGGGTCGCCCGCGCTGGCGTCGAGGAGCACGGCATCCGGCCGGGCACCGCCCGCCAGTTGACTTTCCAAGTCCCGCTGGCTGACGAGGTCCACGTCGGCACCGAGGTCAAACAGGCGGCGCACCACCAGCGGCCCTTCCACCAGGGCATGGGAGACGACCAGGAAGCGCCGATCGGCGAAGGGCCGCATGCTGGAGGCGGCCGTGAGGGCCGGCGACGGGACCGCCGCGCCGGCGCCCTGACCGAGGCGGGCCGCCAGCAGCGCCTGGGCGGCGCGGGCGCCGGTGGTGGCCTCGGCCGGACCGCTCTCCACCGCCGCGTCCCCGTCCTCTGGTTTCGTCGCCTCGGTCGCGTCGGCTTCGGCTTCTCCGCGCGCCGGGATGTCCGCGCGGAGGCGGATCGTGAAGGAGAAGCAGGCACCGGCGCCCGGCGCCGTATCCAGGTGGATGTCGCCACCCATCAGGCGAACGAGGCGGCGGGCGATGGCAAGTCCGAGGCCCGTCCCGCCGTGGCTGCGCGACGGCCCCGGGCTCGCCTGCTCGAACTCGCCGAAGATGCGCTCCGCATCGGCCGGTGCGATGCCGATGCCGGTGTCCCGGACCAGGAAGACGACCGGCACCGTCCCGTCGCTCCCCATGCGGCCCGCCGGCAGCACCTCGATCGCCACGCCCCCTTCGGCAGTGAACTTCACACCGTTGCCGGCGAGATTGAACAACACCTGTTTCAGCCGGATCGGGTCCGCGTGCACGGTCTGCGGCAGAGCCGGATCCACGTAGACAGCAAGTTCGATGCCCTTGGCCGATGCCCGTGGGGCAAGAAGTTCGGCCAGTTCCTCGATCGTCTCGCCGAGGGGGATCGGTCGCTCCTGCAGGTCGATCCGGCCGGCTTCGATCTTCGCGAAGTCGAGAAGATCTTCGATCAGGAGCAACAACGCCTCGCCGGACGTCTCCACCGCGCGCACATAGGTCCGCTGCTCCGCCGTCAGGCTGGTCTGCAGCAGAAGGCCGGTCATGCCGAGGACGCCGTTCAGCGGCGTCCGGATCTCATGGCTCACCATGGCCAGAAAGCGCGACTTGGCCGCGCTCGCCGCCTCGGCAAGGTCTCGCGCCTCCGCGAGCGCGTCCTCCACCGCCTTGCGGGCGGTGATGTCCCGACCGACCGTCTGGATGCCGGCGAAGACACCGTTCTTGGCGATCGCCCGGTCGGTGAAGGTGAACCATCGCACCCCGTCCGGGAAACGAAGCGGGAGGTCACCGGTCAACCACCCCGGACGCGCCGCGGGCCCGGTCGCCTCCGTCGTCGACAGCGCGCCGGCCGCCGTCGCTCCATCGCGTGCGGCACCGTCCGGCGTGTCGGCGGCGAAGAGGCTGAGAACGTCCGTGAGACGGGCGCGGATACCGGCCCAGCCATCGTCGGCAGGGATGAGGCCCGGGTCGGCAGGGTCGGCCGCCGAGACCAGGGCCGGCGGCGCGTCGGCGCGGGGCAGGTCCGCCGCCAGCCGCCAGAACGGCTGGCCGACGAGCCGTGACGGCGTTTCGCCCAAGAGGTCGGCCAAGGCCCGGCTCACAAACGAGACGCGGTCTTCCGAATCGGTCCGGATCACCAGATCGCCCGATCCGTCCAGCACTTCGTCCAACTGGACCAGCCGGTCCCGGAGGCCCCAGGCCTCGTCGTGGGCGGCTTCGGCGAGAGGGCGTCCTGCCGTGCCATCCGCCGCCGGCGCGACGGTGCTCCGGCGTGCCCCGATCACCGTGGCGGCGATGGCGCAAAGGGTCGCCGCACCCGCAAGAGCGGCCGGGACCGGCCCGCCGGAACGCAGAAGGGCGACCAGAAGCGCCAGGCAAAAGACCGCCCCGGCCGCCCCGGCCGCGAGCGCGACCGCGGACCGCGGGTCGGAGACGCGCCCGCGGCTGGACGGCATGCCGGCATCGAGCGGCGTTCGCCGCGTCGATGCGCGGGTGCCTTGGCTTGGACGGCCGGTCGCAGCCGGTGGGCGCACGGGTGTGATCTGTTTCATCGGCGTCCGCAAAGGGTCGTCGCGTCCAGTCCTTGGCCGCGCCACGACAGCGGCGAGCGCTCCCGGTCCCCCACCTGCTCGCAGCCGCCGAGCGCCGCCGGACGGCGGGTCGGAACAGCGATGACGGTCCGGTACACGGTCGGGCGCTCCCGCGCGACCGAGGCTAGGCGTCAAGCCTTGCCAAACCGTTGTCGCGGACACGAGAGGCCATGTCGATGGTCCGGAATCAAGCCGCGCGAGCACCGTTCAACTCCTCCGAGGACCGGTAGGCCAGTGCCTCCGCGACGTGGATCCGGCCGACCTGATCCACGCCGTCCAGATCGGCGAGCGTGCGCGCCACCCGGATGACCCGGTGGTAGCCGCGCCCCGACAGACGCAGCACCTCGGCGGCGTCCTGCAGCATCTTCAGCCCGGCCGCGTTCGGCCGGGCGACCGTTTCCAGAAGGGCGGCCGGCGCGGCCGCGTTGGTGCCCACATCGGGTCGCCCGAGGTCCGCATACCGCGCAGACTGGATCGCGCGGGCGGCCGCCACCCGGCTCGCCACGGCTGCCGAATTCTCCCCGGATCGTGACGGAGCGATCATGTCGGCGGCGGAGACCGCCGGCAGGTCGATCCGCAGATCGAAACGGTCAAGAAGCGGCCCGGACAGACGACCCACATAGTCCGTCGCGCACCGTGTTCCCCGCCGGCAGGTGTGACCGGGCGTTCCCGCCATGCCACACCGGCACGGGTTCATGGCCGCCACCAGCTGAAAACGGGCCGGATAGGTGACGCGTGCGTTCGCCCGGGCGATCACCACATCGCCCGTCTCCAGCGGCTGGCGGAGCGCGTCCAGCACCTGCGGCTGGAACTCCGGCAGTTCGTCGAGGAACAGCACGCCATGATGGGCAAGCGAGATCTCCCCGGGGCGCGCCCTCAAGCCACCACCGACCAGGGCCGCCATGGACGCGGAGTGATGCGGTGAGCGGAAGGGGCGGCGCGCCGACAGCCGCCCGTCGGTCAAGGTGCCGGCCACAGACGCGATCATGGAGATCTCCAGGAGTTCCCGGGCCGTGAGGGGCGGCAAGAGGGATGGTATCCGTGCGGCCAGCATGGACTTGCCGGCCCCGGGCGGCCCGGTCATCAGCATTGAGTGACCGCCAGCCGCCGCCACCTCCAAGGCACGCTTGGCACTCTCCTGGCCCTTGACCTCCTGAAGGTCCGGCAGTGGCGTGGTGGCATCGGCGGTCCGCGGTTCCGGGCGTGACAGGGGCTGAATGCCGCGGAAATGATTGGCGAGGGCGATCAGGCTGAAGGGCGCGAGCACCGACATGTCCGGATCGGCCCAGGCGGCTTCCCCGCCGCAAGCCTTCGGGCAGAGAATCCCGCGCCCTTCCGCGTTCGCGCCGATTGCCGCGGGCAGGGTTCCCGAGACCGGCGAGATGGTGCCGTCGAGGGCCAGTTCCCCGAGGACCACATAGTCCTCCAGATCCTCCGCCGGGATCGCACCCATGGCGGCCATCAGGGCAAGCGCGATCGGAAGGTCGAAGTGAGACCCCTCCTTGGGCAGATCCGCCGGGGCGAGATTCACCGTGATCCGCCGCGCCGGCAGAGCGAGCCCCGATGCGGTGAGCGCCGCCCGGATCCGCTCGCGGCTTTCGGCAACTGCCTTGTCGCCAAGCCCGACGACCGTGAATGTCGGGCCGCCCGGCGCCATGTGGACCTGCACGTCCACGGGCGTGACCTCGACCCCCTGGAACGACACCGTTCGAACTCGCGTCACCATTTTTCGCAACTCCCGATCCATCAGGAGTATTGACGTTAATGCCGATCTGAGTCAAGAACGAGAGCGGAACAAAACAGGGGAATGCGTTCTCATGTGGAAACAGGTCTGGCGGATCCCTACCCTAATTGCGGCTCTCCCTGCCTGCACGGTCCACTTCCTCCGTGGCCGCCAGACCACGGCGGCCCGGTCAGGCGCGCCTGGCCTCGATGCTGTCCCAGATCAGGGCGGCGATGTCCGGCCCGCCCAACCGGCGGATGGCGCGCAGTCCGGTCGGGGAGGTGACGTTGATCTCCGTGAGAAACCCGCCGATCACGTCGATGCCGACGAACAGGAGGCCGCGCCGGCGGAGTTCCGGGCCGATCGTCTCGCAGATCTCCCGCTCCCGATCGGTGAGTTCGGTGGTTTCCGCCGCGCCGCCCCGGACCATGTTGGAGCGCAGGTCGTCAGGCGCCGGGACCCGGTTGACCGCGCCCGCGAAGACGCCGTCAACCAGGATGATTCGTTTGTCGCCCGCCCGAACGGCCGGCAGATAGCGCTGGATCACCCAGGGTTCGCGAAACTGGGTGCTGAAGAGGTCCATCAGCGACCCGAAATTCTCGTCTTCCGGCTTCACCCGGAAAACGCCCTGTCCGCCATTGCCGTAGAGCGGTTTCATGACGATGTCGCCGTGTTCCTTCCGGAATGCCCGGACCGCGGCACCGTCGCGGGTGATGAGGGTTTCCGGCATCAAGTGCGGGAAATCCATCACGAACAGCTTCTCCGGCGCGTTGCGGACATGCGCCGGGTCGTTGACCACGAGGGTCTTCGGATGGATCCGCTCCAGAAGATGGGTGGTGGTCACATAAGCCATGTCGAACGGTGGATCCTGCCGAAGCAGGACCACGTCGAGCGTGGAAAGATCGGTGTCTTGAGGGTCGCCGAGGTGGAAGTGGGCTCCGGCCACGTCTTTGACGGAGAGGGGCTCCAACGCCGCGGCAAGGGTGCCGGATCGCAGCGCCAGGCGATCCGGCGTGTAGTGGAACAACGTGTGGCCGCGCCTTTGGGCTTCCAGAAGAAGAGCGAACGTGGAATCGCCAGCGATCCGGATCGAGGCGATGTGGTCCATCTGGACGGCGACGGAAAGCGGCATCGGGGACACCTTGGGACGGAAAACGGAGCGTCATCTGACGCGGTCGGGGCCGGATTGTCCAGCCGGCTCCCCCGTTCAGCGGCCAGGCTCGTCGAACGCGTTCGTGAGGTGGCGGGGCCTCCGCCAGGGCAGGATGGCGATCACATCGAACCTTCTCTCGAAACCGGCGAGGCGTTGGTGCTGCTGCAGGTAGACGGCCGCCGCCCGCGCTATGCGCCGCTGCCCCGCTTCGGTGACGGCCTCGCCGGCCGTCGTCTCGTCGTCTCTCGCCTTCACTTCCACGAAGGCGACCACTTTGCCGCGAAGGGCGACGAGGTCGATCTCGCCCACATTGGTCCGGTAGCGCTCGGCGATGATGCGGTAGCCCTTGAGCCGCAGGTACCAGGCGGCAAGCGCTTCCGCGCGGAGCCCTCGCCGATAGGCGCGGCGCCGCTTGTGAGCGGTCACGACGGCAGGTCCGGGTTGTCCGGTTCGTCCCGCGCTCCGCCGGACGCCTCGGGCTCGTCCCCCGTCGCGCGGAGAGATCGGGCGCGTGCATACACCTCCTTGCGCGGTCGCCCCGTAGCCTTGGCGATCTCGGCGGCTGCCTGGCCCGGGCCCTGGGTCTCCAGAGCCGCCCGGAGCAGCGCGTCAAGATCATCGTCGCCGGTTTCCGTCTCCGCGGGAGGGCCCGCCAGAAGAACGATCTCGCCGCGCGGCGGATCGGCGAGCGCGCCGGCAGCGAGCGCCTCCAAGGTACCCCGGCGGATCTCCTCGAAGCGCTTGGTCAGTTCGCGGGCCAGCACACCGGGGCGTCCGGGGCCGAGCACCGCCGCCATGTCGGCCAGCGTCTCGGCTGCCCGGTGCGGCGCCTCGTAGAGGACGAGCGTAGCGGGAAGCGCCGCGAAGGCGGCGAGCCGGGTGCGCCGGGCGGACGAACGTGGCGGCAGGAAGCCCAGGAAGGCGAACGCGTCGGTCGGCAGACCGGCCGCAACCAGGGCGGCCAGAATGGCGGACGGGCCAGGAATGGGTATCACCTTCAGGCCTTCGGCAAGCGCTTCCTCCACCAGCTTGTAGCCCGGGTCGGAGACGAGCGGCGTGCCGGCGTCCGACACGAGGGCGAGCGTCTTCCCGCCGCGCAGCATCGCGAGAAGGCGGGGCCGTTCCCTGGCGGCGTTGTGATCGTGATAGGCCGCCATCGGCTTGCGGATGGCATAGCGGTCGAGGAGCGTCCGGGTGACGCGGGTGTCCTCGCAGACGACCAGGTCGGAGGCGGCCAGCACCTCCAGCGCACGCAAGGTGACGTCGCCGAGATTGCCGATTGGCGTCGACACCGCATAGAGCGCCGGTTCGACAGGGCGCGCCCGGGTGATCTGACCGTCGATGGCATAGGTCGAAGGGGCCGGCGAAGGGGGATCGGTACGCGACATGGCAGGAGAGACCAACTCCGGTTCGGTATGGGTCGGCGCAAAACGCGCCGGGGTCGTCGATAGGGCACCGTTACGGGCGCGCGGCGGATCGTCTTCGGAGGCGGGACCGCACCGGCGGGGTCGGGCACCCCTGTCCGGGGCCTCCACGGCCACGCCCCTGCAGGGGTTGGCGCCCCGGCGCCAGCGGTCCGCCGTGAAGCGTGACATGAGGGCGTACGGTGGTCGCTGTCGAGGAAATTCTTATCTGCAATCAGCCGCTGGTTTTGCTATGCACGTGTCGAAGAGGCGCAGGTGCAACATAAGCGGCGACGGGTGCGGCAATGACAGGCAAGACCGACAGGCGTTCCCTCGGGCGGATCGCCAGGGATGCGGCCGGCGATGGGACGATGACCCGGCGCGGCGCACTGGCCCTGATCGGCGGGGGAGCGGCAGCCCTTGCGGGCTGTTCGCCATCGGTGCCGTCCCGGTCGTTCAGCCCGGTGACGCCGCTCTCCACCCAACCGATCGTGCCGACCGGCGAGACGATCGGCACCGGGTCGGTGCGGGTGGCGCTGCTCCTGCCGCGCACCGCCCAGGGGAACGCGGCCTCGCTGGCGAGCTCCATGCGCAACGCGGCCGACCTCGGCATCCGCGATTTCACCGGTGCGGACCTGACGGTTCTCGTCAAGGATTCCGGCGGTACCCCGCAAACCGCGGCGGCAGCGGCGACCGCGGCCGTCTCGGAGGGGGCGGAGGCGATCCTCGGTCCGGTGTTCGCCGCGGAGGTGCGCGGCGTCGGCCCGGTCGCCCTGCAGGCGAACGTTCCGGTGCTCTCCTTCTCGTCGGATCCGAGCGTCGCCTCGTCGGGCGTCTACGTGATGGGGTTCCTGGTTGACGACCAGGTGCGCCAGATGATGGCCCAGGCGTCCAGTGCCGGTCTCCGCTCCATCGCCGCCATCATCTCCGACGGGGCCTACGGCACCCTGGCGGAAGCCGCGCTGCGCCAGTCCGCGGCCCGCTACGGCATCCGCATCGTGCAGGTGGAGCGGTTCACGAGCGCCGACCTCTCCGCCAAGGTGTCGGCGGTCGCGGCCAACCGCGCGCAGATCGACGCGGTCTTCATCCCGGACGGGCCGGGCAGCGCGCCGCAGATCGCCCAGGCCCTGCAGTCCGCCGGCGTCGATACCCGGCGCGTCCGGATGATCGGCTCGGGACAGTGGAACGATCCGGGCATCTACGGCAACGCCGCCCTTGCCGGGGGGTGGTTTCCGGCCCCGGAGATCGCCGGATTCCAGAGCTTCGCCAGCCGTTACCAGGCGGCCTTCGGGTCGGCCCCGCCGCTGACCGCCACGCTGGCCTACGACGCCGTGGTGCTGGCCGCCGGGCTGGTCCGGGCGGCGGGCAGCCAGCGTTTCCAACGGTCGGTCATCGCGAGCCCGGAAGGTTTCATCTCCGGCGTCAACGGCCTCTTCCGCTTCAATGCGGATGGCACCAACGACCGCGGTTTGGCCGTCTACGAGGTCACCGGCGGGGCGCCGCGGCTGGTCGCCCCGGCACCGCGTGCCTTCACGGGGTTCTGACCCGGCCGGCTGGAGAGGTCCGCCCGATCTGTCCAGCCCACCCGGAGCGGCCCTGTCGTCCAGCCGGACCGGGCCGCCTCCTTGACCCGGTCCCCCCGATCCGTCCAAGCCGAACCGGGCACAAGCCCGGTCCGTGCGGCCCTCTCGGCGTTCCGCGTCACGCGGCAAGATCCGCCACGATGGCGTCCAGCACGAACCAGCCGTCGGACGAGGCGCGCAGGCGGCCGTCGGGCAGGAACTCGATCATGCCGTGGGAGAGGAGGTCGTCGATCCGGGCCGGGTCGAAGGGCCGTCCCGACAGGGCCTCGAAGCGGATCGGGTCGATGCCCTCGCGAAGCCGGAGCCCCATCAGCAGCATTTCGTCACCGGCGCTCACCCCGTCGACGGCCTCCACGGCGGTGACCCCATGACCGCGGGCCTCCACCAGAGTCGCCCACGCCTCCGGCATCCGCTCGGTGGAGGTGGCGAGCCGGCTCCGCCCGCCCGGAAGAGCGATGCGGCCATGGGCGCCGGCGCCGATGCCCACATATTCGCCATAGCGCCAATAGATCAGATTGTGGCGGCTCTCCGCGCCTGGTGCCGCGTGGTTGGAGATCTCATAGGCCGGCAGGCCGGCCGCAGCGGTGATCGCCTGGGTGGCGACGAAGAGGTCGGCGGCAAGGTCCGGGTCCGGCACCGCGATCCGGCCGGCCTTGTGCAGAGCCTCGAACATGGTGCCGGGCTCGATGGTCAACTGGTAGAGCGACAGGTGGTCGGCGGCGAGCCGGATCGCCGCCTCGAGTTCCGCCGTCCAGGCCTCCACGGTCTGCCCCGGCCGGGCGTAGATCAGGTCGAAGGAGAGGCGCGGGAAGGTGGCGCGGGCGATCTCGATCGCCTCCCGGGCCTGGGCGGTGTCGTGCAGCCGGCCGAGCAGGCGGAGGTCCGCGTCGTTCATCGCCTGAACGCCGAGCGAGACCCGGTTGACCCCGGCCGCCCGATAGCCGCGGAAGCGCGCGGCCTCCACGCTGGACGGATTGGCCTCCAGGGTCACCTCCGCGTCGCCGGCCACGGTCCAGATCCTGGCGACCGCGTCGAGCACCGCCTGGACCGTCGCCGGATCCATCAGCGAAGGCGTGCCGCCGCCGAGGAAGATGCTCGTCACCGTCCGCCCCGGGGTCAGCCGGCCCATGGTCTCCATCTCGCTGACGAGCGCGGCGGCGAAGCGGCCCTGGTCCACCGCCTGGTGGCGCACATGGCTGTTGAAGTCGCAATAGGGGCACTTGGCCGTGCAGAACGGCCAGTGCAGGTAGACGCCGAACCCTTCCGCCGGTGTCCCGACCGGGTCCGGCACCACCCCGGCGAGAAGATCCTGCGGTCTGGCGTCGGTCATGGGCGGGGGTCTCCGAGTCTAGAGCATTCTCCGATCAAGTTGCACGACTTGATCGATGAGAGAATGCTCCAGGTTATTGAATCTGGAGCGATTTCTTGTCGACCTGACGATTTCGTCAGGTCGGAAAGCGCTCTAGGCGGCGGGGGCGGACGGGTCGGGCGCCCCGTCGGTGCGGGGCTTCAACGGGATCGCGCCGAGCACCGCCGCGGCGAAGAGTTTGGCGGAGCGGGCCCGGTGGGAGCGGGCCTCGCCCCAGATGGAGCCGTGTTTCTCGTCCGCGTTCATCTCGCCGAAGGTGCGGGCGGATCCCTTTGGCATGAACACGGGATCGTAACCGTAGGCGATCGGGCCGCGCCGCGGCGGCCAGACGAGCGTGCCTTCCACCTCGCCGAGATACTCCTGGGTGTGCCCGTCCGGCCAGGCGAGGCAGAGGAGCGAGACGAAGCGTCCCGTGCGCCGGGCCGGGTCCGTCGCGCCGGCCTTCGCCAGTTCCGCCTCCACCCGCGCCATGGCGGTGTCCCAGTTGCGCGGCACGCCGGCCCAGTCGGCGGTGTAGACGCCGGGCGCCCCGTCGAGCGCGTCGACGCAGAGACCGCTGTCGTCGGCAAGCGCCACGGCGCCGGCGGCGGTGGCGGCGGCGAGGGCCTTGATGCGGGCGTTCTCCACGAAGGTGGTGCCGGTCTCCTCCGGCTCGGGCAGGCCGAGCGCGCCGGCGGTGACGAGGTCGAGGTCGTAGCCGTCGAACAGGTAGGTCAGTTCGCGGATCTTGCCCTCGTTGTGGCTGGCGACGATCAGGCGCCGATCGGCAAGGACGCGGCTCATGCGATCGCCTGCTTCTGGAGCGCCACCAGGTCGGCGATGCCGGCCTTGGCGAGGCCGAGGAGGGTCAGGAACTCCGCCTCGGAGAAAGGCGTGCCCTCGGCGGTGCCCTGGATCTCCACGATGCCGCCGGAGCCGGTCAGCACGAAATTGGCGTCGGTCTCCGCCGCGCTGTCCTCCGCATAGTCGAGGTCGAGCACCGGTTCGCCCGCGTAGATGCCACAGGAGACCGCTGCCACATGATCCTTCAACACCTTCGCGCCGGCCGGGATCATGTTGCGGGCCCGCATCCATTCCACGCAGTCGTGGAGCGCCACGAAGGCGCCGGTGATGGAGGCCGTGCGGGTGCCGCCGTCGGCCTGGAGCACGTCGCAGTCGATGACGATCTGCTTCTCGCCAAGGGCGATCGGGTCGACGACGGCGCGCAGCGACCGGCCGATCAGGCGCTGGATCTCCAGCGTCCGGCCGGACTGCTTGCCGGCGGTCGCCTCGCGGCGGGTGCGGTCGTGGGTGGCGCGGGGCAGCATGCCGTATTCGGCGGTGACCCAGCCCTTGCCTCCGCCGCGCAGCCACGGCGGCACGCGCTCGTCCAGCGACGCGGTGACGAGCACATGGGTATCGCCGAACTTGACGAGGCAGGACCCCTCCGCGTGGCGGGTGAAGCCCCTTTGAAGGGACACGGGGCGCAATTCGTTCAAAGCGCGGCTGGACGGACGCATGGGCAGGCGAAACTCCACTGCTGCGGACCGGGCCGGAGCCCGGTCCAAGGTGCGGCCCTTGTAGCGCCCACGGTCGGACGGCGTAAAGGCCGACGTGGTGCCGCCGCATGGGGCGCAGGACGCGGGCAGACCGGCCGGGCGAAACGGCGGTCTTGTCCTCCGCGCGCAAATCCGCTCAACATCAGGGGCGACCGACGTCGATCGACCCTATATGCATCGGCTGGTCCGAACCTTGCGTCGATCTTGCATCGACGAAGAGGCGGACGGGACGGGTCCGGGGTGCGAGGCGGGGCCGCGGCCCCGTCCGGGCGTCGGATCCGGCAGGCCCCGATCCGCGGCGGGACGACCCGCAGCGGGACGATCCGATCGGCAGGTGGGAGAAGAGTTGGAACCGCGCGTGACCTTCGATCCATGGTCTGGAAGCCTCCGCGATCTCGACGAGCGTTCGCGCGAGATCTTCCGGCGCATCGTGGACAGCTACCTGGAAACCGGCGAGCCGGCCGGCAGCCGCAACATCGCCCGGCTCCTGGCGACGCCGCTGTCGCCGGCGTCCGTGCGCAACGTGATGGCCGACCTGGAACGGGCGGGGCTCATCTATGCGCCCCACACCAGCGCCGGCCGCCTGCCGACCGAGCAGGGGCTGCGCTTCTTCGTCGACGCGCTCCTGGAGATCGGCGACCTGACCAGCGACGAACGCACCGCCATCGAGGCCAAGGTGCGCGACGCCGGATCGGGCCGCACGGTGGAGAACGTGCTGACCGAAGCAAGCCAGATGCTTTCCGGCCTGTCGCGCGGCGCCGGCGTGGTGGTGACGGCCAAGTCCGACATGCGCCTGAAGCACGTGGAGTTCGTGCGCATCGAGCCGGCGCGGGCGCTGGTGGTGCTGGTCGGCGAGAACGGCATGGTGGAGAACCGGCTGATCGACGTGCCGCCCGGGCTGCCGACGGCGTCGCTGGTGGAGGCGTCCAACTATCTGAACGCCCATGTGCGCGGCCGCACCCTTCTGGAGGTGCGCGCGGAGATCGAGCGGCGCAGCCGCGAGGCGCGCCAGGCGCTCGACGACCTCACCCAGAAGGTGGTGGAGGCGGGGCTGGCGTCCTGGGCGGAGGTGCCGGGCGAGCGGCCGCAGACGTTGATCGTCCGCGGCCGGGCGAACCTCCTCGACGACCTCAGGGTGCAGGAGGACCTGGAGCGGATCCGCCTTCTCTTCGACGACCTGGAGACCTCCAAGGACCTGATCCAGCTCCTCGGCCTCGCCGACGCGGGGGACGGGGTGCGGATCTTCATCGGCTCGGAGAACAAGCTCTTCTCCCTGTCCGGGTCGTCGCTGGTGGTCTCGCCCTACCGGGACCAGGACGCGCGGGTGATCGGGGTCGTCGGCGTGATCGGACCGACGCGGCTCAACTATGCCCGCGTGGTGCCGATGGTGGACTACACGGCCAAGGTCGTCGGCAAGCTGCTCGGCTGAGCCCGCGCCGAAGCGCTTGATTTTCCGGTCCGGAACCCTCAAATCCGGGGCCGACACGGCTGCCGCCCGGCGGAAGGCCGCGCGAGGCCCCCTTGGCCGGCGCGACCGCCCGCCCGGCGTCGGCCGCCCGATCCATTCGAGTTCGAGGAACCGGCATGATCGAAGACAAAGAGCCCGTGGCGCCGGCCGGCGACGAGACGGCAGCCGCGTCCACCGCCCCGAACGGCGAGGCCAAGGCGGGCGCGCCGGCCGACGGCCGCCTGGAGGCCCTGGAGGCCGAGGTGTCGGCCGTCAAGGACCAGCTGCTGCGCACCCTCGCCGAGATGGAGAACCTCCGCCGCCGGACCGAGCGGGAGGTGGCCGACACGCGGACCTATGCGGTGGCGGGGTTCGCCCGCGACATCCTGCAGGTCGGCGACAACCTCTCGCGCGCCCTGCAGGCGCTGCCGGCCGACGCCCGCGAAGGGGCGAACGCGGCGGTGACCGCCCTCCTCGACGGCGTGGAGATGACCGAGCGCGAACTCCTGAAGGCGTTCGAGAAGCACGGGGTGCGCAAGATCGAGCCGGTGGGCGAGAGGTTCGATCCGAACTTCCACCAGGCCATGTTCGAGGTGCCGAACCCTGAGGTGCCGAACGGCACCGTCGTGCAGGTGGTGCAGTCGGGCTACGTCATCGGCGAGCGGGTGCTGCGCCCGGCCATGGTGGGCGTCGCCCGCGGCGGCCCGAAGGCGGCACCGAAGCCGGCCGAGCCGGCGGACGCCAAGGTCGACAAGACGGTCTGAGCCCGGGCGCCGGATGATCCGGCCCGGCGGCGTCGCCGGCACCGACGGGATCGGCGCTTGGCGCGGGCCGGCTAGGCCGGCGGTCGAAGCTTGCGCGGATGGGCGCGGCAGCAAATCGGGCGTTTGAGCGAAGCGGGCGCGGTCGAGCGGAGCGCGCGGACCGGCGAAGCGGCGCACGCGCGAGGCGGGCGCGGTGGGGCGGACCGGCTCACCCGGCCACGCCGGCATGAAGGGGCGGCGCGATGGATATGACGACGATCCTGCCGCTCCTCGACTATCTCGGGGTCGCGGTGTTCGCCGTATCCGGGGCCCTTGCCGCCTCGCGCAAGCAACTGGATCTGGTCGCCTTCTGCTTTTTCGGCGTCGCCACCGGCGTCGGCGGCGGCACGCTGCGCGACCTGGTGCTCGGGCTCCCGGTGTTCTGGATCGAGGACCAGACCTATGTGGTGGCGGCGGTGCTCGCCGCCGTGGTCATCTACTTCACCGCCCACCTCTTCCACGCCGCCTGGTCGCGCTACCGGCTGCTTCTGTGGGCCGACGCGGTCGGCATGGCGGCCTACGCCGTGATGGGCGCCGCCAAGGCCCTGGAGGCCGGCGCTCCGGCCGTGCCGGCGGTGATGCTCGGCGCCGTGACGGCGAGCTTCGGCGGCGTCATCCGCGACATCCTGGCCAACGAGCCGTCCGTGCTCCTGAGGCGCGAGATCTACATCTCGGCCGCCATCGCCGGCGCCGCCCTCTTCGTGGCGCTGGCAGGCCTTGGCGTTGCGGCAAGCGTCGCGGCGCTTGCGGGCGGCGCTCTGGCGTTCGGCGTGCGCGGCGGCGCGCTCGCCTTCGACTGGCGCCTGCCCGCCTACCGCAACCCGCCGGGCCGGTCCATCGCGGAGACCGAGACCCGCCGGGCGAAGCGGCGGCGCTGAAGGCGCGGCCTCGGATCGGTCGGCCCTGGCGGCGCCGGGAGGGGCGTGCCGTTTCGGCACAGGCTGGTGACCTGCCGCGCACCAAGCCGGCGACGGCGCGGCTTCGCGGGGGCGAAACCGTGAAATCCGCCGGATGGATGGGCCGCCGCTCCTTCGCAATGGAACGGATCGCGCCACGTGGTCATTTCCTTGCCGACCGCCGGACATTCGAACGCATCCGCGCCCGTCCGCCCCATTCCGAGGAGACCTTCCATGCGCGACGTTCTGCTCGCCGCCACCGTCATCTCGGCCCTTGCGGCCGTCCCGCTCGCGGACCGCGCCACCGCGCAGGATGCCGCCCCAACCGGAACGGCCCCGGCCCTCACTGCCCCCTCCGGCAACGCGGACGGGGCCGACCCGGCGGGGGACGACGCGCCGCCCGCCATGGACGAAGGCGCGCCTGTTCCCACCAGCCCGGCGGCCACGGGCGCGCTCGCCCCGTCCGATCCGGAGAGCGCCGAGACCATCGTGGAGACCGACCCGGACCTTTGGATCGGCAAGCCGATCGTCAGCGCCGACGGCGTCGCCATCGGGTCGGTGGAGGACGTGCAGATGGATGCCGCCGGCGTGCCGGAGGCCGTGACCACCTCGGTCGGCGGCTTCCTCGGCTTCGGCAGTCAGACCGTGCAGCTTCCCGTCGATCCGGCCGACTTCGATGGCAGCGAGGTGCGCGTCGGCATGGTGGAGACGGACATCAACGCCCTCGCCACCGGCGACGAGGACACGCCCGCCGGGGCGGGCCTCGCCACCAGCGCGGACGAGCTGCGCTGAGGCGCGGCGCGCCACGAGCCGGGCCAAGCGACGCGCGCGGTCTTCGTGCCGTGATGATCCTGGCTTAAGCTTGCGCCCGTGTCCGCCCGCGATCGACCGCCGGCCGGACGAACGGGAGGCAGCGATGCACGGGACCGTCTACTGGACCGAACTGATGACCTCGGACGTGGAGAAGGCGAAGGCCTTCTACGGGGAGATCATGGGCTGGACCTACAGCACCATGCCCATGCCGGAGGGCGAATACACCCTCATCCATCGGGAGGGCATGGAAGGGCCGGCCGGCGGCATGATGGCGTGCCCGGCCGGGGACACCGGTCCGAGCGACCACTGGTTCACCTATTTCTCGGTCGACGACGTGGATGCCTCCGTCGCGGCGGCGACGGAGGCCGGCGGCACGGTGCTCCGCCCGCCGTTCGACGTGCCGGGCGTCGGCCGCATCGCCATCGTGAAGGACCTCACCGGCGGCGTCTCCGGCTGGATGACCCCGGCGCCGATGGGCTGATACACGGACGGCCCGACCCTATTCCGGGCGGATCGCCTGCTGAACCGCCTGGCCGATCACCGCGGCGGCGCCTTCCATGCCGGTGCCGCCGCCGGTCACCAGCGTCTGCGGCACCAGCCGGCCGACGAGCTGGATGATGTCCGGGCGGTTTTCCAAGGTGGCGAGCACCTTTTCCAGCGCCTGCAGCATGGCGACCCGGTCCTGGCCGAGCACGGTCGCCTGGGCGGACTGACCCTTGGCCAATTCCTCCAGGAACTTGCGCTCGGCGCGGCCGAGCGCCTCGCGCTCCTGCTCGCGCTGCTGGGCCACCTGCACGGCGATCTGGCTCGTCACCAGGCGCGGCTGCTCGTCGGCGGTAGCGCGCGCCTGCTCGGTCTTGATGCGCTCGTTCTGGGCGGCGGTCTCGCGGGTGTAGGCCTGGCTCAACTGATCGGCGAGCTGCTGGCGCAGGCGCGCGATCAGGATCTCCGGCGGAATGGCCGGCTCCCCGAGCCGGATCTCGCGCACGTCGACGCCGGCCTTGCGGCCTTCCACCTTGATGATGGTCTCGATGGTCTGCTCCAGCGCCTCGCGGTTCTCGATCAGGTCGAGCACCCGCGTCGGCCGCGTCTCGAAGCGGGCCGGCGTGGCGATGGTGCCGTCCGCCTCGCGCACCGGAACGCGGATCACCGAGCCGGCCACGTTGCGCACGATGGAGCGGATCGCCGGCACCAGGATGCGGTCCTCCACCTCCTTCAGGCCGCCCACCGAGCCGACCACGACCGGCGCATCGGCCGGATCCACCTGCACGAGCACGCGCAGCTCCACCGGGATGTCCCAGCCTTCCACCTTCACGAACACCGCCCGGTCGGCGGCGTCCTCCGGCACCCGCTCCTCGCTGGTGCGCTGTTCCTGGCGGAGCTGCCCCTGCTGGTCGACGGAGAGATCCACGATGCGCTTGGTGAAGCCGCCCTTGAACTCCCAGGTCTGCACCCGGGTCTCCACCAGCTCCACCTCGTAGGCGGCGCGGTTGAGATAGTAGGCGCCGGGCAGGAGCGGCTCCTTCCAGATGCCGACGCAGCCGCGCGGCACGAGCGGCACCGACAGGCTGTCGGCGCCGTCGCTGCCTTCCGCGGCCGTGACGACCTCTTCCCGGCAGGAGACGCCCGGCACGGAGACGTTCGACTTCACCACGCCCACGTGGCCGGTCGGCACCACGGTGGCGGCGGTGGCGTCGCTGACGGTCACGTCGAACAGATAGCGGTTGAGGCGGTAGGAGCCCGGCTTCAGCACCGTCTCCTGCGGGCCGCGGAAGCCGCCGTCGGTGAGGAAGCGGGTGGCGTCCAGCATGCCGTCGACCTGGTCGTCCGGAATGGCCGGCGCCATGAACATGCCGGCCGGCATGGCGGCGCCGTCCACCGCGGTGATCTGGCCGTAGTAGCCCTCCGGCACCATCACGAGGGGATGTTCCTCGTAGTCGTAGAGCACGCGCACGAACGGAATGAGGTGGAAGCCCGGGCCGAGCACGGTCGCCTGCGGACCCTTCTGGCCGGCGAGCGCCACCACCCGGCCGGGCGGCAGTTCCTCGAAGGCATAGATGCGCTTCAGGTGGCCCACCTGGTCGGCGGCGACGAACACGAAGGACGTGTTGGCAAGGAAGAGCAGCCCCGCCGCCACTAGGCCGGCCCCCGCCGCGCGTGTTCCGAGGGTGCGCAGGAAGCCCGCCGACCCCGGCGGCCGCAGCACCAGCATCAGGCCGGCGGCGATAGCGACGAGGCCGATCAGAATCCAGCTCATGAAGCACGCCCTTTTGTGTAGCTTCGGGCATGCTACTCCGTGATTCTATAGGGCTGGTGAACGGGGGGCGGGGGCAAGCCGATTGCGCCGACAAATCATCACGCCTGCGTGAATCGCGCGCCTTGCGGCTCTGGAACACCCCCCTTATATAGCGGCGAGAACCCCGTACCGGGTTGAGGTCCACCCGGGAATCCCGCGGTTTTTCATATGGGGGCCGGCCGGTCGGACGACCGGCATCGCCGGACGCCTTGCACAAGGGTCCGGACGGTCTGCCGAAAGGAGACGAACATGGGTAAAGTGATCGGTATCGACCTCGGCACCACCAATTCGTGCGTGGCCGTCATGGACGGCAAGACCGCCAAGGTCATCGAGAATTCCGAAGGCGCGCGGACGACCCCGTCCATCGTGGCCTTCTCCGACAGTGACGAGCGCCTCGTCGGCCAGCCGGCCAAGCGCCAGGCCGTCACCAATCCGGAGAACACCTTCTTCGCCGTCAAGCGGCTCATCGGCCGGCGCTACGACGACCCGATCATCGAGAAGGACAAGAAGCTCGTCCCCTACTCGATCGTCCGCGGGGACAACGGCGACGCCTGGGTCGAGGCCGATGGCAAGAAGTATTCGCCGTCGCAGATCTCCGCCATGGTGCTGACCAAGATGAAGGAGACCGCCGAGGCCTTCCTCGGCCAGCCGGTCACCCAGGCGGTCATCACCGTGCCGGCCTACTTCAACGACGCCCAGCGCCAGGCCACCAAGGACGCCGGCAAGATCGCCGGCCTGGAGGTGCTGCGCATCATCAACGAGCCGACCGCGGCGGCGCTCGCCTACGGCCTCGACAAGTCCGACAAGTCCAAGACCATCGCGGTCTACGACCTCGGCGGCGGCACCTTCGACATCTCCATCCTGGAGATCGGCGACGGCGTGTTCGAGGTGAAGTCCACGAACGGCGACACCTTCCTCGGCGGCGAGGACTTCGACATGCGGCTCGTCAGCTATCTGGCCGACGAGTTCAAGAAGGAGCAGGCGATCGACCTGCGCTCCGACAAGCTCGCCCTGCAGCGGCTGAAGGAAGCCGCCGAGAAGGCGAAGATCGAGCTCTCCTCCTCGTCGCAGACCGAGATCAACCTGCCCTTCATCACGGCGGACGCCTCGGGCCCGAAGCATCTGGCCATCAAGCTCACCCGCGCCAAGTTCGAGGCGCTGGTCGACGACTTCGTCCAGAAGACGATCGAGCCCTGCAAGGCGGCCCTCAAGGACGCCGGCCTTTCCGCGGGCCAGATCGACGAGGTGGTGCTGGTCGGCGGCATGACGCGCATGCCGAAGATCCAGGAGGTGGTGAAGCAGTTCTTCGGCCGGGAGCCCCACAAGGGCGTGAACCCGGACGAGGTGGTGGCCATCGGCGCGGCGATCCAGGCCGGCGTGCTGGCCGGCGACGTCAAGGACGTGCTCCTGCTCGACGTCACCCCGCTGTCGCTCGGCATCGAGACGCTCGGCGGCGTGTTCACCCGCCTCATCGACCGCAACACCACCATCCCGACCAAGAAGAGCCAGGTCTTCTCCACCGCCGAGGACAACCAGACCGCCGTGACGATCCGGGTGTTCCAGGGCGAGCGCGAGATGGCGGCGGACAACAAGATCCTCGGCCAGTTCGACCTCGTCGGCCTGCCGCCGGCGCCGCGCGGCGTGCCGCAGATCGAGGTGACCTTCGACATCGACGCCAACGGCATCGTCAACGTGTCGGCCAAGGACAAGGGCACCGGCAAGGAGCAGCAGATCCGCATCCAGGCCTCCGGTGGTCTCTCCGACGCCGACATCGAGAAGATGGTGAAGGACGCGGAGGCGAACTCCGCCGCCGACAAGAAGCGGCGCGAGGGCGTCGAGGCCCGGAACCAGGCCGAGGGCCTGATCCACTCGACGGAGAAGTCGCTCGCCGACTACGGCTCCAAGGTGTCGGCCGCCGACAAGTCGGCGATCGAGACCGCGATCGCCGACCTCCGGTCGTCGCTGGAGGGCGGTGACGCCGAGGTCATCAAGGCCAAGACGACCACCCTCGCCCAGGCGGCCATGAAGCTCGGCGAGGCCATGTACGCCTCCGGCCAGGCCGGCGACGCGGAGCCCGGCACCCAGGGCGACGACGTGGTCGACGCCGACTTCGAGGAAGTCAAGGACGACAAGAAGAGCGCCTGACGCGCTGAAGGCACCAGGATCACCCGGCGCGGCCTCCGCGCCGGGTGATCGCGTGGCGGGAGACCGCAAAATGCGCGCGTCACGTCCGTCATGGTCCGCAAAGGCGGGCCACCCACGCTTTTTTGTTTGATGAGCGGTGGCGTTCGATGGGAAATGCGTGGGTGGTCCGCCTTCGCGGACCATGACGCCCCCTTGATGGCGCCCTTCGTTCCTGACCGGATAAGACGCGCACGAAGGCATTGCTCCGAAGGACCGCAGCTTCCATGGCCAAACGCGACTATTACGACGTCCTCGGCGTTGCCCGCACCGCCGACGAAAAGGAGCTGAAGAGCGCCTTTCGCAAGTTGGCCATGCAGTATCATCCCGACCGCAACCCGGGCGACGCGGCGGCCGAGGCATCGTTCAAGGAGATCAACGAGGCCTACGAAGTCCTGAAGGATCCCCAGAAGAAGGCCGCCTACGACCGATTCGGCCACGCGGCCTTCGAGAACGGGCGCGGCTTTGGCGGAGCGGGCGCCGGCGACGGCTTTGGCGCCTCCATGGCGGACATCTTCGACGACATCTTCGGCGAGTTCATGGGCGGCGGCGGCCGGCGCGGCGGCCAGCGGGCCGGCGGCACCGGGCGCGAGCGCGGCGCGGACCTTCGCTACAATCTGGAGATCAGCCTGGAGGAGGCCTTCGCCGGCAAGACGGTGGAGATCGACGTGCCGACCTCCATCACCTGCACCAAGTGCTCCGGCTCCGGCGCCAAGCCCGGCACCCAGCCGACCACCTGCCGGACCTGCGGCGGCATGGGCAAGGTGCGGGCGAGCCAGGGCTTCTTCACCATCGAGCGGACCTGCCCGACCTGCCACGGACGCGGCGAGACCATCGCCGACCCGTGCGATCTCTGCGCCGGCACCGGCCGCACCACCCAGGAGCGGACGCTCTCGGTCAACATTCCCGCCGGCATCGAGGACGGCACCCGCATCCGCCTCGCCGGCGAAGGAGAGGCGGGGCTGCGCGGCGGGCCGTCGGGCGACCTCTACATCTTCCTCTCCATCAAGCCGCACGAGTTCTTCCAGCGGGACGGCGCCGACCTCTACTGCCGCGTGCCCATCTCCATGACGACCGCGGCCCTCGGCGGCGGCTTCGACGTGCCGACCGTCGACGGCGAGAAGACCCGCGTGCGCGTGCCGGAGGGCAGCCAGACCGGCAAGCAGTTCCGCCTCAAGGGCAAGGGCATGCCGGTGATGCGCTCGCGCGACTTCGGCGACATGTACATCGCCGTGGTGGTGGAGACGCCGCAGAGCCTGACGCGGCGCCAGCGCGAGCTGCTGGAGGAGTTCGAACGGGAATCCTCCAACGAGAATCATCCGGAATCGACCGGGTTCTTCGCCAAGATGCGGGACTTCTTCGGCGGGTAGCGCGTTCGGCCAAGGGACGGGGCGCCGGCGGCGGCGGACGGCCGCACGCCGTGCGCGGGGACGGGCCGTCGTCGACCGTCTTGAGGGCGGGGCAGATCCGGCGGACCTATCCGGTCCGCCGCATGGCAAGGAGCATGGCATGCAGGCACAGCGTTCCCCCCGACACCAGAAGCCGGACCTGAAGCGGTTCAAGAGCCTGATGGCCGATGAGATGCGCTTCTTCCGAACCTGGATGGGCAAGCCGCTGACCACCGGCGCGGTCAGTCCGTCGGGCAAGATGCTCGCCAAGGCCATGGCGAGCCGGGTGGACCCGGCCTGGCCCGGCATGGTGGTGGAACTCGGCCCCGGCACCGGCGCCGTCACGAAGGCGCTGATCGAACGCGGGGTGGACCCTGGCCGGATCGCCGCCATCGAGTACAACGACGTGTTCGCCGGCCATCTGGCGGCGCGCTTTCCCGGCGTCAAGGTGATCGAGGGCGACGCCTACGCCATGGCGGCAACGCTGGCGGCCCATGGCATCCGCGAGGTCGCGGCGGTGGTGTCCAGCCTGCCGCTCTTCACCCGCCCGCTGGCGGAGCGCAACGCGCTGATGGAGGAGTGCATGTCGCTCCTGCCGGAGGGGCGGCCCTTCGTCCAGTTCTCCTATGCGCTGGTGCCGCCCGTGCCGGTGCGGCCGGGCGCCTGGTCGCTGGACGTCAGCGACTGGATCGTCATGAACCTGCCGCCCGCCCGGGTCTGGACCTACCGCCGCAGCCGACGGCCGCTTTGACCGATGCCGATCTGACGATCGGAAGGGCAGGGGCCGGCGCCGCAGTCGAGAAGCAGGGTTCAACGAAAAACCGGGCAGGCGAGACGATCGCCTGCCCGGTCTGCTGGCCCGGTCTGCCAGATCACGACGACCTGGACCTCAAGCTTCGATGCGCAAGGGGGCCTGCGCCGCCGCGTCGTGGAGCCCGCAGTCGCATGTGCCCCGCCGGCACATGCGGCAGAAGTGCTCCAGGTCGTTGCCGCCGCTGGTCCGGCGCTGGATCATGCGCGTGACCATCTGGTCGAGAAGGCCCAGTTCCTCCGGGCTGAGGGCGCCCAGGTAACTGTCCACCGCGGCCATGCGCGTCTCCTGCAGCTGCTGCGCACGCCGCCGTCCGCGTGCCGTGATCTCCACCATCACCTCGCGTCCGACCCGCCGCTGGCGGCGGACGAGCCAGTCCTTCTCCAGGCGGTCCACGAGCCGGACCGCTGCCGAATGGGTGAGGCCCACGATCCTGGCGATGTCGCCGATCGACAAGGGTTCCTGGTCGCGAATCGAAATCAGAGCCGCGACCGCGGTTGGTGCGAAATCCTCACTGTTGGCGAGGGTGTCGTCCGAAATCGCAAGCGCAAGCGCGGCGATCTTGTTGGGTAGTGGCGTGTCCATCCCCTGCTTATGCCTCTGGGACGATGCATCTCAATCCCCGAGACCCTGTCCGCCCCGACATGGCCCGTGGCGACCCGTTCCTGGCAATGACCATGCGACTCCATTGCAGTTGTAACCGCAACGGCGATCCGACTTGTTCCGCCACCCCGGAACGCCGGTTATCGATGATCGCAGGCCGCCTTCGGAGCGGACCGGTGCTCTCAGCACTTGTTACAGTAACCTTTGCATGAACACTAAATCAAGCCAACGATTGAACTTGTTACCAACCTCCTTCATACGTGCGCATTCGTAGAATGCATGTCGCACGTGCAATTTTAACGACAGCAAATTTTCCGCCTCTATACCTGCAACGAGAACGTGCACGCCTCGTTCTTGGGCTTCCGTCACCAGCGCCCCGAGCAGCCGGTCGCCGATCCGTCGACCACGCTGGCCGGCCGCCACATAGATGGAAAGCTCCGCCGTGTGGCGGAAACCCTCGAAGGCGCGAAATGGACCGTAGCTCGCGTAGCCGACGACGGATTCGCCGTCGGTCGCCACCAGCACCGGATAGCCTCCCGCTATGCGTGCATCATACCAGCGGCGACGGTCGTCCAGGTCCACCACCGTCTCGTTCCAGATGGCGGTCGTGTTGAGGACCGCATCGTTGTAGATGGCCATGATGCCGGCAAGGTCCGACGGGGTGGCGTGGCGGATTGTCACCGCCGCCGGGGAGCGGTCGGCGGGTGCAGCGGCGGTGTCCGCGGCGGCGGGGCTGTCGGGCGGGGTCGGCGTCATCGGATCGTTCGCTCCAGGGCGCGGCGGTCGGACCTCGTCGGTCCCATGCGGCGGATCGGCCGCGGGAGCCATTGAACACGGCGGTGGTCGGTCAGGGAAGCCGGCCGCGCGTGGCGGGCGTGCCGGCAACCGACGTTCGGCCGGCGGCAATCAGCGGAAAACCAGGGCGGCAGGGCTTGCCGCCGGCTTGGCGCACGGGGTGGCGAGTGCTATGTGAGCCCCCATGAGCCAGACCGCGCTGACCAACATCCGCAACTTCGCCATCATCGCCCACATCGACCATGGCAAGTCGACGCTCGCCGACCGCCTGATCCAGGCGACCGGGACGCTGACCGACCGCGAGATGACGAACCAGATCCTCGACTCGATGGACATCGAGCGGGAACGGGGCATCACCATCAAGGCGCAGACCGTCCGGCTGATCTACAAGGCCAAGGACGGGGTGGAATATACCCTGAATCTGATGGACACCCCCGGCCACGTGGACTTCGCCTACGAGGTCTCCCGCTCGCTCGCCGCCTGCGAGGGCTCGCTCCTGGTGGTCGACGCCTCGCAAGGGGTGGAGGCGCAGACGCTCGCCAACGTCTACCAGGCGATCGACAACAACCACGAGATCGTCCCCATCCTCAACAAGGTGGACCTGCCGGCCGCCGAGCCGGAGCGGGTGAAGGCGCAGATCGAGGAGGTGATCGGCCTCGACGCCTCCCAGGCCGTGGAGATCTCGGCCAAGACCGGCCTCAACATCGAGGGCGTGCTGGAGGCCATCGTCACCCGTCTGCCGCCGCCGAAGGGCGACCCGGACGCGCCCCTGAAGGCCATGCTGGTGGACAGCTGGTACGACGCCTACCTCGGCGTCGTGGTGCTGGTGCGCGTCATCGACGGCACACTCGTCAAGGGTCAGAAGGTGCGCATGATGCGCACCGGCGCCACCTACGAGGTGGACCGGGTCGGCTACATGACGCCGAAGCTGATCGTCACCGACAAGCTCTCCACCGGCGAGGTGGGCGTGCTCACCGCCTCCATCAAGGAGGTGGCGGACACCGCCGTCGGCGACACCATCACGGACGAGCGCAAGCCCACCGCCGAGCCGCTGCCCGGCTTCCGGCCGGCCCAGCCGGTGGTGTTCTGCGGCCTCTTCCCGGTGGACGCCGCCGACTTCGAGGACCTGCGCGCCGCCGTCGGCAAGCTCCGGCTCAACGACGCCAGCTTCTCCTACGAGATGGAGAGCTCCGCCGCCCTCGGCTTCGGCTTCCGCTGCGGCTTCCTCGGCCTCCTCCACCTGGAGATCATCCAGGAGCGGCTGGAGCGCGAGTTCAACCTCGACCTGATCGCCACGGCGCCGAGCGTCGTCTACCGCATGCTCCTCACCGACGGCTCGGAGATCGAGCTGCACAATCCGGCCGACATGCCGGACGTGATGAAGATCGAGGAGATCCGCGAGCCCTGGATCCGCGCCTCAATCATGACGCCGGACGAGTATCTCGGCTCCATCCTGAAGCTCTGCCAGGAGCGGCGCGGCGTGCAGGTGGACCTCAACTACGTGGGCAGCCGGGCCATGGTCACCTACGACCTGCCGCTCAACGAGGTGGTGTTCGACTTCTACGACCGGCTGAAGTCCATCTCCAAGGGCTACGCCTCGTTCGACTACCAGCTCACCGACTACAAGCCCGGCGATCTCGTGAAGATGCAGATCCTGGTCAACGCCGAGCCGGTGGACGCGCTCTCCATCCTGGTCCACCGCAGCCAGGCGGACCGGCGCGGCCGCGGCATGTGCGAGAAGCTGAAGGACCTCATCCCGCAGCACATGTTCCAGATCCCCGTGCAGGCGGCGATCGGCGGCAAGATCATCGCCCGCGAGACCATCCGGGCGCTCCGCAAGGACGTGCTCGCCAAGTGCTACGGCGGCGACGTGACCCGCAAGCGCAAGCTCCTCGACAAGCAGAAGGAGGGCAAGAAGCGCATGCGTCAGTTCGGCAAGGTGGAGATCCCCCAGGAGGCCTTCATCGCCGCCCTGAAGATGGATGATTGATCGACGACACGCGAGTTCCCGACCTGTCGGGGCTTCCCGCGCGCCGGCGGGCCCGAACGGTGCCGGCCGCCACGCGTCGGCGCTCGGCGCGCGCCCGGACCCCTGGGCCGGGCGGCCGCCGCATCGCCAAATGTCACACCTCATCAACCATACGCAAATGACCGGATGCCGGAGCTTGACGGTGCGGCGGACGCCGCCCATATGCCGGGCTCCACAAAGGCTCCGGGCCCCTCTGGCGTGATCGGTCGGCATCGCGTGATGTCGGAGCCTGTTGAAGCGGAACCTGCCGATATCCGCGTGACCTTCCATGGATTTTCTGTTTCTGGATTTTCTGGGCAAGCCCGGCTGGATGTGGGCTGGCTTTCTCGCCCTCGTCTTCGTGCTCCTGGTGTTCGACCTCGGCGTCCTGCACCGCAAGCCGCACGAGATCGGCATCAAGGAGAGCTTCATCCTCTCCGGCTTCTACATCGCCCTCGGCCTTGCCTTCGGCGGCTGGGTCTGGTGGTCGCTCGGGCCTGAATCGGGGCTCGCCTACATCACGGGCTTCGTGGTGGAGAAGTCCCTGGCGATGGACAACATCTTCGTCATCGCCATGATCTTCGCCTACTTCGGTATCCCGCGCATCCATCAGCACCGGGTGCTGGTGTGGGGCATCATCGGCGTGCTCATCCTGCGCGGCATCATGATCGCGGCCGGCGCCGCCATCGTGTCGGAATTCAGCTGGGTGCTCTACCTCTTCGCGGCCTTCCTGATCATTACCGGCATCAAGATGATCATGATGGCCGACAAGGAGCATTCGGTCGGCGACAACCCGCTGCTGCGCTTCGCCCGCAAGCGGCTGCCGGTGACCGACCAGCTGCACGGCGACCGCTTTCTGGTCAAGCTGCCGGATCCGACCACGGGCAAGCTGAAGACCTTCGTGACGCCGCTCTTCCTGGCGCTCCTGATGGTGGAGTTCGCGGACGTGATCTTCGCGGTCGATTCGGTGCCGGCGATCTTCGCCATCACCACCGACCCCTACCTGGTCTACACCTCCAACATCTTCGCCATCCTGGGTCTGCGCGCGCTCTACTTCGCCCTCGCGGCGCTGATGCACCGCTTCGTCTACCTGAAGTACGCGCTCGCCTCGCTGTTGATCTTCATCGGCTCGAAGATCGTGCTTGCCGACATGCTGGGCATCGCCAAGATCCCGCCCGAGATCTCTCTCGGCGTGACGTTCGCGATTCTCGCCGCCGGCATCGGCGCCTCGCTCTGGAAGACGCGCGGCCAGGGCCCGCAGCCGGTGGAGACGGTGCACCAGCACTGACGGCGGAGGCCTTCTCAGGAAAATCGACGGGCCCGGCGCGAAACTGCCTTTCGCGCCGGGCTTTTTCGGTCAAACCGGCTTTCGTCACCGAATTGTTCTAAATCTGTGATTCAAAGCCTGACGTGGGCCGGCGACCGCCTTCGACCCGACGGGAGACCCCGACGGACCGCGGCAGAGCCGGTGGCGATGGATGGGTGGGGGATCAGGACGTGAGCAGACGACCGGACGCGCCGCGCGGACGCCAGCCGTCGGGCCAGTCGCCCGAGCCCGCCCGCCGGGAGAGTGCCGAGGGGGCCGAGCCGGCCGTTCGCCTCGGCATGGCCGACGCCACCTGGCGCGGCGTCAGGACCCTCTCGCCGAAGGCGATCGCCGCCCGGGTCGCGCCGCTGATCAAGGTCCCGTTCGATCGCGATTTCGTGCCGCGCGGGATCGGCTCCACGCCGATCCGTCTGCTGCCCGGCCTGTCGGTGCCGAACCCGAT
The DNA here is from genome assembly GCF_001927285.1 of Mongoliimonas terrestris. Taxonomy (GTDB): domain Bacteria; phylum Pseudomonadota; class Alphaproteobacteria; order Rhizobiales; family Pleomorphomonadaceae; genus Chthonobacter; species Chthonobacter terrestris. The sequence goes on along the minus strand of NZ_MSIG01000010.1, from coordinate 147,145 downwards.
CGCCCGCAAGCCGGCGGAGCCGCTCGGCCGCATCGGCGCCCTGGAGGTGCGGCTCGCCCGCTCCGCCTCCGAGGTGCGGGTGGCCCAGGCGCTGCGCTACCACGTGTTCTACGAGGAGATGGCGGCGATCGCCGACGCCCAGACCCTCGCGACCCGGCGCGACCGCGACGCCTTCGACCGCATCTGCGACCACTTGCTCGTGCTCGACCACGACCGCATGCGCACCAAGCGCTTCCGCAGGGCGACGCCCACCGTGGTCGGCACCTACCGGCTGCTCCGCCAGGAGGTGGCCGACCGCCACGGCGGCTTCTACACCGCCGGCGAGTTCGACATCCAGCCGCTGATCGCCCGCCACCGCGGCCAGCGCTTCCTGGAGCTCGGCCGCTCCTGCGTGCTGAAGCCCTACCGCAGCAAGCGCACGGTGGAACTCCTCTGGCACGGCATCTGGTCCTACGTGCTCCAGCACGGCATGGACGTGATGATCGGCTGCGCCTCGCTGGAGGGCACCGATCCGGAGCTCCTGTCGCTGCCGCTTTCCTTCCTCCACCACCACGCGTTGTCACCCGAGCCCTGGCGGGTGTCGGCGCTCGCCGAGCGCCGGGTGGCCATGGACCGCCTGCCCAAGGAGGCGGTGGACATGCGCGCCGCCCTGCAGGCGCTGCCGCCGCTGGTGAAGGGCTACCTTCGCCTCGGCGCCACCGTCGGCGACGGTGCCGTGGTGGACCACCAGTTCGGCACAACCGACGTCCTCATCGTCATGCCGGTGTCGGCCATCTCCTCCCGCTATGTGAACTACTACGGGGCGGATGCCGGCCGTCACGCGGGCTGATCGTCCCCTCGTCGGTGAGTTCAAGCCGAGTGGTTGCGCGCGCCGGGCCGCCCGGTGGCGCCGCCTCTGTCACCGCCGCGCCACAGGCGCCGGTCGGCGGGTTAAGGAAGCGTCAGGCTTAACGGTTCTTGCACCGTCGGCGCGGCAGGGTCGGGGTTCTCGCGTTCCCGTCCTTCGAGTCCCGCCGCCAACCGCCCATGACGTCAGTCCGCTTCACCGCCCCCCCGCCCGACGAGACCGCTTCCGCCGGCCCGGAGGCGCCGGGCGCGCTTGCGCCGGACGGCCGTCCGGCGGAGCGGGATCTTGCGCCGGACGGCCGTCCGGCGGAGCGGGATCCGGTCGCCATGGCGCGCGCCGCCATGGCCCGGGTCGCCGCCGAGCGGGCGGCCGAGGAGCGGGCCCGCCGGGAGCGCGCCCGTCCGGAGCGCACAACTCGCGGCGGACCGTCCAAGGCCCTGCCCGGTTCCGACACCAGCACGGCAGGGCATGCAAACGCGGAGCGCACCGCCGCCGATCGCGCCGCCGCCGTCCGACCGGCCCCCGCCGCATCCCGGACCGGCCGCGCGGCTGGTCTCCCGTCCGGCCCTGCCCGGATCCGCCGCGTGGCCGCGGCCCTTTCCGGCCCGCTCGCCGTCGCGCTCCTTGTCCTTTCGGCCCTCGCCGGCCTGATCGCCGCCGGCGGCTGGCGGTCCACCCTCGACGACGGCTTCGGCTCGCCCGCCGCCATGCTGCGGCTCGCCGAGGTGCGCGACCTTTCCGCCGGCCGGGACTGGTTCGACTTCACCCAGACCCGCATCGCGCCCGGCGGCGCCCATGCGGTCGGCTCCCGCCTCGGCGACGGGGCGGTGCTCGCGGCCATCCTCGCTCTTCGGCCGCTGACGGGGGTGGAGGGCGCCGAGCGGCTTGCCGTCAACCTCCTGCCGCCGCTGATGCTGGTCGTCTTCGGCCTCGCCCTCGCGACTGCCGCCCGGCGGGTCGCCGGCCCGGCGGCCATGATCGGCACCCTGGCGATCGTGCCCTTGACGCCGCCGCTGATCGGCCTCTTCCGCCCCGGCGAGATCGACGACCGGGTGTTCGCCGCCACCGCCTTCGCGCTGGCGCTCGCCGGCCTCGTCCACGCGGTCGGCCGACCGGGCACGGGTGCCGTGGCGGCGCCGTCTGGACCGTCTGCTCACGGCCGCGATCCAGCCAACCCGCCGCCGGCCGATCTCGCGCCGGATCGGCTCGACGAGGCGGCCGCCGGGGCGCTCGCCGGTATCGCCACGGCGGCGCTGCTCCTGCTCGGCCCCGGCGCGGCGCTCGCCGCCGGCCTGCTCGTCGCGGGCTTTTCGGCGGCCTGGATCCTCGTCGCCGAACCGGTGCGGCGCGGCCTGACCGGCTTCGGTCTGGCGCTTGCGGCCGCCATGCCGGCGTTCGCGGCCGTCGCCGGCACCAGCGGGTCCGACTGCGCGGTGCCGGTCCTGCTCTTCGGCGTCGGCGGCCTGTCGCTGGCGGTGCTGGCGACGCTGATCCGCGGCGAGCGCGGGGAGGGGGCGGCCGGCGTCCTGATGCGCGGCGGCGCGCTCACCGGCGTGGCCTCGCTCCTCACCAGCGCGGCCGCCGTCGCGGTCCCGGCCTGCTTCACCGGCGCCGCGCCCGTTCCGGCCGACACCGGCACCGGCAGCGGCCTTCTCGGCACGGATGCCGTGCTCTTTGCCATCTACGCCCCGCCGCTCGCCGTGTCGGTGCTGGCGGGCCTTGCCGCGGCCTGGTGGCTCGGCACCCGTCGTCCCGCCGGGCTGCCGCCCGCCGTCGCCGCGTCCGGCGGCATGGTGGCGGGTCTTGCGGTCCTCACCAGCGGCCTCGCGCTCGGCGCCTTCGGGGTGGCGGACGCGCTGCCCCTGGCGGAGGCCGCCTCGGTGCTGGCCGCCGGCTGCGTGATAGCCCTCGTCTTCGCCGTCCGTCCGGCCCGGGCGCGGCTCCGGTCGGCGCTCCTGAAGGGCGGCCTCGTGCTCGCCGCCCCGCCCGTCTGGGCCGTGGTGGCGCTGCCGCTCGACGGCCCGCTGACGCTGGAGACCGCCGCCGCCACCCGGGCCGCCTGCCAGGCGAGCGTCGGCGCCGCGCTCGCCGATGCGCCGCCTGGCCGGGTCGCCGCGCCCGCGTCGCTCGGCCCCTACCTGCTGATGCGCACGGACCTCACCGTGCTCGACGCCGCCGCCACCCGGCGCACCGGTCCCCATCCGGGCACGGACACCGTGCTGGCCGCGCCGCTTGCCTGGGCGGGCGCCGACATCGCGGCCGACGCGGTGGCCTACGTGGCCTTCTGCCGGCATGGGCGCGACACCGCCGACCTGATCGCCCGGGCGCCGGACGGTCTGGCCGCCGCCCTCCAGCAAGGCGCCCGGCCGGCTTTCCTGGCGCCCCTGTCGGAGACCCGCGACGCCCTGGTGTTCGCCGTCCGGGCGACACCCGAGACGACCCTGGAGACCACCGGCTCGCTGCCGCCCCTCGGGCTCCGGCCCGCGTTCTGAGGTTTAGCCCGGTCAGGCCGGTGTCACTCCTCGTTCAAGGCGGCGGCACCGCGAACAGGCGCGTGAAGGCCGCGCGGGCGGACCACTCCACGGCATCCGCCTCGCGGGCCGCCTCGTCGGCGCGGCGGGCGGCGGTGATCTGCTCTCCCATGCTGCCCAGCATGCCGAAGCGGATGTCCTCGATCCGGTCGCGCAGGCGCTCCCGCTCCTCCGGCGAGGCGCCCGCCATCCTGGAGCGGAGGTCGTCGATGCGGTCCTCCGCCCGCTCGCGGTCCGCGCGGATCGACCGCGCCTCGGCGGCGAGATCGCGGGCGATCGAGCGGGCCCGGTAGACGTCCGCCCCGATGCCGTAGGCGGTGACGAAGCCCGCGCCGGCCTCGCCCGCACAGACGTTTGCGTACGGGTTGCCGGCGACGCCGTTGGCGAAGCCGGATGCCGGTGTACAATAGCGCCGAAGGCCCGCCTCCCGGCCGTCCGCATAGCCGGCCCGGTCCACCGGCAGGTCGTAGCGGGCGCAGCTCTTGGCGTGCTCGTCGATGCGCGCGGCCGGATGGCCGGCCTCCCCGTCGGCGACGCCGATGGCGTACCAGTCGCCGGCCTGGCAGTCCGCCCGCGAGACGGTGCCGCAGCCGGACAGGGCAAGGACCGCGGCGACGGCCAGGGCGGCGAGGCAGGAGGGGCGTGCGGCGACGGACGGCATGATCGGGACCTGGGCTCGACCTCGACCGGAGCTGTGGCGAGGGGACCGGACGGTCCGCCAGGGTTAAGACTTTGTCAACGGGATCGGCCGAGGCTCGGCCCCATCGTCCACCGCCGCGATCGGCGGGCCGCGTCCCGGCCCGCCTCCGATCCGGCCCATCGCCGCCAAGGGACCGCCGCCGATGTCCAGCCGCCCGGTCGCCACCCGTCTCGCGCGCTTGCGGGTCATTCTCGTCGGCCTCCTCGCGGCGGTCGCCGTCGCCGCGGCCGCAGGCGGTCCAGCGCGCGCCGAGGGCGGCCCGACGCCCGCCAAGGTGCTGTTCGGCGCCGTCACCCAGCCGGCGCCCCTGAAGGCGCGGGCGATCGGCTCCTACGCGCGCGGCTGCCTGGCCGGCGCGGTGGCGCTACCGGTCAACGGCGCCCGGTGGCAGGTGATGCGCCTGTCGCGCAACCGCAACTGGGGCCACCCGGACCTCGTCCGCTTCCTGGAGCGGCTCGCCGTCAAGGCCCCCTCGGTCGGCTGGAACGGCCTCCTGGTGGGCGACCTCGCCCAGCCGCGCGGCGGACCCATGCTGACCGGCCACGCCAGCCACCAGATCGGCCTCGACGCGGACATCTGGCTCACCCCCATGCCGCCGCGGACCTTGAGCGCCGACGAGCGCGAGAGCCTGTCGGCCACCTCCATGCTGGCGAACGGCGGCAAGGGGCGCTTCGTCGATCCGGCCATCTTCACGGCGGCCCACTACGGCATCATCCGGGCGGCCGCCCACGACAAGGCGGTGGACCGCATCTTCGTCAACCGCGGCATCAAGAAGGCGCTCTGCGAGATGACGACCGGCGACCGGTCGTGGCTGCGGGTGGTGCGGCCCTGGTGGGGGCACGACTACCACTTCCATGTGCGGCTCGGCTGCCCGGCCGGCTCGGTCGGCTGCAAGGCGCAGGACGCGCCGCCCCAAGGCGACGGCTGCGGCGCGGAACTCGACAGCTGGTTCGTGGAAAAGCCCGCCCCGCCGCCGTCCAAGCCGCGCAAGCCGGCGCCGGAGATCACCCTCGCCGACCTGCCGAAGGCCTGCGGCGAGGTGCTGGTGACGGACTGAGACCAAGCCCACACAGTTTCGACTTGTCGAAACTGTGTGGGTGAAGGCAAGCCCGAACGGGCGTCGGCCGGTCAGGCCGTAACCTTGTAAAGGTCCGACAAGTCGGACTTTACGAAAGAGATATGAGACCAAGCCCGACCGGGCGCCGTCCGCCCGTCGTCACTTCGCGAGCCGGATCGGCGTGATCTCCCGGGCGATGGAGGCGAAGATCCCTTCGAGCGCGCTGGTGCTCGGGCTGTCGAAATAGTTGCCCGTGTCGGCGCAGTTGGTGAACAGCGTCTTCGCCGCCGCGTCGTTGACCATGAAGGTGATGGCGTAGACCTTGATGTTCTTGGCCTTCACCTCGTTGCAGGCGGTGGTGGTGAAGCGGTCGACGGCATTGCGGGCGGCGCTGATGGTGGTGGCGCCTTCGAAGCGGCCCGCCGCCACATAACCCCAGGACGTGTACTGCGACTTGTTGTGGCTCTTGTCCGCATAGCCGGTGTCGCCGTTGTAGATCACGTTGGCGCCGTCCGTCAGCACGATCAGGACCTTGTCGACGGTTTCGTCCGACCATGCGGCGCCCTCGCTGAACGGCGCCTCCGGCGACAGCATCCGCAGACCCCACATGATGCCCTCCGAAACGTTGGTGCCGCTGTCGTCCCACGGCCGCATGGCATTGAGGGAGGTGCGCACGGCGGCAAGGTCGGTGGTCAGCGGCAGCACGGGCTGGCCGCAGCTCTTGTTCGGTCCGTGGGTGTTGTTGGGCTTGGCCGCCGGCGAGGGCTTCTGGGCGACCTTGGTCTGGCCGGACCGGTACTTCTCCACGTGCCGCTGGCGGTTCTCCACGTTGCCGTTGTTGTGGTCGACCAGATAGCTGTTGTCGTAGGAGGAGACCGTCACGCCCTTGTCGGTCGTGGTCGGGACGTCCGGCTCGTCCGGCCAGAGGTAGGGCACGAACAGCGTGTCCGGGACGCCCGCCGACGGGGGCGTGTCCTTCAGGGCGTAGTCGATCGGTCGCGCCTCCACGCAGCCCTTCCAGGCCCACTCCGGCTCGAAGGCCTCCAGCGCCTGGAAGATGGACCAGTGATTGCGCGTCGCCTGGTTGCCGGTCATGCCTTCGCCGTTGTGCTTGGCGACGCCCGTGGTGTCGATCCAGGACGTGGAGAAGGCATCCGGCGCCTTGATGTTGACGGCGGTGACGAACGGCACCACGGCGATCTTGAGGTCGGTCGGGTTGACGCGGTTCGCCTCCAGGATGTCGACGAGCTTCAGCGCCGCCGTGCGCAGGGCGCCGATGCGGTTGCTGCTTGCCATGGAGCCGGTGTTGTCGAGGACGAGCGCGACCTCCGTGCGTCCCTGCGGGCGGAGCGCCTGGGCGCTGAGGTCGACGTCGAGGGTGGTGATGCCGGCCAGCATCATGAAGGTGGTCGGCACCGAGATGCGCGCGCGCGCCGTCACGGTCGAGCCGGTCACCACCGGATCCTCGAGGGTCCACGCCATCGCGCCGCCGAAATTGGCGTCCAGCAGCTGTTCGATCGTCGCGCGCGCCGTGTCGGCGTTGACGCCGTTGATCTTGGCTGCGGCCAGCACGCCGGCGTCGAGGCCGGACTGCAGCTGGGTGCGGCTCTCGATCACCCGGCCGTAGTCGATCGCGGATCCGGCGGCCAGCAGGATCGGCAGAAGCACGACGGCGAACATGGGCAGCACAGCGCCGCGACGGTTCCGCCGGAAGCCGCGAAGGAGAGTGGTCATGGATGCCCCCCGAGCCTCGTCTCTTGCACGCAAGCACTGACTTGCGAGCAGGGACTTTCGGGGTCTCCCGCTTAATGAAGGCTATCGGCGGTCCAGGAAATTCGGCTCTATATGCAAATAAACCTCTATTTTCAGACGGACATCCGCGCGCGACGGCCCCCTTGCGGTGCCGGAGCGCGTGTCCTGCCGGACGGAGCTGTCCGGTCGACGGGACATCGCTCCGGAGTCATGAGTCCCGGAGCTGTCCCCGATCGATCAGGACATGCGGCTCGATCGGCGGGTGCTCCAGGCGCCTACTGGCCGCCCGTCCGCTCGTTCTCGCTGTCGTAGATGCGCCGGCTGCCGGCTTCGGTGACGGCCGTCTCGCCGCGGGTCCGCCGCCTGGTGCGCGACACGCCCCAGGCGATCGCCATCCCGAGCACCAGGGCGCCGCCGGCCGTCATCAGCAGCCAGACAAACGAGTAGCCTTCCATCTCCATCGATCATGCTCCGTTCGCATTTCTGTCGAACGGACAACCGGCCGGACGGCGGGACGTTCCCCGCGGCACGCGTCCGGCCTCACCACCACTCCACCGTCACCTCGGGCCAGACCGACTGGCAGCGACGCGCCTTGGCGTCGTGGCTCGCGCCGTTCGGCAGGGCGCGGTTCGGCCGGATGTGGAGGGCGAAGACGTCCCTGAGGCCGAACGGCGCAAGAAGCTCAATCCGACCGCTGCCGTCCAGGCGGGCCGCCACCGCGTGCGACGTCGAGGCGTAGCGCACGAGGCTCTCCGCCGACGCGGCGATGGGCGGGACCGGAAAGCCGAACCGCTGTTCGAACCAGAGGTGGACCCGCGCCTGGTTGCGCACCTCGATCGGCAGGCCGAGCGGGCGGGCGGCCGCCTCCACGCGGCGGATGACGGCGTCCTCGGCCGCGTAGGAAAGGTCCGCACCGTCGAAGTAGATGACGTCGTAGTCCTTGATGCCGTGTCGGCGGGGCCGTCCCGTCAGCCGGTTCCAGACGGTCTGATAGATGGCCCCGGAGGTGAGCCAGCCGTCGGCGAGCGCCTGGTCGCGAACGAGCGCCAGGATCGCCATGAGGTCCGGATCGTCCCTGATCATGCTCTCAAGGGCCGCGGCCTGGACGTCGAGGGGGGCGAGGGCGAGATCGGATCCGATCGCCACGATGCTCGCCCCCTTTTGCCGTCTTCCAGTCCGTGTCAGCCGCGGAGCGTGGCGCCCGTGGCCTTGGTGACGGCGGCGACCACGGCCTTCGACACCGCCTCGATGTCGTCCTCCGTCAGGGTCTTCTCCGTCGGCGTCAGCGTGACCGCAATGGCGACGGACTTGGCGCCCGCCCCCACGTGCTCGCCGCGATAGACGTCGAACACCGCCACGTCGGTGACGAGGGGCTTGGAGGCCCCCATGGCGGCCTTGACGATCTTCGCCGCCTCCACGGCCTCCTCCACCACGAAGGCGAAGTCGCGCACCACCGGCATCAGGTCGGACGCGGCGAGCGGCGGCTTGGCCTTGGAACCCTTGCCCTTCGGCAGCGGGATCCGCTCCAGGAGGAGTTCGGCGGCGACCAGCGGGCCGGTCGCGTCGAGGGCGTCGAGCACGGCCGGGTGCAGTTCGCCGAAATGGCCGAGCACGGTCTGCGGGCCGAGCTGGATCGTGCCCGACCGGCCCGGGTGGAACCAGGCCGGGGCGCCGCGCACCACCTGCGCCTTGGCGACGTCGAAGCCCATCTGGTCGAGGAGCGCCAGGGCGTCCGCCTTGGCGTCGAACACGCTCACCGCGCCGGCCGACCCTGCCCAGTGACGCCCGGCGCCGGCCGCGCCCGCCGTGCCGCGGCGGACGGCCGTCGCGGCCGTGAACTGGTCCTCCGGCCGCGTCCCGGCGAACACCTGGCCCACCTCGAAGAGGGCGACGTCGTCGAAGCCGCGCGCCACGTTGCGCCGGACGGCGGCGACGAGGCCCGGGATGAGGCTCGGCCGCATGTCGCTCATGTCGGCCGAGATCGGGTTGGCGAGCGCCAGCGCCGGCGCGCCGCCGCCGAAGATCTCAGCCTCGGTCTTCTTGACGAAGGACCAGGTGACCGCCTCGGTGAGGCCGAGCGCCGCGAGCGTGCGCTTGGCCCGGCGGGTGCGGATCTGCACCCGCGTCAGCACCTTCTGGCTCACCGACTGCAGGCGCGGCAGCGGCGTCGCGCGCACCTGGTCGAGCCCGACGATGCGCACCACCTCCTCCACCACATCGGCCTTGCCCTCCACGTCCGGGCGCCAGGACGGCACCGTGACGGAGCGGGTGTCGCCGAAGCCGGACACCTGGAAGCCGAGCGCCTCCAGGGTGGCGGTCACCTCCGTCTCCGGCAGGTCCAGGCCGGACAGGCGCTTCACCTCGGCGAGCGGGAAGTCGACCGTGCGCACGCTCACCGGCGGCTGGCCGGCCATCACGGCCTCCGACGGCTCGCCGCCGCAAAGGTCGATCACCATGCGCGTGGCCAGCTCCAGGCCGGCGAGCACGAAGGCCGGGTCGACGCCCCGCTCGAAGCGGTAGCGCGCGTCGGAGTTGATGCCGAGCCGGCGGCCGGTGCGGGCAGTGCGGTTCGGATCGAAGTAGGCGCTCTCGATGAGAACGTCCGTCGTCGCCTCCGTGGAGCCGGAGCCCTCGCCGCCCATGATGCCGCCGAGGCCGAGCACGCCCGCATCGTCGGCGATCACGCACGCCTCCGGGTCGACCGCGTAGGTCTTGCCGTCGAGCGCGGAGAACCGCTCGCCTTCCCGGCCGAGCCGGGCATGCAGCGTGCCGGTGATCTTCGTCGCGTCATAGACGTGGAGCGGCCGACCCCGGTCGTAGGAGACGTAGTTGGTGATGTCGACAAGCGCCGAGATGGGCCTGAGCCCGACCGCCTTCAGCCGGTCCTGCATCCACTGCGGCGAGGGCCCGTTGCGCACGCCCTTCACGACGCGCGCGGCGAACACCGGACAGGCCGAGGCCGTCTCCGCCGTGAATCGCAGCTCCACCGGGATGGGGTTGGGATAGGTGCCGGCGATCATCTCCACCGGGTCGGGCTTCAGCCGCCCGAGGCCGCGCGCCGCGAGGTCGCGGGCGATGCCGCGCACGCCGAGGCAGTCCGGCCGGTTCGGCGTGATGGCAATCTCGATCACCGGGTCGGACCCGCCGCGCCAGTCCGCGAACGACACGCCCACGGGCGCGTCCTCCGGCAGCTCGATGATGCCGTCGTGCTCCTCGGAGAGCAGGAGCTCGCGCTCCGAACACATCATGCCGCGGCTCTCCACGCCCCGGATGGTGCCGACCGACAGCGCCTCCCCGGACGCCGGAATGACCGTGCCCGGCGCCGCGAACACGCCGACGAGCCCCGCCCGCGCGTTCGGCGCGCCGCACACCACCTGCACCGGCTCGCCGAGCCCGGCATCGACGGAGAGGAGCCGCAGCTTGTCGGCGTTCGGGTGCTTCTCCGCGGTCAGCACCTTGGCGACGCGAAACCCCTTCAACGCCGCCCCGGGATCCGCGACCCCTTCCACCTCCAGGCCAATCATGGTGAGCGCCTCCACGACGTCGTCGAGCGAGGCTTCGGTGTCGAGATGGTCCTTCAGCCAGGACAAGGTGAACTTCATGGGTGTGGTCCTCGGCCGGTGTCGCGGCCCTTCCCGTTCGGTGTTTCCCCCTCTCCCTGTCCCTCCCCCACGAGGGGGGAGGGGACGCTGGGATCGGCGTTCAGTCGTCTGTTTCGTCGTCGCGCGTGCCGTGGAGCGGCGCGACGGTCATCGTTGGCGTCCCCTCCCCCCTCGTGGGGGAGGGACAGGGAGAGGGGGCGGCGCCGACCTCGGACCAGGCTCCAGTTTCCAGTCCGATCCGCTCGACGACCGCGTCCCACTCCGTCAGCACTTCATGGTTCCAGAACCGGATGACCCGATACCCTTCGCCATGGAGGAACGCCGTGCGGATCTCGTCCCGTCGGGCCACCTCCTCGAAGCCGTGCTGGCCACCGTCGATCTCGATCACCAGCTTGCGCTCGTGGCAGATGAAGTCGACGATGTACCGGCCGATCGGCACTTGGCGCCGAAACTTCAGCCCGAAGAACCGGCCGGCCCTGAGGGCGTACCAAACCCTCCGCTCCGCCTCCGTCATCCCCGCCCGGAGCCGTCGCGCATTCCCCCTGGCCTCCGGCGACATGCGGCCGGAGCCGGCCATCTCACCCCGTCAGGCCGCCGTAGAGGCTCGGCAGGTCGAGCGGGCGGAAGCCGTAGTGCTTCAGCCAGCGCACGTCCGCGTCGAAGAAGGCGCGCAGATCCGGCATGCCGTACTTCAGCATGGCGATGCGATCGATGCCCATGCCCCAGGCGAAGCCCTGATACGCGTCCGGGTCGAGGCCGCAGTTGCGGATCACGTTCGGATGCACCATGCCGCAGCCGAGGATCTCCAGCCAGTCGTCGCCCTCGCCGATGCGGATCTCCGAGCCGGAGCGCTTGCAGCCGACGTCCACCTCCATGGACGGCTCGGTGAACGGGAAGAAGGACGGGCGGAAGCGGGTCTTCACGCTCTCCACCTCGAAGAAGGCCTTCAGGAACTCCTCCAGCACCCACTTCAGGTGACCGAAGTGGCTCGTGCGGTCGATCACCAGTCCCTCCACCTGATGGAACATGGGCGTGTGGGTGGCGTCGCTGTCGCACCGGTAGGTGCGGCCCGGGATCACCACCCGGATCGGCGGGCGCTGGCTTTCCATGGTGCGGATCTGCACCGGCGAGGTGTGCGTGCGCAGAAGGAGCCGCGAGCCGTCCTCTCCCGGGTTGAAGAAGAAGGTGTCGTGCATCTCCCGCGCCGGATGGTCGGCCGGGAAGTTGAGGGCGGTGAAGTTGTAGAAGTCGGTCTCGATGTCCGGCCCCTCGGCCACCGCAAAGCCCATGTCGGCGAAGATGGCGGTGATCTCGTCGATCACCTGGCTGATCGGGTGGATGCGCCCCTCGCCGAGCGGGCCGGGGCGGACCGGCAGCGTCACGTCCACGGTCTCGCGGGCAATGCGCGCCTCCAGGGCGGCGCGCTTCAGGACGTCGCGCCGGGCGAGAATGGCGGCGGCCACCCGGTCCTTGGTCTCGTTGATGGCGGCGCCGCGGGTGCGCCGCTCGTCCGGCGACATGGCGCCGAGCGTCTTCAGGAGGTCCGACACCGAGCCCTTCTTGCCGAGGGCGGCGACCCGCACGGCCTCGAGCGCGGCTTCGTCGCCGGCGGCGTCGACGGCCGAGAGGATCTCGGTTTCCAGGGAGTTGAGGTCCGACATGGATGAAAGGCTCGTTCTGGTGCCTGCCCTTTCGGGTTGGCGAGGGTGATAGCGCGAGGGCCTGTCGTTGCCAACAGCCCCGGCGGGGCGGTCGGCGGGATTTCGGCAACGGGGGCGGTCGCCGCAACGAAAAAAGGCGGCCCACCGTCCGGTGCGCCGCCTGTGTTTCGTGACGTCGGCGCCCGGTGCTTCAGACCGGCCCGCCTTCCGTCGGCATCACGCCGCGGCCCGGGCCTTCTCGACCAGGGCCTTAAAGCTCTCCGGCTCGCGGATCGCGATGTCGGACAGCACCTTGCGGTCGACCTCGATGCCCGACTTGGCGAGGAGGTCGATGAAGCGGGCGTAGGTCAGCTCGCCCCCGGTCACGTCGCGGACGGCGGCGTTGATGCGCTGGATCCACAGGGCGCGGAAGGTGCGCTTCTTGGCCCGGCGGTCGCGCGTCGCATACTGCATCGCCCGGTCGACGGCGGCCTTGGCCGTGCGGATGGTGTTCTTGCGGCGGCCCCGGAAGCCCTTGGCGAGCTTGAGGACCTTCTTGTGCTTGGCATGGGCGGTTACGCCCCGCTTGACACGCGCCATGGTGATGAACTCCTGGAAAGTGTTGGACTACGGGACGGGGTTCAGCCGTTCCGGAGGAAGTTCTTCTTGATGATGCGCGCATCCGGGTCCGACAGGACCGTGGTGCCGCGCGCCTGACGGACAAACTTTGCCGTCCGCTTGATCATCCCGTGACGCTTGCCGGCCTGGGCGGACTTGACGTGGCCCGAGGCGGTGATCTTGAAGCGCTTCTTGGCGCCGGACTTGGTCTTCAGCTTGGGCATTTGCTCGTCTCGAGTGAGCCGGAGCCCGCGCGCCCCTCATCAGGGCGGGAGTTCCGTGTTTCTTGTCGTTCCGGACGAACAGACCAACGCGTGTGGCCTCCCTAAGGGAGACCGCCCGCGATCGGCCGAGCGTCGTCCGGGGTTTTGGCTTCTGGACCGCCACGGCATGCCCTTTGAGGACACGGCAAGCCGGCCTCGTAGCCGGGCGACCCGAAGAGTGGGCGGGTTCTAACGGAAAGCCGGGAAAGATGCAAGGCGGCAGTCTCGCCGGCCGCCGGGCCATCCGGATGTCGTCGGCCGCGGCCGGATCAGCCAAGTCCGCCTATGGGCATCGTCATATTTGACGATCCCGCGCCAGCGACGCACGGTTGCGCCTTCAGGTGGCGCAAGCAGGCGCGTCGACCCAGCGGCGCGACCGGGGAGGATGGGCCACCCCGGCCCTTGGCAAGGGCCTTGCCACCTGAGGAGGAGTTCAGCCGATGTCGCGCAGGCGATGGAAGCTGGAGGTCAGCCCGACGAAAAATGCGGACCGCTGGACCATAACGGTCCGCATCACTTTCGTTCGATGATCAAAGGGGCGGGGTGTCACAACCATCCCGTCCCACTCCACGATCATAGCAGAATCTGACGAGGCTTCAACGCCAAGCCTTGAGCGCACGGCGCGAGACGGCCGTTGAGCCTGCGCACGGACCGCCGACCCTTCACTGATCGCAATCGTCAGATTTGACGATACCACTCCGGCGCCGCACGGTTGCGCCTTCAGGTAGCGCAAGCAGGCGTGCCGATCCGGCGGCGCGACCGGGGAGGATGGGCCACCCCGGCCGTTGGCAAAGGCCTTGCCACCTGGAGAGGAGTTCAGCCGATGTCGCGCAGGCGATGGAAGCTGGAGGTCAGTCTCACGAAAGATGCGGACCGCTGGATCATAACGGTCCGCATCAGCTTCGAGCTCTGAAGAAACGGGGCGAGGTGTTCCAAGCATCCCGTCCCACTCCTTTATGATAGCAGAAATTGACGAGGCTTCAACGCTGGCGGCCGGGCATCCCACCGGCTCCGACCCTCGCCTGCATGCCGCCTCTGCGTCGCAAAACAGCCATCACGCGAAACGGCGCCGGATCTCTCCGACGCCGTTCCAAAAAAAGCCCGGTATGCCGCGTCGATCAGCGCGGCGACAGCACCATGACCATCTGACGGCCTTCCAGGCGCGGCTCGCTCTCGACCTTGGCGATCTGGGCGGTCTCGTCGCGCACCTGCAGCAGCAGCTTCACGCCGAGGTCCTGATGCGCCATCTCGCGGCCACGGAACCGCAGCGTCACCTTGACCTTGTCGCCTTCCTCGAAGAACCGGAGCATGCTCTTCATCTTCACCTCGTAGTCGTGGGTGTCGATGTTGGGCCGCATCTTGATCTCTTTGATCTCGACGGTCTTCTGGTTCTTGCGCGCCTCAGCGGCCTTCTTCTGCGACTGGTACTTGAACTTGCCGAAGTCCAGGATCTTGCAGACGGGCGGCGTCGAGTTGGGCGAGATCTCGACCAGGTCGAGGCCCGCCTCCGCGGCAGCCGCCAGCGCGTCGTTGATGTTCACGACGCCCCGGTTCTCACCGGTGTCGTCGATCAACTGCACCTGCGGGACGCGGATTTCTCGGTTGACGCGCGGACCTTCCTTGGTCGGCGCTGTGGCTCTGAACGGGCGACGAATGGCTGGTATCTCCTCTGCCGTTGAACGTCTGTCGGGCGAAACCGGAGGATGCCGAATGGGTCATGCCCGCTCGCCACACCGCATGGACGGGTGGCGACCGATGGCAGAACCCATCAATCGGAACAAAGGATCCGGATCGCCGGGTGCCCGATCCGGCAGGCCTGCGCCGTTCACCCGGCCGGGCGCGCGCAACGCCACAATCCGGAGAACACCGTCCGATGCGCGGCTGCCTCGATGCAGAGGCCCCGGACACGGGATGGAAACGACGGCCCGCCAAGCGGGACAACACCCATGAACGTCGTGTGAAATCGGCGGAAAGTCAAGGTTGGCGAGAGCGTCTTGCCCGTCGAAAGGGCACATATGCCCATCTGCAGTCGATTTTGCAGGCACGCGCGCCCGCTCTGTGCCAAAACCCGGCCCGTCGCATCGTCCGCCGCCCCGCAGTCAGGGTCGGCGGACGATGGGACGAGGGAGGGGACGAACCCGCGAGGAGAGCATGACGCCAGGGACAGAGACCATCACCGTCGCCGGCATCGATATCGCCGTCCGCATCGAGGACGGGGCCGGCCCGACCCTCGTCTGGCTGTCGGGCTTCCGCTCCGACATGGCCGGCTCGAAGGCCGAGGCGCTCGCCGAGTTCGGCCGGCGCACGGGCCGGCGCGTGGTGCGCTTCGACTACTCCGGCCACGGCGTCTCGGGCGGGCGCTTCGTCGACGGCACGATCGGCCGCTGGGCCGACGAGGCGATGGCGGTGATCGACCGGTTCGCCGATGGCCCGATGGTGCTCGTCGGCTCGTCCATGGGCGGCTGGATCGCGCTCCTCGTCGCCCTCCGCCTTCAGGCCGCCGGGCGCGCCGACCGGCTGAAGGGCCTGGTGCTGATCGCTCCCGCGCCGGACTTCACCAGCCGCCTGATGGAGCCGTCCTTCACCGACGCCATGCGGATCGACCTCGCCGAGCACGGCCGCACCGAGATCCCGAGCGCCTACGCGCCGGAGCCGACCGTCATCACCGCCGCCCTCATCGAGGACGGCCGCCGCCAGGCCATCCTTGACGGCGACATCCGGGTCGGCGCGCCGGTGCACATCCTTCAGGGCATGCGCGACCCGGACGTGCCCTTCCGCCACGCCATGCTCCTCGTCGACCGGCTGGTGCACGACGACGTGGTGCTGACCTTGATCAAGGACGGCGACCACCGCCTGTCCCGCCCCGAGGACGTGGCGCGCATCCTCGCGGCCGTGGAGGGGCTCGCGTCCGCCTGACCGCCGGGCATCGTTCGCCCGACCGCCACCCGCCGCCCGGCCGGCAACTTCGCCGGGGATGACGGCCCCCGGCGGCCCCGCCGGCCGGTGAAACCGCCGGGCGCTTCTGCTAGCGTGCCGCCCATGACCGAGCACATGCCCATCGACGACGAGGCCGCCTCCGGCCACGTCACGCCCGTGATGGCCCAGTTCATCGAGATCAAGGCGGCCAACCCGGACTGCCTTCTGTTCTTCCGCATGGGCGACTTCTACGAGCTCTTCTTCGACGACGCGGAGGTCGCCTCGCGGGCGCTCGGCATCACGCTGACCAAGCGCGGCAAGCACCTCGGCGCCGACATCCCCATGTGCGGGGTGCCGCTCCACACCGCCGACGACTACCTCCAGCGCCTGATCGCCCTCGGCCACCGGGTGGCGGTGTGCGAGCAGATGGAGGATCCCGTCGAGGCGCGCAAGCGCGGCGCCAAGTCCATCGTGCGGCGCGACGTGGTGCGCCTCGTCACGCCCGGCACCCTCACCGAGGAGACCCTCCTCGACGCCCGCCGCTCCAACTTCCTCGCCGCCGTCACGCGCCAGCGCGGGTCGGAGCCCGGCGCCGACCGGTTCGCGCTCGCCTGGGTGGACGTCTCCACCGGCGCCTTCCGGCTCTGCGAGGTCGACGCCGGCGGGCTTGCGGCTCTCATCGCCCGCATCGAGCCGAAGGAACTCCTCGTCTCCGACGCCCTCTTCGACGAGGACGACCTCCGCCGCACCTGGAAGGCGTCCGGCGCCGCCGTGGTGCCGCTGCCGCGCGCCTTCTTCGACGGGGCGACCGCGCCGGACCGGCTCGCCGCCTTCTACGGCATCGCCTCGGTGGACAGCTTCGGCCGTTTCTCCCGCCTGGAGCTGTCCGTGGCGGCGGCGGTGATCGCCTATGTGGACAAGACCCAGGTCGGCCAGCGCCCGCCGCTCGATCCGCCCGGCCGCGACGCCGCCACCGGCGTGATGGCGGTGGACGCGGCGACGCGGGCGAACCTGGAACTCGTCCGCACCTTGGCGGGCGAGCGACGCGGCAGCCTGCTCGCCGCCGTCGACCGCACGGTGACCGGCGCCGGCGCCCGCCTCCTTGCCGAGCGGATCGCCAGCCCGTTGACCGACCCGGAGGCGATCCGCCACCGGCTCGACGCGGTCGCCCTCTTTGCCGGCGAGCCGGCGCTCCGCCGCGCGGTCCGGGCCGACCTTGCCCGGGCGCCCGACATGGCCCGCGCGCTCACCCGGCTGACGCTCGCCCGCGGCGGGCCGCGCGACCTGATGGCGGTGGCGACCGGCCTTTCCGCCGCGGCCGCGCTTGCCGAAAGGCTCGAGGGCGTCGCCGGCGGCGCCGAGCTGGAGGCCGCCCGCGGGGCCCTTGCGGCGGCGCCCCACCCGGTCGGCGCGGCGGTGCGCGCGGCGCTTGCCGACGAGCTGCCGCTCCTCAAGCGCGACGGCGGCTTCGTCCGCCCCGGCCACGACGAGGCCCTCGACGAGGCGCGCGGCCTTCGCGACGAGAGCCGGCAGATCATCGCCGCCCTGCAGGCGACCTACGCGGAGGAGACCGGCATCCGCGCCCTCAAGGTGCGCCACAACGGCGTCCTCGGCTATTTCGTCGAGGTGCCGCCCCAGCATGGCGCCGCGCTCCTCGCCGAGCCGCTCGCCCGCACCTTCATCCACCGCCAGACGCTCGCCAACTGCATCCGCTTCTCCACCACCGCCCTTGGCGCCCTGGAGGGCAAGATCGCGTCGGCCGGCGAGCGGGCGCTCGGCATCGAGCTTGCCGTGTTCGACCGGCTGACCGAGGCGGTGGTCGCGGCCGGCGACGGCATCAAGCGGGCCGCCGACGCGCTCGCCGCGCTCGATGTGGCCGCCGCTCTCGGCGACCTTGCCGACGAGGCCGGCTGGGTGCGACCGAAGGTGGACCTCTCCCACGCCTTCCGCATCGAGGGCGGCCGGCATCCGGTGGTGGAGGCCATGCTGAAGGAGGCGGGCCTCTCCTTCGTCGCCAACGACTGCGACGTGGGCGCGCCCGACGAAAGCCACGCCGCCGGCCGGCTGTGGCTCGTCACCGGCCCCAACATGGCCGGCAAGTCCACGTTCCTGCGCCAGAACGCCCTCATCGCGGTGCTCGCCCAGGCGGGATCCTTCGTGCCGGCGCGGGCGGCCCACATCGGCGTCGTGGACCGGCTGTTCAGCCGGGTCGGCGCGGCGGACGATCTCGCCCGCGGCCGCTCCACCTTCATGGTGGAGATGATCGAGACGGCCGCCATCCTCACCCAGGCCGGCCCGCGCGCCTTCGTGATCCTCGACGAGATCGGCCGCGGCACCGCCACCTACGACGGCCTCGCCATCGCCTGGGCGACCGTGGAGCACCTCCACGCGGTGAACCGCTCCCGCGCCCTCTTCGCCACCCACTACCACGAGCTCACCGCGCTCTCCGAACGCCTCCCCCGCGTCACCAACGCCACCGTCAAGGTGAAGGAGTGGAAGGGCGACGTGGTCTTCCTGCACGAGATCGTGCCGGGGGCGGCGGACCGGTCCTACGGCATCCAGGTGGCCAAACTCGCCGGCCTGCCGGCCGCCGTGGTGGAGCGCGCCAAGGCCGTGCTCGCCGAACTGGAGAAGACCGGCGGCAACAACGCCCCCGCCGTCCTCGACGACCTGCCGCTCTTCTCCGCCGCCCGCCGCCGCGCGCCCGCCGCCGAGGCCGCGCCGGACCCGGCCGAGGGCGCACTCGCCACCCTCCTCGACGCGCTTTCGCCCGACGAGATGACCCCCCGCGAGGCGCTGGAAGCGCTCTATCGGCTGAAGGCCGCCCGCGCCAAGCCGTCCGCCTGAGCGGCCCGCGCGCAAGCGCACGCCCGCCCGACCGGGCGCCGGCCGGTCAGGCCGTTAAAAAGGCAAAGACAAGACCAAGCGCGCAAGGTCTCGACCTTGCGCGCGCAGGCAAGCCCGACCGGGCGCCGGCCGGTCAGGCCGTCAAAAACAAAAGCCTCAAAGCACCTTGTAGTAGATCACCGTCGCCACCGGCGTGCCGTCCGGCGCGAGCGCGTAGCCCGGGATGGTGCCGGCGCGCCGGTAGCCGAGCCGGTCGTAGAGCCGGCAGGCAGCGCCGGTCTCGGCGGTGTCGAGCGTCAGGAGGGTGATGCCGAGCACCCGCGCGGTCACCTCCAGCTCGTGCATCAGCGCGGCGCCGACGCCGCGGCCCCGGTGCGCCCGGTGAACGACCAGCTTGGCCACCTCCGCCCGGTGCGGCTGGTTGGCGGCGCCGGCGCGCACCAGCTTGACGAAGCCGACGATGCGGCCGTCGATCTCGGCGGTGAAGAGATGGGCGCGCCGCCCCATGCGGTCGGCCACGTCGAACGCCCAGCGCACGGCCGCAAGCGGCGTCATCGGCGCAAGGAAGGAGACGGCCGCGCCGCCCTCCACCGCGTCGATCAGAACGTCCGCCAACTCGTGGGCCCGCGCCCGGACCTCCTCGGGCATCAAGCGTCGGATGGAAAGCGCCTCAACCGCATCGACCGTCATGTCCCGCCTCCCGAAAAGGCCGGTTCCGTTCGCCGATGCGGTTGATCCGCTTGTCCAGGCGCCCCGTCGGGCCTCAGCCCTTCAGGACCTCCTTGGCGGCGATGCTGCCGTCCTCGTTCAGACGATACACGATCGGAACGCCCGTATCGAGTTCGCGCGCCAGGATCTCCTCACCGGAAAGGCCTTCCAGATCCATGATGAGGGCGCGCAGCGAATTGCCGTGGGCGGCGATCAGAACGTCCTCGCCGGCAAGCACCCGCGGCAGGATCTCGGCCTTGAAGTAGGGCAGCACCCGCGCGGCGGTGTCCTTCAGGCTCTCGCCGCCCGGCGGCGGCACGTCGAACGAGCGGCGCCAGATGTGCACCTGCTCCTCGCCCCACTTCGCCCGCGCGTCGTCCTTGTTGAGCCCGGTCAGCTCGCCATAGTCGCGCTCGTTCAGCGCCTGGTCGCGGATGGTGAGAAGGTCCGGCTGGCCGATCTCGTCCAGGATGAGCTTCAGCGTCCGCTGGGCACGGGTCAGCACCGACGTGAAGGCGACGTCGAAGGTGAGGCCCAAAGCCTTCAGGCGCTGGCCGGCGGCGGTCGCCTCCGTCACGCCGAGGGGCGTCAGGTCCGGGTCCTTCCAGCCGGTGAAGAGGTTCTTCAGATTCCATTCGCTCTGGCCGTGACGGACCAGCACCAGCACGCGAGACATGGGGGAACTCCTGGTTTGGAAGCAAAGGGTGCGACAGGGCGGCGGACGCTCTTGCCGGCGTGTCCGCCCCGAAGAGGCGAGGGGTCGTCAGTCGGCAAGGCCGAGCACGTCGTCCATGCCGTAGCGGCCGGGCTTGCGCGACCGACCCCAGAGGGCGGCCCGGACGGCGCCGAGGGCGAAGATGGCCCGGTCGTCCGCCCGGTGGGTGAGCTCGATGCGCTCGCCGGGGCCGGCGAGCATCACCGTGTGGTCGCCGACGACCGCGCCGCCGCGCAGCGATGCAAAGCCGATGGCGCCCTCCGGCCGCGGGCCGGTGTGCCCGTCGCGCCCGCTGACGCGCGCCTTGGCCAGCGCCACCGCGCGGCCTGCGGCGGCGGCCTCGCCGAGAAGGAGCGCGGTGCCGGACGGCGCGTCCACCTTGTGCCGGTGGTGCATCTCCACGATCTCGATGTCGAACGACGGCCCGAGGGCGGCGGCGGCCTTGCGGACGAGGCCGGCGAGAAGGTTCACCCCGAGGCTCATGTTGCCCGACTTCACCACCACCGCGTGGCGGGCGGCGGCGTCGATCGCCGCCTCGTCGTCCGGCGCGCAGCCGGTGGTGCCGATCACGTGGACGATGCGCGCCTGGGCGGCCAGTTCCGCGAAGGCCACGGTGGCGGCGGGGCTGGTGAAATCCAGCACCCCGTGGGCGGCCGCGAAGGCCGGCAGCGGGTCGTCTGTCACCGGCACGCCGAGCGGCGCAAGGCCGGCGAGCACGCCCGCGTCGGTCCCGATCGCCGCCGATCCCGGCCGCTCGATGGCGGCCGAAACCACCGCCCCCGGCGTCTCGCCCACCGCCTTGATCAAGGCTCGCCCCATGCGGCCCGCGGCCCCCACAACGACGAGCTTCATGTCCGACATCGGCATCTCCCGCTTCGCGTTCGCCTATAGCAGGGCGACGCGCCGGGAGGGAAGCCGGCAGCACCGGAGAACCGCCGAAACCCGACGAAGGGGTTAGCGCGGGGGAGGGGTGGAGGGTGGGTGGGCAAGCCGTGCACGCGCCCGGTCCAACCGCCCCGCCCGTCAGTCCCGTCATCCCGGCGAAAGCCGGGATCCAACCGACGGCGCCCCATCCGCACCGGCGCGGTTGTCCCCACCGTCGGCTGGGCCCCGGCTTTCGCCGGGGTGACGCCTTGGAAGAACCGATCTGCCCCGATCGTCATGGTGAGGAGGGAGGAGGGCGCGAGAGCGGTGGTGCAAGGCCGGCGACGACGAACCACGCAGGACCGACAACGCCGAACCACGCAAGGCCGGCGACGCCGAACGATGCAAGGCCACCGACCGCGAACCACGCAGGACCCGCTCCCACCAGAACCCCCCAGATCGTCATGGTCCGCGAAGGCGGACCACCCACGCTTTTTTCCGGGCGACGTGCGGCGGAATGCGTGGCTGGTCCGGCTGAACCGGACCATGACGATGGAGGAGGGGGCGGCGTCTGTCGTATGCGACCGGACACCGGAGAACGCCCGACCCCCCAACCTCGCCCGTCACGCGATCCCGCCCGCCACCCAACCTCGCCCGTCACGCGATCCCGCCCGCCACCCAACCTCGCCCGTCACGCGATCCCGCCCGACCCCCAACCCCGCCCATCCCAACCCCGCCCGACCCCCAACCCCGCCCGACCCACCCCTCATCCCTCACCCCCGCCCATATCCCCCGTTGAGGGAATCCCCTCCCGCGCGTATGGTCCGCCACCTTTTTACCCTGCAGGGGCCGCGGCGCGGTCCGGACAACATGGGGCCAGCATGGCGGACGAGAAGAAGACCTTGAGCTTCACCGAGCAGGAGGCGCTGCTGTTCCACTCGCAGGGTCGCCCCGGCAAGCTGGAGATCATGCCGACCAAGCCGATGGCGACCCAGCGCGACCTCTCGCTCGCCTACTCGCCGGGCGTCGCCGTGCCGGTGCGCCGGATCGCGGAGGATCCCTCGCTCGCCTTCGACTACACGGCGCGCGGCAACATGGTGGCGGTCATCTCCAACGGCACCGCCATCCTCGGCCTCGGCAACCTCGGCCCGCTCGCCTCCAAGCCGGTGATGGAGGGCAAGGCGGTGCTCTTCAAGCGCTTCGCCGACGTGGATTCGATCGACCTTGAGATCGACACCGAGGACGTGGACCAGTTCGTCAACGCGGTGCGCTACCTCGGCCCGTCCTTCGGCGGCATCAACCTGGAAGACATCAAGGCGCCGGAGTGCTTCATCATCGAAAGCCGCCTGCGCGAGCTGATGGACATTCCGGTCTTCCACGACGACCAGCACGGCACCGCCATCATCGCGGTCGCGGGCCTCATCAACGCCCTCCATCTCACCGGGCGCGACATCCGCACCGCCCGGCTCGTCTGCAACGGCGCCGGGGCGGCGGGCATCGCCTGCATCGAGCTCGTCAAGGCGATGGGCATGCCGCACCAGAACGTCACGCTCTGCGACACCAAGGGCGTCGTCTACAAGGGCCGGCTCGAGGGCATGAACCAGTGGAAGTCCGCCCACGCGGTGGAGACGGAGGCGCGCACCCTCGCCGAGGCGATGGCCGGCGCCGACGTGGTGTTCGGCCTGTCCGCCAAGGGGGCGCTCACGGCCGACATGATCCTCTCCATGGCCAAGGATCCGATCATCTTCGCCATGGCCAACCCGGACCCGGAGATCACGCCGGAGGAGGCGCGCGCCATCCGGGCCGACGCCATCGTGGCGACCGGCCGGTCGGACTATCCCAACCAGGTCAACAACGTCCTCGGCTTTCCATACATCTTCCGCGGCGCCCTCGACGTGCGCGCGACCACCATCAACGACCGCATGAAGATCGCCGCCGCCGAGGCGCTGGCGCTGCTCGCCCGCGAGGACGTGCCGGACGAGGTGGCCGCCGCCTATCGGGGCATCCGGCCGCGCTTCGGGCGCGACTACATCATCCCGGTGCCGTTCGATCCGCGCCTCATCTCCACCGTGCCGGAGGCGGTGGCGCGGGCGGCGATCGACACGGGCGTCGCCCGCAAGCCGATCGTCGACTGGGAGCACTACCGCCACCAGCTCTCGGCCCGCCGTGACCCGGCCGCCGGCACGCTGCAGCGCATCTTCGCCAAGGTGAAGCAGAAGCCGCGCCGGGTGGTGTTCGCCGAGGGCGAGGAGGAGCAGGTGATGCGCGCCGCGGCGAGCTTCGCCGCGCAGGGGCTCGGCACCGCCATCCTGGTCGGGCGCGAGGACCAGATCCGCGCCACCGCCACCGCCGCCGGCATCGACGTCGGCCGCGAGGGCCTGGAGATCCGCAACGCCCGCCTCTCCAGCCGCACCAAGGCCTACGCGGACTTCCTCTACGCCCGCCTGCAGCGGAAGGGCTTCCTGCACCGCGACTGCGTGCGCCTCGTCAACACCGACCGCAACTTCTTCGGCGCCGTCTCGGTCGCCATGGGCGACGCGGACGCCATGGTGTCGGGCGCCACGCGCAACTACTCCGTGGTGCTCGAGGAGGTGCGGCGGGTGATCGACGCCAAGCCCGGCCAGCGGGTGATCGGCGTTTCCATCGCGCTCTGCCGCGGCCGCACGGTGCTGATCGCCGACACGGCCGTGCACGACATGCCGACGGCGGAGGAACTTGCCGCCATCGCCGTGCAGGCGGCCCGCTTCGCCCGCCGGCTCGGCCACGAGCCGCGCGTCGCCATGCTGGCCTATTCCACCTTCGGGCATCCGGAGGGAGAGCGCTCGGCACGCCTGCGCGAGGCGGTGGAGATCCTCGACGGCCAGCGGGTCGACTTCGAGTACGATGGCGAGATGGCCGCCGACGTGGCGCTCGACCCGGACAAGCTGGCGCTCTACCCGTTCTGCCGCCTCACCGGACCGGCGAACGTGCTCGTCATGCCGGCCTTCCACTCCGCCTCGATCGCCACCAAGATGCTGCAGGAACTGGGCTCGGCCACCGTCATCGGCCCGCTGCTCGTCGGCCTCGACAAGCCGGTGCAGATCATCCCGCTCGGCAGCAAGGACAACGACATCGTCAACATGGCCGCCTTCGCGGCCTATGACGCGGTCGGCTGAGGCGGGAGGGCCGGTCCGGCTGGCGCCCGACCTACGAGGCGGCAGCCGGATCCGATGGATCCGGCTCCCCCGGATCCATCGGATCCGGCTGCCGGTCCACCACCCGGCGCTCCGGGCTCTTGCAGAGATCGTAGATGACGCACCGCTCGCACTCGGGCTTGCGGGCCTTGCAGACGTAGCGGCCGTGCAGGATCAGCCAGTGGTGGGCGTGCAGCCGGTAGGGCTCCGGCACGATCGCCTCGAAGGCGAGTTCCACCGCCAGGGGGTCCTTGCCGGGGGCGAGAAGCAGCCGGTTGCCGAGCCGGAAGATGTGGGTGTCGACCGCGAAGGTCGGCTGGCCGAAGGCCATGTTGAGCACCACGTTGGCGGTCTTGCGGCCGACGCCGGGGAGCTTTTCGAGCGCCGTCCGGTCCTCCGGCACCACGCCGCCGTGGTCGCGGATCAGCGCCTCGGAGAGCGCGATCACGTTCTTCGCCTTGGTGCGGAAGAGCCCGATCGACTTGATCGCCTCGCGCACCCCGTCCTCGCCGAGGGCGAGCATCGCCTGCGGCGTGTCGGCCACCTGGAAGAGGGGCCGGGTCGCCTTGTTGACGCCGGCGTCCGTCGCCTGGGCGGAGAGCACCACGGCGACGAGCAGCGTGAAGGCGTTCACATGCTCAAGTTCGCCCTTCGGCTCCGGGTTGGCGGCCCGGAAGCGGGCGAAGATCGCCTCCACCTCCGCCGGCGCATAGACCGCCTTCGGCTTGCGCTTGCCCTTTCCGGGAGCGGCCTTCGCCGCGGCCTTGCGGGCCGGCTTCGGCGCGGTTTCCGACGCCGCGGGCGCGTCCGGCGGCGGGCCGTCGGGGGCGGCGGGGCGGGAGCGGGCAGGCCGTGCGACATTCGGTCGACCGGCGGCGTCAAGGGGGAGGGTCTTTGCGCGGCGCATCCCTCCTCTATAATCGCCTTCAATGACAGCGCACAATGCGACCGACCACGGCCCGGCCGACGCCGACGCGCCCTTCTT
This sequence comes from Mongoliimonas terrestris, assembly GCF_001927285.1. Taxonomy (GTDB): domain Bacteria; phylum Pseudomonadota; class Alphaproteobacteria; order Rhizobiales; family Pleomorphomonadaceae; genus Chthonobacter; species Chthonobacter terrestris. The sequence continues at coordinate 121,927 of NZ_MSIG01000010.1, read as the reverse complement.
CTCGGCCCGGCTGACGCCGTACCGGTCGCTGGGGCCACGCGGCTTCCTGGTCCTGATGCTGGCGGTCGGCTTCATGTGCCTCGTCTCCGGCGTCCTCTTCCTGGTGATCGGCGCCTGGCCGGTGTTCTGGTTCTTCGGCCTCGACATCCTCATCGTCTACGTGGCCTTCCGGCTCAACTACGCCAGCGCCAAGGCCTTCGAGGAGGTGCATGTCTCCGTCAGCGACGTGCACGTGGTCCGCGTCTCCGCCCGCGGCCGGACGCAGGAGTTCCACCTCAATCCGCTCTGGGCGCGCCTCCACGTCACGCGCCTGGAGGACGAGGGGGTGGTGGAGATGAAGCTCGTCTCGCACGGCCGCGCCGTCGACCTCGGCGGCTTCCTCAATCCGCCCGACCGGGAAAGCTTCGCCGAGGCCCTCGCCAAGGCGCTCGCCACCGCCCGCCGCGGCGGCCCGGACGCCCTCGCGGCGCCGACCTGAGGCCCGCCAAAGCCTTTGCGAAAATCGGGTGGCTGCCGGATGCGGTCCGCTCTAACGTCCGGACAACCGGAGAGGAGAGCGACCATGGATCTTGCGATCCCCGACACCCTGACCGACGGCCCGTCGAAGGCCGAGGCCAAGAGCTTCCTGGAGGAGATGCGCATGGCGGAGCCCGTGGTGCTCGACCGGGCGGCCGACGACTACGCCCTCGTGCGGGCGACCATCCGCTTCCTCACCGAGGCCTGGCGCGAGCAGCCGGACCTCGACGCCATCGCCGGCGCGGTCGGCACCGACCCCGGGCACCTGCACCGAGTGTTCACCCGCTGGGCCGGGCTGACGCCGAAGGCCTTCCTGCAGGCGCTCACCCTCGACCAGGCCCGCCGCATGCTGGACGACAGCGCCTCCATCCTCGACACCGCCTACGAGGTGGGCCTTTCCGGGCCGGGGCGGCTGCACGACCTCTTTGTCACCCACGAGGCCATGAGCCCCGGCGCCTACAAGGCGCGCGGCGGCGGCGTCACCATCGCCTACGGCTTCCACGCCTCCCCGTTCGGCACCGCCCTCCTGATGGCGACCGAGCGCGGCCTTGCGGGCCTCGCCTTCGCGGACCCGGGCGAGGAGGCCAAGGCCTTCACCGACATGGCGAGCCGCTGGCCCGCCGCCAGCTTCGTCATCGACCCGAAGGTGACCGAGCCCTTCGCCCGCCAGATCTTCGACCCGCACCACTGGACCCACGAGCGGCCCCTGCGGCTCGTCTTCATCGGATCGGACTTCGAGGTGCGGGTGTGGGAGACGCTCCTGCGCATCCCGCTCGGCAAGGCCACCACCTATTCGGACATCGCCCGCCACATCGGCAACCCAAAGGCCGCCCGCGCGGTCGGCTCGGCGGTCGGGCGAAACCCCATCTCCTTCGTGGTGCCCTGCCACCGGGTGCTCGGCCGCCAGGGCGACCTTTGCGGCTACCACTGGGGCATCACCCGAAAGAAGGCCATCCTCGGCTGGGAGACCGGGCTGATCACCCGCCTCGCCGGCGCCGGACCGGCCGCAGGCGGGGAGGGCGCCTGACCGAGGCGCCCCATGGAAGGTGCGCGTGTGCAGGCAAGCCCGAACGCGGGCCGGCCGGTCAGGCCTAGGCGCGCGTGAGGGTCGGACGAGGCCGACTGCCACGCGCCGCTGACATGGCCCCGACGACGGTTTTCTCCGCCGTCGGTCCAACACATAGAAATTAGCGCTTGCGACCCGACCGCCTTCCATCACCATGTCTGCGCAATGCACGGATGGACGATGGAGAGACGCGCGGTGGACATGACGGGCAAACCGGCGCGGCGGGCCTTCTCCACCCGCGCCCACCTCATCGTCCTCACCACCTTCCTTCTGGCGCCGCTGATCGTGGCGGCGACGGCGCTTGCGATCGGCTTCAGCATGAAGGAGCGCGACCGCTACCAGAGCGAAGCCCTGGAGGTGGCGGCGCGCGTCTCCGCCTCGGTCGACCGGCAGATGCTCTCCCTGCAGGATGGCCTGCGCCTCCTCCGGGCCACCCTCGACCAGGCCGGCGCGCGGGCCCCGGAGGTGCGCGACGCGCTCGCCGACACGGCCGACATTCTCGGCACCCGGGTGGTTCTCCAGGACGACACCGCCATCCTCCTCGACAGCCGGACGGTGCGCCGGCCCGGCCCGCCACCCGAAACCCTGCCGGCCATCGACGGCCCGATGGGCTTCCTCGGCCTGAGGACGGACACCTCCGGAAGCGGCCCGGTCGTCGGCATCAAGATTCCCATCCGCACGACGGCCCCCGGCGGCCTCGCCCTCGTGATGGAGATCCCGGCGGCGCGGATCACCGGGGTGATCGCCGCCGAGAACCTGCCGACCGACTGGACCGGCGCGGTGCTGGACGAGACGTTCGTCATCGTGGCGCGTTCGCGCCAGAACGACCGCTTCGTCGGCACCCAAGCCACCGACGACCTCCGCCGGCGTGCGACCGGGGACGGCGGCGTCTGGCAAGGGATCACCAAGGAGGGCACGCCCGTGCTCTCCGCCTACGCGCGCTCGGCCGTCACCGGCTGGCGGGTCGCGGTCGGGGTGCCGGTGGCGGCGGTGGAAAAGCCGCTCACCCAGGCGCTCGTGCTTCTCGGCACCGCCGCGCTCGGCGGTCTGGCGGTGGCGCTCGCGGCGGCCAGCTGGTACGGCGGGCGCATCTCCAAGGCCATGACGGATCTTGCCGACACGGCGGTGGCGCTCGGCCAGTCGGCGCCGCTCCGCGCGCCGGCGGAGACCACCAACAGCGAGATCAACCTGATCGGCAAGGCCCTCTCCGGCGCCGCGGCGGAACTCGCCCGCCGGGCGGACGCGCGCAACCGCGCCGAGGAGGCGCTCGCCGCCGCCAACGCGCGCCTGCAGCGGGTGCTCGACCATTCACCGGTCGGCATCGTGGAGGTCGACGCCGACGGGCACATCGCGTTCGCCAACGAGGCCGCCTGCCGGCTCCTGCGCCTGTCGTCCGGCACCGCCGAGGGCCGGCGCTACGACGCCCCTGCCTGGGGCAACGCCACCGTGGACGGCCGCCCGCTCGCCGTCGCCGACCTGCCGGTGAGCCGGGCGCTCACGGGCGAGACGGTCACGGCCTTCGAGCAGAGCATCATGGACCCGCGCGACGGCACCCGGCGCATCCTGTCGGTGAACGCCATCCCGGTGGTGGAGGACGGCGCCATCGCGGGCGTCCTTGCCGTGTTCGACGACATCTCCAAGCGCCACGAGGTGGAGCTCCACCAGCGCCTCCTCATCAACGAACTCAATCACCGGGTGAAGAACACGCTCGCGACCGTCAACTCCATCGCCGCCCAGAGCCTGCGGTCCACCACCGACACGGAAGCCGCCCGCGACGCCTTCACCGGCCGAATCGTGGCGCTCGCCCAGGCCCACGACGTGCTCACCCGCGAGCGCTGGGAGGGGGCGGACCTCACCGCCGTGGTGGACGGCGCGGTGGCGCCGCACGGCGCCGACCGGTTCGACGTCGCCGGCGTGCCGGTCCGCCTCGGACCGCAGACGGCGCTCTCCTTCGCCATGGCGCTGCACGAGCTTGCCACCAACGCGGTCAAGTACGGCGCGCTCTGCGTGCCCGACGGCCGGGTCGCCATCGCCTGGACGCTTGCCGAGCGGCCCGAGGGGCGCTTCCTCCTCTTCCGCTGGTCCGAGCACGGCGGCCCGACGGTGACGCCGCCGACCCGCCGGGGGTTCGGCTCGCGGCTCATCGAGCAGGGGCTTTCGCGCGAACTCGGCGGCGCGGTGCGCATTCTGTTCGAGCCGGACGGCCTCGTCTGCACCATCGACGCGCCGCTGCCCGGCGACGACCGCGAAGCCTGATCCGGGCCGCCCATCCGCGACGGTGTGGCGGACCGCGCCGCCAGACTGTAGGGTCGCCCGACTTTGGACGACGGACGCTTGCATTTCCCCCATGGCGAAGACCCACGACATCGACATCCTGATCGACGAGGCCGGCATCCGGCAGGAGATCGCCGCCCTTTGCGAGGAAGCGTCCGGACCGCGCCGCGATCATCGGGTCTCCGATCCCCGGCCGGCCATCCTCACCGTCCTGAAGCGGGTGGTGCAGGACGGCCGCGACAAGGCGCGTGTCCTCCTCACCGAGGACCGGCACGGCCTCCTCTGCGCCCGCCGCCTGTCCCACATGGTCGATACGCTGATCCGCATCATCTACGACCACGCGGTGGAGCGGGTCTTCAAGGTGGACAATCCGTCCTCCTCGGAGCGCATGACGGTGGCGGCCGTCGGCGGCTACGGGCGCGGCACCCTCGGCCCCGGCTCCGACCTCGACCTCCTCTTCCTGCTGCCCTACAAGCAGACCCCCTGGGGCGAGAGCGTGGTGGAGTACGTGCTCTACATGCTCTGGGACCTCGGCTACAAGGTCGGCCACGCCACCCGGCGCATCGACGAATGCGTGCGCCTCTCCCGCTCCGACATGACGATCCGCACCGCCATCCTGGAGGCCCGCTGGATCTGGGGCGACGAGGCGCTCTACGCCGATCTCGTCCGCCGTTTCCAGCCGGAGGTGGTCAAGGACACCGGGCCGGAGTTCATCCTCGCCAAGCTCGCCGAGCGCGACGAGCGCCACCGGCGCCAGGGCGCCTCCCGCTACCTGGTCGAACCGAATGTGAAGGAGGGCAAGGGGAGCCTTCGCGACCTCCATACGCTCTTCTGGATCGCCAAATACTTCTACGAGGTGCCGACTACCGACGACCTCGTCCGCCTCGGCGTCTTCTCCCGCGCCGAGATGAACCGCTTCCACAAGTGCGAGGACTTCCTCTGGGCGGTGCGCTGCCACCTGCACTTCCTCACCCGCCGGCCGGACGACCGCCTGGGCTTCGACGTGCAGCGGGAGATCGCCGCCCTTCTCGGCTACCAGGAGCACCCCGGCCTCTCCCCGGTGGAGCGCTTCATGAAGCACTACTTCCTGGTGGCCAAGGACGTGGGCGACCTCACCCGCATCTTCTGCGCCGCCCTCGAAGAAACCCACGCCAAGCCCATCCCGGTGCTCGACCGCATGCTGAGCCGGGTCGGCCGGCGGCGGAAGAAGACCATCGCGTCCTTCCCGCAGTTCATCGTCGACCACGACCGGCTGATGGTGGCGGACGACGGCGTGTTTCAGCGCGACCCGGTCAACCTGATCCGCATCTTCCACGTGGCCGACCGGCAGGAGCTCGCCTTCCACCCGGACGCCCTCAAACTGATCACCCGGTCGCTCCGCCTCGTCGATGCCGCCCTTCGCGACAACGAGGAGGCCAACCGCCTCTTCCTGGAGGTGCTGACCTCCAAGAACCACGCCGAGACCGTGCTCCGGGTGATGAACGAGACCGGCGTCCTCGGCCGCTTCATCCCGGACTTCGGCAAGGTCGTGGCGATGATGCAGTTCAACATGTACCACCACTACACGGTGGACGAGCACACGCTCCGCGCCGTCGGCATCCTCGCCTCCATCGAGCGCGGCGAGCAGGCGGACAAGAACCCGCTTTCCATCGAACTGATGAAGTCGCTGCAGCACCGGCGGGTGCTCTACTTCGCGCTCTTCCTGCACGACATCGCCAAGGGCCGGCCGGAGGATCATTCGATCGCCGGCGCCCGCATCGCCCGCAAGCTCGGCGCCCGCATGGGCTTCTCCCCGACCGAGATCGAACTCGCCGCCTGGCTCGTCGAGCACCACCTGGTGATGTCCATGACGGCCCAGTCGCGCGACCTCGCCGACCGCAAGACCATCCGGGACTTCGCCGCCGTGGTGCAGACGCTGGAGCGGATGAAGCTCCTCCTCATCCTCACCGTCGCCGACATCCGGGCGGTGGGGCCGGGCGTCTGGAACGGCTGGAAGGGCCAGTTGCTGCGCACCCTCTACTACGAGACCGAGCCCTATCTCCTCGGCGGCCATTCCCAGCTCTCCCGCAGCCAGCGGGTGGCGGCCTCCCAGCGGGAACTGGCCGCCCGGCTCGCCGACTGGCCGGCGGCGGAGCGGGACCGCTATTTCGAGCGGCACTATCCGCCCTACTGGCTGCGGGTCGACATCGCCGACAAGGTGGCCCACGCCGACCTCCTCCGCCGCACCGACGCCGCCGGCCGGCGGCTGGCCACCGCCTTCCAGACCAAGCCGTTCGAGGGGGTGACGGAGATCACCGTGGTGGCGCCCGACCACCCGCGTCTCCTCTCCACCCTCGCCGGCGCCTGCACCGCCGCCGGGTCCAACATCGTCGACGCGCAGATCTTCACCACCACCGACGGCCTCGCCCTCGACACCATGGTGATCGGCCGGGAGTTCGCCGACGAGGCCGACGAGCAGCGGCGCGCCCAGCGCATCTGCAGCCTGATCGAGGCGACCCTGGAAGGGCGCGAGCGCCTGCCGGAGGCGGTCGCCCGGCGGGTCGCCTCCAAGAAGGCTCCGAAGGCCTTCCAGCTTCCCACCGAGGTGACCCTCGACAACACCCTCTCGGAGCGCTTCACCGTCATCGAGGTCTCCGGCCTCGACCGGCCGGGCCTCCTCTACGACCTGACCCGGGCGATGTCGGACCTCAACCTCAACATCGCCTCCGCCCACGTGGCGACCTTCGGCGAGCGGGCGGTGGACGTCTTCTACGTCACCGATCTCACCAACCTGAAGATCCAGGCGACCGGCCGCCAGTCCACCATCCGCCGCCGCATCAAGCAGGCCTTCGACGACGCCGCCGAGGCCAAGCCCGCCCGTCGGGCAGGCTGACCGGTCGGGCGCCATGACGGTCTGGTTCACCAGCGACACCCACTTCGCCGACCCGCGGGTGCTGCGGATCGACCGGCGGCCCTATCCGGACCTTGCCACCCACGACGCCGCCCTCATCGAGGCCTGGAACGAGCGGGTGGCGCCGGACGACACGGTCTGGCATCTGGGGGATTTCGCGCTCGGCCGGCCGGCAGGGCACGTCGACCGGCTACTTGGCGCACTACACGGCAACAAACACCTGATTGTAGGCAACAACGACGGTCCGGAGACCACGACATCCGGCTACTTCGCCAGCATTCAGCACTACAAGGAGCTGGAGATCGACGGGATCCCGCTGGTGCTCTGCCACTATCCGTTCCGCACCTGGAACAAGATGGGCAAGGGCTGCATCGACCTCCATGGCCACAGCCACGGCCGGCTGAAGCCGGTGCCGCGCCAGATCGACGTGGGCGTCGACGCCTGGGGATATCGCCCGGTCACCCTCGCCGAGATGCTCGAGGCGAGGGCGACGAAACGGCGCCCGAAGGCGCCGCCGGAGCCCGGGGAAGGGGCCTGAGACCGGTCAGGCGCCGGTCGGGCCGATCGGTGTCTGAGGCTTGAAAAGACGGCCCTTTTCGGTCCAGAACACGACCGCCAGCGTGGTCGCGCTGAGGACCAGGAAGCCGGTCGCGAGCGGCGTCACCGTGCCGTCGAACGACTGGCCGACCACGAGACCGAGGAGGGCGCCGCCGAGCGTCGTGTAGAAACCGATCAGCGAGGACGCGGTGCCGGCGATCGCCCCCAGGGGCTCCATCGACATGGCGTTGAAGTTCGGCAGGGTCAGGCTGAACAGGAAGTTGTTCGCCGCCATCAGGACGAGGAAGAGCACGAGCGGCGGATGTCCCCCGTAGGCGAGCGCCAGCACCACCTGGAGCAGCGCCACGCCGACATAGCCGACCAGCGCCCCATGCGCCATCCGCCGCATGCCGACCCTTGAAACGAAACGGGAATTCAGGAAAGCCGCGATCCCCATGGCGACCGCCACCAGGGCGAAGGCGAGCGGAAACCAGGCCCCGAGCGCATAGACCTCGGTCTCGAAGATCTGCTGCGCCGAGCCGATGTAGCCCATCAGGCAACCGGTCATCAGGCCCATGCCGGTGGCATAGCCGAGCGCCGTCCGGTTCGTCACCGTCTGGACGGCAGCGTCGGCTATGCGCTTGACGGAGAAGGGCATTCTGTAGTCCGGGTGAAGCGTCTCCGGCATCCGGAGGCCGAACCAGGCGATCAGGACGGCGCCGAGGCCGAGCATCACGGCGAAGATCATGTGCCAGTCGGCGAAGAGGAGCACCACCCCGCCGAGCGCCGGCGCGAAGATCGGCACGGTGATGAAGATCATCATCACGAAGGACATCACCCGCGCCATGTCGCGTCCGCCGAACCGGTCGCGGACGATGGAGACGGCCAGCACCCGCGCCGCCGCCGCGCCCATCCCCTGCACCACCCGGCCGGCGATGAGGACGGCGAAGCTCGGCGCGAACAGGGCGAGGACGCAACCCACTGCAAACACGAGGGTTCCGCCGATCAGCGCCGGCCGCCGCCCGACGATGTCCGACAGCGGCCCGTAGACCAGCTGCATCACGGCGAAGCCGATCATGTAGCTGTAGACCAGCCACTGGAGCTGGTTGGTGTCGGTGATGCCGTAGCTGTCCGCGATCGGCGGGAAGGCCGGCAGCAGGAAGTCGATCGAGAGCGCCGTCAGCCCCATCATCAGGGCGACGATGCCGACGAACTCGGCAAAACGCAGGTCGGTGGCCACGGCGGGGCGAGGAGGGGCGGTGCGGGTGTCCATGTCGGGTCCATCGGCGGCAGCGGCCGCGCGGCAAGGCAAGACCCGGGCACGAAAGGGCGGTGTCCGGGCGGGCAAGAAGCGGCGAGCGGGCTGTGGCGATCCCGAAAAAGGGGGTGTAGCTGCTCCCGCCCGCCTTCCCCTAACGCATCGGCCTCCCGTTCGCGTGACGAAACGGCGCCGCTCGCCGAAAGGTGATGGCTGACGTCATCGCCTCATCGAGCGTTCCGAGCGGGCCTTTGCCGATCAGGTCCCGATCAGGTCTTCCGGCCGGATCGGAATGTGCCGCTGGCGCCGTCCGGTGGCGTGGAACACCGCGTTGGCGATCGCCGGGGCGACGCCGCAGATGGCGATCTCGGCGAGGCCCTTGGCGCCGAGCGGATTGAGCACCGTGTCCTCGGACGGCACGAAGGTGACGTCGAGCGCCGGCGTGTCGGCGCAGACCGGGACCAGGTATTCGGCCAGATTGGCGTTCATCACCTTGCCGAACCGGGGATCCCACTCCGCCGCTTCCATCAGCGCCATGCCGAGCCCGCCCATCATCCCGCCGATGCACTGGCTGCGGGCGATCTTCGGGTTGATCACCCGGCCGACGTCGTAGGCGCCGGTCATCCGCTTGACCCGGAGGGTGCCGAGCCCCTCGTCGACGCGCACCTCCACGAACACCGCCCCGAAGGCCGAGGAGGCGTAGCGCTTGGTCTCCTCGCCGGGCGACGCCTTGGCGGACGCGGCGAGCCGGTCGAGGCCGTTCGCCCGCAGCCGCTCGGCGATCGAGCCCTCGCCCGTCAGCGCCTCCAGCTTCTGCCGGACCGCGGCGCAGGCCTCCGCGACCGCGCTGCCGACGCTGACGAGGGTGATCGAGCCGCCGTGCACCGGCGCCATCGGCAAGGTGCTGTCGCCGAGTTCGAACCGGATCGCCTCCACCGGCAGGCCGAGTTCGTCGGCGGCGATCTGGGTGATCGACGTATAGGTGCCCGGTCCCATGTCCGAGGCGGCGGTGCGGACCACCGCCGTGCCGTTGGCGAAGAGGATCACCTCCGCCTCCGCCGGCGCCCGGTCCGCGTGGTAGATGGCGGTCGCCATGCCGTAGCCGACGAGGTCGGTGCCGATCCGCATCGACCGCGGGGCGGCGATCCGGTCGGCCCATCCGAAGCGTTCGGCGGCCGTCTCGTAGCAGGCCTTCAGCGCCTTCGACGACCAGGGCAGGCCGGTCTTCTCGTTGATGTCGGCGTGGTTCTTCAGGCGCAACGCCACCGGGTCCACGTTGAGCGCGACGGCGAGCTCGTCCATCGCCGCCTCCAGCGCGTAGAGGCCGGTCACGATGCCGGGTCCGCGCATCGGACAGGGCGAGTTGGTGTCCATCTCCACCAGACGATAGGCGGTCGCAACGTTCGGGCAGCTGTAGGTGGTCTCGGCCGGCTGCAGCGTCGTCTCGGCATATTCCTCATAGGTCGCCACCTGGGCGGCGGCGTCCTGGAGGATGGCGGTCAGCCGTCCGTCCGGCGCGGCGCCGAGGCGGACACGCTGCAGGGTGTGCGGCCGGAAGCCGACCGAGTGATAGAGCTGCCGCCGGCTGAGCTCCACCCGCACTGGCCGGCCGGTCATCTTCGCGGCGATCGCCGCGATGGTCACGTGCGGCCAGGTGCGGAGCGCCGAGCCGAAGGCGCCGCCGACGAAGGGCGAGATCACGCGGATCTTCCCCGCCTCGATGCCGAACACGTGGGCGATCTCCACCACCACGTTCTGCACCCACTGGGACTTGTCGTAGAGCGTCAGGCTGTCGCCATCCCACTGGGCGATGGTGGCGTGCGGCTCGATGGCGTTGTGGTGCTCGCGCGCCTGCACGTAGGTGACGTCGACCGTCGTCGCAGCCTCGGCAAGGCCCGCCGCGCCGTCGCCGCGCCCGGCCGCGCCCGGCCGCCCGCCCTTGGCGGTCTCCTCGCTCGGCGGCCGGCCCCGGCCCGGATCGAAGGTGGTGGTCGGCTCGGTCTCGTCGTAGGCGATGCCGATGCAGCGCGCGGCGGCATCCGCCTCCTGCTGGCTGTCGGCGATCACCACGGCCACCGGCTGGCCGTTGAACAGCACCTTGTCGTCCTGGAACATCCTCAGCTGGTCGCCGGACTTCGGATCCACCGGCGGGCGCTGGTCGCGCTCCAGGTAGGGGAGCTTCGGCGCGTTCCGGTGGCTGACGACGGCGAGCACGCCCGGCATCCCTTCCGCGGCGGACGTGTCGAGCGCGCGGATGCGGCCGCGCGGGATGGTGGCGGAGACGACGGACGCGTAGGCGAGGCCGTCGGGCACGAACTCGGCCGCGTAGCGGGCGGTGCCGGTGACCTTGGCAGGACCGTCGACCCGGCTCACCGGCTGGCCGATCACGGCGGAAAGGGCGGGAGCGTTCATCGGGCAAGTTCCTGATCGGCCACGGCGGCGAGGGCGCGCGCCACGGCGTTGACGAGCAGCGGGACCTTGAAGGCGTTGCCCGGGCGCGGGTCGACGCCCTCGGCCGCCGCCTCGGCGGCGAGCTGGAGCGTGGCGACGTCGATCGTGCGACCGAGGAGCCGGTCTTCCACCATGGGCAGCCGCCAGGGCACCGTGCCGACGCCGCCGGCCGCCACTCGGGCGGCGGTGACTTCCCCGTCGTCGATCTTGAGGGCGACGGCGGCGGAGACCAGCGACCACTCGAAGGAGGCCCGGTCGCGAAGCTTCAGGTAGCGGGAGGAGAGCCCCGTCGCCGCGATGGGCACGAAGACGGCGGTGATGAGGTCTCCCGGTTCCAGGTGCGTCTCCCGGTGCGGCGTGTCGCCGGGCAGGCGATAGAAGTCGGCGAGGCGGATGGAGCGCTCGCCGTTCCGCCGCTCCACGATCACCTCCGCGTCGAGCGCCACGAGGGCGACGGCAAGGTCCGAGGCATGGGTGGCGATGCAGTGGGCGCTGCCGCCGAGAATGGCGTTCAGCCGATTCTCGCCCGCCTGCGCCGGACAGCCGGAGCCGGGCTCGCGCTTGTTGCAGGGCGTCGTCACGTCGCGGAAGTAGAGGCAGCGGGTGCGCTGCAGGAGGTTGCCGCCGATGGTCGCCATGTTGCGCACCTGCGGCGAGGCGGAGGCGGCCAGGGCCTCGGCGACGAGCGGCAGGCGAGCGGCGACGGTCGGATCCTCGATCGCGTCGGTCAGCCGGGTGCCGGCGCCGATCCGGATGCCGTCGAGTTCGGCGGTGACGCCGTCTGTGCCGACGCGCGACACGTCGAGGAGGGCGCGCGGGGCGGCGATGCCCTCCTGCATCAGCTGCAGGAGGTCGGTGCCGCCGGCCACATAGGCGCTGTCGGTCGTATCGGCCCGCCGCCGGGCGGCGCTGTCGCCGTCGAGGCGCTCGTAGGTGAAGGCGCGCATGGGATCAGCCCTCCTGGCCGGCGACGGTGCGGATCGCCTCGACGATGTTGGCGTAGGCGCCGCAGCGGCAGAGGTTGCCCGACATATGCTCGCGGATCTCCTCGTCGCTGCCGGCGTGGCCCTCGTCGATGAGGGCGACGGCGGAAAGGATCTGCCCCGGCGTGCAGTAGCCGCACTGGAAGGCGTCGCAGGCGACGAAGGCGGCCTGCATGGGGTGGAGGGCGTCCGGCGTGCCGAGGCCCTCGATGGTGGTGACCGATGCGCCGTCGTTCATCACCGCCAGGGTGAGGCAGGAGACCACCCGGCGGCCGTCCACCAGAACGGTGCAGGCGCCGCACTGGCCAAGGCCGCAGCCCTTCTTGGTGCCGGAAAGGTGCAGCCGGTCGCGGAGGGCGTCGAGGAGCGTGGTGCGCGGGTCGACCTCAAGCCGCTCGGGCTTGCCGTTGACCGTGAGGGCCACCGGCACGACGGGAGAATCTACGGGCAAGGCGGGCTCCTGGCTGGATCGGCTGGGTTGCTTCTCAACGTGTCGAACCCGGGTGGGTTCCGGCGGAACGGGCGGACGGCAGGGACGTTCACCCCACCGCACCGGCGAGGCCCCCATGCCGGCAACCCACCGGCGAGGCCCTTATGGCGGACGGCACCATCGATCCCACGCGGCCGGCCGGCCGAACGCCCGAGCCGTCATCCAGCGCGCCGGCGTCCGGCGCACCGGCCCGCGCGGGCGGAAGCGCGGACCCGATCGCCGCCGTCGCGATCCGGCTGGCGGCCGAGCCCGCCGCGGGCGACCGGCTGGTGCTGATGGGCGACGAGGGCCGGGCAAGCGCGCTCGCCGCCGCCCTCTCCGGCCTCGGGCCTGTCGGCGAGATCCTGCTCCTGCCACGCTGGGACGTGCCGCCTGGCGAGGCGGTGTCGCCGTCGCGCGCCGTCATGGGGCGGCGGGTGGCGGTGATCCGGCGGCTGGCGTCCGGGTCGCCTGAGCCGCGCCTCGTGGTCACCACCGCCGACGCGGCGCTGCAGCGGCTGCCGCCCGCCCGGCTTCTCGCCGAAACGGTCTTCCCGCTCTCGGTCGACGCGCCGCTTGATCTTGCCGCCTTCCGGCGTTTTCTCGTGCGCACCGGATGGGCCTTCGACGACCGGGTGGACGAGCCGGGCGAGGTGGCGATCCGCGGCCAGGTGATCGACGTCTATCCGGCCGACGCGGCGGCGCCGTTCCGGCTCGATCATGCGGACGGCCGGGTGACCGCCATTCACCGCTTCGACCCGCTCAGCCAGCGCACCACCACCAACGGCATCGCGTACGTGGACCTCTGGCCGACGTCGGAAGCCGTGGAGCCGGACGCGGAACCGGATCCTCAGTCGGGTGAACCGGGCACCGAACGCGAGCGGGATCTGGCGCTGGAGGCCGACCTGCCGGGGCTCTACGGCACGCTCGATGATTTGTTCGCGCTGATGGGAGACGCCGCGGTTCTCGTGGAGCCGGCCGCGCGCCGGCGGGCGGCGGCCATCCTCGACCAGGCGGCGGACGATCACCGCGCGCGCCGCATGCTCCTCGACCGGGCGACGGCGGAACGGGTGCTCGCCGCGGCAACGGATCTTGGCATCGGGGACACCGCACCCGTGCCGCTGTTCGCGGCAAGGCGTGGCGGCGCCGCGGCCTTTCGCACCCACGTTGACGCGGCGCTTCAGGCGGGCGACCGGGTGCTCATCGCCGCCGCCGACCCGCGCGACGGCACGGCGCTCGCAAGGCGTCTCGGCCGGACGCCGGAGCCGGTCGACGCGGCGGGCGATGCGCTCCGGGCGCCGGCGGGTTCGCTGCTGGGGATCGCGGCGGACCTGCCGACCGGCGTGCGTCTTGCCGGCGAGCGGCTTGTCGTCGTCACCGCCTCCGACGTGCTCGGGCGGCGCGCGCACCGCGCACCCGCCCATCAGACGGCCGCCGAGGCGCTGATGAGCGACGGCGGTCTGGCGGTCGGCGACGCGGTGATCCACGTGGACCACGGGCTCGGCATTCTCCGCGGCCTGGAGGCTGTCGCCGGCGAAGGGGGCGAGACCGTCCGGCTGGAGTATGCGGGCGGCGCGGTGCTGATGGTGCCGGTCGCCGAGATGGACCGGATCTGGCGCTATGGCGGCGACCCGGACGCCGTGACCCTCGACCGGCTCGACGGCGACGCCTGGCCGAAGCGCCGCGCGAAGGTGGAGGCTGCCCTCGGCGAGGCGGCGGCGCGGCTTGCGGCGGCGGCCCGGGAGCGGGCCGAGCGCGCGGCGCCGGCGATCCGCCCGCCGGCCGACCGGATGGAGCGCTTCGCCGCCGGCTTCGGCTATGCGGAGACGCCGGACCAGGGCCGGGCCATCGAGGCGGTGCTGGCCGATCTGGCCGCCGGGCGGCCGATGAACCGGCTCGTCTGCGGCGACGTCGGCTACGGCAAGACGGAGGTGGCGCTTAGGGCCATCGCGGCCGTGGCCCTCGCCGGCCACCAGGTGGCGCTGGTGGCGCCGACCACGGTGCTGGCGCGCCAGCACATGCAGACCGTGGCGGAGCGCTTCCGCGGCCTCGGCATCACGGTCGGGCACCTCTCCCGCTTCGTGCCGGAGAAGGAGCGCGCGGCCGTTCGCGCCGGACTTGCCGACGGGTCGGTCCGCGTCGTGGTCGGCACCCACGCGGTCGCCGCCAAGGGCGTCTCCATCCCGGACCTCGCCCTCCTGGTGATCGACGAGGAGCAGCGGTTCGGGGCCGCCCAGAAGGCGTCGCTTCGGGCGCTCGGCGCCGATGCGCACGTGCTCACCCTGACGGCGACGCCCATTCCGCGCACCCTGCAGGGCGCCCTTGCGGGCCTCAGCGACATCAGCGTGGTGGCGACGCCCCCGGCGCTCCGCCGGCCGATCGCCACCCGCGTGCTGCCGTGGAGCGACGAAGCGGCCGCCCAGGCGCTTCGCGCCGAAGCGCGCCGCCGGGGGCAGAGCTTCGTCGTCTGCCCGCGCATCGAGGATCTGGACGCCATGGCGGCGCGGCTCGCCGCGATCGCGCCGGACCTTGCCGTCGCCGTCCTCCACGCCCGCCTGCCGGCCGACGTGATCGACCGGACGCTGCTCGCCTTCGGGCGCGGCGAGGGCGACGTGCTCCTCGCCACGTCCATCGTGGAGAGCGGGCTCGACATGCCGCGGGTGAACACCATGCTGCTCTGGCACGCGGACCGCTTCGGCCTTGCCCAGCTGCACCAGCTGCGCGGGCGCGTGGGACGCGGCACCCGGCGCGGCGTGGCGCTGCTCTTCACCGACCCGGACGCGCCGCCCGCCGAGGCGACGGCCAAGCGGCTGGCGACCCTGGTGGCGCTCGACCAGCTGGGGGCGGGCTTCGCGATCGCGGCGTCCGACCTCGACCAGCGCGGCGCCGGCGACCTCTTCGGCGAGGACCAGACCGGCCATGTGAAGCTGATCGGCGCCGGTCTCTACCGGCACATGCTGGAGCGGGCGCTTCTGCGGGAAGCCGGCACGGCGGTGGACGAGACGCCGCCGCCGGAGATCCGGGGCGTCGACCTCGGCCGCATTCCGCCGGACTTCGTGCCGGAGCCGGACGTGCGCCTGGACCTCTACGCTCGGGCCTATCGGCTTGGCGATCCGGACGGCGTGGAGGCGTTCGCCGAGGAGATGAAGGACCGCTTCGGCGCGCCGCCGCCGCCGGTGCAGGCCTTCCTCGCCGTGCTGCGGCTGCGCGTGGTCGCGCGCGCCCTCGGCATCCGGCGCGTCGACCTCGGCCCGCAGGCGCTCGCCTGCACGCTGGGGGACGCCGAGGCGGCGACCGCGCTTGCGGCCGATCTCGACGAACCGCTCGTCGCGGCGAAAGACGACCGGGTGCTCGTCCGGATCGCCATCGAGGAGGAAAGCGCCCGAATCGCCACGCTGGCAGAGCGGTTGGAGGCTGTCGGATGAGTCTCGAGGGTCATCCACGAAGGGCCCGGACAGGGCGCCATGAGAAAGGGCGGCGCCCGCGAAGGCGCCGCCCTTGATCTGTCGCGAGAGGGTCGGGCGCAAGGCCCGCCCGGTTCAGGACGGTGTACGGTCGGTGCGGGCAGGGCCGCGGGTCGTGTCCGTGACGGCGTTCGGCGCCGTGGTGCCGATCGCCGGCTTCACGTACGGGCTGTCCTTGTCGCTGGCCGGCCCGCCGGCGGTGCCGGCCGCCTTCGGCGTGGTGCCGATGCCGGTGGTGCCGGTGCCGAGGCTCGCGCCGACCGACGGGCCGCCGGTGACGGTCTGGCCCGAGGCGGTCTGAACGCCGCGGGTCGGCGTGGCCGACGCCTGCGACCCGGTGGTGCCTGTGGTGGTCCCGGTGGTGGTTCCGCGCTGGCCGGCGGTCTGGCCGGCGGATCCGGACGACGGAGAGCCGGACCCCGTGTGCGCGCCGGAACCGGCGACCTCGTCCTTCAGGCCGTCCGTCCTCGCCTTCACCGTCCCGGCGACCGCCGAGGCGGCGTCGGTCAGGGTCTCACGGTTGATGCCCTTCTCGTTCAGCGTCTCGGCCACGTCGTCGAAGGTCTCCTTCGCGGCGGTCGTGGCCTGCTCCTGGTAGTCGCGGGCGGCGGCCCAGCCTTGCGCCTTCATGCGATCGGCGGTGTCGCCCATCATCCGGTCTTCCGTCCGGGTGGAGGGCAGGATGGCGCCGAGCGCCGCGCCGACCGCAAGGCCGATCGCGCCGAGCACCAGCGGCTGGTCCTCGATCAGGCGGCCGAAGGACTGGCGGGCCTGGGCGCCGTACTCCGACGCATGACTGCCAAACGCCTGGGCCTGGCCGCCGGCCGAGGCGGCGGCGTCGCGGATGCTGGCCCCGAGGTGGGACGCGCCGGAGGCGACCCCGCCGGCGGCCGCCGACACCCGGTCGGAGGCGGCGCCATAGGCCGAGGAGGCCCGATCGGATGCCGCCGAATAGGCGGACGACACCCGCTCGCCGGCACCGCTGGCGACCGACGAGGCCCGCGCACTGGCATTGCCGTAGGCGTTGGACGCCGACGTGCCGAGGCCGCTTGCCGCATGGCCCATGCGGCTGCCCATGCCTTCGCGGGGCGAGCCGGCCACGTCGACGCCGCCGGACGGGCCATAGCCCTCCGGACCGTCGCCGACATCATGGCTGGCGCCCATGCCGCGCAGCGACGGGCCGCGCGAGACGCCGAACCGGTCCGCTGTCATCAGCCAGCTGATGCCGGCGCCGATGAGGAGGATCGGAAGCGGGTTGTCGCGCACCTGCCGGCCGAGGTTCTTGGCGAACATGCCGCCGCCGGAGTCCTTGCTGTAGTCGAGCACCTGGTCGAGGATCTGGCCCGGGGACATGCGCTCGCGGATCTGGTCGAGGGTGAGCGAAAGGCGCGCCCGCGCCTCTTCCACTTCCGATTCGATCCGATCCGGATCCTGCGACTCGTGGCCGTTGCCGTTGCTGTAGGTCGTGCTCATCGGGTCTTCTCCTTCACGACGGCCGCGTCGCGCTGCAGTTGCTCGGTCGTCCGGTTTGGGGCGAGATTGGCGGCACTGACCGCGTTGGTGCCCTTCTTCAGAAGGACGGCGCCGATGATGGCGACGATGATGCCGACGATCAGCGCGCCGAAGCGCGGCGGCACGTCGAGGTAGTCGAGCCAGTAGACGGCCGCCTGCAACAGGATGACGAGGGCCGCCACCATGAAGACGGCACCGATGGCGACGCTGGAGACGGCGCTGCCGACCTGGCCGACCTTCTCGGAGACCTCGGCCTTGGCGAGCTGGACTTCCTTGCGGAAGAGGGTGGAGGTCTGGTCGACGAGATCGCCGAACAGATCGAATACGGAGCGTTGGGTGTCCATGGGATGTCTCCGTCAGCGGATCGGGCGATCGGGGGTGGCGCCGGGCGTGCCGGTGGCCGTGGACGGGCCGCCGTCACCGACCGAGGTGGCGCTGTCGGTCCGGCCGAGGGTGCTCGTCCCGGCGGGCTTCGGCGTCTCGCCGGGGCCGGCGGTGTGGAGACCGGCGGACCGGATCGGGTCCGGCACGGGGCTGGCCGACTCCGGCGCCGAGAAGCCGGGCGAGGTGCGGCTGCCGGCGCCAAGGCCGCTCGCCGTACCGGTGCGGGCGGTGCCGCCCGTCGGCGAACCGAAATTGCTGCTGCGGCCGGGCTCGTAGCCGCTGCCGGTCCCGTAGACCGAGCGGCCGGATCCGTAGCCGGACCGGTCGTCGTACCGGGTGTCCTGCCGGTCGAAGCCGCGCTCGTCGGCGTGGCTGCCATGGCTGTGTCGCGCCGAGCTGCCGAGGAAGCGGGCGGCGGCGAAGCCGGCCACGAGGGCGACGCCGAAGAAGGCGACCGGCTCGCGCCGGGCGAAGCGATCGACGCTGCGGATGAGATCGCCGGTGCTGCGGTCGCGGATCGCGTCCGACACCTCGTCCACCATGGAGGCGGCGTCACGGGCGTAGCGGGCGAACGCCGGGTTGCTCTCGTCGAGGCTTTCGGCGGCCGAGCGGGCGGCGTCCGCCACGTTGTGGATGGTCTCCGCGCCGGTCTGCCGGCCACGGTCCGCCTCGTCGCGCAGCCGTGCCTTCACGCTCTCGGCCAGCCCTTCGGCCTCCTGGCGCGCGCTTTCGCCCGCATGCTTCAAGGTGTCGGCGGCGGCGTGCGCGTCCGCGCCGACCTGAGAGGACGGCCGGGTGGACGGATTGGGATCCGTCGCCCGCTGGGTGGTCTGGGACGAACCGGGCCCGGTGCCGGGTGTCGATGTCGTGCTCATTGGGAAGCTCCTCGTCCGGAGTGCGGGGCCGTGTCGCGGCCGTCTCGCACGGGATCGAATAGCCAACCGGGTATCGGCACGGTTGTTCCCGCAAAGACGTCCGCACGCTCCAGAAAGGCCGGAATTCTGCCGGATCAGCGTGGCCGCGGGCGTGGCCGGAGAGGTGCGGGCAAGCGGCAGGCGCGGCGCATTCGCCGTTCGGACAACGCCGCCGACGGGCATGGAGTCGCCGCCCGCCAAGCATCGCCGCGGCGCCCGCCAGCGGGACCGCGCGGGCAAAAAAAAAGGCCGCTTGCGCGGCCTGAAGTCTTAGGGAGGAAACGCCCAAGGAGGGCATGCGACAGGAGAACCCGTCGCGAGTTCGAATATCGCGCGATTGGACGCGTTTTGCAACGCAGCAAGAATGCATGGCGGTTATGCAGGAACGGCATGGTCCAACACGAGACGAACACGCGAAAGCGGCATGATGCGGCCTCTTGTCCCGCAAGCCGGCTCTGCAGTCCAAGGTCCCGCACCGCACAATCGGCGGGCGCGCGGGCGGCATTTCACCGAAAACCGAGGCTCCATACGAACTTGCACCGGCCGGCGCGGCAACAGGGCGGATCGGGTTCGTGCCTCCCGGCTTCCCGTGGACGGGCGAAGGGTAGTAGGAGTGCGGCCGACTGTCGCCGCGGAACGGGCTGGACCTGATGTCACTCCTGAAGAACTTCGCCACCGTCGGAATGGCGACCATGACGAGCCGGGTGCTCGGCTTCATCCGCGACGTGTTCATGGCCTCCATGCTGGGCGCCGGACCGATCGCCGACACCTTCTTCGTCGCCTTCCGTCTTCCGAATCTCTTCCGCCGCCTGTTCGCCGAGGGCGCCTTCTCGGCCGCCTTCGTGCCGCTGTTCGGCCGGGCGCTGGCGGAGGAGGGGCCGCCGGGCGCGCGCCGCCTGGCGGAGGACATTCTGGCGGTCCTCCTCGTCGCCCTGGTGGCGATCACGATCGTCGCCGAACTGGCGGCGCCGCTGCTCGTCGGCGTGCTCGCCCCGGGCTTTGCGTCCGATCCGGAGAAGTTCTCCGACGCGGAACTGATGACCCGCATCATGTTCCCCTATCTCGCCTGCATGTCGCTGACCGCCATGGCGGCCGGCATGCTGCAGTCGTTCGGCCGGTTCGCCGTGGCGGCCTTCGCGCCGTCTCTTCTCAACGTGGTGCTGGTGGCGGCGCTCGGCCTGATCTGGCGGCAGGGCTGGGCCGGCACGGCGACCGCGGCCTACACCCTTTCCTGGGCGGTGTTCATCGCCGGATTCGCCCAGCTGGCGGCCGTGGCCGGCAGCCTGTGGTTCATCGGCTTTCCGGTGTCGCTGCGTCGGCCGAAGATGACGGCGAACGTGCGCCGGCTGGTGACGCTCGGCATTCCGGGGGTGATCTCCGGGGGCATCACCCAGTTCAACATCGTCATCGGCACGGCCATCGCGTCCTTCATCCCCAACGCGGTGTCGTGGCTCAACTATGCCGACCGGATCTACCAGCTGCCGCTCGGGGTGATCGGCGTCGCGGTCGGCGTGGTGCTTCTGCCGGAGCTCACCCGCCGGCTCCGCTCCGGCGAGGCGGCGAGCGCGCTCCACACCCAGAACCGGTCGCTGGAATTCGCCATGGCGCTGACCCTGCCGGCAGCGGTGGCCCTGGTGGCGATTCCCCACGCGATCATGCAGGTGTTGTTCGAGCGCGGCGCCTTCACGGCCGCCGACACGGACGCCACCGCCGCCGCCGTCGCGGCCTTCGCGCTGGGCCTGCCGGCCTTCGTCGCCATCAAGGTGTTCCAGCCGAGCTATTTCGCGCGCGAGGACACCCGCACGCCCACCATCCAGGGCTTCTGGTCCATGGGCGTGAACGTGGCCGGATCGCTCGCCATGGTGCCTTTCCTCGGGCACACCGGCATCGCGCTCGCCACCAGCCTCGCAGCCTGGGTGAACGCCGTCATGCTGCTGACGACGCTCGTGCGCCGCGGGCACTTCGTGTCCGACGGGCTGCTCGTCCGCCGCCTGGTGCTGCTGGCTCTCGCCAGCCTCGCCATGGGGGCGGCGCTCGTCGGCGGCGAGCGGCTCGTCGCCGACCGACTCGCCGACCGGTCGGAGTGGGTCTCGGGTCTCGCGCTCCTGGCGCTCTGCGCCGGCGGGATGGGCGTCTACGCGCTCGCCGTGGTGGCGACGGGGGCGGCCGACGTCCGGCGCTACGGCCGCGCGCTCCTGGAGCGGCGGAAGGCGCGGCGGTCCGCCGCCAAGGCGCCCGCCGGGGACGCGACGCCGGAGGCTTGAGTTGAGCGGCGCACTCGCGCATAAGGGCGCGCCCGTTCCTTCCTCCAGGCCCTTCTCGGATCCCGCGCGATGGCGTTCAAGCCTCTGGTCTTTTCCGGCGTCCAGCCGACCGGCAACCTGCATCTCGGCAACTATCTCGGCGCCATCAAACGCTTCGTGGAGATGCAGAAGACCCACGACTGCATCTATTGCGTGGTCGACCTCCACGCCGTGACGGTCTGGCAGGACCCGGCCGAGCTGAAGACGCAGATCCGGGAGGTGACCGCCGCCTTCCTGGCCGCCGGCATCGACCCGGCCGCCCACATCGTCTTCAACCAGTCGCAAGTGGCCGAGCACGCGGAACTCGCCTGGGTGTTCAACTGCGTCGCCCGCATGGGCTGGCTCAACCGCATGACCCAGTTCAAGGAGAAGGCCGGCAAGGACCGGGAGAACGCCTCCGTCGGCCTCTTCGCCTACCCGACCCTGATGGCGGCGGACATCCTGGTCTACCGGGCCACCCACGTGCCCGTCGGCGAGGACCAGAAGCAGCATCTGGAACTGGCCCGCGACATCGCCGGCAAGTTCAACACCGACTTCGCCGCGTCGATCGCCGCCAACGGCCACGACCCGGAGGACGGCTTCTTTCCCCAGCCCGAGCCGCTGACCCAGGGTCCGGCGCCGCGGGTGATGAGCCTTCGCGACGGCACCAAGAAGATGTCGAAGTCCGACCCGTCGGACTATTCGCGCATCGCCCTTGCCGACGACGCCGACACCATCGCCCAGAAGATCCGCAAGGCCCGCACCGACCCGGACGCCCTGCCGTCGGAGCTTGAAGGCCTGAAAGGCCGCGCCGAGGCGGAGAACCTCGTCACCATCTTCGCCGCGCTGGCCGACCGCACCAAGGAGGACGTTCTGCGCGAATACGGCGGGGCGCAGTTCTCCACCTTCAAGCCGGCCCTCGCCGACCTCGCGGTCGCCACCCTGTCGCCGGTGACGGGCCGCATGCGCGACCTGATGGCCGACCCGGCCCACATCGACAGCGTGCTGAAGGACGGCGGCGCGCGCGCCTCCGCCATCGCCCGCCCGGTGATGGACGCGGTGAAGGACATCGTGGGCTTCCTGCGGTGAGGGCGGATCGGCCAGGGCGCTTGCCTACTATGTAAGCCGAGTATCACACGAGATGACCTCGTCTGGTTGTGTGTTAGGCTCCGCGCGGCACCGCTTCGGGGGAGAGGTCATGCGAACGGACTATCGGGAGTGGCTGGTCGGCCAAGAGTATGCGGAAAACACGATTGCAGCGCAGATGCACCGCGTACAAAAAGTTGAACAAGCCTACGGGGATCTCGAACAGGCTCTAGCTCAAGGCCTTTTCGACGTTATCGTTCAGGACCTTACTTATTCTACGCAAGACGAAAAGTTCAATAGGCCAAACCCATCGAAAATGTCTTTCGACGGAAACATTAGAAAAAACCTGCAATCGTACAAGAATGCGGCGCTGCTCTATCGGAAATATTTGCTCGATATTGGCGATCTCGGGCTCCAATCGACTGTGGACACGCCTTTGAAGGTTGTCAATGTCGTACAGAAAGAGGCTTCTCTGGAGAAGCAACATCTGTCGCTCGAAAGAGATATGCAGGCCGCGCTCAGAAAGGACATCCTCCGTCTCCAGCCTGATTTGACGATTATCGATGACGGCGTCGAGCGTGGCGTTGCGTCCGGGTTTATCGATATTCTCTGTCGCGACGGTGCCGGCAGGCTTGTTGTGATCGAATTGAAGGCTGGCAAGACGGACGCTCGAGTTCTGGGACAGATACTCGGTTACATGGGTGACATCATGAGCGAAGAGCAGTCACCCGACGTTCTCGGAATCATTGTGGCATCCGACTTCGATCAGCGAACCTTGTCGGCTGTGCGCGTGCTGCCGAATGTTAAGCTTTGCCGCTATTCGATACGGTTCGACTTCGACGTTGTTGTTATACCTTGACCGACTTGCCTATGAGCGGCTTCGCCCGATAAAGTGGTGCCATGGTTTCCAAACGTCTCGCCCGCGAGGAAGGGCATCGCCGCAAGTTCCTGGCCATCGTGGACGAGACGCCCGAGTGCGAGCGGGCGGTCGTCTACGCGGCGTCGCGAGCGGCGCGCACCGGCGGCGTGCTGGTGCTGCTCTACGTGATCCAGCCGGGCAACTTCCAGCACTGGCGCGGGGTGGAGAGCATCATGCGCGCCGAGGCCATGGACGAGGCGGAGGCGCGGCTCGCCGACTATGCCGAGAAGGTGCGCGTGCTGGCGGCGATCGACCCGGAACTGGTGATCCGAGAGGGCAAGTCGAGCGACGCGATCAACGCCCTGATCGAGGAGGACCAGGACATCGCCATCCTGGTGCTGGCGGCCTCCAGCGGCGCGGAGGGGCCTGGACCGCTCGTCTCGTCCATCGCCTCCAAGACCTCCGGCGGGTTCGCCATTCCGGTCACCATCGTGCCGGCGGGCCTTTCCGACGAGGACATCACAGCGGTGGCCTGAGAGGCCCGTCGGGGTCGGCCCTTCGGTCGATCCTGAGGCGCTGGCCGCTTCCTCGCCGCCTCGTCGCCGACTTGCCGCTTGAACGGCGCCGGGGAGTCGCTACATTCGGTTTAGAACAATTCCAGGGTCTGGCGGCGCGCCGGGTCCTGCCGCGTCCGGCCCGCACGGCGGACGGTCGTCCCAACGGAGAAGACCCATGTTCATCCAGACCGAAGCGACGCCCAACCCCGCGACGCTGAAGTTCCTGCCCGGCCGCGTGGTCCTCGACGGCGACCCGCGCGAGTTCCGCACCCCGGACGAGGCGGAGGAATCGCCCCTTGCGTCGGCCCTCTTCCAGGTGCCGGGCGTGACCGCCGTCTTCTTCGGCTACGACTTCATCACCGTCACCAAGGCGGATTCGGAGTGGCCGCGCCTGAAGCCGGCCGTGCTCGGCGCCATCATGGAGCACTTCGTCTCCGGCGCGCCGATCCTGTTGGAGAGCGACGAGGCCGAGGTCCCCGGACCGGAGGATTTCGATCCGGCGGACGCCGAGACGGTGGAGACCATCAAGGAACTCCTGGAGACGCGCGTGCGCCCGGCCGTGGCGGCCGACGGCGGCGACATCACCTTCCGGTCGTTCCGCGACGGCATCGTCTATCTCAACATGCGCGGCTCCTGCGCCGGCTGCCCGTCGTCCACCGCGACCCTCAGGCACGGCATCCAGAACCTTCTGAAGCATTTCCTGCCGGACGTGGCCGAGGTGCGGGCCGTCTCCTGACCCTCGTCCGAGAACCCGTTCCGCCGTTCAAAGAGCCGCGTCCGCCTCCGGATGCGGCTCTTTCAATGAAGCCCACGGGTCGATTGTTCGACAATCGTGAACGGTTTGTCGAAGCATCGGGGTATTTATCCGTTTCCAGTAGGGCTTATGTACAGCTCCGAAAGGCCCGCCGGTCCGGCGGGTCCGGGTGATCCCGCACCGGAGCCTTTGCCTCATGGATGCCGCCGTTCAGAAAACCCTCCTGCCGCTTGATGACGCCGGTCTCGACCTGATCTTTCGGGAGGCCCGCACCTTCAACGCCTTCACGGACACGCCCGTCGCCGACGAGACCCTGACGGAGGCGGTTCGCCTTGCCGAACTCGGCCCCACCGGCGTCAACGCCGTTCCGGGCCGGTTCCTCTTTCTGCGTTCGCCGGAAGCCAAGGCGCGGCTGCTGCCGGCACTGTCGGAGGGCAACAAGGAGAAGACGGCCAAAGCCCCGGTGACGGTCATCGTCGCCCACGACATCGCCTTCACCGAGACGCTGGCCACGACCTTCCCGCACGCCCCCGGCGCCAAGGACTGGTTCCAGGGCCAGGCGGCGGTGGACTACGCGGCCTACAACGCCACGCTCCAGGCAGCCTATCTGATCGTCGCCCTCCGCGCGCTCGGCCTCGACACGGGCCCGATGGGCGGGTTCGACAAGGGCGCGGTGGACGCCGCCTTCTTCGAGGGCACGACCTGGCGGTCCAACCTCCTCGTCAACGTCGGCTATGGCGACCGCAGCGCGCTTCGCCCGCGCGGCCCGCGCCTCGGCGTCGAGGCGATCACGCGCTTCCTTTGACGCGCCCGGCGCTTGGGCCTGCCTCCGGCGCCGGCCTCCTGCGAAGGTGGCCTATCGCTGCGGATCGCGCCCGCCTATGCTTTCCCGGCTGCCGTCCTCCGACGGCGGCCGGCTGCTTTCTGGGCGACGCCTGCGATGACCCGTTTCCTGATCGTCGACGACCACCCGCTCTTTCGCGAGGCGCTGCAGAGCGTCATCGGCCGGGACTGGCCGGACGCGGAGATCCGCGAGGCGGACAGCATCCAAGCCGCGGAGGACCTGCTCGGCGCGGGGCTCTCCGTCGACCTCGCGCTGCTCGACCTCTCCATGCCGGACGTCGCCGGCTTCGACGGTCTTCTCCGCCTGCGGACCGCCTATCCGCGCTTGCCCATCGTGGTGGTGTCCGGCCTTGAGGACGCCCGCATCGTGCGCGAGGCGCTTTCCTACGGGGTCGCGGGCTTCATTCCGAAGTCGGTGCGCCGGGACGAACTCGGCCGGGCCATCGGCGAGGTGATGATGGGCTCCGTCTACGTGCCGGCCGGCCTGGAGCCCGCCGGCGAGGCCACCGACCCGTCCCGCGCCGACCGGATCCAGAAGCTGAAGACGCTGACGCCGCAGCAGATCCGCGTCCTGAAGATGCTGCGCCAGGGCCTCCTCAACAAGCAGATCGCCTTCGAGCTCAACGTGGGCGAGACCACCGTGAAGGCGCATGTGTCGGAGATCCTGCGCAAGCTCGGCGTCTACAGCCGCACCCAGGCGGTGATCGAGGCGTCCAAGATCGATTTCGACCAGGTGCTCGCCGACCAGGAGGGGTGAAGCCCCCGGCGGCGTCCTCGGCTCAACCCAAGAGATGCGCCATCAGGGCACGCAGCTCGGCGGGCTTCACGGGTTTCTGCATCAGCTCGCAACCGGCGGCGCGCACCAGGGCGGCGACGTCGGGGCTGGCGTTGGCGGTGATCACCACGGCCGGCACCGGATGGGAGAGCACCCGGCGGATCCGGTCGACGGCCTCCAGGCCGGTCTCGCCCTGGTCCAGATGGTAGTCGGCCAGGATGAGGTCGGGTGGGCCGCCGCCGACCACGGAGGCGACCGCTTCGGCCACGGTACACGCGGTGGAGACGCGGCAGCTCCAGCGGACGAGGAGCGCCGCCGTCGCCAGTCGCACGGCCTCGTCGTTCTCCACCACCATCACCTTGGCGTCGGCAAGTCCGAACGTCTTCAGCGCCGCCCGGGTGGCGCGCGCCGGCGGTCCCCGATCGGCAGCGCCGGCCAGGGGCACGGTGACGGTGAAGGCCGTCCCGCGCCCCTCCCTGGAGCGGAACGAGAGACGGTGGTCGAGGGCCTGCACCATGCGCCGCACGATGGCGAGACCAAGGCCGAGGCCCGCCCCGCCGTCGCCCTTCGGCATGCGGCCCCGGTGGAACTCCTCGAAGATCACCTCGTGCTCGCCGGGCGGGATGCCGACGCCGGTGTCCGCCACGGTGATGCGCGCGAACGCGCCCGGACCCGGGCGCACGCCCACCAGCACGCCGCCCGACGGCGTGTAGCGAACGGCGTTGGAGATGAGGTTCTGCAGCACGCGGCGGATGAGAAGCGGGTCGGTCCGCACCACCGCGTGGGTCGGGCGCACCCGGAAATCCAGCCCCTTCTTGGCGACGATCGGCGCGAAGTCGGAGGCGAGCGCCGACAGCACTTCCTCCAGGTGCACGGTCTTGATCTCGGCCTTCAGCACGCCCGCGTCGAGCTGGGAGATGTCGAGGAGCGTGGTCAGGAGATCCTCGATGGAGGAGAGCGCCCGGTCCACCTGGCCGGCGAGACGGCTGCCCTCCTCGGAGGTCTGCACCTCGGCGAGCGCCGAGACCGAGAGACGGGCGGCGTTGAGCGGCTGCAGGAGGTCGTGCCCGGCGGCGGCGAGAAAGCGCGTCTTGTAGAGGTTGGCCTGCTCGGCCTGCTCCTTGGCGCGCCGCAGCGCCTCGTTGGATTGCTCCAGGCGGCGCAGCACGGCGGTGAGCTCCTCGGTCCGCGCCCGCACCTGGCGTTCCAGGTTGATGGCGGTCTGGAACAGCGAGTAGGCGTTGCCGTGGGCGTCGGTGGAGCGCTCCACCCGATCCATCAGGGCGGCGTTGATCCGCTCCAGCCGGCGGATCCGCTCGCGGAGCGCCGCTTCGCCGTCGTCCACCTCCGTCACCGCCGCAAGGGCCGTCCGGCCCGGCCGCCCCGGCCGCTCAGGTCCGCCCGTCATCGTGCCGGACCGCCTCGCCCGATCGCCACGCCGGTGAAGGTCTGGTTGAGGTGCATGGTCCGGTACTGCTCGCCGTAGGTGTTGAAGCCGAACACATTGTGCCGGCGGTAGATCTCCGAGATGCGGTGCGCCACCTGCCGGTTCTGGGCGTCCAGGCGGCGGAGCACGCAGTCGAAGCCGAGGATCCAGTCGATGCCGCCGAGGTCGCGGTCGAGCTGGGCGAGCGTCGTCTCCACGCTGTCGACGAGGTCGACCGGCTCGGCCACCGTCAGCACCACCCCGTCGTCGATGGCGCAGAAGAAGGAGAGCGATCCGTCCGGGTTGGTGGAGCGGAGCGACCGGCAGAAGTATTCGCCGCCGACCCGCACCACCATCGGATGGGAAGCAAAACCGAACGGCGACAGCCGGTCCGCGTCGAGGCCGACGAGGGTGGCGTACTCGTCCGCCGCCACCTCGGCGTTGAGCTCGTAGACGGTGCGCGTCTCCGGGTCGGAGGCGGTCACCACCAGGCGCTGGCCCGTGGGGTGGAAGTTGTCCGTCTTGAACACCTGGAAGGGGTGGTCGGTGTGGACGAGGATCAGGATGGCGGCGTCGGTGTGGATGACCCCGTCGTGGAGGAGGCTGGTGGCCCGGAAGGCGAGGCCGTCGCCGGCCGAACCGCCGACGAGCGGGATGTCGCCGAGCGCCCAGTCGATCGCCGACACCACCGCCTCCTCGCGCATGCAGAGCCCGTCGATGAGGCTGACCGCGAAGGTGGAGCGCGGCTGAAGCGCCGGCCGGCGGCGGGCAAGCTCCGCCTTGAGGGCGGCCACGGTCTCCGAGCCCCGGTCGACGGAAAGCCGGGACAGGTCCGGGATCACGCCGGAGACGATCTCGAACCCGGCGCGCGGAAAGGCGATCGCCACCATGCCGCCGTCGCTGAGCCCGTCGGAGGAGATCTCCCCGGCCGTGGAGCAGCCGACCACGGGCACGCCGGGCAGCACGCGGGCGAACGCAGCGCCCAAGCGGGCGCTGTCGTAGGAGGCCGCATAGAAGACGATGAGAAACCCGACGTCCGCCGGGTCGACATCACGGCGCACAGCCGCCACCGCCTCGTCGAGCGACGCTTCGGACACCGACAGGGCCCTGATGCCGGAGGTGAACGCCGGTCCGTCGGTGCGGCTCGACACGCGACCCGTCCTCCCCCAAGTGCATGCTTGTTTCTTTGTCGGCAAGTATGCGGATCCGGCCGATTTCGTGCAAGTCCGGGCGCGACGGACCCGCCGGACACGGTGTAGCATGACGCCGGTCGCATCGCGCCGGCGGTGGAGACCGAAAGTACAATGGTGCCGGCGGGGACGGCGACGCTACCGTTCGCCCCGTCGCTGAAGGACGCCGAATGGCGCCAATCATGGGAGTGAACGCATGGACATGACCGGGGAATACCGTATTCCGGCGCCGCGCCAGGCGGTGTGGGAAGCGCTCAACGACCCGGACGTCCTCAAGGCGTGCATTCCCGGGTGCGAGAGCCTGGAGAAGTCCGGCGACGAGATGAACGCCACCGTGGTGGCCAAGATCGGTCCGGTGAAGGCCAAGTTCTCCGGCAAGGTGCGGCTGGAGAACCTCAATCCGCCGACCAGCTATTCGATCGTGGGTGAAGGCTCCGGCGGCGTGGCGGGATTTGCCAAGGGCGGCGCCGATGTGTCGCTGGCCGACGACGGCGCCGACACCATCCTCAGCTACACGGCCAAGGCGCAGGTTGGCGGCAAGCTCGCCCAGCTCGGCAGCCGGCTGATCGACGGCACCGCCAAGATGATGGCGGACCAGTTCTTCTCCGCCTTCACGGCGAAGGTGGGGGCAGCCGCGGCCGCCGCGGCGCCGGCCGGTGTCGTGGCCGACGCGCCGGTGGCGACGGGAGCCTACGACGGCACCGCGCCGGCCGATCGGGACGGCGGCGCCGTCGCCGTCAAGGAAGACGCGCTCGACCGGGTGGTGCACGCCGCCGAGGCCGCCGAGCGGGAAGCCGAGAAGCGGGTCGAGACGGCCGCGATCAAGTCCGGTCCGTCCGGGCCCATGCTGTGGGGCCTGGTGGCGCTCGCGGTGCTCGTCGTCATTCTGATCATCGGGGCGCTCTGACCCGAGCGCGGGCGCCGACCGTCGCCATGTGACGGCCGTGCGCGCGTTCCTATATCGATTTAGTCCCGCCGTGGCGCGGCGACCTCGCCAAGGTCCGGCCCAACCCGGCATCACCTGAAAACCCGACCCCTGGTCGGCATGGACACTCTGACAAGGAGGGAGGAAGCGATGGCCACCATTTCCCTGACCGTGAACGGCAAGGCCGTGTCGGCGACGGTCGAGGACCGCACGCTGCTGGTCCAGTACCTGCGCGAGACGCTCGGGCTCACCGGAACGCACGTCGGCTGCGACACGTCCCAGTGCGGCGCCTGCGTGGTGCATGTGGACGGCAAGGCCGTGAAGGCCTGCACCATGCTGGCCGCCCAGGCGGACGGCACCACGGTCCTCACCATCGAGGGCCTCGCCACCGGCGACCAGCTGCACCCTGTGCAGGCGGCCTTCCGCGAGCACCACGGCCTGCAGTGCGGCTTCTGCACCCCCGGCATGATCATGGCGGCTGTCGACATGATCAACCGGCACGGCGGGCCGCTCGACGAGGCGACCATCCGGCACGAGCTGGAAGGCAACATCTGCCGCTGCACCGGCTACCACAACATCGTCAAGGCCATCGAGGCCGCGTCCGCCGAGATGGCGGGTCTGCGGCAGGCGGCCGAGTAAGCAATCGTCACGGGCGGGCTCGGGAGGCCCTGCCGGTGTCGCGCCGCCGCTTGCACCCGTGGAGGACGGGACGCGCGGAGGGGATGCGACGCGGGCGGGGAGAGAGTCCACCTCAAGGCAGCATGGGAGGACATCATGGGACTTGAAGGCATCGGCGCACGGGTCGTCCGCAAGGAAGACAAGCGCTTCATCACCGGCCGGGGCAAGTACACGGACGATATCGTTCTCAAGGACACCACTCACGGGGTGTTCGTGCGCTCTCCCCATGCGCACGCGAAGATCCTGTCGATCGACACCGCGGCCGCCCTGGCGGCGCCGGGCGTGATCGCGGTGCTGACCGGCGCGGACCTGGCCGGCGACCGCATCGGCGGGCTGATCTGCGGCTGGATGATCCATTCGCGCGACGGCAGCCCCATGAAGGCGGGCGCCCATCCGGCCATCGCGCACGACCGGGTCCGCCACGTGGGCGACCAGGTGGCGCTCGTCATCGCGGAGACCAAGGCCGAGGCCCGCGACGCCGCCGAACTGGTGGAGGTCGAGTACGAGACCCTGCCGGCGGTGGTCGATCCGGCCCATGCCATGGACGCGGACGCGCCGCAGCTCCACGACGTGGCGCCCAACAACCTGATCTTCGACTGGGTGCTCGGCGACGAGGCGGCCACCGACGCCGCCTTCGCCAACGCCGCCCACGTGGTGGAACTCGACATCATCAACAACCGCCTGTCGCCGAACCCGATGGAGCCGCGGTCGGCCATCGGCTACTACGACCCGTCGGAAGAGCACTACGACCTCTACACCACCAGCCAGAACCCGCACGTGGCGCGCCTCGTGCTCTCCGCCTTCATCGGCATCGCGCCGGAGCACAAGCTCCGCGTGGTAGCGCCGGACGTCGGCGGCGGTTTCGGCGCCAAGATCTACATCTATCCGGAAGAGACCGCGTGCCTCTGGGCGTCCAAGCGCATCGGCGGCCGGCCGGTGAAGTGGACGTCGGAACGCGCCGAGGCCTTCCTGACGGACTGCCACGGCCGCGACCACGTGACGAAGGCCAAGCTGGCGCTCGCCGCCGACGGCACTTTCCTGGCGCTCCGCTCCGACACGATCGCCAACATCGGCGCCTACATGTCGACCTTCTCGTCGGCGACGCCCACCTACCTGCACGGCACGCTTCTGTCGGGCCAGTATGTGATCCCGGCGATCTTCACCAACGTGAAGGCGGTCTACACCAACACCACCCCGGTGGACGCCTACCGCGGCGCGGGCCGGCCGGAGGCGACCTTCATCGTGGAGCGCCTGGTGGAAACCGCGGCGCGCCAGCTCGGGATGGACCCGGCGGAGCTCCGGCGGAAGAACTTCATCCGCTCTTTCCCCTACCAGACGCCGGTCATCCTCACCTATGACGCCGGCGACTTCGAGGGCAACCTCGACAAGGCGCTCGCCGCCGTCGACTACGCCGGCTTTGCGGCTCGCAAGGCCGAGGCCAAGGCGCGCGGCAAGCTGCGCGGCATCGGCTTCTCCTCCTACATCGAGGCCTGCGGCATCGCGCCGTCCCAGGCGGTCGGCTCGCTCGGCTCGGGCGTCGGCCTCTGGGAATCGGCCGAGGTTCGGGTGAACCCGGTCGGCTCGGTGGAGATCCTCACCGGGTCGCACAGCCACGGCCAGGGCCACGAGACCACCTTCGCCCAGCTCGTCAACGAGCGGCTCGGCATCGGGATGGAGAACATCCAGATCGTCCACGGCGACACCGACAAGGTGCAGTTCGGCATGGGCACCTACGGCTCGCGCTCCGGCGCGGTCGGCATGTCGGCCATCGTCAAGGCGCTCGACAAGGTGGAGGCCAAGGCCAAGAAGATCGCCGCCCATCTGATGGAGGCCTCCGAGGCCGACATCGTCATGGAAGGCGGCGAGCTGAAGGTCGCCGGCACCGACAAGAAGCTGCCCTTCTTCCAGGTGGCGCTCGCCGCCTACACGGCGCACAACCTGCCGGCCGGCATGGAGCCGGGCCTGAAGGAAGGCGCCTTCTACGACCCGACCAACTTCACCTATCCGGCCGGCACCTACATCTGCGAGGTCGAGGTGGATCCGGACACCGGCAAGGTGGAGATCGTCCAGTTCGTGGCGGTCGACGATTTCGGCCGGATCATCAACCCGATGATCGTGGAAGGCCAGGTGCACGGCGGCCTCGCCCAGGGCATCGGCCAGGCGCTGATGGAAGGCGTCTCCTACGATCCGCAGAGCGGCCAGCTGCTCACCGGCTCCTACATGGACTACTGCATGCCGCGCGCCGACGACGTGCCGTCCTTCAAGGTCGACCACGTCACCACCCTCTGCCCGGGCAACCCGCTCGGCATGAAGGGTTGCGGCGAGGCGGGCGCCATCGGCTCGCCGCCGGCGGTGATCAACGCCATCACGGACGCCATCGGCAACAACAACCTCAGCATGCCCGCCACGCCCGCCAAGGTGTGGGCGGCGGTCCACGCGGCCTGAAGGAGGACGGACCCCCATGTACCAGACCACCTATCACCGGCCGTCGTCCGTCACGGAAGCGGCCTCGCTGCTTGCCTCCGCGGAGGACGTGAAGCTGCTCGCGGGCGGCCAGACTCTGATCCCGACCATGAAGCAGCGGCTCGCCGCGCCGGCCAACCTCATCGACCTCGGCAAGATCGCCGAGTTGAAGGGGATCACGGTCTCCGGCGGCACCGTGACCATCGGGGCGGGCACCACCCACGCGGAGGTCAACACCTCCGCCGACGTGAAGGCCGCCATCCCGGCGCTCGCCAAGCTCGCCGGCGGCATCGGCGACCCGCACGTGCGGCACCTCGGCACCATCGGCGGATCGGTCGCCAACAACGACCCGGCCGCCGACTATCCGTCGGCGGTGCTCGGCCTCGGCGCGACCGTGGTGACCACCAAGCGGGAAATTCCGGCGGACGACTTCTTCGCCGGCATGTTCACCACCGCCCTCGACGAGGACGAGATCATCGTCCGCTTCGTCTTCCCGGTGCCGGAGAAGGCGGCCTACGCCAAGTTCGCCAACCCGGCGTCGCGCTATGCCATGGCGGGCGTGTTCGTGGCGGTGACCGGCGGCACGGTGCGCGTGGCGGTGACCGGCGCCGGCTCCGACGGCGTGTTCCGCTGGGCCGACGCGGAAGCGGCGCTCGCCGGCACTATGACGCCGGCGGCCCTCGACGGCCTGACGGCGGACGCCTCGGCGATGCTTTCCGACATCCACGGCGACGCGGCCTACCGGGCCAATCTCGTCAAGGTGATGGCCAAGCGCGCGGTGGCGGCGCTCGGCTGACGACGGGCTTGGTATGAAACGCGAAAGGGCCGGACGGGGTGCACCCCGTCCGGCCCTTTCGTTGTTTCGGCAGCCTGGCGCTTCGCGCCCCACGTCGTTCGCGGCTCAGGCGGCCGCCACGCTGGCAAGGAAGCGGCCGACGCTTTCCTCAAGACGTTTGGTCTCCGACGACACGGTGGCCGAGGCATTGGCGACGCTCTCGGCGGTCTGGATGGTTTCGGTGGCGGACCGGGACACGGCGCCCACGTTGCCGTTGACCCGCTGGGTTCCGGCCGCCGCGTGGGTGACGTTGCGGCTGATCTCGCCGGTGGCGGCGCCCTGCTGGGCGACGGCCGCCGCGATGGCGCCGGTGTAGCGGTTCACCTCCTGCATGGTGGCGGTGATGTCCTCGATGGCCGTGACCGCGTCGCCCGTGGAGGTCTGGATGCCCGACACCTGGGCGGCGATCTCCTCGGTGGCGCGGCCGGTCTGGGCGGCCAGCGACTTCACCTCGCTCGCCACCACGGCGAACCCGCGGCCGGCCTCGCCGGCGCGGGCCGCCTCGATGGTGGCATTGAGGGCGAGGAGGTTGGTCTGCTCGGCAATCGCCTGGATGAGCGTGACCACCTCGCCGATCTTGGCGGCGGACTGGACGAGGCTTGCCACCTTGGCGTTGGCCGCGTTGGTGGCGACGGCCGCCTTGGCCACCACGTCGGTGGTGCGGTTGACCTGATCGGTGATCTCCCCGATCGAGGAGGCCAGTTCCTCCGCGGCGCTCGCCACGGTCTGCACGTTGTTGGCGGCCTGTTCGGAGGCGCTCGCCGCCTCGCGGGCGTTCTCCGCCGTCCCGCGCGAGGCGCCGTCGAGCCGGGAGGCTGTCTCCCGCATCTCCCGCATGGTGGAGGCGACGGATCCGAGCGCCGCGTTCACGTCGCCTTTGAACACCGAGATGGCCTTGTCCACCGCCGCCTGCCGGGCCTCGGCGGCCTTTGCCTGGGCGGCCTGCGACGCCGCAAGGCGCTGGCGGTCGATCCCGGCGTTGCGGAACACCTGGACGGCGCGCGCCATGGCGCCGAGTTCGCCCTTGGCCTCAGTGAGCGGGATGGCGTCGTCGAACCGATCCTCGGCCATTCGCGCCATCACGGCCGCAAGATCGGGGATCGGCCTGACCAGCCGGCGGGCGACCAGGACCGCGATCGGCGACAGGATGAGCGCAAGCACGACGCTCGCCACGAGCGTTCCCTGTACGAGCGAAGCCGCGGAGGCGGCGACCACCGCCTTCGGAATGCCGGCGAACAGGATGCCGACCACAGCCCCGCCGGGGCCACCGATGGGCTGGTAGCTGGTATAGAAGGGCTGATCCAGGATCGTCGCCTCGCCCGAATAGGCCTCCAGACGCTTCATGGCCCCGAATGCCGGATGGCCCGCGCCGAGGCGCGTTCCCACGGCCCGCGCGCCCTCCACCGTGCGCACCGACGTGGTGACGCGCACGAAGTCGTCCACGGCCGCGTCATAGGCGAAGAGCGTAACGGCGCCGCCGGTCAGCAGGCTGACCTCGTCGACCAGTCGGTGATCCTCGATCGCCGGCACGGCGGTCATGGTGATCCGCCTGGGCGTTCCATCGGCGGCACGCTCGACGGTGGTCCCGGCCATGTCCCGTTCGATCAGCGAAGCCGCCACGCCGAGGGCATGCGCCTGTTCGGCGATGGCGCGCTCTGAAACTTCGCCGTACGTGGACCAGGTGACAAGGCCGGCCAGAACGGACGCCGTGAGCAGGACGGCGCCTACGGCCATCGTGCTGATCAGCATCGGCAGTGAAAAGAGCGTGTAGAGGCGCATTGAAATTCCTGCTGCTGGGTGGCTGCAGCAGACGATCGCCCCATAACTGTTAAAGAACCCACTATATTATGTATTTATGCTGAGACTCGAATTGACAGGTCTCGGCTCGGCGCCGACCCTTCCGATGGTCCTCACACGTGCTGGCCGCCGTTCACATGGATTTCCGCGCCGGTGACGTAGGACGACGCCTGGGTGCAGAGATAGTAGATCGTGTCGGCGACCTCGGCCGGCTGGCCGAGCCGCCGCAGCGGGATGTCGTCGATCATCTTCTCGGTGCCGGGAGAGAGAATGGACGTGTCGATCTCGCCGGGCGCGATCGCGTTCACCCGGATGCCGTGCGGACCGAAGTCGGCCGCCATTTCGCGGGTCAGCGAGGCGAGCGCCGCCTTGGAGGTGCTGTAGGCCGATCCGGCGAACGGGTGCACCCGAGCGCCCGCGATGGAGGTGACGTTGACCACCGATCCGCCCGCCCGCTTCAGCTCGTGGAAAAGGCCGCGGGCGAGGAGGAGCGGGGCGAAGAAGTTCACCTGGAACACCGTCCGCCACTGGTGGATGGGCGTCACGATGCTGTCGAGCCGCTTGCCGTGGTCGTCCTTCGGGCTGATGCCGGCGTTGTTGACGAGGGCGTCGAGCCGGCCGCCGTTCTCCTCCAGGCGCCCGCGCATCTCGGCGACCGCGTTGCCGAGGTTCTCCGGGTCGGAGAGATCCACCTGGATGTGGTCCTCCGGGCCCATCGGCCACGGGCACTTGTCGGAGAAGGGCTGACGCGAGCAGGTGATCACCCGCCACCCCGCCGCGGAGAAGCGCTTCACGGTGGCGTGTCCGATGCCGCGGCTGGCACCGGTCAGCACGATGGTGCGGCGTTCCGGGGTCGACTCGGTCGATGTCATGGGGCGCTCCTCAATCCCGCTCGGGATCGGCGTGGGTCCTGTGCAAGCTGTATACCGGATGGCGCGGTGTTTGGAACGTGCGGTCTCGCGTCCGTGGCGGTCGACATGGTCACGTCTCCCCCAGCGCGCGGAGTGCCAACACGGCGGCGGAGGAGCGGTTCTCCACGCCGAGCTTGGCGTAGACCTGCTCCAGGTGCTTGTTCACCGTGCGCGGGCTGAGCCCGAGGATGTCGGCGATGTCGCGGTTGGACTTGCCGTGGGCGATCCAGTGCAGCACCTCAGCCTCCCGGTTGGTCATCTGGAACCGTTCCTTGAGAAGCAGGATCCGCGCGTCGCCGTCCTCGCCGATCAGGCGGAACAGATACTCGTCCCCGCCGACCCGGCCGACGAAGGAAAGGGTGAGGCTGGGCCCGCCCGGCGCGGCGATTTCGAAGCCCGCTTCGTCCGGCCGCGTATCGATGTTCTTCAGCCAGGCGATCGCCGTCGGCGGCAGGATGGTGCGTTCCGCCGCGTCCGGCGCCACCACCCCGAGCAGGTGCGCCGCCTGGGGCGTCGACCAGCGGATCCGCCCCTCGCCGTCGGTCGCCAGCAGGTGGCGGCCGGCGGTGTCGAGGGCGGCGCGGGCGCTCTGGGCGGCGCGGGCGTTGGCGAGATGCACCCGGATCCGCGCCATCAGGGTGTCGAGCACCAGCGGCTTCGTCACATAGTCCACCCCGCCGGCCTCCAGGCCCGCGATGATGTGCTCGGTCTCGCTAAGGCCGGTCATGAAGATCACCGGCACATGGGCGAGCGGCCCAGCCTTCAGCCGGCGGCAGGTCTCGAAGCCGTCGATCCCCGGCATCACGGCGTCCATCAGGATGACGTCCGGCGTGATCTGGCGGACGAGCTCCAGCGCCTCCTCGCCGCCGAGGGCGACGAGCACCATGGCGCCCGTCGCGTCGAGGGCGTCGGTGAGGAGCCGGAGGGTCTGCGGGCTGTCGTCCACCACCAGGATGGTGTCGCGCCGCCGCACCGGGTCAGGGGGCATCGTCGAGCGCCTCCAGCCGCTTGAGGTAGCCGCGGAAATCGAACCGGCGCACGTAGTCGCGAAGGTCCTCCACCAGCGGCCGGGCCGACTCGTCGGCCTCCAGTTCGGCGAGCTTGGCCTCGATGCCGCGCACATAGCCGATGCGCCCGAGCTGGACCAGTTCGCGCACGTGCGCCGCACCCGGCGAGATGGTGGCCGGCGTGCCTTCCGCCGGCGTCGTGGCGGCCGCTGTCGTCATGGGACGGAGGCCGGCGACCGGGCCGGCCGCGCCGTCCGGTCCCTCGATCCAGGTGAGGCCGGTCAGGGCGCCGATCCGCTCCAGGAGGGCGGACAGGCTGAACGGCTTCGTCATGGTGCCGTCGTGCGGGGCGCCGACCTCCCCCGGCGGCGCGTCGGCAAGGTTCGCCGAGAGCATCAGAATGGGCGCGTCATGGCCCGCGGCGCGGAGCGCGTGGGCGAGCGCGAAGCCGTTCATGCCGGGCATGGAGACGTCGAGCAGGAAGAGATCCGGCCGCACCGCCTCCACGAGCGTGAGGCAGGACGGACCGTCCGCGGCTTCAAGGACCGCGAAGCCGAGCGGCACCAGGATGTCGCGCACGAGGCCTCTGTGCGTGGCGTCGTCGTCCGCCACCACGACGGTCCGCCGGTCGCCCGTATAGCCCACCACCCGGGCGGCGGTCGGCGGCAGGGCGCGCGGCGCATGCACGGTCGCCAGCATCAGGCGCACCCGGAAGACGCTTCCCGCCGGGCCGCTCTCGGCGTTGATGTCGCCGCCCATCAGCTCCACCAGCATCTTGGTGATGGTGAGCCCGAGCCCCAGGCCCGGCGTCGCCTGGGCGCGGGCCTCCGAGCCCCGCTCGAACGGCTCGTAGACCCGCGCCAGGTCGTCCGGCGGGATGCCGATGCCGCTGTCCTCCACGGACAGGGTGGCGATCTGGCTGCGGTAGGCGAGCCGCAAGGTGACGTGGCCGCTCTCGGTGAACTTGATGGCGTTGGAGAGAAGATTGATCAGCACCTGGCGGAGGCGCTTCTCGTCGGCGCGGACCACGGCTGGCAGGGTCTCCGGCCGGATGTAGCGGAACTCCAGGCCCTTTTCCCGCGCCTGCATGCGGAACATGTCCACCAGCGGGTCGATCAGGTCGGCGAGGCGCACCTCCGTCTGCTGGATCTGCATCCGGCCAGCCTCGATGCGGGAGATGTCGAGGAGGCCCTCGATCAGCCGCGACAGGTGCTCGGCGCTCTTGCGGATGATGCCGACGCTGCCGCGCGGCGCGTCCGGCAGGGTCGGGTCGCGCTCCATCAGCTGGGCGTAGCCGAGCACCGCGTTCAGCGGCGTGCGGAGTTCGTGGCTGAGGCCGACCACGTAGCGGCTCTTGGCGAGGTTGGCCGCCTCGGCCACCTCCTTGGCGCGCTGCAGCGCCGCGTCCGTGCGCCGGTGCGCCTCGATCTCCTGAAGGAGGAGGGCGGTCTGGCGGGCGCTCTCCTCCTGGGCGACGCGCCGGCTCTCCTGAGCGAGCACGAAGAACCAGGTGACGATGCCGGCGACGATGAGGAGCACGAAGAAGGCGCCCCAGAGCGCCCGCTCGATGGTGGCCGTGTGGGCCGGGTCCGTCTGCGGCACCTGGGCGTGGATAAGGCCGAGCACCAGGCTGATGACCGCGGCCGAGAGGAGCAGTCCGCCGCCGTACTGGACGAGGCTGGGGTTCAGCCGCTCGCCGGCGCGGCGCGGCAGCACCCGCTTGAGCGCGCCGATCACCTGGGTCTGGAAGCGCGCCTTCGGCTTGCAGAGGTCGTGGCAGCGGGCGTCGAGCGAGCAGCAGAGCGAGCAGATCGGCGCCGAGTAGGCGGGGCAGAAGGCCATGTCCTCCGGCTCGAACGGGTTCTCGCAGACCCGGCACTCGATCTGGCCCTTGCCGGCCCAGGCCCGGCGCGGCTTGCGGGCGAGGGCGAACCGGCCGCCGGTGGCGACCGCGATCAGCGGCGCCGCGACGAGCGACACCGCAAGCGCGACGAAGGGCGCGAGCGCCTGGGCCTCGGGCCCGAAGACGCCGGAGAGGGCGGCGAGCGCCGCCGCGATGGCAAGCCCCATGGCGCCGACGCCGACCGGGTTCACGTCGTGCAAGTGGGCGCGCTTGAACTCGATGCCGGGCGGCGACAGGCCGAGCGGCTTGTTGATGCCGAGGTCCGCCACGAGCGCGCCGAGCCAGGCGACCGCCACGATGGCGAAGAGGCCGAGGGTCTGTTCCAGCGCCCGGTAGATGCCGAGCTCCATCAGGAGAAGAGCGATCACCACGTTGAACATCAGCCACACCACCCGGCCCGGATGGCTGTGGGTGAGGCGCGAGAAGAAGTTCGACCAGGCGAGCGAGCCCGCATAGGCGTTCATCACATTGATCTTCAGCTGCGAGACCACCACCAGGAGGGCCGTCGCGGCGAGCACCATCCACTCGGTCGGGAAGACGTAGTCGAACGCCACCTTGTACATGTAGGCGGGCTCGGCCGCGTGCTCGGACCCGACGCCGGCCTCCAGCACCACCACCGCCAGGAAGGACCCGAACAGGAGCTTCGGGATGCCGAGGACGATCCAGCCCGGCCCGGCGGCAAGGAGCGACACGATCCAGCCGGCGCGGTTCTCCCGGGTTTTCGCCGGCATGAAGCGCAGGATGTCCACCTGCTCGCCAATTTGCGGCAGGAGCGCCAGGATCACGGACGCGGCGCCGCCGAACCGGAGGAGATCGAACCCGTCGTTGGTGCCGGCCGGCGGCGCCAGGCCGGCAAAGCCGGTCCAGCGCTCCACCGTGCTCCAGTCTGCGAGGAGAATGAAGGGCAGCGGCAGCAGGTTCAGGACGATCCAGAGCGGCTGGGTGGCGAGCTGGAAGCGGCTGATCCAGGCAACGCCGTGGGTCACCAGCGGGATGACGGCGACGGAGCTGAGGATGTAGCCGAGCCAGAGCGGCACGCCGAAGCAGAGCTCCAGCGCCGTCGCCATGATAGCCGCCTCGATGGCGAAGAGGATGAAGGTGAAGGTGGCGTAGACCAGCGAGGTGGCGGTGGAGCCGATGTAGCCGAAGCCGCCGCCGCGGGTGAGCAGATCGATGTCGACCCCGTAGCGGGCCGCGTAGAGGCTGATCGGCAGCCCGGTGGCGAAGATGATGGCGCCGACGATCAGGATGGCGGCGACGGCGTTGGTAAAGCCGTAGGAAAGCGTGATGGCGCCGCCGATCGCCTCCAGCGCCAGGAAGGAGATCGCCCCGATGGCGGTCTGCGCCACCCGGGTGGCGGACCAGCGGCGCGCCCGCTTGGCGGTGAAGCGAAGGGCATAGTCCTCCAGGGTCTCGTTCGCGACCCACTGGTTGTACTGCCGTCTCACCGGAATGATGCGCTGCCGCCCCGTCATGCCGCTCCCATCTCGCCGCCCCGGACCCGCGGCAGCCCATCGTCGATCGCGTGTCCGCGGCGGTCCGGCCAGCACCGCGCCGCGTCCCATGCAAGAGGCGCGCAACCGCCGCCCGCCGGGACGGTCAGCCTCCAATCGGGCAATTTCTGACCAAAAAAAGTGCAACTGCACGCATTCTCGCCGCGTCGCGAATTGCGTCAATCGACGTATACCCCGCGGCGGTCCGACTGTCCAAAGTCCCCCGAGAAAGCGGTCAGCCGCCCGATGGCTTCGCTTCGACCAGCAATGAACAGGGGGATACCATGACGACCGAGCGTTCGACCGCGGGCCAGACCCGCGCGACCAGGAGCCTGATGGGCGCGCTTGCCTTCTCGCTCCTGTCGGCCACCGGCCTTTCCGGCGCCGCCGCCCAGGAAGACACCATCAAGGTGGGTGTGCTGCACTCCCTGTCCGGCACGATGGCCATCTCCGAGACCACCCTGAAGGACACCGTCCTCTATCTCATCGACGAGCAGAACAAGAAGGGCGGCGTCCTCGGCAAGAAGCTTGAGGCGGTCGTGGTCGACCCGGCCTCCGACTGGCCGCTGTTCGCCGAGAAGGCCCGCGAGCTGATCGAGAAGGAGAAGGTCTCGGTCGTGTTCGGCTGCTGGACCTCGGTCAGCCGCAAGTCCGTGCTGCCGGTGTTCAAGGAGCTGAACTCCATCCTCTTCTATCCCGTCCAGTACGAGGGCGAGGAGTCCGAGCGCAACGTGTTCTACACCGGCGCCGCCCCGAACCAGCAGGCGATCCCGGCCGTCGACTATCTCGCCGCCGAGGAAGGCGTGGAGCGTTGGGTGCTGGCCGGCACCGACTACGTCTACCCGCGCACGACCAACAAGATCCTGGAAGCCTACCTGCTCGCCAAGGGCGTGGCTCCGGAAGACATCATGATCAACTACACGCCGTTCGGTCATTCCGACTGGCAGACCATCGTCGCCGACATCAAGAAGTTCGGCTCGGCCGGCAAGAAGACCGCCGTGGTGTCGACCATCAACGGCGACGCCAACGTGCCCTTCTACAAGGAGCTCGGCAACCAGGGCATCAAGGCCGAGGACATCCCGGTCGTCGCCTTCTCGGTCGGCGAGGAAGAGCTGGCCGGTCTCGACACCGCCCCGCTGGTTGGGCACCTGGCCGCGTGGAACTACTTCCAGTCGGTCGACGCCGAGGTGAACGCCACCTTCATCGAAGGCTGGCAGGCCTACACGAAGAACGACAAGCGCGTGACCAACGACCCGATGGAAGCCCACTACATCGGCTTCAACATGTGGGTGAAGGCGGTCGAGGCGGCCGGCTCGGTCGAGCCGGACATGGTGATCGACAGCCTGATCGGCGTCTCGGTGCCGAACCTCTCGGGCGGCTACTCGGCCATGATGCCGAACCACCACATCACCAAGCCGGTCCTGATCGGCGAGATCCAGGCCGACGGCCAGTTCGAGATCGTATCGCAGACCGCTGGTCTCGTGGTCGGCGACGAGTGGTCGGACTACCTGGAAGGCTCCAAGGACCTGATCGCCGATTGGCGCAAGCCGCTCTCCTGCGGCAACTTCAACGTCGTCACCGGCAAGTGCGGCGGCTGATCGTCTCCTGAAGCGTTCGCGGCCCGCCGGTTGGCGGGCCGTTTGCATCATCACCGACCGGGTGGGGCGACCCACCCGGCGAATGCCCGTCCGCGCGTCGCGGCCGGCGGACTTCTGGGAGCGGGGAAGCCGAGATGCGCGCACTCACGGTTCTGGTCACCGCCCTGTGGCTGATGCTGTCGGCGGCCCTCGCCCCGACCGCGGCCGCCGCGACGGCGATTGCGGATCCGGATCTCAGCAGGCTGGTCAACCAGCTGGCGGAGGGGGGGTTCGACGAGGTGGAAGCGGCCATCGGCGCCCTGGTGGCGACCGGCGACGACCGGGTCTCGTCCATCCTGGACAAGCTCGGCTCCGGCGACCTTTTCGTGCGCAAGGCCGACCGGGTGGTGGTGCTCACGGAGGCCGCCGGCCGTGAGCTGAAGCTGACCGATCCGGTCACCGGCGCCGACCTCGGCATGGTGCCGAAGGCAGCGGTGGAGAAGATCCGCGTCAACAACCGCCTGCGCCGCACCGTCGCCGCCGCCATTGGCACGCTGACGCTGCGCAGCGACGATCCGGCGGTACGCCGGTCCGCGGCCGAGGCCGTGATGAAATCCAAGGATGCCAGCGCTATCCCGGCCCTCGACGCCGCCATCGCGGCCGAGCCTGACGAGGGCGTGAAGGGCGTCATGATCGCCGCCCGAGCGACGGCCGTGATGGCCTCCGACCTGCCCGAGGCCGACAAGCTCGCCGCCGTCGAGACCATCGGCGACCTCGGCACCCGCGACGCGCTCGCCATGCTGACCTCCTACACCGGTCTGGAAGGTCCGGTCGGCGAAGCGGCCCGCAAGGCGGCCACCTCGATCGAGAGCGGCCTGCTCCTCTGGGATGCCGCCCAGAACATCAGCTACGGCATATCGCTCGGCTCCGTCCTCCTCCTCGCCGCCATCGGCCTTGCCATCACCTTCGGTGTGATGGGGGTCATCAACATGGCCCATGGCGAGATGGTGATGATCGGCGCTTACACCACCTTCGTGGTGCAGGAGATCATCCG
This sequence comes from Mongoliimonas terrestris, assembly GCF_001927285.1. Taxonomy (GTDB): domain Bacteria; phylum Pseudomonadota; class Alphaproteobacteria; order Rhizobiales; family Pleomorphomonadaceae; genus Chthonobacter; species Chthonobacter terrestris. Next base: position 78,794 of record NZ_MSIG01000010.1, on the reverse strand, counting down.
CACCTCCGCGCCCGGCCTCTTCGACTATTCACTGCTGATCGCCCTGCCGCTCGCCTTCCTGGTCTCCGGCGGCATCGGCGTCCTCATCGAGCGCTCCGTGATCCGCTGGCTCTACGGCCGGCCGCTGGAGACGCTGCTCGCCACCTGGGGCGTCTCCCTCATCCTGCAACAGGCGGTGCGCACCATCTTCGGCGCCCAGAACCGGGAGGTGGGCAATCCCTCCTGGATGTCCGGCTCGTTCATGGTGGGCGAACTCTCCATCACCTGGTCGCGGCTCTGGATCATCGTGTTCTCGCTCGTCGTGTTCGCCGGGCTGATGCTGGTGCTGAAGCGGACGACCTTCGGCCTGCAGACCCGCGCGGTGACCCAGAACCGTTCGATGGCGAGCGCCATGGGTATCCGCACCCCCTGGGTCGACGCCTTCACCTTCGGCCTAGGCTCCGGCATCGCCGGCATCGCCGGCGTCGCCCTCAGCCAGATCGGCAACGTCTCTCCCAACCTCGGCCAGGGCTACATCATCGACAGCTTCATGGTCGTGGTGTTCGGCGGGGTGGGCAATCTCTGGGGCACGCTGGTCGGCGCCATGACGCTCGGCATCGCCAACAAGCTGATGGAGCCCTACGCCGGCGCGGTGCTCGGCAAGATCCTGCTCCTCGTCTTCATCATCCTCTTCATCCAGAAGCGTCCGCGCGGCCTGTTCGCGCTCAAGGGAAGGGCGATCGAGGCATGATCACTGGCTTCCTCCTCAACGGCTTCGACACACGGGCACGGATCGTCGTCGCCATCCTGATCGCCATCGCGCTCCTGGTGCCGGCGGCCAACCTGATGCTGCCGCCGGACCATCCGCTGCACGTGCCGACCTATCTGGTCACCCTGATGGGCAAGTATTTCGCCTACGCGCTGCTCGCCTTGGCGGTGGACCTGGTGTGGGGCTATTGCGGCATCCTCTCGCTCGGCCACAGCGCCTTCTTCGCCCTTGGCGGCTATGCCATGGGCATGTACCTGATGCGCCAGATCGGCACCCGCGGCGTCTACGCCGACCCGATCCTGCCGGACTTCATGGTGTTCCTGAACTGGAAGGAACTGCCGTGGTTCTGGTACGGCTTCGACATGTTCTGGTTCGCCGCCCTGATGGTGGTGCTGGTGCCCGGCGCGATCGCCTTCGTGTTCGGCTGGTTCGCCTTCCGCTCCCGTGTCACCGGCGTCTACCTCTCCATCATCACCCAGGCGCTGACCTACGCCCTGTTGCTCGCCTTCTTCCGCAACGACATGGGCTTCGGCGGCAACAACGGCCTGACCGACTTCAAGGACATCCTCGGCTACAACGTGCAGGCGGACACCACCCGGGCGACGCTCTTCGCCCTCACGGTGCTCTTCCTGGCGCTCTTCTTCTTCATCGCCTCGGCCATCACGCGCTCCAAGCTCGGCAAGGTGCTGGTCGGCGTGCGCGACGCGGAGAGCCGCACCCGCTTTCTCGGCTACCGGGTGGAGAACTACAAGCTCTTCGTCTGGACCCTGTCGGCCATGATGGCCGGCGTCGCCGGGGCGCTCTACGTGCCGCAGGTCGGCATCATCAACCCGTCGGAGTTCGCGCCGGCCAACTCCATCGAGGCTGTGATCTGGGTCGCCGTCGGCGGCCGCGGCACCCTGGTCGGACCCATCGTCGGCGCCATCACGGTCAACTTCGGCAAGACCTGGTTCACCGGCGTGCTGCCCGAGTTCTGGCTGTTCGCCCTCGGCGCTCTCTTCATCGTGGTCACGCTCTTCCTGCCGAAGGGCATCGTCGGAACTGTCCAGGCCTTTTGGGCGAACCGCCGCCGTCCGGCCGCCCCGGCGTCGCTCGCCCCCGAACCCGCCGAGTAAGGAGCCGAACCATGACGGACAAGGCCGAAGGCACGCTCCTCTACCTCGACGGCGTCAACAAGGCGTTCGACGGGTTCAAGGCGATCAACAACCTGTCCCTGGTGCTGGCGCCGGGCGAGATGCGGGCCATCATCGGCCCGAACGGCGCCGGCAAGACCACCATGATGGACATCATCACCGGCAAGACCAAGCCGGACACGGGCGACGTGCTCTTCGAGGGCTCCACCGACCTCACCCGGCTGGACGAGGCGAAGATCGCCAACCTCGGCATCGGACGCAAGTTCCAGAAGCCGACGGTGTTCGAGAGCCACACGGTGGAGGACAACATCGTCCTCGCCCTCAAGGCCAAGCGTGGCGCCTTCGCGACCCTCTTCCACCAGACAACCAGGGCGGAGGCGGCGCGAGTGGACGAACTCCTCGCCACCACCCGCCTCACCGACAAGCGCAAGATGCTCGCCGCCCGGCTCAGCCACGGCCAGAAGCAGTGGCTGGAGATCGGCATGCTGCTCGCCCAGGAACCGCGCCTCCTGCTCGTCGACGAGCCCGCCGCCGGCATGACGGACGCCGAAACCGCCGAAACGGCCATTCTCCTCCGGGAGATCGCCAAGACCCAGTCGGTCGTGGTGGTGGAGCACGACATGACGTTCGTGCGCGATCTCGGGGTGAAGGTCACGGTGCTGCACGAGGGCACCGTGCTGGCGGAAGGATCGCTCGACGCGGTGTCGAGCAATCCGAAGGTGGTGGAAGTCTATCTAGGCCGTTGAGGGGGTTCTTCCCCCACCCTACCCTCCCCCTCAAGGGGGGGAGGGGGTGCCAGACCTTGAAAATGAGGGGTCTTTGTCAAGGGCTCCATGCCGTCAGGACACGAGAACCCTCCCCCCTTGAGGGGGAGGGCAGGGTGGGGGGTGCCGCCGCGCCGCCGCCGCAGCGCGAGAACCGCCGTCTGAACGAGGTCAAGGCCATGCTGAACGTGGAAGCCGTCAACCTGCACTATGGCGCCGCCCAGGCGCTCCGCGGCGTGTCGCTGGTCGCCGAGCCCGGCAAGGTCACCTGCGTGATGGGCCGCAACGGCGTCGGCAAGACGTCGCTGATGCGGGCCATCGTGGGCCTGCAGGGCATCTCCGGCGGGAAGATCGTCTGGGAAGGGGCGGACGTCTCCCGGCTCACCCCGCACGATCGCGCCCGCAAGGGCATTGCCATCGTGCCCCAGGGCCGCGACGTCTTCCCGCTTCTCACCGTGAAGGAGAACCTGGAGACCGGCTACGCGCCGATCGCCCGCAAGGACCGGTTCGTGCCGGACACGGTGTTCGAGCTCTTCCCCGTGTTGAAGGACATGCTGAAGCGCCGAGGCGGCGACCTCTCCGGCGGCCAGCAGCAGCAACTCGCCATCGGCCGGGCGCTGGTCACACGGCCGCGCCTCCTGGTGCTCGACGAGCCGACGGAGGGCATCCAGCCCTCCATCATCAAGGACATCGGCCGCGCCATCACCTACCTGCGCGACCAGGGCACCATGGCCATCGTGCTGGTGGAGCAGTATTTCGACTTCGCCAAGGATCTCGCCGACCGCTTCGTGGTGATGGACCGCGGCGAGGTGATCATGTCCGGCACCCGCGAGACCATGGACGAGGAGGCCGTGCGGGCGAAGATCACGGTGTGATCCGGACCGCCAAATCTCGACCTGTCGGGGCGCCTGAGCTTCTCAGGTCCCGGATTGGATGGTCGGCTCGACACAACCTCCCGCTGTCCAGCCGCCGCCGGGGATGGGGCATTCACCCGTGTCGCAGTTTCATGGCGACGATCGCGCCGATCAGGACCATCGAGACGATGTTGGCGGCAACCAGCGGCCATGCGCCGATGGCTACCCCGTAGAGAAACCAGAGCGTCACGGTCGTCAGCAGCAACAGGTTGCTCGCAAGCGAAAGACCCCTGGTATCGCGCGTGCGAACGGTTCGGATCGCTTGCGGAAGCCAGCATATCGTCCCGAGAATTGCTGCGAGCGCACCGATCGCCTCAACGAGCCAAGTGGAGAATGCGCCGTCCATCAAATCTTCCCTTGCGGCAGCGAATATCGCAGTAATAGCGAAGACTTTGCTTATTTTGTCAATTTGTTGCGGAAAGGGGTCCGCGTCGGCCGGCTTTCACCCCAGGTCGTGCCGTAGCGTGGAACCCGTCACGGCCCGCGCGGCTTCGCGCGCGTCGTTGCCGGAGCCGCGAGGGCGTCGTCCGGCCAGGGGTGGCGCGGGTAGCGGCCCTTGAGGTCTTTCGCCACCTCCCGCCACGAGCCCCGCCAGAAGCCCGGCAGGTCCTTGGTGGTCTGGATCGGCCGGTGGGCGGGCGAGGTGAGCACCACGGCAAGCGGCACGCGCCCGCCGGCGACGCTCGGATGCCGGTCGAGGCCGAATAGCTCCTGCACCCGGATGGTGATGGCCGGCCCGCCTTCCGCGCCATAGTCGATGGGCACCCGGCTGCCGGTCGGCGCCTCGAAGTGGCTCGGCAGCAGCCGGTCCATCTCCTGGCGGAGGGCGTAGGGCAGGAGTCCGTCGAGCGCCACCCCGAGAACGGCCGCGTCCACCTCGTCGAAGCGGGTGAGGCCGACGAGGTGGGGCGCCAGCCAGTCGGGCAGCGCCCCTCTCAGCGCCGCGTCGGAGAGGTCGGGCCAGGGCTCGCCCACCGTCTCATGAAGAAAGCTCGCCCGGCCACGAAGCGCCTTCTGGTCCTTGGACCAGGGCAGACGATCGACGCCTGTCTCGGCAATGCCGCCGGCAAGGGCGACGGCGGTTTCCAGGGACGCCGGCACGCTCGCCGGCTCCTCCGCGAGCACCAGCGCCTCCACCCGGCGCACCCGCCGGGCCCGCACCGCCCGCGCGGTCCGGTCCCAGGCGACGACCACGCCGTCCCTGATCCGACCGGCGAAGAGCGCCTCCACGTCCGCCCGGTCGATCGCGGCCGCCAGGCGGATCCGCGCCTTGTCGGCGGGGCCGGTCAGGTCCGCCACCACCAGGAAGGCCTCGCGGGCGAGCGCGTCGTGCTCCTCCAGGGTGCCGCCGCGGCCGTTGGCGAGGCGAAAGCCGCCCCGCGCGCCGCGCGCCTGGGCGACGCGATCCGGGTAGGCGCGGGCGAGATGCCGGCCGGCGTCCTCCACCCGTCCGCCCCGCTGGTCGCGGCCAGCGCGTGGGCCGCCGCCGCTTGCGGCCGCCACCCAACGGGCGGCCAGCCGCCGGGCGTCCTCCGCCCGGGATCCCCGGTCTGTTCGGAAGCGCCGCAGCCGCTCGGCAAGGTCGGTGGCGTCGCCGCCGAGGCCGCGCTCGGTGAGGACGGCCGCGATGTCGGCGGCAAGCAGGGCCTCGCCCTCCGCGGCCGCCGCGATCACCATGTGGGCGAGGCGCGGGTGCAGGGGCAGGCGGGCGAGCGCGCGGCCGGCGGCGGTCGGCCGAAGGTCCGCGTCGAGGGCGTCGAGGCCCTGTAGAAGCTTGACCGCCTCGTCGAATGCCGGGCGCGGCGGCGGATCCAGGAAGGCGAGCCGGCCTGGATCGTCGACGCCCCAGGCGGCGAGGTCGAGGACGAGGGAGGAGAGGTCCGCCTCCAGGATTTCCGGCCGGTCGAACGGCTCCAGCGCCGCCGTCTGCCCCTCGCCCCAGAGCCGCCAGCAGACACCGGGCTCCATACGTCCGGCGCGGCCGCGGCGCTGGTCGGCCGCCGCGCGGGAGACGCGCACCGTCTCCAGCCGGGTCAGCCCGGTGCCCGGCTCGTAGCGCGGCACCCGCGCGAGCCCGCCGTCGACCACGATGCGAACGCCCTCGATGGTGAGCGACGTCTCGGCGATGGAGGTGGCGAGCACCACCTTGCGGCGGCCCTCGGTGGCCGGCCGGATCGCCCGGTCCTGCTCGGCCGGCGGGAGCGCGCCGTAGAGCGGCGCAAGCTCGACGCCGTCCGGCAGGCGCGGCTTCAGCCGCTCGGCCACCCGCTGGATCTCGCCCTGGCCGGGCAGGAAGACGAGGGCCGACCCGGCGTCTTCGCCGAGCGCCCGGAGGACGAGCGCCGCCACCTGGTCCTCGAAGCGCTCGGCCGGGTCGCGGGGCACGTGGCGCGTTGCGACCGGAAACGCGCGGCCCTCGCTCGTCACCACCGGCGCGTCGCCGAGGAGGCCCGCCACACGGGCTCCGTCGAGGGTGGCCGACATGACGAGGATCCGAAGGTCGTCCCGAAGGGCGTCGGCGCTGTCGAGAGCCAGGGCGAGGCCGAGGTCGCCGTCGAGGCTGCGCTCGTGGAATTCGTCGAAGAGCACGGCCGCCACCCCGTCGAGGGTGGGATCGTCCACGATCATGCGGGTGAACACGCCCTCGGTGATCACCTCCACCCGGGTGCGGGCCGAAATGCGGCTGTCGAGGCGCACCCGGTAGCCGACCGTTGCGCCGACTGCCTCGCCGAGGGTCTCGGCCATGCGGGCGGCGGCCGAGCGGGCGGCGATGCGGCGCGGTTCCACCAGCAGCACCCGCCCGTCGCCGCGCCAGGGCTCGCCGAGGAGCGCCAGCGGCACGCGGGTCGTCTTGCCGGCGCCGGGCGGCGCCACCAGGACGGCGCGCGGCGTCGCGGTCAGCGTCCTCAGGAGGTCCGGAAGAGCGGCGTCGATGGGAAGGGGCGCGAGCGGCGGCGGCATGGCGCCTTGTCGCAAGCCGGGCGCGGCGGATCAAGCACCGCCGCAGCGTTGCTGGCCGAAGGCACGGCCGCGACGGCCGGAAAGGCTGCGCCGGGCGCGGCGCCCGACGGCAGACCGATCAGGAGGTCTTCTTCTTGTCGGCCGCCTTGATGTCGCTCCAGGTGTTCGCCTGGGCCATCATGCCCTTCAGATAGGCGACATTGGCGGCCGCCTGCGCCGGGTCGAGCTCGGCCGAGGCCACCTGCTCGGCCTCCTGGAAGCGACCCTGCAGGCCGATCACCAGTGCGAGGTTCTGACGGATCCGGCTGTTCGCCTTCGGCGAGGCCGACGCCTGGCGCAGCAACTGCTCGGCCGGCGGAAGGTCGCCGGAGAGGAGATGGCTGAGGGCGAGGTTGTTGAGGATGCTCGGCTCGTCCGGGGCGATCAGGCGGGCCTTTTCGTAAAGCGCCCGCGCGTCGGCCGTCTGGCCCATCTGGTCGAGGATGGCACCTTCGGCGGAGAGCAGCTTCCAGTCCGGCCGTTCGGCGGATTGGGCGTTGCGAATCACCCGGAGGGCGTTTTCGAACTCGCCGTTCGCCGCCAGCGCCTTGCCGTAGGCCGCGGCGATCTCCTGGTCCTTCGGATGGGCGAGCACGCCCTTGCGCATCACCGCCACGGCCTGGTCGGCCTGGCCGTTCAGCCGGAGGGCGGCGGCGAAGTTGAGGATCGCCACCCGGTCCTTGGGGTCCTTGTCGTAGCGGGCGCCCCAGGTCTGCGTTGCCGTGGCGATCTGCTGGTCGGTGAGGTTCGTCGACCCGGTGACCGTGACGCCGCCGTGGCTGCCGACGGCGGATCCGCTCTGGCATCCGGCGACCGCCAGCGTCAGCGGCAAAAGAATCCCGAGGAGGGCGAGGGAGCGGCGGGCAGGAGCGTGGCGCATCGATCTTTCCGGCATCGGCTGTCTCGGGCAAATCAGTAAAGCGTTAACCCTAACGACTGGTTAACCGCCGCCCACCTTGGTCTGCCGCGCATGTCGCTTGGCACCTCTTGCAAGGCAAGCCCGCTTGCCCGGGAAGGCCGCGGCGGGCCATCATCCGGCCGACCCGCGCCGCCGGCGCTCACAATTCGAGGATCTCCGCCTTGCTTGCCACCTTGGTCGCTGCCGATACCACCGAGCCCGCCATTCCGGTCCACGTCCTGACCGAGGATGGCCTCTCCGAGACGGTGGAGGCGCTGGGGGAGGGGGCCGGTCGCTGGGTCGCCGCCAACGGGTTCAAGGCCGCGGCGGGAAGCCACCTGATCGTGCCGGAGGCGAGCGGTGCCCCGGGTGCCGTGCTGTTCGGCCTCGGCAAGGCGGACGATCCGGCCCGGTCGCCCTTCCTGCCGGGCAAGCTCGCCACCGTCCTGCCGCCCGGCCTTTACCGACTCGCCACCTTCGAGGGCGATCTTGCCGCCGCTGTCACGGCCTTCGCCCTCGGCGGCTACCGGTTCGAGCGATACGTCAAGCCGCGCGAGGCCGTGCCGCGGCTGGTGGTGCCCTCCACCGTCGACATCCGTCAGGTCGACCGGATCGCCCGGGCGGTGCACATGGTGCGCGACCTCATCAACACCCCGGCCAACGACCTCGGACCGGCGGATCTGGCTGCGGCGATCCGCGCCGTGGCGGATCGGCACGGGGCGGCGGTGACCGAGATCGTTGGCGACGATCTCCTGGACGCGAACTTCCCCCTGATCCATGCGGTCGGCGCCGGCAGCGAGCGCGCGCCGCGGCTTCTGGACGTGACCTGGGGCGACGAGCGCGATCCGAAGGTCACGCTGGTCGGCAAGGGCGTGGTGTTCGACACTGGCGGCCTCGACATCAAGTCCGACACCGGGATGCTCTTGATGAAGAAGGACATGGGCGGCGCCGCCAACGTGCTCGGCCTTGCCCAAATGGTCATGGAGGCGGGCCTGCGCGTCCGGCTGCGGGTGATCGTGCCGATCGTGGAGAATGCCATCTCAGGCCGCGCCTTCCGTCCGGGCGACGTCTATCGCAGCCGCAAGGGGCTGACGGTGGAGATCGGCAACACGGACGCGGAAGGCCGGCTCATTCTCGCCGACGCCCTGGCGCTCGCCGACGAGGAGGCGCCGGATCTCCTGGTCGACATGGCGACACTCACCGGTGCGGCACGGGTGGCGCTCGGCCCGGACCTTCCGCCGGTCTACACGCGGGACGACGACTTCGCCGCTGCCCTCGCGGAGGCGGGCCGGGCGGTGCACGACCCGCTCTGGCGCATGCCCCTCTGGCCCGCCTACGACAGCCTGCTCGCCTCCAAGGTGGCGGATCTCAACAATGTGGCGACGGGCGGTTTCGCAGGCTCCATCACGGCCGCCTTGTTCCTGGGGCGGTTCGTGCAGGCGGCGCGCACCTGGATGCACGCGGACATCTTCGGCTGGACGCCGAGCGCCAAGCCCGGCAAGCCCGACGGTGGGGAGGCCCAGGTGATCCGCGCCCTCTACGCGGTGATGCAGCACCGTTACGGCTGAGCTGCGCGGCGGTCGGGTCTCGACGGGCGCGTGCATCGGCCGATGAAAGCAGCGGCGCTTCGGTATCCGCGCTTCGTCCGGGCGCACCGGCCGTTGGTTCGGCGCGGCCGGGCGGATCCGCCTCTTCGAGACGTTCGGACCCGTCCGAACGTCTCGATCCGGGGGTCAGTGCAGAATCTGGCTCAGGAAGAGCTGGGTCCGCTCGTGCTGCGGGTTGGTGAAGAAGGTGTCCGGATCGTTCTGCTCGACGATCTGGCCCTGGTCCATGAAGATCACCCGGTTGGCCACCTGGCGGGCGAAGCCCATCTCGTGGGTGACGCAGAGCATGGTCATCCCGCTCTCGGCGAGCGAAATCATCACGTCCAGCACCTCCTTGACCATTTCCGGGTCGAGCGCCGATGTCGGCTCGTCGAACAGCATGATCTTGGGGTTCATGCAGAGGGAGCGGGCGATCGCCACACGCTGCTGCTGGCCACCGGAGAGCTGGCCGGGATACTTGTTCGCCTGCTCGGGGATCCGCACCTTGGCGAGATACTCCATGGCGATCTCGTCGGCCTGCTTCTTCGGCAGCTTGCGCACCCACATGGGGGCGAGGGTGCAGTTCTCCAGGATGGTCAGGTGCGGGAAGAGGTTGAAGTGCTGGAACACCATGCCGACCTCACGCCGCACCTCGTCGATCTTCTTCAGATCGTTGGTGAGCTCGGTGCCGTCGACGATGATCTGGCCCTTCTGGTGTTCCTCCAGCCGGTTGATGCAGCGGATCATGGTGGACTTGCCAGAGCCGGACGGACCGCAGACCACGATGCGCTCGCCGCGCCGGACCTTCAGGTTGATGTCGCGGAGCACGTGGAACTCGCCGTACCACTTGTTCACGCCGATGAGCTCGACGGCGACCTCGTTGCCGATCTGCAGCTTCGAGCGGTCGATCGCAATATCCTCCACGCGGGCGGTGTTCTCGCTCATGACGGTCCTCTTCCGGTCAGCGGCCGCCCTTCGGGGCCGATCGCCCCATCGGGGCGCAGTTCATGCAAAGGCGGGTCCCGGGCGCCGCGATGCGGCGACCGCGTCGGTCATTTGCGGTGCCCGGTGTCGAGCCGGCGCTCCATGTAGCGGGAGTACATGGACATGCCGTAGCAGAAGATCCAGAACACCGAGGCGGCGAAGATGTAGCCCGTGATCGGGGTGGTCGGCCCGGCCCAGTTGGTGTCGGTGAAGTTGGACTGCACGATCGCCAGAAGGTCGAAGAGGCCGATGATTAGCACCAGCGACGTGTCCTTGAAGAGGCCGATCAGCGTGTTGACGATGCCCGGGATCACGATCTTCAGCGCCTGCGGCAGGATCACCAGCCGCATCGATTGCCAGTAGCCGAGGCCCACCGCCATGGCGGCTTCGTACTGGCCCTTGGGGATGGCCTGCAGGCCGCCGCGCACCACCTCGGCCATGTAGGCGGACGAGAAGAGCGACACGCCGATCAGCGCCCGGAGCAGCTTGTCGAAGTTGACGCCGGCCGGCAGGAAGAGCGGCAGCATCACGCTCGCCATGAAGAGCACGGTGATCAGCGGCACGCCGCGCCAGAACTCGATGAAGACCACCGACACGGTCTTGATGATCGGCAGTTGCGATCGCCGCCCGAGGGCGAGGAGCACGCCGAGGGGCAGGGAGGTGGCGATGCCCACGATGGCGATCACCAGCGTCAGCATCAGGCCGCCCCAGAGCGAGGTCTCCACAGTCGGCAGGCCGAACACGCCGCCGTAGAGCAGGATGAAGGCGAGCACCGGGAAGACCGCCAGGGTGAAAATGGCGTTCTGGCGCTTGTAGGGCACCTGCGGGATGGCCAGCGGCACCAGCCCGGCCACGAGCAGGATGCCCGTCAGGTCCACCCGCCAGCGTTCTTCGATGGGATAGCGGCCGTACATGAACTGGCTGAACTTCGCCTTCACGAAGGCCCAGCAGGCGCCGGCCTCCGGCACGATGCAGGCCTCCCGGTTCTCACCGGTCCAGACCGCGTCGAACACCAGGAAGGAGAGGAGCGGCGGCACCACCCAGGCGATGAAGAGCGCCGACACGAGGGTGAGGGCCGTGTTGAGCGGCGAAGAGAAGAGGTTCTGGCGGAGCCAGGCCGTCGCCCCGACGGCGCTGGAAGGAGCCGGCGCCGGTGGCGCCATCTGCTGGCGGACGTAGGAAGTGCCGATGTCGGACATGTCTTCAGCGCTCCACCAGCGCGACGCGCGCGTTGAACCAGTTCATGAAGGCGGACGTCAGCAGGCTGAGCGTCAGGTAGGTCAGCATCACGATGCCGATCACTTCGAGCGCCTGTCCGCTCTGGTTGAGCACCGTGCCGGCGACCGCGACGAGGTCCGGGTAGCCGATGGCGAGCGCCAGCGAGGAGTTCTTGGTGAGGTTCAGGTACTGGCTGGTCAGCGGCGGGATGATCACTCGCATGGCCTGCGGCACGATCACCAGCCGCGTGGTGACGCCGGGACGAAGGCCGAGGGCAAAGGCCGCCTCGGACTGGCCTTTGCTGATCGCCTGGATGCCGGCGCGCACCGTCTCGGCGATGAAGGCCGAGGTGTAGATGACGAGACCAAGCTCCAGCGCCAGCAGTTCCGGGATGATCGTGGTGCCGCCGGCGAAGTTGAAGCCCTTCAGCTCGGGATATTCGAAGCTGAGCGGCGCGCCGGTGAGGAGAAAGACCACGAGCGGCAGGCCGAGCAGCAGGCCGAGCGACGGCAGCAGCATGCCGATGCGTTGGCCCGTTGCCAGCTGGCGCTGCCGGTTCCAGCGGGCGATCCCGACCAGCGCCGCCGCCCCGAGGGCGAAGGCGAGAGGCGTCAGCCAGAAGAGGTCGCCGGCGATGCCGCGCGGCACCGACAGGCCGCGGTTGGAGAGGATCATGCCGAACCCGAGCTCGTAGCCCTGGCGCGGGGCCGGCAGCACCGCGAGCACGCCCTTGTACCAGAACAGCAGCGACACGAGCAGCGGCACGTTCCGGAACAGCTCGATGTAGACCCGGGTCACCTGCCGCAGCAGCCAGTTGGGCGAAAGCTGCGCGATCCCGACCAGGAAGCCCACGATGGTGGCGAGCACGATGCCGACCACGGCCACCAGAAGCGTGTTCAGGAAGCCCGTCAGGATGGCCCGGCCATAGGTGCTGTCGTTGGTGTAGGGGATCAGCGTCTGCGCCATGTCGAAGCCGGCCCGGCTCTCCAGAAAGCCGAAGCCGGAGGCGACGTTGAGCCGGGCGAGGTTGATGGCGACGTTGTGGGCGATCTCCCAGAACAGGAAGATCAGGCCCAGGATCAGCGCGACCTGGAACAGGATCCCGCGTACCTTCGGGTCGTAGAGAAGATTGTGGCGAGGTTTCGCCGAACCGGGCGTCGCGCTCGTGCTGGCTGTCATCGGATGCGCTCGCGATGGAGAGGGCAGGACGGCGAATTCGGGCCGCGGGATGCCGGCCGGAACAAGTCTGAAGCGACGGAAGACGGTCCGACGACCCGGGTGGGCGGCGGTCCGCGCGTCGTCACGCTATCATCGATCCAAAAACCTCGGCGGAACCCGCGATGGTGCGCGTTCGGCATGACGCGACCGATCGATCGAGGCCACCTCCTCGGCGGCGCCAAGTCGCGGGACGCGATGGCTTCGACGAGGGTGCAGGATCAAGATCCGAATGGGCGGACGCCACACGCTGTGCCGGAACGACCGCTCCAGCCCCTCATCTTGCAAGGACACCAACCGCGATCGATCGCGGTGTCCGCAAGGGAATGGCATCGCCCGTGGCAGCGTCCGTCGGATCGGTGAAAGGCGGCCCGGAGCTTCACGCCCCGGGCCGCCAGTCGTCGATCAGCGGATCGGCGGGGCGTACTGCAGACCGCCGTCGGTCCACAGGGCGTTGAGGCCGCGCTCGATGTTCAGCGGCGAGCCGGTGCCCACGTTGCGGTCGAAGACCTCACCGTAGTTTCCGACCTGCTTGACGATGTTGTAGGCCCAGTCGTTGGAGAGGCCGAGCGACTCGCCGAACGTGCCATCCGCGCCGAGCAGACGCTTGATGTCCGGGTTCTCGGTCGCCTTCATCTCGTCGACGTTCGCCTGGGTCACGCCGAGTTCCTCGGCGGCCAGCATGGCGTTGTGCGTCCACTTGACGATGTTGAGCCACTGTTCGTCACCCTGGCGCACCACCGGGCCGAGCGGCTCCTTGGAGATGATCTCCGGCAGAACCACGTGATCGTCCGGGTTGGCGAACTTCAGGCGCGACGCGTAGAGACCCGAGGCGTCCGTGGTGTAGACGTCGCAACGGCCCGCCTCGTAGGCGGCGATCGCCTCGTCGTCCTTCTCCACCACCACCGGCTGGTATTCCATGCCGTTGGTCTTGAAGTAGTCCGAGAGGTTGAGCTCGGTGGTGGTGCCGGTCTGCACGCAGGCCGTGGCGCCGTTCAGCTCCTTGGCCGAGCTGACGCCCACCGACTTCTTCACGATGAAGCCCTGGCCGTCGTAGTAGTTCACACCGGCGAAGATCATGCCCATCGACGTGTCGCGGGACATGGTCCAGGTGGTGTTGCGGATCAGCACGTCCACTTCGCCGGACTGCAGCGCGGTGAAGCGCTCCTTGGCGGTGAGCGGGGTGTACTTCACCTTGGTGGCGTCGCCGAACACGGCGGCCGCGATGGCGCGGCAGTAGTCCGCGTCCAGACCCTTCCAGTTGCCGGCATCATCCGGCTCGGAGAAACCGGCAAGGCCGGTGCTGGCGCCGCACTGGACGAAACCCTTGCTCTTGACGGTGTCGAGCGTAGCCGCGGAGCCGGCCACGGCCGAACCCATCACGAACGCCGCACCAAGCGCCACGGACTTCCAAGACCGATCAAGCATCGACTATAACCCCCTGCCGTATGGCAATTTCTGTTTGTTGCTGCCTCTGCGGGCTGGGAAAAGATAATACGAGGTTTTCCTCACATCCAATGCCCGAAATTTGGATCGCTCATTCCGAAACTGGATAACCATCCGCCGAAGGAACAATCACGCTGTTTTTCTCGGCATATGGGCCGATTCAGCCGGTTCGCGACGTCGCCTGCCCCCGTGTGAAAAGCAGGTTGCCGAAAAATAGTGCACATCCGAACACGCCGTCGCCGTCATTGCGGCGGCTCGAAGCGGGCTGATCGGCGGCAAGATGCGTGGGGCGGTCAGGCCACCGCGGCGACGGCGGCGCGGTCTTTCAGGAAGCGCCAGAGGCGCTCCACCGTCGGCCGCACCTTGTCCATGGACCGATAGATGCGGATGCCCATCTCCACCGAGATGGTCGGGTCCACGACGACGAGGGATCCCGAGGCGATCTCCTGGCCGACGCTGTTCTCCGGCAGCCAGGCGAGGCCGCGGCCGGTGATGGCCATCATCTTCAGCGCCTCCGCCATGGCGTTCTCGTAGAGGCTGGCGAGGTGCAAGGTCTCGCCCCGTTCCGCCACCAGGATGCCGGTGAGCTTGCCGAGAAACGTCTCGGGCAGATAGTTCAGCGTCGGCACCGGCCGCTCCGGCGTTCCAGGCAGGATGTAACAGGGACGGCCATCCTCGCGCGGGGCGGACACCGGGATCAGGCGGTCGGTGCCAAGCTCCAGGTAGGGATAGCGCTCGGGATCGAGGAGCACCGGCACCCTTGGATGGACGTAGGTCAGCAGGAAGTCGCAGTCCCCTTCGGCGAACACCCGGACGCTGTCGTGGAAATTGTCGGTGATGAGCCGGGCGTTGATCGGGCCGAAGCCCTCCTCCACGGTCTTCAGCCAGGTCGGGAAGAAACTGATCGACAGGGTGTGGATGGTGGAGAGCGTCACCGTGTTCTGGGTCGGCAGCCGCCCGGACCGGAGCTGCGAGCGCTCCACATAGAGAAGGCGCAGCACCTCCTCGGCCGTCTCGCGAAACCGGCGGCCTTCCGCCGTGAGGGTGGTTGGATAGGTGGAGCGATCGACGAGAGGCACGCCCAGCCACTGCTCCAGCTGCTGGATCCGCCGGCTGAAAGCGGACTGGGTCACGTGCCGCTCCACCGCCGACTTGGAAAAGCTGCGCGTGTTGGCGAGGCTCACGAAGTCCTCCAGCCACTTGATTTCCAAGACCGGCCTCCCGGGCGCCTGTCGCCGCCCCTTGCAGGCGCTCTTTGTGAAGCGGCCGCGACAACTTGTCGAGTCCCGCGCCGAACGGCGACGGGCCGCTTCCCCGTTCGGGAAGCGGCCCGTTTCCCTGCCGGACTGAGCGCCGCGGCCTAGCGGGCCTGGCTGGTCTCCAGGAGATCGGTGATCCGGCGCATGGTCACGCGCCGGTTGTCCCGCTCCGCGCCCTCGGTGTTCACCTTCAGATACTGCTCGCCGTAGCCCTTGGTGGTGAGGTTTTCCGCCGGAACGTCGTAGTATTCCGTCAGAAGCGCCGCCACCTCCTCGGCCCGTCGATCGGAGAGGGACAGGTTGTCGAGATCGCCGCCGACCGCGTCCGTGTGGCCCTCGATGAGAAAGACCTCGTTCGGGTTCTTCTCCAGCACGGAGAGGATGGCGTCCGCGATGGTCTCCAGCGCGCCGATCTGGTCCTCGTTCACCCGCGACGAGCCGGTGTCGAAGGTGATCGTGTCGATGTCCACCCGGCGGACGCGCTCGCGCAGCGCCGGCGTGTTCACCACCTGGTCGAGGCTGTAGCGCTGCTGCGGCCGATCCACCGGTGCGGCCGCGAAGGCCTCGTAGATGGCCTCCGGCGAGGCCTCGTCCGCCTCGACGATATACTGGTCCTCCGGCACGTCCCACACCGGCGGCTCCACGTCCAC
Source organism: Mongoliimonas terrestris (assembly GCF_001927285.1). GTDB lineage: Bacteria > Pseudomonadota > Alphaproteobacteria > Rhizobiales > Pleomorphomonadaceae > Chthonobacter > Chthonobacter terrestris. Next base: position 62,979 of record NZ_MSIG01000010.1, on the reverse strand, counting down.
CACATAGTAGTCGTCGGCGTCGCGACCCCGGCCGGAGGAGCGGGTGTTGTCGAAGAGCACGTAGTCGTCGCCGTCGCGGGTCCGGCGGGTTCGCCGGAGCACGCGGCCCTCGGCGTCCGTCACGGTGATCACCCGGACACCGCCGGGCCGCACGATGGTGGTGACGGTGCCGCCGTCCCGGTCTTCCGTTGTCACGTCGTCGGCGCCGAAGCCGAGCCGGTCGATCTCGTTGTAGCGGATGATCGTCCGGCCTTCGTCGCGGATGATGCGGCGGCCACCCGGCTCCACGATCACCACACGGCCGTCCTCGTCGCGGATCTCCCGGCGTTCCCGGCGGATGTCGCTGAGCCGCTCGTCCTGGCGATCCTCGAAGAGCCGCAAGCGCTCCTCGCGGTCGGCGAGCCGCTCTTCGCGGTCGCGCAGCCGCTCGGCCCGGCGGGCATCGCGTTCCGCCGCGTCGAGGTCGCTGTCGAGCGCCTCCTCGCGCCGCTCCCGGCGATCCTCCAGGGCCCGAAGGCGATCGCGGCGGCCGTCCGCCGCGCCGGCGGCCTCCGGCTCGGACGCGGCGTCGGGCGCCGTCGCGGCGGCCGGCACATCGGCTGCGGGCGCATCGGCGGCGGGTGCATCGGCGGGCCGATCGGCGGTGTCGCCCTCCTGCTGCCGGCGGCGCAGTTCCTCGCGCACGTCGTCGCGCCGTTCACGGGCGGCCTCCGGGGACCGGTCCTCCTCGGCGCGGTCGGCGTCGGCGACGGGCTCCTCCGCCGCGCGCGGAGCCTCGGTCGCGGCCGGATCGGGCACATCGGGGGCAGGCGCCGTTTCGGCCGGCGCTTCCGGTGCGGCGGCGGGCTCCTCCGCCTGAGAAGGCGCGGCCTCGGCCGGTGCCTCCGGGGCGGGTGCTTCGGGCGCGGGCTCAGGTTCGGGTTCGGACGAGCGGCGCTGCTGGCCCTCCGGATCCTCCGGCGGCGCTTCGGCAGCGGGCGGCTCCGGCTCGGGCGGGGCGGCGGGCTCGGGCGGCGCTTCGGCTTCCGGGGGCGGTGGCGTTTCGGCTTCCGGGGCCGGCGGTGCGGGCTCCGGCGCGGCTTCGGCCGGCGCTTCCGGCGGCGGCGCTTCCGGCGGCGGGGCCTCCGGCTCCGGCGGCGGCGCTTCAACGGCCGGAGGCGGCGGCGCTTCCGCCTCCGGCTGGCGCTCCATCTGTTCGGACGGGTCGCCTGGCGGCGCTTCGACCGGCGGCAAGGGCGGCGGCTCCTCGGCCTGGGCGAGAAGGAGAGCCTCTGGCGCCGCGAGCGCCGGCGCAGCGGCCAGCAGCATCACGGGGACGAACACGCCCGCGAGGAGGTGGGATTTCTTCTTGTCCATGGGTCTTGGCCTTCCCGGAAACGGCAGAGGTGCGGAAAGAACCGGGATGCGCCTGGTTGGTTCCGCGATCTCTTCAGTGGGATCAAGGGCCCTGGACGATGTTCTTCAATTGAGCGCGCCTGAAGGCGCTCTCCAGCTCACATCATGGCAGATCTGGTCGAGACGAGGCCGATTGGTTGCGAAGTATGGCGAAGGTGAATACTCGATGAACGGCGCCAAACAATGATGGCACACAGAATCGAAATCGTGGCGCACACGCGACGTGTTCGCCAGTGCTTGCCTTCCTGGCCGGCTGGCCGGACGGCCGCTCCAGCCATCGCCACGCGCCGCGCTCGAAGAAGAACGACCCCGGCCCGCTCTCATTCCCGCGCGATCGCTGTTCCGCTTCTCGCGCTTCAGCCGTCCGGTTGGTCGGCGAGGAAGCGCTCCATCACGGCAACCACCAGCGCGTGGTCCTCCTCTTGCGGTAGGCCGGACACCGTCACCGTGCCGACGAGCCCCGTGCCCGCCACGGTCACCGGAAAGCAGCCGCCGTGCGCCGCATAGGCCAGCGGATCCACCAGATAGGCCTCGTGGAAGGGTATGCCCTTCTGCACCGCCTTCCGGCCCATGTAGTAGGACGAATGCCCGAACCGCATCACCACGGCGGTCTTGCGGGCGACCCAGTGGTCGTTGTCCGCCGTGGTGCCGGGCAGAGCCATGTGGAAGATCTGCTGGCCCGAGCGGGTCACGTTCACGGTCACGGCGAGCGCGCGCCGGCGCGCCTCCTCCACGATGGCAAGGCCGAGCGCGATCGCCGTGTCATTGTCGAAGCGGCGGAAGACCAGCCGGCGTTCCTGGTCGAGGAGGTCGGCAAGGAGGGCGTCGAGGGACATGGGCGGCGCTCCGGCGCTTGAGGCTCGATCGCCCGATCCTAGCCGCGTTCGCATGGACAGGCCAACCGGCCCCGTCGCGCGAACGCCTTTCGCCCCGTGGAGCCTCTTTTTGTCAGGCCGCGTGGGCGAGCCCGGCGTCCGACCCGTAGAGGGCGCCGAACCGGTTGCCGAGGAAGGCCGAAAGCGGCACCGCCTCTTGTCGCACCAGCCCCCGCGCCGGCAGAGCGCCCTCGGCCAGAAGGTCGAGCACGCCACAGATGCCGGCGGCGGTGGTCACCTGGATGGCCGAGTGCAGGATGCCGTTCACCGGCCGGGCATAGACCTTTTGGGCGAAGGTGTCCTGCACCAGCCGGCCCTCGCGGGTGCCGCTGACAGTGACGAAGACGATCACCACGTCCTGCAGGGTGGTCGGCACCGCCTGTTCCAGGATGTCCTTCAGCACGTCCCGGCGGTCGCGGAGGCGGAGGTCGTTGAGCAGCGCCTTCATGATGGCCGCATGGCCCGGATAGCGGATGGTCTTGTAGTTGAGCGTCCGCACCTGGCCGGCCAGCGTCTCCGCCAGGGTGCCGAGCCCGCCGGAGGTGTTGAAGGCCTCGTAGGCGACGCCGTCGAGGGAGAATTCCTCCCGCTCCTCCAGCGGCTGCACCTCCCTGAGCGCGCCGTTCACCACCGCCTCGCAGGGCTCGCAGTACTCATTGATCACCCCGTCGGTCGACCAGGTGAGATTGTAGTTGAGCGCGTTGGAAGGAAACTGCGGCAGCGCGCCGACGCGCATGCGCACGCTGTCCACCGCGTCGAAACGCCGGATCAGGTCGGCGGCGACGATGGAGATGAAGCCGGGCGCAAGGCCGCATTGAGGGATGAAGGCGCTGTCCGCATCGGCGGCGAGCTGTTTTACCCGCCGTGTGGTGGCGACGTCCTCGGTGAGGTCCAGATAGTGCACACCCGCCGCGCGAGTCGCCTCGGCGACGCGGATCGTCAAGTGCCAGGGGGCGGCGGAGAGCACCGCGAACCGGCCGGCCAGGAGGCCGGTGAGGGCGCGGCCGTCCTCGATGTCGAGCACCCGGCGCTCCACGTCGCCCGGCACGTCGATGCGCTCCAGCGCGTCGCGGGAGCGGTCGACCACCGTCACCGCATAGTCGCCGCTGGCGACCAGCATGCCGGCGATGGTGGAGCCGATCTTGCCGCCGCCGATGACCACGATGTCCTTGCACATGGGTCGCTCCCTTGTCGTCGTGCCTTGAGGTTGAACGAAGAGGGTGCTGGAGGGCGCTGTCCGATCGCAAGGCGCGATCCGCCGGTCTGCGCGCTTTCTTTCGTCACTTTGCTCGCCTATGCTCGACACTATGCTGCTCGACGACACCGACAAGGCCATCCTGGCCCTTCTCAGGGAGAACGCCCGGGCCTCCACGGTGGACCTTGCCCGCCGGCTCGGCCTGTCGCGCTCCACCGTCACCGCGCGCCTACAGCGACTGGAGACGTCCGGCGTGATCCTCGGCTACACGGTCCGGCTCATGGGCGACCTGGAGAACCGGTCCGTGCGGGCGCACATCACGCTCGTCTGCCATCCCAAGCGCTCCGCCGGGGTGGAGGCGGCGCTCCGGCGGATGCCTGAGGTGCGCCAGCTTCATTCCGTGTCCGGACCGGTCGACATGATCGTCCACGTGTCGGCGCCCTCGGTCGCCGAACTCGACGCGGTGATCGACCGGATCGGCGCGCTCGAAGGGGTGGAGCGCACCGCGTCGGCCATCCTGCTCTCCACCCGGATCGATCGCTGACGGCCCACGGCGACCCGCGACGGCTGTTTCGCTTTCCTTTCGTTTGACTTTCGTTTCATTCCGGCGGACAGTTCGCGACGACCTAGAGAAGACCGCGGGCGGACAGGGAGGGGAGCCTCGCCGCCGAGACGGTCCAGCCGGCCGCATGGCCGGACCGGCCTGACGGCCGGGTGGGCATTCGGGGAGGAAAGACGCATGAGCGGCTTCATTCTGGCGATCGACCAGGGCACCACGTCCACGCGCGCCATCGTGTTCGACGACAGCTACCGGGTGCGCGGCGTCGGGCAGCAGGAATTCCCGCAGCACTTCCCGGCGTCCGGCTGGGTGGAGCACGACCCGGAGGACCTGTGGCGAACGACCCTGGACACGGTGCGCTTCGCGCTCGCCGACGCGGGCCTCTCGGCGGCGGATCTCGCCGGCATCGGCATCACCAACCAGCGCGAGACCACCGTCGTCTGGGACCGGCAGACCGGCCAGGCCATCCACAACGCCATCGTCTGGCAGGACCGGCGCACCGCGGAGGTCTGCCACCGGCTGAAGGCGGACGGCGCGGAGCCTATGGTGTCGGCAAAGACCGGCCTCATCCTCGACCCCTATTTCTCCGGCACCAAGGTCGCCTACATCCTCGATAACGTATCCGGCGCAAGGGCGCGGGCAGAGGCGGGAGCGCTCGCCTTCGGCACGGTGGACAGCTTCCTCCTCTGGCGCCTGACCGGCGGCCGGGTGCACGCCACGGACGCCACCAATGCCTCGCGCACGCTCCTCTACGACATTCGCCGCGGCGACTGGGACGACGACCTCCTCGCCCTCATCCGGGTGCCGCGGGCGATGCTGCCGGAGGTGCACGACAGCGCGGCCGACTTCGGCACCACCGACCCGTCGCTCTTCGGCGCCGCCATTCCGCTCCGGGGCATCGCCGGCGACCAGCAGGCGGCGACCGTCGGCCAGGCCTGTTTCGCGCCCGGCATGATCAAGTCCACCTATGGCACCGGCTGTTTCGCCGTGCTCAACACTGGGCCGGACTTCGTGCCGTCGAAGAACCGTCTCCTCACCACCATCGCGTATCGGCTCGACGGGAAGACCACCTACGCCCTGGAGGGCTCCATCTTCGTCGCCGGCGCCGCCGTCCAGTGGCTCCGCGACGGGCTGAAGGTGGTGGAGCGGTCCGATCAGACCGGCCCGATGGCGGAGGCGGCGGATCCGGCCCAGACCGTCTACATGGTGCCGGCCTTCACCGGCCTCGGTGCACCCTGGTGGGATGCGGACGCGCGCGGGGCGATCTTCGGCCTCACCCGCGCGACCGGTCCGAACGAGCTTGCCCGGGCGGCGCTCGAGGCGGTCTGCTACCAGACCCGCGATCTCCTGGAGGCCATGCGGCGCGACTGGGCGGGCGACGCCGACACGGTGCTTCGGGTCGACGGCGGCATGGTGGCGAGCGACTGGACCATGCAGCGGCTCGCCGATCTGCTCGACGCCTGCGTCGACCGGCCGACGGTGCTGGAGACGACCGCCCTCGGCGCGGCCTGGCTTGCCGGCCGGCAGGCAGGCGTCTGGCCGGATCAGGCGGGCTTCTCGGCGAGCTGGCGGCTCGACCGGCGCTTCCTGCCGGCCATGGACGAGGAGGTCCGCACGCTGAAGCTCGCCGGCTGGGCGGATGCGGTCCGCCGGACGCTGACCCACCCCCTGCAGAACTGACCGCTCGCCGAACCGGCCGGGACCTGATACCTCCCGCCGTCTGGCGCCGGACGGCGGCGCTGTTCGGACACTCGACCCGTGCTTGCTCAGATCACCACGTCGCTCGACCGCCAGAAGAACACCATCGCGCTTGGCGTGGTGCTGATGCTTCTCGGCGACTTCATGTTCGCCCTCAACGACGTGATGGGAAAGTGGCTGGTCGCCACCTACACGGTCGGGCAGGTGCTCCTGATCCGCAGCCTCGCGGCGCTCGTCGTGATGGCGCCCCTGATCGCCCGCTCCGGCGTCCGGCGGCTGGTGGTGGTGGAGCGCCCGGTCACCCAGGTGGTGCGCGTCCTCTGCTCCACCGTGGAGGTGACGCTTTTCTACACCGCCGTCATCTACCTGCCGATCGCCGACGTGATGAGCTTCTACCTGGCCGGCCCGATCTACGTGGCCGCCATGTCGCCCTTCCTCCTCGGCGAGAAGGTGGGCTGGCGCCGGTGGACGGCCATCCTGGTGGGCTTCATCGGCGTCCTGGTGGTGCTGTCCCCGTCGGGGGAGACGCTCTCCTGGCCGTCGCTCATCTCCATCGCAGGCAGCCTCTGCTACGCCCTGATGGTGGTGCAGAGCCGCCAGCTTCGGGCGACGCCGGATACCACGCTGGTGTTCTGGCAGACGGTGGGGGCGCTGGTCGCCGGTCTCGCCATGGCGCCGTTCGGCTGGGTGACGCCGACGCCCTTCGACTTCGCGCTTCTCGGCACGCTCGGCGTCGTCGCCATGACGGCGCACATCCTGATCAACCGATCGCTGAAGCTCGCGCCGGCCGCCGTGGTGGCGCCGCTGCAGTACACGCTGCTCCTGTGGGCGATCGTGTTCGGCTACTTCATCTTCGGCGACGTGCCGCAGACCAACATGCTGATCGGCGCCGGCATCATCGTCGGCGCCGGTCTCTTCATCTTCGAGCGGCAGAAGACCCTCGCCAAGGCGTCGGTCCAGGACATGGTCTGAGGCAAGCCGCCCCGTCGGACTGCGGCGGGGCGGTTCGCTTGCTTATCGACGGGCCACGAAGACGGCGGCAAGGAAGGCGGCCGCCGGGATGAGCAGGCCCTTGCGGCTCATCAGGTTCCGGCGGACCGACGAGGGTCGGCGGCGGCGCGGCAGGGCGTCCTCGGCGGCATCCTCGCCGGCGGCCGAGCCGGCCGCGGCACCCATGCCGAGCGTGCCCAGCATGCCGAGCCCGCCGAGAGGCGCGTGGCGACGACGCTGCGCCGACAGGCGCACCATCTGGATCACCAGAGCGATGAGGCCGAACACCGCCGCCACGATGAGGCAGGCCCAGATCGGGCCCACCGCGCGCGCGAGGGCGATGACGATGGCGGCCAGCACGAAGGCGAACGCCATGAGCCCGACCACGGCCGCCGCCACGCCCAGCATCAGCGAGCGAACGGCCCGTCCGGCCGACTGCCTGGCTTGCGCGAAGGCGAGAGCGGAGACGATCGGCCCCAGCATCGGATCACCGCGACGAGCGCGAGATGAGACCGATCAGGTAGCCGACACCGGCCGCCACCGCGACGGCGGTCAGCGGACGTTCGCGGATGGTGCGCTCGGCCTCCGCCTCCAGGGCGCCGGCACGGGCATAGGCTTCGTCGCGCAGCACCGCGCCCTGGCGCATGGCTTCGTCGGCATAGCCGGCCGCACGGTCCTTGGCGGCCTCGTAGCGGTGCGTGGCGATGTCGCCGACGAGGGACGACACCCGCGCAAGCTCCTTCTTCAGCTCGGCGAGTTCATCCTCGAGGCGGCGGCTTTCGGCATCGCTGCCGAGGACGGTGCTGGCGGCGGTGCCGCCCGAGGCGGTGCTGCCGGAGGCGGTGGTGGCGTCGGAGACGCGGCTGGTCGGGCCGTTGGCCATGGTGCAAATCCCTTTGGTCGTCGTTGGCGACGCATCAAGGAACCCGCCCCCGGTCGGTTTGTTCCGAGGCTTCGGCTTTGCCGTGGCGGCAAGGATCGCCTGCCCGCCGTTCCCGTCAGGCCGCCGCGACGTTTTTCAGGAAACCGCCGATGGCCGCCTTCAGGTCGTCGGCGGTCGCCCGCATGGCGGCGGACGCCTCCAGGACGGCGCCGGCGGTCTCCGATGTCTCGGCCACGGCGCGGTTGAGATCGTCCATGTCGGAGACCACGCGGGCGGTGCCGTGCGCCGCCTGATGCACGTTCGACGAGATCTCTATCGTCGCCGAGCCCTGCTGGGCGACGGCGGCGGAGATTTCCGAGGTGCGCCGGTCGATCTCCTGCATGGTCTCCACGATGGTCTCGATCGCGCCCACCGCGTCGGCGGTGGAGCTCTGGATGGCCGAAACCTGGGCGGCGATCTCCTCGGTCGCCTTGGCGGTCTGGCCGGCGAGCGACTTCACCTCGCCGGCGACCACCGAGAAGCCGCGTCCGGCCTCACCGGCTCGGGCGGCCTCGATGGTGGCGTTGAGGGCCAGGAGGTTGGTCTGCTCCGCGATCGAGGAGATCAGCTTCACCACGTCGCCGATGCGGGTGGCGGCGTCGGAAAGGGCCGTCACCTGGGCGTTGGTCTCGGTGGCGCGCGAACGGGCCGCCTCCACGATCACCATGGTGCGCTCCACGTCCGACGAGATGGCACCGATCGAAGCGGACAGCTCTTCCGAGGCGCTCGCCACGGTCTGCACGTTGACGGACGCCTCGTCGGAGGCCGCGCGGGCGGAGACCGCCCGGGCCGCTGTGGCGGACGCGATCCCGTTCAGCCGGTCGGCGGTGGATTGCAGCGTGGTGCCGCTCGTCGCCACCAGGCCGAGCAGGCGTTCCGCCCGGGCGTCGAATTCCTGGACGAGCGCGTCCACGGCCTCCTGGCGCGCCTCGCGGGCCCGGCCTTCCGCGTCCGCCTTGGCCTGCAGCTCCTGGCGTTCGACCGCGTTGTCGCGGAACACGAGGACCGCGCGGGTCATGTCGCCGATCTCGTCGCGGCGCTTTTCTCCGGAGAGCGAAAGGGCCGTGTCGCCGGCGGCGAGCCGCGACATGGCGCCGGTGAGCGCACGGATCGGACGCTGGACGAGGAGTACGAGCGCGGTGCCGATCAGGAGGCTGAGCACCACCGCTGCGGCCAGTGCCGCGAGGATGCCGGTCAGCGCCTCGGTGCGGTCGCTCGCCGCCGCCGCCTTCTCGCGGGCGGCGAGCTGGGTCAGCACGGCCGCCGCGCGGCCGAGGTCGGTGTTCACCGCCTTCAGGCCGGCCTCGGCCACCGTCTGGCTGGCAAGGACGATGTCGGCTTCCGCCTTCAGGGTTTCCAGGAGCGGCTGCACCGTGCCGGAGAGCCCGCGGATCTCCTCCTCGGATGCGCCGTCGGTCGACAGCACCGCGGCGATCCGGGCCACCTGGTCCACCTGGGCGCCGAGGCTGGAGCGGCTCTGCGCGTCGGGCCGGGAGGTGAACACGACCGTGTCCAGCATCAGCTTCTGCGTCGCCGCCGCGTACTTGTTGGCGCCGTCGACGATCCCCTTGCGGGCGACCGCAAGGCCGTCCGCCGTGGCGGCGCCGTCGAGGGCGGCGACCAGCGCCGACGTGCCGGCGGCGCGGAGGGCGGCGGCGGCGCCTTCGGCCTGCACCAGGGCGCCGGCCGCCGCGATGCGGGCGACCGGATTGCCCTCGCCCGTCCGGCCCAGCGCCTCTCGGGCCGCGGCGACGGCGGCTTCCGTGCCCTTCAGGGTCTCGCCGGCCCCGCCGGCGACCGGGCGGGCCTTGCGGATCGCCTTGGCGACGGCGGCCTCATAGACGCCGACGTCGGCGGCGAGGGTCTCCGGCGGCGCGCCCGCGAGGACGAGCGTTCCGGCGAGCCGGCGGCTCTCGGTCTCGATGTCGGAGGCGGCGGCGATCAGCCGGCCGGCGCTCTTGACGGCGTCGCGCGCCACCTGGTCCTTGCGTCCGCCGTCCCGGTCCAGCCGCGTCGCGGCGTCGGAGAGGGCGACGCTGGCCCCCTGCACGGCAGCCGCCACGCCGCGGATGGTGTCGGTGGAGGTCAAGAGCGCCGTGCGGGCGGCGCCCGTCTCGTCGAGCCGGGCCTTGAGGCCGGCAACGGCGGTGGAAGCCATGTCGAGCATGCGCGCGTCGTCGGGCGTCGGCATCAGGGCGCGCAACTGGTCGAGGCGCGCGGTCTGCTCCCGGATCGCCATGTCGATCCCGCGGGCGAGCGTGTCGTCCGGCCGGGCCGCAAAGGTGCCCACGTCGGCGACCAGCCGCTGCAGGCCGCTGAGGCCATCCGTGGTGCGGGCGGTGCGATCCATCCGGCTCTGCAGGCCGTCGACGAAATAGAGCCCCGTCGCCCCGACGGCCGCGCTCAGCACCAGGATCGGCACGAAAGCGGCCACGATCTTGGTGGTCATTCTGCGATCCGCGATCCAGCCGCCCGTCCAGCGCATGGTCCACTCCCCTTGTATTGTTGACGCATAGGACCATGCGAACGTGTGTAATTGCTTAAGTTCAATAACGTCGGCCTATGTTTACCATGAGATCCACGGTTTCCTTGATGGGATCACCTCGAAACTGACGGTTGGCGGCCGTCTTCGCCGGATTGAACACCGCCCGTGAACGGCTCGTCCACAGCGCGAGGGACAGACAGGAGCCCGGCGGCGGCCTAGGTTCGGGGCCGGAAATAACGACAAGGACAAGCCGCCCATGACCCGTTCGGACAGAGACCTTCACGGCGACGCGGACCGCCTGGAGCCCAACGCGGCGGTGGAGACCGTCATCGTCCCGCGCGCCCGCGACCTCGGCGGCTTCGAGGTCCGCCGGGCGCTGCCGGCGATCGGCCGGCGCATGGTCGGCCCTTTCGTCTTCCTCGACCAGATGGGACCGGCGGAATTCATCACCGGCCAGGGCATCGATGTGCGCCCCCACCCGCACATCGGCCTCGCCACGGTGACCTATCTCTATGAAGGCGAGATCATTCACCGGGACAGTCTCGGCAGCGACCTGCCGATCCGCCCGGGCGACGTGAACTGGATGACGGCCGGGCGCGGCATCACTCATTCGGAGCGGACCAGCCCCGCCCTGAAGGCGTCCGGCGGACCCCTGTTCGGCATCCAGTCCTGGGTGGCTCTGCCGAAGGCGCACGAGGAGACCGCGCCGGCTTTCGTCCACGTGGGCAAGGGTGATCTGCCGGCCCTCGAGGCTGAGGGAAAGAAGGTGCGCGTCATCGCCGGCTCGCTCTGGGGCATCACCTCGCCGGTGGAGACCCTGCACGAGACCATCTATGCCGACGCGATCCTCGCCGCCGGCGCGAGCCTTCCCATCCCGGCCACCCACGAGGAGCGCGCGATCTACACCCTTTCCGGCATGGTCACCATCGCCGGCGACGCCTTCGGTCCGGGTCGTCTTCTGGTCTTCCGGCCCGGCGACGCCATCACGGTGACGGCGACCGAGGACAGCCGCCTGCTGGTGCTCGGCGGCGAACCGATGGACGGGCCGCGGCACATCTGGTGGAATTTCGTCTCCTCCGACAAGGACCGCATCGAGGCGGCCAAGGCCGCCTGGAAGGCCGGCGCCTTCCCGAAGGTCCCGGGCGACGGCGAGTTCATCCCGCTGCCGGACTGACACCCGGCGGGCCGTCAGGCCCGAGGCCAGCAGGAAACGCCACGCCGCGCGCCCGTCTTCAATCCGAACGCGCGTCGGTCTATGGTCCGGCGGGGCTCAAAGCCGGGATTCGGACCAGATGACGATGCAGACGATGGCGCGCACCGTGGCGGCGGCGGCGGTGATGATCGGGATGGCGGCGGCGCCGGCCGCGGCGGCGTGCGGCAACGGCGGCGATTTCGGCGCTTGGCTGCAGGCCTTCAAGCAGGAGGCGGTGGCCGTCGGGGTCTCGCCGCAAGTGGTGGAAAGCGCCCTTCAGGGCGTCTCCTACGACAAGAGCGTCATCTCCAAGGATCGCGGCCAGAAGGTCTTCTCGCAGACCTTCCTGGAGTTCGCCGGCCGTATGGTGTCGTCGAACCGCATGCAGAGCGGCGCCGCCCAGATGAAGAAGCAGAAGGCGCTGTTCGATCGGATCGAGCGCGATTTCGGCGTTCCGGCGCCGGTGATCGTGGCGGTGTGGGGCCTGGAGACGGACTTCGGCGCCAACACCGGCGACATGAGCACGCTCCGCTCGCTGGCGACGCTCGCCTACGATTGCCGCCGCCCTCAGATGTTCCGCGAGGAGCTGGTGGACGCGCTCCGGATCGTGGAACGCGGCGACCTGTCTGCGTCGGAGATGCGTGGCGCCTGGGCCGGCGAACTCGGCCAGACCCAGTTCCTCGCCACGAACTACCTGCGCTACGGTATCGACTACGACGGCGACGGGCGCAGCAACCTGATCCGCTCGGTGCCGGACGTGCTCGGCTCCACGGCCAACTATCTGGCGAAGCTCGGCTGGCGGCCGGGCCAGCCGTGGCTGCGCGAGGTCTCCATCCCGACCGACATGCCGTGGGAGCAGGCGGACCTCTCGATCAAGCATTCCACCGCCGACTGGCAGGCGGCCGGCGTGCGGGCGGCGGACGGCAAGGCGCTGCCGAACCTGCCGGCCTCGCTCTTCCTGCCGATGGGGCGGAACGGTCCGGCCTTCCTGTCCTTCCACAACTTCGACGTCTACCTGCAGTGGAACGAGTCGCTCGTCTACGCGACGACCGCCGCCTACTTCGCCACCCGCCTCTCCGGCGCCGGTCCGGTCGGGAAGGGGAACGGCAAGGTGGACGCGCTCTCGGCGGCGGAATTGAAGACGCTGCAGCAGGGCCTTGCCGCCCGCGGCGTCAATCCGGGGCCGATCGACGGCAAGCTCGGCCGCCAGACCCGCACCGCCACCCGCACCATGCAGATGCAACTCGGCCTGCCAGCGGACGGCTGGCCGGACCACGCGCTCCTCGCCGCGCTGCGCTGAAGCGCGGACGCCCGCTGGCCGCGGCGAGCCGCCTCATCTTGCGAGAACGGGACGGGCGCTTCAGCACCCGTCCCGTTTTCCGTTCGTGAAGGCGCTTCGCCGGGACGACCGCCCGATCAGTCGTGCGCGATGGAGATGACCGCGGCCGGCAGGGAGCCGCGGCCGATCCTGAGCAGCCGGCCTTCGGCGCGGATTTCCCGCGCGCCGGTGATCGGCCGCCAGCGGGCCTGGGGCAGGGAGCCCACGTCCACCACCACCATGCCGGCGGTCGGCCCGGTGCCGCGCACCGGCACCACCACCACCAGGGCCTCGCCGTCGTAGCGGCGGGCGAAGGCGATCACGTCGTCGGCGCCGACCACCGGCAGCGGCGTATAGTTGCCCTTCAGGAAGACGTCCGGATAGGCGCGCCGCACCTCCAGGAGGGCGGCGATGAGCCGTTGCTTGGCCCGGCCCGGCGGCTCGTCCTCCGGTCCGTCGTCGCCGAGCGCCGCCTGTCGGGCCTCGAAGTCCACCGGCCGACGGTTGTCCGGATCGACCAGCACATATTCGTAGAACTCCGAGCCGCGGTAGATGTCCGGCACCCCCGGAATGGTCAGCTGCAGGGCCGTCTGGGCGAGGCTGTTGCGCCGCCCGGCCGGATCGTACTCGGCCACCAGGGCTTCCAGATCCCGCCGGAACGAAGCGCCGGCCTCCCCCTCCACCAGCGTGGCGGCGAAGTCCAGGGTGGCGGCCTCGTAGTCGGCGTCCTGGTCGATCCAGGTGGTGTGCCGCTTGGCCTCCCGGAGCGCCTTGGTCAGGTATTCGCGGATCCGATCCGCCGTGATCGGCCAGGCGCCGAACAGCGTCTGGTAGACGAGGCTCTCGTCCACCGCGTCAGGACCCTCGCCGCCGTCCGGCATGGGCCGGCGGAGCTCCGCGTGCCGGTCGCGCCAGCGCCGGACCTGCTCGGTCCAAGCCTCGGCGATCTCCGACAGGAGATTGAGCCGGGCCCGCGTGTCCGCCCCGCGCTTGGTGTCGTGGGTGGAGAGCGGCGTCAGCGAGGTAAGGCCGCGCTCCGCCGCCGCCCTTGAGGCCGCGTGGAAGTCGTCCTTGCTCCGGTAGGGATGGGTCAGGTGGCTGCCCACTTCGTTGACCGAGGCAAGGGCGATGCTGCGATAGAGTTCGGTGTCCTCGTAGCCCTTGGCCATGGCGGGACCGGAGAGCTGCTGGAAGCGCCGGATGAAGGCGGCCGACTCGGCGTCCTTGGCGCCTTCCAGGATGACCTGGACCAGGAAGGCGAGGGCGCGCTTGCCCCCGCGCCGCAGCTGCGGCCGCGCCGCCTCGGCGGCCGCCTCCAGATAGGCCCGGTCGGCCTCGCTCGCCGTCTCCGTCACGTAGGTGCGGTAGACCGGCAGCCCGGCGATCAGGCCGCTCAGGATCTCCCGCATGGTGCGCAGGCGCACCGGATGGCCGCGCAGTCGGCAGAGGTCCGCGCCGAGGCGGGCGAGCACGTCCATCTCGGCCGAGAAGGAGCGCTCCAGGATCTCCGCCTTGGCGCTGCGAATCCGGGCCTCGACATCGCCTTCCGCCCCGTTCCGGCTGGAGGCGGCCTGCAGCGTCGCATAGCCCGCCGGATCGACGAAGAGGCCGTTGATGAGGTTCAGCGTCTCGTAGCCGGTGGTGCCCTCGATCGGCCACGGGGGGAGTACCTCGTCGGCGCCGAGGATCTTCTCCACGTGGAGCGTCACGTCGGGTCCGACCGCCGCGCGCAGCCGTTCGCAATAGCCCGCCGGGTCGGCGAGCCCGTCGATGTGGTCGATCCGCAGGCCGTCCAGGATGCCCTCGCGGACGAGGGCCAGCGGCAGCCGGTGCACGGCGTCGAACACCGCGGGCTCCTCCACCCGAAGGCCGGCCAGCTCGTTCACGTCGAAGAAGCGACGGTAGTTGATCTGCTCCGCGCCGGTCCGCCAGTGCATCAGGAGGAAGTGCTGGCTGCCGGCGATCTCGGCCATCCGCTCGGGTGTGACGGCTTTGGCGATGGCCGCGCACACGGCATCGTCGCCGAGCGCCGTGGCCACCGCCTCGCGGCGGGCCCTGCGGCCGGAGGTGGCGGCGCGGATCTGCTCCAGTTCGGCCCAGCGGGCGCCGACTTCGGCAAGGTCCTCGCGCCCGGTGGCCGTCGCGGCTTCGGCCAGAAGTGCGCCGACCGTCTGCGGCCGCAAGGGCAGCCGGTGATCCTCGAAGGTGAGGACGACGCGGCCGGTCTTGCGGTCCGGCTGGAGGCCGAAGCGGCCGGCGGCGGCCACCTCGTCCAGGGTGCCGTCGAGCACCGGCAGGATCAGCGGTCCGCTGGTCCAGTCGATGTCGAAGAAGCGGGCGTTGCGGGACCGGCGGCCGAACTCCAGCACGTCCTGCCAGCGGGCATTGCCGGTGCCGCCGACGCCGGCGTGGTTCGGCACGATGTCGGCGATCATGCCGAGGCCGGCCTCGGTCAGCGTGCGGGAGAGGGCGCGCAGCCCTTCGATGCCGCCGAGCTCTGGGTTGACGGCGTCGTGGTCGACCACGTCGTAGCCGTGCTGGGACCCGGCGCGCGCCCGGAAGATGGGCGAGGCGTAGAGGTGGCTGATGCCGAGCGCCTTGAAATAGGGAACGAGGCGCGCGGCGTCGGCGAAGGTGAAGTCCCGGGTGAACTGCACCCGGTAGGTGGCGGTCAGCGGGATCCGGGTCATCGGCCAGCCCACGCCGCTGCGGACCAGGGTCCCAGTCCGATGCCCGTGTCGGTGAGCGAGACGACGCCCGTGGTGGCGGCCGGCTCGCCGCCGGCGCTTGCGCGCGCCTCCGGCCCGAAGGCGAGGAGCGCGTCGTCGCCGGTCGGGTTGAGCACCATGGTCAGGCTGCCCGCCTCGAACGACCAGCGGACGCGGATGACGCCGCGTTCAAGGGCGCGCTCGGCGCCCCGATAGGCGCTGGCGATCCGCGGCACCACGAGGCGGCGGCGGATGGAGAGCAGCCGGCGCGTGGTCTCCAGCGCTTCCTGGGCGTCCGCGTCGGAGAGCTCCGACCAGTCGATCTTGGCGCTTTCGAACGTCTCCATCGACAAGGGGTCGGGAATATCGGACCCGGCAAAGCCGGAGAAGGCACCGAACTCCTCCTTGCGGCCCTTGCGCACCGCCTCGGCGAGATCACCTTCGAAATCGCAGAAGAAGGGGAAACGTCGCTTGGTGGCGAACTCCTCGCCCATGAAGAGCAGGGGGATCTGCGGGGAAAGCAGCACCAGGAAGCGCGCCAGCGCAACCGCCTCCAGCGAGGCGATCTCCGTCAGCCGGTCGCCGAACGGCCGGTTGCCGATCTGGTCGTGGTTCTGCGCGAAGGCGATGAAGGCGGTGGGCGGCAGGTGGCCGGACGGCTGGCCGCGCGGCGCGCCGTCCCGGTTCGACGACGGCTCGCCCTGGTAGACGAAGCCCTCCGAAAGCGCCCGGGCGAGGTCGGCCGACGGGTCGCCGGCATAGGCCGCGTAGTAGCTCTCGTGCTCGCCGGTGGTGAGCACATGGATGGCGTGGTGGATGTCGTCGTTCCACTGGGCGTGGAAGCGCACGGCTTCCTGGTGGCTGTCCCGCTCCAGAAGGTCCGCGAGGTTGTCGTCGTTCTCCAGGATCAGGTGCGGCTTCGGCGAGAGCGCCGACATCTCCTCTGCAAGCTCGCGCAGGAAGGGCGCCCGGCCCTCGCCGAAATAGGCGTGCACCGCGTCGAACCGCAGTCCGTCGAAACCGTAGCCATCCACCCACATCAGCGCGTTCTCGATGAAGAAGCGCCGCACCATCTCGCGGGTGAAGTCGATCGCCGCGCCCCAGGGGGTCTTCAGCGAGGAGTCGAAGAAGCCCTTGTCGTAGGTCGGGATGAAGTTTCCGACCGGGCCGAAGTGGTTGTAGACCACGTCGCAGTAGATCGAGAGGCCCCGCTGGTGCGCCGCGTCGACGAGGGCGACCAGGTCCTCCGGCGTGCCGTAGGCGTTGGCCGGGGCGAACAGGAGAACGCCGTCGTAGCCCCAGTTGCGCCGGCCGGGGAAGCCGTTGATGGGCAGGAGTTCGATCGCCGTGAAGCCGGCGTCCACATAGTGGTCCAGCCGGTCGATCAGCGCCCGGAACGTTCCCTCCGGCGTGACCGTCCCCACATGGACCTCGGCGATAACCATGTCGGCCCAGCGGCGGCCGAGGCGCTTGTTGCGGCCGAAGAGGGACGGGTCCACCACCAGGGACCGGCCCATCACGTCGCTCTCCTGGGCGCGGGCGGCCGGATCGGCCACCTCCCGCCCGTCCACGCGGAACGCATAGGCCGTCCCCGCGGCGACACCCGGCACGAACACCTTGGAATAGCCGAACGGGTCACGGGTCGTCGGATGGGCGACGTCGTCGATGACGAGCTCCACCGTGCCGGCGTCCGGCGCGTGGATGCGAAACTCGACACCGCCGTCGAGCGGCAATGGCCCGAACAAGGGATGCATGTTGACCGGATCTCCTGTCATTCACTTGACCGCGCGCGGGCGAGCGCCCGCTGGTGGACGTCCACGGGGGCGGAGGCCGCGGCCGGCCGGTAAGGGTGCTGGGCAGCGCTCCGGGGGAGGCGGGAGGGCTCGAACCGCGACGGGATCAGGCAGACGTCATGGCCGGCGGGCGTACCCGCCCGCCCGCCGTCGCGCTCAGCTCGGTCAGCCGGCCGGCGGTTGAGGTCCGCCCCCTTCGCCGGCTCCGCCCTTGCGCTCGTCACGGTGATGAGATTCATGTCGGAGCCCCATGGGCGCCCCGGAAAAATGCCCGCCATCGGGCGTCACCGCCCCGGCGGCGGGGCGGGTCCTGGTCGCCTGTTGGGAACCGGCCATGCGGTCATTTGTTCCGCCGATTTCACCAGCGGTCGGCGTGGCTCTGCAGCGGCTTCGGCGAGGGCAATATGGCGTCCGGGGCCTGCCGACGGCAGGCGGGCCTGGAACCCAAGCGGGTCGTTCCGACTTGAACGGAAGCTTTGTCGGCACGGGCCGCGAAGCCCCCGGAAAGGACGCCTTGGTGCAGCGCCGCGATCCCGACATGTCCCCCTCTTCGGCCGACCGCAGCTCCCTCCACCGGGCTCTCGACACGATGCCGCAGATGGTCTGGTCCACCCGGCCGGACGGGTTTCACGACTACTACAATCAGCGTTGGTACGACTTCACCGGTGTCCCGGAGGGCTCCACCGACGGGGCCGGTTGGAACGACATCTTCCATCCGCACGACCAGGCGGACGCCTGGCGCAAATGGCGCCATGCGCTTGCGACCGGCGACCTCTACGAGATCGAGTACCGGCTCCGTCGCCACGACGGTGTCTATCGCTGGGTGCTCGGCCGGGCCCTGCCCATTCGCGACGCCCAGGGCGTGATCGAGCGCTGGTACGGCACCTGCACGGACATCGATGACCTGAAGACGGTGGAGCGTCGCCTCAACCGGTCGGAGGAGCGGTTCGGTTCGCTGGTGGCGGCGACGGACGCGGTGGTGTGGTCGGCCGCGGCAGACGGAGGCTTCGACCGCCCGCAGCCCCGGTGGATGGCCTTCACCGGCCAGGACGAGCACGCCGCCGCCGGCTGGGGGTGGCTCGCGGCCATTCATCCGGAGGACCGCAGCACAACCGCGCAGGACTGGTCGCGCGCCCTCGTGTCGCGCGCCCTCTACCAGACCAGCCACCGCCTGCGCCGGCACGACGGCGTCTACCGGGCCATGCTGGTGCGGGCGACGCCGCTCGTCGGCGCGGACGGGTCCGTGGAGGAATGGGTGGGCATCCACACGGACGTGACCGACCTCAAGGAGGCGGAGAACGCCCTCCGCCGCCTCAACGAGACCCTGGAGGTGAAGGTTGGCCAGCGTACCGCCGAACTGGTGCGCGCCCGCAAGGTCCTGGAGGTCACCAACCAGGGCCTTGAAACCGCCGTGCGCGCCCGCACGGCGGATCTTCAGACCGCGAACGAGGAACTGAAGCGCTTCGCCTACATCATCGGGCACGATCTGCGGGCCCCGCTCGTCAACATCATGGGGTTTACGAGCGAGCTGGAGGCCGGGCGAGATGCGCTCTCGGGCTTCTACGAGGCGGCGATCGCGACGGTGCCGGCCCTGACGTCGCCCGAGATCGACAGGCTGTTCAAGGAGGATTTCGACGAGGCGATCGGCTTCATCCGCTCGTCCACGGAGAAGATGGACCGGCTGATCAACGCCATCCTCACCCTCTCCAGGGCCGAGCGGCGCATGGTCACCCCGGAGGCGATCGACATGCAGGCCTTCCTGTCGACGCTCCGGGGCAGCTTCGGGCCGTCCCTCGCCGCCGTCGACGGGGCGGTGGAGATCGACCCGGACCTCCCGGAGGTGGTGTCCGATCGGCTCGCGCTGGAGCAGATCTTCTCCAACCTGACGGAGAACGCCATCAAGTACCGGGCCGAGAACCGACCGGTTCGCATCCGGATCGGCGGCCGCCTTTCGGACGAGCGGGCGGTGTTCACCGTGGCGGACAACGGGCGCGGCATCGATCCGAAGGATTTCGAGCGGGTTTTCGAACTCTTTCGCCGTGCCGGCGTTCAGGACAGGCCAGGCGAAGGGATAGGCCTCGCCCACGTGCGCGCGCTTGCGCGCAAGGTGGGCGGACGCGTCACGCTCGCCTCCACCTTGGGCGAAGGCACCGTGTTCACCCTCGATCTGCCCCGGCGGATCAGCCAGACCTTCCAGGCCTCAGAATGACAGACCAGAAGCCGGTCACGATCGTGATGATCGAGGACGACGACGGGCACGCGCGGCTCATCGAGAAGAACATTCGACGGGCGGGCGTCTGCAACGCCATCCGGCACTTCTCCAGCGGCACCGCCGCGGTGGATCACCTGTTCGCGCCGGGCGATCCGGACGAGCGTCCCGTCCTGGTGCTGCTCGATCTCAACCTGCCGGACATGAGCGGCACGGAGATCCTCGCCCGGCTGAAGGCCGACCAGCGCCTGAAGCGCGCGCCCGTCGTCGTGCTGACCACCACCGACGACCAGCGCGAGATCCAGCGCTGCTACGATCTCGGCTGCAACGTCTACATCACCAAACCGGTCTCCTACGAGAGCTTCGCCCAGGCGATCCGCCAACTCGGGCTCTTCCTGTCGGTGATGCAGATCCCGGAGGCGCCGTGACGCCTTCGGACGACCGGCCGTTGCGCCTGCTCTACATCGACGACGATCTCGGCCTTGCCCGGCTCGTCGCCCGCACCCTCGGCCGCCACGGCTACGCGGTGGTGCACGCCACCGGCGGCGACAGTGGCCTCGCCCATCTGGCGGCCGGGGCGTTCGACGCGGTCGCCCTCGACCATTTCATGCCCGATCGTGATGGCCTGGACGTGCTCGCCGAGATCCAGGCGCTGCCGGACCCGCCGCCCGTCATCTACGTGACCGGCGCCAACGAGGGCCGGATCGCGGTGTCCGCCCTGAAGGCCGGCGCGGCCGACTATGTGATCAAGGACGTCGGCGGCGTCTTTCTCGACCTCTTGCGCACCGCCGTCGAGCAGGCCATCGAGGCCGTTCGCCTTCGCCATCTCAAGGAGGCGGCGGAGAGCGAGATGCGCCGGGCGCGCGAGCGCGCCGAGACGCTGCTGCGCGAAGTCAACCACCGGGTCGCCAACAGCCTTCAACTGGTCGCCTCCCTGGTGGCGATGCAGCAGCGGAGCGTGACCGATCCGGCCGCGCGGTCGGCGCTGGCCGAGACCCAGGGGCGGATCGCCGCCATCGCGCAGATCCACAAGCGCCTCTACACGTCCGCCGACGTGAGCGCGGTGGAAATGCACAGCTATCTGGAAGGCCTCGTCGACGAGTTGGATGCCGCCCTGTCGGCCACAGGTCGGCCGCAGCGCCTCCGCCTTGCCGCCGACCCGGTGCGGATCCCGACCGATCAGGCCGTGTCGCTGGGCGTGGTGGTCACCGAACTGGTCACCAATGCCTACAAATATGCCTACCCGGACGGCACCGGCGAGATCCGTGTGGTGCTGACCCGGGATCCCGACGCCCTCCGCCTGGCTGTCGAAGACGACGGCGTCGGCTACACGGCCGAGGCGCCGCCGAAGAACGGGTCGGGCGTCGGCATGCGGGTAGTCCGCGCCATGCTGGACACCCTCAACGCGACGGCGGACGTGGAGCGCAGCCAACCCGGCACGCGCGTCATCGTGCGCATGGCGCTGCCGCCGGATGCCTCCGGCGCCGCCTCGGGCACGCCGATCCCGTAGGGCGTGACGCGCCCTGGGGCGTCAAGAAGAAAGGGCGCCCCTGGCGGGACGCCCTTCGGTCATGGGAAGAAGGATCGCTCCCGATCGGGACAGTGGCCGTCAAGAGCCCGGCAATGCATGCCGGGGAGAGGCACGTCCGGCCGGACCCACTCAGAAAACCGCGGCGGGTGCCTCGGCATAGCGCGCGACCGACCGGACGCGCTGGGCGCCGGTGCGGGCCATGGGGGTCAGGATCTTGGTCAGCACCTCGGCGGGCACCGGCTTCTGCACAAACACGAACTCCGTGTCGCCCATCTGGTCGGCCGGCGGAACCGTGCCGGACACGATCACAGTGCGGATGCCGAACTGCTCGGAAAGCAGCCGGGCGACCGCAAGGCCCGTCTCGCCATCCGACAGGGTGGTGTCCACCAGGGCGATGTCGATCGGGTAGCTGTGCGCCAGCTCCAGCGCGCCTTGAAGGCAGCGCGCCGGGCCGATCGGAGTGCAACCGGATTCCCAGACGATGTCCTGGAGATCCAGGGCGAAAATCGCATCGTCTTCCACGATCAGAACGTTGGGGGTCGCCATACTACGCGTCTCCGAAGGAAATCGAATGGCAGTTTCGAAATGAAAATCAAATACCTGCCGTTTCTAAGCAACCAACGTGCCAGAGCAGTTCCGGGTTCCCGGATCGGCGCCCGGACTTCACTGGTAGGCTTAAGGAACGGTGTTCCGGGCGGCCTCGGCGGCCAGAAGGTCAAGCTCTGAAGCTCTGGCGCGATGCTATGCCGCCCCGGAAAGCCGGCGAAATGCGACCTAAGGATTAGGTCGAGAGCGACGACAGGATGAAGAGCGCCTCACCACGGTCGCTCCAATCGAGATCAAATCCCTGTTCGGCACAGGGAAGAGACAGGTCCCGCCCTTCGAGAGTGTCAGAAAGAGAGGGGATTACGTCTCCAAAGGCAGGTTTCGTCTGGGGCCGGCGGCCGGTGACGGCCCGGCATTGCGGCCAAGACTCGCCTCGGCTGGTCATGCGCATGGTGAATAGCTGCCATGCCGCATTGCAACAACTGTCCCGTTCGGGGCGAAAGGGGCACGGATCCTGGAGCGCAACCCTGACCATAGGCGGAACGATCGAAGAAGCCCGCACGTTACCGGAGCGACAGCGGACCTCCCGCCGGCGCCTAACCCCAGTGCTCCCCGACCGGAGCCGGCGGGACAGGCCCGTTCCGCGGCGCGGCGCCGGGGAACGGCCGGCGGAGCCGCCTTTCCGAGCGACAGGAGCGGTCATGACAGATGTTGCATCTGAGCCCAACCCGGTGTCCGCACCGCCGGCACCGGCGGTCCAGAACCGGACCCGACGGGGGCTCAGGTCGGGATTGCCCTACCCGCTCGGGGCGACGCCCGACCAGGACGGCACCAATTTCGCCCTCTTCTCCGATCACGCCGAGCGCGTGACCCTCTGCCTCTACGACGACCGCGGCATCCACGAGATCGAGCGGATCGATCTTGAAGAGTGCACCAACGGCGTCTGGCATGCCTACGTGCCGGACGTCTACGAGGGCGCCGTCTATGGCTACCGAGTGGACGGTCCCTGGGCGCCGGAGTACGGCCACCGGTTCAACGCCAACAAGCTGCTGATCGACCCCTATGCCAAGGAATTGGTCGGCGAGCTCGTCTGGGACGACGCCCTCTACGGCTACACCATCGGCGCCGGCCCGGATGCGGATCTCGTCATGGACGGCCGCGACAGCGCCGCCTTCATCCCGAAGGGACGGGTGGTCGCCGACCATCTCGCCCGCCGCAACGCGCCCGGCATCTCCTGGCCGAAGTCCATCATCTACGAGGCCCACGTGCGCGGCCTCACCATGCAGCACCCCGGCGTGCCGGAGAAGCTGCGCGGCACCTTCGCGGGCCTCGGCACCGATCCGGTGATCGAGCACCTGAAGCGCATCGGCGTCACCGTGGTGGAGCTGATGCCGGTCCACGCCTTCGCCCAGGACCGTCACCTCCTGGAGCGCAACCTCACCAACTACTGGGGCTACAACACGCTCTCCTTCTTCGCTCCGGAGGCTCGCTATCTGGCGAGCGGCGACCGCAAGGAGATCCGCGAGACCGTCGACAGGCTGCACCAATCCGGCCTGGAGGTGATCCTCGACGTGGTCTACAACCACACCTGCGAGGGCAACCATCTCGGGCCGACGCTGTCCTGGCGCGGCATCGACAACATGTCCTACTACCGGCTTCTTCCGGACAACAAACGCTACTGCGACGACCTCACGGGCACCGGCAACGCGCTCGACACGAACCACCCGCGCGTGCTGCAGATGATCCTCGACAGCCTGCGCCACTGGGTCGAAGTCCACCATGTGGACGGCTTCCGCTTTGATCTGGCGTTGACATTGGGCCGCCGCCCGGACGGCTTCGACAGCCGCCATCCCTTCTTCCAGGCGATCCTGCAGGATCCGGTGCTCGGCAACCAGAAGCTCATCGCCGAGCCTTGGGACGTCGGCCCCGGCGGCTACCAGCTCGGCAATTTCCCCGCCGGATTCTCCGAGTGGAACGGCGACTACCGCGACGTGGTGCGCGATTTCTGGGCCGGCACCAGCGGCATGCTCGGGGCCTTCGCCACGCGGTTTGCGGCAAGCCAGGACCTCTTCGGCGAGGGCCATCGGCGGCCCTGGTCGAGCGTGAACTTCGTCACCGCCCACGACGGCTACACCCTGCACGACCTGGTCACCTACCAGGACAAGCACAACGACGCGAACGGCGAGGGCAACAACGACGGTCACTCGGACAACCGCAGCTGGAACTGCGGCGTAGAAGGCGAGACCGACGATCCGGAGATCAACGCCCTCCGCGATCGGCAGAAGCGCAACCTCCTCGCCACGCTCTTCCTCAGCCAGGGCGTCCCCATGCTGCTGGCCGGCGACGAGATGGGCAACAGCCAGGGCGGCAACAACAACGCCTACTGCCAGGACAACGAAATCGGCTGGGTGGACTGGTCGAAGAGCGACGAAGACCTCGTCGCCTTCATCCGCACGCTGGCGGACCTGCGCCGTCGCCGCTCGGCCGTCGCCCGGGCGGAATTCCTGACCGGCGATCGCGGCAGCCGCGGCGTGCCGGACGTGACCTGGTTCTCCTCCACGGGCCAGCGCATGACGTCCGACGAGTGGTCGCAGCCGCACGTCAAGTGCCTGTCGGTGCGTCTCGCCCCCGCCCGCCCGCGGGAGCCATCGCTCCTCGTCATGCTGAACGGCGCGCCGGACGGGGTGGAATTCGTCATTCCGCCCAGCAACCAACGCTGGCTCTGCCTCGTCGACACCGCCGACACCTGCCACGAGGACCTGAAGAACGCCGGCGAATCCGTCGTGCTCGCCGGGCGGTCCCTGCGCATCTACGAGGCCGAGATGGCCGTTGCCGATCCGCTGGAGCCGCTCCGCGCCGCCGCAGCCGGTGCCGAGGCCCCTGAGGCGGTCGCGGAGACCGCCGACGGGTCCGACGCGATGGCCGACGCCGATCCCGAGATGTCCCCCGACGATCTGACGCCGACCCCCGAAAAGGAGCCGACCTGATGGCCAATCCAGACCGACCCACGCCCGATGACCTGCGCCGAACCGGTGATCCGAGCCCGGAGGTGAGCCCCACCGAAGCGCGTGGCGGGGCGCCGGCGAACCGGGTCCGCTGGGTCCTCATCGTCGGCATCCCACTGGTGATCATCGGCTTCATCCTGGCCTACATCGGCGCCACGCCGTGAGCCTGAACCGTTGACGACACGACGCCGCCCGGCACAAGCCGGGCGGCGTCACGACCGTTCCGCCCGTGTGGGGCGGGTGCGTTGTCAGGGCCCGGCAGGGGCAGCGGTCCGCCGCGTACTCTTCGCAATCGACGAGGCCACATGGGTGCGATCACCCGCCATGTTCCCATCCTGCGCCGCTTCGCCCGTGCTCTCGCCGGATCCCGCCAGTTCGGCGACACGCTCGTCGGGGAAGCCCTGCGTGCGCTGATCGACGGCAAGGCGCCCGCCGAGGCCGGGAGCGATCCCCGGACGGTCCTTTTCCGCGCCTTCTTCCTGGTGTGGCAGTCGGCCGCCGATCACCTCGCCCAGGCCAGCCACGAGGGGCACGTGGTGGACCGGCGGCTGCAGTCGATGATGCCGATCGACCGGCTGGTCTTTCTTCTCGTCACCATGGAGGGATTCGACGAGGCGGACGTCGCCGCCATCACGGGCTTCGATCTTCGCACGGTCCGTCGGCTGGTAGCCGGTGCAGACGCCACCCTCGCCCGTCAGATGAAGGCACGCGTTCTCATCATCGAGGACGAGTGGCTGATCGCCGGCGACCTGAAGCGCCTCGTCGAGTCGATGGGCCACGGGGTCGTCGGCATGGCGACCCGGCGCGATACGGCGATCGCCCAGGCGTCGATCCTGAAGCCAGACCTGATCCTGTCCGACGTCCAGCTTGACGACTGCCGTGATGGCCTCGAGGCGGTGGAGACCATTCTGCAGACGTTCGATGTGCCGGTCGTGTTCGTCACCGGGCACAGCGATCGGCTGCTCACCGGGGTCGGTTCGGAACCCACCTACGTGGTCGGCAAGCCGTTCTACGAGGACGCGCTGAAAGCGGTCATCGCCCAGGCCGTGTTCTTCCGCACGACCGGTCCCGTGGCGGCGGACTGATCGGGCTGACACCGCGCTGGGTTCACGCGATTGGCAGGAACAAACCTTCCGGTTGCCGGCTTGTTTGCGCAGCGCCCCAGAGCGCTGGGATCGGAAAGGAACAAGCTGATGAAGACCATTTCTTCCGTTTCGGCCATCGCGGTCCTTGCCGCCTTCGGCCTCGGTACCGCCGTGGCGCAGGACACCGGCACGTCCACCGGCACCATGCAGCCGCAGATCGAGACGAACACCGACACCACCCCGCCGGCGACCACCACGACGCCGGAGATGACCACGCCGGCTCCGACCACGGGCACGAGCGACACCGGCACCATGGGCGACACCGCCGCAATGCCGACCACCAGCACCACGCCGCAGTTCGTCGAGATGCAGATGGACGGCCAGTGGCTGGCGTCCGACCTCATGGGCGCGGAAATTCGCGGTTCCGGCGATGAGGAGATCGGCGATGTCAGCGACGTGCTGATCGGCGACGACGGCTCGCCGAGCGCGGTGGTGATCGGCGTCGGCGGCTTCCTCGGCATCGGCGAGAAGAACGTCGCCGTCCCGTTCGATCGCCTGACCGTCAACACGGAAGCCGACGACGTGGACGACGTGCGCATCGTGCTGGAGACCACCAAGGAAGAGCTCGAGGGCGCGCCGGCCTTCCGCTCTCTGGAAGATGCTAACGCCCAGGCCGATGCCTCCGGCACCACGGAAGGCGTCACGCCGTCCACCGGTGCCACCGGCGGCATGACCGGCGGCGCGGACACCTCGACCCCGCCGGCCCAGCCGCAGCAGTAAGGTCCGGGCAACCGGCCCTGTCCGTCCACAGGGAGCGCCCCGACCCCATCGGGGCGCTTTTTCATGCCGATGACCGTCAGCCGCAGCCTCGCGCCGGTCAAGCTGCTGACACGCGGTCGGAGCCCGCGCGGGTGCCGATGGGGCGATGATCCGGTGCCGGAGACCGTGCGTACACGACGGGACGGAGATTGACGCGATGACGCTGCCCGACGAACCCGAACCGGCCGACGTGACCCTGCTCGACACGGCGCAGGCCGAGATCGGCGCCGGTCTGCGGGCACTGTTCGATCCCGTGTTGCAGGAGAAACTGCCGGCGAACCTCGCGGTCCTTGCCGAGACGCTGGAAGACAGGTTGGACGCGGGAGGCGAAAAGCACCCGGAATCTGTCATGCCCCCCGGTGTCCTCCCGTCGTCTCCCGCCACGGACGCCTGAGCAGTCCGCCAAAGGTCATACCCCTTTGGGGTCGATCGCGCGGTAAGCTGCCGAAAATGGCGGGATTGCGACCGCCGGAAATCGGGTGGGG
Organism: Mongoliimonas terrestris; assembly: GCF_001927285.1. Classification (GTDB taxonomy): domain Bacteria; phylum Pseudomonadota; class Alphaproteobacteria; order Rhizobiales; family Pleomorphomonadaceae; genus Chthonobacter; species Chthonobacter terrestris. The sequence continues at coordinate 36,169 of NZ_MSIG01000010.1, read as the reverse complement.
GCGGAAAGCCAGGTGAAGGGGAGGGTGTCGTTCAGGCGGCGATGCCGCGGGCCGGCTCGTTGTCTTCCAGAAGCTCCGTGGGAGTCTCGGCCTCCAGGAAGGTCAGCATGCGGTTTCGTGCCCGATTGAGGCGACTCTTGATGGTCCCCACGGCGCAGCCGCAGATCACCGCCGCCTCCTCGTAGCTGATCCCGAGCACACCGATCATCACCAGAACTTCGCGCTGGTCCGCCGGCAGCCGTTCGAGCGCCTCGCGAAGCTCCAGTCCCCGCAACGACCATTCCTGGCTCGGCAACAGCATGCAGGTCTCCGACACGCAGCCGGCCGCGCCCGGGTGTTCCCGGTTGGAGATTTTCACGCTGGTGTAGAAGGTGTTCCGCAGGATGGTGAACAGCCACGATTTCAGCGACGTACCGGGTTGGAACCGGTGCGCGTTGGCAATCCCCTTCATCAGGGTTTCCTGCACCAGGTCGTCGGCGTCGGTCGGATTGCGGACGAGCGTTCGGGCAAAGGCGCGCAGAGCCGGAATGAGGGCGGCGATCGCACCTTTGGCGTCCCATGTCTCGTCGGTCATCGCGCTTCCACCTGCCTGTCGATGGTTCTGTCGTCCCGCGACGGACCGTCACGGGCGGGGGAACCCGGCGCGAACTTCCGGCCCGCCTGCTCCGATAACGCTTCCTTCACGGGATCGTTCCTTCACCGGACCGGAATACCGCCGACGACAAAAGCCCGGCGGAAGCTGTCAGCTCCCCGCCGGGCGATCGCGATCGTGTGCCGCGTTGGATCAGGCGGCGCGGCTCTGCTGCAGGTAGCGCTCCGTCACCATGCCGATGTTCTGGTCGAACCAGGCGGCGGTGGCTTCCTCCTCGCGAAGGCTTTCCGTCAGGAGGCGAACCGCGTCCTGGTCGCCGACCCGTTCGGCCATCAGGATCAGCGACTTGTAGGAGGCGATCTCGTAGGCTTCGAACGCCAGATCGGCGAACGTGTTCTTCAGCACCTCGTCCTCGGCCGGCGCATGGCCAAGGGCCGCCAGGTTGCCCATGAAGGACATCACCGCGTCCTTGATGCTGGAGTGGCTCTCGCCGTAACGGGCCAGGATGGTGTCCAGGCGCTCCACCTGCCGGTTCGTCTCTTCCTTGTGCTGTCGCAACCGGGCGATCACCTCAGGATAGTCGGTCATGCGCTCAAGCTGGCGGTCCATGATCTGCAGGGCCTGCTTCTCCAGGCCGTGGGCATTGCGCAGTCCCACCACAAAGGTGTCACGGATAGTCGTATTGTCGGTTGCCATCGGGCCATCTCCGGCACGTGTTTCGCTGCGGATCCAACACCGGGCAGGTCCATCGGTTCCTGACAACCTTGTCGGGAACCATCAGGCTGACGGCGCGTATCCCCGGCAGGCGCGCGCAGGCCCTTCCTGCCGGGTCGCGGCCCTCTGGATCGTCGGTTGAAGGAATGAGCATGGCGAAGCTGCGCGTCAGGATCGAAGAGATGGAATACCGCCCCGAGGAGAGGACGCTCTGCATCCTGGCGACCGACGAGTATCACGAGATCGTCACCATCGAGATCAGCCCGGTCTACCCACGCCAACTCGCCGCGGATCTGGAGTTCGTCTCCCGCCACCCGAATGCCCGCGTGGTGGTGGAGGAGCCCGAGGGCGGCCGCGGTGGCCCGGCATCCGCGGACGGAACGAAGTAGGCGCCGGCTCCGTTTTCCCCCCGAGATATCCAACAACGAGAATTGACGGGGAGGCACGACGTCCATGGCCGGACCGAACGACAGCCACGGTAAAGCGACGCCGGAGGAGGAGGCGCACCGCCTTGCCCGCGACCCGGCGGACGTGGAGGGTCTGCAACCGGAGAAACGTCCCGACCACGATGCAGCCGAGGAGGCTGGCGTGCGCTCCGAGGAGAGCGGCAAGCCCTACACCACCGAACGGGAGGCCTACGGCAACCCGGTGGTGGACTCCCCGACCGACCCGGACCAGCGCCGAGACGCCACCGAGGGCGCCGATCTGCGCAAAGCACCCTGACGGACCCGGACGGTCCGGCCCGTTGGCCGGAGCGCATCACCACCGGACTGGCGCCCGTCGCGGGGTGGCCCTCAAGGAGATTGCGATGTCCATCGATGACCGACGCGGACGCGATGGCCTGAAGGGCCGCACCGACGCGAGCCCCGGCACAACGGCCGCCCCCGGCACCACTGGCGTGGCGGGTGCTCCCTACGGCAACCAGAACGATCCCGCGGATTTCGCCTACGGCGAACCGCACGGCCCCCGTCCGCCCCACTTCGACGTGCTTCCGAAAGCGGAGATCGATGCGCCTCCTGCCGAGCGCAGAGCGGCCGCCGTGCCGCAGCCCCGCTACGAGGGAGCCGAGCGGGTCGAGGGCGCCTATGCGAGCGGCATGACCACCCCGGAGACCTTCCGGACCACGGGCGATCAGATGCCCGCCGAGGTTCGCCGCGACCTGCCGGAGTTCCGGCGAGAGGCCGATGCGACGCGTTCGGACGATGATCGCTCGGACAGATCGGAGGGTGCCCATGACGGCCGGACCGACCGGTAACGGCTGGCCGCCGGATATCGAGGGCGCGATCACCGCGCACCGCAAGATCCTGCAGGTCCTGGTCGCCCTGATGGCCGAACACACCGGGCGGGGCGCCGATCTCGTCGGCGAGATCGAACAGCACCTCGGCTATCAGGACCACCAGGAAGACCCCGGCGTCGAACCGGACGCCGCGTTCGCGGTCGAACGGGCGGCCGACGGAGAGGTCCATCGCCTGCTCCGGACGGTGCGCGACATGATCGCGGCGGCCGACCGGCCATCGAACGATACGCCGAGCAGTGTCGCCTGAAGCGAACCGGCAACAGGCCGGCGACCACCGGGTCCCCGAGGGGCCGGGTGGTCGCCGCATGTCTCAGATCCGGCCGAGCAAGGCCAGGATGATGACGATGATCAGAATGAGCCCGATGATCCCGCCCGGACCGTAGCCCCAGCCGCGGCTGTAGCCCCAGCTCGGAATGGCGCCGATCAGAAGGAGGATCAGGATGATGATCAGGATGGTCGAGAGCGTCATGGTGAGTGTCCTCAGGCAGCAATGGACCGGACACGCCCTGCGCGGCATGGGGCTGTACGGCAGCGCACCCGGTTCCGCTCAACCGTCACGGTCCCGCTTTTGTTCCTGAAGACTGGCCGCTTCGCTCCAGCCCATGCCCATTCGCGCCTCTTGATGAACAAAGAACCGAGCCGTGCCGCAATGCGGCAAGTCCGCGCCCGAGGGATTGGCACAGGGGGCGAAACCCGGAACAATACGGAGACGGCCGGGTTCCGTTGCAACTGATTCTGCGGGAGATGCATCCATGGTCGACGATACCGAACGACGCGTCCGGGAGAAGGCCTACGAGCTCTGGGTGGCCGAAGGCCAGCCGGAGGGTCGCGCCGACGCCCACTGGACCGAAGCGCGCGAGATCATCGCTCTCGAAGATTCCAATGCGACCACGCTGATACCTCTCGAAGACAGCCTCGGCGACGGTGCCGAACCGGCGCTGGCCGTCGAGAACCAGGGGGAATTCCCCGACATTCGCGATCAGGGCGACGGGCCGGCCGCGCCGTCCTACGATGCGGCGCGCGATGCTCGCGACACGTCCGAACTGACCGTCGAAGACGCGCCCAAGGCGCCGAAACGGAAGGGCAAGACGGTTGGCGCGGAGGGCACCACGGAGACGCCCGCACCGACCAAGCCCAAAGGGCGGCGCAAGGCGGTGGAAGCCACCTGACCATCTGCCCCGTCCGCTTTGTTGAAAGCCGCCGAACGCGCTTCGGCGGCTTTTTGCTGTCGCGCCCGATCAGGCTCGGTCTCTGCAAGCGGCCCCAGCCGCCCGGCCTTTCTGGCCGTCGAAACACGCGGGGGTGCTGCTGGGGGCAGGTCGGACCTGCGGGAGATCGATAGTTTTCTGTATTTCCGTCCCAACAGCCGATGCTTCAATGCGCCAGTGCTGCGATCGGTGCTTCTCCTTCGTCAAAACGAACAAACAAACACGCATGGGGAAAGTCGTCATCACAAAGTCTCGGCGCAATAACGCTTCCCTATATTCAACGGCAAACGGTCAAGCTGCAGCTGAAGCCTGATTCTACACTGAACCACATGGTCTCTACGGGGAACAAAGCCGTCTAGATGGTGTTCCAGATTGGAGCTGTCGCCAAGTGGCTCATCAGGAGATGATCGGTGGAGATGCACCATGGCTGAAGACCAGAGGAAGTCGAACCGCGGTTTCGCGGCGATGGACGACGAGAAGCAGCGCGAAATCGCCCGCAAGGGTGGCGAGAGCGTGCCGCATGCGAAGCGATCCTTCTCGCAGGATCGGTCCCTCGCCGCCGAGGCGGGCCGGAAGGGTGGTCAGAGCGTGCCGAACGAAAAGCGCTCCTTCTCGCAGGATCGTGAACTGGCCGCCGCCGCCGGCCGCAAGGGTGGCCAGAGCGTGCCCGGGGAGAAGCGGTCCTTCGCGCGGGATCATTCGCTGGCCGCCGCGGCGGGCCGCAAGGGCGGCCAGGCTTCGCACGGTCCAGGCCGCGGCGAAGGCGAGCCCGCGCATCCCAAAGAGGACACCCGCCGCACCGCTGCCGCCCGGGCCGACGCGGAGACCCGCACGGAAGAGGCCGGCTTCACCAAGGCGCGGACACGGGCTGCGGCTCCGCGCAAGGGGGCTCACGTCACCCACTGAGGACGCATGCCGGCCTGACGCCCTCGCCAGGTCGCGCAACCCTTGCCCGACGCGAACCTTGCGCGGGTCGCCAGCGAAACAGTCGGGGGTGCGCGCCGAACCCGGTCTGCCACCGACCCGGGTGACGGATCCGTCGAGCCGAACGGACCGCCTCAACACCGGCGACGGTCCGGCGGCCGGCCGAATCGGGTCCGTGTGGGAACGGAAGGCGGGAGCGCGTTGTTTTCCTCCTGCCACACCTTTCAACCGAGGATGTCCTATGACCACCAGCACCGACCGGGAAGCCCGCATTCGCGAACGGGCGCACCGGATCTGGGAAAGCGAAGGCCGGCCGGACGATCGGGCCAGCGTGCATTGGAGCATCGCCGCCCGCATCGTCGACGAAGAAGACGCCGCCCAAGGGGCACCGGCGCCCGACGCGGTGGACGAGGGCAGCGAGGAAAGCTTCCCGGCGAGCGATCCGCTCGCCATCGTGCAGCCGATCACCAGCGTCCGGTCCGACGATCCGCCGGCCGCGGCCAACGACGCCATCCCGCCCGCCGGCCGCAAGCGCCGGCGCTGATCCGACGCGAAGACGTGTCCGCCCGGACCCGGCGTGGCGTGCCCACCGCCGGTCGTCGTTTCCCCTGCCCATTCGTTCCCGTGTTTCGACTGAGCCGCCCGGCATCCGTGCCGGGCGGCCGTCATCCGTAGCGGGCGACCGAGAGGTCGTCGACCGGAATGGCCGGCGTCCGCCCCGTCACCATGTCGGCGAGCACACGGCCTGAGCCGCAGGCCATGGTCCAGCCGAGCGTGCCATGGCCGGTGTTGAGGCTGAGGTTGCGCAAGCGCGTGGGACCGATCACCGGCGTGCCGTCCGGCGTCATCGGCCGAAGACCCGACCAGAAGCTCGCCGCCGCCCGGTCGCCGCCCTCCGGGAACAGGTCGCCCACGGATTTCTCCAGCGTTGCCCGGCGCTTGGGGTCGAGCTTGTCATTGTAGCCGGAAAGTTCTGCCGTGCCGCCGACCCGGATCCGGTCGCCGAGCCGGGTGATCGCCACCTTGTAGGTCTCGTCCATCACCGTGGAGATGGGCGCCAGTTGCGAGTTGGTGATCGGAATGGTGAGCGAATAGCCCTTCACCGGATAGACCGGCACCTTGATGCCGAGCGCCTTCAGCATCAGCGGCGAATAGCTGCCGAGCGCCGCCACGTAGGCGTCGGCGGTGACGAGGCCGCTGGTGGTGTCGACGCCCGTGACCCGGTCCCCCTCGGTGCGGATCCCGCGGATGAGCGTGCCATACCGGAAGTCGACGCCCTTCTCGGCGGCAAGATGCGCCAGCCGCTGGGTGAACATGTGGCAGTCGCCGGTCTCGTCTCCCGGCAGGCGCAGGCCGCCGACCAGGAGGTCGCGCACACGGCCGAGCGCCGGCTCGGCGCCGATGCAGCCGGCCGCGTCCAGCACCTGGAACGGCACACCCATCTCCTTCAGCACCCGCACATCCTCGCCGATGCCTTCGAGCTGCTTCTGCGTCCGGAACACCTGGAGCGTGCCGAGCGTGCGCTCGTCGTAGGCGATCCCGGTCTCCGCCCGAATCGCCTGCAGCATGTCGCGGCTGTAGTTGGCGACGCGCATCATCCGGGTCTTGTTCACGTGGTAGCGCGCGGTGGTGCAGTTGCGCAGCATCTGCAGCATCCAGCGCCACTGGGCCGGATCCCACTGCGGCCGGATGACCAGGGGGCCGTGCTCCATCATCAGCCATTTGACGGCCTTCGCCGGCACGCCCGGCCCGGCCCAGGGAGACGAGTAGCCGGGCGAGATCTCGCCCGCGTTGGCGTAGGAGGTTTCCAGGCCGGCGCCGGGCTGGCGCTCGATCACCGTCACCTCGCAGCCGGCCTTCATCAGATACCACGCGGTCGTCACGCCGATGACGCCGCCCCCCAGAACCGCGATCTTCACGCCTCTACTCCTCGACCGCCGAACGTCCGCCGGACGCGGTGACAGGACCGTCGCCGCACTGCACTCTTTGTGCAGCGTTTGGGCCTCGCGGATCAACCGTCCGATGGCATGTCGGCGTGGAATGTCGGGATCGTCGCCGCCGGATGGCGTTGAGGCGGATCCGTTGGCGGCTTATGGTCCCCTCCCGAAGCCGCCCTGCCGCCGATCGCGCGGGCTGTCAGCGCCCGAAGCCGGGCGAACGCCGGAAGAGATGAGACCGATGAGCACCACCGCCCCCGCCGTAAAGGCGCGAATCGCCGCCTTGATCGCCGCGGAGATCGGCTGCCGGCCCGCCCAGGTGGACGCCACCGTGGCCCTTCTGGACGACGGCGCGACCGTCCCCTTCGTCGCCCGCTACCGCAAGGAGGCGACCGGCGGCCTCGACGACACGCAGCTGCGCAAGCTGGAGGAGCGGCTGACCTATCTCCGCGACCTGGAGGCCCGGCGGGCGAGCGTGCTTTCGTCGATCGACGGCCAGGGCAAGCTGACCGGGGACTTGGCGGCCAGGATCGCCGCGGCCTCCACCAAGGCGGAGCTGGAGGACCTCTATCTCCCGTTCAAGCCCAAGCGCCGCACCAAGGCGGAGATCGCCCGCGAGAAGGGCCTCGGTCCGCTCGCCGCGGCCCTCCTCGCCGACCGGAGCCTGATGCCCCAGGAGGCCGCCGCCGCCTATCTTGGCGAGGCGGTGCCGGACGTGAAGGCCGCCCTCGATGGCGCCCGCGACATCCTCGCCGAACAGTTCGCCGAGAACGCCGATCTCGTCGGCCAGCTTCGCGCCGACATGCAGGGCCGCGCCGTGCTGCGGGCGAAGGTGGTGGCCGGCAAGGAGGAGGCCGGCGCCAAGTTCGCCGACTATTTCGACCACAAGGAGCGCTGGTCGCAGGTGCCGAGCCACCGGGCGCTCGCCATGCTGCGCGGCCGCAACGAGGAGGTGCTCTCCCTCGACCTGGAGATGGACGCGGACGACCCCGCGCCGATCAAGCCGGTGGAACAGCGCATCCTCGCCGCCTACGGCATCGCCCATCCGGCGCGCCGCCCGGCCGACGCCTTCCTCACCGACGTCGCGCGCTGGACCTGGCGGGTCAAGCTGTCGCTGCATCTCTCGGTGGAGCTGATGAACACCCTGCGCGAACGGGCGGAGGTGGAGGCCATCCGGGTGTTCGCCCGCAATCTCAAGGACCTGCTGCTCGCCGCGCCGGCCGGGTCGCGCACCACCATGGGCCTCGATCCCGGCATCCGCACAGGCGTGAAGGTGGCCGTGGTGGATGGCACCGGCAAGCTCCTCGACACCGCCACCGTGTATCCCTTCCAGCCGCGCAACGACGTCACCGGCGCGCTCGCCGAACTGGGGCGGCTCGCCCGCAAGCACAAGGTGGAGCTGATCGCCATCGGCAACGGCACCGCCAGCCGGGAGACGGATCGGCTTGCGGCCGCGTTGCTCGACGCCCTGCCGGCGCCCAAGCCCGTGAAGGTGGTGGTGAGCGAGGCCGGCGCCTCGGTCTATTCGGCCTCCGAGACGGCCGCGGCGGAATTTCCCGGCCTCGACGTGTCGCTGCGCGGCGCCGTCTCCATTGCCCGCCGCCTGCAGGATCCGCTGGCCGAACTGGTCAAGATCGACCCGAAGGCGATCGGCGTCGGCCAGTACCAGCACGACGTCGATCAGGCGCGCCTCGCCAAGGCGCTCGACGCGGTGGTGGAGGACGCGGTGAACGGCGTCGGGGTGGACCTCAACACGGCGTCCGCGCCGCTGCTCGCCCGGGTGTCGGGGCTTGGCGCGGCGCTGGCCGAGGCGATCGTGCGGCATCGGGACGGGACCGGGCCGTTCCGCACCCGCAAGGCCCTCCTCGACGTGCCGCGCCTCGGTGCCCGAACCTTCGAGCTCGCGGCGGGCTTCCTGCGCATCCCGAATGGCGACGAGCCGCTCGACGCCTCGTCGGTGCATCCGGAAGCCTATGGGCTTGCCAAGAAGATCGTCGCCGCCTGCGGGCGCGACGTGCGCAGCCTGATGGGCGACAGCGCCGCCCTGAAGAGCCTCAACCCGGCCGTCTTCGTGGACGACCGTTTCGGCCTGCCGACCGTCCGCGACATTCTCGCCGAGCTGGAGAAGCCCGGCCGCGATCCGCGCCCGGAATTCCGCACGGCCAGCTTCGCGGAGGGGGTGGAGGAGATCGGCGACCTGAAGCCCGGCATGGTGCTGGAAGGGACGGTCACCAACGTGGCGGCCTTCGGCGCCTTCGTGGACGTCGGCGTTCACCAGGACGGCCTCGTCCACGTGAGCCAGCTTGCCGACAAGTTCGTCAAGGATCCGCACACGGTGGTGAAGGCCGGCGACGTGGTGTCCGTGCGGGTAGTGGAGGTCGACGTGAAGCGCAAGCGCATCGCCCTCTCCATGCGCAAGGACGACGGCCGCGCCGCCGACGGGGCGCCCCGTCGTCCGGAGCAGGCCGAAGCGCGCACAGGTGGGCGCGGCGGCCGCGACGACCTTCGGAGCGCCGGTCCCGGCCGCGGCGCGTCACCCCGCGACGGCAAGGCCGGCGCGGCGAACGGCGCCTTGGCGGCCGCCCTGGCGGCGGCTCTCAAGGGCAAATAGGCGGGCTGCCCGGCCGCGACGTGCCGGCCTGGCCCTCCGGTATCGCGGAGGCGGAACCGGGTGGCCGCCGCCGCACCGGACATGAGAAACCCCGACGCCGAGGCGCCGGGGTTTCCGAGCCGGCAGCCCGGTCGAGGGAAACCGGGCATCCGACCTTGGACCCTGGCCCCGGTCGGGGACACCGTTTTGACGGGCCAGGGTCGTCTGATCTTGAATACGTCCCCGCCCGCCCTTCGGTTTGATCCGGGCGACCGCCGTCAGGTCGCACCCGGTGTCGCACCCTCCAGCCGGGCGATCATGGCGGCGGCGAAGGCGATCTCGTCGTCGTTGATCGTGTGCCCCATTCCCGGGTAGATGCGCTCGGTCACGGCCCCGCCGAGGGCGGAGAGAATGCGGGCGCTGGCGTGCACCCGCTCCACCGGGATGTGGAAATCCACGTCGCTGCAGCCGAGGAAGACCGGCGTGCCCTCAAGGTCGCCGTCCCGGCCCTCGATTTCCGCGTCGCTGCCGATCAGCCCGCCGGAGAAGCCGATCACCGCCCCGTAGCGGCGCGGGTGGCGGGCGGCGAACTCCAGCGCCAGACAGGCGCCCTGGCTGAAGCCGGCGATCGCCAGCCGCTCGTACGGGATCCCGGCCTCGACGAGACCCTTGGCGAGGTCCTCCACCACCCCGAGGGCGGAGGAGAGGTGCGGCTCGTTGGCGGCTGTCGGCACCAGGAAGCGCTCAGGATACCAGACGTTGCCGGTCGCCTCCGGGGCCACGTAGGCGACCGTCTTTCCGCCGAGCGGGTCGGCGAGGGAGAGGATGTCCGGCGCGTTGGCGCCGCGGCCGTGGATCAGGATCACGGCGGCGGCGGCCTCGTCCGGCCGGGTGCCGCGGGCGAAGATGCGCACGCCGGCGTGCGGACCCTGCCGCGGGTTGCCGGTTTTCGTGGTCGAAGTCATGGCGTCGATCCCTTCGGCAAGGCCGTCAGAGCGGCTTCAGGTTCCGTTCGATGGCGGCCCGCTTGGGCTCCAGGAAAGGCGGCAGCGACAGGCGCTCGCCGAGGCTCTCGGCCGGCTCGTCGGCGGCAAAGCCCGGGATGTCGGTGGCGATCTCGAACAGCACCCCGTTCGGCTCGCGGAAGTAGAGCGAGCGGAAATAGTAGCGCTCCACCTCGCCGCTGGACGGCACCCGGAAGCCCTGCACCCGCTCGGTCCAGGCCCGCAGGCCGTCGTAGTCCGGCGTGCGGAAGGCCACATGGTGCACCCCGCCGGCGCCCTCGCGGCCGGGCGCCGCCGCCGGGTCGACCGCCACGTGCAGCTCCGCCGCCGCGCCGCCGGGACCCATCTGGAAGACGATCACCTGCCGGTTCGGATCGACCGGGTCGGCATAGTCCCGCACCGGTTCCATGTTCATCACGTGCATCAGCACGGCCGCCGTCGGCTTCAGGTCCGGCACGCTCATGGTGATCGGCCCGAGGCCGCGGATCTGGTGCTCCGCCGGGATCGGGCTCTTCGCCCACGGGTGAGCCTCGCCGACGCCGCCATCATCCACCAGGGCCAGCCGCTGGCCTTCCGGGTCCTCGAACACCAGGGTGGCGCGGCCGTCCACGACGATCACGTCGCCAGTGACGACACCGGCCGCCCTCAGGTGGTCGCGCCAGAAGGGCAGGGCGTCACCCGTCACCCGGAGGGCGGTGCGCGCCACCTGGTGGGTGCCGCGGCGGGACGGCGGGGCCGGCCAGTCGAAAAAGGTGATGTCAGAGCCGGGCGTCGCGGCGCCGTCCCCGTAGAAGAGATGATAGGCGCTGGTGTCGTCCTGGTTGACGGTCTTCTTCACGAGCCGCATGCCGAGCACGTGCGTGTAGAAGCGCAGGTTCCCGGGCGCGTCGGCCGTGATGGCCGTCAGGTGGTGGATGCCGCCAAGGGCGAGGGCGTCGTCTGCGGTGGTGCTGGTCATGGCTGATGGCCTTCCCGCGTGGGGGTTTCGTGTGTCCCCGATATCGGACTGCGGCCGGCCGGAGCAATGGGCCGGAAGGGTGCCGCACTGTTCACGCACATCGAACGACGGCGCCGGCGCTAATCCGTGCGGGTCACGTCCGCCACCACGGCCCTATGGTCGGATGCCTTCCATGGAATGTCCACCGCCAAGGGCGTCGCCCGGAAGTGGCGCGTCAGGAAGATCCTGTCGAGGGCGAACAGCGGAAAGCGCGACGGGAAGGTGCGGCCGGTGACGACCGACGGGAACCGGTCCGCCATGGCCCGGCCGACCGGCCCGGGGTTCAGCCAGTCGTTGAAGTCGCCGAGCGCGATGGTCGGCCCGTCGTCCGGCCCCAGGGCGTCGATCAGGCGCGCGATCTGATCGGCCCGCTCGCCGCGGGTAAGGCCGAGATGTGTCGCCAGTATCCGCACCGGCCCGTCCGGCGTCGCCACGGTGGCGTCGATCGCCCGGCGCGGTTCGCGCGACCGGTAGGCGAGGTCGACGATCCGGTTGAGGGTGAGCGGCCAGCGGGAAAGAAGCGCGATGCCGTACTCCCGCGATGGCCCGCTCATGGTGTAGGTCTCGAACCGGTGCACGCCGGCCTGTTCGCCGAGAAGGTCGAGAAGGTGCACCGGATCGCCCCAGCGGGGCCGGATGTCCACCTCCTGCACGGCGAAGATATCCGGCCGGGCAAGGCCCACCGCATTGGCGACGCGGCGCGTGTCGCGGCGGAAGTCGCAGCCGATGCAGCTGTGGATGTTCCAGGTCATCACCCGCATGGGCCGAACGGTCTCAACGATTGGAGAGCCGCGACAGGACCCGTTGAAGGCCCCACGACACGGCGAGCCAGAACAGCGACAGCCCCACCAGAATGGCGATGTCGGTGCTCGTCGGGTTGGTGGCCACCCGGGCGATCTGGCCGCCGAGCGGGGCGATCACCATGAAGCCGGGGGCGAGCCCGATCAAGGTGCCGATGGCGTAGTCGCGCAGGCGGATGTGGCTCGCCCCCGCCATCAGGTTGACGATGGTGAAGGGGGCGACCGGCATCATCCGGATCGCCGCCACGGCGAAGATCCCCTTGTCGCGGATGCGCCGGCCGACCCGGGCGAACTTCGGCCCGAGGATGTGGTCGATGGTGCCCTTGCCCACGGTGGCGCCGATCGCGTAGGTGAGGAGCGCGCTCGCCAGGGTGCCGACCGCCGCGTAGAAGAGGCCGAGCACCGTGCCGAAGGTCATCGCCGTGACGATGATGGCGATGTTGATCGGAAACGCGAAAAGGCCGAGCACCATGTAGGCGACGATCACGTAGATCGGCGCCAGCGGGTCGCCGTTGAGCTCCTCGGCGGCCGCCCGGAGCGTGGCGACGTCGGTGTATTCGCGCAGCGGCGTGATCCGCCAGATCAGCACCAGTCCGGCCGTGACGGCGCAGAGCGCGAGCAGCCTGGAATAGCCTGACAGGGTGCGGCGTACCGGCTTCGGCTCGGCGACGGTGGTCACCAGGGTGTCGGCGTCGATCGGCCGGTCCGGATCGGCGATCGCCACCACGGCCGCCGGCGCGTCCTCCCTGCCGTGCGGCGTGTCGTCGATGGGGGCGAGGCGCCGCTCGGGGCTTTCAAGGCGCGGCATGGCACCGAGCAGCGAGCCGGCCGCCGCGACCGTCGCCGCCACCCGGTCGGGCGCGGCGGCATAATGTTCGCCGATCAGACTGTCGCGCAGGCGTGTCACGGTGGCTCTGTCCTCCGGGGTCTCGGCGAAGATCAACAGGTCGAGTTCGCTGTCCGATCCCATCGACCGGTTGTTGAGATTGGCGGAGCCGACCCGGAGCAGCCGGTCGTCCACGATGGTCACCTTGGCGTGCACCATCACGTCGACGCAGGTGCCTTCCAGGCTGACCTCCGGATGGACCAGGCGCACCCGGCGGGCGACGCCGGCGTCCTCGAACACTTTCATGAAGGCCAGCCGGCCGCCCCCCATGGTGCGGGCCTCCAGCCAGGTCTGGTAGGTCTTCGGGCCGACGAGCAGCACCTCCAGGTCGGGCTTCTCCAGCATGCGGGCGGCGATCGTCTCGGCGATCGGTGTGGCGGTCAGGAACTGGTTCTCAATGTAGAGCGTGCGCTCGGCGGTGCGCACCATGGCGTCGAACAGCGCCGCCACCTCTCGCACCTCCTCGGCCTCGCCGTGCTGCGGCTCCGTGCGCGAGAGCGCGACCTGGATGTCGGCGAAGTCCGCCGTCACGTGGTCCGGCCAGGCGGTGCCGACGCGGGGCGGCGGCTCTGGCAGGGCCTCGCAGCGCGCCCGCAGCCAGCGGATGCGTGCCAGATCGCCGACGGCTCGGGCGACGTCGCCCTCCACCATCAGCTGCACGTCGTGAAACGGGCGGTAGGGCTTGTTGGCCGGGTCCACCCGGAAGGCGTGCTCGAACGGGTGGTCCGGTGTGTCCCAGCGGCGGATGGTGAGGTCGATGCCGCCGACGAAGGCGAGCGTTCCGTCCACCACGACGAGCTTCTGGTGGTGCGACGAGCCGAACGGGATGCAGTCGTCCAGGCAGAAGCGGATCCGCTCCGGCGTCGACCAGCCGAGGACCAGCGAGGAGAACATCTCCCGCTCGGCGGCAAAGAGGACGGAGAAGTCCCAGAGCAGGATGTGCACCTGAAGCGCCGGCCGGTCCGCCACCAGGGCCGACAGGAAGGCGCCGAGCGCCACCGGGTAGCCGTCGTCGGCGGTCCCGCTCGGACCCACCAGGGGCGTGCGGCTGTCGATGTCCCAGCCGACGATGACAATCTGATGCTCCGCCTTCAGCATGGCGGCGCGCAGCGCCCCGTAGTAGGGGGCCGCGTCCCGCAGCATGGCTGCCCGTGTCGCGGTCTCGGTCCGCCAGATTCCCGCAAGCGCCAACTCGCTCGTCACATGAGCACCGGTTTTTCAAGTGGAAGGATCGGAGGGATGACGCGCAACCAGCTACCCCGGTTCCTTCACGGCCAAGCTCACGGCATCACGAAGCGCTGATCCGGCGCGCCAGGGTCAGGCCACATGCGCCGCCTTCCCGGCCGCCGGTCGCCGGCGCCCGGCCTTCGGGGCTTCCGCCGCGGCCGCACGGCGGGCGATTTCGATCCGCTCCGACAGGAAGGTGAGCACCGCCTGCTCGTAGGGCTCGAGGGTGCCTTCCGCCTCGGCCTCGGCGGCGACCTGCTCCTCGATGGCGAGGGCGAGCGCGCCCTCCTCGAAGGCCGTCAGGACCTCCGGATGGACATAGGACTTGCGGCAGACGGACGGGGTGTTGCCGAGCTTGGCCGACACCTCAACGATGGCCTGCCGGAGCGCCTTGCGGGTGGCGGTCTTGGTCTCGGGCCGCTCGGACCCGGCGAGTGCCAGCGCCGCCTGCACGGTGCCGGCCCAGGTGCGGAAGTCCTTGGCGGTCACGTCCTTGCCGGTGATCTCCTTCAGGTACGCGTTGACGTCGGCGCTGTCGACGGCCTGCAGCCGGCCGTCCTCGTCCAGGTACTGGAACAGCCGCTGGCCCGGCAGTTCCTGGCAGGTGCGCAGGATCCGGGCGATGCGCCGGTCGCTCACGCGCAGCCGCCACTCCTTGCCGCTCTTGCCCTTGAAGCAGAAACGGATCGCCTGACCTTCCACCGCCACGTGGCGGCAGCGCAGCGTGGTGAGGCCGAAGCTCTTGTTCTCGCGTGCATAGTCCTCGTTGCCGATGCGGATCAGCGTGGTCTCCAGGAGACGCACCACCGTCGCCAGGATCTTTTCGCGCGAGAGCGACCGCCTGCGGAGGTCCGCCAAGGTCCGTGCCCGGATCTGCGGCAGCACCGAGGCGAACTCCAGAAGGTGCTCGAACTTCACCGCCTCGCGCTGGAGCGAGAAGGCTGGATGGTAGCGGTACTGCTTGCGCCCCTTCTGGTCGCGCCCGGTCGCCTGCAGGTGGCTGGTCGGATCCTGGCTGATCCAGACGTCGGTCCAGGCCGGCGGGATCACCAGCTTGCGGATCCGGTCGAGCACCGCCCGGTCCTTCACCGTCTGGCCGTCCGGCGCCCGGTAGGTGAATCCCTTGCCGGAGCGCCGGCGGCGGATGCCGGGCGCCTCGTCGCTGCCGAAGCTGAGGCCGATGGCCTTGAGGACGTCCGGGATACCGGTCGTTTCCACCGCCTCGGGACGGTCATGCATGGCCATCGATGTTCGCCTTCCGGGTCACCCACCATCAGGTTTCCTCAACGAGCAGGGGCGTCCGGCGTTCCCGCCGAGCCCGCGCGGAATGCGCGCGGAATTTTTTCGGTTCGCCACAGAACCGAAGGGCCTCATGATGCGTTATCACGCGGGTCGCCGCGTCGGTCGGTGCCCCCACCGCCGTTTTTTCAGATCGAGACTTCGGGCGAAGCGCCGGACGCCCACGAGCCGGCCAGCCGGAAAGAGTTTAACGTATGCAGGGTCTTGCCGGTTCTAGGATTCTCGTCGTCGAGGACGAGGCGCTGATCGCGATGGCGCTCGAGGACATTCTCCTCGACCTCGGATGCGAAGTGATAGGTCCAGTGTCCACCGTGAACGCGGCCCTCGACATGGCCGCCAGCGAGCGCCTCGACGGGGCGCTGCTCGACATCAACGTGCGCGGCACGCTGGTCTATCCAGTGGCCGAGGCCCTCATCGAACGGGGCGTGCCCGTCGTCCTCTGCTCCGGCTACGCCCTGACCTCGGCGATCCCGGCGCCCTACGACAAGCTTCCCCAGATCGCCAAGCCCTACAATCCGAGCGCGCTTCGCGACACCCTCAACGTGGTGTTCGCCGGCGGCAAGGCCGCCTGACGGCAGAGCCCTCCATGTCAGGGCCTGTTGAGGACCGGGGCCTCGCTCAGTGCAGCCGGGGCGGCGTCTCGATCGGCATGCAGAGCCGGCAGACGACGCCGGTCGGCCGGAAGTCCAGGGTGCTTTCACCGTCGAACTCATAGGTGATGGCGCGCTGGATCAACGTGGAGCCGAAGCCCCGCTCCCGCGGCGGCATGACCGGTGGTCCGCCCGCCTCCTCCCAGGAGAAGCTCACGCAGCGCCGGCCGCCCGTGGTCTCGGCGCGCCAGCGGACCGTGACCGTCCCGTCCGGCACGCTGAGCGCGCCGAACTTGACGGCGTTCGTGGCCAGTTCGTGGACGATCAGGTTCAGCGTCAGCGCGTGTCCGGGCGGAATGGCGACCGGCTCGCCGTTAAGGTCCACCGCGTCGCGCCGCTCCGAGAAGGGCGCGAGGGCGGCCTTCAGGATGTCGCGGATGTCCACCTCGCTCCAGTGCACCTTGAACAGAAGCGCGTGGGCGGCCGACAGGGTCTCGATCCGCCCCATGAAGACCGGCATGAAGCTGTCGAGGTCGCCCGCCTTCGCGGCGGTCTGCTGGGCGATGGCCACAACGGTGGCCAGGGTGTTCTTCACCCGGTGGCTGAGCTCGGCGACCAGGAGGCGCGTCCGCTCCTCCGCCAGCCGTCGCTCGCGGAGCGTCGCCGCCTCCTTGAGCGCTCGCCCGACGGCGGCCGGCAGCCGGTGCATGCGCTGCTTCAGCACATAGTCGGTCGCCCCGCGTTTCAGGGTCTCGGTCGCGGTCTCCTCGCCGAACATGCCGGAGATGAAGATGAAGGGCGTGTCCGGCACCCGCGCCTGCGCCATGGTGAGGGCGCTCAGGCCGTCGAACGCCGGCAGCGCATAGTCCGACAGGATGAGGTCGAAGCCGCCGCTGTCGAGCGCATCGGCGAACTCGTCACGGGTGACCACACGCTCGATCAGGCACGGAAACGGCGCTTTGGTGAGGTGCTCGCCGATCAGTTCGGCATCGAACGAACTGTCCTCCAGAAGCAGGATGCGAACGGTCATCACCATCAACTTTCGATCAGTCCTCGGTCGAACCGGAAGGCGGCGGACGTCAGGGTCCCCGGCCAGCCTCAGACCTCGTCGCGCGCCACGCCGGACAGGCGGTGCGGCGGCGGCTCGTTGAGGATCGCCCAGAACACGCCGATGTCCTGGATGGCTTCGAGGAAGGCCTGGAAGCCCACCGGCTTCACCACGAAGGCGTTGACGCCGAGCCGGTAGCTGGTGACGAGGTCCCGCTCCTCCCGCGACGAGGTGAGCATCACGACCGGGATCTGCCGCAGATGCGGATCGTTCTTGATCGCCTCCAGCACCTCCAGGCCGTCCACGCGCGGCAGTTTCAAGTCGAGGAGCACGACGGAGGGCTCGCCGGTGTTGCGGCCCTCGAAGGTGCCGCGGGCGTGCAGGTAGTCGAGGGCTTCCACCCCGTCGCGCACCACGTCGATCGCGTTGGCGAGCTGGCATTTGGCAAGGGCCGCGAGTGTCAGCTCGATGTCCTTGGGGCTGTCCTCCACCAGGAGGATGGGACGAAGGGTCGACGACATCAGGCGTCTCCCCGCGTCGCGGCGCCGGGGCCGGCCGGCAGACTGAAGGTGAAAGTGGCGCCCTTGCCGATCTCGCCGAAGGCGAGCGTGCGTCCGCCGTGCCGGTCGACGATCCGACGGACGAGCGCAAGCCCGATGCCGGTGCCCTCGAACGCTTCGGCGCGGTTCAACCGCTGGAATACCTGAAACAGCTTGTCCGCATAGGTCATGTCGAAGCCTATACCGTTGTCTTCAATTTCAAAGATGGTCTCCGCCCCGTTCTCGCCGACCGTCTGGCGCCCCCGCACGGCGATCTCCGCCGGCTCCTTGCCGCGGGTGTATTTCACCGCGTTGCCGATCAGGTTGAACACGACCTGGCGAATGAGAGAGGCATCGCCTGTCGCCGGCGGCAGCGGGTCGATCCGCCATGTGATCGGCCGGTCGCGGGTCTCGAAGGCGAGCGAGCGCACCACCTCGGCGACCAGCCTGTCCATGTCGATGCTGACCGGCAGGATCTGCACCCGGCCGAGCTGGGAGAAGTGGAGGAGGTCGTCGACGAGCTTGCCGGCGGTCTGGGCCGACTCGGTGATGTTGGCGAGATAGTGCCGGCCCTTGTCGTCGAACTGCGGCCCGTAGCGCTCGGACAGCAGTTCCGCGTAGCCGACGATATGCCGGAAGGGCGCCCGGAGGTCGTGGGAGATCGAATAGGAGAAGGCCTCCAACTCCCGGTTGGAGCGCTGCAGGTCCTCGGTCAGGGCCGCGAGCTCCTCGGCCCGCTTCAGCACGATCTCCACCACGGCCTGGCGCAGGCTTCGGGCCGCGTCGATCTCGGCCGGCGTCCAGGGCCGCGACGTCGCGCGGACCGTCTGGCGCCACGCCTCGAACGATTTGCGCGGGCTGATGCGGGTGTCCGGGCCGATCGGCTCGAACTGCTTGCGCGGGTCGCCGCCCCAGGTGACGGTGCGCACGACCTCGCTGCGGAACCACAGGATGTGGCTGGCGTGCACGCGCGACAGCGAGACGGCGACGACGCCGCTCGCCACATCGGCGAACGCCTCCGCGCCGGGCATCTCCTCCACGAGCGAGGCGGTGGCGAAGAGGTCTTCGCCGCCGCGGCTCATGAGCCAGCCGATGATGCGCTGCACCTGCCAGGGATCCGGCGTCGCGCCGACCCGGACCACCTTGCCCTCGTGCACGATCGCCGCCCCTTCGGCGCGGGTGAGGCCGAGAAGCGCGTCCGGCGCGCTCTCCAGGCCGGCGGTGAAATCGGTCGCGCGCGCCATCGCGGTCAGAAGGCGCGCGTGCGAGGCCTGCACGGTCACCCGGTCGGCCGCATCCCCGTGCACGTCCTCCACGGCGATCCGCATGGCGAGGATCTGGGCCACCAGATCGCACGTCGCCCGGATGGCGGGCGGTACCACCTTGGCAAGCCGGTTGTGACAGGCGATGAGCCCCCAGAGCCGCCCTTCGGTGAGGATGGACACCGACATGGACGCCGCCGTGCCCATGTTGCGCATGTACTCCACATGCACGGGCGACACGCTGCGCAGCACGGCGTTGGAGAGGTCGATCGGCTCCGGCCAGCGGCCGAGGATGGGCACCGGCGCGTAGTCCGCGTCCGGGATCTGACGCACCCGGTTCCGCCGGTAGAGGTCGCGGGCCTGGGCCGGAATGTCGCTCGCCGGGAAGCGGAGGTCCATGTAGGAGGGCAGGGTGTCGTTCCGGTCCTCGGCGATGACCGTGCCCGACCACGTCTCGTCGAAGCGGTAGATCAGCACCCGGTCGAAGCCGCAGACGGCGCGGATGACCGCCGCCACGTCCGCGAAGGCCTCGCCCGCGCGCCTCGTCTGCTGCAGGCGTCCGACGAGGGCAGCGACCGGGTCATCCGCGGCCTCGGGCGATGGGGAGTCGGGCTCGATCGTCTCCAGTTCCAACAGCGTGAGACCGCCGCTGCGGTGGGCAAGCACATCGAAGACCGCCCCCCTCTCCGTGCGCGCGGCATCGGATCCGCTGTTCGGCCGCCCGAACCGCACGGGCCCGAGGCGGACGGCCCGATCCGCCGGGATCGGACCCATGAGGGCGTCGAGGTGCGCCGGGTCGAGACCCTCGAACACCGCTTCCAGCGGGCGCCCGCAGGCGTCCGACACGGGGCCGCCGATCAGCGGCGCCGCGTTGGCGCTCGCTGCCTCCACGATCCGACCGTCCGCAAGGGCGAACAGGACGCCGTGCGGCTGGATCGAGCCCGGGAGGTGGATGGGCTCGCGGTCGCAGGTGGTCAGATCAGGGCGGTTGTCGGTCGGCACGGCTGGCCTTCCTCGCTGTCTTGGGCGCCGAGGCGATCGACGGTCTCGGCGGGTGCGTCGATCCAAGCGATCATCCGGCGAAAGGTTTCGGCCGCCGCCGCGAGGATCGCCACGTCCGCGGCCGGACCGGAGGCGGCCCCGAGCCGCGCCCGGAACGTCTGCCACATGGGCCCGGTGGCGGTGCCGTAGGACTGCAGGTAGGCGGCGCCGGTCTCCGGCGTCAGGCCGAAGCGCTGCTCCAGCAGGCGGGCGATGACCATGCCGCCGAGGGTCGATCCCTCCAGCACGTACATCACCCCGAGGGCGGCCGGTCCCTCCACCGAGGGCAGGCGTTCCGCGACGGGCAGCCGATCGGCATCGATGCAGAAGTGCGCCAGGTCCTTGCGGAGCCATGGGGTCTTCCGGCGCGGCGCAAAGAAGCCCTCGTCGGCAAGCGACGCCCCGAGCCGGTCCTCCAGGGGCTTCACAATGCCGTGAAATCGCGCCAGGAGGCGGACGTAGCGAGCCAGGGTCAGGTCGGGCGAGTCGAATCCGGTGACGGACTCGATCTCACGGTGCAACGCCCTCGTGTCGTCGCGAAGCCGGGTCAGGATCATGGGGAGGCGGGTCCCCGCCGCAGGCGCATCGGCCCGGTGAGCGGTTTGTCTGTGCCGGATTGCGCAGGCGACTGCGCCATGCCCGACCTGTGTTGAGACATCATACATGACATGTTCATATGAAGATCGACGAGCCAGACCTCCAACGCAAGAGGCCTCGGGTGAAAACCCCTCAAGCGTGACCCTGTCCTGAACGCTTCGTTCCCTGGCGGGTTCCTTGTGCCATGGTGGTCGTGTCCACGCCGTATCCCGAACTCAGGTCTTCTTCATGCCTTCGACGGTTCCGATCGATTTCCGCACGCTGTTTCGCGCGCTTCCCAGTCCCTACGTGCTGCTCGATCGGGAATTCACCATCGTGGACATGAACGAGGCCTATCTGGCGGCGACCATGCGCACCCGCGAGAGCATCGTCGGCCGCAACATGTTCGACGCCTTCCCCTCGGAGGGCGAAAGCCGCAGCCGCCTGCAGGAGAGCCTGGAACGGGCTCGGGACGAGGGCGTGAGCGACGTTCTGGCGCTCATTCCCTATTCGATCGCCCGGCCGGCCGACCAGGGAGGCGGCGTGGACCTGCGCACCTGGAGCGCCACGCACATACCGCTTCGCGGAAAGGACGGCGACGTCGCCTACATTCTCCAGCACACCCAGGATGTGACCGAACTGCAGCGGCTTCGGGAGGCCGCCCGGGTCGACAGCGCCAGTGTGCTCGGCACCGACGTGCTGCGCCGGGCCGAAGCGGTGCACCAGGTGAATCGGACGCTACGGGCCGAGCGCGCGCACCTGCGCCGCCTATTCACCGAGGCGCCCGGCTTCATGTGCGTGCTGGTGGGGGACGACCTGGTGTTCGAACTCGCCAACAAGGCCTTCCGCCAGGTGATCGGCGGCCGGGAGGTGGTGGGCCTGCCTGCCCGGGAGGCACTTCCCGACCTCAAGGGGCAAGGCTTCTTCGAACTTCTGGAGAAGGTGCACCAGACCGGAAAGGTCTACGTGGGCCAAGGCATGGAGCTCGTCATCCAGCCGACGGAAGGAGCCCGACCGGAGCGTCGCTACGTCGATTTCGTCTATCAGCCCATTCTGGAGCCGGACGGGACCGTGTCGGCCATCTTCGTGGAAGGGTCCGACATCACCGGCCGCATACGGGCCGAGGAGCAGCAGCGGCTCTTGATGGATGAACTGAACCACCGGGTGAAGAACACGCTCGCCACCGTGCAGGCGATCGCCGTGCAGACTTTGCGGGCGACGCCGCCGGGCGCCTTCGCCGATACGTTTCTCGCCCGTCTGAGCGCCCTCGCCAGCACCCACGACGTCCTGACCAAGGGGCAGTGGGCCGGTGCCGACCTCGGCGATCTTATCCGCCGCACCCTGGCGCCGCACGGCCTCGACCGTGTCACCCTCGAGGGCGCGCCCATCATCCTGCCGCCCCAGGCCGCGCTCTCGCTCGGCCTCGTCTTTCATGAGCTCGCCACCAATGCCAGCAAATACGGCGCGCTTTCAAGCGCCGGCGGGCACCTGCGGGTCGCCTGGGCCGCCGAGCCGTTGCACGGCGAGCCGGGTCTGGTGGTCGACTGGCGCGAAACCGGCGGGCCGCCGGCCGAACCACCCACCCGTCGGGGTTTCGGCTCGCGCCTGATCGAGCGGAGTGTGACGGTGGACCTTGCCGGCACCTTCGTGGCCGACTACCGCCCGGAGGGGTTCCACTGCCGACTGACCGGCTCGCTTGCCGCGGCGAACATGCCGCGGACCGGGTGACGCGCCGCCTGGCCGCGGCTCAGCGGCGCTTCGGCCGGGACAGGCGCTTGGCGTTGGCGGCGACGGCCTTGTAGCCGGGCGCAGTGGCGGCTTCGGCGATCCGCATCATCTCCAGGGGAACCGAATCGGCGGCCAGCACCCCGGAGGCCATCATCAGGGTCATCCGATGGCTGGCGACGCCCGCAGCAAAAGCACCGGTGCAGGCGGCTTCCACCTTTTCCGACCAGGCGCGCTGCCATTCCGTCATGGAGGCGGCGGTGGGGTTGGCAAACAGGATCGGCATGCGGAACCACAAGGTCGTCGCCGTGTCGAGCACAGCGGCCGCCGATGTCTCGGCGGAGCGGGCCACGGCCGCGTAGGTCTTCTTGTCCATCTGCTGTCCTTGTCTGCGGCGCCGGGGTCCCTGTGAACCAGAGCAGCCGGATCCACCGTAGACCCTCAACGTTGAAAACGCTTCAACCGTTGCCTTCACCTTTCGGCCAGCCGGCGCGGCCAAATGCCCGGATCCGACATGAGGAGCCCACCCCTTGCGCGCCTTCCTGATCCGCTACGCCGCCGTCTTCGCCGTGTTCCTCCTGCTCGACGCCATCTGGCTGACGCTCGCCGCTGAGCCGCTCTACAGGGCCGAACTCGGTTCCCTCTTGAAGCCCGACTTCAATCTGCCCGTGGCCGCCGGCTTCTACGCCTTCTATGCCGTCTCCCTGGTGGTGTTCGCCGTCCGTCCGGCCGTCGTCTCGGGCCGGATCGCCACGGCGGCCGGTTATGGAGCGCTGCTGGGGGCTACCGCCTACGGCACCTACGACCTCACCAACCTCGCCACCCTTGCCGGCTACACGACCACCGTGGCCGTGGTGGACATGATCTGGGGCACGTTCGTCAGCGCGGCCTCCGCCGGGTTCGGCTATGCGATCGCCCGCCGGTTCGACCGATCGCGGTGAGCGGACTTGGCCTGCGGGCGAGAGCCGGCGCGCGGCGGGCCCCCTTGCCGGCGGGCGCAACGCGCTCTAACTCTTCGTGTACAAAGCACGAACAAGCACAAGCCGAAGCGCCGCCGCATGTCAGCCAAGACCCTGGTTCAGAAACTCGCCATCCTGTCGGACGCCGCCAAGTACGACGCGTCCTGCGCGTCGTCCGGCAGCGAGAAACGGCGGGCCGGCAAGGGCACCGGCATCGGCTCCACCGAGGGTATGGGCATCTGCCACGCCTATGCGCCGGACGGCCGATGCATCTCGCTCCTGAAGATCCTTCTGACCAACTTCTGCGTCTTCGACTGCGCTTATTGCGTCAACCGCTCGTCTTCCAACGTGGAGCGCGCCCGTTTCAGCGTTGAGGAGGTGGTCCGGCTCACGCTCGACTTCTACAAGCGCAACTACATCGAGGGCCTTTTCCTGTCGTCCGGCATCATCCGGGACACCGACTACACCATGGGCGAGATGGTGCGCGTGGTGGAGACGCTGCGGACGGTGCACGATTTCCGCGGCTACATCCACCTGAAGGCGATCCCGGGCGCCAGCCAGGACCTGATCGACCAGGCCGGGCTCCACGCCGATCGGCTCTCGGTCAACGTGGAACTGCCCACCGACGACAGCGTGGTCCGCCTCGCCCCGGAGAAGAAGCCGGTGGATATCCGCCGGGCCATGGGGGGATTGCGCACCCGGATCGAGGCGGCGGCGGACGGGCAGAAGGGGCGGGCGAAGGCGCGGAAGTTCGCGCCGGCGGGTCAGTCCACCCAGATGATCATCGGGGCGGACGAAACGAACGATGCCGCCATTCTGGACAGGAGCGCCCATCTCTACGGCAGCTACGCCCTGAAGCGGGTCTACTACTCGGCTTTCAGTCCGATCCCGGACTCCAAGGCCATCCTGCCGCTGCTGAAGCCGCCGCTGATCCGCGAGCACCGTCTCTATCAGGCCGACTGGCTGATGCGCTTCTACGGCTTCGACCGGACCGAGATCACCGACGGGCGGCCGGACGGCATGCTGGACCTGGAAGTGGACCCGAAGCTCGCCTGGGCGCTGAAGTCCCGCGACCGTTTCCCGGTCGATATCAACAGCGCCGACCGGGAGACCCTCCTCAGAGTGCCGGGGCTCGGCGTCAAATCGGTGGACCGGCTGCTGCGCGCGCGCCGGCACACCCGGCTGCGGCTCGACGATCTCGGCCGGCTGGTGAAGTCGATCGGGGCGGTGCGGCCGTTCGTGATCGCGGCGGACTGGCATCCGGGCGGCAGTCTGGACCGGCTCGACCTTGGCGCCCGCGCCGCTCCGAAACCCCAGCAGCTGTCGCTCTTCTGATGATCGCCGTCGACCTTGCCGGCGACACCGACTTCGCCGGATTTCGCAATACCGCCAGACGGTTGGCCGCCCACGGGGTGAAGCCCGCCGACGTGGTCTGGCGGACCGGGCGCGAGACCGGAGATCTTTTTGGCAGCACCGAAGCGCTGCCGCCGCCGACGGTGGCGGAGACGGAGGTGAAGGTGCCGCGCGCTTTCGTGCCGCTCGCCGAGGCGGTGATCTGCCATTCGGCGCCGGAACGCCTGTCGCTCCTCTACCAGATCCTCTACCGCTTCCGGATCGAGCCTAAGCTCCTGGAGATCGCTTCCGATCCGGACGTCACGGCGGCGAGACGGATGGAGAAGGCGGTCGGGCGGGACGTGCACAAGATGCACGCCTTCGTCCGCTTCCGCGAGCTCGCCACCCCGGAAGGCCCTCACTTCATTGCGTTTTTCGAGCCGGAGCATTTCATCGAGGAGCGCGCGAGCGGCTTCTTCGTGCGCCGCTTCGCGCCCATGCGCTGGTCCGTCCTGACGCCGCGCCTGTCGCTCCACTGGGACCTGGAGAGCCTGACCGTCGGACCCGGTGCCCGGCGGGAGGACGCGCCGTCGGAGGACGCCACGGAGGATCTCTGGCGCACCTATTTCTCGCACATCTTCAACCCCGCCCGGCTGAAGGTGAAGGCGATGACGGCGGAAATGCCGAAGAAATACTGGCGGAACCTCCCGGAGGCCACGGTCATTGGCGACCTGATCGCCGGCGCCGAGGCGCGCGTGGCCGCCATGATCGCGGCCGCCCCCACCGCCCCGCCGGCCCACCACGAACGGCTGCAGGCCCGGGGAGGGGATCGCATGGCTGCCGGCATCGTTGGACCACAAGCTATTGATGAGATTGGTCAAACCGCCGGCATCGGGCTCGCCGGCATCCGCGCCGAGGCGGACGGCTGCCGTCGTTGCGCGCTCTGGGCGGGGGCGACCCAGACGGTTTTCGGCGAGGGTCCGGAGCGGGCCGAGGTGGTGTTCGTCGGCGAGCAGCCGGGTGACCGGGAGGATCTGGCCGGGCGGCCCTTCGTCGGGCCCGCCGGCCAGGTGTTCGACGAGGCGATCGAAGAGGCGGGCATCGACCGGACGCTCGCCTACGTCACCAATGCGGTGAAGCACTTCAAGAACGAGCCCCGGGGCAAGCGGCGGATCCACAAGAAGCCGAACGGGGCGGAGATCGAGGCCTGCCGCTGGTGGCTTGCCCAGGAGCTGACGGTGATCAAGCCCAAACTGATCGTCGGGCTCGGCGGAACGGCGCTCCAGTCGCTGCTCGACCGGCCGGTGAAGATCACCGAAATCCGTGGGAAATTCATGGACTTCGACGATGGGCCGAGCGTCTTCGCGACGGTCCACCCGTCCTATCTCTTGCGCCTGCCGGACCCGGAGATGAAGGCCCGGGAGCGGCAGCGGTTCGTCGATGATCTCAAGCTGGTGGCCGAGCGGATCCGGGCGATGGGCTGAGGAGATTGGATCGGGAGCGATGTCTTGCCGACCTGACGATCCCGTCAGGTCGGAAAACGCTCTAGCGCCGGGTGGATCGCTTCAGGAAGGCGAGGGCGTCCGGGTCGATGCGCTGGCGGAGATCGAAATAGTCGGTCCAGGGATCCGGCCGGGCGAGCGCGGCCTTCAGGTCGAAGGCATTGGCGGACTTCAGCTTTTCCAGCTCGTTCCAGGCAAGCGGCACGGCCGCGGAGGCGCTGTCGCGGGCGCGCAGCGACCAGGGCACGATGGCGGTGGCGTAGGACCGGTTCCTGAGCCAGTCGATGAAGATGCGGCCGGACCGGCGGGCCTTGGAGGCGACGGCGACGAAGCGCTTCGGCTCCGCCCTGGCCAGCCCCTTGGCCACCCCGCCGGAGAAATCGCCAAGATCGTCAACGGTTTGGCTGGCATCGAGCGGCACCACCACGTGCAGGCCCTTGCCGCCGCTCGCCAAAGGATAGCTCTTCAGCCCGACCGTCGTCAGCACCTCGCGGATGGCGAAGGCGGCGTCCTTGACGGCCTGGAAGTCGAGCCCCTCGTCCGGGTCGAAGTCGAACACCATGCGGTCCGGCGCCTTCAGGTCGGGCAGGCGGGCGTTCCAGCCGTGGAACTCGATGACGCCGAATTGTGCTGCCGTCACAAGGCCTTCGGCGGTCTCCACGGCCAGGTAGTCGGCGTGCCGACCCTCCGGATCGGCCACCCGGGCAAGACCCTTGCGCATGCCGGGGAGGGGATGGCGCTGGAAGAAGGTCTCGCCGGCAAGGCCTTCGGGCGCCCTCAAGAAACTGACCGGCCGGCCGGCGAGGTGCGGGAGGATGCGATCGGCGATGCCCAGATAGTAGGCGGCGACGTCGCCCTTGGTGACTCCGGCGGCGGGGAAGACCACCCGGTCGGCGTGGGTGAGGCGGGCGAGCGCGGCTAGGGTATCGGCGGCGACAGGCGGCTTTCGGGGAGAACGTGTCGCCTTCGTAGCCGGTTTTGAAGCCGTTGTAGCGGCGCTTGTAGGGGCCTTCGTAGCGGTCTTTGTCGCCGCCTTGTCGCGTGTTGTAGCCGCCTCGGGCGATTTCGCCTTCGTGGCGGCCCGTCTCGGCGCCGTTTTCACCGGCGCGGCGGTCCGGGCCGCCGCCACGGCGGGGGACTTCCGATCCTTTCGGGCGCTTGCATCCGTCGACGCCATCGGCTTGCGACCCTTACTTTCCGCCGCATGGGTTGCCGCCTCCGCCTCGATCTCCGCGCGGGTGCGACCGGTGAGGACGGATGTCGGATGGCGGGCGGTGAGCTCGTCGCCGTCCCGCTCCGCGTAGGGGTCCCGCTCCTTGATGAGGAGCCAATTCTCGCGCCCCCTCTCCACGTTCATGCGGACGAGCACGAAGGCGCCTTCGATGCGGCTGCCGAGGAGGACGAACTTCAGCTCCCCGTCCCGAAGGGCGGCGGCCGGGTCGTCGGTCATCGGCGCCCAGACGCCCCGGTCCCAGACGAGGACGGTGCCGCCGCCATAGTCGCCGGCCGGGATGGTGCCCTCGAACTCGGCGTAGGCGATGGGGTGATCCTCGGTCCGGACAGCGAGGCGGCGGATGGACGGATCGAGGCTCGGGCCCTTGGCGACGGCGAAGGAGACGAGCACGCCGTCGATCTCGATGCGGAAATCGAAATGCTCGCGGCGCGCCCAATGGTGCTGGATGACGAAGAGGCCCGTGCCGGCGACGCCGCCCTCCGCCGGCTCGGCCGTGCGGCCGAAGTCCCGCTTGGCCTTGTAGAGGCTGAGGTCGCCGACCGGCGCCGGGGCGGCCGGATGGCGGGTTCGCCCGGCGGCGGGCATCACCCGGCCCTCCGCCGCTTCGGCGCCGGCTCGGCAGTCTTGGCGGCGGGCTTCTTGCCGCGCGCAGCCTTGGCGGGCGGCTTCGGCTCGGCCGGTTCGGACCGGGACGGCGCGCGGTTCGACGCGGCGGCGGTCTTCGTCGGGGCGGCGGTCTTGCCCGCCGGCTTGGAGGCGCCAGCCTTGCCGGCTGTGGTCTTTTTCGGCGCGGGTTCGGGCTTCGGTTCGGCCGGCTTGGCAGTGGTCTCACGGGCGGACGCCTTGGCAGCCGGCTTGGGATCGGGCTTAGCGGCGCCCTTGCCGTCGCCACCCTTGCCGTCGCCTTCGCGGGCGACGGAGCGGCGGAGCGCCTCCATGAAGTCGACTACCGTGGACGGGCCTTCCGTCTCGCTCTCGCCGACGGCGACCGACCGGCCGCTGGCGATCTTGGCCTCCACCAGCTCGCGGAGGGCCTGGGCGTAGTGGTTCTCGAAGGCGCCCGGGTCGAAGGGCTCGGCCTTGCGGGCGATCAGGTCCTTGGCCATCTCGATCAGGTCGCCGCGGAGCGTACCGCGGCCGATGTCGGCGAAGACCTCGTCGGCCTCCTTCACCTCCTCCTCGTAGCGGAGCGTTTCCAGAAGCAGGCCGTCGCCGGCCGGGTGGATGGTGACGAGGTTCTCCCGCCCGCGTACCGACTGCTGGCCGATGCCGACCTTGCCCATCTGCCGGAGTGCGTCGCGGATGGTGCGATAGCCCTCCTCGGCCACGTCGCCGTCGGGCAGCAGGTAGTAGGGTTTCTCGAAGTAGAGCGGATCAATCTCGCAGGCCTCCACGAACTGGGTGAGCTCGATGGTGTGGCGGCTCTCGATCTTGACGCTGTCGAGCTCCTCGTCCTCCAGGAGCACATACTGGCCGGGCTCCACCTCGTAGCCGCGGACGATGTCCTCCTTGTCGACCTCGCCCTTGCCGGGGACGACCTTCTGGTAGCGGATCCGCTGGTTCGTCTTGCGGTCGATCTGGTGGAAGCTCACCGCGTTCGACGTGCGGCTGGCGCTGACCATCCGCACCGGAATGGTGACCAGGGAGAGCCTGAGAAAACCCTTCCACATGGTCCGGACCTTCTCGGCCATCGGACATCCTCCTTGACGCGACCGGTCCGGCAATACGCGCCCCGGTCCTTGGATCAGACTCGAACGGAAGCGGAGCGACTCCGTTCCCTCCGCGTTTCGCGTCGTTCGACGGCGGTGCCCAGGCCCCCCGGAACACCGGCGAGGGCCGTCGGGTTCTGAAGGGCTTCGACGGGCGTCTCGCCCTGTCCTCTCGCGAAGGGAACGGATCATGGAACTCATCGGCAAGGTCGCCCTCGTCACCGGCGCGGGCTCGGGCATCGGCCGGGCGAGCGCCGAGAAGCTTGCCGCCGAAGGCGCGGTGGTGGGGCTTCTCGGCCGCACCGAGAGCGAGCTGCAGGACGTGGCGGAGGCCATAGCCGAGGCGGGCGGGACGGCGCACGTGCTCGTCGCGGACGTGAGTGACGAGGGCGCCATGCGCACGGCGGTGGACCGGCTGGTGGACGCGGCGGGCCGGCTCGACGTGGTGTTCGCCAACGCGGGCGTCAACGGCACCTGGGCGCCGATCGACGACCTCACCCCGGAGGAATGGGACAAGACGATCGCGGTGAATTTGCGGGGCACCTACCTGACGCTGCACACCACCGTGCCGCACCTGAAGAAGGGGGGCGGGTCGATCGTGATCACCGCCTCCATCAACGGCACGCGCACCTTCTCCAACCCGGGCACGGTCGCCTACGCGGCCACCAAGGCGGCCCAGGTGGCGATGACGAAGGTGCTGGCGCTGGAGCTCGCCAAGCACCGCATCCGCGTCAACGTGATCTGCCCCGGCGCCATCGGCACGGCCATCTCGGACAACACGGCGAAGCGCAACCTGGAGGAGGCGGCGGTGCGGGTGGAGTATCCGGACGGGGAGATCCCGCTGACGGGCGGGGAGAAGGGCAAGGCGGAGGACGTGGCCGACCTGGTGCTCTTCCTCGCCTCAGACCGGGCGCGGCATGTGACAGGGACGCCGATCTGGATCGACGGGGGGGAGTCGCTGATCGTGTGACGGAGGGGGATGGTGACGACGGGTGAGGTGGGCGTACTGGGGGCCGCGCCTCTGCGCCATCGTCATGGTCCGGTTCAGCCGGACCAGCCACGCATTGCGTCGGTTGGCGGGTGGCGAAAAAGCGTGGGTGGTCCGCCTTCGCGGACCATGACGATCGAGGAGGGGGTGGGAAAGGGAATGCGCCGGTCATGCCGAAGGCGCAGCGCGCTGCCCGTCATCCCGACGGACGTCGGGATCCAGCCGACGGTGGCGGGGGCGGGACCGGTGCGGGTGATGGGTCGGACGGTTGGATCCCGACGTTCGTCGGGATGACGATGGAGGGGGTGGCGGTGAGGGGGTGGCGGGTGCCCGAGGGGGCGCCCGTGATGGTTGGGGCGCACCGGTGGCCCCCGATCCTCCGTCGTCGGGGCGATTCCTGCCCGCCCCCTCAGCCGCCCCAGGCGGGGGCGCGCCAGCCGGCGGCGAGGGCTTCGGCTTCGGTGCAGAACCAGCGTTCGCCCTTGGCGGGGCTGACGCGGGTGCGGTCGTACCAGGGGCTCCAGGGGGCGTGGTAGATGCGCTTGGCGCCGGAGACGTTGCCCTTGATGGGGCAGTCGGACGGGGCGGCTTCAGCGGCGGCGGCCCAGCGGTGGGCGCGGTAGTCCCAGGCGGTCTCGGTCGGCGCCTGCCAGATGCCGCGGCCGGCGGCGCGGGCGGTGTCCTCGGCGGCGGCGTAGTCGTCGGCGTAGCGGCGGAAGGCCCAGGCGGCGCCGCGCTCCACCATCTGGCGGTTGACGTCGCGGCCGCGGACGGCGCAGACCGAGAGGGTGCGGCCGTAGGCGTCCTTTCCGCGGTCGTCGCAGACGGGCGTGGCGTCGCCGATGAGAAGCGTCAGGGCCTTGATGGCGGCGTTGCCGCAGGGCCAGCGGCCGCCTTTCGCCGCCGCGCAGGTCTGGCCGGCCTCCGGCGCGTCGATGCCGTGGAGGCGGATGGTCTCGCCGTCGAGGGTCAGGGTGTCGCCGTCCACGACGCGAAACCGCTTGGCGGCGAAGGACGGTTGCAGAATGGCCATAAAGACCGCACATGCGAGCACGAGAAGACGTTTCATATTACCTTGGGCGTTGAGCGACCGCCGGGCGGATCCGGCCGGCGCCGGGTCCAAGCCTCGGCGCGGTGCTCTTAAAGATTGGTGAACGGTCTCGTTTTTCAATGCCAGCGTGTAGACCCGGACGCCGCCCGCGCGGGAACGGGGATGAGGTGAGGGTGTCCGTGGCCAAGTCGAATCCGTTGTCGCGTCTGGTGGAGGGGTTGCGGCGCGAGCCGGGGGACCTGAAGCCCAACCTGGAGCTGTTCGCCGATCTCGATCCTGACCGGGTCGCCGCCGACCTCAAGCTGGTGGAGGCCGGGCGCGCCCGCGGCGCCGCCGAACTGCCGCCCTCGGACGCCGCCTATGCGGACGAGGTGGAGGGGCGGATCGTGGAGCGGGTGGAGGCGGAGCTGAAGGCCGCCCACGCGACGCTGACCGACCAGCTGCAGGTCTATCAGGAGCGGCTGGCGGGCCTCGACCTGGAGGGCCGGTTCGGGGCGATCCGCCACGCGGCGCCGGCGGCGGTGAGCGAGTTCCGCGCCGAGGCGGCGACCGGGCGGGACGAGCTGCACGGGCTGCGCCGGGCGCTGAAGGACCACGAGGCCGAGAAGGAGGCGTTCAAGAAGCGCCACCGGCTGGAGCGCACGCCGCGCCCGCCGACCACGGGCGCCCAGGCGCTGAAGTTCGGCCTCCTGGCCGTGCTGCTCCTTCTGGAGACGGTGGTGAACGGGGCGTTCCTCGCCCGCGGCTCGGCCACCGGCCTTCTCGGCGGCACCACCGAGGCACTGGCCTTCGCGGTGCTCAACGTGATGGCGAGCTTCCTCGTCGGCCGGATGGCGCTGCCCGAGCTGGTGCACCGGAACTGGCTGCGCAAGCTCGTCGGCCTGATCGGCTTCCTCGCCTGGCTCGCCTTCGCGGTCGGCCTCAACCTGGCGCTCGCCCACTACCGGGAGGTGGCCTCGGCGCTCTCCGGCGACGCGGGACGGCTGGTGATGGAGCGGCTGGCGGCGGCGCCGGCGGATCTGGCCGACGTTAAGTCCTGGCTCTTCTTCGCCATCGGCTTCTTCTTCTCGGTGGTCGCCCTCATCGACGGCTTCGCCACGGTGGACCCCTATCCGGGGTTCGGCGACCTGGAGCGGCGGCTTTCCGCGGCGCGGGAGACCTATATCCGGCGCAAGCAGGAGCTGATCGACGCGCTCCTCGACGTGCGGGACGAGAACATCGAGACCATGGAGGACGCCCACCGGGACCTCGCCGTGCGGCGGGCGGAGTATGACGCCATCGTCGCCGCGCGGGCGCGCCTCGCCCGCCTGTTCGAGGCGCACCAGACCCACCTGGAGACCACCGCCAACATGCTCCTCGGCCTCTACCGGACCGCCAACCGGGAGGCGCGGACGACGCCGGCGCCGGTGCGCTTCGACACCCGCTACGAGCTTCGCCGTATCCCGCTCGACGCCGACGTGGTGGCGCCGGCGCGGGGCGACCTCCGGCAGGCGATCCACGACACCCAGGGGCTTCTGGAGCGGGAGGTGGCTGCCGTGCACGCGGCCTTCGACCAGGCGGTGGCCGGCTATCACCAGATCGACGACCTGTTTGAGGAGAGGCCCCATGGCGCGCCAACGACGTAGCCGGCGCGGGAGCCGGCGCGGCGGCGCGGGCGGCGACGGCTGGAAGATCGCCTTCGGGGCGGTGCTGGCGCTGATCGCCTTCGGCGGCCTCGGCGCCGTCGCCTGGTTCAGCGCCACGGTGGCGCCGCCGCCGACGCTCGACGCCGAGACGCTCTGCCCGGAGGGCGGGCCGGCGGCGGTGACGGTGGTGCTGCTCGACGTTTCCGACGATCTGCCGGAGCCGGCGCGGCTCCAAGTGCGCACGCGGCTCCTCGACCTTGCCGACGCCATGCCGACGCACGGGCTGCTGGAGCTTCGGGTACTGTCGCCGGACGACGCGGCGGGGCGGGTGCTGTTCTCGCGCTGCAATCCGGGCACCGGGGAGGGGCTCTCCAGCCTCACCGCCAACCCGGAGGCCGTGCGGCGGACCTGGGACGAGGGCTTCCGCCAGCCTTTGACGGCGCTGCTGGAGGCCGGGCTGCCGGCGGCCCCGGCCGACACCTCGCCCATCATGCGGGCGATCCAGCGGGCGGCCCTCGACCATTTCGACGGGCAGGCGGCCGCCGCGCGGGAGAAGCGGCTGGTGGTGGTGTCCGACATGCTGGAGAACACGCCGGCCTACAGCCAGTACGCGGGCGACCTCACGTTCGCGCGCTTCGCCGCAACGCCGGCCTTCCAGGACCTTCGCACGGATCTCGCCGGGGCGGCGGTGACGGTGCTCTACGTGCAGCGGCGGTCGGGCGCGGCGCCGTTCGACACGGGCGCGCACATCGCCTTCTGGAACACCTGGGTGGAGACCATGCGGGGCCGCCTCGTGGAGGCCGTGAAGCTGCAGGGGACCGGCTGATGGCGGCCCGGCCCGACGCGCCCGCCGGCGGCACCGGCTTCCTCGACGCGATGGTCTTCATCGCCTTCGTGGCGATCGGGGCCTTCTACATCCTGATCGCCAAGTCGGCCGGCATCCCGGCCGGCTGGGTAACCTTCGTGCCGGTCGCCATCATGGTGGCCTACGCGGTGACGGTGCGGCTCGCCCGCGGGCTGCTGCTGCGGGACGACCAGACCGGCGACAACCTCTACTACATGGGGTTCCTGTTCACGCTGACCTCGCTCGGCGTGTCGCTCGCCCAGTTCACCGTGTCCGGGGCGGCGGAGGAGATCGTCCGCAACTTCGGCGTCGCCATCGCGACGACGATCGCCGGCATCGCGCTGCGGCTCTTCATGAACCAGATGCGGCGCGACCCGGCGGAGATCGAGCGGGTGACGCGGCTGGAGCTGGCCGACGCGGCCCGGCGGGTGCGCCGGGAACTCGACAGCGCGGTGATCGAGATGAACCACTTCCGCCGCTCGGTGCGCCAGTCGGCGGAGGAGGGCGTGGCCGACCTGCGTCAGCTCGGCGAACAGGCGGCCGCCCTGGCCGCCGCCCTCGACGGGGTGACCCGGCGCATCGCCGACGGGGAGGCGCGGGCCGCGCTGAAGGCGCCGCTCGCGGGCTCGCGGCCGGATCCGGTGATGGGCGTGCCGGGGGCGGGTTCTTCGGGCGCGGGTGTGCCGGTGGCGGGCGTGACGTCGGCGATGCGGGCGGACGGGTTCGACCGGGTGGTGGACCGGATGGGGCAGATGCTGGTCGACCACGCCGCCGCCATGGACCGGCTGACGGCGGCGCTGTCGGCGACGGGGACGGGGGACGACCGGCCGACGGATAGGGGGCGGACGCCGGTGGCGTTCGCCGACCCGACGCCGGTTGCCGAATGGTCGGTGCCGGTGGTGGTGGCCGAGGCGGACCGGGCGGCGGCCGACCCGGGGGAGGCGGCGCGGGACGCGGTGGCGGCGGCGGTCGAGGCGCCCGAGCCGGCGGCGGATGATCCGCGCGAGCCGGCGGCGTTTCCGGCGACGGACGTGGAGCGGGAGAGCGCGCGATGAGACAGGACGTGGACCGGCAGAACGGCTCCTACCGCCAGGGGCTCATCCTCGGGCTGACCATGGCGGAGCTGTTGCTGCTCCTGGTGTTCTGCCTGCTGATCGCGCTCGCGGCGTTGCTGGCCGACGCCAAGCTGAAGCTGGACAAGGCGGAGGATGAGCTGGCGGCGACGCGGACGCTGGCGCTCTCCGCCCTGGACGAGGCACGGCGGGAGGCCTTGGCGACGCCGCCCCAGGCGGTCCAGGCGGCGGCGGTGCAACCGGGGGGCGGGACGGCGACGGCGGCCGTGGCGCCGGCATCCGGGGCGGCGGTGGACGACACCTGGGACCGGCTGGTGGCGGCGGACCGAACGGTGGCGCGGCTGAAGGCGGCGGGGATCGACCCGGAGGCGATGGCCGAGACCGGCGACACGCTGGGGGCGCTCCGGCCGCTCGTCGAGGGCGCCGGACCCGAGCGGGTGCTAGCCGACGTGGCGCTCGCCGACGCGCTTCGCGAGCGGCTGGGGGTTGCGGCCGATGCGCCGCTCGACGCCGATCAGGTGGCGGCCTTCGTGGCGGAGAGCCGCGACCAGGCGGTCGCCGCCGCGCGCCGGCTGCTGGAGGCCGAGCGCCAGGTGGCGGCGCTTCAGGAGAGCGTGGCGGCGCTGACCGAGGACGCGGCTGCGGCGCGGGAGGCGGCGGAGATCGCCGAGGCGGAGGCGGCCGCCGCCGCGGCGCGCGCGGCCAACCTCGTGCCGGACGACGTGGTGGCGGCGCGCGACGGCCGGGCGGCGGACCTGCCGCCGATCATCACCCTGAAGGAGCGCGAGGGCTTC
This sequence comes from Mongoliimonas terrestris, assembly GCF_001927285.1. Taxonomy (GTDB): domain Bacteria; phylum Pseudomonadota; class Alphaproteobacteria; order Rhizobiales; family Pleomorphomonadaceae; genus Chthonobacter; species Chthonobacter terrestris. Next base: position 802 of record NZ_MSIG01000010.1, on the reverse strand, counting down.
CTGTTCGAGACCGGCAGCGCGGTGCTCGGCCCGGCCTTCGCCGACCGGCTGACCGGCGAGACGGCAGCGCGGCTGCGCGCGCTCGTCGACCGCTTCGACGTGGACGTGATCGAGGTGGTGGGCCACACGGACGAGCGGCCGGTGGCGCGCAACACCATCTCCAACCTCGACGGCGCGCTGATCGACGTGGTGCGCGGCGGCGGCACGGTGGAGGCGCTGGTGCCGGCCGACAATGCCGGGCTCGGCCTTGCCCGCGCGGTGGCGGTGGCGCGGGTGCTGGCGGCCGACCCGCGCCTTGCCGGCCTCGACGTGCTGCCGCTCTCCGCCGGCCCCCTGGTCGGCACCGACGGGCGGCTGATCGAGGGCGCCACCTTCGCCGACGTGGCGGAACGCCGCCGCATCGAGATCCGGCTGCGCCGGTCCGGCGCGCCGGCGGGGTAGCGAAGCCGTCTTCATGGTGACGAGGGAGGAGGGCGCGCGAGCGGTGGTGCGCGAACGGCGACCACGAACCACGCAAGGCCGACGACCCACGAACCACGCAAGACCCGCTCCCACCCGAACCCCCCCGATCGTCATGGTCCGCGAAGGCGGACCACCCACGCTTTTTCCAGGTGACGTGCGGCGGAATGCGTGGCTGGTCCGGCTGAACCGGACCATGACGAGGGAGGAGGGGGCGGCGTCGGTCGTGCGACACTGGCGACCCGGAAGCACGCAAGGCCCGCGACGCCGAACGATGCAAGGCCGGCAACGCCGAACGATGCAAGGCCGGCGAGCACGAACCACGCAAGACCCGCTCCCACCC
>NZ_MSIG01000001.1 GCF_001927285.1 Mongoliimonas terrestris | reverse complement strand
GAAAACGACACGAATGTGGGAAGACAAGCAGGAACAAGGGGTTGGGGAACGGCCGACGCGGCGCTCGCCGTGTCTCCGCTCCCGGGCGTGCGGCCGGTGCGCGGCGGCGGGCTTCGAAGAAACCCGGGCGCGGTGTTCCGCACGGCCCCCTTCGTCGGAAGCGCATCACCCGACGCGAAAAGGGCGCCCGGCCAAAACCGGGCGCCCTTCCGTCATCTCCGCACCGGGGCTTTCGCCCCTGAAACCAGCTGGCCGGCCGGGCCTGTCGCCCGAGCCGGAGCACGCGTCAGAGCGCGGCCTTGATCCAGTTGGCGAGGTCGCCCTTCGGGGCGGCGCCGACCTTCATGGCGGCCGGCTGGCCGTTCTTGAAGACGATGAGTGTCGGGATCGACCGCACGCCGTACTTGATCGCCGTGTTGGCGTTCTCGTCGATGTTCAGCTTGGCGATGGTCACCTTGCCGTCGAGCTCGGTGGCGATCTCGTCGAGCGCCGGGGCGATCATCCGGCAGGGGCCGCACCATTCGGCCCAGAAATCCACCACCACCGGCTCGTCGCTGCCGAGCACGTCGGCGTCGAAGGTCTGGTCCGTCACTTTCTTGGTAGCCATACGCGCACCTCGGCTCGAGGGTGTTGTCCGTCGCGGGATCAGCTCCCGCATGGGTCGTCCGGCGCGATGCCCCCGCCGACGCGCCGGAACGCGGTTGGCGGAAAGGCCGCTCCGGCGCGCGGGTCTCGCGCGGTCCGACGGTCCTCGGTCGGGCCGAACGTAGGAGGCCCGGCCGGGAGCGTCAAGAACGGCCCGCGTCGCGCGCCGTTCCCGTCTCGGTGATCAGCCGCGTGAGCATGGCGTCGAGCGCGTCCGGCGGCACCGGGTCGAGCCGCGGCGCCTCGGTCCACAGGATGGCGGCGGTGACAGGCCGGTCCGGGTGGAGGTCGGCGAGCACCCGGCGGTAGAGCGCGAGCTGGGCCACATGGGCGTCCGGCACGGCGTCGGGCACCACCCGGTTGGTCTTGTAGTCGACGATCTGGATGGCATCCTGGCCCACCACCAGCCGGTCCACCTGGCCGCTCACCGCGATGGTGCGCCCGTCCGGGGCGGAAAAGCCGCCGAGCAGGCCGACCTCCGCCCGCCCGCCCGGGCCGAACACGGCGCCGAAGGCCGGGTCGTCGAGGACAGCGAGGACCGCCGCCAGGATGGCGTCGCGCGCCTCTTCGGGAAAGGCCGTCGCCTCGCGGGCGAGGAAGGCCTCCGCCTTGGCGCGCCGGTCCGCCGGGTCGAGGTCCGGCAGCACCTCCAGCAGCCGGTGCACGATCCGGCCGCGCTCGGCCGCCGGGGCGCGCGGCCGGCGCACCCGCTCGAACGCGTCCACCCGGGCGGCGCGCACCGGCGCCGTTTCCACGCCCGCCCCCGCCGCCGACGGCGTGAGGACGACCGGGGCGGCCTGCGCCGCCGGGCGGCGGGCGAGGAAGGCCGGCAGCGGGTCCGTCATGGCGGGCGCGGCGGCGGTCTCCACCGGCGGGCGGGCCGGCCGGTCGGCGTCGAGCCGCCAGCGCCAGGCGGTGATGCGCCCGTCCGCGTCGGTCACCGTCTCGGCCGCCGGGGCGAGGGCCTCGCGCACCAGCGTGTGCCAGCGCCCGTCCGGCTTGCCCGCGCGGGCGATGCCGGCGACGATCAGCCGGTCGCGGGCGCGGGTGAGGCCCACGTAGAGGAGCCGGCGGTATTCCTCCTCCTGGGACTGGCGGAAGCCGGCGAGCGCCGCCTCCACCGGGGCCGGCCGCACGCCGGGCGCCACCCAGACGAGCGGCGCGCCGACCGCCGTGCCGGCGCGCACCACCGCCGGATCGTGCTGGCCGGAGACCGGCGCGGAGCCGGGGTCCACCAGGAAGACCACCGGCGCCTCCAGCCCCTTGGCGCCGTGCACGGTCATCACCCGCACCTCGTCGCGGCCCTCCACCACCTCGCGCTTCACGTCCTCGTCGGTGTCCTCGATGCGGCAGAGAAAACCCTGGAGGGTCGGCGTCTCGCGCGCCTCGAAGGCGAGCGCGAGGCGGAGCAGTTCGTCGATCACCTCGTCGGCCTCGTGGCCGAAGCGGGCGCGGAAGCGGGCGCGGGCGCCGTCCGGGCCGGCGAGTGCGGCGAAGAAGGCGAACGGATCGATGGCGTCGGCGCGCCGGCGCCAGGCCGCGACGGCGGCAAGAAGGCGGGCGGCGGCCCCGTCACCGGCCGCGGCCGCCGTCTCCACCGCGTCGATCAGGCTGCCGGGCCGGCCGTGGGCGAGGCGGAAGAGGTCATCCTCGGAAAGGCCCACGAGGGGCGATTTCGCGACGGCCGCGAGCGACAGGTCGTCCTCCGGCACGAGGCCGACCCGGGCGGCGGCGATCAGGTCGCGGGCGACGATGTGGTTCACCACGTCCAGCCGGTCGGCGCCGGCGATCGGCACGCCGCGCTGCTTCAGGGCGCGGTTGACCGCCTCCACGAAGGGGCCGCGCTTGCGCACCAGGATCAGCACGTCCTCGGCGCGGATGCGCCGGCCGTTTGCCGCCAGGCGCTCGCCGGTGCGGATCCAGCCCGCCACCGTGTCGGCGATGCGGTTGGCCAGCACCACGTCCGGGCTGCCGGGGCCGGTGGCGTCGACCGGGTCCTCCCAGTTCTCCGGCTCCGGGCTCTTCTCCGCCACCGCCTCCGGCCAGACCTCCACGAGGCCCGGGTCGGCGCGGCGCACGGTCTCGTGGGCCGGAGGGGCGAGCTCGGTCGCCAGCCCCCGGTGGGCGGTCGGGGCGGCGAACACCGCGTCCACCGCCTTCACCACATCCGGGGTGGAGCGGAAGGAGAGGTCGAGCTTCAAGTCGTGGAAGGGCGCCTCGGCCGCCGTGGCGAGGCTCTTCAGGCGGGCGCGCGATTCGCCGAAGAGCCGCGGCGCGGCGCCCTGGAAGGAGTAGATGGACTGCTTCTCGTCGCCGACCGCGAACACCGTGCGGCGGGTGCGGCCCCTTGCGCCGGCGCCGGCGAAGAACTCCGCCGTCAGCGCCTCCACGATCTGCCACTGGCGCGGGCTGGTGTCCTGCGCCTCGTCGACGAGCACGTGGTCGAGACCCTGGTCGAGCTTGTACTGCACCCAGGCGGCCGCGTCCGCCCGCGACAGGAGCGCCGCCGTGCGGGCGATCAGGTCGTCGTAGTCGAGCATGCCGTCGCGCGCCTTCATGGCCTCGAAGAGGCCGATCGCCCGGTCGGCGACGCGGGCGAGGGCCGCCGTGCGGGCGGCGGTCTCCACGGCGGCGCGGGCGGTGTTGAGGGCCGAAAGGCGGTCGGCCTCGGCGGCAAAGCGCGCCTTGGTGCCAGGCAGCGCCTCCTCCACGGCCTTGACGATGGCGCTGTCCTTGCGCGGCTTCGGCACCCGGTCGGCGGTGAGGAAGACGTGCGCCCAAAGCGCCCGCTTCTCGGCCGGGTCGGTGGCGGCGAGCGCGGCGCGAAGGCTGTCCGCCATCTCGCCGGCCTTGGTGCCGGCGCCGTCGAGCACCGGGATGAGGCGACTGAGGAAGGGCCCGTCGAAGTCGGGCGCGGCGAGCACCGCGGCGTCGAGGCTCTGAAGGGTTGCGCCCGGCGGCGCGCCGAGGGCCCCCGCGAGCCCGTCGATCGCCGCGTCGATTGTGCCGTTGGCGGCGATCCAGGCGGCGAAGGCCTCGCGCTCGCGCACGGCCGCCTTCAGCGCCGCGTCCACCTGGGCGTCGGTGGCGAGCGCCAGCAGCGTGGCAAGCGCGGTGCCGAGGGGGCCGTCCGCTTCCAGCGCGGCGAGCCGCACGGTCTCCGCCTTGGCCTCGGCGAGAAGGAGGGCGGCGCCCCGGTCGTCCAGCACCTCGAAGCGGCCGGAGAGGTTGGCCTCCAGCGAGAAGCGCTGCAGAAGCGCCTCGCAGAAGGCGTGGATGGTCTGCACCTTGAGGCCACCCGGCGTCTCCAGCGCGCGGGCGAACAGCCGGCGGGCGGCGGCGATCTGGTCCGGCCGCGGCGGCGTGCCTTCCAGGTCGGCGATCTCGGCGACAAGGGCTGCGTCGGGGAGCACCGCCCAGCGGCCGAGCACGTCGAACACCCGGTTGGCCATCTCGGCCGCCGCTGCCTTGGTGAAGGTGAGGCAGAGGATGCGGCCCGGATCGACGCCGGCAAGCAGCAGGCGGATCACCCGGCGGGAGAGCACGTAGGTCTTCCCCGAGCCGGCGTTGGCCGACACGAACACGGAGGCGCCCGGGTCGGTGGCGAGCCGCTGGCGGTGGCGCGTCTCGGACGGCACGTCGATCACGGCGCGCCCTCCCCCTCTTCGGCGACCGACCATTCGGCGACCCGCGCCAGATGGTCGTACGGCCCCTGGTCGCCCTGGCGGAACGGATGCGCCTTCGACCGGTAGCCGCGCGCCGGATCCCGGTAGGCGTGGACGAGCCGGTCGAGCGCCGTGCCGGCCGCCGCCACCACCTCGGCGAGGTCGCGGACGAGGTCGCGGCCCGCATAGCCCTTGAAGACGCGGATCTCGTCGCGCCCCTCGATGCCGCGGAGCACCACGTGGACAAGCTCGTCGGCCGCCGCCGGCTTGACGAGCGCGAAGCCGCCGTGAAGCGCCATCAGGGCCTCCAGCGGCAGCTGCGGCGTCTTCAAGGTGGCGATCTGCCGGTCGGAGGGGGCGGTGCCGGTCTTGAAGTCCACGATGGAGAGCCGTCCGTCCGGCCGGATGTCGATGCGGTCGGCGCGGCCGGTGAGGGTGAAGCCGTCCGGCCCGGGCACCACCACGAGGCTGCCGGCCACCTCCGGCACCCGCTCCACCGGGCCGCGCGCCGCCTCGAAGGCCGTCACCACATAGCGGGCCGCCGCCTTGAAGCGCGGCCACCAGAGGGCGTGCACCTCAGGATAGGCCTCCAGCTCCTTGAACACGATCCGCCCCTCCTCGATGAGGGCGGCGACGGCGCTCTCGTCGAACGGCCCGGTCCAGCCCTTGGCGAAGGCGGCGAGTGCCGCGTGCACCGCCTGGCCGCGGCTGCCGAAGTCGGGCCGCTCGCCGAGCGCCGGCAGCGCCTCCAGCGTCAGCACCCGCCGGGCGTAGATGGCGTAGGGATCGCGGATCCAGGTCTCGATCTCGGTGACGGAGAGGCGCTTCGGCCGGGCTTCGAGCGGCGGCGCCGGCTCGGGCCGCTCGGCGCGCGGCTCCGCCGGCCGGTCGTCCAGGCGCCGCGCCCAATCGAGGAAGCGCGCGCCGTTGGCGGAGAGCGCCGCGGTCCGCGCGGCGCCGGCGAGCGCGGTGAGGCGCTGCAGGAAGCGCGTCGCCACCGTCGGCGCCCCGTCGCGCTTTTCCGAGCGGGTCAGCACCACGTCCTGGTGGCCGACCGCCTGGGCGAAGTCGTGGGCGGAAAGGCCGATCCGCTGTTCGGGCGGCGCGAAGGCGAGCCCCGCCCGCATCGGCCGCGACAGCCACGGCCCGGTGTCGGTGACGAGCGGCCAGACGCCCTCGTTGAGGCCGCCCACCACCAGCCGGTCGACCCGCATCAGCCGCGCCTCCAGCGGCCCCCAGATGAAGACGCGCGCGTGCCCGCCGGTCGGCCGGCGCACCACCGCGCCGCGTTTCAGGGCCCGGAACACGGCCGGATACTGGTCCGCCGGCACGTCCAGCGGCTCCGCGTCCGCGTCGAGATAGCTCGTCATCAGGCGCGCCGCGACCTCGCCGGCCGGGCCGTCGAACACGTGGTCGTCGACGCCGGCGGCATCGGTGGAGACGGCCCGGATGGCCGCCACGTGGTGCTCGATCCAGGTCCTGAGGTCGGCACTCCCCTGCCCGATCGCCGCCTCGAACGGCTCCAGCGCCGCGTGCAGCCGGCGGGCGAGGAGGCGGGCGTCGACGAGCCGGTCGGCGGAGAGCGCCGTCACCGCCGGGTGCACGCCGTGGCCCTTGCGGTTCGGCCGGGCGAGCACGTCCGCCGCCGCCAGCAGCGCCGCGCTGCCGGGCTTCAGCCGCGGCCCGCGCAGCACCGCCACTTCGAGCGCCCGCGCCGCCGCCTGGGCGCGCGCCCGGTCGAAGCCGAAGGTGGCGAGCGGGTGGGAGAGGAGCGCCACCACGCTCTCCGGCCGGCAGCCGTCGACGGCGGTCTCGGCCACGAGGTCGATCAGGATGCCGGTCGGGGTGCGCTCCAGGGGCGTGCCGGCGCTGTCCTCCACCGTCACGCCGAAGCGGGCCAACTCCGCGCAGACCCGGCGGGCGAGCGTCCGGTCCGGCGTCACCAGGGCGGCGGTGGCGCCCTCCGTCTCCAGCGTTTCGCGGAGCGCCAGCGCCACGGCGAGCGCCTCCTCGGCCTCGTTGGCGGCCACCACCAGGGCCATGCCATGGAGCGCCGCGTCGAGGCCGTCGGGCGCGAGCGCGGCGGTGAAGGCCGGCCAGCGGTCGGTGGTCTCGGCCGGCCGCATGGCCTCCGACACCAGGCGGAACCGCCGCGCCGCCGCGTCCGTCACCACCCCGAGCGGCCGCACCGCGTCGCGGTCGATGCCCATGGTGGCGATGAGCCGCGCCATGGCGCCCTGCGGGTGGCTCGCCACCCCGGCGACGCCGCCCTCGCCCGGCTGTAGGCTGCGGAAGGTCTCCGCGTCGAGATCGAGGTCGAGGCCGGGCAGCACCACGGCGCCCTCAGGCTGGCGGGCGATGGCGGCGATCAGCCGGGCGGTCGCCGGCATGGAGCCGGTGGAGCCGGCCACCACCACCGGGCCGCGTGCGCTCTCGCGCTCCAGCCGCTCGGCGATCGCATGGGTCACCCGCACCCGCCGCTCCACCGGGTCGATCCGGCCCCGTTCGGCTAGATGCGCCGGCCAGGACGCGGTGGCGATGGAGAGGAACGTCAGCGTCAGCTGCCACCAGGCCGCGTAGTCGTCCGGCACCAGGCCGGAGAGGGCCGACCAGTCCACGCTCTCCGCCGTCGCCTGGTCGAGGAGCGCCAGAAGATCGCGGGAGAGATTGACCGCGTCCGCCGTGGAATGGGGCACCCGGAGCGGCTGGCCGGCAGGCGTCAGGTGGCGGTCCGGCGCCACGTGGCGGCGCCAGTCGCGCACCAGCCGGGCGAGCCCCAGCACCCGTTCGGCGTCGGACAGGTCCGGCGGCAGGCCGAGGTCGGACGGGTCGGCGAGCCGCTCCACCAGATCGTCGTCCACGTCGCCGAGCGGGCGGATCCGCGGCATCAGGGCCGCCTTGCCGCCGAAGGCCTCGAGCACGGCGGCCGAAAGCGCGCGCGCCGCCCGGCGGGTCGGCAGGTAGAGCGTCACGTCGGCGAGCGCCAGCGGGTCGTCCCGGAAGCGGCGGCCGGGGATCAGCGCGCCGTCGAGGAGGGCGTTCACCAGGGTCGGCAGGAAGGGCGCCGCGGGCGGGATGGTGAAGACGCGCGGCGGGAGCCCGACCATCGGCGCTCTCAGGCCGCCGACAGCGCGATGGAGGCCTCCGCCTCGCCGATCGCCTCCGGCGTGCCCACGTGCAGCCAGGTGCCGTCCATCCGCATGCCGTAGAGGCGCCCTTCGGCGATGGCGGCGTCGAACACCCGGTTGAGGCTGAAGGGCTCCGCCGGCAGGCCGGCGAACAGGCGCGGGTCGAGGATGGCGACGCCCGCGTAGACGAAGGGCGCCACCGTGCGCTCCTCCCGCCGGCTGATCCGGCCGGTGCGGTCCATGCGGAAGTCGCCGGCGCCGTCGTAGCCGACGCTCGTCACCGTGGAGGCGAGCATCAGGATGCCGTCCATGATGGCCGGGTTCCAGCGCTCGGCCAGAACCTCCAGGTTGGGCCGGGTGCCCTCGATCCACAGGCTGTCGGAGTTGAGGTGGTAGAAGGGCGCGGTGCCCAGATGCGCCAGCGCCTGCACGACGCCGCCGCCGGTGTCCATCAGCCGCTTGCGCTCGTCGGAGACCACCACCTTCGGGGCGGTCCGCTTGGTCACGTGCACCTCGATCAGGTCGGCCAGATAGTGCACGTTGACGACCGCCTTCTCCACCCCCGCCGCCGCCAGGCGGTCGAGCGCGTGGTCGATCAGCGAGCGGCCGTTCACCTCCACCAGCGGCTTCGGCGTCGTCGCCGTGATGGGGCGCATGCGCTTGCCGCGGCCGGCCGCCAGCACCATCGCGGTCTTCGGCACGGCGACGGGCGGACGGTCCGGCGAGGGGCGGGCGGCGGACATGGAGCGGGGCAGTTCGGTCATCGGGGCGGGTCGGCCAGGAGGAAGGGCGTTCGGAACGCGCGGGTCACGACAGGATGGTTCCGCGTTCATACCAGAGCCGGACGGGTCCGAGAACCGGGTGCGACAGGGCTTCGGCCAGCGCCGCCTTCACCCGCGGCAGGTGGGCCAGATAGGTCGTCTTGCCGTCGCGCCGGGCGCTGCGGGCAAAGCCGCCGAGGATCTTGGCGTTGCGCTGGGCGGCGGACAGCGCGAACGCCTCCTCGAAGGCCACCCGGTCGAAGGCCGGGCGGCCGGGCCGCGCCGGCTGCGCCTGCCGCCGTGCCGCGTAGGCATCGAGGAGGGCCGCCTTCAGGTCCGCCGGCACGTCCACCCGCGCGTCGGTCGCCAGCGACGCCACGTCGTAGGCGGCGGGACCGATCACCGTGTCCTGCACGTCGACGAGGCCGAGCCGGGTCCGGCCCGCGCCCTGCGGCTGCCAGATCAGGTTGGGCGAATGGAAATCACGGAGCGTCCAGGTGGTCTCGGCGCGCCCGAGCCGGCCGATCGCCGCGCCCCAGACGCCGAGGAAGTCGGCGCGCTCGCCCGCGCCGGCGGTCCGGTCGAAGGCATAGGGCAGGTACCAGTCGAGGAAGAGCGTCACTTCCGTCAGGAGCGCGCGGGCGTCATAGGGCGGCACGGTGTGCGCTCTGCCGTCGGCCAGCGCCACCGTCGTCGGCCAGTCCTCCCCGGCGATGTCGGCCAGCGTCTCCGCCGCCGCGATGTAGCGCGCCCCGATCGGCCGGCCGTCCGCGACGACCGGCTCGGCGCCGAGGTCCTCCAGCACCAGGAGGCCCCGGTCGAGGTCGGCGGCCCGCACGGCGGCGGCCCGGAAACCCTTCGCCCTGAGGGTCTCGTTGACGGCGACGACGGCGGTGGCCCGGGTCTGGATGTGGGCGAGCGCCGCGTACGTCAGCCCGTCGGCGATCACGGGCCCCGGCGGCGGCGGCGGCCAGTTCATCACCACGGCGCTTTCCCCGGCCGCGGTCGCCCGCTCGTAGGCCCGATTGGAGGCGTCGCCCTGCAGGTGGCGGCGGCGCGCGGGGCCGAGCCCCGCCTGAACGAGCAGCCGGCGGATGGCCCGGGTGCGGTCCAGCCGGTCGCCCCAGGCGGCCTTGTCGCCGGCAAGCGTCACCTGCCGGACGGTCGGCCCGTCGCCCGGGCGGATCGCCACCACCAGGGTGTCGGGCGGCAGCGCGTCCACCGCCCGTTCGGGCCACTCCACCAGCACCACGGCCTCCCGGGTCGCCGCGTCGAAGCCGATCTCGGAAAGTTCGCCCGGATCGCCGAGCCGGTAGAGGTCGAAGTGCGCCACGGTCAGGCGCGACAGCGCATAGGTTTGGGCGAGGGTGAAGGTCGGGCTCGGCACCTCCAGGGCGTCGTCGCCGGCAAGCGCCCGGATGAGGAAGCGCGCGAAGGCGCTCTTGCCCATGCCGAGGTCGCCGGAGAGCGCGATCACGTCGCCCGGCCGCACCACGGCGGCGAGATCCTCCGCGAGCGCCCGCGTGTCCGCCTCGTCGGCGAGCCGGATCGTCTCGGCGGAGAGCCGGATCGTCTCGCCCGCAAGGCCCGCCTCGACGGTCGGGCCGCCGGGTGCGCTGTCGTCGCCCGTCATGGCGGCTGTCCTTCAGGTCCCACAGCCGGCAGAGCCGGCTCATCCTCAGTCCGCCGGCAGCGCCGGGATCGTCTCAAGTCCGCCGGCAGGGCCGGATGCCGCCTACTCCGCCGGCAGCGCCGGATGCCGCCTACTCCGCCGGCAGGGCCGGCTCCGCGCTCGCGTCCTCGCCCGCCTCCTTGACGCGGGTCAGCCGCGCGCCGGGCGCGTCCGGCAGGCGGCAGGTCACCGTGGTGCCCTCCCCCTCGTTCGAGGTGATGTCCACGAGGCCGCCGTGCAGCTCCACGAAGCTCTTGACGATGGAGAGGCCGAGGCCGGCGCCGCGGCGACGGGCCCCGGCGGGCCGGCTCTCGAAGCGGGCGAACACCGCGTCCAGATAGTCCTCCGGAATGCCGCGGCCGCGGTCGCGCACGGTGAACAGGATGGTGTGGTCCTCGCGCCGGCAGACCACCTCCACCACGCCGCCGTCGTCGGAGAAGGCGACCGCGTTGGAGAGGAGGTTGTAGAGGATCTGCCGGATCCGCTTCTCGTCCGCCACGAAGTGGCCGATCGTCTCCGGCACGTCGAGCCTCAAGTCGATGTGCGCCTCGGTCAGCCGGTCGCGGAGGCCCGTGGCGGCGGCCGCCACGGTCGCCTGGATGTCCACGTCCGCAAGCTCGAGCTCCATCACGCCCGCGTCGACGGTGGCAAGGTCCAGAATGTCGTTGATGATGGCCAGCAGCGCCGACGACGACCCCTGGATATAGCCGGTGTATTCCAGCTGCTTGGGGTTCAGCGGGCCGGCGTTGCCGTCGCCGAGCAGCTGGGCGAAGCCGATGATGGTGGTGAGCGGCGAGCGCAGCTCGTAGGACACGTGCTGGATGAAGGTGTTCTTGATCTTGTCGGCTTCCTCCAGCGCCTCGTTCTTTTCCACGAGCGCCCGCTCCACGTTCACCGTGTCAGTGACGTTGACGAAGGTGACGAGCGTCGCCCCGTCGGGCAGCGGCACGGTGGTGAAGTCGATCACCCCGCCGTCGCGCCGCTCCAGCCGGCCGGAGAGCCGCATGCGGGTGTCGGCAAGGCCCGCGATCGCCGTGCGGATGCGCTCCCACACGGCGTCGTCGTCGTGGAGGAGGCGGCAGCGGCCGACCACGTCGTTGACGTGCGGCCGGCCGGCGAGCGCCGCGTCGTCGAGCCGCCAGAGTCCCGCGAAGGCGGGGTTCCAGAGCCGCAGGCGGCCGTCGGAGCCGAACACCGCGACGCCCTCGGAGAGATGGTCGAGGGTCTCGCCCTGGACGCGGATCAGCGCGTTGTAGCGGCTCTCCAGCTCCAGCCGCTCGGTGACGTTCTCGTAGACGTAGGTGACGCCGCCCTGCGGGTGCGGGTTGGCGACCACCCGGAGGGTCTGGCCGCCCGGCAGGTGCCACCAGCCCTCCTTGGCCTCCATGGCCTGATAGGAGGCCAGGATCTCGCGGCGCCAGGTGCGGTAGTCGGCCTGCTCGGGCAGCTTGCGCAGCGCCCGCAGCTGGTCGAGCACCGCGCCGTCCTCCGGCTTGGCGTCGAGGAAGTTGCTGTCGAGCCCGAACAGCGACCGGTAGGCGGCGTTGTAGAAGCTGAGCCGTCGGTCCGGGCCGAAGATGGCGACGGCGGTGGCCAGCTGGTCGAGCGTGCTGTCGTTGCCGTCGCGGGTGCGCTTCAGCTCGACCTGCAGCTTTTCCAGCTCGCTCACGTCCGTGGCGATGCCGGCGCTGCCTTCCGGGCTCACCGCGTCCACCACGTCGTAGACCCGGCGGGCGCCGGCGGTCACCACCGACAGGCGCTGGCGGAAGACGTCGCCCGCCGCGCGGCTCGCCGCCACCGCCTGGCGGCCGGCGCCGTCCAGAAGCTCGTGGCCGCCGTCCACCGCCAGACGCGGGCTCGCCACCTCCAGCGCCGCCGCATAGGCCTGGTTGACCCAGCTCAGACGGCCGTCCCGGTCGCGGGTCCAGACCGGCATGGGCAGTGCCTCCAGGAGGGTGTGCAGCGTGTCCACCTCCCGGCGCTGGCGCTCGGTGCGCTCGGAGAGCTCCACATACTGCAGCCGCTCCCGTGTGAGGTTGCGGAAGCGCGCGAAGGCGCGCGCGCCGGCGACCCGCCCGGTCGCCTCCAGGTGGGTGCCGGAGGCGGTGCGCAGGATGTCGGAGAAGGGCTCGCCGCGCAGGCGCAGGGCGTCAAGCCGTTCGGCGAGCCGCTGGCTGGAGGGCGCGTCGAGCCACTGGCCGAAGGCGAGGAAGGCCGTCTTGCCGCGCGGCGCCCCGGCGCCGTCCGGCAGCGAGCCCATCACCACCGGCGGCTCGGACCCGGCCGGGAAGATCACCACCCGCTGGTCGTCGGCGTTCAGCACCGCCTCGGCCCGGTCGGCGGCGAGCTTCAGGTCGGCGGTCTGGACGAGGAGCTCCGCTCGGTCCTGCTCGGCGCGGGCGCGCGCGCGGATCAGCGCGCCGGCGCTCACCACCGCAAAGCAGATGGCCCCGACGAGGGCGGAGAACCAGGCCACCTGGATGGTGTCGAACTGCACTCCGTCCGGCTGGAAACGAACCACCTGGGCGAGTGCCGGGGCGGCCGAAAAGGCCCAGGCCGACGATCCGGTGAACGCGGAGAAGTGAAGCGGAGCCGAGCGAATCCGTCGCCGTTTCCGGCCGATGTCCGGCATGTCCTGTCCTTCTCCGCCGCTCTGAACGAGGTCTGTCACAACGCCGTCGGCCGGCTCCGATGGCCCTCGGACAGCGCGACGATTCGGTCCGAAAATACCGGACTTCGACAGGCACAAGAAGACGCGGGCGAGCTATTCGTACCAGTGTGGCACGGTTGCCAAGGCAACCCTTAAGGTTCTTCCTATGTTCTATTGATCAGGCAAAGAAAAACGTCCCGGACCGGGTCCGGGACGTCGTTATCTGTATTTATGACACTGGATATTAATATCGATACTGCGCCGCCTTGAACGGGCCGGTCGGCTGCACGCCGATGTAGGAGGCCTGGTCCGGCGTCAGTTCGGTCAGCTTGGCGCCGAGCTTGGCCAGATGCAGCGCCGCCACCTTCTCGTCGAGATGCTTGGGCAGCACGTAGACCTTCTTCTCGTAGGCCTCGTTGCGGGTCCACAGCTCGATCTGGGCGAGCGTCTGGTTGGAGAAGGACGCCGACATCACGAAGCTCGGGTGGCCGGTGGCGTTGCCGAGGTTCACGAGGCGCCCCTCGGAGAGCAGGATCATGCGCTTGCCGTCCGGGAACTCGACGAGATCCACCTGCGGCTTGACGTTCCGCCAGCGGTAGTTCTTCAGCGCCGCGACCTGGATCTCGTTGTCGAAGTGGCCGATGTTGCAGACGATCGCCATGTCCTTGAACCGGCGCATGTGCTCGATCGTCACCACGTCCTTGTTGCCGGTCGCCGTCACGACGATGTCCGCGCGAGGGGCCGCGTCTTCCAGCGTCACCACCTCGAAGCCGTCCATGGCGGCCTGGAGGGCGCAGATCGGGTCGATCTCGGTGACGAGCACGCGGGCGCCGGAGCCGGCGAGCGACTGGGCCGAGCCCTTGCCCACATCGCCGTAGCCGCACACGACCGCCACCTTGCCGGCCATCATCACGTCGGTGCCGCGGCGGATGGCGTCCACCAGCGATTCACGGCAGCCGTACTTGTTGTCGAACTTCGACTTGGTGACGCTGTCGTTGACGTTGATCGCCGGGAAGGGCAGTTCGCCCCGCTCCTGCATCTGGTAGAGGCGCATCACGCCCGTGGTGGTCTCTTCCGAGACGCCGCGGATGGTGGCCTTCGCCCGCGAGTAGAAGGTCGGGTCCTTGGCAAGGCGCGCCTTGATGGTCTCGAACAGGCACTCCTCCTCCTCGTTGCCGGGGTTGGCGAGCACGGAGGGATCGGTCTCCGCCTTGGAGCCGAGGATGACGAGCAGCGTCGCGTCGCCGCCGTCGTCGAGGATCATGTTGGCGGTCTCGCCGTTGCCCCAGTCGAGGATGCGGTCGGTGAAGGTCCAGTATTCCTTCAGCGTCTCGCCCTTGAAGGCGAACACCGGGATGCCGCTGGCGGCGATCGCCGCGGCCGCGTGGTCCTGGGTGGAGAAGATGTTGCACGAGGCCCAGCGGATGTCGGCGCCGAGCGCGGCGAGCGTCTCGATCAGCACGGCGGTCTGGATGGTCATGTGCAGCGAGCCGGCGATGCGGGCGCCCTTCAGGGGCTGCGCCGCCGCATACTCCTCGCGCACGGCCATCAGGCCGGGCATCTCGGTCTCGGCGATCTCGATCTCGGTCCGGCCCCAGTCGGCGAGCCCGATGTCCTTGACGAGGTAGTCGGTGGCGGCCATGGCGGCGGTCTCCTTTGGGTATTTGGCGGCACGGTCGACGGCGGTCGGCACGACCGCGTCGACGACAAACGGGTCGCGGACGGCCCGATCCGGCTGCCCGCCTCGCCGCCCTTATAGGCGAGCCCGCGCCGGAAGGCAATCAGGATATAAACATGCCTTTATATCCCTCCCGCATCACGGTGAACGCCGCCTGAGCGCGCCGGGCGCGTCCGAGTGCCCGCAGCGTGGCCGACCGGCACGCGCCCTCCCCCAACCGTCATCCCGGCGCACGCCGGGATCCAGCCGACGGCGCCGCGAACCGCACCGGGGCGGATGATCCACCAAGCGGTTGGGCCCCGGCCTTCGCCGGGGTGACGGTCGGGGTGACGCTCGGGGCAAGGGAAGCGTTGACGGCGACGAGGGCCGAGGATGCGTTCGGCCGCGGCGCGACCCGTCCGACTGCCGGCGGCGCGGCCGACCGGCGCCTCACCCGTCGCCCTCCCCCAACCGTCATCCCGGCGCATGCCGGGATCCAGCCGACAGCGCCGCGATCCGCACCGGGGCGGATGATCCACCAAGCGGTTGGGCCCCGGCGTTCGCCGGGGTGACGACCTGGGGTGGACGGGATGCGCCTTCTCCGACGCGGGCCACCGGCGATCCACTACCGCCCCTCCCACCGCCCCCTCACCAGTCCGAGAGCTTGGTCTCCGGCGTGTACTCCACCCCTTCCACCTCCTTCTCCACCGGCTGGCCGCAGATCACGCGGACCTGGACCGGATCGTAGGTCAGGGTGGCCGGACCGGCGAGACGCCAGCCCTTGTTGAGGGCGGCGGTCACCCGGTGGCAGAAGGCGCTGTCGTCCGGGCCGGTGATGTAGCGGTAGAGTTTCATGGGCAAAGGGATCCAGGATGAGCCGTTCGGGCGATGGATGTCGTCCGCACCTTGCCCAAGCGCCCCGGAGATCTCAAGCCGGCCAACCCCGCGAGAGCCCGCCAGCGCGACGCCGGCGGATCACCCGACCGCGTCCCCACCGGCGCGTCCCCGCAACCCGACCCGGCCCATCACCGCCCCTTCCCCGGCCCCTCAGCTCGCCGTGGCGGTGAGTTCGCGGCGGGCGATCGCCTCCATCAGCACCAGGGTGCGGCTCGCCATGTCGGCGTGCAGGCGCTCCACCATACGGCCGTCCACCTTCACGGCACCCTTGTCGGCATTCTCCGGCACGGCGAAGGTCTCCACCACCTTCTGCGCCCAGGCCACTTCGGTGGCGCTCGGCGTGAAGGTGCGGTTGGCGGTCTCGATCTGCATGGGGTGGATCAGCGTCTTGCCGTCGAAGCCCATGTCGCGGGCGGCCACGCACTCCTCCAGGAAGCCGCGGGCGTCGTCGAGGTCGTTGTAGACCCCGTCCACGATGGCGATGCCGTAGGCCCGCGCCGCCGCCAGCGCCTGCATCAGCCACGGCACCATGGGGCCGCGGCCGGGCACGATGCGGGCGCCGGTCTCCTTGGCGAGATCGTTGGTGCCCATCACGAAGCCGGCGAGCCGGCTGCCCGGTTCGCGGGCGTAGGCGGCGATCTCGCGGGCGTTGAGGATGCCGAGCGGCGTCTCGATCATGGCCCAGAGCGCCACCGTGCGGTCCGGGTCCACCCGGTCCATCACGGCGGCGGCAGCGGCAAGGTCCGCCGGGTCGTCGACCTTCGGTATGAGGATCCCGTCCGGCAGGGCGGCCGCGGCGGCGTCGAGGTCCGCCGGACCCCAGGGCGTGGCGGCGCCATTGACGCGGATGAACACCTCCCGGTCGCCGTAGCCGCCGGCGGCCACCGCCTCGCCCACCTGGGCGCGGGCCTGGTCCTTGGCGTCGGGCGCCACCGCGTCCTCCAGGTCCAGGATCAGGCTGTCGGCGGGCAGCGTGCGGGCCTTGTCGAGCGCCCGGGCGTTGGAGCCCGGCATGTAGAGGACGCTCCGGCGCGGTCGCACCTTGGCCCTTGTCGCGGTCGCCATGGGGGATCTCCTCGTGGTGTCGGTCGCGGGTCTGTCGCCCGTCTTTCGCAACGCAGCATAACGGCGCCCCGTTGCGGCGGCCAATTCGCCCTTCGGCGACACTGCCGGGCCCTTTCGACCTGCGACCGTTCAATAGATTGTGACGATCGCGCCCGGATTCGGCGGATCTGCGCTTTCCGCGCACCGCATCGCCACCAGCCGGGCTTGATTTTTTGCACGATAGTTCCGAATTTCCGAACAAGGCCGGCATACGCCCGACCTGTCCCTCAGATCCTCCCGGAATATCCCTCCATGACCACCGCACCCGATCTCTTCGGCCCCGTCCGCCTCGGCGCGATCCCGCTCGCCAACCGCATCGTCATGGCGCCACTCACCCGCAGCCGTGCCGACGCGGACGACGCGGTGACCGACCTCCACGTGGAATACTACCGCCAGCGCGCCTCGGCCGGCCTCATCATCACCGAGGCGACGCCGATCTCGCGCCAGGGCAAGGGCTACGCCTACACGCCCGGCATCTTCACCGACCTGCAGGTGGAGCGCTGGCGGAAGGTCACCGACGCGGTCCACGCCGCCGGCGGCCGCATCGTCATCCAGCTCTGGCATGTGGGCCGCATCTCCCATCCGGACCTTCAGGAGAACGGCGCCCTGCCGGTCGCCCCGTCGGCCGTGAAGCCGGAGGGCATGGCCTTCACGGAGACCGGCTTCAAGCCACACGTGACGCCGCGGGCGCTCGACGTCGCCGAACTTCCCGGCCTCGTGGAGGACTATGCCCGCGCCACCCGCAACGCCCGGCACGCCGGCTTCGACGGGGTGGAGATCCACGCGGCGAACGGCTACCTGCTCGACCAGTTCCTCAAGGACAAGACCAACCTTCGCACCGACGCCTACGGCGGATCGGTGGAGAACCGCATGCGCTTCCCCCTGGAGGTGGTCGACGCGGTGGTGGCCGCCTGGGACAAGGACCACGTGGGCATCCGCATCTCGCCGGTGAGCCCCGCCAACGACATCGCCGAGAGCGACCCGGAGGCCGTGTTCACGCCCTTCGTCGCGGCGCTCTCCGAACGGGGTCTCGCCTACCTGCACGTGGTGGAGGGCGCCACCGGCGGTCCGCGCGACCTCGGCGGCTGGGACCCGCGAGCGCTCCGGCCGGTCTTCAAGGGCGCCTGGATGGGCAACAACAGCTACACCCGCGCCCTCGCCCTGGAGGCGGTGGCGACCGGCGCGGTCGATGCGGTGGCCTTCGGCCGCCCCTTCATCGCCAACCCGGACCTCGTCGAGCGCCTGAAGCGCGACGCGCCGCTCGCCGAGCCGGACCGCGCCACCTTCTACGGCGGCGGGGCGGAAGGCTACACGGACTATCCGACCCTCGACGCCGCCGCCGCCTGATCGGCCCGTCGCCTGCGGTTAAAAAAAACGACCGGCCGGGCCTTTCGCCCGGCCGGTCGCTTTCGGTGACGCGGAAGGGGGGCACTCCCTTCCCGTCATGGAAGCCTGAGGCCCGCCGTTCCGTCGAGCCGGCCCTCACTCCGCCTTGGCGGCGAGAAATTCCGGCACCGCCAGGAGCACGAACTCGTTGTCGTCCTCCGCCGACACCGACCGGCCCTTGGAGAAGGGGTAGTTGTTGTCGTTGGCCACGATGATGTGGGTGTCGTCCACCTTGTCGACGTTCTCGATGGTGACGAACGGCATGCGGAAGGTCTTGTCGTCCCGGTTGCCCTGGCGGGCGAGGCCGTTCGGATCGTCGATCGCCATCAGGTCGATGCCGGCCACCTTCTTCACCGCGCCGCCCGACTCCACGCCCGAGAAGTCGATCATGTAGACGCGCTTGAAGAGGGCCGGCTGCTTGTGGCAGCCCTCGGTCGCGCCGTCCTTGCAGGCGAGTTCCACGTCGCCCTCGCCGTTGTCGCGCTCGATGACCATGCCGCGGGTGGCGTCGATCATGTTGAAGTCGCCGATGGCGTTGCCGTTGGCCTCCAGCGGATAGTGCCACCAGGCGCCGGTGAAGGCACGGGTCGCCACATCGTATTCGAAGATGCGCAGCGCCTCGACGCCGTTCACCGTCTCGTAGGCGCCGTCCACGAACAGCGGGCCTTCCAAGAGCGGATAGAGCTTGGTGCCGTCCACGGAGGCGGCGAAGCCCTCGTAGCCCTTCGAGCGCTTCAGGTTGAAGGCCGGCGCCTTGGCGTCCGGGGCGGCGGGCGTCGACACCCGGTAGTGGTCCGGCGACTGCACCAGGAGGTCGCCCACCTTGGTCTCCTGAACCGACACAACCTTGCCGGTCTCGCGCTCCACCGCGATCACGTAGGGGCCGAACTCCTCGCCGATGAAGAGGAGGTCGCCCACCGGCTGGACGCCCTCCAGGTCGAAGTCGGCGCCGGTCAGGTAGCGCTCCGCCGTGCCCTCCATGGCGATGGCGAACGGCACCTTCTTGTCCGGATCGCTGAGGAAGGTGGTCTTGACGATCTCCACGGTGCCGGCGCCGAAGTCCGGCTTCACCACGTGCACCATCAGCATGGCGTCCTCGGAGTTCGCCTTGGCGCCGAAGCCGTTGTCGGTCAGCACCAGATAGGTGCCGTCGCCGAGCGCCCGGATGCCGGAGAAGCCCTGCACCGGCTGGCCGTCCATCGGCAGCGGCTGGTCGGCGGCCGGGGCCGCGGTGATGCGGGCCGGGTCGTTGCGGGTGGTGAACTTGCCGGAGACCTTCAGCGCGTCCGGCGCGTCGGCCGGCGGCGTGGCGGCGGTCTTCGCCGGCAGCACCGCGTGGCCGGCGAGAACGGCGGGCTTCATGTCGGCGGCGGCAGCCGACAGGGTGGCGGCCAGGACGGTGGCGGCCACCAGGGTGGCCGAGGAGAGCGAAGCAAAGAGGTGCGAGCGGGCCATGGGAAACGCCTCCGGTGTTCCGGTCGCGCCGCCCGGACCCGACGCGACCGCGGGCGCGGCGCCGACGAGCGGTTCGGGGAGGACGCGACGGTCGGGCGGACCGCCCGGCATCCGGCCAGGGTCCGCATGCCCCCTTGCCTAGCGCGAGCCGGTCACAGCCGCTTGGCGGATCGATGACGCTGCGATGAAGCCGGGCCGGCGCGGCCCCGCAGGTTGGCCTCCCTCGAGCCCCACCGGTCCGGGCGGACGGGCCGGACGCAGCCGACGGAGCAACACCCCGTGCTGGCAGGTTTCGTTTTATACGACCTGAGGATATATGCAGACATTCTATATTAATTAACATCTCCTGTTCGAGGATGCGCCGACCGAAGCGAAGGCGCCCTCCCTGCCCGTGTCCACCTTTTTCCTCATGACGAACGGCCTCCTGGCGGCCGCGGCCCTGACGGTGCCGGTCCTGCTGCCGCGCCCGGACGCGCCGGTCCTCGTCATGGTCGCGCCGGCCGGCGGGCCGGCGGAGGCCATGCGCGTGGTGGCGGTCGCCGGCGGGGTCCTCCTCGACGGCACGCGCTTCGGCCCGGTGGTGATCGCGGCGGGCGACGGGCCCGGCTTCGCCACCCGGCTCTACGCGGCGGGCGCCGTCCTGGTGACCGCCAGCCCGGTTCGGCCGGGTTGCTCCTCTTCTCTCCCTGGAACCTTCCGATGACCGATATCGACAGCCTTCGCCGCCGCTTCGCCGCCGCCCTCGTGGGCTTCCTCTGGGTCAACGTGGCGATCATCGGCGCCGTCGCCGCCATGGCCGGATCGGCCTCGCCGCTGGTGGCGGCCGGCCTTGGCGCCCTCGTCGCCGCCGGCGCCACCGCCGCCTGGTGGGCGGACGCCACCGGCGTCTCCACCCGCATCTCCACCGCCATGGCGGCGACCGCGCTCGTGGCGCTCCTCGTCTACGCCGCGTCGGGCAGCGCGTGGCAGATCGACATGCACATGTACTTCTTCGCCATGCTGGCCATCGTGGCCGGCTGGTTCGACTGGCGCGCCATCGTGGCGAGCGCCGCCGTCACCGCCGTCCACCACCTGGTGCTCAACGGCGTCATGCCGGCCGCCGTCTTCCCGGACGGCCAGTCCGATCTCGGCCGCGTCCTCGTCCACGCGGTCATCGTCGTCGCCCAGACCGCCGTGCTCGTCTGGATCGCCGTCATGGTCGACGGCATGTTCGCCCGCCTGACCGGCTCCCTGGAGGCGGCCCGAGCGGCCGAGGCCGAGGCCGGCCGGGCCGTCGCCACCGTCAGGGAGAGCGCCGGCGCCGACAGCCGCCGCCGGAGCGAACTGCAGGCGGCCGTCACCGCCTTCTCCGGCGAGATCACCGCGCTCCTCGACGGCATGCGCCTGCACTCGGCCCGTCTCGGCGACACCGCCGGGCGCCTCACCGGCATCGCCACAGGGGCCGCCGGGGCCGCCGACGGAGCCTCCAGCCGGTCCGCCGAGGCCTCCCGCTCGGTGCGGGCGGTGGCGGAGGCGGGCGACGCGCTCTCGGTCGCCATCGACCGGATGGCCGGCCACATGGCCCGCACCCAGTCGGTGGTGCTGGACGCGCGCAAGAGCGTGGACGCCACCACCACCAACGTGGCGACGCTCGCCGCGGAGGCGGAGCGCATCGGCGAGGTGGTGACCATCATCCAGGACATCGCCGCCCAGACCAACCTCCTCGCCCTCAACGCCACCATCGAGGCGGCCCGGGCCGGCGAGATGGGCAAGGGCTTCGCGGTGGTCGCCGCCGAGGTGAAGAACCTCGCCAACCAGACCACCAAGGCGACCGAGGACATCGGCGCCCGCGTCACCGCCATCACCGAATCCACCGCCAAGGCGGTCGCCGACATCGAGGGCATCGCCGGCCGGATCACCGAGGTGGCGTCCACCACCGGCGTCATCGCCGCCGGCATGGAGGAGCAGCGCGCGACCACGCGCACCATCCTCGCCGACGTGGAGACGGCGAGCGCCGGCACCCGCGGCGTCGTCGCCGAGACGGAGCGGTCCACAGCGGCCTCTCGCGAGGCGCTCGCCTCCGCCGCCGACGTGGGCGCCGTCGCCCGGGACGTGGGTGCCGCCGCCGAGGCGCTGCAGACCCGCATCCGCCGCTTCCTCGACGCCATCGCGGCGTGACCGGAGATCACGCGGCGTGACCGAGGGTCACGCGGCGTGACCGGAGACCACACTGCCCGGCGGCGCCTCTCCGGGCGCCGTCAGGCCTTCAGCAGCCAGGCGTGCTCCGGGGCGTTGTGGAAGCGCCAGGTCCGCGTCGGCCCGGCCATCACGTTGAGATAATAAAGATCGTAGCCTGCGAGCGTGGCGCACGGGTGGTAGCCCTTCGGCACCAGCGTCACCACCCCGTCCTCCACCACCACGGCCTCGTCCAGGCTGCGGTCGTCGGTGTAGACCCGCTGGAAGGCGAAGCCCTGGGGCGGCCGGATGCGGTGGTAGTAGGTCTCCTCCAGCAGCGATTCGTGCGGCAGGTCGTCGGTGTCGTGCTTGTGCGGCGGATAGCTCGAGGTGTTGCCGCCGGGCGTGATCACCTCCACGACGAGCAGCGAATCCGCCTCCTCGGTCTCCGGCAGGATGTTGGCCACGTGGCGCACGTTGGCGCCCTTGCCGCGGGTCTCGCGGCCGACGTCGTCGGGGCCGATCAGCCGGGGCGAGCGGGCGCCCCGGATCCCCGGCGCGGAACACACCGCGAGCGTCACCTCCGTCTCCGCGCTCAAGGTCCAGCGGTCGCCGGCGGGCGCGTAGACCGACCAGGGCGGGCCCTCGAACGGGCTCATCCGCCCGCCGATCACGCCGAAGTCCGCCTCCCCGACGGTGATCCCCGCCCGGCCGGACACGAGCACCAGGCAGACTTCCCGATCGCCGGTCTCCGCCGACGCCTGCTCGCCCGGCCGGAGCACGTGCAGATCGAAGCCCACGTAGCGCCAGCCGGCGCTCTCCGGGGTCACGTGGTGCACGTGGCCGGCCGTGCCGGTCGGCTTCACGAGGAGGTTCGCCATCAGGTCTCGTCCTTTCTGTCAGGCTAGCTGCCCGGCCTCGCGGAGAAAGCCCGTGAGGTTGCGGTAGCCGAGCGACACGTAGGTCTTCGGATCGGCCTTCTTGGGGTCCTGCTCGGCCTCGATCACCACCCAGCCCGCATAGTCCGGGATGGCCCGGAACACCGACACATAGTCCACCGTCCCGTCCCCCGGCACGGTGTAGACGCCTTCGAGCACCGCCGTCAGGAACGACCAGTCCTCCGCCTCGGCGCGGGCCCGCACGGCGGCGCGCACGTCCTTGCAGTGCACGTGGCCGATGCGGGGCGCGTAGAGCCGGGCCAGCCGCACCGGGTCGGCGCCCGCCCAGGTGGCGTGGCCGGTGTCGAGCAGGAGCCGCACGGCCGGGCCGGTGCCGGCCATCAGCCGGTCGATCTCCGCCTCGGTCTGCACCACCGTGCCCATGTGGTGGTGGTAGACGAGCCGCAGCCCCTCCGCCTCCACCAGTTCGGCGAAGCGGGTGAGGCGCGGCAGGAAGCGCGCCCATTCGGCCTCGCTCATCACCGGCCGGGTGGAGAGGGGCGCCGCCTTGTGGCCGTGCACCGTGCGGGTGCACTCGCAAACGATCAGCACCTCCGCCCCCGCGCCCTTGCGGAGCGCGATCGCCTCCCGCGCCGCCTCCAGCTCCGCCTCCGCATCACGGTCGATCAGAAAGGTGGAATACCAGCCGGACACGAACACGAGGCCGAAGTCGGCGAGCTTGGCCTTCAGCGCGTCGGCTGTCTTCGGAAACTTGTTGCCGAGCTCCATGCCCTCGATGCCGATGGCCTTCGCCTCCGACAGGCATTGCTCCAGCGGGATGTCGCCGCCGATCTCGATCATGTCGTCGTTCGACCAGCAGATCGGATTGGCCCCGATACGGATCATGGCGGATGGTCTCCAAAAGACTGGGAAAAGGATGGCGCGCCGCAGGCGCGCACGAACGTCAACGCGCGCGGACGGGCCGCGCCGAACCGAGGCATCCCCGTCAGGCCGGCCCCCGCCTTGCGAGTGCCGCCTCGTAGTCCGCCCGGGCCGCCTGCACCTGGGTCCGCTCGCTGACGGCCGGCACCGCCACGTCCCACCAGGCGCCGCCCGCCTCGGTGGTGATCAGCGGGTCCGTGTCGATGACGAGCACGGTGGTGCGGTTCGCTGTCCGCGCCTCCGCCAGTCCCGCCTCCAGTTCGCCGATGGTGGCCACCTTCTTGGCGATGGCGCCGAGCGCCGCCGCGTGGGCGGCGAAGTCCACCGCCGGCAGCGCCACGTGGTGGGCGTCCTTCAGGAGATTGTTGAAGTTGGCCCCGCCGGTCGCCATCTGGAGCCGGTTAATGCAGCCATAGCCGCGGTTGTCCAGGACCACGATGGTCAGCTTCAGGCCCATCATCACGCTGGTGGCGATCTCCGAGTTGAGCATCAGGTAGGACCCGTCGCCCACCATCACCACCACGTCGTCGTCCGGCCGCGCCATCTTCACGCCGAGCCCGCCGGCGATCTCGTAGCCCATGCAGCTGTAGCCATATTCAAGGTGATAGCTGCCCGGCGCCCCCGCCTGCCACAGCTTGTGCAATTCCCCCGGCAGGCCGCCCGCCGCGCACACCACCGTGGTGGAGGGCCCGGCCGCCCGCTGCACGGCGCCGATCACCTCCGCGTCGGAGGGCAGCGGCCGGTTGGTCGCCGCCGTCGCGGTCGCCACCGCCTGCAGCCAGCCGGCCCGCCCGCTCTCGGCCGCAATCCGCCAGGCGGCAGGAGCCTGCCAGCCGTCAAGCTGCTCGGCGAGAAGCGCCAGCCCCACCCGGGCGTCCGCCACCAGCGGCTGGGCGCCGTGCTTGCCGGCGTCGAACGGCTGCACGTTGAGGCCGATCAGCCGGTGCGCGTCGGTGCCGAGCAGCGCCCAGGAGCCGGTGGTGAAGTCCTGCAGCCTTGTGCCGACCGCCAGCACCACGTCGGCCTTGGCGGCGAGCGCGTTCGCGGCCGACGACCCGGTGACGCCGATCGACCCCATGTTGAGCGGATGGTCGGCCGGCAGCGACGACTTGCCCGCCTGGGTCTCGGCCACCGGCACCCCGTGTTTGGCCGCAAAGGCCGCGAGCGCGTCCGACGCCCCGGCATAGAGCACGCCGCCGCCCGCGACGATCAGCGGCCGTTCGGCCGCCTGCAGGAGCGCCACCGCGGCGGCGAGTTCGTCCGCGTCCGGCCGGGGCCGGCGGGGCCGCCACACGGTCTCGTCGAAGACGCGTGCCGGATAGTCGTAGGCCTCCGCCTGCACGTCCTGGCAGAGGGCGAGCGTCACCGGCCCGCACTCGGCCGGGTCGGTCAGCACCGCCATGGCGCGGGCGAGCGCCGGCAGGATCTGTTCCGGCCGGGTGATGCGGTCGAAGTAGCGCGACACCGGCCTGAGGCAGTCGTTGGCCGAGACCGTGCCGTCGCCGAACGCCTCCACCTGCTGCAGCACCGGGTCCGGCCGACGGTTGGCGAACACGTCGCCGGGCAGGAGGAGAACCGGCAGCCGGTTCACGTGGGCAAGCGCCGCGCTCGTCACCAGGTTGGTGGCGCCCGGCCCGATGGAGGTGGTCACCGCCATCATGCGCCGGCGCGCGCTCGCCTTGGCGAAGGCGACGGCGGCGTTCGCCATGCCCTGCTCGTTGTGCGCCCGGAAGGTCGGCAGGTCGTCCCGCACGCCATAGAGCGCCTCGCCCATGCCGGCCACGTTGCCGTGGCCGAAGATGGCCCAGACGCCGGCAAAGAGCGGCACCACGGCGCCGTCGATCTCCGTCTTCTGGGCGGCCAGAAAGCGCGTCAGTGCCTGGGCCATGGTCAAGCGGAGGGTGGTCATCAGGATTGCGTGTCCTTCTGGAGATCAGGACGGCCCGGTCGCGCGGACGCGACGGCCTCGTCCCAGGCGGCCACCAGCATCTCGAAGCGGCGCGCCATGTCGTCGACCGCCGCCGCGTCCGTCATGCTGCCGGAGAGCCAGCGGACCGCCGCGTCGGCGAAGATGGTGCGGCCGACCGCGAAACCCTTGACGAGCGGCGCGGTCGCGGCGACCCGGAAGGCCCGCGCCAGATCCGCCGCCGGGGCCTCCAGGCCGAGGAGCACGATGCCCCGGCACCAGGGGTCGTTGGCGGCGATCACGTCGGCGATGCGCGCCCACGCGGCCGGGCTCTCCTGCGGCTCCAGCTTCCACCAGTCCGGCCGGATGCCGAGGGCGTAGAGCCGCGCCACCACGTCCGCCACGGTGGTCTCCAGGAGCGGACCGTGCCGGCCCGCGATGATCTCCACCAGAAGCTCGCGACCGACCGTGCGGGCAGCGTCGGCGAGGCGCAGCAGTTCCCGCTCTTGGCCAGCCTTCAGCTCGGCCGGGTCGTCCGGATGGTAGAAGCAGAGGCATTTCACCGTCTGGCCCACCGGCCATTCGGCCAGATGGCTGCCGAGGTCCGGCATGCCGTCGAAGTCGAGCGGGCGCGAGCCCGGCGCCTCCACCGGCCGGCCGATCCAGAAGCCGTGCCGGGCCGCCCGCATCAAAGCCCGGCCGCCGTGGGTGCCGTCGAGAAGCATGCCGAAGCCCGGCCGACCGTCGGCCACCCGCGCCGCTGCCGCGACGGCGAGGAGCTTGAAGTCGGCGATCCGCGCCCGGTCGGCGCCGACCCGGTCGGCCACCTCTTCCAGCTGCGCCCGGTGGTCGATGGCGAGCGCCTTCAGGCTCTCCGGCTGCGGCCGCCGGGTGGTCGCCCAGTGGATGTGGGCAAGGTCCGCGTCCTTGCGGAGCGCCCGGGTGCGGCTGCCGTGGGTGAGGAAATGGTCGAGCTCGGCGAAGGTCGGGTATTCGGGCGCGCAAAGAAGGCGCGACACCGCGAAGGCCCCGCAGGCGTTGGCGAAGGTGGCCGAGACCGCGTGCGGTTCGCCGCGCAGCCAGCCGCGCAGGAACCCCGACATGAAGGCGTCGCCGGCCCCGAGCACGTTGTAGACCTCGATCGGAAACCCGTCGCCGACGATGCCCTCGGCAAGATCGTCCGGGATCGGCCCGTCGTAGACGATGCACCCCATGGCGCCGCGTTTCAGCACGATGGTGGCGTCGGTGAGCGCGCGGATCGCCGAGAGGGCCTCCGGCACGCTGTCGGCGCCCGAGGCGATCAGCACCTCCTCCTCCGTGCCGACCACCAGGTCGCAGTCGGCGAGCACCGGCCGCAGCCGCGCGCTCACTGCGTCGGACTTCACATAGCGGGAGAAGCCGGCCTCGTGGCCGGCAAGGCCCCAGAGGTTCGGCCGGTAGTCGATGTCGAACACCACCTTGCCGCCGGACGCCTTGGCGATCCGGATCGCCTTCATCTGCGCCGCCGCCGCGGCCTCGCGGGAGAAGTGGGTGCCGGTGACGACGACGGCAGCGGCCGAGGCGATCAGCCCCTCGTCCACGTCGGTCTCGTCGAGGGCCATGTCGGCGCAGTCGGTGCGGTAGAAGATCATGGGCGACACGCCCTCGTCCTCCACCGCCAGCAGCACCAGGGCGGTCAGCCGGTCCGGGTCCACCCGGACGCCCGCCGTCTCCACCCCCTCGCGCGCCAGCTGCTCGCGGATGAAGCCACCCATCTGCTCGGCCCCGACCCGTGTGACCAGCGCCGACTTCAGACCGAGCCGCGCGGTGCCGACGGCGATGTTGGCCGGGCAGCCGCCGACCGACTTGGCGAAGGAGGTGATGTCCTCAAGCCGCGAGCCGATCTGCTGGCCGTAGAGGTCGACCGACGCCCGGCCGATCGTCACCACGTCGAGGGTCTTGGCCATCGGATCTCCTCGAACAGGCGGCGCCGGCGGGCCGGCGGCGACAAGCGGCACAACAAGGGGCTACAAAAGGGCACCAGACAGGGTCGCGGCCGGCACCAAGGCGGCGACAGACGCGCGACAAACCGGCTTCATACGGCGACAGTCGTTCGCCAAAAATGAAGCATATGTTTCCAGTTTGGTCAATCTGGAACGTTCATTCCATTTCCAGCCGACGTCGCGCGTCCGCCACCGCCACCGCCAGCGTCATGGCAAGGGCCAGGGTGGCGGCCAGGGAGCGGAAGCCCTGGTAGTCGGCTTCCGCCACTTCGAACCAGATCCGACCATCGGCCACCAGCGGGCTGAACGGGCTGTCGGTGATGGCCACCACCGGCGTCCGCCGGGCGATGCGGCGGGTGAGGTCGAGGGTGGCGGACGCGTAGGGCGTGAAGCTGACGGCGATCGCCGCGTCCCGCTCGGTGGCGAAGGCCACCGTCTCGGCGTCCACCCCGTGCGGCGAGCCGACCAACACGGACTTCACGCCGAGGGTGCCGAAGGCGTAGCTCATGGCGGCGGTGACCGGGTAGGCGCGCCGCTGGGCGATCAGGTAGAGCGTGTCCGCCCGGGCAAGCAGCGCCGCGGCGGCGTCGATCGCGCCCGTGTCGGTGCGAGCCTTCAAGGCCGCGATGGACCGCTCGGAGGCCGCGCAGAAGCCGTGAAACGCCGCTGCGCCCGCCGACGCGTCGCGCCGGTCCGCCTCGATCGAGCGCAGCCGCTCGTCATAGCCCGCCACCCGGTCGCGCAGCCGGTCGCGGAAGAGCGCCTGCAGGTCGGAGAAGCCCGGAAACCCGACCGCCTGGGAGAAGCGCACCAGGGCGGAGGGCTGCACGGCCGCCTTCTCGGCGATGCCGGCCACCGTCCCGAAGGCGATCTCGTCCGGATGGCCGAGCGCATAGGCGGCCACCTGGGCGAGCCGCTTCGGCAGCCGCACCCGGCCGCTGGCGACGAGGTCGCGGAGCGCCTGAAAGTCGCGCGGCGGTCCCTCGGCGGCGGCGCTTTCGACCGACGAGCCGTCGGCCACGGCGCCCGCGTCAACCCGGCGTCCGGACTCGGCGCCCGCATCCAAGCGGTGTTCCGCGTCCCCGTCCTGCCCCGGTCCCCCGCGCCGTTCGTCCATCCGCTCCCCCTCCCCCACGCCGCTTGACACCGGCGGCGACACCGAAATAGACATTCCACAATAGAACAAAGTCGTCAAAACCATTCCAGAACCGCGTCCCCCACCGAACGCATAGAAAAGACAGACTATCTGGCCGGATACTCCCCCAATCGATCCAGCCGGATATCCCCACGCGCCAATCCGGACATCCCCCGACCGTCCAACGGGATATCCCCGCCCAATCCCTTCCGCCGACCCCGACACGAGGCCACCATGACCGTCAGACTGGGACTTCTCGGCGCCGGCCGCATCGGAAAGGTGCACGGCAGCGCCATCGCGGCCACCCCCGGCGCCCGGCTGGTCGCCGTCGCCGATGCCGTGCCGGAGGCGGCCCGGAGCCTCGCCGACCGCTATGGCGCGGAGGTCCGCACCGTCGAGGCCATCATGGACGCGGCCGACATCGACGCGGTGCTGATCACCACGCCGACCGACATGCACGCCGCCATGATCGAGCAGGCGGCCCGGGCCGGAAAGGCCATTTTCTGTGAAAAACCAGTCGATCTCGATGCCGCCCGGGTGCGCGCCTGCCTGAGCGTGGTGGCCGAGACCGGGGCCAAGCTGATGGTCGGCTTCAACCGCCGGTTCGATCCCAACTTCATGGCCGTCAAGGCGGAGATCGATGCCGGCGCCATCGGCGCGGTGGAGATGGTGTCGATCACCTCCCGCGACCCGGCGCCGCCGCCGGCCGGCTATATCGAGCGGTCGGGCGGCATGTTCCGCGACATGACCATCCACGACTTCGACATGGCCCGCTGGCTCCTCGGCGAGGAACCCGTCACCGTCTACGCCGCCGCCGCCAACCTGGTCGACCCGGCCATCGGGGCGGCCGGCGACGTGGATTCGGCCGCCATCGTGCTCACCACCGCGTCCGGCCGCATGGCCCAGATCTCCAACTCCCGCCGGGCCACCTACGGCTACGACCAGCGGATCGAGGTGCACGGCTCCAAGGGTCTCGCCAGCGCGGAAAACCTGCGCCTCTCCACCTTGGAGGTCGCCGATGCGGCCGGCTATCGGCGGGCGCCGCTTCTCGACTTCTTCATGACGCGCTACACCGCCGCCTATGCCAACGAGATCGCCGCCTTCCTGGCCGCCCTCACCGAGGGCGCGCCGGTGAACCCGACGGGGGAGGACGGCCTGAAGGCCCTCCTCATCGCCGACGCGGCGGTGGAAAGCGTGCGCACCGGACAGGTCGTCCGCCTCGCCTGAGGGTCCGGCCGGGCGCATCCAGGGTGTCAAGGCTGGCGGCCCGCCATGGCGGGCGCGGCGCAAGCCGTTGAGGGCGTGACCTTTCCGGTCGACCGGATGATTTCATCGCGGCTTCAGATGCTCTAGACTCCCGGCTCCGTTCCCGCCCGCCCGGTGTTCCATGTCCCGCCCGCTGCCGCCGCTCATCGCCCTTCGCGCGTTCGAGGCGGTGGCGCGCCTCGGCAGCGTGCGCAAGGCCGCCGAGGAACTCGGCGTCGACCACGCGGCCGTCGGCCGGCATGTGCGCAACCTGGAGGCCTTTCTCGGCACCCGCCTCCTCGACAGCGGTCCGCGCGGCACCCGGCCGACGCCGGACGGCGCCCGCTATGCCGAGCAGGTGGGCCTTGCCTTCGACGTGATCGGCCAGGCGACCGAGGCCCTGAAACCCCGCTCCGCCGGCGGCGAACTCCGCATCTGGTGCGTGCCGGGCCTTGCCGCCCGCTGGCTGATGCCACGCCTTGAAGCCCTCCAGGCGGTGATCCGCGACCGGGAGATCGTGCTCCGCCCCACCGACCAGGCGCCCGACCTCGTCCGCGGCGAGGCCGACGTGGAGATCCGCTTCCGCGAGCGCCCCGCCCCCGGCGTCACCAGCGAGGTGCTGGCGACGCCGCGCTTCTTCCCCGTCGCGAGCCCCGCCTTCCTGGCCGATCGGCCCGCCCCGCGCGACGCGGCGGCGCTTGCCGGCCTGCCGCTCCTCCACGAGGAGAGCCGCGAACAATGGCGCGTCTGGCTCGACGCCGCCGGCCTCGACCCGGTCCCGGCCCTCAACGGACCCCGGCTCTGGTACGCCAACGTCGCCATCGAGGCGGCCCTCATGGGCCAGGGCGTGGTGCTGGTGAACCCCTTGCAGGTGGAGGCGGAGCGGCGCGACGGCCGCCTCGTGGAACTCCTTGCCAGCGACATCCGCATCGGCGCCTATGTGATGGCGGCGGACAGCGGCCGCTGGTCCGACCCCGTCCTCGCCAAGCTCCGCCGCTTCCTGAAGGACGAGATGGCGCGCACGCTCGCGGCCGACGCGCCGCCGGTGGTGACTTCGGAACACCGCTCCGGCGCCCATTCGGCCTCTGCCCGAGGGCGTGCGTCCCGGCCATGATGGCGGTCGGGGTCAAGCGCGCCAGTGGGGCGCGCCGCCTGCCGGAGGATGCCCGCCCATGGCCACCAACGCCGAACTCGCCGCCCGCCGGGAGCGCGCCGTCCCGCGCGGCGTCGCCTGCGCCTATCCGGTGTTCGCCGCCCGCGCGGAGAACGCCGAGCTCTTCGACGTGGAGGGCCGCCGCTATGTGGACTTCGCCGGCGGCATCGCGGTGCTCAACACCGGGCACCGGCACCCGAAGGTGATCGCCGCGGTCAAGGCCCAGCTCGATCTCTACACCCACACCTGCTTCCAGGTCGCCCCTTACGAGCCCTATGTGGCGCTCGCCGAACGTCTGAACGCCCGCGCCCCCTTCAAAGGCCCGGCCAAGACCATCTTTCTCACCACCGGCGCCGAAGCCGCGGAGAATGCCGTCAAGATCGCCCGGGCCGCTACCGGCCGCTCGGCGGTGATCGCCTTTTCCGGCGGCTTTCACGGGCGCACCATGATGACCATGGCGCTCACCGGCAAGGTGCTGCCCTACAAGAAGAAGTTCGGCCCGATGCCGGGCGAGGTGTTCCACCTGCCTTTCCCCGTGGCCGACCACGGGGTCACCGTGGAGGACAGCCTGAAGGCGCTCGACTTCCTGTTCCGCGCCGACGTGGAGCCGTCGCGGGTCGCCGCCATCATGATCGAGCCCATCCAGGGCGAGGGCGGCTTCTACGAGGCGCCGCGGGAGCTGATGGTGGCGCTCCGGTCCATCTGCGACGAGCACGGCATCCTTCTCGTCGCCGACGAGGTTCAGACGGGCTTCGCCCGCACCGGCCGGCTGTTCGCCATCGAGCATTCCGGCGTCGAGCCGGACCTCGTCACCATGGCGAAGTCGCTCGCCGGCGGCTTCCCCCTGTCGGGCGTGCTCGGCAAGGCGGCCGTGATGGACGCGGCCGATCCCGGCGGCCTCGGCGGTACCTACGCGGGTTCGCCGGTCGCCTGCGCGGCCGCCCTCGCGGTCCTCGACGTGATCGACGAGGAGGGGCTCTGCGCCCGCGCCGATGCCCTCGGCGCCCGGATCAAGGATCGGCTCGCCGCCATCTCCAGGCGCAACGACACGGTGGCCGTCACCGGCATCCGCGGCCCCGGCGCCATGATCGGCTTCGACATCGTCAAGTCCCGCGGCGCCTACGAGCCGGACGCGGAGGCGACGAAACGCGTCACCGCCGCCGCGCTCGAAGAGGGGTTGATCCTCCTCTCCTGCGGGGTCTACTCCAACGCCATCCGCATCCTGGTGCCGCTCACCGTGTCGGACGCGGTCCTCGACGAGGGCCTCGGCATGCTGGAAGCGGCGCTCGTCAAGGCCAAGGGTTGAAACCGATGACGCTCATGCTGAAGGATTCCGCGCTCCTGAGGACCGCCTGCTACGTGGACGGCGCCTTCGGCGGCGAACCCGTGGACCCGGTCACCAACCCGGCCACCGGCGCGCTCCTCGCCAAGGTGCCGCGCTTCGGGGCGGCCGAGGCGACCGTCGCCGTGGAGGCGGCGAGCGCCGCCCTGGAGCCCTGGGGCGAGACGCTCGCCAAGGAACGGTCAAAGCTCCTCCGCCGCTGGTTCGACCTGATCACGGCGAACCGGCAGGACCTTGCCCTCATCCTCACGTCCGAGCAGGGCAAGCCGCTCGCCGAGGCCCTCGGCGAGATCGACTATGCGGCCTCCTACGTGGAATTCTACGCCGAGGAGGCCAAGCGCATCGAGGGCGAGACCCTGCCGACCCACCGGCCGGACGGGCGCATCCTCGTCATCCGCCAGCCGGTCGGCGTGGTGGCGGCCATCACGCCCTGGAACTTCCCTGCCGCCATGATCACCCGCAAGGTGGCGCCGGCGATCGCGGCCGGCTGCACCGTGGTGGTGAAGCCGGCGCCGGAGACGCCGCTCACGGCGCTCGCGCTTGCCGAACTCGCCCACCGGGCCGGCCTGCCGAAGGGCGTGCTCAACGTCATCACCGGCGACGCGCCCGCCATCGGCGGCGTGCTGACGAGCCACCCGGCCGTCCGCCTCGTCGGCTTCACCGGCTCCACCGAGGTCGGCAAGCTCCTGATGCGCCAGGCCGCCGGCACGGTGAAGAAGGTGGCCCTGGAGCTCGGCGGCAACGCGCCCTTCATCGTCTTCGACGACGCCGACCTCGACGCGGCGGTGGAAGGGGCGATGATCTCCAAATACCGCAACATGGGCCAGACCTGCGTCTGCGCGAACCGCATCTATGTGCAGCGCGGCGTCTACGACGCCTTCGTGGAAAAGCTCGCGGCCGCCGTCGAGCGGCTGAAGGTCGGCAACGGCACCGAGGAGGGGGTGACGCAAGGTCCCCTCATCACCGAGGAGGCGGTGGAGAAGGTGGAGCGCCACGTGGCCGACGCCCTCGCCAAGGGCGCGCGCCTCGTCGCCGGCGGCAAGCGCCACGCCCTCGGCGGCACCTTCTTCGAGCCGACGGTGCTTGCCGGCGTCACCCAGGACATGATCGTCTCCAAGGAGGAGACCTTCGGCCCGATGGCGCCGGTCTTCCCGTTCGACACGGAGAAGGAGGCGATCGCCTACGCCAACGACACCGAGTTCGGCCTCGCCGCCTATTTCTACGCCCGCGACGTCGGCCGCATCTTCCGGGTCGGCGAGAAGCTCCAGTACGGCATGGTGGGCATCAACTCCGGCCTTCTTTCCACCGAGCTCGCCCCCTTCGGCGGCATCAAGGAGAGCGGCAACTCGCGCGAGGGCTCGCACCATGGCATCGACGAGTTCGTGGAGAAGAAATACATGCTGATCGCCGGCCTCGACCGCTGATCTGCCGACGGCTTCTGTTCATCCGGGCGGGCTTCGTCAGCGTCCGCCCGGATGATTGTTCATTCTTATCGAACGGCATGTCGACCCGGCGCGGTCTCGCGCGCGGGCGATTGGAGGCATACCTTGGAAGGCATGCTGGACCGGCACCCCTTGCCGGCCCGCCCGTCCTTGGATTTTGCCCATGACCACCCCGCTCTCCGCGTCCGCCGCCTCTCAAGCCCGCCCCGTGCTCGACCCGGCTGCCCGCATGGGCCCGGTCGTCCTGGCGGTGCGCGACCTTGCCGCCATGGAGCGCTTCTACCGCACCGTCCTCGGCCTCTACCCGCTCGCGCGCGCGGCGGACGGGGTGGCGCTCGGTACGCCAGACGGGGCGCCCCTGGTCGTCCTTCAGGCCCGGCCCGCCTTCGCGCCGGCCGGCCGGCGGGCGCCGGGGCTCTTCCACACCGCCTTCCTGCTCCCCGGCCGGGCCGACCTCGGCCGCTTCATCCGCCACATGGCCGAAGCCGGCCACCGGATCGGCGGCGCCAGCGACCATCTGGTCAGTGAGGCGCTCTACTTCGACGACCCGGAGGGCAACGGCATCGAGGTCTATCGCGACCGCGACCGGGCCGACTGGCCCCGGTCGGCGGACGGCATCGCCATGGCGACCGAGCCGCTCGACCTTCAGGCCGTGCTGGCGACCGGCGACGCGGCGGGCGGGCGCTGGACGGGCGTGCCGGACGGCACCACCATCGGCCACGTGCACCTGAAGGTCGCCGACCTCGACCCGACGCTCGCCTTCTACCGCGACCGGCTCGGCTTCGATCTGATGGCCACCTACCCGGGCGCCTGGTTCGTGGCGGCCGGCGGCTACCACCACCACCTCGGCCTCAACGTCTGGGCGAGCCGGGGCGGCGCGCGGGCGCCGGAGACGCTGGGCCTCCTCGCCGCCACCGTGCTCCTGCCGGCGGGGGACGCGGCCCTTCGCGCCCGGCTCGGCGCCCCGTCGCCGACAGCCCCCGTGGAGGCCGTCGACCCGGCCGGCAACCGTCTCGTCTTCCTCGACGGGTCGCTTGGCGCCGACGACGCCCTGGCGCTCGCCGCCTGAGGCGGCGGGCGGTCGAAACCTCGCCGGCCGGGGTCCGGTCCGAGGCTTGAACAGCCGAAGGGCCGTCGCCATATTCGACCCTGACGGGCGTTAAACCCCGCCGGACGCCGATGACCGGGTCCGGACATCAAGGTCGCTTCCTGGCGAGGGCTTTGATCGATGACGCGCATGACCACCTTCTCGAGCCCCTTCCTCCTGGGGTTCGACGAGATCGAGCGGGCTCTCGACCGTGTGTCGAAGGCCGCCAATGACGGCTATCCGCCCTACAACATCGAGCGGATCCCCGCAGACGGTCCGCACGGGGACGTGATCCGCATCACGCTCGCCGTGGCCGGCTTCACCCGGGACCAACTGGACGTCTCCGTGGAGGAGAACCAGCTCGTGATCCGCGGCCGGCAGGTGGAGGACAAGGCGCGCCAGTACTTGCATCGCGGCATCGCCGCCCGGCAGTTCCAGCGGACCTTCGTTCTGGCGGAGGGCATCGAAATTCTCGGTGCCGATCTCTCCGACGGCCTGCTGTCGATCGATCTCGTGCGGCCGCAACCCGAGCGGATCATCCGCAAGATCGAGATCAACACCCGCTGACGCTCTCTTTTTCTTGATCTCTCGTCATTATTGCGGATCACCCGGTAATCCTGCACTGTCAGGCACCGCGTAGAACGCAGGTCGGGAGACCTATGACCGGTCGACGGAACCGTCGCGGGTTCCGGTCCGTTTCCGAATGAGCAACGGGCAGCGACCAGTCCGCGAGGAAGGGACGCCGGCGGGATTGACCGGGGCCTTAACGGCCCCGGAACGGTTTCGGTCCGACAGTGGACGAGCCGCGACTTCGTGACAGGTCCGACGGCGCCCGGCGCCGGGCGGACACGAGGAGGTTCGTGATGAACGACTACGACACGCACAAGGCGGCGGACCTGAAGGTCATGCCCGACGCGGCCTTCCTGCAGCTTGGCGACGGCAAGGTGGCCTATATCCGCCGGATCACGTCCGACGACGTGCGCGCGCTCTTCCCCGAGGCGCCGCATCTCGCGCCGGGGCTGAAGCTCTGGGCGCTCCTGTCGGCCGACGGCACGCCCATCATGCTGACCGACAGCCGCGAGGCCGCCATGGCGAACGCCATGGAAGCCGAACTCACCACGGTGAGCGTGCACTGATCAGGGTCCGCGGACCCGCCGACGAAAGAGGGCCGGCAGACGCTTCGTCTGCCGGCCCTTTGCTTTCGACCGAACCCCTTGTCTCTCCACCCACCATCCGTCCGCCTCAGGCGGCGTTGGAGGCGATCGGCTGGGTGAGGAGGGCGTAGATGGCGGCGGCGTCGTTCGCCGCGCGCAGCTTGGAGGCGATCGCCGGCTCGCGCAGAACCCGGGCGATCCGGGCAAGCGCCTTCAGGTGGTCCGCCCCGGCGTTCTCCGGGGCGAGCAGCAGAAACATCAGGTCCACCGGCTCGTCGTCGAGCGCGTCGAAGTCCACCGCCCGGTCGAGGCGCGCGAACACGCCGACCAGCCGGTCGAGCGCGACGAGCTTGCCGTGCGGAATGGCGACGCCGTGGCCGACGCCCGTCGATCCCAGCTTCTCCCGCTGCAGGAGCGTGTCGAAGATCTCGCGCTCCGGACGGTCGGTGATCGCCGCGGCCTTGGCGGCCATCTCCTGCAGGGCCTGCTTCTTGGAGTTGGCCTTCAGATGCGGGAGGACGGCTTCGACCTGAAGAAGGTCGCTCAGATCCATGTTTCAAGCCTTTGTGCGGGCGGCGCCGCGCCGGCGGTCGCGGCGGGCGCCTGCCCGGTTGATACGTGGCGCGCGACGGTCGGACTCCTCCGATCGTCACGCGCATGACGGCCTGACCGGCCGGCGCCCGTTCGGGCTTGCCTTGTCTCGTCACGTCCCGACAGGTCGGGACGTGATGGGTATCGGCCTTCGGCCCGCGCCTACGACGTCAGGTCGCTCAGCGCGGGATCGATCCAGCCGATGTTGCCGTCGCCACGCCGATAGACGACGTTGATGGCGCCGCTGCCGGCGTTGCGGAAGACCACCACCGGCGCGCCGGAAAGGTCGAGGTCGAGCACCGCCTTGCCGACCGTGGTGGTCACGATCCGCTGGGTGGTCTCGGCCACGACGACCGGCGCGAAGTCCTCCGGCACCTCCTCGTCCTCGTCGGGCGCCGCGATCACATAGGACGGAGCCTCGAACGACGGACCGCCGTTGAGGTGGTCCATGTCGCGCGCGCCGTCGCCCGTGTGGCGGCCCTTCAGCTTCCTCTTGTAGCGCCGCAACCGCTTGCCGATCCGCTCGGCCGCCTGGTCGGCGGCCGCGTAGACCTCGTGCGCCACGGCGCGGGCCTGCAGGGCCGTCCCGGTGTCGAGGTGGATGGAGCAGTCGGCCGAATAGCCCGACCCTTCCCGCTCCACCACCACGTGGCCGGTGTAGCCGCCGTCGAAGTACTTATCCAGCGCTTCGGAGATCCGACCCTCGATGTGAACTCGAAGCGCCTGACCGATGTCGACGTTCTTGCCGGAAATGCGAAGCGGCATGGGACCTCCCTCAGACGACGCGCCAGGTTCCCGTCCGCCCGACCGGCCCTTCGGGGAAGGATCCGGTTCGGTTCGTGGGCCGCCGCGCGTCTTTCCAAACGGCGCCACGTCCGGACGATCTGCCTTTTTGTTCAGAGCGCTTCGCCTCGGGGTGCGCGCCCTGCCTGGGCGTCGCACCGTGGATCGGGCGCTCTTTAGTGACGAGATGTCGCGAAGTCAACGAACAATGACGACAAGCGGCCCTTCTTCACGACGTGGCGAGCATCTGCTTCTGGCGGCGGCGCTGGACGGATGACGGAATCCGCATCGCCTCCCGGTATTTGGCGACCGTGCGACGGGCGATGTCGATGCCGGCGTCGCGCAGGTTCTTGACGATGGTGTCGTCGGAGAGGATGTCCTCCGGATCCTCGCCGTCGATCATCTGGCGGATCCGGTGGCGCACCGCCTCGGCCGAGTGGGCGTCGCCCCCCTCCGCCGACGCGATGGAGGACGTGAAGAAGTATTTCAGCTCGAAAATGCCGCGGCTGGTGGCCATGTACTTGTTGGAGGTCACCCGCGACACGGTGGATTCGTGCATGCCGATCGCCTCGGCGATCATCCTGAGGTTCAGGGGCCTCAGGTGGGCGACGCCGCGGGCGAGGAAGGCGTCCTGCTGGCGGACGATCTCGGCGGAGACCTTGAGGATGGTCTTCGCCCGCTGGTCCAGGCTCTTCACCAGCCAGTTGGCGGTCTGCAGGCAGTCGGAGAGATAGATCTTGTCCGTGTCGCCCTTGGCGCTCCGCGCCACCTCGGCGTAGTAGGTCTGGTTAACGAGCACCTTCGGCAGCGTGTCGGTGTTGAGCTCAACGAGCCAGCCGCCGTCCGGGCCGGGCTGCACGATCACGTCCGGCACCACCGGCTGGATGATGGTCACCCCGTAGGCGTTCCCGGGCTTCGGGTTCAGCGCCATGATCTCGCGCACCATGTCGGCGAGATCCTCGTCGTCGACGCCGCAGAGCCGGCGCAGCTGCGCCATGTCGCGCCGGGCGAGCAGCTCGATGTTGGCAAGGAGCGCGCGCATGGCCGGGTCCAGCCGGTTGCGCTCGGCGAGCTGGAGGGCGAGGCATTCGGCGAGGCTGCGGGCGCAGACGCCCACCGGCTCGAACCCCTGCAGGACGGCGAGCACCCGCTCGATCATCGTGAGCGGCGCGCCGAGCCGCTCGGCCAGCTGGTCGAGGTCGGCCCGCAGGTAGCCCGCGTCGTCGACGGAATCGATGAGATCCTGGCCGATCAGCCGTTCCGCCGGGTCGCGCACCGCCAGCATCAGCTGTTCGGTCAGGTGGTCGTGGAGGGAAAGGTCGCCGGAGAGAAAGCTCTCCAGGTTGTAGTCCTCGCCGGATCCGGCCCCGCCGCCGGACCCGACCGACGACCACTGGTCGCCGGCGAGCGCCCCGGCGTCGAGGGCGCCGCGGTCGGCGGGCGGCGCGTCGTCCGGGTAGACGTTGCCGAGGTCGGTGTCGAGCACCGCCTCCACCCGCTCCGGGGTCGAGGCACCGTCGGTCTCGAACCAGTCCGCCCGCTCGCCGTCCGCGCCGGCAACCGGCCCGTCGGAGGGTCCGCCGTCCCCGGCGTCGCCGTCCCGGTTCGCCCCGTCATCGGCCCGCTCCAGGAGCGGATTGCGCTCCAGCTCGGCTTCCACATAGGCGACCAGATCCATGTTGGAGAGCTGCAAGAGCTTGATCGCCTGCATCAGCTGGGGTGTCATCACCAGCGATTGGCTTTGCCGCATTTCCAGACGGGCGGACAGCGCCATGGGTCCCGATCACTCTGCCAGGGTTCTGGTCCAATTCTTGCTTGAGTATGACACTCCGGCTGGACAGTTCAAAGCGTAAATTGATCCCCGAGGTAAACGCGCCGCGCATCAGGATCGTTGATGATGGTTTCCGGGTCGCCCTCCACCAGCACGGTGCCGGAATGGAGGATGTAGGCCCGGTCGATCAGCCCCAGGGTCTCGCGCACATTGTGGTCGGTGATGAGCACGCCGATGCCCCGCGCCGTCAGGTGCCGCACCAGTTGGCGGATGTCGCCGACCGCGATCGGGTCGACGCCGGCGAACGGCTCGTCGAGGAGCATGAAGGAGGGCCTGGTGGCGAGCGCCCGGGCGATCTCCACCCGGCGCCGCTCGCCGCCGGAGAGCGCGATAGCCGGCTGGCGGCGGAGCGCCGTCAGGCCGAACTCGTCGAGCAGGCTGTCGAGATCCGCCTCGCGCCGGCGCCGGTCCTTTTCCACCAGCTCCAGCACCGCGCGGATGTTGTCCTCCACGGTGAGGCCGCGAAAAATCGAGGCCTCCTGCGGCAGGTAGCCGATGCCGAGCCGCGCCCGCCGGTACATGGGGTAGGCGGTGATGTCGTAGCCGTCGAGCACGATGCGCCCGCCGTCCGCCGGCACCAGGCCGGTGATCATGTAGAAGACCGTGGTCTTGCCGGCGCCGTTCGGCCCCAGCAGCCCCACCGCCTCGCCGCGCCGGAGGACGAGGCTGACGTCGCGCACCACCTGGCGCTTGCGGTAGCTCTTGGCGAGGTGCGTGACGACCAGGTCCGCGTCCGCGTCCAGCCGCGCGCCGGGGCCGTCCGGCGGCGGAACGTCGAAGGCGTAGGGACGCGTCACGGCGGTGTTCCCCTCGGCCGGCATCAGTTGCCGGGCGGCTGGCGTTGCAGGCTCTTCGGCTCGATCAGCATCTGCACCCGGCCGCCCTGCATCTTGGCCTGGCCGCTGTCGATGTCGATGACGAGCTTGGGGCCGCGGATCACGTTGGCGCCCTGGGTGAGCACCACGTTGCCGGAGACCACGATGGTCTTCGCCCGGGTGTCGAACACCGCGCTGTCGCCCGAGGCGGTCTGCGAGCCGGAGGTCACCAGCACGTCGCCGGTCGCCTCCAGGCGGCGCACCTGCTGGGCGCCCTCGCCCGGGTTCTCGCCCTCGTAGTAGACGGTGAGGGCGGCGGTCTTCAGCACCGTGTCCTGCTGGCGCACCACCACGTTGCCGGAGAACACCGCCACGCGGTCGTTCTCGCGCACTTCGAGGCTCTCCGCCTCGAACTGGATCGGCTGGTCGCCGGCGACGCCGAGGCCCTGGAAGGCGTTGGAGAGCGTGCCGGTCTGGCGCTGGGTGCCGTTCGCCTCCTGGGCGGCGGCGGGGGTGGGCGCGGCGCCCGGAGCGGCGAGCACGGCAGCCGCCAGGGCCGCCGCGAGGGCGATGGAAGAGAGGCGCCTTGAGGCGGCGATCCGATCGAATCTCATCACTGTCCTTCGCTCGTCTGGGGCTGCCGCCCGTCGTTACTCGGTCGGGGCGGACGCCCCGGGGGTCACTGTGTCGGGGCCGGAACCCCGGGGTCGCTCGCTGCGGGCTGCCGCCCGGGATTGCTCGTCGGCATGGGCAGGCCGAGGCCGTCGGCGGCGCCGGGTTCGGCGGCCTTCACGGCCTTGGGGTCCACGGTCATGCGCACGCCGTCATGGAAGGTCACGGTGCCGCCCTTCTCGCCCACCGACATGCCCTTGGCCTCGATCGAGCCCATGGAGGAGGAGAAGGCGATCGGCGCGTCGCTCTCCACCTCGCCGGTGGCCAGGTCGATGGTGGCGGTCTCAAGGTCGGCGGCGGTGCCGTCGCTGCCGCGGATCTTCAGGTCCTCGTCGAGCACCAGGGTCTGCGCCCCGGCGTCGTAGAGGCCGGAGCCGGCGGTGAAGTCGGCGCTGCGGCCGTCCGGCTGGCGCACGGTCGCTTTGATGCCGTAGAGGCGGATGCGCTTGGGGTCGGAGAGGTCCTGCACGGCGCGCGTCGCCGTCACCTCGTAGGTGCGGCCCTTGCCGTCGCTGCCGGAGAGCTTCGGCGCGTCCATCGACAGGCCTTCGGCGCTGATCTTCACGTCGCCCACCGAGAGCGCGATCTCGATGCGGCTGACGACGCCGGCGACGATCACGGCGAGCGCCAGGAAGGCGCCGATCGCCGGCAGCGCCCGGCGCAGGCGCCGCACCCGCCGGCTGCCGGCGGCGGCGCGCTCGAACACCACCCGGCGCTCCGGCGTCAGCGCGCGCGGGCCGGTGGCGACCGGTCCAAGGCTGGCGAGGCTGGCGGTGGAGACCGAGCGGGACAAAGGCGGATCCTTCGGCATCGCCGCGGGCCCGGCCCCGGATCGGGGTCGGCGGCGCGGCGCGCGGGTGGGTTTCGGGACGCGCTTTCCGCGCGGCCCGGACCCAACATATGGATCAACAGTCTATAAATTCCTAGTCGATCGCCGTTCACCCTGTCGCGACGTCACGGCCGCCAAGGAAATCGCACCGGTCCGGCGTCCGGGCGCTCAGGTGTGGGCGAAGATGTCGTCCTCGCCCCAGCCGGCGAGATCGAGCCGGGCGCGCGTCGGCAGGAAGGCGAAGCAGGCTTCGGCCATCTCCATACGCTCCTCGCGGGCGAGCATGGCGAGGAGCTTCTCGCGGAGCGCGTGGAGATTCAACACGTCCGAGGCCGCGTACTCGATCTGCGCCTGGGTCAGCGTCGCCGCTCCCCAGTCGGACGACTGCTGCTGCTTGGAGATCTCCACGCCGAGCAACTCGCGCGTCACGTCCTTGAGGCCGTGCCGGTCCGTGTAGGTGCGGGTCAGCTTGGAGGCGATCTTGGTGCAGAACACCGGGCCGGCGACGAGGCCGAAGGTGCGCATCAGCACGGCAACGTCGAAGCGGGCGTAGTGGAACACCTTCACCCGGTCCGGATCGGCGAGCAGGCGCTCCAGGTTGGGCGCGCGGGTCTGGCCGCGGGCGATCTGCACCACGTCGGCGGTGCCGTCGCCCGGCGACATCTGCACCACGCAGAGCCGGTCCCGATGCGGGTTGAGACCGAGGGTTTCCGTGTCCACCGCCACCACGGCGCCGTAGCGATCGAGGTCGGGCAGGTCGCCAAGGTGGGTGCGGATGGTCATCGCGGCCTTCGGGAGCGCTTGGTGCGTGCTTCCCGCCAGACTGCCGCCCCGCCAGACTGCCGACACGAGGATCGAACGGACCACAAGACCGGATCCCTGGTAGCGCCGCCGCTGCCTTCCGCTTGTGGGAAGACGCCGCACGGCTTGGATCCGGCCGTCGCCGATGGTGCCCAGGAAAGGACTCGAACCTTCACGCCTCGCGGCACAGGTACCTGAAACCTGCGCGTCTACCAATTCCGCCACCTGGGCACAGGGGCTGTGGTCGAGGGCGGTGTTTAGGGGGTGGCGCGGGCCTTGTCAACGGAAGATGCGAGGCCGCGACGTCGACTCGCGGCGATTGCGCCGGGCGGACCTTGCGGCACCGACGCGCGCGCCGCCGCCCGCGGCCTGCGGCCCCGGCCGCATCGGCGAAAACACGGCTATACAGCCGCTTCCGCCTTGGCTAGACACTCAAGCCCGAGGCGCCCGCGCTGGACGGCGGGCGAGGCTCCCCCGCAATCCTCCTCCAGAAGGGCACCGATCACCCCATGGCCACCCTCACCGGCAGCGGACGTCTCGTCACCG
Organism: Mongoliimonas terrestris; assembly: GCF_001927285.1. Taxonomy (GTDB): domain Bacteria; phylum Pseudomonadota; class Alphaproteobacteria; order Rhizobiales; family Pleomorphomonadaceae; genus Chthonobacter; species Chthonobacter terrestris. Next base: position 548,218 of record NZ_MSIG01000001.1, on the reverse strand, counting down.
TCTTCGGCGGATCCGGCTTCCTCGGCCGGCATGTGGTGCGGGCGCTCGCCCGCCGCGGCTGGCGCGTGCGCGTGGCGGTGCGCCGTCCCGATCTCGTCGGCCACCTGCAGCCGCTCGGCAACGTCGGCCAGATCCACGGCGTGCAGGCGAACTTGCGCTACCGCGCCTCGGTGGAGCGGGCGGTCGCCGGCGCCGACACGGTGATCAACCTGGTCGGCATTCTCGCCCCCACCGGCAGCCAGACCTTCGACGCCGTGCAGGCGGACGGCGCGCGCCTCGTCGCCGAGGCCGCCCGCGCGGCCGGCAGCACAAGGCTCATCCAGATGTCCGCCATCGGGGCGGACGCGGCCTCCGCGTCCGCCTATGCGCGCACCAAGGCGGCCGGCGAGGCGGCGGCCTTCTCGGCCATGCCGGACGCGGTGGTGCTCCGGCCCTCCATCGTGTTCGGCCCGGAGGACGATTTCTTCAACCGCTTCGCCCAGATGGCCCGCTTCGCCCCGGCCCTGCCGCTGATCGGCGGCGGACGCACCCGCTTCCAGCCGGTCTATGTGGGCGACGTGGCGAGCACCGTCGCCGAGGCGGCGGACGGGCGCGTGCCGGGCGGCACGGTCTACGAGCTCGGCGGGCCGGAGGTGCGCACCTTCCGCCAGCTGATGGAGCTGGTCCTGAAGGAGACGCAGCGCAAGCGCGCGCTCGTGGAGGTGCCGTTCGGCGCCGCCGCCATGCTCGCCAAGCTCACCGCCTGGGTGCCGGGCGCGCCGCTCACCCTCGACCAGGTGGAGCTTCTGAAGACCGACAACGTGGTGTCGGATGCCGCCATCCGGGAGGGCCGCACCCTCCAGGGCCTCGGCATCCAGCCCCATTCCATGGCGGCCATCCTGCCGACCTACCTCTACCAGTATCTGCCGCGCGGCCAGTTCGACCGGCACAAGACGAGCTGAGCCCGGCGCTCTTCTGCATGAACGGCGCCCGGCGGCTCGTCCGCCCGGCGCCGTTTGCGTTTGGACAGAGCCCTCAGCCGAACAGCCAGAGCCCGGCGAAGCCGAGCGTGCCGACGACGATGCGCCACCAGGCGAACGGCGCGTAGCCGTGCCTGGACACGAAGTCGAGCAGCCGGCGCACCACGATCACCGCCACCACGAAGGACGCCACGAAGCCGACGCCGATCACCGCCGCGTCGTCGACGCTGAGGAGGTCGCGGTTCTTGTAGAGGTCGTAGGCGAAGGCGCCCGCCATCGTGGGCAGGGCGAGGAAGAAGGAGAATTCCGCCGCCGACCGCTTGTCCGCCCCCAGCAGCAGCGCGCCCACGATGGTGGCGCCGGAGCGCGACGTGCCGGGGATCATGGCGAGGCACTGGAAGAAGCCGATCGCCAGATAGGTCGAAAGCGGATAGCCGGTGGCGTCCGTGTAGCGCGGCGTGAAGTGCATCCGGTCGACGACGAGCAGGATCACGCCGCCGATGATCAGCGTGGTGCACACCACGGCCGGCGTCTCGAACAGCACCTCCTTGATGTAGTCGTGGGCCAGCACCCCGATCACCACCGCCGGCAGGAAGGCGATCAGCACGCCGGCGATGAAGCGCCGCGCGTTCGGGTCCGTCGGCGCCGCCAGCGCGATGCGGGTCAGCCGCTCGCCGTAGACGGTCAGGATGGCCAGGATGGCACCCAGCTGGATCAGCACCTCGAAGGTGTTGCCCGGCGACTGGAAGCCGAGGAAGTGACCGATGAGCAGGAGATGGCCGGTGGAGGAGACCGGCAGAAACTCCGTCAAACCTTCGACGAGGCCAAGCACCAGCGCTTTGATCAGGACCGCCAGATCCATTCAGAAACTCCGCATGTTGAAAAATTTGTCCCGTCCGGTACCGGAACAGGGTGGGTTGGAAACCATTTGTTCACGGGTCGCGCCGGCTCTATATCGAAACCGACCGTACCCGTCATGGCTTAAGGAACGGACCGGCCGCCCGCCCCCCGCGTGAATGTCTCGGATGCCATCGCGCCGGCGCCGTTCGTTCCGCGCCTGCCTTGCCGGCGAAGCGGAGGTCCCGGATCAGGACGTCGATGCTGAAGCTTTACCATCACCCTTTCTCCGCGTCCTCCCGCTTCGTGCGGCTGATGCTGGCCGAGCACGAAGCCAAGGTCGAACTCGTGATCGAGCGGTCGTGGGAGCGGCGGCCCGACTTCCTCGCCCTCAACCCGGCCGGTCTGGTCCCGGTCCTGCAGGAGAACGACGGCCCGCCGATCGTCGGTCCCTGGACCATCATGGAATACATCGACGAGACCCGCGGCTACGCCCTCGGCGACCGCCGCCTGATGCCGAACCACCCGGAGGGCCGCGCCGAGATGCGCCGGCTGGTGGACTGGTTCGCCAACAAGGTCCAGGAAGAGGTGACGAGCTATTTCGTCCACGAGCGCATCTTCAAGCTGGAGATCCCGGCCGCGCGCGGCGGCGGCGCGCCCGACAGCCAGATTCTCAGGGCCGCCCGCCTCAACATCCGCCATCATCTGCGCTACATCGGCTATCTCGCCGGCACGCGGAACTGGCTCGCCGGCGACCGGCTGACCTTCGCGGATCTTGCCGCCGCCGCCGAACTGTCGGCGATCGACTATCTGGGCGAGGTCCCATGGGACGAGGATCAACACGCGACCAGCTGGTACGCCCGGGTGAAGTCGCGGCCGAGCTTCCGCGGTCTCCTGTCCGACCGGGTGCCGGGCCTGCCGCCGTCCCCGGCCTACGCGGACCTGGACTTCTGACCGACGGCACGCCGGACGGCCCCCGCGCCGTCCCGTCCCGGGTGCGCGCGCGGGCCGCCGCTCTCGGCTTCGACGTCCTGAAGGTCTCCGCACCCGGCCCGCTCTCCCCCGCCGACGACCGGCTGCGGCGCTTCGTAGCGGACGGACATCACGGCGCCATGACGTGGATGGCCGAGACGCTCGACCGGCGCGCCGACCCGCGCGCGCTCTGGCCGGACGTGCGCTCGGTCCTGGTGCTCGGCTTCAACTACGGGCCGGAGGACGACCCGGCAGCGACGCTCGGCCGGCCGGAGGTCGGCACCGTCTCGGTCTATGCGCGCAACCGGGACTACCACGACGTCCTGAAGGGCCGGCTGAAGGAGATCGCCGATCTTCTCGCCCGCGAGACCCAAGCCGACGTGAAGGTGTTCGTCGACACCGCCCCGGTGATGGAGAAGCCGCTCGCCCAGAAGGCCGGGGTCGGCTGGCAGGGCAAGCACACCAACCTCGTCTCCCGAGACCTCGGCTCCTGGCTCTTCCTCGGCACCATCTTCTCCGCCGCGGCCCTCGTCCCCGACGCGCCCGAGACGGACCACTGCGGCTCCTGCAGGGCCTGCCTCGACGCCTGCCCGACCGACGCCTTCCCGGCGCCCTACCGGCTCGACGCGCGGCGCTGCATCTCCTACCTCACCATCGAGCATCCCGGCCCGATCCCGGCCGCGTTCCGCGCCCCCATGGGCAACCGCATCTACGGCTGCGACGACTGCCTCGACGCCTGCCCGTGGAACAAGTTCGCCGTCGTCGCCCGCGAGGCCAAGCTTCAGGCCCGCGACGACCTGAAGGCACCAAGGCTCGCCGACCTCCTCGTCCTTGACGACGCCGGCTTCCGCGCCCGCTTTTCCGGCTCGCCGATCAAGCGTATCGGTCGCGACCGGTTCCTGCGCAACGTGCTGATCGCCGCCGGCAACAGCGGCCTTCCCGCCCTTGCCGCCGCCGTGGCGGCGCTCGTCGCCGACCCGGCCCCCGTGGTGCGCGGCGCCGCCGTCTGGGCCCTCGCCCGCCTTGCCCCGAACCGGCTGGCGGCGCTCGCGGACCCGCTCCGCGCCGATCCGGACCCGGATGTCCGCGCCGAGCTCGAGGCCGCTCTCGGCCAGCCGGAGACGCCGGTTTGCAAGCCGGCGTCCGCCTGATAGAACAGCCGCGCTTTTTCCCTTCCGCCTTTTTTCAAGACGAGGACCGCCCGTGCGCACTGCCCGCCTGTCGCGCAAGACGAACGAGACCGACATCACCGTCGCCGTCGACCTCGACGGCACCGGGGTCGCCGACATCGCGACCGGGGTCGGCTTCTTCGACCACATGCTCGCCCAGGTGGCGCGACACGGGCTGATCGACCTCACCGTCCGGGCGGAGGGCGACCTCCACATCGACGACCACCACACGGTGGAGGACGTCGGCATCGCCTTCGGCCAGGCGGTGCGCCAGGCGCTCGGCGACAAGCGCGGCATCACCCGCTACGCCGACACGCATCTGGCCATGGACGAGGCGCTGACCCGCTGCGCCATCGACATCTCCGGCCGGCCCTATCTGGTCTTCCGCACGGCGTTCCACACGCCGAAGATCGGCACGTTCGACACCCAGCTGGTGGAGGAGTGGTTCCGCGCCTTCGCCATGAACGCGGGCGTGACGCTCCACGTGGAGACCCTCTACGGCGCCAACGACCACCATATCGCCGAGAGCTGCTTCAAGGCCCTCGCCCGCACCTTGCGGGCGGCCGTGGCAATCGATCCGCGTCAGGCGGACAAGGTGCCCTCCACCAAGGGCGTTCTGGAAGGGTGACGGCCATGACCCTCTACACGGTGCATGCCCCCGCCGACGCGGCCCCGACGGGCCCGGCGGCGGACCGGGTGGCGTTCGTCAAGGACGGCTTCTCCTGGCCGGCGCTCCTCATCCCGGTGCTCTGGCTGCCCTATCGCCGCATGTGGTGGCCGCTCCTCGGCTTCCTGGCGGCGACGGTCGGCATCGGCCTTGCCGGCGCCCGCATCGGCGAGAGCCCGGCTGCGCTGATCGGGATCCTCTTCTCGCTCTGGTTCGCCCTGGAGGCCAATGCCATGCGCCGCTGGACGCTCGACCGGCGCGGCTACCACCTCGTCGGCGTGGTGGAGGGCCGCGACCGCGACACCGCCGAGCGGCGCTTCTTCGAGGCCGCGCTCGCCCCGGCCGCAGCCGCCCCCGACGGCGCCGCCCGTCCGATGGGTTACCCGCCCTCGCCGCCGGTCGCGCCCCGCGCCGCCGTGCCCGGCGTGATCGGCCTCTTCCCGGATCGCACGGGGGTGCGCCCATGAGCCTTGCCATCATCGACTACGGCTCGGGCAACCTCCGCTCCGCCGCCAAGGCCTGCGAGCGCGCCGCCCGCGAGGGCGGCTACACGGGCGCCGTTTCGGTCACCAACGACCCGGAGGTGGTGCGCCGGGCCGACCGGATCGTGCTTCCCGGCGTCGGCGCCTTCGCGGACTGCCGCGCCGGCCTCGACGCCGTGCCCGGCATGCACGCGGCACTGGACGAAGCGGTGAGCGCCGGCGGGCGACCCTTCCTCGGCATCTGCGTCGGCATGCAGCTCCTCGCCGCCCGCGGCCGGGAGAAGGTGGTCACCGACGGCCTCGGCTGGATCGGCGGCGAGGTGCGCATGATCGAGCCCGCCGACCCGACCCTCAAGGTCCCCCACATGGGCTGGAACACCCTCGACGTGCGCCGCCCGCACGCGCTCCTTGCCGGCGTGCCGACCGGCGAGGACGGCCTCCACGCCTATTTCGTCCACTCCTACCATTTCGTCCCGGACGATCCGGCCGACGTGCTCGCCACCACCGACTACGGCGGGCCGGTGACCGCCATCGTGGCGCGGGGCACGCTGGTGGGCGTCCAGTTCCACCCGGAGAAGAGCCAGACCCTCGGTCTTTCGCTCCTTCGCAACTTCCTCGCCTGGAGGCCGTGACGTGATCCTCTATCCGGCCATCGACCTGAAGGACGGGGAGGCCGTGCGCCTGAAGCTCGGCGACATGGACGCCGCCACCGTCTACAACAAGGACCCGGCCGACCAGGCCCGGCGCTTCGCCGCCCTCGGCTTTCCCTGGCTGCACGTCGTCGACCTCAACGGCGCCTTCGAGGGCCGCAGCGTCAACGGCGCCGCCGTCGACGCCATCCTCAACGCCGTTTCGCCGGCCATGAAGGTGCAGCTCGGCGGCGGCATCCGCGACATGGCCGCCATCGACGGCTGGCTGGGGAAGGGCGTCGCCCGGGTCATCCTCGGCACCGTGGCGCTCCGCGACCCGGACCTCGTGCGCGCCGCCGCCCGCCGCCATCCCGGCCGCATCGTGGTCGGCATCGACGCCAAGGGCGGCAAGGTGGCGGTGGAGGGCTGGGCGGAGACGTCCGAGCTCACCGCCGAGGACCTCGCCCGCCGCTTCGAGGACGCCGGCGTCGCCGCCATCGTCTACACGGACGTGGACCGGGACGGCATCCTGAAGGGTCTCAACATGGAGGCGACCCTGGCGCTCGCCCGGGCGGTGTCGATCCCGGTGATCGCCTCCGGCGGCCTTGCCTCCATCGCCGACGTCGCCCGCATGCTGGAGCCGGACGCCCGCGTGCTCGACGGCGCCATCACGGGCCGCGCCCTCTACGACGGCCGGCTCGACCCGGCCGAGGCCCTCGCCCTCATCCGAGAAGCGGAGGCCCCCTCATGCTGAAGGCCCCCCCATGCTGAAGGCCCGAGTCATTCCCTGCCTCGACGTCAAGGACGGCCGCGTCGTCAAGGGCGTCAACTTCGTCGACCTGCGCGACGCCGGCGATCCGGTGGAGGCGGCAGCCGCCTATGACGCGGCCGGCGCCGACGAGCTCTGCTTCCTCGACATCACGGCGAGCCACGAGGCGCGCGGCACCCTCCTCGACGTGGTGGAGCGCACGGCGGCCCTCTGCTTCATGCCGGTCACCGTCGGCGGCGGCATCCGCACCAACGACGACATCCGCGCGCTCCTCCTTGCCGGCGCCGACAAGGTGTCGATCAACTCCGCCGCCGTCGCCGACCGGTCCTTCGTCGGCCGGGCGGCGGACAAGTTCGGCAACCAGTGCATCGTGGTCTCCATCGACGCCAAGCGGGTGAGCGGCCCGCACGAGGCGCCGCGCTGGGAGATCTTCACCCACGGCGGCCGCAAGGCGACCGGCCTCGACGCCCTTTCCTTCGCCGCGGACGTGGTGCGGCTCGGCGCCGGGGAGCTTCTCGTCACCTCCATGGACCGGGACGGCACGAAGATCGGCTTCGACCTGCCGCTCACCCGCGCCATCGCCGACCGGGTGAGCGTGCCGGTGATCGCCTCCGGCGGCGTCGGCACCCTCGACCATCTGGTGGAAGGCATCCGCGACGGCCACGCCACCGCCGTGCTCGCCGCCTCCATCTTCCACTTCGGCACCCACACCATCGCCGAGGCCAAGGCCCACATGGCCGCCGCCGGCATCCCGATGCGCCGGGATCCGTCCGAACTCTCGGGAGCCGCCGCATGAGCGATCCCGCCCCCTTCACCCTCGCCGACCTGGAGGCGGTGATCCGCGACCGGATCGCCGCGGGCGACGAGACCTCCTACACGGCCAAGCTCGCCGCCCGCGGCATGCCGAAGGCGGCGCAGAAGCTCGGCGAGGAGGCCGTGGAGGCGGTGATCGCCGCCGTCTCCGGCGACAAGGCCGGCCTCACCGGCGAGACCGCGGACCTCCTCTACCACCTCCTGGTGGTGCTGGCGCTCGCCGACGTGCCGCTCGCCGCCGTGCTTGAGGAACTTGAGGGCCGCATGGGCCGTTCGGGCCTCGTGGAAAAGGCCTCCCGGTCGACGGCGCCGAAAGGCTAACGCAATCGCAAGACCGGCCGTGATAAGAGACCGTCATGTACGATGCCCGACGGTCGGCTCCACCGGCCCCGGACCGGCGCCCGCGCGGCCATGACGGCCGCCCGGTCGAGGTGACGCCATGGACCAGACCGCCCGCACGACCCTTTCCCCCTACCAGGTCTTCTCCAAGGCCGAATGGTCGGCGCTCCGGCAGGGCACGCCCCTGACGCTGACGCTGGAGGACGTGGTCCGGCTCCGCGCCCTCAACGACCCGGTGTCGCTGCCGGAGGTGGTGGACATCTACCTGCCGCTCTCGCGCCTCCTCTCCCTCTACGTGGAGGCGACGCAGGGCCTGCATCAGGCGACCCAGAGCTTCCTCGGCCACTCCGAATCCAAGATGCCCTATGTGATCGGCGTCGCCGGGTCGGTCGCCGTCGGCAAATCCACCACCGCCCGCATCCTCCGCGCCATGCTGCAGCGCTGGCCCTCGAGCCCGAAGGTGACCCTCGTCACCACCGACGGCTTCCTGCTGCCGAACGCGGTCCTCCAGGCCGAGGGCCTGATGGAGCGCAAGGGCTTTCCGGAAAGCTACGACCTGCCGGCGCTCCTGGCCTTCCTCAGCGAGGTGAAGGCCGGCCGGCCGCAGGTGACCGCCCCGGTCTACAGCCACCTCGTCTACGACGTTGTGCCGGGCGAGAGCATCACCATCGACCGGCCGGACATCCTCATCCTGGAAGGCCTCAACGTGCTCCAGACGAGCCGGCTGCCGAAGGACGGCAAGGCGGTGCCCTTCGTCTCCGACTTCTTCGACTTCTCCGTCTACATCGACGCCGACGAACCGGATCTCCGCCGCTGGTACGTGGAGCGCTTCATGCGCCTGCGCGAGACCGCCTTCCGCGACCCGCGCTCCTACTTCCGCAAGTACGCGGAAATCTCCGGCGAGGAGGCGACGGCCATCGCCAACGGCCTGTGGGACCGCATCAACCTGCCCAACCTCACCGACAATATCCTGCCCACCCGCCCGCGCGCCGACCTGATCCTGCGCAAGGGCGGCAGCCACGCCATCGAGACGGTGATGCTGCGCAAGCTTTGACGAACGGGTTTCATACCGCCCGTCTTTTGCCTTTTGGGCGACCAGAAGATAGGGTCCGGCCGAACGGCCGAAGCGGACCCTCATCAGCCATGCCCGCCCCTGACACGCTCCCCGCCCAGACGCTTTCGTCCAAGCGCATCCTCCTCGTCATCGGCGGCGGCATCGCCGCCTACAAGGTGCTCGACCTCATCCGACGGCTGAAGGAGCGCGGCGCCGCGGTCCGGGCCATCCTCACCGCCGCCGGGGCGGAGTTCGTGACGCCGCTCGCGGTCGGCGCCCTCACCGAGACGCGCGTCCACACCGACCTCTTCGACCTCACCGCCGAGCAGGAGATCGGCCACATCCGCCTTTCCCGCGACGCGGACCTGGTGCTGGTCGCCCCGGCGACGGCGGATCTCCTCGCCAAGATGGCGAACGGCCTGGCCAACGACCTCGCCTCCACCTGCCTCCTCGCCACCACGGCCCCGGTCCTGGTCTGCCCGGCCATGAACCCGCGCATGTGGAGCCACCCGGCGACGAGGCGGAACGCCGAGACGCTCCGGCGCGACGGCGTCACCCTGGTCGAACCCGCCGCCGGCCGCATGGCCGAGCGCGGCGAGGAGGGCGTCGGGCGCCTGCCGGAGCCCTTGGAGATCGTCGCCGCCGTGGAGCGCTTCTTCGCCGGCATGGCCGGCAGCGCGTCCCTCGCCGGCCGGCGGGTGATCGTCACCTCCGGGCCGACCCACGAGCCGATAGACCCGGTGCGCTACATCGCCAACCGCTCGTCCGGCCGCCAGGGCCACGCCATCGCGGCGGCGGCCGCGAGGGCCGGCGCCACCGTCACCCTGGTGTCGGGCCCGGTTGCCATCCCGGACCCGCCGGGCGTCACCGTGGTGAAGGTGGAGACCGCCCGCCAGATGCTCGCCGCCGTGGAACGGGCGCTGCCCGCCGACGTCGCCGTGATGGCGGCGGCGGTCGCCGACTGGCGCGTCGCCACCGAGACCCGCTCCAAGATCAAGAAGGACGGCTCCGGCCGCCCGCCCGCCCTCGATCTTGCCGAGAACCCGGACATCCTGAAGGCCATCGGCCACCTGGACTTCGGCCGGCCGACCCTCGTCGTCGGCTTTGCCGCCGAGACCGACGACGTGGAGGCGAACGGCCGGGCCAAGCTGGTCCGCAAGGGCGCCGACCTCATCGTCGCCAACGACGTCTCGCCGGAGACCGGCGTCATGGGCGGCACCCGCAACACCGTCCACGTGATCGCCGCCGACGGGGTGGAGCACTGGCCGACCCTCGACAAGGACGCGGTCGCCGACCGCCTCGTCGCCCTCATCGCCGATCGCCTGAAGGCCGCTCTGGCCGAGCGCCCGACAGGCGCCGGCTGACCCGCCCCACCGTCCGACAGGATCCCATGACCGCCGCCGTCTCCGTCCTCCGCCTGCCGCACGGCGCCGACCTGCCGCTGCCGGCCTACCAGACCGCCGGGGCCGCCGGGCTCGACCTCCTCGCCGCCGTCGCCGAGCCGCTGGTGATCGCCCCGCTCGGCCGGGCGCTGGTGCCGACCGGGCTCGCCATCGCGCTGCCGCCCGGCTTCGAGGCGCAGGTGCGGCCCCGCTCCGGGCTCGCCGTCCGGCACGGGGTCACCGTCCTCAACAGCCCCGGCACGGTGGACGAGGACTATCGCGGCGAGATCCAGGTGATCCTCGTCAACCTCGGCGCCGAACCCTTCACCGTCCGGCGCGGCGAGCGCATCGCCCAGATGGTGGTCGCCCCGGTCAGCCGGCTGCCGCTCCGCGCCGTGGAGAGCCTGGAGGCAACCGAACGGGGCGCCGGCGGGTTCGGCTCCACGGGCGTCGGGTGAGCCGGCGGGTCGCCGGGCGCGGAACGGTTTTCCGCCGACCGGCGCCCTGGCGGAAAGCCATTCTGTCCCGACCGGTCGGCCACCGCGCCCCTTGTCTGGCCCGCCGGGCGCCTGGGCGCTAGGATCGACACCACGACGGCCGGGCGCGCCCGGTTGCTGCTTCAAGAGGGATCACGATCATGGCCGATGAGACCCGCCGCGGCCGCGGCAAGATCTACGACAGCATCACCGAGACCATCGGCGACACGCCGCTCGTCCGGCTCGACAAGATCGCCAAGGAGAAGGGCGTCGGCGCCCGCCTCGTCGGCAAGCTGGAGTTCTTCAACCCGATCGCCTCGGTGAAGGACCGCATCGGCGTCGCCATGATCGAGGCGCTGGAGGCGGAGGGCCGCATCCGGCCGGGCGAGACCACGCTCGTGGAACCCACCTCCGGCAACACCGGCATCGCGCTCGCCTTCGTGGCGGCGGCCAAGGGCTACCGGCTCATTCTGGTGATGCCGGAATCCATGTCCATCGAGCGGCGCAAGATGCTGAAGCTGCTCGGCGCCGAGCTGGAGCTCACGGAAGCGCCGAAGGGCATGAAGGGCGCCATCGCCAAGGCCGAGGAACTGGTCGCCGGCATTCCGGGCGCCATCATCCCGCAGCAGTTCCAGAACCCCGCCAACCCGGAGATCCACCGGCGCACCACCGCCGAGGAGATCTGGGGCGACACCGGCGGCGACATCGACGTGTTCGTCTCCGGCATCGGCACAGGCGGCACCATCACGGGCGTCGGCCAGGTGCTGAAGGCCCGCAAGCCGGACCTGCGCATCGTCGCCGTGGAGCCGGTGGAAAGCCCGGTGCTCAGCGGCGGCGCGCCGGGGCCGCACAAGATCCAGGGCATCGGCGCCGGCTTCGTGCCGGGCGTCCTCGACACGGAGATCTACGACGAGGTGGCGCAGATCTCCTCCGACGAGGCGCTCGCCACCGCCCGTCTGGTCGCCCGCCTGGAGGGCATTCCGGTCGGCATCTCGTCGGGTGCCGCCGTGGCGGCGGCCGTCAAGGTCGGCCAGCGCCCGGAATACCAGGGCAAGACCATCGTGATCATCATCCCGTCCTTCGCAGAGCGCTATCTCTCCACAGCGCTCTTCGACGGGCTCGCCTGAGACCAAGCCCGAGCGGGCGCCGGCTGGAACGCGTGCGCGGGTCGGGCAAGTCCGACCCTCAGGCGAAAGGTCTGAGCCATCGGAACGGTCCGCGCCGGCGCCTTCCTCAGGAGGCGTCGGCGACGGCCGCCGGGGCCTCGCGGTCGAGAAAGAGCCGGATCACCGGCACGAGCCCCGGGTCGCCGGCCCGCGCGATCGCCTCATCCGGCGTCAGCCAGGCGACCTCGCGCTGCGCCTTCTCCGGCCAGTCGTCCAGTTCCTTTTCCACCGTCATGGCGTGAACCGCCACCACCACCGTGGCGGATTTCTTCGGAAAGCGCTTGATGTAGCGGTAGAGGGTGAAGGGCTTGGTCTCGGCCCGGCCGATCACGCCGGCCTCCTCGAAGGCCTCCGTCTCGGCCGCCTCGTGCGGCTTCAGGCCCTTGATGGTCCAGCCGCGCGGCAGGATCCACCGACCCGTCTCCCGGGTGGTGACCATCAGGATCTCCAGACGCCCGTCGGCGCCGCGGCGGTGCACCAGCGCCGCCACCTGCTCGAACACGATCGGCTTGGCGGACTTCCCCAAATTCTCGTTCCTCCGGCGGACCCGCCCGAATCGGTGGCAAGACCTGAGATCCGCTCATCTATACTATTCGACAACACCGGCCGCTGTCTCGGCTCCCGGCCCTGTCACAACCGCCAGCCCGGCCATTTTGATCCGGCCGAGGCTACTTCTAGATGACGATCGCGCTCGGAACTTGTGCGAATATCGCCACGCTCCCGTGCGCCACCGTCGCAGCCCCCGTCTCCGCGTCCGCCACGTCGCCAAGCCGGTCCGCATCCTGTAAGGAAGGCGTTGCCAACCGGAGACCGCCCATGGGCCAGACGCCGACCTTCGCCGTACCGCCGAGCTTCCTCGGCGTCCGCTCCACCGCGCGGACCGCGTCCTATGTGGTGGCGGGCATCCCGCTCGACATCGGGGTGACCAATCGCACCGGATCGCGCGGCGGCCCGGCGGCGGTGCGGGCGGCGAGCCGCATGCTGACCGACGGCGACCACCCGCACTTCTGGATCGACCCGCAGACGATCGACCTGGCGGACATCGGCGATTTCGAGATCAGCCTCGGCGACATCGAGAAGAGCCTCGCGCTCATCGAGGCGCAGGCGGCCGGCCTTCCCCACCTGCTTGCCATCGGCGGCGAGCACGGCATCTCCCTGCCGCTCCTCCGCGCCCTAAAGGCTCGGCGCGGCGAGCCGGTCGGCATGGTGCACTTCGACGCCCACGTGGACACCTGGCCGGACAATTTCGGTCAGGTCTACGGCCACGGCTCGCCCTTCTACCATGCCATCGAGGAGGGCCTGATCGACCCGGCCCGCACCATCCAGATCGGCATCCGCTCGCCGGTGCAGCGGGAGATCCATGACTGGACGGTCGGCAAGGGCGTCACCATCCTCTCCGCCCTCGACGTCCACGCGATCGGCCCCGCCGCCGTGGTGGAGCGCGTCCGCGCCGTGGTCGGCACGGCGCCCACCTATTTCACCTTCGACGTGGACTGCCTGGACCCGGCGTTCGCGCCCGGCACCGGCACGCCGGAGTTCGGCGGCCTCACGCCCTGGCAGGTCCAGGCCGTCATGCGCGGGCTCGGCGGCATTGCCTTCGTCGGCATGGACGTGGTGGAGGTCTCGCCCGCCTACGACGTTTCGGAGATCACGGCCCTTTCCGCCGCCACCGTGATGTGGGAGTATCTGGCGCTGATGGCGTCCCAACGGGTCGCCTGAGGGGACGACGGCCGGGTCTGGCGACCCGCGGCGCGGCCCTCGCGGGGGCCGTGGCCGATCACGGAACTTTTCCCGCCACGATCCGAAAACGGTGATATGGTCCCGCCGCGAAGCCGCTGGTGGCTCGCGCCCGCGCTGCCGGTGATGTCCGGCAGGCAGTCAGGAGATGTTTTGCAAGTACTCGTTCGAGACAACAACGTGGACCAGGCCCTCCGGGTGCTGAAGAAGAAGCTTCAGCGCGAGGGAATCTTCCGTGAGATGAAGCAGCGGCGCGCCTACGAGAAGCCCTCCGAGCGCAAGGCGCGGGAGAAGGCCGAGGCCGTCCGTCGGACCAAGAAGGCCGCCCGCAAGCTCGCGCAGCGCGAGGGCCTGCTGCCCGGTCCGAAGAAGCGCGTGCGCCCCGACGCCCGGCGTCCGGCCCCGGCACCCGCCACCGCCTGACGACGCCGTCGGATGCGGAACCCGGCTCGCCGGGTCTCCGCCCGCGCGCGGCTCGGACGCTTGCGGTTGCCCGCCGGAGATCGGACGCGCTCGCGCGCCGTCCCGCCTGTTGTCGCCCGCCGTCCTGTTTCGCCCGCAAAGCCCGATCCATGATCCTGCTGGCCGATGGCCCGCGGGCGCTTTGCGCTGTGCGCTCAGCTTACAATCCGGCCTGACCCGCTCGGCCGAAAGCCTTGCTCGGATGCATGCGCCACGCGGCGCGGTCCTTTGCGGCAGCCGACCATATTCACTTTCGTAATAATTTACGGGGCACATTGATCCAAGGGGTCGGCCTGTCCGGGACGACCGGGTCGGCCTGCCGGAGCCGGGCGGGACCGAGGCGCCGAGGGGTCGGGCGCGCGGCGAGGTGTTCCCATGGCCAGCTATTTCAGCTTCTTCATCTCCAAACGCCGCCAGCTCTGGACGAGCGCCGCCGTCTGGGTCGTCGGTTTCGTGCTGGTGTTCTTCGTGATGGCGCAGGTCGCGCTGACGTCCATCCGGGGCGTGATGCTGGAAGCCGCCGAAAAGGAACTCGCCGAGATCGTCGATCTGCGCCGCAACGCCCTCCTGGCGCTCGACATCTTGGCCGCCGAAGCGACCGCCCCGGCGTGCAGCGAGGCCTTCATCCGGCAGATGCGGGAGGTCGCCTACCGGCCCGACGGCCTCAACGAGTTCATCCACGCACCGGACGGCCGCATCGCCTGCACCACCACCCTCGGGACGTCCCGGGCGGGCGTTCTGGTGCCGGAACCCGACATCCGCGACCTGAAGCCGTTCGGCGCGAGCTTCGCCCTCAACCGCAAGCTCGACGTGCTCGGCCTCGGCGGCCTCGTCGGCACCATCGTCACCCGCGGCGACTTCGCGGTCGTGATGCCGCCCTTGAGCGTCGGCGACGGCCTGCCGCCGTGGCTGGCCGTGGAGATCCGCACCTTCGCCCCGGACGGCCGGTCCTGGCACCGCGCCGGCACCAGCGGCCTCTTTCCCGTCTCGCCGGCCGACGCCGTGCCGACGCACGGCCTCGTGCGGCAGGAGATCGTCTGCGACAGCGACTTCGACTGCATCCTGGTGCGCTGCGACCTCGGCATGCTGGCCGGCAAGGCGCCCTTCGTGCTCGTCGGCGCCGTCCTCCTGGCGGCGCTGGTCGCGACCGCCCTTGCCGGACTCGTCCGCCTCTGGCTCGGCCGCTACTGGTCGTTCGAGGCGCGCTTCCGCCGCAACATGGACGGCGAGAGCGTGGAGTGCGTCTACCAGCCGCTTCTGCGCCTTGCCGACAACGCCATCATCGGCTGCGAGGTGCTGGCCCGCTGGCGCGACCTCGACGGCGCCCTCGTCACGCCCGACCGCTTTATCCCGGTGGTGGAGGCCTCCGGCCTCACACGGGCCTTCACCCGCCACGTGGCGGACCGGGCCTTCCGCGAGCTGTCGGCGGCAGTGCCCGCCGACCGGCCGCTCCAGGTCAACGTCAACATCTTCCCGTGCGACCTGATCGCCGAGGAGCTGATCGAGACCTTCTCGGACTTCCTCGACCATCCGGACCGGTTCGGCCTCGTGCTGGAGCTCGTGGAAACCGAGAAGATCGACCTGAAGACCGCCGGCGCCGAGATCGAGAAGCTGCAGTCGGTCGGCATCCAGGTCTATATCGACGACTTCGGCACCGGCTATTTCAGCGTGGAGAACCTCGTCCACCTGCAGGTGGACGGGGTGAAGCTCGACCGCTGCTTCGCCATGGCGCCGGAGGGCAGCGTGATGGCGCGCATGCTCTACATCGTGCTTGAGATGGTGGCGGCCGCCGGCCGGCCCATCCTGGTCGAAGGGGTGGAGACGCGCGCCTGCATGGAGAGCCTCAAGGCCAACCCGCATCTCGCCCAGTTCGCCCAGGGCTACGGCATCTCCCGCCCGGTGGCGGTGGACGGCTTCGTGCGCCACCTGGCCGGCCCGTTCGGCCAGGAGAACCTCGCCCGCGCCGCCTGATGCCAAGCCCGAACGGACATCGGCCGGTCGGGCCGTGAGCCTTCTGAAGGTCGCACCGGTCCGACCTTCGAGAGCCGGGTACGGCGGCAGGCCCCCGGGGCCCTTGCCCCCTCTCCCCCCGCCGGCTGACGCTTGCCTATCCGCCGCCCGCGCGCCGGGTCTGCCGGGCGTGCGGGTCCGCCATCGTCGCCGGCCGCCAGGCGGAGAGGAAATGGGGCACGCGGCTCGGCGGCATGGGCTTGGCGATCAGGTAGCCCTGCGCCAGGTCGCAGCGGTGGGCGGCGAGAAAGTCCCGCTGCCAGGCCGTCTCCACCCCCTCGGCCACCACCTTGATGCCGATGTTCTCCGCCATGCCGAGCACCGCCTGCACGATGGCGGCGCTGTCGGCGTCGCCCTCCAGGTTGGAGACGAAGGAGCGGTCGATCTTCAGGACCGACACCGGGTGCTTCTTCAGATGGGTCAGCGAGGCGTAGCCGGTGCCGAAGTCGTCGAGCGCGATCGTCACCCCGGCGGCGTCCAGCACCCGGAGGGCCTCCGACACCGCGTCGGTGCCGGTGCCGATCAGCACGCTCTCGGTCACCTCGATCTCCAGCACGGTCGGCGGCAGGCCCGCCGCCTGCAGCCGGCGCAGCACGCCGCCCGCATAGCCCGGCCGCTGGAACTCCGGTCCCGCCACGTTGAGCGCCACGTGGCCGAACGGCAGGCCGGCGGCGCTCCAGGCCTTCATGTCGGCGATCACGGTGGCGAGCATGCGCTCGCCGAGCCGGGTGGCAAGGTCCGGGTCGGCGAAGGCCTCCATCAGGGCGGCCGGGGTCTTCAGCCCGCCGGCCGCGTCGGTCCAGCGCAGGAGCGCCTCGAAGCCCACGATGCCGCCGTCGGACAGGCGCATCTTCGGCTGGTAGTAGGCCCGGATAGCGCCGCGCGCGAGCGCCGCCTTGGCGGCGCCGAGCACGCGCACCCGGCGGTCGAGCTCCTCGCGCATGGCCGGCTCGAAGCGGAACGCCTGGCCGCGCCCGGCGGATTTCGCCGCGTAAAGAGCGATGTCGGCCTGCTTCAGGAGCGCGGAGGCGCCGGTGGCGCCGGTCGCCTCGGCCGTGTAGCCGACGGTGGCGGCGCAGTCGATCTCCCGTCCGTCGAGCACCAGCGCCGCCTTGAGGGCGGTCAGCACCGTCTCGGCCACCGCCTCGGCCGCCGCCATGCCGGCGCCCGGCAGGATGACGCCGAACTCGTCGCCGCCGAGCCGCGCGATGGTGGCCTCCGGGGGCGCCACGGCGGTCAGCCGCGCCGCCACGGTCTTCAGCACCCGGTCCCCGGCGTCGTGGCCGAGGCTGTCGTTGACCTCCTTGAAGCGATCGAGGTCGATGAGGATCAGCCCCACCGGCCGGCCGGCCGCGTCGTCCACCACCTGGTCCAGGGTCTTCTGGAACAGGGCCCGGTTGGCAAGGCCGGTCAGGTCGTCCGTGTGGGCGGCCTTCCAGATCGCCGCGTCGGCCGACTTGCGGTCCTCCACGTCGGCGATGATGCCCACCCATTCGGTGATCCGGCCGTCGTCACCGACGAGCGGCACCACCCGGTCCACCACCCAGCGCCAGGTGCCGCTCACATGCCAGAGCCGGTATTCGTTGGTGTAGGGCGTGCCCGCCGCCATGGCGGCCCGGCAGGTCTGCCGCGCCCGCTCCCGGTCGTCCGGATGGACCGACTGGAGCCAGCCGTCGCCGTTCGCCGACGCGTCCGACTGGCCGGTGAAGGCGTCCCAGCCCTTGCCGCCGCCCTCCGACTGGGCGGCGTTGGCGTGCCAGACGATCTCGGAGGTCGCCGTGATCAGCGCCTCGTAGCGCCGGAGCGCCTGCTTCAGGGCCTGCCGGGTCTCGTGCTGGTCGGTCACGTCCTCGAACGTGCCGGTGCGCCGCAGCAGCCGGCCGTCCGGCCCGCGCGTCGCCCGCCCCTGGGAGTGGATCCAGCGCACCGCGCCGGTGTCCTGCCGCACCACGCGAAAGAGCGCGCCCGGCGCGCCGCTGTCGCGCAGGAAGGTGGTGACGTTGTGCTCCGCGACGGCCGCCCGGTCGTCCGGATGCACGGCGGCGAGAAG
Source organism: Mongoliimonas terrestris (assembly GCF_001927285.1). GTDB lineage: Bacteria > Pseudomonadota > Alphaproteobacteria > Rhizobiales > Pleomorphomonadaceae > Chthonobacter > Chthonobacter terrestris. The sequence goes on along the minus strand of NZ_MSIG01000001.1, from coordinate 530,245 downwards.
CACCGCCTCCGTCGGCACCACGTCGGGGGAAAGCCCCAGCATGGCCTTCAGCTCCGCCGACCACTGGCGCGCGCCGGTGACGAGGTCCACGTCCCAGATGCCGAGGCTGGTGGCCTCCACGGCAAGCCGCAGCCGCTCCTCGCTCCGCCTGAGGTCCTCCTCGGCCGACTTGCGCTCCTGCACGTCGGTGACGATGCCGACCCAGTCGGTGACGGTCCCGTCCGGCCCGACCAGCGGCACCGCGTGGTCCTCCACCGCGTGATAGCCGCCGCTCGCGTGCTGCAGCCGATACTCGGTGATGTAGGGCCGCCGCGCCGCGACGGCCGCCTCGATGGCGGCCAGCGCGCCGGCCCGGTCGTCCGGGTGCACGAAGGCGATCCAGCCGTGGTGGTCCTCGTCGGCGAGCGCCTCGCCGGTGAACGCCGCCCAGCCGCGCCGGTGCGACACGCCGCGCGCCACGTCCAGGTGCCAGACCACCTCGGAGGTCGCCTGGATCAGGGCCTCGTGCAGCCGCACCCGCTTGATGAGGGCGGCCGCCGCCGTGGCGGTCGCCGTGCCGTCGCGGGAGAGCGCCAGGATCCGGCCCGATCCGTCGCCGGAGAGCACCAGGGTGCTCTGCCAGTGCCGCCGGCTCCCGTCGGGCATCACCGCCACGCCGCTGGTGCGGCCGACCCCGCCGGCAGCCGCCAGGCGCACCGCCGCCGACGCGGCGGGCCGGTCCGCCTCGGCGAACAGGTCGGCCCAGACGGTGCCCGGCGTCAGCGATCCGAACGGACAGCCGCCGATCGGCGCCCCCGCCGGGCCGGAACCCGACGGGCCGGAGCCGGCCAGACCGGAACCCGCCGGGCCGGACCCGGCCGGCGCGTCGTCCGCCGATGCCCCGGCGGGTTCCAGCCCGCCGTCGAGCACCGCGCCGTCCGGATCGAGCAGAAGAAGACAATCCCCGCTCGCGGCGACCAGCCGGCGTAGGTCGGGGGTGAGGACCATGGGAGACGCCGAATGGCCGGTCATAGGGGGTATGCGATGCTCCAGCGGTGTGCGGCCCCGTCCGACGACCGCCGAGGCCGTCGTCGGTCGAAGGAAAGCCGCACCCTGTTAACCCTGGGGCGAAAATCCGGTCCCGCCGCCACGTCCGCCGCGTCGGACATCACCCCGTCACCTGACCGTCGACGCTAGTCGGCCCTGGTAAAGAAAATGCCATGATCTCCTCATCAAGGAACGCAATAACGCGCCTTGGTTGCCGCAAGGGCGCGCCGCGGGGACGCGCGCCCGTCCCGTACGACCGAAACGCCCGGTTTCGCCCACACTTTCGTCGCGCGCCAGCACCTCTTTGCCGTGCGGTCTATGGGAAAACACGCACAGGATTTCTTTACCTGCATCCTGCATACGTCTAGGACCCGCGATCATCGAAAAGGACATTCGCGATGCAGCCGGCCCCCCTGCCGGACGACCGGGCCGCCCCCCCGCTGCCGTCCCGCGATGATCTCGCCGCCGCCTTCCGGCGGCTCGGCTTCCCGGCCGCCCTCGTCGACAGCAACGGCGACGTCCGGCTGGCGAGCGAAGCCTACGATCCCCTCCACGCCGGCCCCGCCGACCGCGTGCCCATCGGCGCCGACCTGGTGCTGGTGATGCCGCACGGCGCCGACGCCCGGGCCGACCGGCAGGACGCGCTCACCGGCCTGCCGGACCGGCGCGTGCTCGGCGAGGCGCTCGCCGCCGACCTTCGTGCCGGGCTGCCGTTCGCCTTCCTTCTGGTCGACCTCGACCGCTTCAAGTCCGTCAACGACACCCTCGGCCATCCGGTCGGCGACCGGCTGCTCCTGCGCGTCGTCGACCGGCTGCGCAAGGTGATCGGGCCGCACGACCTGCTCGCCCGCCTCGGCGGCGACGAGTTCGCCGTGGTGCACCGGTCCGCCGATCCGGCCGTCACCGCCGAGGCGCTCGGCGCCCGGCTCGTCGATCTGGTGGGCCGCGCCGTCATCATCGGCGAGCACCTGATCACCGTCGGGGCGAGCGTCGGCATCGTGCTGCCCGCGCCCGACGACGACGCCGACCGGCTGCTCCAGGCGGCGGATCTCGCCCTCTACCAGGCCAAGGAGGACGGCCGCGGCCGCTACCGCCTGTTCGACCCGGCCATGGACGCCCGCGCCAAGGCGCGCCGCGACCTGGAGACGGAACTCCGCCGCGCCTTGGCGCTCCGCCAGTTCGCCGTCCACTACCAGCCCCAGGTGGCGCTCGGCAGCGGCACCCTCACGGGCTTCGAGGCGCTGGTGCGCTGGAACCACCCGGAGCGCGGCCTCGTCCCGCCCGCCGCCTTCATCCCGGTGGCGGAGGAGACGGGGCTGATCGTCGGGCTCGGCGAATGGGTGCTGCGCACGGCCTGCATGGACGCCGCCGCCTGGCCCGGCGACCTCAAGGTCGCCGTCAACCTGTCGCCCATGCAGTTCGACGGGCCGGGCCTGCCGGCGGTGGTGGCCTCCGCGCTCGCCCGCTCGGGCCTTCTGCCGGAGCGGCTGGAGCTGGAGATCACCGAGAGCGTGCTCCTCGCCGACACCAGCGCCACGCTCGCCACCCTCGGCCAGCTGAAGGCGCTCGGCGTGCGCATCGCCATGGACGACTTCGGCACCGGCTATTCCAGCCTCAGCTATCTGCGCGCCTTCCCGTTCGACAAGGTGAAGATCGACCGCTCCTTCGTGGCCGACATGGAGGTGAACGCCGACAGCGCCGCCATCGTGCGCGCGGTGCTCACCCTCGGGGCGAGCCTTGGCATGTCGACCACCGCCGAAGGCGTGGAGACCGGCTCGCAGCTGGCGCTTCTGCGCGCCGAAGGCTGCGACGACGCCCAGGGCTATTTCCTCAGCCGGCCGGTTCCCGCCGCCGACGTGGCGGCCACCATCGCCCGCCTCGCCGTGCCCGCCGCCGACGCGGCCCCCCTCGACAGCGTCGCCACGACACCGGCCGCCCCGTCCGCCTGACGGGGCACGCCGGCCTCCACCCGTTCCACAAGGCCCTCTCCATGACCGATCAGACACCCTCCCTCGAAGCGCCTCCCGTCGATGGTTCCCCCGTCGAAGGACCCGGCGCCGAGCCGATCTGGCGGCTCGCCTACTTCAGCCACGCACGCCTCGAGGGCGGCCGCGACGCCATCCTCCGGGAGGTGACCAGCATCCTCGCCGTCTCCCGGCGCAACAACACCGCCGCCGGCGTCACCGGCGGCCTTCTCTTCAACAGCGGCGGTTTCGCCCAGGTGCTGGAGGGCACGCGGCAGGCCGTGGGCGACACCTTCGAGCGCATCCAGTGCGATCCCCGCCACACGGACGTGCTGGTGCTCGCCTACGAGCCGGTGGCGGCGCGCCAGTTCGACGTCTGGTCCATGGGTTTCGTCGGCGCCGACCTCGGCGATGCGCGCCTGTTCGGCGCCCTCCACGCGGACAGCGGTTTCGACCCGTCGCGTTTCACGGGAAACACCGTGGCCGAGACCCTCTGCCGCCTGCTCCTCGAGGAGGAGGTGGTGCGCGCCTGAGGGCCCGCGCCCGCCCGATCAGGGCCGGCGCCATTCCGGCAGGGCGGCCAGCGCCTCCGGCGACAGGGACGTGCGGATGTCCCGGTCGTCGTCGGTGCCCACCGTGTCGGCGCCCGTCAGCGGGAACACCACCATGCGGTCGTCCGCGTCCTCCAGCTCCACGGCGACCGCCATGACGAGGCCGGTGGCGTCCGCCAGGATCGCCTCCACCTCGCCGAGCTCGCGGCCGTCCTCGGCCACCACGTCGGCGTCCTCCAGGCTGTCGTAGGTCCAGCCGTCCGGGTACTGCGCCGCCGCGTCCTCCGCCTTGACCACCCGGAGATCGCCGGCCTGACCGGCGGCGGGTCCGCCCGCAAGGGCCATCAGGGCGAGGCCGGCGGCGAAAGCGGCGGCGGGGTTCAGGACCTTCAGGGACATCTCGGCTCTCCGGATCGATTGCGCACCCCTGGCGAACCCCGTACGGTCCGTTGCCGTTCCGTGGCCGCGTGCCGCCGCCCGTGTCGGCAGCGCGGCCCGGCGCCCGTCCGGAACCGCGGACGATCGCCCGCTGTTGCCCTTCGCAAGGGAGATCCGCATGGGGAAGATCCAGAACAACATCGCCGCCGGCGTGCTCACGCTCGTGCCGATCGTCATCACCGTCTGGATCGTCGAATTCATCGTGCAGACGCTCATCTCCATCGGGCGGCCGCTCGCCCTGGCGCTCGCCCTCTCGGTGAACGCCACCTGGCCGGCCCTCGCGGACCTGTTGCGCGCCGACCTCTTTCAGTCGGGTGTGGCGCTCGTCCTGGTGCTGATCGGCCTCTACCTTCTCGGCGCCATGACCAAGGTGGTGATCGGCCGCCGCCTGATCGCCCTCTTCGACCGCACCATGGCGCGGGTGCCCTTTGTGCGCAGCCTCTACGGCTCGGTGCGGCGCATGCTGGAGGCCTTCCAGGCGCCCACCAGCGACGTGCAGCGGGTGGCGCTCATCCGTTTCCCCACGCCGGAGATGCGCACGCTCGGCTTCGTCACCCGCACCTTCGAGACCGACGACGGCAGCGGCCGGCGGCTCGCCGCCGTCTACGTGCCGACGGCGCCCAACCCGACCTCCGGCTATGTGGAGATCGTGCCGGTCGACGACCTCATCATGCTCGACTGGTCCACCGACGACGCCCTGCAGTTCGTCGTGTCCGCCGGCGCCTCGGCGCCCGCCACCATGCCGTTCGACAACCCCCGGCCACCCGCCGCCCGCGTCGGCCCGCTCGCCGCCCACCTCGCCGCGAAGGACCGCCCCGCCGCGGAGTGACGCGCGCGCCCGTCGCGCCTCCCCCGGCCGTCGCGCCGCCTCAGGCCGCCGCCGGCCGCGCGGCCTCGGAGGGCGTGCGCACGTGCAGGCGGAGCGCCACGGCGGTGCCGGCGAGCGACAGGGCGCCCATCACCCCGAAGGCGGTGGCGAAGCTGCCCGTGACGCCGGTGAGCGCGGAAAAGCTCGCCGGCCCGACCACCACGCCGAGGAAGATGTAGACCAGCACCCCGCCCGTGACCGGACCCACGAGGCCCGGCGGGCTCGCCCGCGCGGTCTCGGCGAGGAGCACGCCGTTCCAGCCGATCGACGTGGTGCCGAGCACCACCAGGATGGCCACCTGCACGGACGCCGGATAGCTGCCGATCGCCACGGCGGCGAGCCCGAGCACGCCGCTGATGAAGCCGACGAGCGCCAGCACCAGGAAGCCGGCGCCAGTGCGGTCGGCGACGACGCCCCAGAAAACGCGCCCGAGCGCGCCGCCCACCTGCATGGCCGCCGCCACGCTGCCGGCGGCGATCAGGCTCCATCCGGCGTCGTGCACCAGCATGGTGACGGTGAAGGCGGAGAGCGACAGCTGCACCGCCGACATCAGGAAGCCGAGGATGGCGAGGGTGCGGAGCGCCGGGCGCGACCACACCAGCCGCTGCGCCTCCGCGGCGCCGCCGCCGAATCGGGCGGTCCGGTCGCGCTCGAACGGGATCGTGGAGCGACGCAGGAAGAGCGCGCCCGCCACCGCCAGCGGCACCAGGGCGGCCACCAGGAAGGCGGTCCGCCAGCCGATCGCCTGGGCGAGCGGCGGGAAGGCGAGGCTGGCCACCACGGCGCCCACCGGCACGCCGGCCTGCTTCACCGAATAGACGAGGTTGCGCTGATGGCGCGGCGTCACCGCGTTGAGGATGTGCGAGGAGGCCGGGTTGTTGAGCCCGTAGCCGATGCCGATCGCCACCGAGCCGAGGATGATGCTCGGGATGGTGCCGCCGGCGAGCCCCAGGAAGCCGACCACGAAGGTGGCGATCACCAGGTGCTCGATGGCGAGCGGCCCGTGCCGGAGCACGAAGGTGCCGGCGAGCGCCGAGGCGACGAGGCCGGAGGTGTAGATGAGGCTCACCTGGTAGCCGATGGTGTGGGCGCCGATGCCGAGATCGGCCGCCACCAGCGGCGTGATCGCCGTCAGCGCCAGCGCGGTCGCCGTCGCCACCACCTGGACCAGGGTGGCGATCGCGAGGGCGCCGGCAAGGCCGGCGGCGGGCGGGGCTTCGGACATGGCGGATCCCGGAGGAGGGCGGAAACGGAGGAGGGCGGAAACGGAGGCGGCCGGGCGGCGCGGCCAGGCACGCCGGACCCGTGCCGCCCTCCCTTCATTTGTCCGGACTTATGCAGTCCGTCAAGCGCTCCATGCGGATGTCTGCCCCGCCGTTTGGAGATCCCCCCGCCGGTGCCGCCGCGCCCGACCGTTGCCGAGCGCGCCGCATTGGCTTAACCCCGAGAACGGGAACCGCCCGCCGTCCGCCGCCGGCGCGCCGCGCGCGGCCGGACCGCACCCTTTGGAGGGAGATGACACGCATGGCCGCCGACGGATCGGAGACGCCGCCAGGGGCCGGGAGCGTTTCGGTGAGCGAGTCGGAGAACGGGTCCGGGACTGGGTCCGGGCCTGGGTCCGGCGGCGAGTCCGGCGCCGGGTTCGGCCCGGACGACCTCGCCGGGGTGCGCGGGGGCGCCGACGGCTCCTCCGTGCCGCTCTACCTGCAGGTGGCCAAGCTGATCGAGCGGCGCATCCGCGACCGCCTGCTGCCGGTCGGCTCCCTCCTGCCCACCGAGAACGACCTTGCCGCCGGCCTCGGCGTCAGCCGCCAGACCGTCCGCCACGCCATCGCGCACCTGCGCGACCAGGGCCTTCTCTCCGCCCGCAAGGGCGTCGGCACGCGGGTGGAGGCGTCGAGCCGGGACTGGCGCACCACCTATTCGGTCGGCTCCGTGGCGGACCTCATGGAGCTTGCCCGCGAGACCGAGTTCCGCGTCCTGCGCCGGGCCGACGTGGAGGCCCGCGGCCGGCTCGCCAGCGACCTCGCCTGCCGGCCCGGCCGGCGCTGGCACTGGTTCGAGGGCCCGCGCTACCACGTGCCCGCCGACACCGCCTATTGCTGGAACGAGGTCTGGCTCGACGCCCGCCTCAGCAACCACGTCAAGGGCATCGACACCTTCCGCACCGCCGTGTTCGCCCTGGTGGAGGACCGCTCCGGCGAGCACGTGGTGGAGATTAAGCAGGACATCCGCCCCGCCGCCATCCCGCCGGAACGCGCCGGCTTTCTCGGCTCGGCCGCCGGCGATCTGGCGCTGGAGATCACCCGCCGCTACTTCGGATCCGGCGGGCGCCTGCTGCAGATGTCCAAGACCCTCCTGCCCGCCGACCGCTTCTCCTACTCGATGACCTTCCGGCCTGATTGATCTGGCCCGACTGATCCGCCCTGTCCGATCCGAGGCCCGTCCGATCCAAGACCCGGCCGCACGCTCCGGCCGCCCGTTTTTCCGGCACTGGCCGTGGGCAGCTGAACCGGCCTTGGGCAGTCCGGTCGGTCCGCGACGGCGGAAGACTATGTCCGCACATATGCGGACATCCTGGCACCCTCCTTGCTAGACGGTCCGGCATAAGACCCTGCCCGACCGCCGCGACGCGGTTCGGGCCGGACGTCCCGGACCAACAGGAGCCCGAACCCATGGACATCGGCGTCTTCATCCCGATCGGCAACAACGGCTGGCTGATCTCCACCACGTCGCCGCAGTACAAGCCGACGTTCGAGCTGAACAAGCAGATCGTCCAGTCGGCCGAGAAGCACGGCTTCGAGTTCGCCCTGTCGATGATCAAGCTGCGCGGCTTCGGCGGCGCCAGCGAGTTCTGGGACTACAACCTGGAGAGCTTCACCCTGATGGCGGGCCTCGCCGCCGTCACCACCAAGATCAAGCTGTTCGCCTCCACGGCCGTGCTCACCTTGCCGCCCGCCATGGTGGCCCGCATGGCCACCACGATCGACAGCATTTCCGGCGGCCGGTTCGGCGTCAACATCGTCACCGGCTGGGCCAAGGGCGAGTACGACCAGATGGGCGTCTGGCCGGGCGACGACTGGTTCGGCTACCGCTACGACTACGGCACCGAATACGTGACCATCATGAAGGAGCTGTGGGCCGAGGGCCGGAGCGACTTCAAGGGCGCCCACTTCCAGATGAACGACTGCCACATGAAGCCGGTGCCGGCCTCCAAGGTGGAGATCGTGGCCGCCGGCCAGAGCCCGCGCGGCATGCAGTTCGCCGCCGAATACGCCGACTACAACTTCGTCCTGGCGACCGGCGTCAACACCCCCACCGCCCACGCGGCCATCAACCAGCAGCTCATCGACGCGGTCGCCAAGACCGGCCGCGACGTGGGCGCCTACGTGCTCTTCATGGTGATCGCCGACGAGACCGACGAGGCCGCCATGGCCAAGTGGCTCTCCTACAAGGCCGGCGTCGACGCCGACGCGCTCGCCTGGATGGCCGACCAGGGCTCCAAGGACGAGACCGCCGACGCCACCTCCACGGCCAAGACCATCAACCTGCCGGACCAGGCGGTGAACTTCAACATGGGCACCCTGGTCGGCTCCTACGCCACCGTGGCGAAGCTGATGGACGAGGCCGCCGCCGTGCCGGGCACCAAGGGCATCATGCTGACCTTCGACGACTTCGTCGCCGGCATCGAGGCTTTCGGCACCCACATCCAGCCGCTGATGGCCTGCCGCGCCGACAAGCTGAAGGCCGCCGCCTGATCCGTCCCGCCGAGCGGCCCGCCGGCCGCTCGGATCGTCTTCCTGTGGCCGCGGTCGACGCGGCCGGACACGCCGGCCGGAGTTCGCCCCGACCCCGGCGGTACAATCCTTTCCTGCCGATCCCCGCATCCGCCATACCCCGGAAGGGCCGACGCCCGTGACCGACGACAGCCCTCTCCACGCCCTCACCGCCAGCGCGGCCAGCGCCCGGCTCGCCGCCGGCACGCTCACATCCGAGGCGCTCACCCGCGCCTGCCTGGAGCGGATCGCCGCCCGCGACGGCGACCTCAAGGCCTTCGCCTATCTCGACCCTGACCGGGCGATCCGCATCGCCCGCGAGCTCGACAAGGAGCCCCGGCGGAGCCCCCTCCACGGCGTGCCGGTCGCCGTGAAGGACATGATCGACACGGCCGACATGCCGACCGCCTACAATTCGCCGCTGTTCGACGGCCATCGGCCGAGCCTCGACGCCGCGTGCGTCGCCGTGCTCCGGGCGGCGGGCGCCGTCCTCATCGGCAAGACCGAGACCACCGAGTTCGCCGCCGCCGGCCGCGACGCGCCGACCGGCAACCCGCACGACCTCTCCCGCACCTCCGGCGGCTCGTCGGCCGGATCAGCCGCGGCGGTCGGCGACGCCCAGGTGCCGCTCGCCCTCGGCACCCAGACCGGCGGCTCGACCATCCGCCCCGCCTCCTTCTGCGGCGCCTATGCGCTGAAGCCGTCGTGGAGCACGGTGAGCCGGGAGGGCGCCAAGTTCTACAGCGTCAGCCTCGACACCGTCGGCTGGTACGCCCGCTCCGTCGCCGACCTCGACCTCATGGCCGACCTCTTCGGCCTGCCCGGCGACCCGGCGCCCGTCGCCGGCCCGGCGGGCCTTCGCATCGCCGTCTGCCGCTCGCCCGAATGGGAGAGCACCGAGGCGCCGAGCCGCGACGCCCTGATGGACGCCGCCGCGCGGCTTCGCGACGCCGGCGCCGTCGTCGACGAGCTGACGCTGCCGCCGCGCTTCGACGGGCTGACCGCCGCCCACAAGGTGATCCTCCATTCGGAAGGCCGCACCGCCTTCCTGCCGCTCGCCCGCACCTTTGGCGACCGGCTGCACGACGACTTCCGCAGCCGGGTGGAGAACCGGGAGGGCTTTTCGGCCGACGACCTGATCGCCGCCTACGACCTCGCCGCCCTTTGCCGGGTGGCCTTCGACGGCATCGCCCGATCCTACGACGCGGTGCTGACGCCGAGCGCGCCCGGCGAGGCGCCCGTCGGCCGACGGCCCGGCAATCCGGTCATGAACCAGATCTGGACGCTGTTGCACGTACCCTGCGTGAACGTGCCGGCCTTCACCGGACCGAACCGCATGCCGGTCGGCGTCACCCTCGCCGGCCCGCGCCTTTCCGACCGCCGCCTGCTCGCCGTGGCGGCGGCGCTGGCGCCGGTGCTCGATCGATCCGCCGCATAGAGGAACCCGTCCGATGGCCGACGATCTCGACGCCAACTACGCCCGCGCCGGCTATCACCACCGGCTCGGCTACGGGGCGCGCCCCGCCCTTCTGCTCGTCGATTTCGTGGAGGCCTATTTCGAGCCGACGTCGCCGCTCTATGCCGGGGTGGACGCGGCGCTCGCCGCGGCGATCCGGGTGCTCGAAGCCGCCCGTGCGGCGCGCGTGCCGGCCATCTTCACCAACGTGGTCTACACCCAGGGCCGGTTCGACGGCGGCATCTTCCACCGTAAGGTCCCGGCGCTCACCTGCATGGAGGCCGGCAATCCGCTCGGCGGCTGGCCGAAGGGTCTGGCGCCGCGGGCCGACGAGCTCGTCGTCTCCAAGCAGTATCCGTCCGCCTTCTTCGGCACCTCGCTCGCCTCCACGCTGACGGCGGCGCGCATCGACAGCGTCATCCTCACCGGCCTCACCACCAGCGGCTGCGTGCGCGCGACGTGCGTGGACGCCATGAGCCACGGCTTCGTGCCGATCGTGGTGGCGGACGCCTGCGGCGACCGGGCCGAGGGCCCGCACCGGGCCAATCTCTACGACATGAGCGCCAAATACGCGGACGTGGTGACGGAGGCGGAGATCCTCGACTATCTGGCGACCGTCACGGCCTGAGGCGCGCACCCGGAGCACCGGGTCGCCAGCGCCTCGACACGGACCCGCGCACGAAAAGGCGCGGGAACGCCGGGACCGCACGCGGAATCCGGCGGCGGTTCCTCCTCAGGAACTCAGGCCGCCGCGGGGCGGGCGCGTCTTGGCGGGGTTCTCCGATCCACCTTCCAGCCGCTTCAGCAGGTCCTCCATGCGGCCGCTGAGCGGTTCGTGCAGCATGTCTTCCGAGCCGACCTTCACGCAGCGGCCGAGATGGCGCTGAAGATCGTAGGAGAGCTTTGGTGTATCAGTGGCCATCATTGTTGGAGCCTTGCGGATATTGGGGCGCATTCGATTCAAAAACGCCGTTGTCATGAGAACACGTCAGGCGCCCCTGAAGATCCACCATGCCCGAAAACATGGTTAACACATTCTTGCGTCGGTCGTGCATGCCGAAGCCGCCTCAACACACCTCCGGCACCTTTGGTTCCGGTGATCGCCGCAACCCTGCAATGCGCCGCACCGCGGTGATGCGCGCCAGCCGATATCCCGCCCGAACCCCGCCACCGGTCCCCCTCTCCCCTGGAGGGAGAGGGCCGGGGAGAGGGGGAACCTCCACCGCCTGCAGCCCTGTCCCCACCATCCCACCCACGCCGACCCGACCGCCCCCTCCCTCCCCCGTGGACAGGACGCCCGACCTTGCCTACGAAGGAGGCAGAATGGCGCCCGGACGTGACGGTACAGGGCGCGGCAGACAAGGCGACAGTCCCATGAAACGCTCCGAGATCAACGCCCACATCGCCCGCGCGGCGGCCGACTTCGCCCGCGTCGGCATCGCCCTGCCGCCCTTCGCCGCCTGGGGGCCGGCCGACTGGGCGGAGGCCGGCGAGGCCGTGCGCGATCTGGTGGAAACCGGCTGCGGCTGGGACGTGACGGACTTCGGCAGCGGCGACTTCGCCCGGCGTGGCCTCCTCCTCTTCACCGCCCGCAACGGCCGCCCGGATGGCGCCGGACGGTCCGGCAACCGGCCCTACGCGGAAAAGATCATGATCGCCCGCCGGGACCAGCTCACCCCCATGCACCGCCACGTGGAGAAGACCGAGGACATCATCTGCCGGGCGAGCCTCGATCCGGGCGCCACCCTCGGCATCAAGCTCTTCATGGCGGCGCCGGACGGCGGCATCGACACCGCGGCCGAAGTGACCGCCCATCTGGACGGCCGCGCGCACCGGCTCGCCCCCGGCACCGTGGTGAATCTCCCGCCCGGCGCCAGCGTCACCCTCTTCCCGGGCACCTTCCACGCCTTCTGGGGCGCGGACGGCGACGTGGTGATCGGCGAGGTGTCGTCCGTCAACGACGACGCCACCGACAACTATTTCGCCGAGCCGCTCGACCGCTTCTCCACCATTGAGGAGGACGCCCCCATCGTCCGCCCGCTCGTCAACGACCGCCGCCTGCCCTGACGCCCCCCCTTCGGAAAGTTCCGCCCTTGTCCCTCAGCCTCCCGGTCCGCAGCCCCTGGTTCTCCGTCGCGGCCGCCGCCCCCGGCGTCACGCGCATCACCGAACCGGGCGCGCACCGGCTGATGCGGGCGAACGTCTTCCTGATCGAGGGCCGCGACCGGGCCGTCCTCTTCGACAGCGGCCTCGGCGTCGCCGACCTTGCCGGCCTCGTCCGCGGCCTCACGGACAAGCCTCTCGTGGTGGTGGCGAGCCACACCCACCTGGACCACATCGGCGCCCACCACCAGTTCGCCGGCGCCGAGATCCTGGTCCATCCGGCCGAAGCCGACGCCCTCGCCCGGCCGGACCCGGCGGACAGCCTCTCCTTCGCCCAGTTCGGCGCCCCGGCCGTCGCCACCCTGGCGGCGCTCGGCTTCGACACCGGCGGCCCGCTCCTGGAGGCCGTCCCCGCCGAGGGCTTCGACGTGGCGGGCTTCCGGGCGACCGGCATCCGCCCGACCCGTCTCGTCGAGGGGGGCGACACCATCGACCTCGGCGACCGGGTCCTCACCGTCCTCCACCTGCCCGGCCACTCCCCCGGCGGCATCGGCCTTCTCGATCCGGCGGGCGACGCGCTCTTTGCCGGCGACGCCGTCTACGAGGGCACGCTGATCGACAGCCTGCCGGGCGGCAGCATCCCCGCTTACCGGACCACCATGGCCCGGCTGGCGGACCTTCCCGTCGCCGTCGTCCACGGCGGCCACAACGGCCCGTTCGGCCGCGACCGGCTGAAGGCCCTCGCCGCCGGCTATCTGGACAGCCGGCCCGGCTGACGCGCGCCGCCGCTCGGCGGTCCTCCCCTGCGCCGGGGCAACCTGGAGCGCTCCAAGGGTCGGCGGGACGACAGCCGGCGATCCGGGGCTTGGAGCGATCTCCGATCAAGGTGCATGATACCCGGCTCGGGACGGTACCGAGCCACCGGGGCCCACCGTCGGCGCACCGCTCCGGAGCCGGCGGCCCGTCACGACCGCCCGAGGAACCCGTCGATCAGCCGGCCGGTCTCGGTGTCGTCCATGTTCTCCGCCATCCGCCGGCCGGCGAGGTCGTAGGCGGCCGCAAGGCCGAGCCCCGCCTGGTCGCGCAGGAGCCGCTTGCCGAGCGCCACCGCCGCCGGCAGCTTGGCGGCGATCGCCCGCGCCGCCTCGTCCACGGCCGCGCCAAGCGTGTCGGCCGGCACCGCGGCGGACACGAGGCCGATCGCCGCCGCCCGCTCCGCCGCGATCAGCCGGCCGGTGAAGAGCAGGTCCGCCGCCTGCTTGGCGGTGACCGAGCGGGTCAGCGGCACCGACGGCGTCGCGCAGAAGAGCCCGAGGTTGATGCCGCTCACGCCGAATCTCGCGCCGTCGGCCGCATAGGCGAGGTCGCAGCTCGCCACCAGCTGGCAGCCGGCCGCCACGGCCGCCCCTTGCACCTTGGCGATCACCGGCACCCGAAGCGCCGGGATGCGCTGCATCATGGCCGAGCAGCGGGCGAACAACGCCTCCCGGGCGGCCCGGTCCGGCAGGTCGCGAACCTCGGCAAGGTCGTGGCCCGCCGAGAAGATCCGGCCGTTGGCAGCGATCACCACCACCCGCACGGCCGGGTCCGCGTCCACCGCCACGAGTGCGGCGTCAAGCGCCGCGATCATGGCGGCGGAGAGCACGTTCGCGCGCCCCGGCCGGTTCAGCGTCAGGGTGGCGATCCCGTCCGAAACGACGGTCTCCACGAACGGCGCGTCCGTCGGAACGGCCGAAGTCTCCGCCTTGGCGCCCATCCGGCTCATCCCTTCACCTGGTCGCGCAGCTTGAACTTCTGGATCTTGCCGGTGGAGGTGCGCGGCAGTTCGGCGAACACGATGTGGCGCGGCACCTTGTAGTGGGCGAGCTTCTCCCGGCACCAGGCGATCAGTTCCTCGGCGGTCGCCTCCGCCCCCGGCTTCAGCTCCACGAAGGCGCAGGGCGTCTCGCCCCACTTGTCGTCGGGCTTGGCCACCACGGCGGCGTTCGCCACGGCCGGGTGCTTGTAGAGCGCGTCCTCCACCTCGATGGACGAGATGTTCTCGCCGCCGGAGATGATGATGTCCTTGGAGCGATCCTTCAGCTGCAGATAGCCGTCCGGGTGCTTCACGCCGAGGTCGCCCGAATGGAACCAGCCGCCCCGGAAGGCCTCCGCGGTGGCGGCCCGGTTCTTCAGGTACCCCTTCATCACCACGTTGCCGCGGAACATCACCTCGCCGATGGTGGTGCCGTCCGCCGGCACCGGCTCCATGGTGTCCGGGTCCATCACGTCGAGCCCGTCAAGGAGCAGGTAGCGCACGCCCTGGCGGGCCTTGCGGGTCGCCCAGTCGCCGGCGGCGAGCGCGTCCCAGTCGCTGTTCCACTCGTTGACGACCGCCGGCCCGTAGGTCTCGGTCAGGCCGTAGAGGTGGGTCACCGAAAAGCCGGCCGCGTTCATGGCCGAAAGCACCGCCTCCGGCGGCGGCGCGGCGGCGGTAAGGAAGGTGACCGGCGCGGCGACCGCCCGCTTCTCCTCGTCCTTGGCGCCGAGGATGATGGACATGACGATGGGCGCCCCGGACATGTGCGTCACCCGGTGCTCGGCGATCGCCTCATAGATCGGCGCCGCCCGCACCTGGCGAAGGCACACATGGGTGCCCGCCACGGCCGACACCGACCAGGGGAAGCACCAGCCGTTGCAGTGGAACATGGGCAGGGTCCAGAGATAGACCGCATGCTTCGGCATGGCGCAGGTCACCACGTTGCCGAGCGCCAGAAGGTGGGCGCCCCGGTGGTGATAGACCACGCCCTTCGGGTTCGACGTGGTGCCGGAGGTGTAGTTGAGGCTGATGGCGTCCCACTCGTCGGCCGGGCCGTCGAAGCGGGCGTCCGGATCGCCTTCCGCCAGCAACGCCTCGTAGTCGAGGCTGCCGAGCCGGGCGCCGGTCTGCTGGAAGACCGGGTCGTCGTAGTCGACCACCAGCGGCTTCACCGTGGCGAGCGCCAGGGCCTCGGCCGCCACGGCCGCGAACTCCCGGTCGGTGATCAGCACCTTGGCCTCGCCGTGGTCGAGGATGAAGGCGAGCGTCGCCGCGTCGAGCCGGGTGTTGAGCGTGTTGAGCACCGCCCCGCACATCGGCACGCCGTAATGGCACTCGATCATGGCCGGCGTGTTGGCAAGAAGCACCGCCACCGTGTCGCCGCGCGACAGGCCGCGGCCGGCGAGCGCGGACGCCAGCCGGTGCGCGCGGGCGCGCAGGTCGCCATAGGTCTGCCGCATGGTCCCGTGGATCACCGCCACCCGGTCGGGCGCCACGTCGGCGGCCCGCTCCAGGAAGACCAGCGGGGTCAGCGGCTGGTGGTTGGCGGGGGTCTTGTCGAGGCCTTCGTCGAAGATCCGGCTCGCCATGGGCGTTCTCCCGAAAGGGTTCTTGTGCGGTTGCGGCGATTTGGTCCGCGGCCGTCCGCGAAGTCCAGACCGACCATGGACGGATCGACCCGAAACCATGCATCCGGCGCACCTCGGCCGGACGCCCGGGAGCGCTTGCGATCAAGCGCCCGCCATCAGGGCGCGGCTCTCCGTCTCCACCGCCCGCAAGCGGTCGTGCACCCGCCGCTTGGCCGCGTGGAAGGCTGCCACCCTCCCGCCGGCGGGCGTCACCGCCTCGGCGATCGCCGCCATCCGCTGGCCGGCCGTCGCCAGGTCCGGCGCAAGGCCGCCCGCCACCGCGCCCAGCATGGCGGCGCCGAGCAGCACCGGTTCGGCGGTCGCCGGCACGGAGACCGAAAGCCCGGTGGCGTCGGCGAGGATCTGGCGGACGAGCGGCGAACGGGCCGCCCCGCCGCTCACCACCAGGGTGCGCGCCGGCACCCCGGCGCGGGCGAGCGCCTCCAGCACCTCCGCCGCCGCATAGCCGAGACCGCAGAGGCCGGCGAGATAGAGCCGCTCCAGGCTCTCCTCGTCGGTGTCGAGGCCGAGCCCGGCCACCACCGCGCGGGCGTCCGGGTCCGCATGGGGCGAGCGGTTGCCGAGGAAGTCGGGCAGCACGTGGAGGTCCCGCGCCCGGAAGGCGGTCTCCGCCAGGGCGGGGCCGCCGAGCGGCCCGGCCGCCGCCACGACCCGCTTCTCCAGGAGCGCCACCGGGTCGAGCCCCGCCGCCGCCGCGGCCGCCGCCACGGCAGGAAAGGCCGGATGCAGGCGGACCAGGTGGTCGATGGCGGCGCCCGCCGCCGACTGTCCCCCCTCGTTCAGCCAGGCGCCCGGCCCGAGCGCCCCCGCATAGGGTCCCCAGACCCCGTCGACGAAGCGCGCCTCCTCGGTGGAGGCCATCACACAAGCGGAGGTGCCCATGATGTAGGCGACCCGTCCGTCCTCCCGCGCCCCGCCCAGCGATCCGACGGCGCCCGCGTGGGCGTCGATCAGGGAGGCGGCCACCGGCGTGCCGGGCCGGAGCCCGAGGTCCGCGGCGGCCGCCTCGGTAAGCCCGCGCCCGAGGGGGGTGCCGGGCGGCACGATGGTGCGGCCGATCCGGGCGTGGTCGTCGGCGACGAGGTCGGCGAGGCCGATCGCCCGGAAGAAGCCGTCGTCCCAGCGGCCCTCGTGGGCGAGATAGGTCCACTTGCAGGTGACCGTGCAGACCGACCGCTCCAGGCTGCCGGTCGCCCGAAAGGTGAGGAAGTCGGCAAGATCGAAGAAGTGGCCGGCCGCCCGGAAGGTCTCCGGCAGGTGCGTCTTCAGCCAGCGCAGCTTGGGCGTCTGCATCTCCGGCGAGATGGCCCCGCCCACATAGCGCAGCACCGCGTGGTCGCCGGCGTTGATCGCCTTCGCCTCCGCCACCGCCCGATGGTCCATCCAGACGATCACGTCCCGCTCCGGGTCGCCCTCCGGGCCGACCGGCAGGGAGCGGCCGTCCGGGCCCAGCACCACCAGGGAGCAGGTGGCGTCGAAGCCGATCCCGCGCACCGCGGCCGGATCGCCGCCCGCCTCCTGCAGCGCCCGGCGGACCGCGTCGGCGCACGCCGCCCAGATGTCGGCGGAGGACTGCTCCACCCGGTCGCCGGATCCATGCCAGATCTTGATCGGATGCTTGGCCGCGCCCTTCAGCCGTCCGTTGCCGTCGAACACGCCAGCCCGGGCGCTGCCCGTGCCGACATCGATCCCGATGGTGAGATCGCCCATGGGTCTCCTCCCGTCCTCGCCCGGCGTTGCCCGCCGCGTCTGGGATCGACGCTAGTGCATCTTTTGCGGCAGGGGAAAGGCTTCGTCGGACCGAGGGTCGCGCCACGCCGGACGCGGAGACGACGCGGCGCGTGTTCGACCGACGACGCGCGCCTACAGGGTGGCGGCAACACCCATCCAGGGTTGCGTTCCGGTGCGGATCATGGGGGTCGCTCGGCCGCTAGGCGACCGGTTAGAATGCCAAGCGGTCACCGGGCCGCTACAGGCACGACAACATGGGCTACAAGGACGCTACGTAGGCAGCCGCGGCCGAACCCGTCGGGATCCGGTAAGTGCCTCGCGGCACACGGTCATTTCGCCTACCGAGACGGGACGCGCCGACGCGGCATGGAGGACGACAGTCCCCGCTACAATGGCGACATCCACCGCTCCATTGGCGACATCTTGTCCCCGTTCGTCTATTCGGCGGGGGTGCCGGCGGCGCGCGGCGCCGGGCGGCCGAGGTCCGGGGCCGGCGGGCCGGCCAGCCGGATCGGCGCCGGATCCACCTCCATGGCCTCCACCATCCGGTCGTAGGTCGGGTGCGCGGTGCCGAGCAGCCGGTCCCAGACCGAGAAGTAATTGGCGAAGTTGTACTTGAACTCGCTGTGGTGCAGGTCGTGATAGGTCGCGCAGAGCAGCGGCCAAGGATAGCGCGCCGTTTTCGACGCGAAATACTCGAACCCGGCGTGGCCGAACGTGCCGTTCACATGGTCGAAGACCCGGTGCGCGATCAGGATCTGCGGCGGGAACGGCAGGATGATGGGCACGACCGCGTAGAAACCTTGGCAGATCGCCGTGTCCACAAGGCCGATCGAGTCGCTGCTCCACACCGTGGGCGCCACGCTGCGATGGTGCAGCAGGTGGTACTTGTAGAAGAGCTTGGTATGCAGCAGCCGATGCCCGAAGTAGAACCAGGCATCGAACAGCACCATGCACAAGACGAACAGCGGCACCGCCGTCCACCAGGTCAGCGGCCAGACCTGGAACAGCGTCCAGCCCTTGGAGACCGCGAAGATGCCGATCGATAGCGACGCCGCCGTGACGGCGATCGACTTCAGGCTGTGACGGATCTCCTCGCGGATTCTCTTGTCGCCCCGACGGTTCTTCTGGATCCGCCGCTCCGGATTGCGGCGATTCACATGGTCGATAGCCCCGCACACGAGGAAGTATCCGGCCACATTGACCGCATAGACGGCCCCGTAGAGCGCCGCGAATTCCGCCAGGGTCCAGGCCAGCATGGTCATGCAAACGTCCGCATCCGTTCAGCGCCGGACCCGGCCCGACGCCCCTTTTCCGCGCCGCACCCTAGCACCGACCGGGCGGCGAAACCAAGGCGCCGCTCAGGCGGGAAGCGCCGGCAGCAGGCGCTTCGATCCGGCCGCCCGCTCGAACGCCATGCCGACGGAAAGGATCCCCGCCTCGTCGAACGGCCGGCCGACGAGTTGCATCCCGATCGGCAGATTTCCGTGCGATCGGCCGATCGGCACCGACAGGCCCGGCAATCCCAGGTAGGAGATCGGGCGTGTGAACCGGGCCATCACCGCCACCATCCGGGGCACCGCCGCCCCGCCCGCCGGGTCGCCATCCATCTCCGCGCTGGTCGGCGGCACGAAGGGCAGCACCGGCAGCATGACCACGTCGCAGCGCCCGAAGACCTCCTCCACGATCCGCCCGACCAGCACCGTCCGCATCTGGATGGCCCTTAGGTAGAGCGCCGCCGGAACCGTCAGGCCCTGCCGCAGCCGCGCCCGCACCTGGTCGCCGTAGTCCTCCGGCCGCGTGCTCAGCCAGTCCATATGGATGGCCGCCGCCTCCGTCATGGCGACCACGTTGGAAAGTTCGCCGAGCGCCATCGGATCCGGCATCTCAACGGAAACCACAGTTGCACCAAGGCCTTCCAGGATGCGCCGGGCGTCCGCGTGGGCGCTGGCGGTGAGCCCGTCGAAGTCCGCGCCGGTCCAGTCCGAGAGGCCGATCCGAACGCCGTCGAGCCGGCTTCGGACCTTCGGTACCGTCACCGGACGGGTGCTGGCGGTCGGGTCCTTGGGGTCGGCGCCTGCGATCACCCCGTAGAGCAGCGCCACATCCTCCACGGTCGGCGCCATGGGGCCGACGCAGTCCTGCGAGAAGGAGAGCGGCATCACCCCGTGCCGGCTCACCCGCCCCTGCGTCGGCTTCAGGCCGGCGATGCCGCAGATGGCCGAGGGCAGCCGGATCGACCCGCCCGTGTCCGAGCCGAGCGCCCCGTAGGCGAGCCCCGCCGCCACCGCCGCCCCCGACCCGCTGGACGACCCGCCGGTGACCACCGCCGGGTCCCACGGATTGCACGCCCGCCCGTGATGGGCGTTGAGCCCGGTCGGCCCGAGCGCGAATTCCGACATGTTGAGGCGGCCGAGATGGAGCGCGCCGGCGGCTTCCAGGCGGGCCATCACGGTGGCGGTCTCGGTCGCCACATGGCCGGCGCGGATGCGCGAACCGCAGCCGGTGACGACCCCGGCGCGGTCGTACATGTCCTTGTGCGCCAACGGAATTCCGGCGAGCGGGCCGATCGGCTGCCCGGCCGCCCGCGCCGCGTCCGCGGCCTTCGCGGCGGCAAGCGCCGTCTCCGCCTCCACGGCCACGAAGGCGTTGACCACCCCGTTCCAGGCCGCGATCCGATCGAGAAGGGCGGAGGTCAGCTCCACCGACGACACGGTGCGGTCGCGGAGCGCCGTGGCGACTTCGGTGAGGGTCCAGGAGGCGACGTCGTTCATCGGCCCGCCTCCCCGCCGGCGTCGGATCCGGCCAACCGGTCCAGAGCGGCCGGATAGGAGGACGGCTCCAGCGTGAACAGCGAACCCGGATCGATCGCCGGCCGGTCGAGGAGCGTCGCCGCCCGCTCCAGCTGCGCCGCCATGATGGCCGCATCCGCGTCGCCGCCACCGGACATCCGGTCGATGAGAGCGCCCCAGGCGCGTGTCACGCTGTCGTCCATGCGATTGGTATCCTTGAGGAAAGAGGCTCAGGAGAAGCTCTGCGGCTGGCGCTTGCGCACCAGTTGGCTGAGCGCCACGGCGATCACCAGCCCGCCGCCGTAAAAGAGGTTCTGCACGAAGGTGTCGACGCCGAGGATGGTGAGCCCGGTGATGCCGGAGACCAGGAAATAGACCGCCACGAACGAGCCCCATGGGTTGAACCGGCCCGGCACGATGCTGGTGGCACCGAGAAAGGCGGCGGCGAACGCCGGCAGCAAGTAGGTGAGGCCCGACAAGGGGTCGGCCGAACCGGTCATGCCGGCGTAGAGGATGCCGGCGAAGGACGACGTCACACCGGCCGCCACGAAGCTGAGGAGCCGCACGTGGTCGACCGCGATGCCGGAGAGGCGCGCGACGTCGCGCCCCCGCCCGACAAAGAGAAGCCGCCGGCCCGGCGAGGTGAACTCCATGAAGTACCAAAGCGCCGCACAGAGGATCAGCGCATAGTAGAAGGAGAGCGAGATGCCGCCGATCCGATAGACGATCACCCAGTTGACGAGATCCATGGACACGCCGCCGATCGTCTGGGAGCCGGAGATCCACAGCACGACCCCGTTGATGAAGGTGCCGGTTCCCAGGGTGACGATCAGCGAGTGGATGCGGAAATAGAGGACGAAGACGCCGTTGACGACGCCGATCAGCGCTCCGGTCAGCACCACGACCACCAGCGTGTGGACGAGCGGCCAGCCGTTGAGGGCGTTCAGCACCGCCACCATCATGGCGGAGAGCACCATGGTGGAGGCGACCGAAAGATCGAAGTCGCCGGCGGTCAGCGGGATGAGAAGGCCGAGCGTCAGCACCACCAGGATGGCCTGGGAGGAGAACATGGTGGAGAAGTTGATCCAGGTCAGGTAGGCGTCCGGATTGATCGCGCCGAACAGCACGATCACGCCGGCCCAGGCCCCGAGGAGGCCGAAGCGTTCGGCGAAGGCCTTGATCGAAAAGCCGGAACCGTCGGCGGCGGGCGGGGGCGACGCGGTCTCCACGGCGGTCATCAGGCGGCCTCCTCGGCGGGCTGGGCGCTGCGGTAGCAGGCCTCGACGATGCGATCCTTGGTGACGTCCGCGCCCGCGAGCGTCTCCACCACCCGCCCCTTGGCGAACACCAGCACCCGGTGCGCCACCTGGGCGAGCTGCTCCGCGTCGGTGCTGGCAAGAAGGATGGCCGTGCCGGCCTTGGAGGCGGCGTCGAGCGCGGCGAAGATCTGCTGGCGGGCGCCGACGTCGACGCCTTGCGTCGGTTCGTCCAGCGCCAGGAGTGCCGGTGCCGTCTGCAGCCACTTGGCGAGGAGCACCTTCTGCTGGTTTCCTCCCGACAAGGCCTCCAGCGGCAGCGCCGGCCGGTTCGGCCGCACCTCGTGCGCCGTGCCGAGCGCCGCCGCGCTCCGGGCCATGGCGCCTCGGTCGAGGCCGAGAAAACGCCGGAAGCCGGGCAGCACCGGCAAGGTGATGTTGTCGGTGATCGAGAGGCTGCCGACCCCGGCCGCGCCCAGCCGGTCCGCCGGCAGGAGCGCGACTCCCGCCGCGAGCGCCCGGCGCGGATCCGCCCCGGCGAGCGGCAGGGTGCGCCCCTTCAGCGTCACACGGCCGGCGGTGGCGCCGCCGGCACCGGCTACCAGATAGGGGACGTCGGAGAAGCCGGAGCCGATCAGGCCGGCCAGCCCGACGATCTCGCCTGGTCCGATCGCAAGATCGAGATGCGCGACGCCGCCGCCGGCCAACCCCTCGATGCGCACGGCCGGCGGCGCCGGGGCGCCCGTATCGGCCGCCGGCTTGGCCACCTGATAGGCGCGCACCTTGCGGCCGATGATGAGGTCGACGAGCTCCTGGCGCGGCGTGGTGGCGGTGTCCACCGTGCCGGCGAGGCGGCCGTCGCGGAGGATGGTGGCGCGGCTGGTGATCTCGCGCACCTCGTCAATGTCGTGCGAGACGAAGACCACGCTCGCCCCCGCCGCCACGATGCCCCGCACCAGGGCAAAGAGCGTGTCGACGCCGGCCTTGGGCAGGAAGGGCGTCGGCTCGTCCAGCACCAGGAGACCGCCGCCGCGCTCGGTCTGGGTGCGGCGGACGTCCTCGAAGGCGCGCACGATGGCGAGCAGGGCCCGCTCCACCTGGCTGAGGCGCGCTACCTCGGCCCGCGGGTCGATGGCGAGATTGAAGCGCGCGAAGGTCTCCTCGGCCGCCCGGGCCTCCTTGCGCCAGTCGATCCGCCAGCGCCGCTCGGCGGCGAAGTCGCCGATGCGGAGGTTTTCAAGGACGCTCAGCGACGGCACGAGGCCGAGATGCTGGTGCACGAAGGCAAGGCCCTGGCGCTTCGCCTCCGCGGCGGGCAGCGGCAGCGGCACGGCGTCGCCGAACAGGCGCAGCGTCCCGCCGGGGTCGGGCACGTGGTAGCCGGCCAGGATCTTGATGAGGGTCGACTTGCCCGACCCGTTGGTGCCGAGGAGGCCGTGGACCTCGCCGAAACCGACCGTGAAGTCGACCCCGTCGAGGGCCCTCGCCCCGCCGAAGGTCTTGCCGAGGTTGGTCGCCACGAGAGCGGCGGCCCGGCGCGGCGCGCCCGCCGGGACGGCCGGGCCGGGCGCGTCCATCACTCGATGCCCCACAAGGCCTTGAACCCGGCGATATGGCTGTCGCCGTAGCCGTCGTTG
Organism: Mongoliimonas terrestris; assembly: GCF_001927285.1. Lineage (GTDB taxonomy): Bacteria > Pseudomonadota > Alphaproteobacteria > Rhizobiales > Pleomorphomonadaceae > Chthonobacter > Chthonobacter terrestris. The sequence continues at coordinate 507,200 of NZ_MSIG01000001.1, read as the reverse complement.
AAGGTCGCCGGCACGCCGGCGGTGGCGGCATTCTCCGCGTCGAAGATGTAGAGGGGCGAGTTGAGGTTTTCGACCGGCGGCAGGCCGCAGAGCGCGCGCATGTTCACGTCGATCGCCGCATAGCCGACCCAGCCGAGGCTCTCGCCGATGTTCATGTCCACCTCGCCGGTGCGGACCATGTCGATCACGAAGGGCGTGCCGTTGTAGCTGGCGATCTTCACGAGGCCGGCCCGGCCGGTGAGGCGAAGCGCCGGCACAACGAATTGGGACATGCTGTCGTAGATCGGCAGGATGAAGTTGATGCCCGGGTCGGCCACCAGGGCGGACTGCACGCTGGACTGGATCTTGGTGCCCCACTCCGGCACCGGCACGTTCACGTACTTCTGCTTGCAGTCCGGGCAGAGCGCCGCCAGCGTCTCCTGGATGCTCTTCACGAACGGGGCGGTCGGAATGATCTCGTCGGAGCCGATGATGACGACGTTCGGCTTACCTTCCGTCTTCTTGAAGGCCCAGGCGGCGAGAATCTTGCCCGCCTGACTGTAGTTGGTGCGCGCCGAAGCATCGAGACTGTCGGACTTCTCCTGGGTCACGTCGTAGAGATGCGTGGTGGTGACCTTGATGCCTTTTTCGCGGGCGGCGGCGATCTGCGGCATGAGCGCTTCCGGCGGAATGCCGCCCTGCAGGTCGATCAGCGCATAACCGTCGGCGGTCGCCTGGGCCATGCCCTGGATCCACTGGTCGACCTTCAACTGGTTGTCCCAGTTGGTGAGCGGGAAGCCGACGGTGGCGGCCGCCTCCTCCATGGCCTTGGAGACCTGCACGTTAAAGGGGTTCGTCATCGTCAGCGGAATGACGAACATCTTCTTGTCCTTCATGCACGCCCGGGCGTCGAACGCCTCGCCCGGCGCCGTGAAGGCCGGCATGGCCTTGTGGGCCGCGATGATGGCCTCCGCGTCCTCCATCGGGCCCGCCAGCGAGGGCGCGGCGAAGGGCAGCGCGGAGAAGGCGGCGAAAAGCGCCCGGGTGAAGAGGCTTCGGAGGGGAAGACGCACGAGGATTTGGCGCATGGGTTCCAGTTCCCGGTCCACGGATGAAGGATTGCCCCGCCCCCGTGGGACCGCGCGAACCGCGCCACCGGGTCGATCCACCAGCCGGTCGCAAACCTTGTGCCAATGTCCGGACATGGCATTCCGGCGGAACTTGCTCAGGTTCGTACAAGGTCCGGTGAGCCGCGACGGTCCGACGCCGTCTGAAGGGCGTGTGATTGGGCAATCCGCCTAGGCAAATGCCTTCCGAAAACATCGGTCTTCGCCGAGCCGACCACCCGGGACGGACGATTCCCGAGGGGGGCGGATAGTCAGTTTCGACCTACCCACAAGGAGAGAGAGGCCGTACCCTGTTTACTTGTATTATTCTATATTCAATATGTTTTTGACCGATGGATGGTCCTTCAATACAGTCCTCATCGAATTGAATACAAATCATTTCATGGTGCTGTTCGCATGCCATTCAAACCCGTGACTGACGCCGTGGTCGCGGCTCCGGTCACGCGCCGAACCGGACTTCGGAGATGGGCGCCGAACCCTTGAGCGTCCGGTCTTTGACGAGACCCGGCGCATGCGGGCGTTTCCGGTCGACTGGTTCGCGGCCTGCGGAACGGTCAAGTCGGCCTCGCGAAGCGGGCGTTTGCGCAGCCGGCGTTCAGGTGCGACGGCGCTCCGACCGGCCAACGGGCAGCAGTACACCCGCCCTCGTCTCCCTCGAGGGCTCATTCGCGGGACGGTGCAACCGATGCTGACAACGCCTCGCCTGTCGACGACCTCGACCGACGCCCCCCCGCCGCGCCCGCTGCCAAGGCTATCGCCCCAACACGGCATCGGCGAACTCGTCAGGCGCGCCCGCCGTCACTGGCTGGCCATGGTCCTGGTGTTCAGCGGCACGATGGCGCTCGGCGTGGCGCTCACGCTCCAATCCGTCCCGCGCTACACCGCGTCCGTCGCCGTGATGATCGACGCCCGCAAGGTGGGCCTGACGGCGCTGAGCGCGCTGGAAGGGTCCCTCGCGTTCGACACGGGCGCCGTCGACAGTCAGGTTCAGCTCCTGCAGTCCGACGCGATCGCGGACGGCGTCGGCCGCCGGCTCGATCTCCACAATCAGACCACCTTCCTCAACGAACCCAAGTCGCTCGTCGGCCGTGCCGTGGCGAAGCTGGCATCCATGATCGAGCCGCCGGACCGGATCGAGGACTATCCGGACAGCGTCCGGCGCGAATACGTGGTGCGGCTGCTGCAGTTGGGGCTGTCGGTGCGCCGGGTCGGCCGGACCTACGTGCTGGCGATCGAGTTCACCCACCACGATCCGGCGACGGCGAGCCTGGTGGCGAACGCCTATGCGGACGTCTATCTGACCGACCAGCTGGAATCAAAGTTCGACGCGGCCCGCCGCGCCTCGGCCTGGATGGACGAGCGGCTTCGCGACATCCGCACCAAGGCGATCGCGGCGGACGATGCCGTGCAGCGCTACCGGGCCGAGAACAACCTGACCTTCGCGTCCGGACAGCTGGTATCCGAGCGCGCCCTCACGGACATCAACGTGCAGCTGAGCTCGGCACGGGGAGCCCTGGCCGACGCGGAGGCCCGCTATGCGCGGCTGCAGAAGCTCGTCTCGGAGCGCCAACTGTCCGGCGCCATGTCCGGAGAGCTCGACAGCTCGGTCGTGGCCGACCTGCGGAGCCGGTTCCTGGCGGCCCAGAAGCGTCTGTCGGAACTGGAGCAGAGGCTGGCACCCGGCCACGACCAGATCGCCCTCGCCCGCGACCAGGTCACCCAGTACGAGAAGCTCATCTTCAGCGAACTCAAACGATCGCTGGAAGCTTATCGGAGCGACGTGGAAATCAGCCGCGACCGGGTCCAGCGGCTGGAGCGGGAATCGGCCCTGCAGGTGGCCGGCAACGCCGACGACGGAAAGGCCCTCGCCAAGCTGAATTCGCTGATGCAGGAGGCGAGCACCTACAACGCGCTCTACGCGAGCTTTCTCCAGCGCTACCAGGAGACGGCCGAGCAGGAGACCTTCCCGGTCGGCGACGCGCGGATCATCTCGCCCGCCACCACGCCGATCCGGCCGTCGAGCCCGAACATTCCAAGGGCCGGGGTGATCACGATCGTGCTCGCGTCCCTTCTGGCCGGTGCCACCGTCGTGCTGCTGGAGTTCCGGGAGCGCGGCTACCGGACCCGCGAGCAGATCCAGGACGACCTCGGCACCGCGCTCATCGCCTATCTGCCGGACGTCGCCTCCGGGCGCGGCGGGCGCCGTCGGATCTTCGGCCTGAAGGCGGCCGGGAGCCCGATGAACCTGACCGTGGAGCAGCCGCTCTCCCGCTTTGCCGAGGGGATCCGCGCGATCCAGATCACCGCGGAACGCAACCGCCCCACCGGTCGCGCCCATGTGATCGGCGTGGTGTCCATCCTGGCCGGCGAGGGCAAGTCGACCGTGTCGAAGAATGTCGCCTCGCACATGGCGCGGATCGGCAAGCCGACCCTCCTGATCGACGCAGATGCCCGGCATCCGACCTTGACCCGGTTCTTCACCGACCACCCGGGGGCGCTCGATCCGGCCGACCTTGGCATCCAGCCGGCCGGTTTCCTCGCCGGCGTCGAACCCACCACGGGCCTCGCCTTCGTGGGTCGTCCCGCTGCGGACGACGACGCGGCGGGGCGGCAAGGCGACGGACCGTCCGCCCTGCCGGACATCGTTGCGCGCGCGGGCAACCGCTACGGCACCATCGTGGTCGATTTTCCGCCCCTTGCCCTCCTTCACGACGCCGTCGAGCACGCGGGCCTCGTGGATGTGTTCGTCATCGTGGTCGAGTGGGGCATGACCCCGCGCCGGGTGATCCGCGAGATCCTCGGCGCCTATCCGGAGATCACGGCCAAGGTCGAGGGCATCGTCCTCAACAAATGCGCCCTGCAGTCGCTCTCGCTCTATGGATCCGACGCCAGCGCCTATTCCTACACCAAGGAGGCGGCCCGCTATTACAAGCCCATCGCCTGACGAGCCCGCACCCCCGCGGGGCTCGCCCGATCGATGGTTCCCCGATCGATGGTTCGCCGATCACCGGTTCAAGGAGCTGTTCATTTTCATGCGATCGATCCTGGTGCCCCCGCTTCACGGCCGTCGCCAAGCCGCCACCTCGGCGTCCGCCAGCCGGAGAGCGCGTGTGCTGGCCCGCTCCGTCCGGGCGGGTGCGTCCGTTCTGGCGATCTCGGCGCTCGTCGGCCTCGCGCCGGTGCAGTCCGCCCTCGCCCAGACGCCGTCCCAGAGCCCGGCCGCGCAGCCCGTCGTCGCTCCCACAGCGCCTCAGCCGACTGATCCTCAGACCACCGCCCCTGAGCCGACCGATCCGCTGCTGACCCTGTTGACCGATGTGGACGCCCTGCTGCGGCAGACCCCCTCCCTCACGGTCGGCCGATCCGAACGGCAGCCGGACGGAACGCTCGGCCTCGGGTCCGTCATGCTCCGCTGGGAGGATCCGCAAAGACCGGCGCGCAGCCTTGTTGTGACGGTTGAGGCGATCGACGTGAAGCCCGGCTCCGGCGCGGCGGCCAGCCGGCTCGACCTTGCGCTCAGCAACGCGGCTCTCCGCGGCACGGCCGCCGGGCAGCCCGTCTCCATCGCGATCGCCCGCGCGGACTTCCGAAGCCTGACCGGATTTCGGCTCGACGCCGCCCTGCCCGGCGCGCCGATCAGCCGACATCCCGGTGTCGACATCGGCTGGTCGGAGGCTCGGATCGAGGGGCTCGCCGCCGAGGCGGTCGGCATGACCGTCGGCGCCCGCACCGTCGCGACGTCCGGTGTCGTGAGGCGGGTGGTCCAGAGCCTTGTGGCCGAGGCGCTGACCCATCGGACGCCCGACGGCACGCAGACCGGCATCGACCGGGTGACGCTCCAGGGGTTCGACGTGGATCTCCTGCAGCGGCTCGCCGACGGGGCGCCGGTGCCCGTCGACCGGGCCAAGTCGGGGGTGCTCGTCGCCAAGGCCGAGATCGAGGGCGTGGAGCAGGAGATCGGCGACAGTTCGACCCGCCTCGACAGGATCCGTCTCAACGCCCTTGCGCACAAGCCACGTCTTTCCGGAGATGCCGGCGCCGCCAGCCTTGCGGACCGGCTGAACATTCCGGTTCGCTTTCGCGACCTGGCGCTTGAGAGCGCCGACCTTGCCACGATGACGTTCAAGGGCAGCGTCGGCACCATCGTGGCCTCGGACATGGCCCTGAAGGGGCTTGCCTACACGGGTTTCGACAGCCTGGCGGTCGCCCGTGTGGTCGTCGACGAACCAGGGACCAAGCTGACCCTGGAACGCTTCCAGGCCGACGACGTGGACTTCGGCAACAGCACGGAACCCGCCGGCGACGGCCAGATCCTCTACTCCGGGTTCAAGGTGGAAAAGCTCGTGGTGGGCCGTCTGGCCTCCGAGGGGCCGACCGGACCGGGTTTCGATCTCGCCGACGCCGACCTCAGCATGCGCTATCCGGTCGGCAACTTCCCCACCATCTTCCGCGCATCCGTCGGCCGGCTCAGCCTCTGGCCAACCCTGCTGCCGGACGGCCTGCGGTCGGTTCTCACCGCATCCGGCCGGGACGCGCTGACCGCGTCGGCCACGCTCAATCTTTCCTGGCAGGACGTGCAGGAGGAGATCTCCATCGACGGGACGGAGTTCCGGGTGGACGGGTTCGGCGATCTGGCGATCGGCGCCGTTCTCACGGGCATCCCGCGAGGGCTCCTGGAGGACTATGCCGGCATGGTCGGGGAGGTCCGGCCGGGCCTGCGCAACCTCTCCCTCCTCTACACCGACAAGGGTCTCACGGTGGCGATCATCGACAGCATCGCCGCCGATGCCGGCCTTGATTCGCGCACGTTGAAGGAGCGCATCATCAGCACCGTTCCCTTCGTGTTCGAATCCATTCCGGACAAGATCACCCGCAGCCGCTTCGCCTTCGCCCTTGCCAGCTTCATCAACAACCCCTCGACCCTCCGCCTCATGTCGGGCCGCAGCGAACCTGTGGCCCTGGAGGCCATCCGCGACAAGCTGGAGACCGCGCCGCAGGATCTCCCCGACTTGCTCAGGCTCGAACTCACGGCCCAATAGGCAAAAACCGGCGAAAGCTCACGCGGCGGCCGCGCGCTGGTCGTCGGCGAGGCGCTCGGCTTCCAGAACCGCCGCGGCGACGGCCGCCGACGCGCCGTGGTGGACCATGTGGCCGAAGCCCGGCAGAACCACGAGCCGGCTGCCCGGCACCAGACGGTGAAGGCCGCCCGAGTGCGTCGTGGTGTCCACCATCCGGTCGTCGGCACCGGCGACGAGCACCACCGGCATCCTCAGGGCTTTGTAACGCGAGGCGAGCGCGGCAGCGGCGGGCACCAGGTTCAGCGTTTCCGCCGCGCTGGCCCGAAGGGCACCGGGCCGGAGCGCAAGCCCTTTCGAGAAGCCGACGCGAAAGCTTTCCGGCTCGGGCCGCGGGCCGAAGATCACCCGCATCAACGCGGGCCAGATCAGACGGCCGACCAGGGGTGACACCGTGTGGCGCAGAAGGTCGCCGAGGACCGGTACGGCGGGCAGGCCGAACATGATCGCTTCAGGGCGCGGCGTCGGGAAATAGGCACCGGACACCAGCACCAGCGCCCGCACCGCGTCCGGATGGCGGATGCCGAGAGCCGCGGCGACCAGCGCCCCATAGGAATGACCGAGCACCAGGGGCTGCTTCAGCCCGAGCGCCGCGAACGCCTTGGCGAAGAGATCGGCCTGGGCCTCCGGCGTGAAACGCCGTCCGCGCGGCCGGCTGGAGTAGCCGTAGCCGGGCCGGTCTAAGACATAGACGCGCCAGCGCAGCGCCGCTTCCCGCACCAGGGGGCTGGCGGCGAAGTCGGCGATCATGCTGCCGTTGCCGTGGAAGAGAACCAGCGGCGGCCCGTCCCCCTCCACCGTGTAGTGAAGCCGCACGCCGTCCACCTCCAGGAAGCGGCCGGCCGGCGGGTGGCGTCTTTCAGCGCGCCGCGCCGCCGCCCGGACCACGAGGGCGGAGGCGGCGGCCACGGCAGCGGCTGCGAGAAGGTAGCGGGTTCGGGGGCTGAGGGTCATCGAGGGTGCTCCGCTGGGTCCCCCGCCATGCGGGGGCGCGCGCGCCGATCCCGGCACCGCATGGGTCGCCGCCGGCTCCGGCAGCGACACGAGAGGACGATCCGGAGCCCGCCGAGGCGGCAGCCGATCCGTCAGGCGGCCGACGGGACCGGCGCGCAGACGGTGGTCGGCGCCGTCATCGACCGCATCGGAACGGTCGCGAGATCGATCCCGAACGTGGTGCAGTCCTGCAGCGTCTCCTGAATCAGGCGCTGGTGTAGCCCCATTACGTCGCCGGGCGTGCGGCAGCGGGTCCCTTCCACGATGCCCTCCAGGGCCCGGGCCATCTGCCGATAGGCGAAGGCGCCCCAAAGCCGGCCCGCTTCGCCCATCGCCAAGGGTCCGCCGAAGCCCGGCAGGGCGCTGGCGAAGGCCGGAGCGCCCGGCGTCACGGCGGCAGGCTCGGGCACCCTATCCGGCAGGGGGGCGGCGGGGAGGTCCGGGGCGATGTGGTCGCGGACGCCATCCGTGGCCGACAGCGCGGGCATGAAGGCCACGGCCGGGTCCACCAGCGCCAGCCGCTGATCGGCGGCGGTATCTCCGTCCGGAAGCGCGTCGGGCAGGCGAGCCTCGGCAGCGGCGGCGGCACCTTCCGGGGTGCCGGTTGCGGACGCATCGATCTCGTGTCCGAGCAGGATCCGGGGCGGCTTGGACGTGGGCATGATCAGTCTCCGATCGAAAGCGGTGCCGGCCGGCTTGAGCCGGTGGCGCGTGCTGCCCTGCAGCATGACCGAGAACCCCTGAAGCGCCGGCCGGGTTCCGGCTGCCGCCGGCCCCGTTCTTGCGGCCGCCGCAGGGCCGGACGGCGGCCTCTGTAGCGGAGCCGTCCCCGGCGGCGGCTCTTGGAAACGGCGGACGGTCGGAACCTTGACCTCGGCCTCCTCATTCAGGAGGGGCGAGCGTGGCGAGGCGGCACTCCGTCGGATCGCCCGGAGCGGGGAAGACCACATGGACGGATGGATGGACCTTGCCGCGGACCCGACGGTCTGGGTGGCTCTGGCGACGCTGATCGTGATGGAGGTGGTGCTCGGCATCGACAACCTGATCTTCATCTCCATCCTGACCAACAAGCTGCCGCCGGAGCGGCGGTCGCTCGCCCGCCGGGTGGGCATCGGCCTTGCCCTCATCCTCCGGCTCGGCCTCCTCGGCACGGTCGCCTTCATCGTCCAGCTCACCGAGCCGATCTTCACCGCCTTCGATCATCCCTTCTCGTGGAAGGACCTCATCCTGATCGCGGGCGGCCTCTTCCTGGTCTGGAAGGCGACCCGGGAGATCCACCACAACGTGGATCCGGACACCGAAGCGGACGAGGCTCCGGTCGGCGGCGTCGCTTCCATCTCGTTCAACGCCGCCATCGTGCAGATCCTGATCCTCGACCTGGTGTTCTCGATCGACAGCATCATCACGGCGGTCGGCATGACCGACCATCTGCCCGTGATGGTGATCGCCGTGGTGGTGGCCGTGACCGTGATGCTGATCGCCGCCGATCCGCTGGCGCACTTCATCGAGAAGAACCCCACGGTGGTGATGCTCGCCCTCGGCTTCCTGCTGATGATCGGCACGACCCTGATCGCCGAAGGCTTCGGCTTCCACGTGCCGAAGGGCTACATCTACAGCGCCATGGCCTTCTCGGCCCTGGTGGAGGTGCTCAACATGGTGACGCGCCGGCGCAGGGCGAAGACCAGAGAGGGTGCGCGATGAGCGCATCCGGGGCGGCCGGGCCGCAGGTCCCTGCGCGGACGCCAGTCGCCGCCTAGGCCTGCGGGATCCGGGCGACGACCTTGATCTCGAAAGCGAAGCCGGCCAGCCAGGTCACACCCACGGCGGTCCAGGCGGGATAGGGCGGCCGATCGAAGATCCGGGCCTTGACGGCCATGACGGTTGTAAGCTGCGCCTCCGGATCCGTATGGAAGGACGTCACATCGACGATGTCGTCGAAGCCGCAGCCGGCGGCGGCGAGCGTGGCGCCGAGGTTGTCGAAGGCGCGCTCGACCTGGCGGCCGAAGTCCGGCTCGGGGCTCCCGTCCGGGAGGCTGCCGACCTGTCCCGACACGAACAGGAGATCACCGGAGCGGATCGCCGCGGAATAGCCGTGCGCCTCGTAGAGGGCATGCCGGTGCTCGGGGAAGACGGCGTCGCGTTTGCTCATGGGAGGGTGTCCTGGCTGGCGGGATGTCGGGCCTCGGCGTGATGGCCGTCCGCCTTTTCGGCTTCACAAGGCGCCACGAGTTTCGATATACGTGACGTATGCGAACCTATGACATACGCTCCGTATGTCAATCCGTAGACGTGCCGTAGGCGAAAGGTCGGCCTTCACCATGGCCAAGAGCCGCAAAGAGACCATGGAGGAGAACCGTGCCCGGCTCCTCCGCGCCGCGCGCATCGCCTTCGCGGACAAGGGGTTCGCCGATGCCTCCATGGACGACTTCACGGCCGCCGCCGGGCTCACTCGGGGCGCGCTCTACCACAGCTTCGGCGACAAGCGCGGTCTGTTCGCCGCCGTGGTGAACCAGATCGATGGCGAGATGGCGGCGCGCGCCAAGACGAGCGGCGCCCGTGCGGGCAGCGGCTGGGACGCGCTCCTTTCCGAAGGCGCGGCCTATATCGAGATGGCGCTCGACCCGGAGGTGCAGCGGATCGTTCTTCGCGACGGGCCGGCGGTGCTCGGGGACCCGTCCATGTGGCCAAGCCAGAGCGCGTGCCTGGCCGAGACCCTGCGGACGGTGGAGCGGCTCGTCGGCGCGGGCGTGCTGAAGCCCGTGGACACGGAAGCGGCCGCCCGGCTCCTCAGCGGCGCCGCCCTCAACGCCGCGCTCTGGGTGGCGGCCGCGGACAGCCCCGAGGCGCGCCTGCCCAAGGCCCTCGAGGCGTTCCGCCTGCTGGCATCGGGGCTCCTGGCGGAGCCGCGTGCTTCCGGGCGTGGCTGAGATCCCGGCTTGGACGCGGCTTTCCCCTTCGCATCATCGCTAGACCGGCGACCGGTCCGCATCGCCCGCGAGGCGGATCCCGATCCCCGGCTCGGTCAGGCCGTCCTGTAGGCGCCGCGGACCAGCCGGACGACGGCCTGTTCGATCCGCCGCCAAGTCTTCGGATCCTCCGCCGCAAGGCCCGCAACGGTGTCCGACAGGCTGGTGATAAGCGGCTCGCCAAGCGGCAGCGATACCTTGCTGGCTCGTCATGAGCCCCATCGCGGCATGACCGGTCCCACTGCAGCCGACCAAACCGGAATGATGGTTGAAAGAATCTACCGCATACTGCCGTTTTCATGATGCATGTAGGCATCCTTTTTGCCTGGAGGTTAGATTTCCTTCCGTTTCGGCCCTTCACTATGAAAGCACCCCTCCGAGGTTCCCGGCTACGCTTGGAATGGGTCGGAAGCGCATGCGGCCTCCCCGAAGCGCCTGTCTGGCCCCCCTCTCGGACACCAGACGCAACATAGGAGCAGCACCATGACCACCAGGATCAGCACCCTCGTGACGGCTGCCGCCGCTGCGGCAGGCATCGCCGTCACCGGATCTCAGGCGCAGGAGAGCATCCCGCCGGATCAGGCCGTCAGGAATGTCGTGCTCGTGCACGGCGCCTTTGCGGACGGGTCCGGCTGGCGCGGAGTCTATGACATTCTCACCAAGCGCGGGTACCGCGTCAGCATCGTGCAGAACCCGCTCACCTCGCTCTCGGACGACGTGGCCGCCACCCGGCGCATCCTCGACCGGCAGGACGGCCCGACGATCCTCGTCGGCCACTCCTATGGCGGGACCGTGATCACCGTGGCGGGTGCGGACCCCAAGGTGGCAGGGCTCGTCTATGTCTCGGCCCTCGCGCCGGACGTGGGCGAATCCACGGGCGACCAGTTCGCCGAGATCCCGCCGCCGCCGGAGTTCGTGATCGAGACTGGCGAGGACGGGTTCGGCTTCGTCAATCTGGAGACGTTCAAGATCGGCTTTGCTGGCGACACGTCGGACATGGATGCCGCCTTTCTCCGCGATTCCCAAGTGCCCATCAACATGGCCATCTTCGCCGAGCCGGTCGGCGCCGCGGCCTGGAAGGACAAGCCCAGCTGGGCGGTGATCGCCACCGAGGACAAGGCCATCGATCCGAAGCTTCTCCGCCACACGGCCGAGCGGATCGGGGCTTCGATCGTCGAAGTGCCCGCCAGCCACGTGCCCTTCCTGACCCAGCCGCAGGCGGTGGCGGACGCCATCGACGAAGCGGCGCGAGAGGTCGGCGCCCGCTGACCGCACGGGCGGCATCGAGAGCGAAAGCTGCCGACGCCTCCCGCCTCAGATCGGGAGGGGGGCGTTGTCCTTGACCTCCTTCAGGACGAAGAAGGTCCGGATCTGGCGGACACCGGGCAGCGTGATCAACTGCCGCCCGTGCAGCAGACTGAATCCGGCAGTGTCGCGGACCCGGATCTTCAAGAGGTAGTCGAAGTCCCCGGCGACGAGGTTGCAGTCCAGCACCTCCTTCATGGCGCCCACCGCCTTCTCGAACTCGGCGAAGCTCTCGGGCGTGGAGCGGTCCAGCACCACGCCCACCATGACGAGGGCGCCCAGCCCCACGGCCGCGGGAGCGACCTGCGCGCGGACGGACGCGATAAAGCCCTCCTCGAACAGGCGCTGCGTGCGGCGGTGGCAAGTGGCGGCGCTGACATTGACCATCTTGGCGAGATCGGCGTTGGCGAGGCGCCCATCCTTCTGCAACGCCCGCAGCATACTCCGATCAATGCGGTCCAATTCGTAGGTGGAAGATTCTTTCATATTGGGCTCCACGGTGACTGGTAATCTCGACGTTACCGCCCGCTTGCCGAAGCTTCAATCGAGTTCAGGCACCATTTTGAAAGCCCATATTGCAGTGCCGCTGCTACGCTGAAGTCATTACAAAAAGAGGGATACGACCGCATGTCACTGCTGGCCAAATTCGAGCGCTACCCACTCACCTTCGGGCCGACGCCCATCGAGCACCTGCCGCGACTGACTGCGGCACTCGGCGGCAAGGTCCAGATCTACGCCAAGCGCGACGACTGCAATTCCGGACTCGCCATGGGCGGCAACAAGCTGCGCAAGCTGGAATACATCGTCCCGGACGCCATCGCGTCGGGCGCCGACACGCTGGTCTCGATCGGCGGCGTGCAGTCGAACCACACGCGCATGGTGGCGGCGACCGCGGCCAAGATCGGCATGAAGTGCGTGGTGGTGCAGGAGAAGTGGGTGCCCCACTATGACGCGGTCTACGACCGGGTGGGCAACATCCTGATGACCCGGCTGATGGGGGCGGATTCCCGGCTGGTCGACGACGGCTTCGACATCGGCATCCGCAAGAGCTGGGAGAACGCGGTCCAGTCGGTCAGGGACGCGGGCGGCGTCCCCTATGCCATCCCGGCTGGGGCCAGCGTCCACAGGTACGGCGCCCTCGGCTACATAGGCTTTGCCGAGGAGGTCGCCGCACAGGAGAAGGCGCTCGGCTACAGGTTCGACTACATCGTGGTCTGTGTCGTCACCGGATCGACCCAGGCGGGCATGATCGTCGGCTTCGCGGCCCAGGATCGCGCCGACCGGGTGATCGGTATCGACGCGTCCGGCACGCCCGACCAGACCCGCGCGCAAGTGCGCCAGATCGTCGACAACGCCGCCGCGCTGGTGGAGCTCGGGCGCGCCGTCCGCGACGACGAGATCGTCATCAACCCCGACTATGCCTATCCGGCCTATGGGGTGCCGTCGGAGGAGACGAACGCGGCCATCCGCCTTGCCGCCCGGACGGAAGCGATGATCACGGACCCGGTCTATGAGGGCAAGTCGATGCAGGGGATGATCGACCTCGTCCAAAAGGGCTTCTTCCCGGACGGCGCGCGCGTGCTCTACGCCCACCTCGGCGGCACGCCGGCGATCAACGGCTACAGCTACCACTACAAAGACGGCTGATCCTGACGTAGCTTTCGGGCCGTCGGTGCAGCCCGTTGCACCGGCGGCCACACCCGGCCGCAGCCGACGCGGAGCCCGCCATGCCGACCGACACCGCCCACCTGAAGACGATCGAACAGCGGCTGCTCTGGCTGTCGCACTGGATGATCCATCACGCCAACCACGTCCGCCCCAAGGTGGACGGGATCAAGATCGGTGGGCACCAGGCGTCCTCGGCCTCCATGGTGTCGATCCTGACGGCGCTCTACTTCTCGGCCCTGCGGCCGGAGGACCGGGTGGCGGTCAAGCCGCACGCCTCGCCGGTCTTCCACGCGATCCAGTACCTGATGGGGCAGCAGACCCGCGCCAAGATGGAGGCCTTCCGCGGCCTCGGCGGCGCCCAGTCCTACCCGTCTCGGACCAAGGACATCGACGACGTCGACTTCTCCACCGGCTCGGTCGGGCTCGGCGTGGCGGTCACCGCCTTCGCGTCGCTCGTCCAGGACTATATCGCCGCCAAGACCTGGGGAGAGGACATCCCGCTCGGCCGCATGGTTGCGCTGGTCGGCGACGCCGAGCTCGACGAGGGCAACATCTACGAGGCGCTGCAGGAAGGCTGGAAGAATGACCTGCGCAAGTGCTGGTGGATCATCGACTACAACCGGCAGTCCCTGGACGGCATCGTCCGGGAGGGTCTGTTCGCCCGGGTCGAGAAGATCTTCGACGCCTTCGGCTGGGACGTGGTGCGGGTCAAGTACGGCGCCCTCCAACGCGCCGCTTTCGACGAGCCGGGCGGCACGGCCCTGCGTGACTGGATCGACCGCTGTCCCAACCAGGACTATTCCGCCCTCACCTTCATGGGCGGCGCGGTCTGGCGCAAACGCCTGATGGAGGACCTCGGCGACCAGGGTGCCGTGTCGGCCCTGATCGACCGGCGCACCGACGCGGAGCTCGCCGCGCTCATGGAAAACCTCGGCGGCAACTGCGTGACGACCATGGCGGACGCCTTCGCGGCCGTCGACCACGACCGGCCGGTCTGCTTCCTCGCCTACACCATCAAGGGGTGGGGAACCCCCATCGCCGGCCACAAGGACAACCACGGCGGGCTGATGAATCCGACCCAGTTCGCGGCCTGGCAGCGCCACATGGGCGTGGCGCCGGGCAAGGAGTGGGAGCCCTTCGCCGCCGTCGAGGACGAGGCGGGCCTGCGCGCCTTCCTCGCCCGCGTGCCCTTCTTCGCCAAGGGGCCCCGGCGCTATTCCGACAGCAAGGTCCAGGTGCCGCCGATCGCCTTTGAAACCGACCGGGAGATCTCCACCCAGGCCGCCTTCGGCAAGATCCTGGACGAGATCTCCAAGACCGACAGCGCGCTCGCCGCAAGGATCGTCACCACGTCGCCCGACGTGACCGGCACCACCAGCCTCGGCCCCTGGGTCAACCGCCGCAAGCTGTTCGCCCGCACGGCGCAGGCCGACGCCTTCATCGACCATCGCATCCCCTCCACCGCCAAGTGGGAATTCACGCCCGAGGGCCAGCACATCGAACTCGGCATCGCCGAGATGAACCTCTTCCTGCTGCTCGGCGCCGCCGGCCTGTCGCACAGCCTGTTCGGCAAGCGGCTGTTTCCGATCGGGACGGTCTACGATCCCTTCGTCTCCCGCGGCCTCGATGCGCTCAACTACGCCTGCTACCAGGACGCCCGGTTCATGATCGTCGGCACCCCTTCGGGGGTGACGCTCGCCCCGGAGGGCGGCGCCCACCAGTCCATCGGCACGCCGCTGATCGGCCTGTCGCAGGACGGGCTGGCGGCCTTCGAGCCGGCCTTCGCCGACGAACTGGCGGTGATCATGGAATGGGCCTTCGACTATCTGCAGCGGGACGGCGGCGGCGATCCGAGCGAACGCACGTGGCTGCGCGACGAGACCGGCGGCTCGGTCTATCTGCGTCTGACCACCAACCCGCTGGAACAGCCGGGCAAGCGGGTGGACGACGCATTCCGCCAGGGCGCCATCGACGGCGCCTACTGGCTCCGTCGCCCGGGACCGAATTGCGACGCGGTGATCGCCTACCAGGGGGCGGTCGCCCCCGAGGCGATCGCGGCCGCCGGGCTGATCGGCGAGCACCGCCGCGACGTGGGCGTGCTGGCCGTCACCTCCGCCGACCGCCTGAACGCCGGCTGGACCGCCGCCCAGCGCGCCCGCGCCCGCGGCAACCCCCACGCACGGAGCCATATCGAGACGCTCTTCCGCGACCTGCCGCGCGACTGCCTGATCGTCACCGCCATCGACGGCCATCCGGCGACCCTCGCCTGGCTCGGCGCGGTGGCCGGCCACCGGACCGTCTCGCACGGGGTGGAGCATTTCGGCCAGACCGGCACCATCGGCGACCTCTACCGGCACTTCGGCCTCGACCGCGAGGCCCTCGCCCGATCGGTGCTGGCGCTCTCCAGCGGATACGGGTCGACGATAAGCCTTGTGGGAGGCGCGCGAACGGCCTGAGCGCCTGCCAGGCCCTGGGCTGCGGCCACCCGGTTCGAAAAATGCGCGCCGCGCGCTCGGACGTCCGCGCGTCGCGATGCGGACGGCGCCGGCCGGGTCGAGGCCGCTGCGGCTCGACCCGTTTCAGTCGCACAGGATGCCGACCGGACCCGCTCCGCCGTCGCGCCTGACGGCCAAAGCCGCACACGGTTTTCACGTGAAACAGCGCCTATCGCTCGTTGGCGCCTTTTCCGGCCAGGATCTTGTCCCGGAACGCCATGATCCGGGACGTGCGGGTCGCGGAGGTCTTCGCCGATGCCAGACTGATGACGTAGCTTCGCTGCCGTCCGGGGGTCAGGTGTCGAAAGGCTTCGGCAAGCTCGGGGTCAGCATCCAAGGCGTCCACGAGTTCGTCGGGCAGCGTGACCTCGGTCTCGATCTTCGGCGGGCGAAGACCTGCCTCCGCATAGCCCATCGCCTCCTTCAGATAGTCCGTGATCGTCGGTGCCATGGCCTCCACGCGCGCATTGTCGGTGAAGCGCACCATGTCCGGAAACCGCGTGTTCGGGCCCTGCCTCTCCAGAATGCCCTCTCTGTCCGTCATCAACGCGGCATCGAAGAAGCTCAGGCGGAAGTCGCCGCGGAACGCGCCGATGATGGCGATGTTCCGGTCCGCGTGCCTGTAGCACGGGTGCCCCCACTTCACGGTCTCGGCCAATCCCGCCTGAAGACAGAGACGTCGAAGGTCGAGGAGACCCTTGGCCCATTGCCGGGTGGAGCAGTCCGGCGTCGCAAACCGGTCGCACCGCCCGCACCCGTTTACGAAGTACTGCTCGATGTCCGTGATCATGCCGGGCTCGTGTCGCAGGCGATAAAGGATCTCTCTTCCGGCACGTGAAGCTCGGTCTCGTCCGACCTTCACGTGCGCCGGAACGCCCGAACCATAACGGATCGTCGGGAGACAAACGACGGCGTATGCGCCGGTGTGGACGCTCACGCGCGCCTGGCCTTGTGAAATCAACATACACCCGCCCGGCCACGGTGGTCTCCGGCGAAGGCGCGGCGATCGCAAGGTCCGGACGAGCCGACCCCCGTCCCTACCCCCGTCGTGGTCCGCTCGCCCGGGCGAGGTCGAGGAAGCTCTTCAGGGCCGCCGATTGATTCCGCCGCCCGGGGTAATAGAGGCAGACCGGGGGCCGAGGGGGCGTCCAGTCCTCCAGCACCCGTTCCAGGCGCCCTGTCGCCAGGTCGTCGCGGACGTCCTCTTCCATCAGAAAGCCGATCCCCACGCCCTCGACCGCCGCGGCGCGGGCGAGGCCCGCCTCGTCGAGGGTGATCGGGCCGGCAACATCCACCAGGGCGGCCTCGCCGTCCTTTTCGAACGGCCACCGGAACAGCGCTCCGTTCGGCAGTCGGACACGGATGCAGGCGTGCCGCAACAGGTCCGTCGGCACGCGTGGCCGGCCATGGCGCTCGAAATAGGCCGGCGCCCCCACCACGGCGTGCCGCCGCGGCGCTCCGACGGGGATCGCGATCATGTCCACGGGCACGAGGTCGGCCGACCGAAGGCCGAGATCGAAACCCTCGGCGACGATGTCCACCAGCCGTTCCTCCGTGACGATATCCACCGCAACGCGCGGCCAGCGGCGCAGGAAGGCGAAGACGAGAGGCGCCAGCACGTCGCGCGCCGCGCTGGCGAAGGCGTTGATGCGCAGCGTCCCGGCCGGCTCCGCCTGCTTGGCGCGCGCCGCCGCCATCGCGTCCTCGATGTCCTTGAGGGCCGGCGTGGCTCGTTCGACGAAGGCCCGCCCCGCCTCCGTGAGGGAGACGCTGCGCGTGGTCCGGTTGAACAGCTGCACGCCAAGGCTCGCTTCCAGCTTCGCGACCGCGCTGCTGAGGGCTGTGGTGGACATGCCGAGGTCCAGGGCGGCCGCACGGAACGAGCCCCGCCGCGCGACGGCAAGGGCGGCTTCGATGTCCTTCAGGGCGGGCTTTCGCATTGTCCTTGAATCCAGGATGCCACGTGCACCTTTATCCTGCTTATCGGACCGGGCGTTCACCGCCAAATCAATCAGGCACGACCTCTTCCGATGGAGCGGACCCATGGACCTTCCGAATGCCGTTCAAGCCTATTTTCATGCCGACGCGGGCGCGGACCCCGACACGATCGTGCGCGCCTTTGCGGCCGACGCTGTCGTGGAGGACGAGGGAGCCCGGCACCACGGGCGGGAGGCGATTTGCGCCTGGTGGCTGGCCGCCAAGGCGAAGTACCGCCACGTCGCCGAACCGGTGACGGCCGAACGGCAAGGGGACCGGGTCCATGTTCGCGCAACGGTACGCGGCGACTTCCCGACCAGCCCGGCGATGCTCGGCTTTGCCTTCACGCTCGACGGCGACCACATCACCCACCTGAGGATCGGCTGATGGCTCCGCTTCTGACGCTTGACGGAAAGCGCGCCCTCGTCACCTCCGGCACGCGGGGGGCGGGCGCGGCGACGGTTCGTCTCTTCCGGGATCTCGGGGCCCGTGTGCTGACGACTGCGCGGTCGCGGCCCGAAGGCGTCGCCGAGCAGGGCTTCGTCGCCGCCGACCTGACCACGGCGGAGGGCTGCGCTGCCGTCGCCGAGGCGGTTCGCGCGGAACTCGGCGGCGTCGACATCGTCGTCCACATGCTGGGCGGATCGTCCGCCCCCGCCGGCGGCTTCGCCGCCCTGACGGAGGACGTCTGGCGGGCCGAACTCGACCTCAACCTCTTCCCGGCCGTTCGGCTCGACCGGACGCTGCTGCCCGACATGGTCGCAAAGGGCGGCGGCGTGGTCGTCCACGTGACGTCCATCCAGCGCCTCCTGCCGCTGCCGGAGGCGACGACCGCCTACGCGGCGGCAAAGGCCGCGCTGTCCGCCTACAGCAAGAGCCTCTCCAAGGAGGTCTCGCCCAGGGGCGTCCGGGTGGTGCGTGTGGCTCCCGGCTGGATCGAGACCGAAGCGTCCGTGAAGCTGGCCGAACGGCTTGCCGCGGAAGCCGGAACCGATGTTGCGGGCGGCAAGCAGATCATCATGGACGCTCTCGGCGGCATCCCGCTCGGCCGCCCGTCGAAGCCGGAGGAGGTGGCGAACCTGATCGCCTTCCTGGCCTCCGACCTCGCCGCCTCAATCACCGGGACCGAGCACGTCATCGACGGCGGCACCGTTCCGACCGTGTGAGCCACCGGCCGGGACCGCGGCGCGGGCACCGAAAGTGCCCCGCGCGCACAAACCGCCGTCCTCAGGAACACCGCCGAGGTGCGTGTGAGGCGGGCGCGCCAGGGCCTTTCCGCCTGCGCCTGTCGCCGAACGCGCAGCGGAACGCGAGACGGGAACAATGAGGGCATAGCCTCCATCGGCCGTTATGCGTTCGGAGGCGGACGGTTCTGCTAAGTCATCGGAATTTGGCGCACCCGACAGGATTCGAACCTGTGACCTCTGCCTTCGGAGGGCAGCACTCTATCCAGCTGAGCTACGGGTGCAGCGCGGACCGATGGGGCGCATCGGCGGATGGGTTCCGTATAACGCGTCTTGGACGGATCGCAAAGGGGGAAGTCTACGGGACGGTGATGATCGAAGCCGGATCGGCCGGGGCCGGGTGGTGGTGGCCCGTGAACGACGATGGCGGACGGGGCGGCGGGGTGCCGCCGGGCCGCAGGCGGTCCGCCCAGCAGTCGAACGCGCCGGCGGGGCGGCGTTTCGGCGCGACGTGGGGTTCCCGCCCCGCGTTCGTTCCCGATCGGAACCGAACCTTTACCGATGGTCTGGCGTGATCGGTGCGGCGCGCGATGGATGGTGCGCGCGGCGAAGCAGATGGTGCCCGATGTCCACATCCCGGTTCCTGGAGCGCGAAGCGGCAGCCGGCGCAATCGCGGTCGACCTTGCGGAACTGCTCGCCGCGCTCAGCCACGCCCTCGACCTGACGGAAGGTCAGCCGCCGGGCCACTGCGTCCGGGTCTGCTGGATCGGCATGCACGTCGGCCGCGCCCTCGGTCTGGACCAGCGCACGCTCGGCGATCTCTACTACACGCTCATCCTGAAGGACCTTGGCTGCAGCAGCAACGCGGCGCGGATCTGCACGCTCTACCTGACCGACGATCTTGCCTTCAAGCGGGACTTCAAGACCATCGACGGCAGTCTGCCGGCGGCGCTGCGCTTCGTGATCAACCACACCGGCCTGTCGGTCAGCCTCGCCCAACGATTCCGGGCCATCGTGACCATCCTGCAGAACGGCGGCGAGATCGCCCGCGAGCTGATCGAGACCCGCTGCCAGCGCGGTGCCAAGATCGCCCGACAGATGCACTTCTCCGAAGCGGTGGCGGCGGGCATCCAGGCGCTCGACGAACACTGGAACGGCGCCGGACGGCCGGACGGTCTGGCCGGCGACGCCATTCCGATCACCGCGCGCATCGCGCTCCTCGCCCAGGTGGTGGACGTGTTCCGGGTGAGCGCCGGGCCGGAAGCGGCCTTGCGGGAGATAAAGGCCCGGCGCGGCACCTGGTTCGATCCCGCCGTGGTGGATGCCGCCTGCGCGGTGGCGGTGGACACGGGCTTCTTCGAAGCACTCGACGCGCCGGACATCGAGCGCCGGGTCAGGGCGCTCGCCCCCGTCACCGCCGTGCGGGTGGTGGACGAGGCCTATCTGGACGACATCGCCGATGCCTTCGCCGAGGTCATCGACAGCAAGAGCCCCTTTACCCACGGCCACAGCCGGCGCGTGGCCGTATTCGCCGACCTTGTGGGCGAGGCGCTCGGGCTCGGCACGGCCCACCGGCGCTGGCTGCGGCGCGCCGCGCTTCTGCACGACATCGGCAAGCTCGGCGTCAGCAACAGCATCCTGGATAAGCCGGGGCGCCCCGACGCGGATGAATGGGCGGCGCTGAAGCGGCACGCGGCGCTGACGGAGGCCATACTCGGCCGGATCGGCGCGTTCCGGGACATGGCCGACGTGGCCGCGGCCCACCACGAGCGGCTGGACGGAACGGGCTATCCGAAGGGCCTTGCCGGCACGGCGATCAGCCTGGAGAGCCGCATCCTGATGGTGGCGGACATTTTCGACGCCCTCACCGCCGACCGGCCCTACCGCGCCGCCATGCCGGTGTCCGCCGCCCTTTCGATCATGCGCGCCGACGTGGGCATGGCCATCGACCCGGCGTGCTTTGCCGCCCTGGAGGCCGCGCTCGCGCGCGCCGACGGTGCGCCGGTCGCCGCCTGACGCCGCACGCGGCCGTTCAACCGTTGGCGTCGTCCGGTCGGGTCAGGTGGTCGAGAAGGAAACGGTAGGCGGCCGCGATCTCGCGGCGCGGGTCGCCGCCCGGCGTTACCACTTGGCGGATCAGGATGCCGTCGATCATGGCGGAGGCCAGCCGAACCGCCTGGTAGACGTCCACCTTGCGGAACACACCCTGCTGGATCCCCGCCTGGATGATGGAGCGCAGGATGCTCTCCTCGTGCTCGTAGTAGCCGTTGATCACTCGGTCCACCACGGGGGTGCGCTCCAGGCTGTTGGCATAGTCGAGGCAAAGCTTCAGGAAGCGCTGGATGTTGACGAACTGGTCCGCGTGCACGTCCGCCCAGAGCGCCAGCGCCCGGTCGGGGGCGATGCCCTCCGCGGTCAGGCCGCGGAACCGATCGGCAGCCTGCCCCAGCATGGCGTTGAGAATGGAGAGGAAGAGGTTCTCCTTGCTGGCGTAGTAGTAGTAGATCAGCGCCACGTTGACGTCGGCCGCCGCGGCGATGTCCTTCACGGTCACGGTGGAATAGGTCCGCGACGCGATCAGCCCGAGCGCGGCGTCCAGAATGGCGGCGGCGCTGGTGGACGGCGGTCCGGGGTCGCTGCCCTCCGAGGGCTTCGGCTTGCGGCCACGCGGCTTTCGCAAGGAGATGGGCTCCGCCGGATCCGGCGGTCCGGCGGGCGGCTTGCGAAGAGGGGAGGCACGCGAAGGATCAGCCACGATCGTTTCCTGCTCGTCGGGTCCGGCGCCGGCCGAATGCGGCGGGGGCGGAGATCTCCACATCCCGCCGCGTCGCGGTCAACCCTCGGTCTGGGTCGACCAGGGATACCACCGGGCGGTCAGGTATTTCAGCCCATAGTCCGCCAGGAAGGCCAGCAGGGTGATCCAGGCCACATAGGTCAGGATGATGTCCATGGCGAGATACCGCCGCACCAGGAACAGCCGGTAGCCGAGCCCGCTGTCGCTGGCGATGGCCTCCGCCGAGATGAGGAAGAGCCAGCCGCCCCCGAGCGACAGGCGCAGCGAGGCCAGGAGCCGCGGCATCACCTGGGGCACCACCACGTGCATGATCATGTGCCAGGTGGAGGCCCCGAGGGTCTGCGCCTTGATGATCTGCTCGCGCGGGATCTGGACCACCTGGAGCGCCACGTCGCGGACCAGATAGGGCGCGATGCCGATCACGATCAGCACCACCTTGGAGACCTCGCCGAGCCCGAACACGATGAAGAGGATGGGCAGGATGGCGAGCGGCGGGATGAGCGACAGGATGCTGAGAAGCGGCGAGAAGGCCGCCCTCAGGTGCGGGATGAAGCCGACGAGCACGCCGACCACCAGGCCGATGGCGGTGGAGATGGCCATGCTGGACAGGAGCCGCCCGAGGCTGACCAGCGTGTCGGACCAGAGGAGGATCTGTCCGGTCGCCACATCCACCTGCACGGCCATCAGCAGGATGGCGTCCCAGATCTGGGAAAGGCCCGGCATCAGCTTGTCGCGCGGATTCTCCGCCAGCCGCTCGGCCGAGGCGGAGAAGTAGAGCGCGAGCATGACCACGATCGGAACGATCCCGGCCACGACGGCACCGGCCCGGCTCGGGTGGTGGTTGATGATGCGCCGCATGCGTTCTCCTTACCCCGACGGACCCCGTGCGGGTTCCGAACCGCACGCCGGCCGGAACCCCGTCCGTGCCGTTGGCTCTGCACGTTCGGTGACTTTGCATGAACCGGGCCACGGCCGCCGGGCGCACCGGCGACCGTGGCCTTCGCCGGTCAGAACTCCTTCAGCGTGTCGCGGAGGGTCGACTTGGTGTAGGCGGTGCGCGTCACGCCGCGGCGCTGCAGGGCGGGGACAAGGCCCTCGCAGACCTCGTTGATGTATTGCCGGCTGACGCGCTGGAAGGGCGAGGTGATCAGGAAACCGTCGCCGCCCACCTCCTCCATCACGCCGGCCATGCGGTCCGCCACGGTCTCCGGCGTGCCGACCACGCCTTCAAGGCCCCAGGTGGCGTTCTCGATCGTCAGTTGGCGCAACGTCTTGCCGCTGCCCCACTGGGCGAAGGCATTGAGGGAGCCCTGCTCGCCGTTGGTGGTGAGCGGCGGCAATTCCTTGTCGAGGTCGAACTGGGAGAAGTCGATGTCGGTCACCGAGGCGATCACCGACAGCGTCTTGGCGATGTAGGAGGGCGAGCCCACGTAGCGGTCGAACTTCTCCTTCGCCTCCGCGTCTGTCTCGCCGAGGATGGGCTGCACGATGAAGAAGACCTTCACCTCGTCCGGGTCGCGGCCGGAGGCGGCCGCGCGCTTGCGGATGTCGTCGCGGTACTCCTTCATGGCCTCCACGCCGCTCGCCGCGGCGATGATGGAGTCGGCGGTCTCGGCGGCGAACTGCCGGCCGCGGGGCGAGCCGCCCGCCTGCACGAAGGCCGGCCGGCCCTGCACCGGCGGCACGCAGTTGAGCGGACCGCGCGACTTGAAATACTTGCCCTCGAAGTTGATCGGCTTGACCTTGGTGTAGTCCGCGTAGGTGTCGGTCTCGCGGTCCAGCACCACGGCGCCGGGCTCCCAGCTGCCCCACAGCTGCTTGACCAGCTGCACATACTCGTCGGCCATGTCGTAGCGCGCCTGGCGCGGCGGCAGTTCGTCCATGCCGAAGTTCTGGGCGGCGTGGTTCTCGCCGCTCGTCACGATGTTCCAGCCGAACCGGCCCTCGGCGATGTTGTCGAGGGTGGCGCAGAGCCGTGCGAGCATGAAGGGCGGGTAGGCCATGGTGGAGAGCGTCGCCACCACGCCCATCTTGGACGTGTGGTTGGCGATCAGCGCCGCGAGCGGCGCCGGGTCGCCCTTCGGTCCCATCAGGGCATACTTGAGGTAGGCCTCCATCGAGCCGCCGTAGGCATCGGAGATCATCAGCGTGTCTTCGATCATGATGTAGTCGAAGCAGGCCCGCTCCATGCTCTTGGCCATGTCGATGTAGAACTGGCCGGTCCAGGGTTTTCCGCCGGACGCGAACGGCGTGTTCCATTCGTCGACGGAGAAGTTCATGAACCAGGCAAGGTGAAACGGCTTGGCCATGGCGTATCCTCTTGGAGATTGAGACGTCGGAGATTGTTGCGGTCCGCCAGGAGGCGGGCCGGTGCGCGCGTCGTGAAGGGACGAGGGGCGGTGGCGCCCGCCGGTCCATCCCGGCCCTCGCCGGTTCCGGTGGGCGTCGGTCGGAGGGGAGCCTAGAGCGCGCCGTCCATCGCCATCTTGGTGAAGCGGTCGTCCACGTGGAGCATCACGTTGGCGTCGTCGCCGAGCACGCTGCCGTCGGCGAACTTGGTGCCGACGATGTCGTCGATGGTGCGGGCGCTCTGGCCGAAGAGGCCGCTCTCGAAGGCGAAGTCACGGATGTAGGTGAACGTCTCCTTCAGCTTGGCATTGGTCAGCGCCGTGTGGGCCTCCGCCGGCAGCATGAAGCGCGTGGTGGCGAACTGGCTTTCCAGGCCCGGCAGGTCGGTGGCAAGGGCGCTCGCCATGAAGGTCTTCACCTCGCCGGCCTTCGCCGGGTCCTTCAGGAGAGCCATGGTCTCGTACCAGGCGCCGGTCACCGCCTTGGCGAACTCGGGCGAGGCTTCCAGCGTCTCCGTGCGGGCGATCAGGATGTCCATGATCTCCTCCGGAATGGAGGCGGAGTTGAACACCTCGGTGGAGGACGGCACGCTCTCCATCATCGCCTGCGACACCGGCTTGTAGGTGACGATATGCTCGATCTCCGGCCGGGCCACATAGGCGGCCGACTGGTCCGCGTCGGAGAGGTTGCTTGCCGTGATCGAATCGAGCGGCATGCCGTTGATCGAAAGCGCGCGCTGGAGAAGATAGTGCTGGATGGTGAACTGCATCACCCAGACGGTCTGGCCCGCCAGATCCTTCATGGTCTTGGCGGTCTTGGAGATGATCTGGTCGTTGCCGTCGGAGAAGCTGGTGGTCAGGAAGATGGAGGTCTCCACCCCACCGGCCGCCGGCATGGTCAATGCGTCGAGGCTGGTGGTGGCGTAGGCGTCGATCTCGCCGGCGGTGAACTGGGTCATGCCGGCCACGTAGTCGTTCACGATCATGACCTCGATCGTGATGCCGTACTTGTCGGCCCACTTCTTCAGGACGCCCGAGTGGTTCATCCAACGCAGCGGCTCGTAGCCAATGTAGGTGGCGAACGCGATCTTGAAGTCCTTCTGCTGGGCGGCGGCAGGCGCCGTCATGAGCGAGGATACCAGCAAGGCGGCGGCGGCCAAAGCAGTCGACATCCGAGACATGAGGCGCATTCCGGTCTCCTGGAAGGAAAAGCGGCAGTCCATGGCCGTGCGATACGCGCCATGACGGCAAATATGGATGACCTCTCAGGCGCCGGTTACTGTCCGACGTCGGCCGAGGCAAGGTCATTTTATTAAGCACTCGCTTAGGAACACGAGCAATCGAAAAATGGAGACTTCGGACGGGGCACGGGCGAAAATCGCTTCTTTGCCGAGTATTCGCTCAATTGCGAATACATGAGGCAGCGAGAGCTTCGGTTTCGATCCGGCGGGTCCTGACGCAGACTGGAGTTTTCGACCTCCCGCCGCGATCCGACTGCACCGTTGCGCGATTCACCTGTCAGATCGCGTCGGACCGGGTGTCGGGGGCGTAATCGCTGAGGACAATGGTCGCCACAGGGAAGGTTCCCGCCCAATTCGGCACGCGTCGCCAAAAAACAATCAACCACCTGAGGTCATCCACATTCGGATGCGTCTAGCCAATCACAAAAAATTCGACGCGGGCTTGTCGAATTACTCTTCCGTGCTGTATTGCTGTTCGAAGGCCCTGCTTCGCGCGCAATATAGCTACGGACACCCCATAATGACGGAAGAGCCCAATTCCATGTCGATCGCCCTGGCGGCCGACATCGTTGCAGCCTATGTGAGCAACAATTCAGTACCGGTCTCCGAGTTGACCGGTCTGATTGGCAGCGTCTATCAGGCTCTGTCGAAGGCGGGGCGTAAAGAGGTGGAACCAGAACCGCAGCCGCTCGCTCCCGCGGTCTCCATCAAGAAGTCCGTCACGCCCGACTACATCGTGTGCCTGGAAGACGGCAAGAAGTTCAAGTCGCTCAAGCGTCATCTGCGCACGCACTACAATCTGTCGCCCGACGAATATCGCTCCAAGTGGAACCTGCCGGCCGATTATCCGATGGTGGCGCCGAACTATGCGGCGGCGCGGTCGGAGCTCGCCAAGAGCATGGGCCTCGGCCAGCAGCGCAAGCGCGCGCCGGAGCCGAAGGTGGCCGCCACCCGCGGGCGCAAGAAGACCGCCGCCTGAGCGGCCGGACATCGACTGTCGAAACGCCGAAAGGGCGGGCCAAGGCCCGCCCTTTTCCATGCCGAACCCTGGCATGGCGACCGCCCTTCAAGGCCGCGGCGCGCCCGTTCGGCCGGTTTGAGGTGTGAAGGCCAGGGGCGTGGGTGCGTCGACCGCGGTGAGGCCCGCCTCGTGGCCGCCGGCCCGCGACGGCCCAAAGGTTGCTATGCTGCGGGCGATCAGAGCGGCCCGCGACCGGGTCCGCCCGAAGCCGGAGCATTTCCATGACCGATCTCGTCGCGCTTGCCTATCTGTCCGGCGCAGAGGCCCTTGGCCGGTTCCGCGACGGCAGCCTGTCGCCGATCGATCTCATGGAGGCGGTGATCGCGCGGGCCGAGGCGGTGGAGCCCACGGTCAACGCCATCGCGGAGCGCTATTACGACGCGGCCCGCGCGGCGGCGGCCGCCGCCGACGCCCTTTACCGGTCGGGCGGCGCCACGCGGCCGCTCGAAGGGCTGCCGCTCGCCGTCAAGGAGGCCGACAAGCTCGCCGGCACCCGCCGGCCGAACGGGTCGCTGCTCCACAAGGACAGGGTGGACCAGCGGAGTGCCCCAGTGGTCGAGCGGCTCGTCGACGCCGGCGCCATCCCCCACATGAAGACCACGGTGCCGGAGTTCTGCATCCTCGGCGCCACCCATTCGCGGCTCTACGGCGTCACCCGGAATCCCTGGAATCCGGCCTTCGGGCCCGGCGGATCGTCGGGTGGGTCCGGCGTGGTGCTGGCGACCGGCGGGGCGACGCTCGCGACCGGGTCCGACATCGGCGGGTCCATCCGCATCCCGGCGTCCGCCTGCGGGGTGGTCGGCTACAAGGCGCCCTACGGCCGCAATCCGGCCCCGCGCGGGTCGAACCTCGACACCTACGGGCATTATGGGGTGATGGCCCGGACGGTGGCGGACGTGGCGATCATGCAGAACGTCGTCTCCGGCCGGCATCCGGAGGACATCGCCACCGTGGCCGAGACCGTGGTTGTGCCGACCGCGGCGCCGGATGGGCTGAAGGGGCGGCGCATCGCCTATTCGATGGATCTTGGCGCCTACGAGGTGGACGAGGGCGTGCGGGCGGCGACGCTCGATGCGCTGTCGCTCCTGCGCGACCTCGGCGCTACGCTAGAAGAGGTCGACCTCGGCTGGACCACCGACATCATCCGGGCGGCGGAGAAGCATTTCGCGCACGGCTGGGGCAACACCATGGCGGCGAACTTCGCGGCGGACCGGGCCTTGATGACCGACTATGCCGTTGATTATGTTGAGATGGCCCTGAAGGCGACGGTGGCCGACTACCACGCCTCCAAGCGGACTGAATCCATGATGTACGCCAGCTTCGGCCCGCTCATGGAGCGGTTCGACGCCTTCGTCTGCCCGACCCTCTCGGTGCCGAGCGTCGCCGCGGACTTCGTGCCCGGCCGGGTGCCGGTGGTGGTGAACGGCACGGAGCGGATGCTGACCGACGACGAATGGGGCATGACTTCGCCGTTCAACACCCTCAGCCGCTGCCCGGTGCTGGCGGTGCCGAGCGGCTTCCACCCGAACGGGGTGCCGACCGGCATCCAGATCGTCGGCCGGACCTTCGACGACGTGTCGGTTTTCGAGATCGGCCTTGCCTTCGAGGCCGCCCGCCCCTGGCTCCAGCCGGACCGGCGCCCGCTGGTCTGATTGCGTTTTCAACGACTTGGCGGATCCCGGCATGGCGGACGCGGCAGCCATCGACGCCCTTCTCGCCCGCATGACGCTCGCCGAGAAGATCGGCCAGCTTAACCTGGTGACGCCGGGCGGCGATACGCTGACCGGCGCCGTGGTCAATTCGGATGTGGCCGAGAAGGTGCGGACCGGCCGGATCGGCAGCATCTTCGGGGTGAAATCGGTGGCGGCGGCCAGGGGGTTCCAGACCCTGGCCTTGCAGTCTCGCCTTGGAATCCCTCTGCTTTTTGCCGAGGACGTCATCCATGGCCACCGGACGATCTTTCCCCTGCCCATTGGCCTTGCGGCAAGCTTCGACCCGGACCTTATCCGCCGGACCGCCCGGATCGCCGCCGACGAGGCGAGCGCCTGCGGCATCGATCAGGTCTACGCCCCCATGGTGGACGTCTGCCGCGACCCGCGCTGGGGCCGGATCGCCGAAAGCCCCGGCGAAGACCCCTATCTGGCGAGCCGCTACGCGGCCGCAATGGTCGAAGGATTTCAACGAGATGACCTGACCCGGGCCGACGCCGTGATGGCCTGCCTGAAGCATTTCGCCGGCTATGGCGCCCCCGCCGGCGGGCGCGACTATGCCGGCGCCGACATGAGCCCGGCCCGGCTCCACGACGTCTACCTGCCGCCGTTCCGCGCCGGGGTGGCGGCCGGCGCCGGCAGCGTGATGGCGGCTTTCCATGCCTTGAACGGCATCCCGATGCACGCGCACCGGCGGCTGATCGCGGGCTGGCTTCGGGATACGCTCGGGTTCGACGGATTACTTGTAGCCGATTATACCGGTGTAGCCGAGCTTGTAGCGCATCATGTAGCGGTCGACGGCGCCGCCGCCGCGCGGCTGGCGCTTGGCGCCGGGATCGATCTCGACATGGTGTCGGAGCTCTTCCTCGACACCCTGGAAGCCGCCGTGGCGGCCGGCGAGATCGAAGAAGGCCTTGTGGATCAGGCCTGTCGGCGTGTGCTCCGGGCCAAGGCCCGGCTCGGCCTCCTCGAGGATCCGTTCCGGCGCATCGACCGGGACCCGGCCGGACAACGCCTCGTCACCCGGGCGAACCGGCGGGTGGCGCGGGCGACTGTCGCCGATTGTAGCGTGTTGTTGTCGAACGGGGCCGGTCTCCTGCCGCTGTCGCCCCGATCGACGGTCGCGCTAATCGGCCCGCTCGCCGACGATCGGGTCAACATGAGCGGCACCTGGGCGGTGTCGAGCCGCCCGTCCGACGTGGTGACGATCCGCGCCGGGATAGCGCGCGCGCTCCAGGGGACAGGCCGCCTCATCCACGCCAAGGGCTGCCACCTGGTGGAGGACGCCGTCCTCGCCGCCCGGCTCAACGTGCACGACGGCCAGGAGAAGTCGGTGCCGGACGATCCGCGGTCGGCGGAGGCGCTGCTGGAGGAGGCCCTGGCGGCGGCCCGGCGGGCCGACGTGGTGGTGGCGGTGGTGGGGGAGGCCAAGGACTATTCGGGCGAGGGCGCCTCCCGCCTCGACCTCCGCCTGCCGGCGCCGCAGCTGCGGCTGCTCCGCGCCTTGAAGGCGAGCGGCCGGCCGCTGGCCGTGGTGGTGCTGACTGGCCGCCCGCTGGTGCTGGTGGAGGAGGCCGGACTCGCCGACGCGCTGCTGGTCGCCTGGTTTCCAGGCACCGAGGCCGGCAACGGCCTTGCGGACGTGCTCTTCGGCGAGGCCGAGCCGGCCGGCCGTCTGCCGGCGACCTTCCCCTTCCACGAGGGCCAGATCACGGTCGCCTACGGGGAGCCGCCGACCGGCCGACCCTTCCGCGACCGGTTCGAGAAATTCCGCACCGGCTATGTGGACATGCCCGACCGGGTTCCCCACGACGACGGCCTCTTCCCGTTCGGCTTCGGTCTCTCCTACACCCGCTTCGCCTATGGGCCCGCCCGCGCGGACCGGGCGGTGCTGCGGCCGGGGGAGAGCGTGGAGGTGAGCGTGGCGGTGCGCAACGTGGGGCCGCGCGCCGGCCGGGAGGTGGTGCAGCTCTATCTCTCGCCGCCGCCGGGGCCGATCGCCCGCCCGCGGCTGATCCTCCGGCGGTTCGTCAAGCTCCAGCTTCGGCGCGAGGCCGAGGCGGTGGCGCGCTTTCGCCTCTCCCACGCGGATTTCGCGGCCTCGGCGGCGGAGACCGTGGGCGATGCGGCCGAATGGGTGGCGCCCGGGCCCTACCGTCTCCTGGTCGGGCCGCACAGCCGGGCGCTCCATGGCGTCACGGTGGTTGTGGAGCCCCTCCCCGGACCCGTGCGCGGGCTCTGATCCCCGCCGCCTCGGCCCGGCCCCTTTCGACCGCTCCTTGTGCGTTTCGTCACAGTCGCCGGCGCGCCGATGGGCGACCGTCCCCTCCTCATCGGCCCTTGCGGGCGCGCCTTCCGGCGTCCGCGGGCTGGTCCAGAGACGAAGAGGGATGGATGATGTTCTCCTGCGGCTTCTATGCGGCGCGCGCTCCGCGCCGGCCTGTCCGACGCGCCTCCACCACGGCCACCACCTGGACGATGGGGCCGGCGCGCCTCAGCGCCATGGTCTGGCTGCTCGCCGACGGCGACGGCAGCGACTGCCCCACGGTGTCGATCCCCGTCAGCCCGGACGACGACCGGCCGGCCGTCTACTACCGCGACCCGCTGCTCTGAACGGACGCATCGACAGGCCGGCCTTCGCCTTGCACGGAGGCGAGGGGCCGGGCCTTTGCGCGCCCGCGATCAGGCGCCCTCCCCGTCCGGCGCGGCGCCCTCGGGCACCGAGGGCAGGCCGGCGCCGAGGGCGAGGACGTCGGTCAGCACCAGCCGGCCGTCCGCCTTCTCCACGAGGCCGGCGCGGGCGAGTGCGCCGAGTTCGCGCGTCACCGCCTCCCGGTGGGCGCCGATGCGGGCGGCGATCTCCGCATGGGTGAGGTCCGGCGTCACCACCGCGCGGCGGGACGCCCGGCCGGGGGCCGGGACGGCGAGCCGCAGCAACTCCGTCCGCACCCGCTCGGCGATGGTGAGGCTGGCGAACTCGTGCACCCGGTCGTCCAGGTGGCGGATGCGCCCGACCAGGACGCGGAGCACCGCGTCGCAGACCGGCGGATAGCGGTGGACCAGATCGAGGAAGACCGCCGGCGAGAAGACGAGGGCGGTGACCGGCGAAAGCGCGATGACGCTCGCCGACCGGGGCCGGCCGTCGATGGCCGACATGTCGCCGAAAAGGGCGCCCGCACCGAGATCGCCGAGGATGAGCTCCCGCGTCTCGCCGAACAGCATCACCCGCACGCGCCCGTCGCGGATCACGTAGACGTCTCGGTCGTCGTCCCCGTGGGCGACGATCCACTGGCCGGCCTCGTGCCGGTCGACCCGCACCCGCCCGGCCACGGCGGCGAGCGCCGCCGGGTCGAGGCCGGAAAACAGCGGAACGGCGGCGACGATGCGGGCGCGGTCCTCGGTCGGCCGGGCGCTCATCGGGCCTGCTCCGCCGGCCGCGGAGCGGGTCGCGCGAAGAGCCGCTCGGGCGGCGGGAGCATGTTCGGCATGGGCGGCCTCGTCCGTCGACAGACGCATCAAGACGGCCACCATGCCTGGACGTATGCATCTTGCAAAGTGCGTGAGACCGGCCCCCGGCCGGCCCAAGCGTCGCCTACCGCGCCGGGACGGCGGCGACGACGGTGATCTCCACGTCGGCCTTCATCATCAGGGGCGCGGCCACGGTGGTGCGGGCCGGGAAGGGCGCCTTGAATCGGCGGCGATAGACGGCGTTGTAGGCGTCGAAGTGGTCCGGGCTCGACAGGTAGACCGTGGCCGAGACCACGTCGTCGAGGGTGCCGCCGATCTCGGCGAGGGTTTCGGCGATGCGGTCGATCACCAGGTCCACCTGGGCGCCGACGTCGGCCGGCACCTGGTCGTCGGTGTCGGCCGGCACCTCGCCGGCGAGGAAGACGAGGTCGCCGACACGGCGGTAGAGCGACAGCGGCAGATCATCCATGGGGGCGGTCCCTTCTGCGGGGCGGCGGAGACGCCCGCCGCCCGATCCCGTGCGGTCTACGGCCTGCCGGCCGACCTGTCGAGGCTTGCAAGGAGGAGACAGGTCGGCGCGGCAGCCCGGGATGGGCGGCGGGGATCGGGCGGCGGAGCCGCGACGGCCGGGTGCATCGCCCTTGGGACAAACGGGCTCCGGCGCCTTCATGGGCATTTGGCGGGCACTGGACGGCGCCGGGCGGTCGCCAGAGAGGCATCGGGCCCGGATCGGGGGCAGGGCCGCCCGGTTCGGCGTCTGGTCCGCTCCTTGCTTTCCCGTACGGACAGTTACGGACGGCGTGTCCGCGGCGCCTGACCGGGAGAGACATGATGGCCGAGATCCTGCTCGAGGACGTCTGGAAGGAATACGGCGACAGCATCATCCTGGAGCGGATCAACCTGAAGCTCGACGACAACGAGTTCCTCGTCATCGTGGGGCCGAGCGGTGCCGGCAAGTCGACCCTCCTGCGCATGCTGATCAGCCAGGAGATCCCCACCCGCGGCCGCATCCTGATCGACGGCAAGCCGATCGCGCCGGAGCCCATGCGGGACCGGGGCGTGGTGTTCCAGCGTTACTCCGTCTTCCCGCACATGACCGTCCTGCAGAACGTGATGGCCGGGCCCCAGTGGATGGCCTCGCCCGTGTTCGGCAAGCTGTTCGGCGCGGCCAGGCGCAAGCTCGTCGAGCGGGCGGACGCGCTCCTGGAGCGGGTCGGCCTCGGCGCGGCGCGGGACAAGTATCCGGCCCAGCTCAGCGGTGGCATGCAGCAGCGCCTCGCCATCGCCCAGGCGCTGATCATGGAGCCGAAGGTGCTGCTCCTCGACGAGCCGTTCGGCGCGCTCGATCCAGGCACCCGCAAGCTGATGCACGTGCTGGTGCAGGAGCTGTGGGAGGAGAACGCCATGACCATCGTGATGGTGACCCACGACCTGCCGGAGGCCTTCTTTCTCGGCACCCGGGTGATCGCCGTCGACAAGCCGCGCCGCGACCCGCAGGCGCCGGAACGCTACGGCGCGACCGTGACGCAGGATTTCGCCGTGCGGCCGCGGATCATCCGCGAGAGCCGCCGCCGCGAGGCGATGCGGACCGCCGGAACCCTGGTGACCTTCCCGGGCACCGGGCCGGCCGCCCGCGCCGACCGGGAGGCCATGGCCATCGCCGCGCAGTAGCGGACGGTCCGCGCTGCGCGGCGGGTCCGGGAACGCCCGGCGCCCTTCCCGGTTGGGTCTCGACGCCGTCGCCCCGCGGCGACGCGACCCGACCGGGAAGAGGAGCCCGCCATGACGGCCCACGTCGACCCCCGCCACCTGAAGGACCGGCCCGCCGCCGGGGCATGGCCCGGGCTTTCGCCGGCGCCGATCGGCCGGAAGACCCGATCGGACCATGGCTCCGGGGCCGCGCGCCTGTCGGACCCGATGCCGGGGCCGGATCCTGCCCCGCCGACCGGACCGGCCGTGCCGCCGCGCCTGCCTTTCCCGCCACCCATCGACGAGCCCGGCCACCCGATTGTGCCGCCTGATGATCCCGACGGTATGCCGGACGAGATCCGTCAACCGCCGGACGACCCCTTCCCCGGCGCGCCGGTGGGAGACCCGATGCCGGACGACCGGCCGCTTCAGGATCCGGTGGACGACCCCGACCGGATCGCGCCGCCGGGCGAACCGGCATCCATGAGCGCCCTGTCGGTCTGATCCGGCCGCCTGATTTACGGGCATGTCCGGCCCTTTGCCGGGAAAAATCCGCCAACGGAGGCCGCTGCGGGCGCCTCCGCTCTGGACGCGCGCGGGTTGACGGGGCAAAGACTGTCGCCACGAAGGCCGGTGGGGTTCGGCGATCCGGCGACGGGAGACAGACGATGCTTCAGACGTGGCGCTGGTTCGGGCCCGAGGACCCGATCCCCCTCGACCATGTGCGCCAGGCCGGCGCCAGCGGGGTCGTGACCGCCCTCCACCACATCTACGACGGCCGTGTCTGGACCCCCGCCGACATCGAGACCCGCAAGGGGATGGTCGAGGCGGCGGGGCTTGCCTGGTCGGTGTGCGAGAGCATTCCGGTGCACACCTCCCTGAAGCTCCGCGCGGGGCCGTGGCGGCGCTACCTGGACAACTGGAAGGACAGCCTCGCCAACCTCGGCCGGGCCGGCATTCCGGTGGTCTGCTACAATTTCATGCCGGTGGTGGACTGGACGCGCACCAACCTTCGCCACCGCATGCCCTCCACGGGCTATGCGCTGCGCTTCGAGATGGTGGACTTCGTCGCCTACGACGTGTTCGTGCTGAAGCGCAACCGGGCCGAGACGGACTATCCGCAGACCCTGGTGGACGCCGCCCTGGAGCGGTTCGAGGCCATGGACGAGGCGGCGATCGCCACCCTGGAGACCACCATCATCGCCGGCCTGCCGGGCGGCGAGGACAGCTACACCCGCCAGGGCATCGCCGAGCGGATCGCCGCCTTCGACGACATCGGCCAGCACGAGATGCGCGAGAACCTGCTGGAGTTCCTGAAAGAGGTGGTGCCGGTGGCCGAGGACGTGGGCGTCCGCCTCGCCATCCACCCGGACGATCCGCCGTTCTCGCTGTTCGGCCTGCCGCGCATCGTCTCCACCGCGGAGGACGCCCGCGCGGTCCTCAAAGCCGTGGACCGGCCGGCCAACGGGCTGACGCTCTGCGCCGGGTCCTACGGCTCACGGGCCGACAACGACGCGGTGGCGATGGCCGAGGCCTTCGCGGACCGCATCCACTTCGCGCACCTGCGCAACGTGACGAAGGACCAGGACGGCTCCTTCACGGAGTCCGATCACCTTGACGGTGACGTGGACATGGTGGCGCTGATCAAGGTGCTGATGACGGAGGAGCGGCGCCGGGCAGCGGACGGCCGGGCCGACGCGGTCATCCCCATGCGGCCGGACCACGGCCATCTGCTCGCCGACGACATCGGCAAGACCACCAACCCGGGCTATTCGCTGATCGGCCGTCTGAAGGGCTTGGCGGAACTCCGCGGCGTGATGACGGCGGTGGACGCGCTGCTGCCGGCGTAGGCGGAGAAGCGGCGGGCCGCTGACGGGCGGCCCGCGTCTCTTCAGTGGGTCAGGCGACCCTGGTCCTTTCAGCTGCGGGTCAGGCGACCCTGGTCCTTTCAGCTGCGGGTCAGGCGACCCTGGTTTTTTACCTGGCGGGTCAGGCGACCCGCTGGGCCGCCGGGATCGCCGGGGTGGCGATGGCCCGCCCGTTGGCGTCGAACACGTGGCAGACCAGGGGATCGACCATCAGCGTCACCCGCTCGCCGTGGGAAACCTTGAGCTGACCGTCGACGGAGGCGTTCAGGGTGTCGCCGGCGTGGTTGACCGTGTAGAGCACCGTCTCGCCGCCGAGGTGCTCGACGAGCTGCACCGTCACCTCACCGAGCCGCTCGCCGCCCTCGGCGCCGACCGTGAGGTGCTCCGGCCGGACCCCGAAGGTGACCGCGGCGCCCGGCGCGGCGGCGACCTTCAGCCCCGGCAGGCGGACGCTGCGGCCGGCGATCGACAGCACCGCGCCGCGCTCGTCCGCGCTCTCCACGGTGGCGGCGATGAAGTTCATCTTCGGCGAGCCGATGAAGCCGGCGACGAACTGGGTCGCCGGGCGGTTGTAGAGGTCGAGCGGCGCGCCGACCTGCATGACGTTGCCGTCCTTCAGGACCACGATCTTGTCCGCCATGGTCATCGCCTCCACCTGGTCGTGGGTGACGTAGATCATGGTGTTGCCGAGCTCCTGGTGGAGCTTGGCGATCTCCACCCGCATGGCGACGCGGAGCTCCGCGTCGAGGTTGGAGAGCGGCTCGTCGAAGAGGAAGATCTTCGGCTCGCGCACGATCGCCCGGCCGATGGCGACGCGCTGGCGCTGGCCGCCGGAGAGCGCCTTCGGCTTGCGCTGCAGATAGTCCTCGATCTTCAGGATCTTCGCCACGTCGCGCACGCGCCGGTCGATCTCGGCCTTCTTGTAGCCGGCCGTCTCCAAGCCGAAGGCGAGGTTCTTGTAGACCGACATGTGCGGATAGAGGGCGTAGGACTGGAACACCATGGCGATGCCGCGCTTGGAGGCCGCCACGTCGTTCATCCGCTCGCCGTCGATCAGGAGGTCGCCGCCGGAGATGGCCTCCAGGCCGGCGATCATCCGCAGCAAGGTCGACTTGCCGCAGCCGGACGGGCCGACGAAGACGGTGAACTCGCCCGGCTCGATCTTCAGGTCGATGCCGTGGATGACCTCCGCGGACCCGTAGCGCTTCAGGATCTTGTTGAGGACGATGGTCGTCGCCATGGGGTGTCTCCTCCGGAAGGCGGGGCGTTGCGGGCGGCGGCCGTCAGGCCGCGTCCGGTCGCCAGCTCCTGTATCTGGGGTGGTCGGCGCCGATCGGCAGCCTTACGTCGAGGCCGGTCTCGGCGGACGTGTAGAAGGCGGTGGCAAGCTCCAGCGACCGGCGCGCGTCGGCGCTCGTCACCGGCAGCGGGCCGCGGCCGCAGAGCGCGTCGTGGAAGGCCCGCATCTGGCCGCCGAAGCGCCGGCCGACGGGCTCGTAGTCCTTGAGGACCTCGGCGATGCGGGCGGCCACGTCGTCGTTGGCCGGCAGGATGACCCACGGGTCGTCGCCCGGCGAATAGCAGCCGCCGCCGCTTTCGAAGGTGACGTTCTGGAACGCGAGCCGGAGCCGGCTGATCTCGTCCTGCGACCCGAGGGTGACGCTCGCCGAGACGAGCGCGCCGTTCGCCATCAGCCAGGAGGCGGAGACGCAGTCCTCCACCTCGATGGCGTTGACGCGGGTGGCCACGCGGGCGAACAGCGCCGAGACGTCGCCCATCAGGAAGGTCATCATGTCGTGCTGGTGGATGGCGTGGGTCATCAGCGCGCCGCCGAGTTCGGTCGCCCACTTGCCGCGCCAGGGCACGTCGTAATAGTCGGCCGTCCGCTTCCAGAGCGTCTCCACCGTGCCGAGATAGGGCTTGCCGGCGATGCCGGCGTCGATGATGCGCTTGGCCTTCTGGACGCCGTCGCCCCAGCGGTACTGGAAGATGGGCATCAGGAGGCCGCGGCTCTCCTTCTCCACCGCGATGACGTCGTCGGTGTCCTTGAGCGATCCGACCAGCGGCTTTTCGCAGACCACGTGCTTGCCGGCCTGGAGCGCCTGGATGACGAGGTCCTTGTGAGTCGCCGGCGGGGTGCAGACGTCGATGACGTCGAGGTCGTCCATGGCGAGGAGATCGGCGAACGCCCGGGTGCGCCGGGGCACGGCAAACTCGTCGGCGACCGCGTCGAGCCGCGCCTGGTCGAGGTCGCAGATGGCCAGGATGCGCCAGCGGGCCGGATCGGCGGCGTAGGCTTCCACGATGTGCGAGCGGCCGATGCCGCAGCCGACGACGGCGACGGTCTTCACCTCGGTGTTCCCTGGCATGGTCACGGGGGTGTTCACTTGGACAGGCTCCCGGTGTGGGTGGACTCGGCGAGGGCCTGGGCGCGGAGCGCCAGCTCCATGGCCTTGAAGCAGCGGGCCTGCGGCATGGCGGTCTCGGTGCGATCGCGCGCGTCGGCGACGAGCTGCCGGCCGAAGGGCAGGTCCATGCCCTCGCAGTCGATGTGGTGGACGCCCTTGCGGTCGACGAGGAAGAGGTGGTCCTTGCCCGGTCGCCCGGCGATGTCGACGTACTTGCGAAGCTCGATATAGCCTTCGGTGCCGATGATGGTGAGCCGGCCGTCGCCCCAGGTGGGCAGGCCGTCCGGGGTGAACCAGTCGACCCGGATGTAGCCGGTCTGGCCGGCGTCGGTCGCAAGATGCATGTCGCCGAGGTCCTGCAGGCCCGGCGTGTCGGCGTTCGCCCGGTTGCCCACCATGGCGGAGAGGATGCGGGCATCCTCCGCGCCGGTGAAGAACAGGAACTGCTCGCACTGGTGCGAGGCAATGTCGGTGAGGATGCCGCCATAGCGGTGCCGCTCGAAGAACCAGCCGGGCCGCTGGGGCTTGCGCAGCCGGTGCGGGCCGAGCCCGACGGTGTTGACGACCGCGCCGATCGCCCCGGCCTGGACGAGCTCGCCGGCCTTCACGGTGACGGCGGTCTCGAAATGCTCCGAATAGAGGATGGAGACGATGCGCTTCGTCTCCGCCTGCACGGCCTTCACCGCCTCCAGCTGGTCGAGGGAGGTCATGCCGGGCTTGTCCAGCATCACGTCCTTGCCGTGCCGCATGGCCGCGATGGCGATGTCGGCCCGGTCGCCCGGGATGGCGGCGCTGACGATCATCGCAATGGAGCCGTCCTCCAGGAGCCGGCGCGGGTCGTCGACCCGGGGCACGGCGTAGCGGTCCGCGAAGGCGGCGGCGAGATCGTCCTCAGCCGCGTGGAAGCCGACGAAGTCCGCCCCGGCGGCGAGAAGAACGCCGACCTGGCCGTGGATGTGGTCGTGGTTGATGCCGATCACCGCGAAGCGGAGCGAGGCCATGGTGTGGATCCTTAAGCTGGCGCCCTCTTGGAACCGGCGCCGCGAGGCCGCCGGGCGGGGCGGATGAAAGGGCCGGCCGCCCGGGCGGTGTCGCCTCGGGACGGCCGGCGCGTCGGCGGCATCAGCGCTTCATGCCCGTGGTGGCGATCCCCTCGATCAGCAGGCGCTGGAAGAAGAGGAAGACCAGGAAGATCGGGATCAGCGACAGCACCGACATGGCGAAGAGGGCGCTCCAGTCGGACGAGCCGGTTGAGTCCACGAAGGAGCGGAGGCCGATCTGGACCGTGTAGGTGTTGATGTCGTTGAGGTAGATGAGCGGCCCGAAGAAGTCTTCCCAGGTCCAAAGGAAGGAGAAGATCGCCGCCGTGGCCAGCACCGGCATGGAGAGCGGCAGCATGATCTTCCAGTAGATGCGCCAGGGGCTGCAGCCGTCCATCATCGCCGCCTCGTCCAGCTCGCGCGGGATGCCGCGGAAGAACTGCACCATCAGGAAGATGAAGAAGGCATCGACGGCGAAGAACTTCGGCACCACGAGCGGCAGGAAGCTGTTCACCCAGTCGAGGTTGAGGAAGAGGATGTACTGGGGGATCAGCGTCACGTGGTAGGGCAGCATGAGCGTGCCCAGCATGATGGCGAACCAGAAATTCCGGCCGCGGAACTCCAGCCGCGCGAAGGCGAAGGCCGTGAGCGAGCAGGCCATCACGTTGCCGATGGTGGACAGCACCGCGATGACCAGCGAGTTCCAGAAGAAAGTGCCGAAGCTCACCGGCAGGCCGAACCAGCCACGCCAGTAGGCGCCAAGGTCGACCGTGGAGGGGATGAGCGACGACGAGCCGAAGATCTCCTCGGACGGGCGGATCGACCCGGACAGCATCCAGAGCAGCGGGTAGAGCATCAGGATGGAGGCGACGACGAGCGCCGTGTGGATGAGGACCGACCGGCTGACGGACGACCGGGCGGCGCCGTGGAAGGGGACGTCAGTCATCGTAGTGCACCCAGTAGCGCGCGCTGAGGAATGAGAAGGCGGTGAAGATGGCGATGATTACCACCAGCACCCAGGCCAGCGCCGACGCGTAGCCCATCCGGAAGAAGCCGAAGGCCTCCTGGTAGAGGTAGAGCGTGTAGAAGAGTGTCGAATTGATCGGGCCGCCGGTGCCTTCGGAGATGATGAAGGCGGGCGTGAACGCCTTGAAGGCGTCGATGGTCTGGATGACGAAGTTGAAGAAGATGACCGGCGTCAGGAGCGGCAAGGTGATCTTGAAGAACTGCCGCGTCTTGGAGGCGCCGTCGAGGCTCGCCGCCTCGTACATGTCGGTCGGGATCTGGCGCAGACCGGCGAGGAAGATGATCATCGGCGACCCGAACTGCCACACCGAGAGGATGACGAGGGTGTAGAGCGAATAGTTCGGGTTGGAGATCCAGCTCGGCCCGATGATGCCGAAGTTGGCGAGCGCCGCGTTGACGAGGCCGTCGGCGGCGAACAGCTGGCGCCACAGCACCGCGATGGCGACCGACGTGCCGAGGAGGGACGGCAGGTAGAAGATCGCCCGGTAGAGCGGCAGGCCGCGGATGCCGCGGTTGAACGCCATGGCGACGAGGAGCGCGAAGGCGAGCTTCAGCGGCACCGACAGCACCACGTAGAGGAAGGTGACCTTCATGGCGGCGGCGAACTTCGGGTCCGCCGTGGCGATCCGCACATAGTTGGCGGTGCCGACGAAGGTGGGCGACTGCAACAGGTCGTAGTTGGTGAAGGAAAGCCACAAGGACGCGATGGCCGGCCCGAGCGTGAGGCCGAAGAAGCCGAGCAGCCAGGGCAGCAGGAACAGGTAGCCGGGGGCGTTCCGGCCGAGCGCCCGCCGGATCCGGCCGGGGGACGCGATGCGTCCTCCGGCCGGGACGGCCGCTCCCAGGGATGTCTGGGAGGTCATCGGATCAGGCCCGCTCGAGGATGGACGTCGCTTCGCTGACGAGCTGCTCGCCGCCCTCTTCCGCGGACTTGGCCTCGAAGGCGACCTCCTGGCTGATTCGGGTGAGGGTGAAGGCGATCTCGCCGGCGCCCTTCGGCGGCGGCGGCGGCAGGGCGCCAACCACGTCCTCGATGTCGGCGATGTAGGTGACCATCTGCTGGCTGGTGTCGTCCAGCGTCGTGCCGAGCTGCGCCCGCATGGCGTCGGACGCCGGCACGCCGCGCTCCACCCCGAGGATGTTCACGCCCGTCGGATCGGCGACGAAGAAATTGGCAAGCTTGACCGCCGCCTCGGCCGCCTGGGTGCCCGCCGACAGGGAGAGCAGCATGGACGGCTTGTAGTAGTGGCCCGGCTGGCCGCCCTCGCGGACCGGATAGGCCGAGATGACGAGCTTGGCCTTGTTGAGCTTCTGGTAGCCGACGAACTGGTTGGAGTGGGCAAAGCCCGTGGCGGCGTAGCCGGTGGTGAGCGGGTTGGTCTCGATGGTGAGGGTGTCGAGGGCCTGCACATCCGGCGGCACGCAGCCGCCCGCCTTGCGGATCTCGGCCCAGTAGGTGAACCAGGCGGCGGCGTCCGCTGGCTCGTAGCCGACCTTGCCGTCGTCATTGTAGAGGGCCTTGCCCTGCTGGCGCAGCCAGAGCTCGAACGAGGGCTCCAGGCCGCTGGCATCGGCGGTGGCATAGAAGTTCGCCCTGGTGTTGGCCTTGGCGAAGGCCTCGCAGTTGGCGGCGAACTGGTCCCAGGTGATGGCCTGGCTCGGCGGCGTGGCGCCGGCGGCCTCCCAGGCGGCGGCGTCGTAGAGCGCCGCGGAGGAGTTCACGCCGAGATTGATGCCGTAGAGCTTGCCGTCCACCTTGCCGGCGTTGATGTTGTTCTCGCCGAAATCCGCGATGGAGAGCGCGCCGCCCAAGTATTCGTCGAGGGGCAGCAGCGCGCCGCGGCGGGCGTATTCGAAGATATAACGGTAGTCCATCTGGATCAGGTCGGGCGCGTTGCGGCCGGCGACCTGGGTGGCGAGGCGGGTCCAGTAGTCGGACCAGCCGACGAACTCGCCGTCGACGGTGAGGCCGGGATTGGCCTCCAGATAGGCGGCGACCGCCTTGTTGGTGCGGTCGGCGCGCTCCTGGGAGCCCCACCAGATGAAGCGCAGGCGCTGGTCCTGGGCGAACGCGGCGCCGCCGCCGAAGGCCGAGAGCGCGAGGGCGGCGGTGGTCGACTGGATGAAGGTACGGCGGTTGAGGCGGATGTCTGACATGGATGATTCCTCCCTGACAAGGAATGTGGCTGGGGCGGTATTCCGCCTTCGTCCTCGGACCGGTCTGGTTGCCGGTTTATAACCATTCGGTTACAAGTAGGACACCGACGAGAACGCTTGTCAAGGAGTGGCATCGTGGAGTCCGACTATGACACCGCGCCGGGCCCAGGGGGCAGAGGGGGATGGCCGTGACCGAGGACACCGACGGACCCGACGACGATCGGCCCGCGCTCCTGGCCGCGACAGCGGATCTGCGCGCCGGCACGGACCCGGAGACCGGGCTTGATGGCGTCCGATCATCGCCCGGAGCGGCGTTGGAGGCGCGGCTCGATCAGGATAGCATGGCCCCCGGCAAGGGGGGACAGGCGGACGTGAGGCAGGACGAGCGGGGCGGGGCAGCGGCGGACCCGGAGGGGATCGACCCTTCGAGCGCGTCGGCGGACGGCGGAAATCCGGCGAAAGCCGCGGAAACGGCGGCGCGGCCGCGTGGCCGGTCGGCGCCGCGCAACCCGGAGCGGACGGCGGCCTCCATCCTGGCGGCGGCGATCCGGGAGTTCGCCGAGAAGGGCTTCGACGGGGCGCGGGTGGACGTGATCGCCCGGCGGGCGGGCACCAACAAGCGGATGCTCTACCACTACTACGGGGACAAGGAAGCGCTCTACCTTCGGGTGCTGGAGGAGGCCTACGGGTCGATCCGCTTCGCCGAGCGCCGGCTGGACCTTGCCCGGCGGGATCCGGAGGAGGGCATCCGCGAGCTGGCGCTCTTCACCTGGCACTATTTCGTCGACCACCCGGAGTTTTTGAGCCTCCTCGGCACGGAGAACCTGATGAAGGCCCGCCACCTGAAGAGGTCGGCGACCATTTCGGCGATGCACTCCAATTTCATCACCGAACTGTCCGCCGTGTTGCAGCGCGGCGAAAGCATGGGTGTGTTCAAGAAGGGTCTCGACCCGATCGACGTCTATCTGACGATTGCGGCACTCGGCTTCTTCTACCTCTCCAACCGGCATACCCTGTCGACCATCTTCCGCCGCGACCTGGAAGCGCCGGACCAGATCCACCACTGGGGCGAGCACGTGGTGGCCACGACGCTCGCCGCCGTGAAGGCCTGAGCGGGCCGGCGGGGTTCGGCCCGGTACGGCCGCGACGTCGCGGTTTGTAGCGGGTTTGCAGCGGGTCTGTCGCGGCTTGGTAGCGCCTTGAAGTCGCGAAAAGCGGCCTTCGTAGCCGGCTTGTTGCGGCCCGTAGCGGCCTTGTCGCCGATGCCGCCGGCGCGCCTTCGCAGCATCGGCACCACCCTTCTGACTTCCGACAGATGCATCGCCCTTTCGGACGAGATCCGCTCCCCGTCCGTCATCGGCCGGCGCGATGACCGTTGACAAGGCCGTCCGATCCGCGTCAGTTTATAACCATCTGGTTACAAGTGGTGCACCGCAGCGGCCGGGTCGGACCGGCGTTCGCGACCGAGAAGACGCCACGGCCGGACGACACGACAAGGGAGGAGAGACGCCATGGTCCGCATCGGACTGATCATGCACGGCATCACCGGCCGGATGGGGCTGAACCAGCACCTGATCCGCTCCATCGTGGCCATCCGTCGCCAGGGCGGCGTGCTGCTCGCCAACGGCGAACGGCTGATGCCGGACCCGATCCTGGTCGGCCGCAACCTGGAGAAGGTGGGGGCGATCGCCAAGGCCCACGGCATCGAGCGCTGGACCGACGACCTCGACGCGGCGCTGAAGAACCCGGACGATGTGCTCTTCTTCGACGCCGGCACCACGCAGATGCGCGCCGAACTGCTGACGAAGGCGATCGAGGCCGGCAAGCACGTCTACTGCGAGAAGCCGATCGCCGAGAATGTGGAGACAGCGCTCGCCGTGGCCCGGCTCGCCCGCCGGCGCGGCGTGAAGAACGGCGTCGTCCAGGACAAGCTCTTCCTGCCGGGCCTGATGAAGCTGAAGATGCTGCGCGACAGCGGCTTCTTCGGCCAGATCCTCTCGGTGCGCGGCGAATTCGGCTACTGGGTGTTCGAGGGCGACTGGCAGCCGGCGCAGCGGCCGTCGTGGAACTACCGGGCCAAGGACGGCGGCGGCATCATCCTCGACATGCTCTGCCACTGGCGCTACGTGCTCGACAATCTGTTCGGCCCCGTGAAGGCGGTGAGCTGCCTCGGCGCCACCCACATCCCCACCCGCGTGGATGAGGCGGGCAAGCCCTACGCGGCCGACGCGGACGACGCCGCCTATGCGACCTTCGAGCTGGAAGGCGGCGTGATCGCGCAGATCAACTCGTCCTGGGCGGTGCGGGTGCGCCGCGACGACCTCGTCACCTTCCAGGTGGACGGCACCCACGGTTCGGCCGTGGCGGGTCTCACCAAGTGCTGGACCCAGCACCGGGTGAACACCCCGAAGCCGGTGTGGAACCCGGACCAGCCGCAGACGATCGATTTTTTCCAGACCTGGGACGAGGTGCCGGACAACTGGCCGGCGGAGAACGGCTTCAAGATCCAGTGGGAGATGTTCCTGAAGCACATCGTGGAGGACGCCCCCTGGCGGTTCGACCTGATGGAAGGCGTGAAGGGCGTGCAGCTCGCCGAGCTCGGCCTCAAATCCTGGGCCGAGCGCCGCTGGCTCGACGTGCCGGCGCTGGAGGGCTGACCTCATGGCGACGGTCCGCCTGCCCACCGCCGACCGCACGGTCGAGATCTACACCCTGACGGGCCGGCCGCCGGCCCTGGCCCGGCGGAAGGCGGCGGACTTCCCGCGCATCGCCTATGCGGCCGCCCATGTGGTGGCGGACCCCCTCGCCGCCTACGACCCGTGGCTGGAGCCGGCCATCGACTGGGACCGCACCCTCGCCTTCCGGCACCGGCTGTGGGACCTCGGCCTCGGCGTCGCCGAGGCCATGGACACCGCCCAGCGCGGCATGGGCCTTTCCTGGACGGACGCCCAGGACCTGATCCGCCGTGCGCTTGCCGAGGCGAAGACCCGCGACGACGCGCTGATCGCCTGCGGCGCCGGCACCGACCATCTGGCACCCTCCCCTGCCGTTTCCGTCGACGACGTGATCCGCGCCTACGAGGAGCAGGTGGCCTTCGTCGAAGGACACGGCGGGCGCATCATCCTGATGGCGAGCCGGGCGCTCGCGGCCGCCGCCAAGGGGCCGGACGACTATGCGCGCGTCTACGGGCGGATCCTCCGCCAGGTCCAGCAGCCGGTGATCATCCATTGGCTCGGCGAGATGTTCGACCCCGCGCTCCAGGGCTATTGGGGCTCGGCCGACCACGACGTCGCCATGGACACCTGTCTCGC
This sequence comes from Mongoliimonas terrestris, assembly GCF_001927285.1. GTDB lineage: Bacteria > Pseudomonadota > Alphaproteobacteria > Rhizobiales > Pleomorphomonadaceae > Chthonobacter > Chthonobacter terrestris. The sequence goes on along the minus strand of NZ_MSIG01000001.1, from coordinate 462,350 downwards.
CATCCTGACCGAGCACGCGTCTAAGGTGGACGGCATCAAGATCTCGCTCCTCTCCAAGGAAAAGGAGATCTCCATGCGCCGCCGGCTGCCGGCGGGCGTGCGCATGTACACCGGCGACGACTTCAACTACGCGGAGCTGATCCGCGGCGACGCGGTGGGCCATTCGGACGCGCTTCTCGGCATCTTCGACGCCATCGCGCCCGCCGCCTCCGCCGGGCTCGCGGCCCTCGGGCGCGGCGACGAAAAGGCCTTCTTCGACATTCTGGAGCCGACCGTGCCTTTGTCGCGGCACATCTTCAAGGCGCCGACCCGCTTCTACAAGACCGGCGTCGTGTTCCTCGCCTGGCTCAACGGCCTGCAGGACCACTTCGTGATGGTGGGCGGGCAGGAAAGCGCCCGCTCGGTGCAGCATGTCGCCGAGCTGTTCCGCCTCGCCGACCAGGCCAACGCCCTGACGGACCCGGAGCTTGCCGCCGCCCGCATGGGCCGGTTCCTCGCCGTGCACGGGATCGGCTGATGGGCGCCGACACCCCCACGCTGCGGCTGACGGAGGCGGCCGTGTTCGAGCGGCCGGTTCGCCTGCGCCTGCCCTTCCGCTTCGGCGCGGTGACGCTGCGCGAAGCCCGGCAGGTGTTCCTGCGGGTGCGCATCACGGACGGCGCCGGGCGCTCCGGCGTCGGCCATGCGGCAGAGCTGATGGTGCCGAAGTGGTTCGACAAATCGCCGGACCTTTCCAACGCCGACAACGAGGCGCAGCTGCGCCGGTCGCTGGCCCTCGCCCTCGCGGCCATGTCGGCGGCCGGAAGCGGAACGGCCTTCGGCCTGCACGCGGCCGTGGAGCCGGCCGTGCACGCGGCGGCGGCCGCCGAGGGCCTGCCGCCGCTGGTGGCGAGCTTCGGCCTCGCTCTGGTGGACCGGGCCCTGCTGGACGCGCTCTGCCGCCTCGACGGAGTGCCGGTGGCGGCGGCGCTTCGCGCCAACCTGCCCGGCATCCATGCCGCGACGGCGCCGGATCTCGCCGGCTTCGACATTGCCCGCTTCCTCGGCAAGCTGGAGCCGGCCGAGACCATCCGGGCCCGCCATACGGTGGGATTCGCCGACGCGCTGACCGAGGCGGAGATCGACCCGGCCGATCGGCTGGACGATGGCCTGCCGGAGAGCCTGGAAGGGGCGATCGCAACCTACGGCCTCGATCGCTTCAAGCTGAAGCTGACCGGCGATCCGGCCAGGGACGTTTCACGTGTGACAGCCATCGCGGCCGTGCTGGACCGTCTGCCGGACTACCGGGTGACGCTCGACGGCAACGAGCAGTATCCGGACGCGGAGACGCTTCTGAACCTTCTCGACCGCATGGCCTTGGAGCCAAGGCTCGCCCGGCTTCGCGGCGCCCTCCTCTTCGTGGAGCAGCCGATCGCCCGCAAGGTGGCGCTCTCCCAGCCGGTGACGGCGGCGGCGGCCCGGGTGGCGCTGGAGATCGACGAGAGCGACGGCACCATGGAGGCCTTCCGGACCGCCCGGTCGCTTGGCTACACCGGCGTTTCCTCCAAGTCCTGCAAGGGCTTCTACCGGGCGATCCTCAACGCCGCGCGGGTGGCGGCCTGGACGGCGGAGGCGGGCGCGGGACGCTTCTTCCTTTCCGCCGAGGACCTGACCACCCAGGCCGGCATCGCCGTGCAGCAGGATCTGGTGCTGGCCGCGCTGGTCGGCGCCGGCCACGTGGAGCGGAACGGCCACCACTATGTGGACGGGATGCAAGGGGCGGCGCCGGCGGAAGCGAAGGCCTGGCTCGGCGCCCACGGCGACCTCTACCGGGCGGGGCCGGACAACCGGCCGCGGCTCGTGATCGACAGCGGGCGGATCGGTCTCGGCAGCGCGCTTCGGGCGCCCGGGATCGGCGTCGCCGAAGCCGCGGCGGCCGCGACCTTCGCGGCGCTGGAAGGCTGATCGCGGCATCCGCCTCATCGGGCGCATGGCCGACGCGGGACGGACCGCCGCCCCGCGCATCGAGACAAGAAACGACGGAGGAGCGTCCATGTCCGTACCCGGACTTTCCATCAACTTCGCCACCGTGCGCCAGCTCGGCGACTTCGGCGCCATCGTGGACGGCTGCCTGAAGCACGGCATCACGGCCATTTCGCCCTGGCGGGAGCACATCCACGCGGTCGGCCTCGACGAGGCGGCCCGGATCGTGAAGGCGAACGGCCTCACCGTCACCGGCGTCTGCCGCGGCGGCTTCTTCCCGGCGCCGGACGAGACCGGCCGGCGGGCGGCGATCGACGAGAACCTCCGGTGCATCGACGAGGCGGCGGCGCTCGGCGCCGACTGCCTGGTGATGGTGGTGGGCGGATTGCCGAAGGGCTCCAAGGACATCAAGGGCGCGCGGGCGATGGTGGCGGACGGGCTTGCCGCCATCCTGCCGCACGCGCGGGCGGCGGGGGTGCCGATCGCCATCGAGCCGCTGCATCCCTTCTACGCGGCCGACCGGGCCTGCGTGAACATGCTCGGCCAGGCGCTCGACCTCTGCGACGCGCTCGGGGACGGCATCGGCGTCGCCATCGACGTCTATCACGTGTGGTGGGATCCGGATCTGGACGCCGAGATCGCCCGGGCCGGCGCCGGCGGACGCATCCTCGCCCATCACATCTGCGACTGGCTGGTGCCGACCGTCCACGTGCTGAACGATCGCGGCATGATGGGCGACGGGGTCATCGACCTGAAGCGCTTCCGGGCCATGATCGAAGCGGCCGGCTTCCACGGCGCCCAGGAGGTGGAGATCTTCTCCGAGGTCTGGGGGGCGAAGCCGGGCGACGAGGTGCTGGCGACCTGCGTGGAGCGGTTCCGGACGGCGTGCTGATGGAGGTGGGGCCGGAGCCTGGGCGGGATCCTTCCCCTCAGGGGAAGGTGGCCCGTAAGGGCCGGAAGGGGTTGTGTTCCTTCCTTTCGGCGACGATGCGGACCGCGCTTCGGCAAGAGGAAAAAACGACCCCTTCCGGCCGGCTCGCGCCGGCTTCCCCTGAGGGGAAGGATGGGAGGGCGCGTCCGCAGGCATAGGGACATGCGCGCCGGACAGGATACGGCGCGGCGGCGTGGAGGACCCGTCCTACCGGGCGGGCGGAGGAGTGGATCTGATGTCGAACACCCATAACCGGACCCGCTACGCGCTGGTCGGGACAGGCAATCGCGGCACGACCATGTGGGGCGCGGAGCTCCTTGCCGGCTGGAGCGACCATGTGGAGCTCGTCGGCATCTGCGACCTCAACCGGATGCGGGCCGAGCGGGCGCGCGGCATGATCGGCGGCGAGGCGCCGCTCTACCGGGACTTCGCCACGCTGCTCGCCGAGCAGCGGCCGTCGCTGGTGATCGTCTGCACGCCGGACCACAACCACGACGACCTGATCGTGCAGGCGCTGGAGGCCGGCGCCGACGTGATCAGCGAGAAGCCGCTGACCACCACGGTGGAGAAGATCGCCCGCATCCGCGAAGCGGAGGCCCGCACCGGGCGGCGGGTGGACGTGTCGTTCAACTATCGCTTCGCCCCGACGGCGGCGAAGATGAAGGCACTGATCGACGCCGGCACCATCGGGGCCGTGACCTCGGTGGACTTCCACTGGTACCTGGACAACCGGCACGGGGCCGACTACTTCCGCCGCTGGCACGCCTACACGAAGAACTCCGGCAGCCTGTTCGTCCACAAGGCGACGCACCATTTCGATCTCTTGAACTGGTATCTGGGCTCCGACCCGGTGGAGGTGAAGGCCTTCGGCGAGCTTCTCCACTATGGCGCCAAGGGGCCGTTCCGCGGGCCGCGCTGCAAGGTCTGCCCGCACAAGGCGGAGTGCCCCTATTTTCTGGATCTGGAAGCCGATCCGTTTCTCGACGCGCTCTACGAGGACCCGTCCGCGGAGGACGGCTATGTGCGCGATGCCTGCGTGTTCCGCGAGGACATCGACATCCCGGACACCATGACGGCGGTGATCCGCTACGGAAGCGGCGCGCAGGTGAGCTATTCGCTGAATACCTACATGCCGGTGGAGGGCCACCACATCGCCTTCAACGGGCACCTGGGGCGGATCGAGCTACGGCAGTACGAGAAGCAGCCGTGGGAGATGCCGCGGGCCGACGAGATCCTGGTGGTGAAGAGCTTCGGCGGCGGCGTGGAGCGGATCGAGATGCCGCACGAGGCGGGCGGCCACTATGGCGGCGACAACCGGATGCGCGACATGATCTTCAAGGGGGCGCAGGCGGATCCGCTCGGCCAGCGGGCCGGCTCGCGGGCGGGCGCCATGTCGGTGCTGACGGGGCTGGCGGCGCTGAAGAGCGCGCGCGAGGGCGGATCGGTGCGGCTCGCCGACATCGCGCCCGCGGGCCTCTTCTGACGGCGGCCGCCGGCGGGGCGGGTTGACGGCGAAGGCCGGCGGGTGTGAAAGCCGGCGAAGGCCGGCGGGTGCGGAAGCCGGCGAAGGCCGGGGTGGAAGGCTCCAGAGTGCGGACTCTGGAGCCTTTTCGCGTCCGGGGACGGTCGTCGCGTCGACGGTGCGGCGACGGGCCGTCAGGCGTCGTCGTCCTCGTCGTCCTCGCCGAACTGGTCGACCGGCACCAGGAACATGACCTCGAAGCCGGGCTCCTCGTCGTCCTCGTCCTCGTCCTCCTCGACGACCGCCTCCTCGAAGAGATCGGACTCGTCGGCGGACGCGGCGCGGACCGTGAAGGCCGAGGTGCCGTTCCAGAGCGGCTTGCCGTCGGTGGTGAGGGTCCGCAGATCCTCCTGGAAATCCTCGCTGGCGAAGATCTCCTGGGCGCCGGCCTCGTCTGCGTCGGTCACCGCGATCGGAGTGCCGTCGATCTCGAGCGTGAACATCGTGCCTTGTCTCCTGGAGTGATGTCGACCGTCAACGCGACGGCCGGTCGAATCGCTCCCGGCGCATCTTGCCCCATCCACGCGTCAGGCGCACGACGTGCCTTGCGCGGCGGTGGCGCGGCGGTTCACTTGGTGAGGATGAGCTTGCCGAGCTTGGTCTGGCGGAGCCGGTAGATCTCGCCCCGGTGGGTGATCATCACCTCGGTTGAGCCGTCCAGGATGTCGGCGCTGGTGAGCACGCGCGCGGCGGTGGCGACGTCGGGCAGGAGGGCGGTGCGGTTCGGCAAGGTGGCGACAGCGCTCATGGCATCCATCTCCGGCTGGGGTTTCGGATAACATGAGTTTGATACTCAAGTTTAGGACGGCGCGCAAGAGACCTTCTCGCGGCTTACGGTGATCCCAGTCATGCGGACGGCGGCGCGCCCGGGCCCGTCGGCTCGGCGCGCGCGTCGGCGGCGGGCGGAGCCTCGCCGAGGAAGCCGCAGCGGGTCATCAGCCGCATCATGTGGGCGGGGACCGGCGCCTCGACCTTCACGGGCGGCTTCTTGCGGTAGAGCGGCACCTCGATGGCGCGGGCATGGAGGTGAAGCCGCTTGTCGACGCCGCGCGCCCGGTCGCCGCCGTAGACGCCGTCGCCGATGATCGGGTGGCCGAGGTGGGCCATGTGGACGCGGAGCTGGTGGGTGCGCCCGGTGCGCGGGCTGAGGCCGACGAAGGTGAGCGTCTCGCCGCGGCCGAGGACTTGAAAGTCCGTCACCGCCGCCTGGCCGGCGGGATCCACCTGCATCCACCAGGAGCGGCTGTCGTGGCCGACCCGGCCGAGGGGGGCTTCGATGGTGCCGGCGTCGGCGTCCAACACCCCGCAGACCACGGCCCAATAGGTCTTCCGCACCTTCTGGGCGGCGAAGAGAGCGCCGAGTTCCGCGGTGGACCGCCGGTGGCGGCCGAGCACCAGGCAGCCGGACGTGTCCTTGTCGAGCCGGTGGGCGAGCGACGGGCGCCGGGGCAGGCCGAAGCGGAGCGCGTCCAGGTGGTCGTCCAGGGTCTCGCCGCCCTTCGGGCCGGCGTGCACGGCGATGCCGGCCGGCTTGTCGATGACCAGCATCAGGGCGTCGCGGTAAAGGAGGCGGTCGGCGAGGAGATCGGGCGTCATGGCCCGCCGGTGATAGCCCGAACCGGGCCGCGGGGCCAAGCACGGGGTTTTCTTCGGGCCACCCGGCCGATCATCGGGCGGCCGACGGGCTGCGGCGCCCGTCAGCCGGAGACGAGGCGGGCGCCGCGGCAGTCCACCCCGAGCACGATGGCGGTGACGCGGTCCGGATCGAGGCCGAGGGCGTCGGTGACCTGGTCGAGCACGGCGGCGGCCGGCGCGCCGGCCTCGGCGAGCAGCTGCGCGGCGGCAGCGCGGACGCGGGCGTCGCCGGTCTGGAGCAGCGGCTCCGGCGCCGTGGCGGCAATCCGGAGGCGGATGTCGGCCGTGGCGAGCAGGGTGCGGAGCGCCGGGCCCATCTCGGCGGTGCCCTGGGCCGCCTCGGCCCGCCGGGCGACGGCGGCGACGGCGGAGAAGGCGACGGGCTGCGGATCCGGCGCCGCCAGGGCGCGGCTGCCGATCGCCTTCAGGACGAGCCCGTCGAACGCGTCGAAGGTGGCGATGCCGTCGTCCCCGCCGTCCTCCCCTCCGCCCTCTCCGCCGCCGAAGCGGACCCCGACCGGGCCGGGCGCCATCATGAGGGCCGCGAGGGTTTCGCCGCCCCGGGCCCGGCAGTCGATCCGGCGCGGCGTGATGGTGCCGCCCCCCGCATCCACGTCGATCGGCAAGGTGAGCGACGGGATGGCGGCCAGAAGCGCGCCGCCGATGCCGACCGAAAGGCCGATCCTGATGCGCGGCAGCCGGAGCGTGTCGCCGAGCACCACCCGGCGCACCACCGGCGTGGCGGCAAAGCCGTCGGGCAGGCTGAGCGACAGGCTGATCTGATGGCCCCCGTTCGGCACGGTGAGGTCGATCGGCGTTGCGGCGGCGGCGCGCAGGCCGGCGCCGACGACGAGGTCGAGCGCGTCGATCGACCAGACGGACGGGGTGAAGCCGGTGCCGGCAAGGCCCGGTTCCACCAGGCCGGCGACGGGCAGGCGATCCTCCGACAGGCCGGCGCGGGCGGCAAGGCGCATGAAGGCGATCCGGGTGCGCGGCAGGGAGGCGCGCGCCGCAAGGCCGGTGAAGAGCGCCTCCACGCCGATGGAGGGCGGCTCCAGACCATCGCCGGGCGCCGACGTGGCCTCCGCGTCCCCCGGCGAGCCCTGGTCCGCCAGGAGGGCGAGGAGGTCGTCGAGGGGCACGGCCGTGCCGGCCAGTCCGGAGACGACGATCTCGCTGTCGGCGGCATCGAGGCCGTAGAGAGCTTCCAGGAGGGCGGCCCGCAGCGGCGCGGACGCGGCGGCAAGATCGGTCGGCACGGTGAGGGCCACTTGCCCGACGGTCTCGGCGGCGGCGCGCGTAGTCGCCGGCCAGGAAAGACCGAGCGGCAGCCAGCCGAGGAGCGCGGAAGGCGCCCGGGTCTTCAGCCGGAGATCGATCCGGGTGACCGGCTGGCCGAGCTCCAGGCCGCCGGTGTCGCCCGGTCCGCTGACCGTGACGGCAAGATCGGACGCCGCGACGCCGGCCTCGGCGAGGGCCGCCAGGGCCGCGGGCCGGGCATCGCGCACGGACCGGGCAGCGGCAAGGGCGGCGTCGGAGGCAGCCTGGGCGGCGGCGGCCCGATGGGCGAGCACGCCGCCCGCTTCGGCAAAGAGGGCGATCACCAGCAAGACCGCGGCCGAAACGCCCGCGAGGCGGCCACGGCCCATCCGGACAGGCCAGCGCACCTGGGGCGGCCGCAACACCCACTCCATCACTCGTCTCCTCGATATCGACCCTTCATGGACGCTCGAGGTTTAGGAATCGTGATGCAGCGCAGCGCTCCGTTCGGCCGCGTGATGGAATGAGGGGGATGACACGATAAAAAAAAGCGGGCGGCGGAGCCGTTCACTCCGCCGCCCGCGATCAGGTCTGTTGTTGTCGTCGGGTGGCGTGCTGGCGTTCGCACCCGCTTCTGTCGGTTCGCAGGAGATTGATCTTGGTATTGCGGTCCCTGCTGTCGAGGAAAGCTTCTAGCCAGCGTGGGGCCGGGGCGAAACACCCAAATTGACGGGCGCCGGACCGATCGCGCCGGCTGGCGAACGCTTCCGCCCCGGCCCCGGCAGAACAGCGGGGACCGGTCGGACTTCCTTCACCATCCGGATCGCAAGGACGCGTTTTCGCCCCGATGGTTGAGAACGTGTGAAGAGGACGCGCCAGATTCAGCCGATCGTGTTCAAGCATCGGTTTGCCAAGCCTCTTGGGTATTGTTTCATTGTTGTTGATGCATATTACGTCACGTCGCCCACACGGCAGGCAGTTCCCCATGAAAGCACTTCTGATCGACGACAATCCGACCAACCTGTTCATGCTGAGCAAGCTGGTCCAGAACGCAGGCATCGCCGACGTGGTGTCGTTCCGCGACCCCGTCGCCGCCCTCGCGGAAGCGAAGGTCGTCCAGTTCGACATGGTGCTCTGCGACTACATGATGCCGGGCCTCGACGGTCTGCAGGTGGTGCGCGCGCTCCGGGCCCTCACGGACTACGCGGACGTGCCCATCGTGATGGTGACCACGGTGGACCAGAAGCAGGTCTGCTACGACGCCCTGGAGGCCGGGGCGACGGACTTCCTCACCAAACCGGTGGACATGGCCGAGGTGAAGGCGCGGGTGCGCAACCTCGCCGCCCTCCGGGACATGCAGAACAAGCTTCGCGACAAGGCCGACTGGCTGTCCGCGGAGGTGCGCAAGGCCACCCACGAGATGGTGCTCCTGGAGGAGGAGATCATCCTCAGGCTCGCGCGCGCCTCGGAGTACCGCGACAGCGACACCGGCGCCCACGTGGTGCGGGTGGCCCGCACCTGCCGCGAACTCGCCGAGGAGATGGGCATGACCGCCCAGTTCTGCCGCGACATCTATCTCGCCGCGCCCATGCACGACGTAGGCAAGATCGGCGTGCCGGACTGCATCCTGCGCAAGCCCGGGCCGCTGACGGCGGAGGAACGGGCCCAGATGGAGACCCACGCGTCGGTGGGCGCCGCCATCCTGTCCGGCTCCGAATCCCGCCTGATCCGCCTCGCCGCGGAAATCGCCGAGACCCATCACGAGCGCTGGAACGGCTCCGGCTATCCGCGCGGGCTGAGCGGCACCACCATTCCGGTGTCCGGCCGGATCGCCGCGGTGGCCGACGTGTTCGACGCCCTCGTCTGCGCGCGGCCCTACAAGGACGCCTGGCCGGTGCCGCGGGCCGTGGCCTTCCTGAAGGAGAACAGCGGCACCCTGTTCGACCCCAAGGTGGTGGCCGCGTTCGAGGCGCGGCTCCTCAGGATCATGCGGATCCTGGAGGAGCAGCCGGACGACGACGCCACCGCCGCCGCCTGACCGCACGCCAAGCCGGCGCGGCAGCCCGACCGGGCGGCCGTGTTGCCAAGCCGCGGACCCGCCCGTTCAGCAGACCTCGTTGGCGCCGGATCCGCCCGTCCCCTCACCGAAGCAATCCCCCTTGAAGAGAAAGGGATCCCGCCATGAAGATCCTCGCCTTGCTTGCCGCCGCCGTCCTCGTCGCCGGCCTCTCCCCCGCCGCCGCCTTGGACAAGCCGACCGGCCCGGTGGTGCTCACCGTCAAGGGCGCCATCGCCAACACCAACAGCGACGCCGGCGCCGAGTTCGACCTTGCCATGCTGACCGCCCTGCCCGGCCGCGTCACCGAGGTGGAGACCCCGTGGACATCGGGCAAGCCGCGCTTCGAGGGGCCGCTCGCCCGCGCCGTCCTGGAGGCGGTGGGCGCGACGGGCACCATGCTGAAGGTCACCGCGCTCAACGACTATTCGGCCGACGTGCCGGTTGAGGACCTGGAGAAGCACGACGTGATCCTGGCCACCACCATGGACGGCAAGCCCATGTCGGTGCGCGACAAGGGCCCGCTCTTCATCATCTATCCGTTCGACGCGGAGCCGGACCTCTTCACCGAGGTCTACTTCAACCGCTCGGTCTGGCAGATCGCCACGATCGAGGTTCGCTGAGCGCGCCGGGGGCGGACCGATGCCGTTGGACGCCGCCGTCGGCCGCTCCCCTGCCCACTTGCGCAGCGCCGCCCTTCTGGCCGCCGTGGCGGTGGTCTTCCTGGTGGCCGCCATCGCGGTGCTCGCCGTGCTGCTGCAGCAGGCGCGGACCGTGCGGTCCAGCATCCAGGAGGACGCCCTCTGGGCGACCTACCAGCTGGACCGCGAGGTCAACAAGCTGCTCCGCGCCGTCGACGAGGTGCGCCACACCGGGATCTCGCCGGAGGCGGTCGAGGCCGTCTCCCGCCGCTTCGACATCCTCTACAGCCGGCTCTCGCTCTTGCAGAACGGATCCTACCCGACCGTCTTCCTGAAGGACGGCGAGGCGGTCGCGGCGCGGGCCGTGGTGGAGCGCACGGTGGCGGCCGAGGTCGCGCTGTTCGACGCCATCGCGGCGGGCCGACCGGTGACCCCGGCCTTGCTGGACATCATGGAGGCCCAGTTCGAGCAGACCTCCAAGGCGACGGAAACGCTGGTGGTGCGCGCCAACGGCGTGCTCTCCGGCCTCAGGAGCGCCGACCGCGCCTATCTGCAGAACCTCTACGGCCTGCTCGGCGGCCTGGTGCTGGCGCTGACGCTGAGCATGGTCATGGTGATCCTGATGCTGGTGCGGCAGATCCGGGAGATCACCCGGTCGCGGGCCAGGCTGCACGCCATGACGCGCGACCTTGCCGCCGCGGCCGAGGCGGCGGAAGCCGGGGCGCGCACGAAATCGGCCTTCCTCGCCACCATGAGCCACGAGATCCGCACGCCGCTGAACGGTGTGATCGGCATGTCGGACCTCCTGATGGACACCGAGCTCTCCGCCGAGCAGGCCCGCACCGCGCGCACCATCCGGTCCTGCGGCGTGGCGCTGATGGACATCATCGACGACATCCTGGACTTCTCCAAGCTGGAGGCGGGCCATTTCGACACGGAGAACACCGTGTTCGACCCGGTCGCCGAGGCCGAGACCGCCCTTCGGGTGGTGGCCTCGCGCGCCCGGGACCGGCGGCTGATGCTGGTGCTCGCCCCGGTGCTGCCGAACGACCGGCTGTTCGTGGGCGACCCCGGCCGGGTGCGGCAGGTGCTGCTCAACTTCCTCGCCAACGCCCTCAAGTTCACCGAGAGCGGGTCCGTGGTGGTGCACGTGTCCGAGCGGCGCGTGGACGAGACCACCTGGCTCCGGATGGCGGTGACGGACACCGGCATCGGCATTTCGGAGGCCGGGCGCGCGCGCCTCTTCCGCGAGTTCAGCCAAGTGGACGCCAGCATCAGCCGGCGCTTCGGCGGCACGGGGCTCGGCCTTGCCATCTGCCGGCGCGTGGTGGAGCGGCTCGGCGGCACCCTCGGGGTGGAGAGCCAGGAAGGGGAGGGCAGCACCTTCTGGTTCGAGCTGCCGCTCGCCGTCGCCCCCGGCAAGACGACCCTTTCGGCCCCCCTCGCCGGCCGCCGCGTGGCGGTGCGGGGCCGCAGCCCGCTGGAGACCGAGGCGCTGGAGGCCGCCGTCGTCCATGCCGGCGCCGTCATCGCCGGGCCGGGCCAGACGCCCACGTGCCTGCTGGAGGTGCGCGAGGAGCACATGCCGCCGCGGCTCGTCACACGGATCGGGCCGCCGGACCTGCCGGCGCGGGAGAGCGAGGCGGCGGCCCTGTCGCCGGCCATCCTCGGCGACCTCTTCGGCGCCGCCGTCCTCCCGTCGGCCGACCAGGGCCCGGCGCCCGCCCTGGCGGCGACGCCGCCGCTCGACATCCTGCTTGCCGAGGACAATCCGGTGAACCAGGAGGTGGCGGTGCGCATGCTGGGCAAGCTCGGCCACCGGGTGACGGTGGCGGGCAACGGCGCGGAGGCGCTGGCGCTCGCCACCACGCGTAGCTTCGGGCTGATCCTGATGGACATGCAGATGCCCGTGATGGACGGCCTGGAAGCCACCCGCGCCATCCGATCGAGCGAGCCGGCCAAGCGGCGCACGCCGATCGTCGCCATGACGGCGAACGCCTTCACCACCGACCGGGACGCCTGCCTCGCCGCCGGCATGGACGGGTTCGTGGCCAAGCCGGTGGAGCGCGCCCGCCTCGCCGAAGTGATCGCCGCCGCGGCGGCCGGGACGCTCGTGCCGTCGACGGGCGGCACGGAGGCGGGGCACGAGGACGGGGCGGCCGCGCCGCCGATCGCGTTCGACCGGATCGACGCGCTCCATGCCGAACTCGGCGGCGAGGTGGTGGACTTCCTGATGACCAGTTTCCTCGACGACACGGCCGGGCTGGTGGGCGAGCTGATGGCGGCGCTCCAGGCCGACGACGCCGCGGCGCTCCGGGCCGTGCTCCACACGCTGAAGGGATCGGCGCTCAACGTCGGCTTCATGGCGATCGCCGACATCGCCTCCGACCTTCTCGCCGACCCGGTGCCGACGGATGCCGCGGCGCTCGCCCGCCTGCTGCTGGCGATCGCCGAAGCGGAGCCCGCCGCCGAGGCGGTGCGCGCCCGGCTCGGCCTCAAGGCTGCCTGAGCGGGGCGGGCTGAACGGGGCGGGGGCGCTAGCCGCCGGGCGGAGTCGCGGGCGGCCGGCCGGACGGGCGGCGGCGGGAGGCCTCCAGGTCGCGGGTGAGGCGGTCGAGGCTGGCGCCGTCGAGGCCGGCGATCGTCTCGGCGAGAAGGTTGGCGAGCCGGGTCGCGCGCGGGTCGAGGCCGGCGGTGTCGATGACGACGCGCGGGTGGGAGAGGTCGGCGAGGCGCTGCAGGTCCTCCGCCTCGTCCCAGATCAGGTTGAAATAGCCGAGGATGCGCTGCAGGAGGAACCAGCTCGGCCGGCCGCGGCGGCCGTGCTCCAGGGCCGACAGGTAGGTGCTGGAGACGCCAAGGGCGGCCGCCATCTCCTTCAGGGTGACCTGGCGCTCCGCCCTCAGCTCCCGCATCCGCGCCCCGAACGGCGTCATGGCCTGCCTCCCGTGTTGCCGTGCGGGCGGGTGCCCCGCGCGGGTCAGCTCCGCCGCCGGCGGATCCGGATGTAGAGCGCCCCGGCGCCGCCGTGGGTGAGGTGCGCGTCCTCGTAGCCGAGCACCTTGTCGCGGAACTCCGGCAGGCTGAGCCAGAGCGGCACCATGCGTTTCAGGACGCCGCGCTCGTCGCCGTAAAGCGTCTCGAAGCCGCCACCGGTGCCCTTGCCGGTGATGATGAGGACGATCTTGGCCTCGCGCGCCTGGGCGGTCGACAAAAAGCCGAGGAGCCGGGCGCGGGCCTCGTCCTGGCGAAGACCGTGCAGGTCGAGGCGCGCGTCGATCGCCCGCGTGCCGCGGACCACCTGCTTCTTCTCGCGCCGGTCGAGCGGCTGCAGGGTCGGCATGGCCGGGCGGGCGGGCGCGCGGGGCGCCTCCACCTTCGGCGTGATGGCGGCGATGTCGGCCGGCGCCGGCGGCACCGCCTCCGGCGAGGGCGGTGGCGGGGGCTTCGGCTCCGCCCGCGCGCGCTTCAGCGGGTTGACGGAGCGCTGCACCAGGGCCCAGAGCGCCTCCTCCTCCGGCCCGAGCCGGCGCCGGTCACGGGCCACCGGTCGGCTCCCGGCGCGGGACGAGCACGGTGAAGCGGGCCGGATGGCGCACGCGGGCAGCCTTGGCGAAGGCCTCCGGGCCGGTGCCGAAGAAGATGTCGCCGCGCGCCGGGCCGAGGATGGCCGAGCCGGTGTCCTGCGCGATCATCAGCCGGCGGAAGGGCAGGCGCTGGCCGGGCGTCTCGCCCGGAAGGTCCGCCTCCACGTAGATCGGCATGTGGAAGGTCATCAGGTGCCGGTCGACCGCAAGCGACCGGCCGGGCGTCAGCGGCACCGCGGCGGCGGCGAGCGGCCCGAGGGCGGGGTCCTGCACGGGGGCCTCGGCGAAGAAGATGTACGAGCGGTTGCGCCCCATCACGGCCGACGCCTCCGCCGGGTTGGCGTCGAGCCAGGCGCGGAGCACGTCCGCCGTCGCCTCGGCGGGGGTCATCAGGCCCTTCTCGACCAGCACGCGGGCGATCGGGAAATAGGGATGGCCGCTCTTCGCCGCGAAGGCGACCCGGAGCGTGCCGCCCTCGGCGAGGCGGATGCGGGCGGAGCCCTGCACGTGGATGAAGAAGGCCTCCGCCCAACTCGCCACATAGGCAAGCTCCAGCCCGCGGCCGTCGAGGGCGCCGGCCATCACGGCCGCCCGGTCCGGATGGGGAAGGAGCCGGCCGTCGCGGCGGACCGCCCAGGTGAGGTCTTCGGGAAGGTCGAAGCGCTCGTCGCCGGGCTTGATCTCGTGAAGGTCGTCCGGGCGCCGATGGAGGGGCACGGGGAAGGCCGCCGAGGGCTTGAGGGCGCCCTTCACCTCCGGCTCGTAGTAGCCGGTGACGAAGCCGCCGCCTTCCGCCGGGACGATGCGGCGCGGCTCGAACCAGCGTTCGAAGAAGGCGCGCGCGTCAGTGCCGGTCGGCCGGTCGGGGGCGGCGAGGGCGGCCGCGGCGGGAGCCCGGAGGGCGTCGCCGTCGAGGGCGAGGCCGCGGGTCTTCGGCGCGGCGACCAGGATGCGGGCGGCGGAGCGGCGGAAGGCCGAAAAGGCGGCCGCGTGGTCGTCGCGCGCCCAGCCGGCCAGCCGGTCGAAGGCGACCCGGCGGAACCGGGCCGGGGCGGTCATGTCGCTCATAACCAGTCGCTCATCGCGGCATGCTCATCGCCGGGGCCTATCGGACGAGGATCAGCTGTCCGCCTCGGTGGCGATCAGGCGCCAGTTCGGATCGCGCGACTTCACCTCGCGGGCGAAGGTCCACACGTCCGTGACCTCGCCGACCTTCACCGGATCGCCTTCCACCACGGCGCCGGCCTTGTTGCGGGTGACGGAGATGAGCTGGCTGACGAAGCGGACGGTGATCTGCGCCTGTCCGGACTTCAGGGCCGCCTCCACGATATCCGCCTTGTCCATGCCGACGAAGGTGGTCTCCACCGTCTCGCCGCGCTGCTCGCGCTCGGCGATGGCGGCGTTGAAGCCTTCGTAGACATCCGGGCCGAGGAGGGCCTTCAGGGTGTCGCGGTCGCCGGAGGCGAAGGCCCCGACGATGATCTCGTAGGCCGAGCGGGCCCCTTCCACGAAGTGCCGGGCGTCGAACGAGCGGTCCGCCGACACGATCGTGCGCAGTGCCGTGTTGAGCGCCGAGCCCGCCGGGGCCACCTGGTCGACCGAGCCCGGCTGCACCGGCTCGGCCTTCGCCGCGGGCGCACGGCCGGACCGCGGCAAGGCCACCACATTGTCGTTGGTGTCGCCGGCCGGGGCCGCCGGACGCTCTTCTCGACGGGCGAACGGATCGGTCGGCGGTCGCTCGTTGCCGGTCCGCCGGCCGAGCACACTCCTGAGCTTCCAGAAGATGGCCACCGCCACCAGGAGGAAGACCAGGCTGTAGACGTCGAGGAATCCGTTCATCTCGGCTATCGGACCCGTTTTCGAGGAAGAGTGTTCGGCGCTCGCGGCCAGTCTCTGGCGCGACGCCGTGCCACCCCTTACATAAGCCGCGTCCGGCCAGCATAAAGGGGCAAAGGCCAGGATACAAAGCGTGACGGCAAGCCTATGCCCGTTCCGTCGCCGTCTTTCAATCGTTCATGGTGTCCGAGAGGTCGCCGTGACCGCCCCGCCGCCGCCCGATGACCGTTGTTTCGCCCCGGGACGGGTCCGGATCGACCGGACTCATGTCTCGCCCCTCGACGGGTCCGGATCGACCGGACTCATGGTTCGCCCCGGGACGGGTCCGGATCGTCCGGACCCGGGCCAGCGCCGCCGGACAGGATCGACCGATGCGTTTTGCCGCCCTCATACCGCTGATGCTGCTTCTGGTCCCGATCGCCGAGATCGCCATGTTCATCGTGGTGGGCCGCGAGATCGGCGTGTTGTGGACGCTGGCCCTTCTGATCGGCGCCGGTCTTGCCGGCGCGGCGCTCCTGCGCTTCGAGGGCCTGCGCCTGCTGACCGCCGCCCGCGCGGACATCGCCGCCGGCCGCATGCCGGCCGCCACCATCGTGCACGGGGCCTTCCTAGCCCTCGCCGGGCTGTTCCTGGTCCTGCCCGGCTTCCTCAGCGACATCGTGGCCTTCCTGTTGCTCCTGCCGCCGGTGCGCGCGCTCCTCGTCCGTCTCGTCGCGCGCAACATGACCGTGGTGACCCGCGCGGGCGCCACCACGGCGTCCTGGTCGTCCGCGGGAGCGGGCGCCGGCGGGCGCACCGGCGGGCCGGCCGTGATCGATCTGGAGGCCGTGGAGGTGGACCGGGACGGCGACGGGACCGGCAGCCCGTGGCGCGCTTCGGACGATCCGCCGCGGCTCGGCGGTCCCTGAGCCCGAGGGCGCTTGCCGCCCACCACCCGCCTTGCGAAACGGGCCTGCCGGTGATAGCCGCTTGACCCGACGCGCGTGCCGTTCCGGGACGCGGCAAGAAGGAAAGTCCCATGAGCTCGATCGACACCCCGGGCGCCGTCCCGCCGCAGCCGTCCCTCAACGTGCTTGCCCAGTATCTGAAGGACCTTTCCTTTGAGAACCCGAAGGCGCCGGACAGCCTGCGCAACCGGGAAGGCAGCCCGGAGATCAGCGTCGGCGTCAACGTGGCGTCGCGCCAACGCTCGGGCGTGGAGTACGAGGTGGACCTCAAGATCGAGGTGAAGGCCGAGCAGAAGGGCGAGATGGTCTTCCAGATCGAGATGCTCTACGGCGGCCTCTTCCAGGTGCGCAACGTGCCGCAGGCCCACCTGCACCCCTTCGTGATGATCGAGTGCCCGCGCCTGCTGTTCCCGTTCGCCCGCCAGATCGTGGCGGACGCGAGCGTGCGCGGCGGCTTCCCGCCGCTGATGATCGACCCGATCGATTTCGTGCAGCTCTACCAGCAGTATCTCGCCCGCATGCAGGCGCAGACCACCCAGCAGCAGTGACGGGCCTGCAAGGGCTTCGCGGGAGCAGGCAAGCCCGACCGGGCGCCGGCCGGTCAGGCCGTCAAGGAATACGCTAAAGAGAGCCGCCGGCCGCCGCCGGCGGCTCTTCCTGTTCCAGGTAGCGGGTCCACAGGGCATGGCCGCCGAGCGAGGCGATGAAGGCCCGGTGGGCGGCGACCGCGTCGGCGGTGAGGCGGGACGGCAGCGCCGCCGGGCGCGGCTGCACGGTGCGGCCGATGGCGCGCTGGCGGGCGCCGGACGCGGCGGCCGAGACGAGGCCGAGGTTGGCCTGACGGCCGCCGTTCAGCTCGATATAGACCTCGGCGAGGAGTTCCGCGTCGAGAAGCGCGCCGTGCTTGACGCGCTTGGAGGTGTCGATGCCGTAGCGCGCGCAAAGCGCGTCGAGGCTCGCCGGGGCGCCCGGATGCTTGCGCCGGGCGAGCTGCAGGGTATCCACCACCCGGTCGCCCGCGATGGTGCCGCGGCCGCTCCGCTTCAGCTCGAAATTGATGAAGCCCATGTCGAACTGGGCGTTGTGGATCACCAGCCGGCCGTCGCCGATGAAGGCGAGGAAGGCGTCCGCCACGTCGTCGAAGCGCGGCTTGTCGGCGAGAAAGGCCTCCGACAGGCCGTGCACCTCGAAGGCTTCCCGGGGCATGGCGCGCTCCGGGTTGATGTAGACGTGGTAGCTGCGGCCGGTGGGAAACTGGTTGGCGAGTTCCACGCAGCCGATCTCCACGAGACGGTCGCCCGTCTTCGGATCGAGGCCGGTGGTTTCGGTGTCGAGGACGATCTCGCGCATCAGGGATCCGGTTGGCCGGCGCGCCGTGAACGGCGCCTCGGTGACGGCACGTCCGGGCGGGACGGCATCTTCCGGCCGACCGTGCCACCAGGGGCGGGCCGGCGCAACGGCCGATCGACCGTGATCCCACGCTATCCGAAGCGGTGGCCGGAGCGCCACAGGGGAGGGCCGGACGAGGCGGACCGGATCAGGAGGCGCCAAGGTCCGAAAGGAGCGCCGCGACGGCCGCCTCGGCGGCCGGGATGCCGGCGCCGGTGTCGATCACGTGGTGGGCGCGGGCGCGCTTCTCCGCGTCCGGCAGCTGGCGGGCGAGGATGGCGTCGAGCTTCTCCGCCGTCATGCCAGGCCGGGCAAGGACGCGGGCGCGCTGGACGTCCGCCGGGGCGCTGACCACCACCACCCGGTCCACGTCGCGGTCGCGGCCGGTTTCGAAGAGGAGCGGGATGTCGAGCACCGCCACCTTGGCGCCGGCCTCGCGGGCGGTGGCGAGGAAGGCCCGCTCGGCGGCCCGCACGGCCGGGTGGACGATGGCCTCCAGGCGCTTCATCGCATCCGCGTCGCCGAGCACGCGGGCGCCGAGGGCGGCCCGATCGACGGCGCCGGCCGGGGCGGTGCCCGGGAAGGCGGCCTCCACGGCCGGGGCGAGCGGGCCGGCATAAAGCCGGTGCACGGTCTCGTCGGCGTCGAACACCGGCACGCCGCGGGCCCGGAAGAGGCCGGCCGTGGTGGACTTGCCCATGCCGATGGAGCCGGTGAGGCCGAGGACGATCATGGGACGAGATCCGCCTCGACGCGCGCCCGGAGCGCCGGGGTGACCGCCGGGCGGACGCCAAACCAGCGCTCGAAGCTCGGCACAGCCTGGTGGAGGAGCATGCCGAGGCCGTCGACGGTGCGAAGGCCGGCCGCGCGGGCGGTGGCGAGAAAGGGCGTTTCCAGCGGCACGTAGACGATGTCGGCGACGATCGAGTCGGGGCCGAGACGATCGAGCCGGAGCGGGATCTCGCCCTCGCCCTTCATGCCGAGGGAGGTGGTGTTGACGACGACCGCCGCCCCTTCGGCGGCCGCTTGCGCGTCCTCGAACGCGTGGACGGTGACGGCGCCCGGATAGAGCGCGGCGAGCGCCTCGGCGCGCGGCCGGGTGCGGTTGGCGAGGCGGACCTGAAACCCCCGGTGGACGAGGCCGTCCACCACCGCGCGGGCGGCGCCCCCGGCCCCGAGCACGAAGGCGGAGCCGGCGGCGGCGTCCCAGCCGGGCACGGTCTGGTCCAGGTTGGCGACGAAGCCTTCCACGTCCGTGTTGGCGCCCATCAGCCGGCCGGCCTCCAGCCAGAGGCAGTTCACGGCCATCAGGCGGTCCGCCACCGGGTCGCGCGCGGCCACCGCCCGGTAGGCGATCTCCTTGTAGGGGATCGTGACGTTGGCGCCGAGGAGGCCGCTTGCGGGAAAGTCGGCGAGGAAGCCCTCGATCGCCTCCGGCGGCACCGGCAGGCGGTCGTAATGGCCGGCAAGGCCGTGGACGGCGAGCCAGTGGTTGTGGATGAGGGGCGAGCGGGAGTGGGCGATCGGCCAGCCGATCACGCCGACGGTCGGACGGGGCGGTGCGGTCATGTCTCGATGATGCCACGGTCGCGGAGGAATTCCAGGAGCGGCAGCAGCGGCAGGCCGAGGATGGTGAAATGGTCGCCGTCGATCGCCTCGAACAGCTGGATGCCGTAACCCTCCACCTGATAGGCGCCGACGCTGGTGAGGGCCCGGTCGCCGACGACCGCCAGATAGTGGCCGACGAAGGCGGGCGTGTAGGCCCGCATGGTGAGGTCGGCGGTGTCGACGGCGCGGAACAGCACCTCGCCGTCGCGCGCCACCACCACGGCCGAATGGAGCTGGTGGGTGCGCCCGGCGAGCGACAAGAGCTGGCGGCGGGCCGCCTCCATGTCGGCGGGCTTGTGGAAGCGCTCCTCGCCGAGGGCCAGCGTCTGGTCGGCGCCGATGACGAGGGCGCCCGGATGGCGGGCGGAGACCTCGGTGGCCTTCACCTCGGCCAGCACCAGGGCGATGTCGTCGGCGCCGACGCCGCTGTCGGTGAGCGTCGCCTCCACGGCCCGCTCGTCCACCTCCGGCGCCCGGCGCTCGAAGATGAGCCCGGCCTGGGTGAGGAGGGCGGCCCGGGTGGCGCTGCCGGAGGCGAGGATGAGGGACATGGGAGCGCACTCTGAAGGGAGGGACGGACGCGTCCGCGCCTTGTGGACAGGCTGGGGACGCCTTCGGGACGGCGGCGACCGGCGGGCCCGGAACGAACCGGGCGCGCCGCCGGAAACGGCGCCGTCAGACGAAGGGTTCCTTCAGCCTGCCGTAGCGGTGTTGATCGTAGAGCGCAAGGATGGCCGCGGCGGTCTCCTCGATGGACCGGCGGGTGACGTCGATCATCGGCCAGTCGTTCTCGCTGCAGAGCCGGCGCGAGTAGGCGATCTCGCGGGCGATCGCCTGCTTGTCCACGTAGGGCGTGTCCCGGTCGCCGGCATTGAGCGACAGCAGCCGGTTCTGGCGGATGTGCATGATGCGCTCGGGGCTGGCGATGAGGCCGACCACCAGCGGCCGGCGCGCCGCGATGATCTTCTCCGGCACCGGCACGCCGGGCACCAGCGGCATGTTGGTGGCGCGGATGCCGCGGTTGGCCAGATAGATGCTGGTCGGCGTCTTCGACGTGCGGCTGATGCCGACGAGCACGATGTCGGCCTCCTCGATGTCGTCCGGCAGCACGCCGTCATCGTGCATCATGGTGAAGTTGAGCGCGTCGATGCGGCGGAAATAGTCCGCGTCGAGGGCGTGCTGGGCGCCGGCCTTGCCGGTCGCCGGCAGGTTCAGGTAGCTGCGGAAGACGTCCACGATCGGGTCGAGCACGTTGAGGCAGGGGAGGGTGGCGTCGCGGCAGGCGGCCTCCAGCCGGTCGGCGATGTCGCGCTCCACCAGCGTGTAGAGGACGATGCCGGGCGAGGCCTCGATGTCGGCGATCACCCGCTCCAGATGGCGGGCGGAGCGGACGAGGGGGTAGACGTGCTCGATCGGCGCGATGCTCTCGTAGCGGGCCGCCGCCGCCCGGCCGACGGTGAGGAGGGTCTCGCCGGTGCTGTCGGAGACGAGATGGAGGTGGAAGTAGATGTGGCCGCGCTTCATGGGGTCTCCTCGGACGGCCTCACTCTGCCACGGCCCGCCGGACGGCGCGAGCCCGGGATCGGTCCCGAAGGGATAGGGACGGAGGGGCGCGTCCGACGGTTCGCCGGACGCCGGGAGGGCTGGATTCAGGGATGGATTCCAACGCTCTCGCCTTCGCCGGGCCGATCTTGTCCACCGGCCCCCGCGCCCGCCTGTCGACGGGTGGGGAGAAGACCGGCCGTCCGGGCCGGGCGGGCCGGGCCTCTCCCGGCGAGGGCCGAACCGTCAACAGAGCGTTAACGATCGCGGCAATCCCCGTGGCGGCTGTGGGCGACGGGGACCGGGTCCGGATCCGCGGAGGCGGCCTTTGCCGGTCGACTCCCGGTCCACAGGGCCGGGCCGGCGGCGGAACGCTCGATTCGGGCGCGAAACAGCGGCCCGGGGACCGGACCGTCCACAGCCCGGCGGGACGCGATCGATTCGGCTCCGATGGTCAACACCGCGTGTCGGCCGGCGGGACGGATTGTGGACGACCCGGCATCACTGGTATCCACCGACCTAATAGAAAGAGAAAAGAAAACTTCAGACTCTCTTTATCGATAGAAGAGGACGGCGCCCGTGGACCAGGATCGCGATCGACCGGAGGCCGGCGCGCCCGCCGCCCCCGCCCCCGCAGGCAAGGGCTTCGAGGGGACGGGCTTTGAAGACACGGGTGGGGCGTCCAGCGCCCGCACCGTGCTCCGGGTGCTCGACGGCGAGCGGATCTTCCCGCCGCCGATCTGGATGATGCGTCAGGCCGGCCGCTACCTGCCGGAGTACCGGGCCACCCGGGCGGAGGCCGGCGGCTTCCTCGACCTCTGCTACAGCCCGGCGTTCGCGACGGAAGTCACGCTGCAGCCGATCCGCCGCTTCGGCTTCGACGCCGCCATTCTGTTCTCCGACATCCTGGTGGTGCCGCACGCCCTCGGCCAGCACGTCTGGTTTGCCGAAGGGGAGGGTCCGCGGCTCGACCCGATCGACCTCGATCGGCTCGACGCCCTCGACCCCACGCGCCTCCTGGAGCGGCTGGCGCCGGTGCTGGACGCCGTCGCGTCGATCCGGGCGGCCCTCCCGGCCGAGACCACGCTCCTCGGCTTCTGCGGGGCGCCCTGGACGCTGGCGACCTACATTATCGCCGGCCGGGGCACGCCGGACCAGGGGCCGGCCCGCAAGGCCGCCCTCACCCATCCGGCTGCCATGGACCGGCTGATGGACGTGCTGGTGGAGGCCTCGGTGCGCTATCTGGTGGCGCAGCTCCAGGCCGGCGCCGACGCGGTGCAGATCTTCGACACCTGGGCGGGCGCCCTCGACGACGCGGGCTTCGAACGCTACGCGGTGGAACCGGTGGCGCGCATCGTGGCGGGCGTTCGGGCTCTGGTGCCGGGCGCGCGCATCATCGGCTTCCCGAAGGGCGCCTCGGCCCGCCTGCCGGACTATGTGCGGCGCACGAAGGTGACGGCGGTCGGGCTCGACTGGCAGACGCCGGCCGCCTTCGCCCGCGACCACGTGCAGCCGCTGGTGCCGGTGCAGGGCAACATGGACCCGCTTCGCCTGGTGGTCGGCGGGGAGGCGGTGGACCGGGGCGTCGACCAGGTGCTGGCGGCGCTCGGCGGCGGACCGCTGATCTTCAACCTCGGCCACGGCATCACGCCCGATGCCACGCCGGAGGCGGTCGCCCGCATGGTGGCGCGGGTGCGGGCGGGCGGCGCCGGCTGAGGCGCCCATCCTTCCGCTTTTTTCACCCAAAGCCCGCCGATGGCGGCGGCAAGGAGGATTTCGTGACGGATCTCTACGGCTGGCTGAAGGTCGGCCACCTGTTCGCGCTGATCGCCTGGATGGCGGCGCTCTTCTACCTGCCGCGCCTCTTCGTCTACCACGCCGACGCGCCGGCCGGGTCGCCCGCCTCGGAGACCTTCAAGGTGATGGAGCGGCGGCTCCTCAAGGCCATCATGACGCCGGCCATGATCGCCACCTGGGTGTTCGGCCTGGTGCTCGCCTGGCAGGGCGGCTGGTTCACCGACGGCTGGCTGCACGCCAAGATCCTGTTCGTGCTGCTCCTCTCTGGCTTCCACGGCGCCTGCGCGGCCTGGACCCGGGCCTTTGCCGAGGACCGCAACGTGAAACCGGGGCGCTTCTATCGGATCGCCAACGAGGTGCCGACGCTCCTTCTCCTCGTCATCCTGGTTCTGGTCGTCCTGAAGCCCTTCTGACGCCGGCCGGCCGTCGGACGCCGATGGCGCCGGCGGCCGCTTTGCCCCTGGGAGATCGGCGTCGATCCTGACGATTTCCCGGCGCGCCTCCCCTTGTGGCGGCCGTTCGAAGCAGCTATATCCGGCTGGACCTCATCCGATGTCGACGCGGCATTGACGCACTCTCCCCGGGTGCACGCCCACGCCGAGGCCCCTGACGCCACGATCCGGACGTGGCCGGTCGTCGGATCGCCGAAGACCTGTCCCCCGGACCCACGGCCCTTCCTCCCCGCCGTTCGAGCCTGCCGAGCAGCCCCGCCGACACCCCTTCCCCTTTCCTTGCCGACCCGACCGGGATTGTTCTCAAAGCCCGCCGTCGCACCCTCACACCAGACACGAGACGAGCCTTCATGGCGGAGATGAAACTCCAGGATCTGAAGAAGAAGACCCCGACCGAGCTCCTGGCGGTCGCGGAAGAACTCGAGGTGGAAAATGCCTCCACCATGCGCAAGCAGGAACTGCTGTTCGCAATCCTGAAGCAGTTGGCGGCGCAGGACACGGACATCATCGGCGAGGGCGTGGTGGAAGTGCTGCAGGACGGCTTCGGCTTCCTGCGCTCGCCGGACGCCAACTATCTGCCGGGTCCGGACGACATCTACATCTCGCCGTCGCAGATCCGCCGCTTCTCGCTGCGCACCGGCGACACGGTGGAAGGCCAGATCCGCAGCCCGAAGGACGGCGAACGCTATTTCGCGCTCCTGAAGGTCAACACGGTCAACTTCGAGGACCCGGACAAGGCTCGCCACAAGGTCCACTTCGACAACCTGACCCCCCTCTATCCGGACGATCGCTTCCGCATGGAGGTGGAGGGCCATGTGGGCAAGGACTTCTCCGCCCGCATCATCGACATTGTGGCGCCGCTCGGCAAAGGCCAGCGCGCCCTGATCGTGGCGCCGCCGCGCACCGGCAAGACGGTGCTGTTGCAGAACATCGCCCACTCCATCACGGCCAACCATCCGGAATGCTATCTCATCGTGCTCTTGATCGACGAGCGGCCGGAGGAAGTGACCGACATGCAGCGGTCGGTGCGCGGCGAGGTGGTGTCGTCCACCTTCGACGAGCCGGCGGTGCGCCACGTGCAGGTGGCCGAGATGGTGATCGAGAAGGCCAAGCGCCTCGTCGAGCACGGCCGCGACGTGGTGATCCTCCTCGACAGCATCACCCGCCTGGGGCGCGCCTACAACACCGTGGTGCCGTCCTCCGGCAAGGTGCTGACCGGCGGCGTGGACGCCAACGCTCTGCAGCGGCCGAAGCGCTTCTTCGGCGCGGCCCGCAACATCGAGCAGGGCGGCTCGCTGACCATCATCGCCACGGCGCTGATCGACACCGGCAGCCGCATGGACGAGGTGATCTTCGAGGAGTTCAAGGGCACCGGCAATTCGGAGATCATCCTGGACCGGAAGATCTCGGACAAGCGCGTGTTCCCGGCCATCGACATCCAGCGCTCCGGCACCCGCAAGGAGGACCTGTTGGTGCCGCCGGACAAGCTGAAGAAGACCTTCGTGCTCCGCCGCATCCTGAACCCCATGGGCACCACGGACGCGACCGAGTTCCTGATCGACAAGCTGCGCCAGACCCGTACCAACGGCGACTTCTTCGACAGCATGAACACCTGAGGCACGCCTCGGATTCACGTGAAACAGCAAGAGGCCGTCCGGGCGACCGGGCGGCCTCTTGCTGTTTGAGGGACAGGCGGTGATGGATCTGGACGGGTCCGCGCTTCCTGTGTTTCACGTGAATCGCGTCGAGGGCCAGTTGGATGGCGGCGGCGACTTGGGCGCGGTCCCGGCGCGTCCGGGTCGATGATCGGAATGACCGACCGTGGCGCGCGTCGCGCACAAGGGAGACCAGACGGTGACCGACAGCCAAGCGCCGACGCTCTACGCGCTCTCCTCCGGACGGGGTCCGGCGGGGGTGGCGGTGATCCGTATGTCCGGTCCGGCGGTCCGGTCGGCGCTTCAGGCCGTGTTCGGGCGCGTGCCGGCGCCCCGCGCGGCGGCCTATGGGGCCCTGCGCGACGCGGACGGGTCGATCCTCGATCGGGGGCTGGTGCTCTTCTTCCCCGCCCCGCGGAGCTTCACGGGCGACGACGTGGCGGAGTTTCAGGTGCATGGCGGGCGCGCCGTGGTGGCGGCCCTGCTGCGACGGCTGGGTGGCCTGCCCGGTCTGGTGGCCGCGCCGGCCGGCGCCTTCACCCGGCGGGCCTTCGAGAATGGCCGGATGGACCTGACAGCCGTGGAGGGCCTCGCCGATCTGGTGCAGGCGGAAACGGAGGCGCAGCGCCGGCAGGCGCTTCGGCTTGCCGAAGGCGCGTTCGGCCAGGGGGCGATGCGCTGGCGGGCCGACCTGCTGGCGGCGCGGGCGGCTGTGGAGGCCGATCTCGACTTCGCCGAGGAGGAGGATGTGCCGGGGTCCGTTGCCGACGACGGGCTCGCGCGGGTCACCGCGGTGCGGGCCGAGATGGAGCGGGTGTTGGCGGACGGCGGACGGGGCGAGCGGATCCGCGACGGGTTCCAGGTGGTGGTCATGGGGCCGCCGAACGCCGGCAAGTCCAGCCTCGTGAACCATCTGGCGGGGCGAGAGGTGGCAATCGTCACGGAAGTGCCGGGAACGACGCGGGACGTGCTGGAGGTGCACCTGGACCTTGAAGGCCTGCCGGTGGTGCTGGTGGATACGGCGGGGCTGCGGGACAGCGACGACCGGGTGGAGCAGGAAGGCGTGCGGCGGGCGCGGTCGCGGGCGGGTGTCGCGGACGTGATTCTGTGGCTGGATCCCGACGGGGGGGCGCCGCCGTCAGACCTTTTGGCGGGAGTGGGTGTGCGGCCGGAAGGAGGCGACCCGGGTAATGGCGGGGTGCCGGTGATTGCGGTGCGCTCGCAGGCGGATCAATTAGGCGCGATCGAGTCGGATCCGAACCGGTTGGCGGTGAGCAGTCGAACAGGGTTTGGCATCGACGGTCTGCTGGACGCGATCGCAAGGGTTCTCCAGTCCAAGTCGGCCGAGCCGTCGCTGATCGCACAGGAGCGTCAGCGGGTGTGCGTGGCCGAAGCGGTCGAGGCGCTTCTGCGGGCGGAGGACGCTTGCGCGCCGCTGGAGGTGCGGGCGGACGAGATCCGCCGGGCGTCGCAGGCCTTGGGGCGGTTGGTGGGCCAGGTGGACGTCGAGGAAGTCCTGGGGGCGATCTTTGCCAATTTCTGCATCGGTAAATAACCGGTGCAGGCCTGTGGACGTTTCACGTGAAACACTCCACAGGCTGTGGACAAGGTTTCCGATCGGTCGATTCGGATCCAATCCGATGGCGTTCCGGCGCGCTCTCCGCCGCGTCCATACCGACCTCAGCGCTTTGACCTTCGGCCGCTTTGCCTGTAGAAAATGCCGCAATGGCGCGCCGGTCGCGCCCTCTCCTTTTCCGGATCGGACCCATGTCTTCTCCCTCCTATGACGTGGTCGTCATCGGCGGCGGCCACGCGGGCGTCGAGGCGGCGCACGCCGCCGCCCGGCTCGGCGCCCGGACGGCGCTCGTCACCCACCGGTTCGACACGGTGGGCGTCATGTCCTGCAATCCGGCCATCGGCGGGCTCGGCAAGGGTCACCTGGTGCGGGAGGTGGACGCGCTCGACGGCCTGATGGGCCGGGTGGCGGACGCGGCCGGCATCCAGTTTCGCCTGCTCAATCGGCGGAAGGGTCCGGCGGTGCGCGGCCCGCGCGCCCAGGCCGACCGGTCGCTCTACCGGGCGGCCATGCAGGCGGCGATCCGCGACCGCGCCGGGCTCGACGTGATCGAGGGCGAGGCGGACGATCTGGTGGTGGCGGACGGTCGGGTCGCCGCGGTGGCGATGGCGGACGGGTGCCGGATCCGGACCGGGGCTGTGGTGCTGACCACCGGCACCTTCCTCGGCGGGCTCATCCACATGGGCGACCGCACCATTCCGGCCGGCCGGGTGGGCGAGGCGCCGGCCTACGGGCTGACGCGGACGCTGGCGCGGCTGAAGGTGCCGCTCGGCCGGCTGAAGACCGGAACCCCGGCGCGGCTCGACGGGCGGACGATCGACTGGGCGTCGCTGGAGATGCAGCCGGGCGACGAGACGCCGGAGCCCTTCTCCACGCTGACGACCGCGATCACCACGCCGCAGATCGCCTGCGGGGTGACGCGCACCACGGACGCCACCCACCGGGTGATCCGCGACAACATCCACCGCTCGGCCATGTATTCCGGCCGGATCGAGAGCCGCGGCCCGCGCTACTGCCCGTCCATCGAGGACAAGATCGTCCGCTTCGGCGACCGGGACGGGCACCAGATCTTCCTGGAGCCGGAGGGGCTCGATACGCCGGTGGTCTACCCGAACGGCATCTCCACCTCCTTGCCGGAGAGCGTGCAGGCGGACTTCATGCGCACCATTCCGGGGCTGGAGCGGGCGGTGATCCTGCAGCCGGGCTATGCCATCGAGTACGACCACGTGGACCCGCGCGCCCTCTTCGCCACCCTGGAGGCGAAGGCGCTGCCGGGCCTCTTCCTCGCCGGCCAAATCAACGGGACGACCGGCTACGAGGAGGCGGCGGCGCAAGGGCTGGTGGCGGGGCTGAACGCGGCCCGGCGGGCGGGCGGGGCGGACGGCGTGGTGTTCGACCGGTCGGAGGCCTATCTCGGCGTGATGATCGACGACCTCGTCACCAAGGGCATCACCGAGCCCTACCGCATGTTCACCTCGCGGGCGGAGTATCGCCTGACGCTCCGCGCCGACAACGCGGACCAGCGGCTGACCGGCCGGGGCATCGCCCTCGGGCTCGTGGGGGAGACGCGCGCGGCCGCCTTCGGGGCGAAGATGGCGGCGCTCGATGCCGCGCGGGATCTTGCCCGCGGCCTGACGATCACGCCGAGCCGCGCGGCCGACCACGGGCTGACCCTCAACCAGGACGGCCAGCGGCGAAGCGCCTACGACCTCCTCGCCTATCCGGACGTGACGCTGGAGCGGTTGGCGGCGATCTGGCCGGCGCTCGACGGCATTCCGCCGCCGGTACGCGAGGCGCTGTCGATCGAGGCGCTCTACGCGGTCTATCTCGGCCGCCAGGAGGCCGATATCGCGGCCTTCCGGCGCGACGAGAGCCTCCGCATCCCGGCGGACTTCGACTACGGCGCCGTGCCGGGTCTTTCCAACGAGGTGCGGCAGAAACTCGCCGCGACCCGGCCGGCGACCCTCGGCCAGGCCGCGCGGGTGGACGGGGTGACGCCGGCGGCCGTGACGCTGCTGCTCGCCCATGTGCGGAAGGCGGCGGCGGGGCGCGAGCCGGACGGCACGGCGGACGACGCCGCGCCCTCGCGGGGTGTGGCATGACGGCGGAGGACGCGGCGGGCCTTGCGGCCGTGGAGGCGATCGTGCCGCTGACGGCCGTCGCCCGCGACCGGCTCGTCGCGTACGTGGGCCTCGTCCGCCGCTGGCAGCCGGCCAAGAACCTGATCGCGCCGTCCACGCTGCCGGACATCTGGCGCCGCCATGTGGCCGACGGCGCGCAGGCGCATCTCGCCGCGCCGGACGCCGACCGGTGGGTGGACCTCGGCTCCGGGGCGGGCTTCCCGGGGCTCGTCACGGCCATCCTGATCGCCGAGCGGCCGGGCTCGCGCGTGACGCTGGTGGAATCCAACGGTCGCAAGGGCGCCTTCCTCCAGACCGTGATCCGCGAGCTCGGCCTGCCGGCCAAGGTGGTGGTGGCGCGAATCGAGTCGGCGGCGGAACGAATCGACGGTCCCGTGGAGGCGGTCTCGGCGCGGGCGCTGGCGGCGCTCGACGCGCTTCTCGGCCTCGCCGAACCCTGGCTTTCGGCCGGTGCGCGGGGTGTTTTCCACAAAGGACGGGATTTTGAATCCGAAGTTAACGCAGCCGTTCATTCCTGGACGTTCGATCTGCTAGAACATCAGAGCCGGATCGAACCGGACGGGCGGATCGCCGTGCTGACGCACGTGCGCCGCCGCGCCGGGGATTGATGCGGAGACGAAACGTCCCGGCGGCCGGGGACGAGAGGCCATCCATGACCACTGATCATCCGCGTGTCCTGGCGCTTGCCAACCAGAAGGGCGGCGTCGGCAAGACGACCACCGCCATCAATCTCGGAACCGCCCTGGCGGCGATCGGCGAAGAAGTGCTCATCGTCGATCTCGACCCGCAGGGCAACGCCTCCACGGGCCTCGGCATCGACCGCAAGGCCCGCGACGTCTCCACCTACGACGTCCTCGTCGGGGACGCGCGCCTCGACGAGGCGCTGGTGGAGACCGTGGTGCCCCGGCTGACCGTGGCGCCCTCCACCCTCGACAATCTCGGCGTGGAGCTGGAGATCGCCCGTGAAGGCGACCGCGCCTTCCGCCTGCGCCACGCCATCAAGGCGCACACGGAGCGGGCGCTTGCCGACACCACCGGCACGATGAAGCGCTTCACCTACATCCTGGTGGACTGCCCGCCGTCCCTGAACCTTCTGACCGTCAACGCCATGTCGGCGGCCAACTCCATCCTGGTGCCGCTCCAGTGCGAGTTCTTTGCTCTGGAGGGTCTCAGCCAGCTGCTCCAGACGGTGGAGCAGGTGAAGCGCTCGCTGAACCCGGACCTCACCATCCACGGCATCGTCTTGACCATGTACGACAGCCGCAACAACCTCTCCGGCCAGGTGGTGAGCGACGTGCGCTCGCACATGGGCGAGACGGTCTACGAGACCATCATCCCGCGCAATGTGCGGGTGTCCGAAGCGCCGTCCTACGGCAAGCCGGCGCTTCTCTACGACCTGAAGTGCAGCGGCAGCCAGGCCTACCTGAAGCTCGCCTCCGAGATCATCCAGCGGGAACGCCGCCTCCGGGCCGCCAACGCGGCCTGACGACCGGCTTCCCGCAACGGTTTGGACCAGAAGAGACCCCCCTATGACGATGACGGACGAAACCGGACGGCGGCGTCTCGGGCGCGGGCTGGCAGCGCTGATCGGCGATGCGAGCTCCGAGTTCGAGGTGGTGGAGCGGGTTCGCGGCACCCGCAAGGTGCCCATCGACCTGATCAAGGCCAACCCGAAGAATCCGCGCCGGCTGTTCCGCGAGGAGGAGCTCGACGAGCTGGCCGGTTCAATCCGCCAGCACGGCGTGATCCAGCCGGTGGTGGTCCGCCCGGCCGCGGGGAGCGGCAACTACTACGAGCTGATCGCCGGCGAACGGCGCTGGCGGGCGGCCCAGAAGGCCGGCATCCACGAAATCCCCGTCGTCATCCACGAGGTGAACGACAAGGAGGCGCTGGAGATCGCCATCATCGAGAACGTGCAGCGGCAGGACCTCAACCCGCTGGAAGAAGCCTACGGCTACGACCAGCTGATCGCCGACTTCGCCTACACGCAGAACGATCTCGCCCAGGTGATCGGCAAGAGCCGCAGCCACGTGGCCAACACGCTGCGTCTCCTGAAGCTGCCCGAACCCGTGCGCCAGTATCTGATCGATGGTCAGTTGACCGCCGGCCATGCCCGCGCGCTCGTCTCGGCGCCGGATCCGGAAGGCCTCGCCCGCAAGATCGTGGACGAGGGCCTGACGGTCCGCTCCGCCGAAAGCCTCGCCCAGTCGACGATGGTGGAGACGAAGGGTCGGGCCAAGGCGCCGAAGCCGGAGAAGGACGCCGACACCAAGGCGCTGGAGCAGCAGATCCTCGACGCGCTCGGCCTCAAGGTGGAGATCAGCCACAAGCCGAACGGCTCCGGCGAGGTGCGGATCCGGTACCAGAGCCTGGAGCAGCTGGAAGAGGTGACCCGGCGGCTGATCGGCGGGTAAGGGCCGGTTGGGGAGTAGCAAGGGGGAACGGCCCGCCGGGAGGTGGGCCGTTTTGCGTTGGGGGGTGGGGGGAGATCAATGCGTGGGTGGTCCGCCTGCGCGGATCATGACGGCAACGAGGTCGCGGGATTTCGGCAAACCGGCTCGTCTCGCTCCACCGTCGTCATGATCCGCGGAGGCGGACCACCCACGCTTTCCTTAGCGCCGGGCAACCCCGCTACCGGTCGCGGCCCTTGGCCTGGTGGGCGACGCGGGCGAGGGTAATGAGGGTGTCGCCGACGATTTCGCGGGCAAGGACCGGGTTGAGGCGGGCGTCGCGGACGGTGTCGGCGACGAGCGCGAGGGCGCGCTCCAGGCGGGCGGCGGTCCAGAGGCGGAGGGCGGCGGCGACCTTGCCCTTCCGCTTGAAGAAGAGCGGCGGCCGGAGGCCGTCCACCACGTCCTCGGGTCGGCGGCCGCCGTCCACGTCGCCGCGGGCATCGTCGAGCATCTGGAAGGTGCGAAGGGCGGTCTGGGCGATGGTGCCCGCCTCCACGCCCTCGTGGGCGGCCCGGGTGAGCGCCGCCACCAGACCGGGCAGATCGCCGGTCGCGGCGTGGTCCACCACCTCGTCGGCGCCGATGCCGGAGCTGTCGCCGATCAGCGCCTCCACGTCGTCGAGGGTGATGCGGTCGCGGCCGAGCGCGTAAAGGCAGAGCTTCTGAACCTCGCCCCGGGTGACCAGCCGGTCGCCGCCGAGATGGGCGAGGAGGGCGGCGCGGGCGTCCGCGTCGATGGCAAGGCCCGCCTCGCGGGTCTCCTGCTCGATCAGCCGGCCGATGGCGGCGTCGTCGTCCACGTAGCAGGGCAAGGCGTAGGCGGTCTTGTCGCGCTCGAAGAGGGTCCGGAGGGCGTGGCTCTTCTTCAGGTCGCCCGCCTCCAGCACCACGACCGTCTCGGCCGGCGGCGTCTTCATCAGGGCGGTCACCGCCGTGGCGACGGTCGGGCGCGATCCGGCTTCCCGGATCAGGATGGCGCGCCGGCCGCCGAACATGGAGACCGCGTAGGCCTCGTCGGCAAGCCGGCTCGGGTCCTGGGCGATCTGGGCGGCGTCCAGCCGGATCAGCGAGAAGGGGTCGGCCGCGTCCGCGCTCTTGGCGGCGATCGCGGCGGCGCGCTCGGCGACGAGGCCGCTGTCCGGGCCGTAGACGAGGTAGAAGCCGACGCCCGCCGGGGGGCGGGCGACGATCCGGTCGATGTCCTGGGCCTTGGGGGCGACCATGGGCCGTCAGGTGCCCGAGGCGGTCGGGGGTGCGGGCGGGGGTGCGGTGGCGAGGACCGCGGCGAGGCGCGTGCGGATGTCCTCGGCGGCGGCCTTGGCGGCGCGGTCCTCCGCGTCGCGCTCGGCCCGGAGGTTGGCGAAGCGCTGGGACGAGAAGTCGTAGGACGCGGTGGTGTAGGTGGTGCCGGTGGTGACGACCCGCCCGGTGCGCGTCTCCGTCAGGGTATAGGAGGCGGTGACGGCGATGAGGTTCGCCGTCGGCACGTCCTCGAACTCCTGGATGGCGAGCTCGGACTTGCGGCTGGTCACGATCAGCCGCAGCCGGTAGCGCGGGTCGGTGAGCGCGGCGCCGCCCCGCAGGGCGAAGATCAGCTCGTTGACGAGGCTCTGGCCGAGCCGGTCGCGAAGCGGCTCGATGCCGATCGCGGAAAGTTCGGCGACGACCGTGCTGTCGGCTCCGGCGCCCGTCGCCGTGGGGGCGTAGAGCGGCCGGACCTGGCAGCCGGAAACGGCGACCGCAAGGCCGAGGAGGATGGCGGCCGTCCGCCGTCCGGCGGGGCGGGCGGGACCTTGGTCAGGCGACGACATTGACGATCCTCTGGGGCACGACGATGACCTTTCGCGGCGGCTTGCCGTCGAGCGCCTTGATGACGGCCTCGAGCGCGAGGGCGGCGGCCTCCACCGTGGCGGCGTCCGCGTCCCGGGGAACGGTGACGTCGGCGCGCTTCTTGCCGTTCACCTGCACGGGCAGCGTCAGCTCGTCCTCCACGAGGAGCGACGGGTCGACCGCCGGCCAGGGGGTGTTGGCGACGAGGCCGTCGCGGCCGAGCGCCTGCCAGCACTCCTCGGCCAGATGCGGCGTCATCGGCGCCATCACCTGGACGAGGATGCCGAGCGCCTCGCGGAAGGCGGCCGTGAAGCTGGCGTCGGCGGCAAAGCGCGGCTTGTCGTTGGCGAAGGCGGAGCCGAGCGTGTTGACGAGCTCGTAGATCTTGGCGAGTGCCACGTTGAAGCGCAGGCCCTCGATCGCCTCGTCCACGGCCGCGAGCGCCTTGTGGGCGGCCTTCAGGATGGCGGTCGCCTCGGCGCTCGGCGCCCCGGCGGGGGACGCGGCCGGCAGGTCGCGGGCGGCTTCGGTGACGAGGCGCCAGACCCGCTGCAAGAAGCGGTTGGTGCCCTGCGCGCCCGCGTCGGTCCACTCCACGTCCCGTTCCGGCGGCGAGTCCGACAGCATGAACCAGCGGGCCGTGTCGGCGCCGTAGCTCTCGATGATGTCGGTCGGGTCCACGGTGTTCTTCTTGGACTTCGACATCTTCTCGATCGACCCGATGACGACCGGCGCGCCGGTCGTCGCCAGGAAGGCCTTGCGGCCGTCGTCCGTCTCCTCGAAGCGCACGTCCGCCGGCGACACCCAGGCGCCGTCCGGACCGCGGTAGGTCTCGTGCACCACCATGCCCTGGGTGAAGAGGCCGCGGAACGGCTCGTCGAGGTTCACATGGCCGGTCGCCCGCATGGCGCGGGTGAAGAAGCGCGAATAGAGGAGGTGCAGGATGGCGTGCTCGATGCCGCCGATATACTGGTCCACCGGCAGCCAAGCGTCGGCCACCGCCGGGATGGTCGGATCGTCCGCGTCCGGGGCGGTGAAGCGGGCGAAGTACCAGGAGCTGTCCACGAAGGTGTCCATGGTGTCCGTCTCCCGCCGGGCGGGCTCGCGGCAGGCGGGGCAGGCCACGTGGCGCCAGGTGGGATGCCGGTCGAGCGGGTTGCCCGGACGGTCGAACTCCACGTCGTCCGGCAGCGCGACCGGCAGGTCGGCCTTCGGCACCGGCACCACGCCGCAGGTCTCGCAGTGGATGACCGGGATGGGGCAGCCCCAGTAGCGCTGGCGCGAGATGCCCCAGTCGCGCAGGCGATAGTTCACCTGGCGCGCGGCGGCGGGCGCTCCGTCGAGGGTGACGGCCTCCAGCCGGCGGGCGACGGCCTCCTTGGCCTCGCCGACCGAGAGGCCGTCGAGGAAGGCGGAGTTGACGATGCGGCCGTCGTCGAGGAAGGGCGCGTCGGCGACCGAGAAGCCGGCCGCATCGACCCCCTCCGGCACCACCACGGGGTGAATGGGCAGGCCGTACTTGGACGCGAAGTCGTGGTCGCGCTGGTCGTGGGCCGGGCAGCCGAAGAGGGCGCCGGTGCCGTAGTCCATCAGCACGAAGTTGGCCACATAGACCGGGTGCATGTCCCCGGTGAACGGGTGCACGACCTTGAGGCCGGTGTCGAAGCCCTTCTTCTCCGCCGTCTCCAGGGCGGCGACGGAGGTGCCCATGCGGTGGCACTCGTCCACGAAGGCGGCGAGATCCGGGTTGTCGGCGGCGAGCATCTTCGTCACCGGATGGTCCGGCGAGAGGGCGAGGAAGCTCATGCCGAACAGCGTGTCCGGCCGGGTGGTGAAGACCTCCACGGTGCGGGCGCTCTCCGGCGCGCCGTTGCCGGCGAGCGCGAAGCGGATCCGCAGGCCCTCCGAGCGGCCGATCCAGTTGCGCTGCATGGTGCGCACCTTCTCCGGCCAGCGGTCGAGGCCGTCGAGCGCGGTGAGGAGATCCTCCGCGTAGTCGGTGATCTTCAGGAACCACTGGGTCAGCTCGCGCTGCTCCACAAGGGCGCCGGAGCGCCAGCCGCGGCCGTCGATCACCTGCTCGTTGGCGAGCACGGTCATGTCCACCGGGTCCCAGTTCACCTTGGACTGGCGGCGGGTGACAAGGCCGGCGGCGAGGAAATCCAGGAAGAGGTGCTGCTGGCGGGTGTAGTATTCCACGTCGCAGGTGGCGAACTCGCGGCTCCAGTCGAGCGACAGGCCCATGGACTGCAGCTGGCCGCGCATGGTGGCGATGTTCTGGTAGGTCCAGCTCTTCGGATGGACCTTGTTCTGCATGGCGGCGTTCTCGGCCGGCATGCCGAAGGCGTCCCAGCCCATGGGATGCAGGACGTTGAAACCCTTGGCGCGCTTGAAGCGGGCCACCACGTCGCCCATGGAATAGTTGCGCACGTGGCCCATGTGGATGCGCCCGGACGGATAGGGGAACATCTCAAGGACGTAGTATTTCGGCCGCGGGTCGTCGTTCGGCGTCTGGTAGACCTTGCCTTCGGTCCACACGGTCTGCCAGCGGGCTTCCGCCTCGCGGGCGTTGTAGCGCTCGGTCGCCATGGGTTCGCTTCGTACGTCCTGGTCAGTGGGATGCCGGGTTCCGCGCCGGTGCGGCGGCCCCGGTCATGGCCTGCCCGGCCATGAACCCGCGCATGAGAGGGTGCCAGACCATCACCAGAAATGCACTGGCCGGTCAATGCCGCAGAGCCGCTGCGACCGGCTGAAGAGCCGGTGCGACAGGCTGAAGACCCGCTGCGACAGGCCGAGACTTGACAGCGGGTGACCCGGCCGGGTCAGGTCGGCGGACGCTTGAGGAGTTCCCATGTCATCCGCCGCCGCCCTCGCCGCCATCAAGGACCGCATCGCCACCGCCGAACGGGATGCCGGCCGGCCGGCCGGGAGCGTGACGCTGATCGCCGTGTCGAAGACCTTCGGGGTGGAGGAGATCCGCCCGGTGATCGCGGCCGGGCAGAGGGTGTTCGGTGAGAACCGGGTGCAGGAGGCGGACGCCAAGTTTCCGATCCTCCGCGCCGAGACACCGGGCCTCGAAGTGCACCTGATCGGGCCGCTGCAGTCCAACAAGGCGCGCGAGGCGGTGGCCCTCTTCGACGTGATCCACACGGTGGACCGGGACAAGATCGCCGCGGCGCTCGCCAGCGAGATGGCCCGCCAGGACCGCCGGCCGCGGCTCTTCGTCCAGGTCAACACCGGCGAGGAGGCCCAGAAGGCCGGCATCGCGCCGGCCGAGGCGGTCGCCTTCGTGGAGCGCTGCCGGACGGTGCACGGGCTCGCCATCGAGGGGCTGATGTGCATCCCGCCGGTGGACGACAATCCCTCGCTCCACTTCGCGCTCCTCGACGAGCTCGCCGCGCGGGCCGGCGTTCCAGGCCGGTCCATGGGCATGTCGGCGGACTTCGAGACGGCGATCCGCCACGGCGCCACCCACGTGCGGGTGGGCAGCGCCATCTTCGGCGGGCGACCCTCCCAGGCCTGACGGGTCGGACGGGGTCCCGGAGCAGCTTTAGAAAGTCGGGCTCAGAAGAGTTTGGGGCCGTAGGTGACGAGGAGGCCGAGGGCGGCCGAGGCGCCGAGGGTGACGGCAAGGCCGGCCTTCACCTGGAACACCAGGACGGCGGCGACGAGGGCAAGGCCGAGAGCCGTGACGTCGAGGCTGGCCGGGTCGGGCACCGTCAGGGCGAGCGGGCCGACGGCCACCGTCTCCACCCGGGTGAAGAGCACGTTGAGAGTGAACCAGACCGTGAGGTTGAGGATCACGCCGGTGACCGCCGCCGTCACCGCCGAGAGCGCGGCGCCGAGCCGGGGCGAGGCGAGGATGCGCTCCACGTGGGGGGCGCCGACGAAGATCCACAGGAAGGACGGCACGAAGGTGACCCAGGCGGTGACGAGCGCGCCGAGGAGCCCGCCGACCGTCGGATCGAGCCCGCCGGGTTCGCGGAAGCCGGCGAGATAGCCGATGAAGACGAGCACCAGCACCAGCGGACCGGGGGTCGTCTCCGCCATGGCGAGGGCGTCCAGCATCTCCGGCGCGGTGAGCCAGCCGTAGGTTTCGACCGCCGCCTGGGCCACGTAGGCGAGCGCCGCATAGGCGCCGCCGAAGGTGACGACGGCGAGCGAGGAGAAGAAGGCGCCGAGCCGGGCGAAGGTGCCGTCGAGGCCGGTGACCAGCGCGACGAGGACCGGCAGAAAGGCCCAGACGGCGATCCAGGTGGCGGCGGTCGCGACCGTGCCGGCGGCGCCCCGCGGGCGCGGCGGATCCCCGGTGTCGAGGGCGCGGGGCGTGCCCCGGCCGGCCACGGCGCCGATCAGCGCGGCGGCGAGGATGACCAGCGGAAACGGAATCCGGAAGACGAAGATGGCCAGGAAGGCGGCGGCCGCAAGGCCGAGGGCGAGCCGCGTGGTGAGTGCCCGCCGGCCGATCCGGATCAGCGCCTCCACCACGATGGCGAGCACGGCGGCCTTGAGGCCGAGGAAGAGCGCCTCCACCAGCGGCGTCTCGCCGACCGCGGCGTAGACGGCGGCGATGGCCGTGATGAGCACGAAGCCGGGCAGGAGGAAGAGCGTGCCGGCGACGAGGCCGCCACGCACCCCGTGCAGGTGCCAGCCCACGTAGGTGGCGAGCTGCTGGGCCTCGGGGCCGGGCAGCAGCATGCAGTAGTTGAGCGCGGCGAGGTAGCGCCGCTCGGTGAGCCAGCCGCGCTCGTCGACGATCATGCGGTGCATGAGGGCGATCTGTCCGGCCGGACCGCCGAAGCCGAGGAGGCCGACGCGGGCGAACACGCCGGCAAGGGCGCCGAGCGTCGGCGGCGGGGCGAGCGGGACGGCGGACGGCGGAGCGGCGACGGTCATCGGGCGGGCGGCATCCGGTTAGGGCGGCGCGCGGATGGTATGCCATCGGACGTGACGGCACGATAGGGCGCGCGGCGCGGACCTTCGTCAGCTGGCGGGACGGGCGGCGGCGAGCGCCGCGTCGATCGCCGGCATCAGCCGGTTGGCGAGGCTGTCCGGATCGAGCGGACCCACGTGCTTGTAGGCGATGGTGCCGTCGGCCCCGACCACGAAGGTCTCCGGCACACCATAGACCCCCCAGTCGATGCCGACCCGGCCGCTCTGGTCGGCACCGACGGCCGAGAAGGGGTTGCCGAGGGCGTTGAGGAAGCGCGTCGCGTTGGCCGGGCTGTCCTTGTAGTTGAGGCCGACGAGGCGGAACCGGTCGTCCGCCGCCAGATCCATCAGGAGCGGGTGCTCGGCCCGGCAGGGGCCGCACCAGGAGGCCCAGACGTTGACCACGGTGACGCCGCCGGAAAGGTCTGCGGCGGCGAGCCCCGGAACCGGCTCACCGCCGGCGGTGAGCCCGTCCACCGGCGGCAGCGTGAAGGCCGGCACCGGCTGGCCGATGAGGGCCGAAGGCAGCTGGGACGGATCGCCCGCGTAGAGGCGCACGTAGAAGAGCGTGGCGAGCGCCGCGAAGAGGAGGACCGGCAGAAAGGCCCAGATCGGGATCGAGCGCCGGGGGGTGGCCGGCGGGGTCCCGTTGTCGGCGGCGGTCGGGGACGGCTCGCGCGGCGGGCTCATGCGGCGCCCTCCGGATCGAGGGTCCGGGCGGCGGAGCGGCGGCGGACGCCGCGGGACTCCAACGCCGCGAGCTGCCGCTTCTGCGCGCCGTGATCGACGAGAACCCAGGCGATCAGGCCGGCGATCACCAGGGCGGTCAGCCCGTAGGAGGCGACGATGAAGCCCGCGTGGGGGCCGAGGAGATCGGTCAGCATCAGCGGGCGCCTCCGGCGGTGACGAGGCCGATGGCGCGCACCCGCCGGCGGAGCACCTCGTTGCGCATGGCGAGCAGGTGGAGCGTGAGCATCAGGAGCGTGAAGGCGAGCGCCATGACCAGAAGCGGCGTCAGCATGGAGCCGTCGATGGTCGGCCCGTCCATGCGGAAGACGGACGCCGGCTGGTGCAGGGTGTTCCACCAGTCGACCGAGAACTTGATGATGGGGAGGTTCACCGAGCCGACCAGGATGAGCACGGCGGCCGGGCGGGCGGCGCGGCTCGGGTCCTCGATGGTGCGCCAGAGGGCGATCAGGCCGAGATACATGATGAAGAGGACGAGCACGGACGTCAGCCGGGCGTCCCACACCCACCAGGTGCCCCACATGGGCTTGCCCCAGAGCGAGCCGGTGACGAGGGCGAGGAAGGTGAAGGCGGCGCCGATGGGGGCGGCCGCCTTGGCGCTGACGTCGGCGAGCGGGTGGCGCCAGACGAGCGTGCCGAGGGCGGAGACCGTCATCAGGCCGTAGGTGAACATGGAGAGCCACGCGGCGGGCACGTGGATGTACATGATCTTCACCGTCTCGCCCTGCTGGTAGTCGGCGGGCGACTGGGCCGTGAGCACGAGCCCGACGGCGAAGAGCACCGCCGTCAACCCGGCGAGCCAGGGCACGGCCCGGTCCACGAGACCGAGGAAGCGGGTGGGGTTGGCGAGGGCGGTGATCGAGAGGGCCATGGTGATCTATCTAGTCCGGCTCCCATTTCGGCGCAATGAAGGGCGACCACCTGGGCGGATTTTCGGCGGCCGCCTGCGGCGAACCGCCTCTCCATCCGGTGTTCGCCAGACCCGCCATGTCGCGCTATGGAGGCCGGCTCAGTCGAGACCGCCGCGGAGCGCCGCCGCCGCCGCGATCGGTCCGGTGACGGCCGCCACCAGGGAAACGGCGCAGAGGAGATAGAAGGGCGTGTGGAAGGCCGCCGGGTCGAACTGCACGGCGGTGGAGGCGGAGACGCCGAAGATCAGCACCGGGATGCAGAAGGGCAGGATCAGGATGGGCACCAGGAGCCCGCCCCGGCGGAGCGACACGGTGAGGCCCGCCCCGATGGAGCCGAGGAAGGTGAGCGCCGGCGTGCCGACGAGGAGCGTCAGCATGGTCGAGCCGATGGTCTCCGGCGTCATGGCGAGGAAAAGCGAGAAGAGCGGCGCCGCGAGCACCAGCGGCAGGCCGGTCGCCGTCCAGTGGGCGAGCGCCTTGACGAGCGCCACCAGTTCCAGCGGCTGGCCGGAGCCGGCGATGAGGTCGAGGGCGCCGTCGTCCCGGTCGGCCTCGAACAGGCGGTCGAGGCCGAGGAGCGTGGCAAGGAGCGCGCCGATCCACAGCACGGCCGGGCCGAGGCGGGAGAGAAGGTTGAGGTCCGGCCCGACCGCGAACGGAATGACGGAGACCACGATCAGGAAGAAGAGCACGCCCATGAGGGCGCCGCCGCCGACGCGGACGGCGAGCCGCACCTCGCGCACATAAAGGGCCAGCATGGCGCTCATGGCCGGGGCACCCGGGCGGGCGCGGCGGGCGGGATTTCCGGCTGGTCCGGATCGAAGCCCGCGTCGACGTCGGCGGGGGTGAGGGCCAGCCGGCGGGCGCCGGAAAGGGGCAGCGCCAGGTGGGTGGCGGCAAGAAGCGAGCCGCCGGCGGCCAGATGCGCCGCCATCAGGGCGAGGAGGGTCGCCTCCGAGGCGGCGTCGAGGGCGGCGGTCGGCTCGTCCAGGAGCCAGATCGGCCGGCGCACCGCGATCAGCCGGGCGATGGCGAGCCGGCGGCGCTGGCCGGCGGAGAGATAGGCGGCGGGCAGGTCGGACAGATCGAGAAGGCCGACCCGGTCGAGGGCCGCGTCGACCTCGAGGCCGGGATCGCCGAGGAAGCGGCGCCAGAAGGCGAGGTTTTCCGCGACCGTCAGGGCCGTCTTCAGCGCGTCCCGGTGGCCGAGATAGTGGCAGCGCGGCGCCACCTCGTCCGGCTCCTCCACGTCCGGCCCCTCCAGGCGGATGCGCCCCGCCTCCGGCCGCACGAGGCCGAAGAGGGCGCGGATCAGCGTCGACTTGCCGACGCCGTTCGGCCCGGTGAGGAGCAGGGCCTCGCCGGGGCCGAGCGTCAGGCCGACCCCGTCGAGCACGCGCCGGCCGCCGCGCTCCACCACCAGGTCGTCGACGACGAGGCGGACCGGCGGCAGCGGCCGGAAGCGCGGAGCGGGACCGGTGACGGGATCGGGTTCGGGGCGCGGGGGCAAGGAGCGGAGCGGTCCTTTTCGGTCCTGGTTCGGTCCAGGTGCGATCGTGGCGACGCACGGCCGGAACGGCCTTGCGCGAGCCTTGCCGCGCTGCATCAGGAGTCCGATTTAGAGTCTTTCGTCATCCTAGTCACGTGCTACGAATATCTCTATAACGCCCGCGAGTTCATGGAGGGTCGCGTCCTGGCCCTTACGTAAACGTCAATCAAATCCGCCCTGACGGCACGCATGCACCGCGAAAAACGCGGGGCTGGCCGGTGGAGCGGACCGGCAGGTGCGGCGTGCCCGCCTTCGGGCGCCCGTCCCCACCGTTCCCCTTCGCGGTCGATGCCGTCCCAACAACGAGGGACCTACCGCCGATGTCGTCGCTCGACAGCTTTCACTGCCGCAAGGAGCTGACCGTAGGAGACAAGACCTACGTCACCTTCAGCCTGACCGAAGCCGAGAAGAACGGCCTTGCCGGCATTTCCCGGCTGCCCTTCTCGCTGAAGGTGCTGCTTGAGAACCTCCTGCGGTTCGAGGACGGCCGCACCGTGACGGCGGACGACATCCGCGCGGTGGCCGAGTGGATGGTGACCCGCAAGTCCACCCGCGAGATCGCCTTCCGGCCGGCCCGGGTGCTGATGCAGGACTTCACCGGCGTGCCGGCGGTGGTCGACCTCGCCGCCATGCGCGACGCCATGACGGCCCTCGGCGGCGACCCGCAGAAGATCAACCCCCTGGTGCCCGTCGACCTCGTCATCGACCACTCGGTGATCGTCGACGAGTTCGGCACTCCGAAGGCGTTCGACCGCAACGTGGAGCTGGAATACGAGCGCAACGGCGAGCGCTACCGCTTCCTGCGTTGGGGCGCCCAGGCGTTCGACAACTTCCGCGTGGTGCCGCCCGGCACCGGCATCTGCCACCAGGTGAACCTGGAATACCTGGCGCAGACCGTCTGGACCCGCATGGAGGACGGCGCGGAGGTCGCCTATCCGGACACGCTCGTCGGCACCGACAGCCACACCACCATGGTGAACGGCATGGCGGTGCTCGGCTGGGGCGTCGGCGGCATCGAGGCGGAGGCCGCCATGCTGGGCCAGCCCCTCTCCATGCTGATCCCGGAAGTGGTCGGCTTCAAGCTGACCGGCAAGCTGAAGGAGGGCGTGACGGCGACCGACCTGGTGCTGACCGTCACCGAGATGCTGCGCAAGCACGGCGTGGTCGGCCGGTTCGTGGAGTTCTACGGCCCCGGCATCGCCAACATGAGCCTTGAGGACCGCGCCACCATCGGCAACATGGCGCCGGAGTATGGCGCCACCTGCGGCTTCTTCCCGACCGACGCGGAGACCGTGCGCTTCCTCGCCGACACCAACCGCGACCCGGCCCGGGTGGCGCTTGTGGAGGCCTATGCCAAGGCCCAGGGTCTGTGGCTGACGCCGGACGCGGAAGACCCGGTGTTCACCTCCACCCTCGCCCTCGACCTCGGCGACGTGGAGCCGTCGCTGGCCGGCCCGAAGCGGCCGCAGGACCGGGTGCTTCTGAAGGAGGCCAAGGCCGGCTTCCTGAAGAGCCTGGAGACCGAGTTCAAGAAGACCGACGCCGCCGAGCGCAGCCTCGTCGCCGGCACCGACTTCGACCTCGGCCACGGCGACGTGGTGATCGCGGCGATCACCTCCTGCACCAACACCTCCAACCCGAGCGTGATGATCGGCGCGGGCCTTCTCGCCCGCAACGCGGTCGCCAAGGGCCTCACCTCCAAGCCGTGGGTGAAGACCTCCCTGGCGCCGGGGTCCCAGGTGGTGGCCGAGTATCTGGAGAAGGCCGGCCTGCAGGGCGACCTCGACGCGCTCGGCTTCAACCTCGTCGGCTTCGGCTGCACCACCTGCATCGGCAACTCCGGCCCGCTGCCGGAGGCGATCTCCAAGACCATCAACGCCGCCGACCTGGTGGCCGCGGCGGTGCTCTCGGGCAACCGCAACTTCGAGGGCCGCGTGAACCCGGACGTGCGGGCGAACTACCTCGCCTCGCCGCCGCTGGTGGTCGCCTACGCGCTCGCCGGCTCCATGCAGATCGACCTTGCCACCGAGCCGCTCGGCACGGGTTCGGACGGCCAGCCGGTCTATCTGAAGGACATCTGGCCCTCCTCCAAGGAGATCGCCGAGTTCATCCGGCAGAACGTCACCAAGGAGATCTTCGAGAAGAAGTACGCGGACGTCTTCAAGGGCGACGCCAACTGGCAGGCCATCTCGGTGGCGGCCGGTCTCACCTAT
This sequence comes from Mongoliimonas terrestris, assembly GCF_001927285.1. Taxonomy (GTDB): domain Bacteria; phylum Pseudomonadota; class Alphaproteobacteria; order Rhizobiales; family Pleomorphomonadaceae; genus Chthonobacter; species Chthonobacter terrestris. The sequence continues at coordinate 419,179 of NZ_MSIG01000001.1, read as the reverse complement.
GCGTGGGACGAGGGCTCGACCTATGTGCAGAACCCGCCCTACTTCGTCGGCATGGGCCGCAAGCCCGGCGACGTGAGCGACATCCACGGCGCGCGCGTGCTCGGTCTCTTCCTCGATTCGATCACCACCGACCACATCTCGCCGGCCGGCTCCATCAAGGCGGCGAGCCCGGCGGGCAAGTATCTGGTCGACAACGGCGTCAAGCCGGCGGACTTCAACCAGTACGGCACCCGGCGCGGCAACCACGAAGTCATGATGCGCGGCACCTTCGCCAACATCCGCATCAAGAACCAGATGGTGCCGGGCGTGGAAGGCGGCGTGACGGTGCACTATCCGGACGCGACCCAGCTGCCGATCTACGACGCCGCCATGACGTACAAGGACGAGGGCGTGCCGCTGGTCGTCTTCGCCGGCAAGGAATACGGCACCGGCTCGTCCCGCGACTGGGCGGCGAAGGGCACCTATCTTCTTGGCGTGAAGGCCGTGATCGCCCAGTCGTTCGAGCGCATCCACCGGTCCAACCTCGTCGGCATGGGCATCGTGCCGCTGACCTTCAAGGACGGCGAGAGCTGGCAGACCCTCGGCCTCAAGGGCGACGAGACCGTCACCATCCGGGGCATCGAGACCGTGAAGCCGCGCGAGATGCTGACGGCGGAGATCACGTTCGCGGACGGGTCGACCAAGTCGGTCCAGCTCCTCTGCCGCATCGATACGCTGGACGAGCTCGACTACTTCAAGAACGGCGGCATCCTGCAATACGTGCTGCGCAGCCTCGCCGCCTGAGGCAAGGCTCGCCGAGCGATCGCGACGAACGACACCGGCCGGCGGGGCGACCCGCCGGCCGGTGTCGTTTCCGGTGCGGATCCTGGCCGGCGTGCGCCTCAGCCCGGGCGGCCGGCCGCGTAGATGGCCATGGCGCCGATGGCGAGGACGGCGGGCGCCGCCAGGGTGGCGCGGGCGACCGCGTCGACACCGTAGCGGCGCATGGCCTCGGCGCCGAGCACGCGGCCGGTCTGAAGCCGGGAGAACTGGAAGGCGGCGAGGAGGTGCACGGCCAGCACCGCGATCCCGAAGCGCCAGCCGGAGAAGCCCATCCAGGCGACCATCATGGTCATGTGCAGGCCGCGGATCGCCATCATCGGATCGGCGGTCTCCGACATGGGCACGGACGCGGTGCGCAGCGCGCCTTTCAGCACGCCGATCGCGGTGGCCGACGCGAGCGTTCCGAAGAAGGCGACCGCGCAGAGGAGGAGCGCGAGGGGCTGGGCGAAGGACGGGTCCATGGGGCTTTCCGCGTGGCCGGTCTGGCCGCTGTTGCGACAGGTAGGATAGCGCGCAGACGCCAATACCGGTTTGAAACGACCCGGCGAAGTTGACGTTCCACGCCAACACTTCGTTCACCGGCTGTTGAGCCGTCCGTGCTTTGCCGAAGGGTGGCGGCTTCTGCTTGACTTCATCGGCCCGATCCTTGAAGAACGTCGCCATTCGAGAGGTTGTCCGGTCGATGTCGTCTTGTGCCGCCCCCCGCATCCACGCCGCCCTGCCGTCCGCGCGACGGTCGCCGGCGCGCGGGCTGACGACGGGGACGAAAACCACGACCACGACGTGATCGACCCTCTCGCTCCCCGCCTGTCCTCCTCGGGGTTCGAGGGGGCGGCGGCGAGCCTCCGGGCCCCCTCAGGGGGCGCCCCTTCGAGGCGGCCGGAGCCGAGCGGGGGGACGGAACAGATCAAGGGTCAGCCACAATGGGTTACAAGGTCGCCGTCGTCGGTGCCACGGGCAACGTGGGCCGAGAAATGCTCGCCATCCTCGACGAGCGGGGCTTTCCCGCCGACGAGGTGATCGCCATCGCCTCCCGTCGCAGCCAGGGCCAGGAGGTCTCCTACGGCGACCGGACGCTGAAGGTGAAGGCGCTCGACACCTTCGACTTCTCCAGCGTCGACATCTGCCTGATGTCGGCCGGCGGCACCATCTCCAAGGAGTGGTCGCCGAAGATCGCCGCCATGGGCTGCGTGGTGATCGACAACTCGTCGGCCTTCCGCATGGACCCGGACGTGCCGCTGGTGGTGCCGGAGGTGAACGCCGACGCGGTGGCGGGCTTCCGCAAGAAGAACATCATCGCCAACCCGAACTGCTCGACCGCCCAGCTCGTCGTCGCGCTGAAGCCGCTGCACGACAAGGCGACGATCACCCGCGTGGTGGTGGCCACCTACCAGTCGGTTTCCGGCGCCGGCAAGGATGCCATGGACGAGCTCTTCACCCAGACCCGCGCGGTGTTCGTGTCCGATCCGGTGGAAGCTTCCAAGTTCCCCAAGCGCATTGCCTTCAACCTGATCCCCCAGATCGACGTGTTCATGGAGGACGGGTACACGAAGGAAGAGTGGAAGATGGTGGCCGAGACCAAGAAGATCCTCGACCCCAAGATCAAGCTGACCGCCACCTGTGTGCGCGTGCCGGTGTTCGTCTCCCATTCCGAGGCGGTGAACATCGAGTTCGAGCACCCGATCTCCGCCGACGAGGCCCGCTCCATCCTGCGCGAGGCGCCCGGCTGCCTCGTGATCGACAAGCGCGAGCCCGGCGGCTACATCACGCCCTACGAGGCGACCGGCGAGGACGCCACCTACATCAGCCGCATCCGCGAGGACATCACGGTGGAGAACGGCCTCTCCATGTGGGTGGTCTCCGACAACCTGCGCAAGGGCGCGGCCCTCAACGCGGTGCAGATCGCCGAGGTTCTGGTGAACCGCAAGCTCCTGAAGGCCAAGGCGGCGGCGTAAGGGTTAGGAAAGCGTGGATGGTCGGCCTGAAGCGGACCATGACGATGGAGCCGTGGGACGGGGAGGCGGCGTCAACCGTCGGGCGCTGCCCCCGACCGTCATCCCGGCGAACGCCGGGATCCAGACGACGGCGGGGCTTCGGCACCGTTGCGGATGATGGCACCGACGGTTGGGCCCCGGCGTTCGCCGGGGTGACGTCCCGGGGATGACGGAGAGGCCACCCCAAATCCGGTGCGGCCTCCCCTCGCCCGCCTCAAGGGGCCGGGTTGCCGTGGAGCTGGTGGATCTCGTCGACCCGGCGCTGCATCTCCTCGGTCCAGGTGACGGACGCGGCGGCGAGGTTTTCCTCCAGCTGGGGAAGAGACGTGGCGCCGATGATGGAGGCGGTCACGAAGGGCTGGGCAATCACGAAGGCGTTGGCGAAGGCGACCGGGTGGACGCCGAAATCGCGGGCGACGGACAGGTAGGCGTCGACCGCCTCCGCCGCGCCGGGCAGTTCGTAGCGCTGCAGCCGGTTGAACAGCTGCTTGCGGCTGCCCTTCGGCAGCGCGCCGCCCTGGTACTTGCCGGTGAGATAGCCTTGCGCCAGCGGCGAATAGGCGAGGAGCCCCACGTCCTCGCGCTGCGCAATCTCGGCCAGACCCGTCTCGAAGGTGCGGTTGAGGAGATTGTAGGCGTTCTGGATCGACTGCACGCGCGGGCCGATCCCCTTCTCCGCTCCGAACAGCCATTGCATGGTGCCGTACGGGCTTTCGTTGGAAAGGCCCACGTGGCGAATCTTGCCGGCGGCCACCAGGTCGGCGAAGACCGCGAGCGTCTCCTCGATCGGCGCCTCGTCGGCGGCCGGCGTGAAGGGCTTGAAGCGGGTCGGGTTGGTGCCCCACTGGGACACCTCCCGGTCGGGCCAGTGCACCTGATAGAGGTCGATCACGTCGGTGCAGAGGCGCCGCAGCGACTTCTCCACCGCCTCGGTGATCTGGCGCCGGGTGAGCCGGCCGGGCGATCCGTCGTCGCGGAACCAGGTGTTGACGGTGCGGCCCACGACCTTGGTGGCGATCACCAGCTTGTCCCGGTCGGGACGGCCGGCGAGCCAGGTGCCGATGATCTCCTCGGTCCGGCCCTGGGTCTCCTTGCGCGGCGGGATCGCGTAGAGCTCGGCGGTGTCGATGAAATTGATGCCGAAGTCGACGGCCCGGTCGAGCTGGGCGTGGCCCTCGGCCTCGGTGTTCTGCTCGCCGAAGGTCATGGTGCCGAGGCAGATGGTGCTGACGGTGAGATCGGTGCGGCCGAGCCGGCGGAATTCCATGGGCGGACTGCCTTCGCGTGCGGGAGCGTGCGGACTGTGCAGCGCACCATAGCGCGGCGACCGGCGGGCGCAAGCGTCGCGCGGTCGCGCCGGCCGTCCCCCTTCTGGCGTGAAATCAGCCCTCGGCGCGGATCCGTTCCAGAAGCGCTTCCACGCTCGGCAGGATGCGCGCCACGATGATGTCGATCCCCTCGGCGGTCGGGTGGATGCCGTCCGGCTGGTTGAGCCGGCGGTCGGCCACCACCCCGTCGAGGAAGAAGGGATAGAGGAGCGCGTCGTACTTGGCGGCGATGTCCGGGAAGATGCCGTTGAAGGCGCGGCCGTAGTCCTCGCCGAGGTTGGGTGGTGCCAGCATGCCGGCGATCAGGATGGGGATGTCCTTCTCGGCGATCTGGCCGACCAGCCGGTCGAAGTCGGCGCGGGTGCGGGCGGGATCGAGACCGCGGAGGGCGTCGTTGGCGCCGAGCTCCACGATGACGCCGTCGTAGGGTTCGGAGAAGGTCCAGTCCACCCGGGCGAGACCGGCCGCCACCGTGTCGCCGGACACGCCGGCGTTCGCCACCGTCACGTCGTGGCCGCGGGCGCGCAGCGCCGCCTCCAGCTTGACCGGGAAGGCGTCCTTCGGGCCGAGGCCGTAGCCGGCCGTCAGGCTGTCGCCGAAGGCGACGAGGCGGATGGGCTCGGCGGCGGCGGCTGTCACCATGAGGGGCGCCAGATGGGGGGCCAGCAGGAGGGCGGCCAGCGCCAGGAGGGCGCGGATACGGACCGTTACACTTCTCACGGGCTTTTGACCTCGTCGTTTCCGCGTTGCCGCGTATGTCCTAGGATCGACCTTGCGTCCTCGCCGGGGCGACCGGTGGCCCGCACCCGACGGCTGGCCCCGCGGCGCCGTTCCGGCGTGACGCCCCCTCCCTTGGCCAGCCCGTTCGAGCCGGCCGTTTCATATAGGGCTCCAAACCGTGGCGAAACCAGCGATCAGCCTTGAACACGTCGATTTGAGCCTCGGGACAGGCGCGGCCCGGGTGCACATCCTGAAGTCCCTGTCGCTGACCATCCCGACCGGCCAGAGCGTCGGCATCGTCGGGCCGTCGGGGTCGGGCAAGTCGACGCTCCTGATGGTGCTGGCCGGCCTGGAGCGGGCCGACAGCGGCACGATCACCGTGGCGGGCGAGAGCCTGGAGCGGCTGGACGAGGATGGCCTCGCCCTGTTCCGCGGCCGGTCCGTCGGCATCGTGTTCCAGTCCTTCCACCTGATGCCCACCATGACGGCGCTGGAAAACGTGGCGGTGCCGCTGGAACTCGCCGGCCGGCGCGACGCCTTCGAGCGGGCGGAGGCGGAGCTGACGGCGGTCGGCCTCGGCCACCGGCTGAACCACCATCCGGCGGAGCTCTCCGGCGGCGAGCAGCAGCGGGTGGCGATCGCCCGGGCGCTGGCGCCGGAGCCCTCCATCCTGATCGCCGACGAGCCGACCGGCAACCTCGACGCGGAGACCGGCGCCGAGATCATCCGGCTGATGTTCGAGGCGCGCGCCCGGCGCGGCGCCACGCTCGTTCTGGTGACCCACGACAAGAGTCTGGCCGACCGCTGCGACCGGCGCATCTCCATGCGCTCCGGCGCGATCGTGGAGGACGTGGCGACCGCCGCGGTCCGGACGAACGCGCCCGCCTCCGCCCCCGCGCCCCTCTGACCATCCCGGCCGCCCGAGCGGCTGTCCTGCCCCTTCGGCCGCCCGAGCGGCTGCCTTACTCTTTTGGCCGCCCAAGCGGCCTGTCTGACCGGAGACCAGCCTGATGGCCGCCTTCCTGCCGGCGCGGTCCGGCCCGCCCCTTTCCAAGGCCTTCGTCTTCGCCCTCCGCGAGCTTCGCGGCGGCCTTGCGGGCTTTCGCATCTTCGTCGCCTGCATCGCCCTCGGGGTGGCGGCGATCGCCAGCGTCGGCTCCACCACGCGGGGCATCACGGAAGGCATTTCCGCGGAGGGCGGCACCATCCTCGGCGGCGACCTCAGCTTCTCGCAGATCCACCAGGAGCCAGCGCCGGAGCAGCGCGCCTTCCTGGAGGGGCTCGGCACCACGTCGACGCTGGCCTCCATGCGGGCCATGGCCCGCGACGAGACCGGCGACGGTCAGGCGCTGGTGGAGATCAAGGCAGTGGACGACGCCTATCCGCTCCGCGGCACGCTGGAGCTCGACGGCGCGACCCGCGCCGACGCCTTCGCCGAGCGGGACGGCGTGCATGGTATCGCGGTCGACCCGCTCCTGTCGGTGCGCCTCGCCGCGGCCGTCGGCGACCGGGTGCGGATCGGCCGGGCGGTCTACGAGGTGCGGGCGACGGTCGCTTCCGAGCCGGACAAGATCGGCTCCGGCATCGACTTCGGGCCGCGCGTGATGATGAGCCGGGCGGGCCTCGACGCCGCCGGCCTGATCCAGCCGGGCAGTCTGGTGCGCTACGCCACGCGCGTGGTGCTCGCCCCGCCGGCCTCCGACGAGCGGGTGGCCGCCGTCAAGGCGGAGGCGGAATCCCGCTTCCCGGACGCCGGATGGCGCATCTCCACCCGCGACAACGCCTCCCCCGGCCTGCAGCGCAACGTGGAGCGCTTCGCCCAGTTCCTGACGCTCGTCGGCCTCACGGCCCTGGTGGTCGGCGGCGTCGGCGTCACCAACGCGGTGAAGGCCTATGTGGACCGCAAGCGCGACACCATCGCGACCTTCAAGTCGCTGGGCGCGCCGGGCGGCTTCGTGGTGGTGGTCTACCTGCTGCAGATCGTCGGCATCACGGCGGTGGGCGTCGCCATCGGGCTTTCGCTCGGCGTGATGGTGCCCTGGCTCGGCGGCGACGCGCTCGCCGACGCGCTCAATCTGCCGATCCGCATCGGCGTCTATCCGGGGGAACTGGCGCTCGCGGCGCTCTACGGGGCGCTGACCGCGCTCGCCTTCGCCACCTATGCGCTCGGCCGGGCCCACGACGTGCCGGTGTCGGCGCTCTTTCGCGAGCGCATCGCGCCGGAGCGGCGCATCCCGCGCCGGTCCTATCTGGCCGCCACGGTGCTGGCGGTGGTGACGCTCGCGGGCCTCGCCATCCTGCTCGCCTACGACCGCTACGTGGCGTCCATCTTCGTCGGCGCCACGGCGGGCGCCTTCCTGGTGCTCTGGATGGTGGCGCACGGGGTGATGGCGCTCGCCCGCCGGGCACCCCAGGTGCGGTCCGCGGGCCTCCGGCTCGCCATCCGCAACATCCACCGGCCGGGCGGGCTCACCGTGTCGGTGGTGCTGTCGCTCGGTCTCGGCCTCGCCCTCCTGGTGACGCTGGCGCTGATCGACGGCAACCTCCGCCGCCAGCTGGTGGGCACCTTGCCCGAACAGGCGCCGAGCTTCTTCTTCCTCGACATCCAGTCGGCCGAGGTGGACGCCTTCGCGGCCCTGATGGAGGAGACGGCCCCCGGCGTGGTGCTGGAACGGGTGCCCATGCTTCGCGGCCGCATGGTGTCGCTGAAGGGCGTGCCGGTCGACCAGATCGAGGCGCCGCCGGGCGCCCGCTGGGCGCTCGACGGGGAGCGCGGCGTCACCTACGCGCCCTCGTTGCCGAAGAGCTCCACCCTGGTGGAGGGCGCCTGGTGGCCGGCCGACTACACGGGCGAGCCGCTCGTCTCCTACGACGACGAACTGGCGGGCGAACTCGGGCTCGCGGTCGGCGACACGGTGACGGTGAACGTGCTCGGCCGGGAGATCACCGCCCGGATCGCCAACACCCGGCGGGTGGAGTGGGAGAGCCTTTCCATCAACTTCGTCATGGTGTTCTCGCCGAACACCTTCGCGGGCGCGCCGCACACGTGGCTCGCCACCGCCTCGCTGCCGGACGGCGGCACGGCGGATCAGGAGCGCGCCCTGATGAAGGCGGTGGTCGACGCCTTCCCGACCGCCACGGCGGTGCGGGTGAAGGACGTGCTCACCGCCGTCAACGACATCGTGGCCAACCTGGCGGTGGCGATCCGGGCGGCGGCCTCGGTCGCCCTGGTGGCGAGCGTGCTGGTGCTCGCAGGCGCCCTTGCCTCCGGCCACCGGCAGCGCATCTACGACGCGGTGCTCCTGAAGACCTTCGGGGCCACCCGCCGGCGGGTGCTTTCCGCCTTCGTGGCCGAGTACGCGCTGCTCGGGCTCGCGGCCGCCGTGTTCGGCGTGGTGGCGGGCTCGGCGGCGGCCTTCGGGGTGCTGGAGGGCGTGATGGAGATCGACGCGACGCTCGATCCGGCCGTCGCGCTCGGGGCGGCGGGCGTCGCCCTGGTGCTCACCGTCGGCCTCGGGCTCGCCGGCACCTGGCGCATCCTCGGCCGCAAGGCGGCGCCGGTGCTGAGGGACCTTTAACCGTCTCGTCGAACGCCCGCCCGGTGGGGGCGTCCGTGGGGCTCGGCGCTTGTGGACATCCGCGCCGGGACCCATATGGTGTGACAAGAGTGTCCGGCATGGGGCCGGACTTTGTTCGGACGACCCGAGCGCAGATTTGCCGGACGGACACGCCCGCTCGGCGAGGAATGGCTCCCGTCCAAGAGGGATGTGCTTCATGGCCTACCCGGATCGCAACGTCGACGCACGGTTCGAGAACCGCGCCGTCGCGGCGGAGATCGACCAGGGTCTCCGCGCCTACATGCTCAAGGTCTACAACTACATGGCCATCGGCCTGGTGCTGACGGGCGTGGTCGCCTTCGGCGCCTTCCAGATGGCGGTGGACGCCACCGGCACGGCGCTGACGCCGTTCGGCGAGGCGCTCTACCAGAGCCCGCTGCGGTGGGTGGTGATGCTGGCGCCCCTGGCGGCGGTGTTCTTCCTCTCCTTCCGCATCGAGCGGATGAGTCTCGCCGCGGCCCAGCTGACCTTCTGGGTCTACGCGGCGCTGGTCGGCCTGTCGCTGTCGTCGATCTTCCTCGTCTACACCGGCACGTCCATCAGCCAGGTGTTCTTCGTTACGGCCGCCGCCTTCGCGGGTCTCAGCCTCTATGGCTACACCACGAAGCGCAGCCTGTCGGCGATGGGCTCCTTCCTGATCATGGGCCTCTTCGGCATCATCATCGCGATGGTGGTCAACATCTTCCTGCAGTCCTCGGCGCTCGCCTTCGCGGTGTCGGTGATCGGCGTCCTGGTGTTCTCCGGCCTCACCGCCTACGACACCCAGCGCATCAAGGAGATGTACTTCGCCGGCGACGACGTGGCGACCGCCGGCCGCAAGGCCATCATGGGCGCCCTGGCGCTCTACCTGGACTTCATCAACCTCTTCCTCATGCTGCTGCAGCTGTTCGGCCAGCAGCGCGACTGAGGACGGGCGTCGGACGAGACGAGGGGCGCGGGCGACCGCGCCCCTTTTTCGTTGTGGGGGAGGTGCGGAAGGAATGCGTGGGTGGTCCGCCTTCGCGGACCATGACGATGAGGGTGGGTATGGCGTGGGGCGCCCACCCGGAAGGTCGGCCGTGTCCGTCGTCCAAGGCGTCACCCCGGCGAAAGCCGGGGCCCAGCCGACGGCGGCGACCTCTCAGCCGGTGCGGCTATGGACCGGTCGGTTGGATCCCGGCTTTTGCCGGGATGACGGGTCGAGGGGGTGAGCGAAAAAGGGCGCGCGGGCTCGCCCCGATCGAACCTCGCCACCCACCCCCTTATGCGTCGACCAGCTTCAGGCTCTTGTCGAGCACCTTCAGCACCCGGGCGAGGTCCGGGCCGCGCTTCAGGATCATGCCGGTCTGGGAGATGACCGCGTAGGCGCCCTGGCGGCGGGCGAGGCGGGGGTTCTTCTCGATGCGGTAAAGCGGCACCTCGGAGGTGCGGCGGAAGATGGAGAAGACCGCCCGGTCCTTCAGCGTGTCGATGGCATAGTCGCGCCACTCGCCGGCGGCCACCATGCGCCCGTAGACTTTCAGGATCTCGGACAGCTCCCGCCGATCGAAGGCCGTGAAGGGCGGCTCGCGCGCCCCGCCCTGCCCCGGCGGGGTCTGCGGGCTGGCGGCCGGAGCGCCGTCGGTCGGTCTCAAGGCCACCAGCGATGCGGTCGGCCGCTCGTCGTCGTCCACCCTCTCGGTCAACCGAGCCTCCCGGTTCGAGTGGTCATTGCCCTGTCATGATCGCCTCCGGGGCGACCGGATGCAACGAAAAAGCCCTCCCGCGGTGCGGGAGGGCCAAGGCGAGGCGGCGTCGATTCGAGATCCGGCTCGTGAAGGTCGGACTCCGTCCGACCTTCACGAGCGGTACGGCCTGACCGGCCGGCGCCCGTTCGGGCTTGCCGGCGCCCGTCAAGTCCCGACAGGTCGGGTCTTGACGGGCTCGGTACAAGTCGGCGCCGCCGAAAACCCGGGGACGGGTCAGCCCGCCTTGCGGTTCTGCCGGTTGTCGATCAGGTCGCTGACGACGCCCGGATCGGCGAGGGTGGAGGTGTCGCCGAGATTGCCGAACTCGTCCTCGGCGATCTTGCGCAAGATGCGGCGCATGATCTTGCCGGAGCGGGTCTTCGGCAGGCCGGGGGAGAACTGGATGAGGTCGGGCGTGGCGATCGGGCCGATCTCCCGGCGCACCCAGTCCTTCAGCTCCTTCTTCAGGGCCTCGGTCGGCTCCTCGCCCGCCATCAGGGTGACGTAGCAGTAGATGCCCTGGCCTTTGATGTCGTGCGGATAGCCGACCACGGCCGCCTCCGATACCTTCGGGTGGGCGACGAGCGCACTTTCCACCTCGGCGGTGCCCATGCGGTGGCCGGAGACGTTGATCACGTCGTCCACGCGGCCGGTGATCCAGTAGTAGCCGTCCGCGTCGCGCCGGCAGCCGTCGCCGGTGAAGTAGAGGCCCTTGTAGGTGGAGAAGTAGGTCTGCTCGAAGCGCTCGTGGTCGCCGTAGATGGTGCGCATCTGGCCGGGCCAACTATCGGTGATGACGAGGTTGCCCTCGGTGGCCCCTTCCAGGAACTTGCCCTCCGCGTCGACCACCGCCGGCTTCACGCCGAAGAACGGAAGGGTGGCGGAGCCCGGCTTCAGGGCGGTGGCGCCCGGCAGCGGCGTGATCAGGATGCCGCCGGTCTCGGTCTGCCACCACGTGTCGACGATCGGGCAGCGGCCGTCGCCGACGATGTTGTGGTACCAGAGCCAGGCTTCCGGATTGATCGGCTCGCCGACCGAACCGAGGATGCGCAGCGAGGCGCGCGAGGTCTTCTTCACGGGGTCGTTGCCGGCGCCCATCAGCGAGCGGATGGCGGTCGGGGCCGTGTAGAAGATGGTCACCTTGTGCTTGTCGATCACCTGCCAGAAGCGGCCGGCGTCCGGATAGGTGGGCACGCCCTCGAACATCAGCGTGGTGGCACCGTTGGCGAGCGGGCCGTAGACGATATAGCTGTGCCCGGTGACCCAGCCGACGTCGGCGGTGCACCAGTAGATGTCGCCGTCGTGGTAGTCGAACACATACTGGTGCGTCATCGACGCGTAGACCAGATAGCCGCCGGTGGTGTGGAGGACGCCCTTCGGCTTGCCGGTGGAGCCGGAGGTGTAGAGGATGAAGAGCGGATCCTCCGCGTTCATCGGCTCCGGCGGGCAGTCGGCGGAGACCTTGGCGGCCTCCTCCTCGTACCAGAAGTCGCGGCCCTCGGTCATGGCGATGGCGCCGCCGGTGCGCTTGACGACGATAACCGTCTCGCCGCCGGGCGTCTTCTTCAGCGCCGCGTCCACGTTGGCCTTGAGGGGCACCTTGCGGCCGCCGCGCAGGCCCTCGTCGGCGGTGAGCACGATCTTGGATGCGCAGTCCTCGATGCGGCCGGCGAGGCTGTCCGGCGAGAAGCCCGCGAACACGATGGAGTGGATGGCGCCGACCCGGGTGCAGGCGAGCATGGCATAGGCCGCCTCCGGGATCATCGGCAGGTAGATGGTGACCCGGTCGCCCTTCTTTACCCCGTGCGCCTTCAGGACGTTGGCGAACTTGCACACCTCCGCGTGGAGTTCGCGATAGGTGATGTGGCGCGAGTCGTTCGGATCGTCGCCCTCGAAGATGATGGCGGTCTGGTCGCCGCGGGTGGCCAGATGCCGGTCGATGCAGTTGGCCGACACGTTGAGCTCGCCGTCCTCGAACCACTTGATCGAGACGTCCGGGGCGTAGCGGGTGTTCTTCACCTTGGTGTAGGGCTTGATCCAGTCGAGCCGCTTGCCCTCGCGGCCCCAGAAGGCCTCCGGGTCCTCCACCGACTGGCGATACATGTCCTGATACCTGGCGTCATCGATCAGAGCCGACGCGGCGATGGATTCCGGGACGGGAAACAGTTCAACGGACATGGCTTTCTCCCCAGGGCGGCCGGCGCTTTCCTCCCCGCGACGGCCTCTCTTCAGTTGGCCGGCATTATCGGTGGTCGGCCGTGAAGCGTCCACCTTGCCGGGGTCGAACTTTCGTTGAGAAAGCCGCCCGCCGCAGGGCGCCGGGTCTCGACACTTCGTCGAATAGGGCCGGCCCGCGTGGGAAAAGCGCGGATGCGGGCGGGATCTCGTCAGTCGGTGAAGCGCCAGACGCGGGTGCGCTTCACCTCGCTGTCCTCCAGGGCGCGGGTGACCGGCACCTCGTAGGTGGCGATGGCCTCCACGCCGGACTTCGGGATGTAGCTCCGTCCCGGATCGCCGAAGAGCACCAGGGCGCCGTCGGCCTTGGCGGACCGCAGGAAAGGCTCCACCCGGTCGGCCATGGGCTTTTCGTAGAAGACGTCGCCGGCGAGCACCACGTCGTGGCCGGCCGCGCCGGTCGCCAGCACGTCGATGCTCGACGCCTCCACGACGACGCCGTTCGCCGCCGCGTTGAGGGCGATCGCCGCAAGCGAGAAGCCGTCGATGTCCGTCGCCAGGACGGACGCGGCCCCGGCCTTGGCGGCGGCGATGGCGACGATGCCCGAGCCGGCGGCGAAGTCGAGCACCCGCCGGCCGGCGACCAGGTGCGGGTTGTCGAGGATGTAGCGGGCGAGCGCCTGACCGCCCGCCCAGGCGAAGGCCCAGTAGGGCGGCGGCAGGCCCATGCGGTCGAGCTCCTCCTCGGTCCGGCGCCAGAGGTCGAGGGCCTCGTCGGCGAGGTGGAGGCGGATCTCCGGCACGTGGGGCGGGGCGATCAGCCGGGTCTCGGCCCGGATGAAGGCGGCGGGATCGTGGACCGGCCGGGGGCCGGTCGGAACCGGCCCAGGGCCGGTCACGAATCCACCCCGGCGGAGACGCCGCGGGTTGCGTCGAGCGCCGCGATCTCGTCCGGCGAAAGGCCGCCCATCCGGCAGACGACCGCCCATTCGGCCTCGGTCACCGGCTGGACCGAGAGGCGCATGGAGGTGACGAGGCTCATCTGGGCAAGGGCCGGCTCCGCCTTGATGGCGACGAGGGAGACCGGCCGGGGCATGTCGCGCACCGCCCGCACGTCCACGCACTCCCAGCGCGGGTCGTCCGTGGTGCTGTCCGGGTGGACGAGGGCCGCGACCTCCACGATGCCGACCACCTCCAGCCCCTCGTTGGAGTGGTAGAAGAAGCCGAGGTCGCCGAGCCGCATGGCGCGCATGTTGTTGCGGGCCTGGTAGTTGCGCACGCCGTCCCACTGGGTGCCGCGGGCGCCGGCTGCCTTCATCTGCTCGAACGACCACTTGAAGGGTTCGGACTTGAACAGCCACTTGGCCATGGCGGTCGTCAACCCGGGTTGCCGATGACCCAGCGCCAGGGCCGGATCTCGACCGTCTCGAACAGGCCCGCCGTGGCGTAGGGGTCGGCGGCCAGGAGCGCGTCGAGGGCGGCCCGGTCGGGCGCCTCGATGACGAGGAGCGAGCCGATCATGGCGCTGCCGTCGTCGGAGGTGAACGGCCCGGCGAGCTTCACGGCGGCGGCGTTGGCCTTGAGGAAGTCCAGATGGGCGGCCCGGTTGCCGGCGCGCACATCCGTGTGGCCCGGCTTGTCGAGGCAGGTCACGGCAAAGAGCATGATGGGAAGTGTCCGTCCGTTCGCGTTGCGGTCGACGCGGGACGGTAGAGGGGGACGGCCCGCCTCACAAGGGGGCGCGTCGGCGCGGGCGAAGCGGAGGACCGGTGGCGGCGGGGGCCGGCAAGGTCGGCCGGCCGCGGCGGGCGTCCGCTCAGACGACCCGCAAGGCCGGGCGCTGGCGCCGGTTGGTCACGTGGATGTCCGCCCAGCCGTCGCCCTCGGCGACGGTGACGCAGCGGTAGCCGAAGCCGAGCGCCACGTCGGCCGCCTGCTTCAGGCTCGCCCGGCGGATCCGCCGGTTGATGTCGCTGCGGCCGGCGGCAAGGTCGGCGAGCAGGAGCCCGATGTCCACCCCTTGCAGGAATTCGCCCGTGCGACCGGGAAAGCGCACCGTCAGGCCATCTTCGATCTCGACGTCATGCATCACGCCGTCTCCTTTTCGCAGAAAGGATGGCATTTCTCGAGTTAACGTCGGGTTCGCGCGCACCAGGACGGGGCGGGGCGCAAGGGGCGATGACGGGAAGAGGGATCGCGGATGGCGGGCGCGGCCGGCGTCGCGGGGCCGTTCAGCGCCGAAGAGCCGAGCGGAGCCGGGCGAGCATCGGGTGGCGGAGCGCCCCGTGCCGGAGCCAGCGGCGCAGCGTCGCCACCAGCACCACCGGCAGGCCGGCGGGCGTGAGGGCGAACTGGGCCTCGGCGAGTTCCGTCGCCGTGGCGGCGAAGCGGGTCTTGTAGGGCAGCGCGCCGACGCTGAGGTCCACCGTGCGATAACCCTCGGCGACGGCCCATTCGATGGCTTTCACCATGATGACGAGGCCGGGAGAGGCCGGGGTCCAGCGCGGATCGGAGCTCATGCTGGTGACCACGATGGTGAACACGTCGCCCTGGCAGAGGCCGTAGATGACCGCCAGGGTCTCGCCCTCGGTCTCCAGGGCGAACACCCGCACGGAGCCGTCGGCAAGGCCGGCGCGGGCCCGCTGGCGGTAGAAGATCTCGATCTCGGGCCGGTCCATCAGGTCCGGCCGGCCGATGGCGCGGAAGCGCTCGCGCCGCTGGCCGATCATCTGCTCCAGCATGCGGTCGAGCCCGGCTTCGTCCGCCTCGCGCATCACGACCGGGGCGGTCTTCTCCAGCCGCCGGCACTTGCGCCGTCCGTCCTTGACGCCAGAAAGGCCCGAAAGCGCCACGGGCGCGCCCGCCTCGTCGTAGAGCGCCAGGCGCACCGCCTGCGCGCCCATGGGCTTGAGGCCCTGCCAGGCGGAGAAGGGGTGGGCGGTGCCGTGGATGGAGAGCGGCACCTTCTTCAGGGTCAGCGCGTCGGCCGGCGGCAGCACCTTGCGCACCGCCGTCCAGACGGCCTCCAGTTCCGGGCCGGTCCAGGTGCGGCAGGTGGTGGCGAACGGCGCCCAGTAGTCGCTGACGTCGAGGTCGAGGCCCTCGATGACACGGAGCGGCCCGCAGCGGACGAGCGCGAAGGGCAGCACCATCACAAGGCCGCCGTCCGGGCCGGTGACGGCGACGAACAGCGGCCGCGCGCGGGTGGCCGCGCCGACGGTCGACAGAAGGTCGGCGAAGAAGGCGGGGTCCTGGAAGGCGGTGAGCGGCCGGACGGTCGAGGCGCCGATCAGCGCCTGCAGGCGCGGGTCGTCGAACGCCTCGAAGAGGGTCGCCGCGACGGCGCTGCCGGAGCGCGCGTCCCCGTCGACCCAGTCGGTCGTGGCGGATGCGGTTTCGGAGCCGGACGATGTGAACAAATCGATCAGAACCACCCATCCACCCTCGATAGATTACTCTTAGGCTATCTTTTTGGACGGAGACTCCGCAACCTAAGATGAGCGGCATCCTTAATCGGAAGATGACGGTGCGGCGATCTTGCCCCGCTCCGTTTCAACTGGACGAGCACGGCGTTCCCATTTGGGCGTCCGGGCGCATCCTTTGGCAAGACTCCGACAAACGCTTTCTGGCCCGAGACGGCGAAGGCCGGCCGCGAGGGTCGCGGCCGGCCTGACGGGTCGGTCTTGCCAGGGGCGATTTCGCGTCGCCCCCGTCCTTCAACCGGGTGAGAGGACGCTCTCCGAGGGTATGGTCAACACCTGGTTGGTCTCGGCCGCCTCCAGGGTGGCGAGCAACACCCGGAGCGTATGGAGGGCGAGGGCGCCGTTCGCCCGGTGCGGCCGATCCTCGGCGATGGCCGCCCCCATGTCGACGAGACCGAGGCCGCGCCAGTTGGCGTGGACCGGATCGGCGGCCGGCCAGTTGATCGCCCCGTAGGGCCGGCCGGCGGTGTCGATCGTCCGCCAGTCGCCGCCGGCTTCCGCCACCTTGACCGGGCCGCCGAAGAAGTTCGGATCCGGGACGCGGATCGACGCGCCGGTGCCGTGCAGCTCGATCGGCACGTGGCCGTGGGCGAGCACGTCCCAGGAGGCCAGGAAGGTGATCTGGGCGCCGGAGCGGAAGGTGTAGAGGGCGCTCACGGTGGTGAACACCTCCACTGGGACCGTGCGGCCCTGCATCGGACCCTCGGCGGTGACGAGCCGCTCGCGCCGGCCGATCCGCCCGGTGGCCCGCACGGTCTCGATCGGGCCGAGGAGGGAGACGAGGGCGGCGATGTAATAGGGGCCCATGTCGAGCACGGGGCCGCCGCCCGCCTTGAAGAAGAAGCCCGGGTTCGGATGCCAGTGCTCCATGCCGCGGCCGAGCACCGTGGCGGTGCCGGTGATGATCTCGCCGACGGTGCCGTCCGCGATCAGCCCGGCGGCGGTCTCGATGCCGGCGCCGAGGATGGTGTCCGGCGCGGCGCCGACGCGAAGGCCCTTGGCGGCGGCGGTCTCCAGGATGCGGATGCCGTCGTCGAGCGTCGTGGCGAGCGGCTTTTCCGTATAGACGTGCTTGCCCGCGGCGAGCGACGCCAGCGACACGCCCGCGTGGGCGGTCGGGACCGTGAGGTTCAGCACCACGTCCACGTCGTCGCGGCCGAACAGCGCGTCCACCGGCACCGCCGGAACCGCGTAGGTGCCGGCCTTCCGCCGGGCGGCGGCCGGATCGATGTCCGCCACCGCCGTGACGGCGACGCCGGGGAGGATGGCGAGGTTGGTGAGGTAGATGTCCGAGATGTTGCCGCAGCCGACGATGCCGATGCGAAAGGTCATGGAAGGTCCTCGTGGGAGAAGAAGACGCGCGGCCGGTCGAGATGCCGCCCGGCGCCGCCGGCGCCGGAATGGGGTCGGACGGGGCCGCGTCGTGGTCGGGGCTCAGGCCGTGCGGGCGGAGGGGACGGACGCAAAGCCGCGGACGGCCTCGGCGCTTGCGGCGGCGAAGCGTCGGAAGTCGGAGGGGTTGTCGTGCTCCACGATCATCAGCCGCGGCCCGGGGGCGAGCGCCGCCCCGTAGAGGGACGGCCAGTCCATGACGCCGGCGCCGACATCCGCCCAGCCGTCCTCGGCGGCGTTCTCGCCGCTCGGCGCCACGTCCTTCACGTGCACGGCCGCGATCCGGCCCGCCGCCTTGGCGAGAAAGGCGCGGGGCGACGCGCCGGCCTTCAGCACCCAGGCGAGATCGAGTTCCAGGTCGACGCCCGGCGCGGCCAGGATGTGGTCGATCGGCAGGCTGCCGTCGGACAGCGCCACGAACTCGAAGTCGTGGTTGTGCCAGGCGAAACCGTAGCCCCGCGCCCTGAGGGCCGCGGCGATCTTGGCAAGATCGGCGGCGAGCGCCTGCCAGCCGGCGGCGTCCGCCGGCCGGCGGGCCGCGTCGAGATAAGGGGCGACGATCAGCTCCATGCCGAGGCGCTCGGCGATGCGGACGGCGCCGTCGAGGTCGTCACGCAGGAGGTCGAGGGCGAAATGGCCGCTCCGGGCGGTGAGGCCGGTCTCGTCGAGGCCCGCCTTCAGGGCCTCCAGGTCTCCGTAGAGGCCGCCGTAGGGCTCCACGTTGGCATAGCCGAGCGCCTTCAGGGTGCGGAGCTGGTCGATCAGCGGCGGAAAGTTGCGCGAAGAATAGAGCTGGAAGGAAAGGTCGCTGGCGGGGGCCATGGGGCCGGTCTCCGGGATGGCGGAACGGGAAGGGCTCGGGAAGCGGCGGCAGGGGTCAGAGCCGCGCGCCGGTCTCGGCGTCGAAGAGGGACGCCCGGGTGAGGTCGAGGGAGAAGCGCACCGGATCGCCGACGGCGACGGAAAGGTCCGCCGGCGCCCGGATGGTGAGAGGCTGGCCGGCGATGTCGGTCCAGAGCGTCATGTCGGCGCCGGTCGGCTCGATCATCGTCACCGTGCCGGTCGCCCGGTGGGCGCCGGGGGACGGCGGCGGCGCGCCGGGCGCCACGAGCGCCACGTGCTCCGGCCGGACGCCGAGCTCCGCCGCGCCGGTCAGCCGCTCCGGGCTGGCGAAGGCGTAGCCGTCGAGCGGGACGGTCACGCCGCCGCCGAGGTCGATCGCCCGGCCGCGCAGGGTGCCGGAGAGGAAGGTCATGGCGGGCGAGCCGAGGAAGCCGGCGACGAACCGGTTGGCCGGCCGGCTGTAGATCTCCTGCGGCGGGGCGAGCTGCTGCACGACGCCGCCCTTCATGACGGCGATCCGGTCGGCGAGCGTCATCGCCTCGATCTGGTCGTGGGTGACGTACACCATGGTGTTGCCGAGCGACTGGTGCAGCTTCTTGATCTCGATGCGCAATTCCGACCGGAGCTGGGCGTCGAGGTTGGACAGCGGCTCGTCGAAGAGGAAGACGTCCACCGCCCGCACCAGCGCCCGGCCGATGGCGACGCGCTGGCGCTGGCCGCCGGAGAGTTCCGCCGGCCGGCGCTTCAGAAGCGGCGTCAGGTGGAGGAGCTTGGCCGCCCGGTCCACCCGCGCGGCGATCTCCGCCTTCGGCAGGCGGGCGATGCGCAGGCCGAACGACATGTTCTCGGCCACCGTCATGCGCGGATAGAGCGCGTATGACTGGAACACCATGCCGATGCCGCGGTCCTTGGGCTCGGCCCAGGTGACGTTGCGGCCGGAGATCCAGACCTCGCCGTCGGTGATGTCCATCAGCCCGGCGATGGCGTTGAGGAGGGTGGACTTGCCGCAGCCCGACGGGCCGAGCAGCACCAGGAACTCGCCCTTGGCCACATCGATGGAGAGCTTGTCGAGGACCGTCAGGGAGCCGTAGGCGATCTTCAGGTCGCGGACCGAGACGCTGGTCTCCACGGGGGCGGTCGACCGCAGCGGCACGGAGGTGGGGAGGGTGGCGTGCATGGCTGTCATCCTTTCACCGCGCCCGCGGCGATGCCGCGGACGAACCAGCGGCCCGAGACGAAGTAGACGAGGAGCGGAACGGCGGCGGTGAGGATGGTCGCCGCCATGTGGATGTTGTAGGGGCGCTCGCCCGTGGTGGTGTTGACCACGTTGTTGAGCTGCACCGTCATCGGCAGGTTTTCGCGGCCGGCGAAGACGAGGCCGAGGATGAAGTCGTTCCAGATGCCGGTGACCTGCAGGATGCAGGCGACGATGACGATCGGCGTCGACATCGGCAGCATCACCTGGAAGAAGATCCGCCAAAAGCCGGCCCCGTCCACCCGCGCGGCCTTGAAGAGCTCGATCGGCACGCCCGCGTAGTAGTTGCGGAAGAGGAGCGTGGTGATCGGCAGGCCGAAGATCACGTGGATGGCGACGATGTTCGGCAAGGTGCCGTAGACGCCGAGAAGGGCGGAGATGCGCACCAGCGGATAGAGGAAGACCTGCACCGGGATGAAGGCGCCGAGGAGCAGGAAGGCGAACAGCAGGTTGGAGCCGCGCGGCCGCCAGAAGGCGAGGGCGTAGCCGTTGATGGCGCCGGCCAGCACCGAGAAGACGACGCTCGGCACCAGGATGGCGACGGAGTTCCAGAAGCCGACCTGGATGCCCTCGCAGGTGAGGCCCGTGCAGGCGGTGGACCAGGCGGCGATCCAGGGCTCCACGGTCGGCGCCGCCGGCAGGGCGAAGATGGCGCCGAGGCGGATCTCCTCCATGGTCTTCAGCGACGTCACCACCATCACGTAGAGCGGGGTCAGCACGTAGGCGGCCGACACGGCGAGGAAGACGATGAGGCCGATCCGGCCGGCGGTGAGGGTCTTCGGCCGGGCGCCGCGGGGCACGACGCCGGCGGCGGAGCGGTGAAGCGTGGCGGACGGGGCGGTCATCAGCCGTGTCCTTTCGCGCCGCGGAAGTATTCCGCGTAGAGCCAGGGAACGAGCGCCGTCAGCACGGTCACCAGCATGACCGTGGAGGCGGCCGTGGCGAGGCCGATGTTGGAGCGCTCGAAGAGGTTGTCCATGACGAACTTGGCCGGCACTTCGCTGGCGATGCCCGGCCCGCCCCGGGTGAGCGCCACCACGAGGTCGTAGGCCTTCACCACCGCCACGGAGAGGAGCACCACGGCGGTGACGATCATCGGCTTGAGGAGCGGCAGCACGATGGAGAGGTAGACCCGCCAGGTCGGGATGCCGTCCACCTTGGTGGCCTTCCAGAGATCCTGGTCGATGCCGCGAAGGCCCGCGAGCAGGATGGCCATGACGAGGCCGGAGGCCTGCCAGATGCCCGCCACCGCCACCGCGTAGATGGCCATGTCGCGGTTCACCGCCCAGTCGAAGGTGAAGCTTTCGAAACCGGCGTCGCGCAGACTGCGCTGCAGGCCGAGCTCCGGGTTCATGATCCACTGCCAGACGAGGCCGGTGACGATGAAGGACATGGAGTAGGGATAGAGATAGATGGTGCGCAGCGCCCCCTCGGCGCGCACCTTCTGGTCGAGCGCCACGGCGAGCAGGAAGCCGATAATCAGGCAGCAGCCGATGAAGAGCACCCCGAAGGTGGCGATGTTGCCGATGGAGACGATCCAGCGGCTGGTGCCGAACAGGCGCTCGTACTGGGCGAAGCCCACGAAATCATAGACCGGCAGGGTGCGCGAGCCGGTGAAGGAGATGAGCACCGTCCAGGCGATGGTGCCGAGGTAGGCCACCACCACCACCGCCCAGACGGGCAGGAGGGCAATCGTACCGGTGGCGATCTGACGACGCGGTCGCATGGGCGTCTCCGACTTCGAGGGATCCGACCGATCCGGCGCCAGGATGGCGCCGGATCGGCGGACTCCGGCCATGACGGTCAGGAGCGATCGCCGTTCGGCCGACGGGATCCGGCCGACCGCACGACGCGGGGAAGGGCGGGCGCGCCTGGATCCGTCCGCCGGTCCGGCGAACACCGGACCGGTCGGAGGAAGGCGGGCGCGACCCGCGGCTGACGGCCTCAGCCGGCGACCTCCAGGGCCTCCACGAACTGATCCACGAAGGCGTCCGTCGTCATGTCCGGGCTGTTCCAGTACTCGGTGATCACGTCCCGCACCGAGCCGACCAGGTCCGCGCTCGACAGCATCTCCGGATTGCCGATCTGGCGGGTCTCGTCCTTCAGGAGGCCGAGGCCGGTCTGGCCGCAGCTGTCGAAGGCGGCGGTATCCACGTCCGGGCGCACCGGCACGGAGCCCTTGATCAGGCTGAAGCCCACCTGGGTCTCAGGGGAGAGCATGGTGCGGGCGAGCAGCGCCTGGGCGGCCTTCTGGTCCGGGTCGTCGGTGCGGGCGAGCACGAACACGTCGCCGCCGATCATGTAGTCGTTGCCGGGGATGAAGCAGCCGACCTCCTTGCCGGGCGTGAGGCCCGCGGCCTTCACCTCGCCCTTGGCCCAGTCGCCCATGAACTGGACGCCGCCGGTGCCCTGGATCAGCATGGCGGTGGCGTCGTTCCAGTTGCGGCCGGGCGATCCGGCGTCCACGTAGCCGCGCAAGGTGCCGTAGAGCTCCGCGACGGCGCGGAAGTCGTCCGAGCGCACGGCCTCGGCGTCCTTCTCGGCATAGACGCGGCGGTAGAGGTCCTGGCCGCCCTTGGCGAGCAGGAGGGCGTTGAACATGATGCCGTCCTGCCAGGGCTGGCCGCCATGGGCGATCGGCGTGATGCCGGCGGCCTTCAGCGCGTCGAGCGCTGGGACCAGCTCGTCGAGCGAGGTGGGGGCCTTCACGCCGGCCGTCTCGAACGCCTTCGTGGAGGTGAAGATCCAGTTCTGGCCGTGCACGTTCACCGGGATGGCGTAGATCTTGCCGTCGCGGGTGACGGCGTCGAGGAGCGGCTTCGGCAGGAAGTCGCGCCACTTGCCCTCGGTCGCCACGTCCTCCACGTCGTTGACGAGGCTCTGGGCGACGATGTCGTCGAACTGCTTGCCGGTGTTGAACTGCATGGCGGTCGGGGGATTGCCGCCGATCACCCGGTTGATGGCGGCCGAGCGGGCGTTTTCGCCGCCGGCGACCGCGCTGTCGACCCAGGTGCCGCCGGCCTTGGTGAAGGCGTCGGCGAAGACCTTGACGGCGGCGCTCTCGCCGCCGCTCGTCCACCAGTGGATGACCTCCGCCTTCGGTTCGGCCGCGGCGGTGGAGACGAGGGCCGCGAGGGCGGCGCCGGACAAGAGGGTTCTGGCAAGCGTCAGCATGGTGCGAATTCTCCCTGGATGCGTTTCCGTTCGATCGGTGGCCGCTGCTTGACACGGCTCTTGTAATCGATTACAAACAGACGATACGCTGTTTCTTGCATTCTGGCAAGACGTGTTGTCGCAGGGGGGCGTCTAGCTTCGGGCTTCGGGCTTCGGGCTTCGGGCTTCGGGCTTCGGGCTTCGGGCTTCGGGCTTCGGGCTTCGGGCTTCGGGCTTCGGGCTTCGGGCTTCGGGCTTCGGGCTTCGGGCTTCGGGCTTCGGGCTTCGGGCTTCGGGCTTCGGGCTTCGGGCTTCGGGCTTCGGGCTTCGGGCTTCGGGCTTCGGGCTTCGGGCTTCGGGCTTCGGGCTTCGGGCTTCGGGCTTCGGGCTTCGGGCTTCGGGCTTCGGGCTTCGGGCTTCGGGCTTCGGGCTTCGGGCTTCGGGCTTCGGGCTTCGGGCTTCGGGCTTCGGGCTTCGGGCTTCGGGCTTCGGGCTTCGGGCTTCGGGCTTCGGGCGTCTAGCTTCGATCCGCGATCGGCCGGCTTGCGACGACGGCAGAGGCGCGCCCGCTCAACCGGATCCTCGCGAGGCCGATCATGCGCTCACCGGCAAAACCCCAGGCGAACCGCCCCGCCGCGACGCGTCCGCGGACCCGGGCGGCGACGGACGCGGCCGGGTCGCGTGTCGTGCTGCCGAAGATCGCCGACGTGGCGGCGCGGGCGGGCGTCTCAACCGCCACGGTCAGCCGCGCCCTCACCCGGCCGGACTCGGTGAGCGCCGACAAGCGCGACCGGGTGCTGGCGGCCGTGCGGGAGCTCGGCTACACGCCGAACGCGGCCGCGCGAAACCTGCGCGCCGGGCGGACCAACATGGTGCTGGTGGTGGTCGCCAAGCTCGCCAACCCCTTCTTCGCCGGCGTGGTGCGCGGCGCCGACGAGGCGCTGGCGGCGGCCGGATTCGGCATGATCATCGGCGATCTCGACAACATGCCCGACCGGGAGCATCGCCTGGTGGACCTCGCCTTCGCGGGCCACATCGACGGCGCGCTCATCCTCTCCGGCCGGGTGCCGCGGAACGGTGCCCGCACCATGGGGATGGCCGCCCTGCCCATGGTGGGCGTCTGCGTGCCGACCGACGATCCGCAGGTGCCGGTGGTGATGATCGACGACACCGCCGCCGCCCGGCTGCAGGTGGAACACCTGGTCGGTCTCGGCCACCGGCGGCTGCTCTACCTCTCCGGCCCGAAGACCAACGGCAACGAGGTCGCCCGCTGGCGCGGCTTCAACGCCGCGGTGGCGGCCGCCGGGCTCGACCCGGCCGCCATGGTGCGGGTGGAGGGCGACTACACGTTCGGGGCGGGTGTCCGGGGCGCCGAGGCCTGGCTCGGCCTCGACCCCGCCGTCCGCCCGACCGGCGTCGTCGCCGTGTCGGACGAGATGGCCATCGGCTTCATGCGCCGGCTCGGCGAAGCCGGGGTCCGGGTGCCGGAAACGGTCTCGGTGGTGGGCTTCGACGGCATCGACTTCGCGGACTACTGCGCCCCCCGGCTCACCACCATCCGCCAGCCGAGCCGCGAGATGGGGAGCGAGGCGGCGCGCCGCCTCGTGCGCCTGATCGGCGGCGCGGTGATCGACCCGACGCCGCACGTGCTCGCCGCCAGCCTCCGGGCCGCCGAGAGCACGGCGCCGGCCACACGCCTGCCGGACGCGGCCGGCTGATCGCCCGACGGCGCGACGGCCGGCGTCGGGTCACGCTTGACCCTTGGGCCCGGTCGGATCCGCCGGTTCGGCACCGACGACGTCGGGATCTGGCGGCCGTCGCCCGTGTGTCGGACCGGGCCGGTCAATCGATGAGATTGTCTTACATTCAGGGCTTATAAACTGAACTGACTGCATCCTCCCCGCAAAGTCGTATCCGAGAGCAACGTTTCGGGGTGGGTGGGCTGATGAAAATACAGGGAAAGATCTTTTCCATCGTCGGGGTGATGGGCCTGGCGGTGCTGGCGACGGCCGCGATCGGCCTTTCGTCTCTCCAGACCATGGACCGGCAGATGCTGGCCTTGGACAGCTACGCCCAGCGGGCCTATCACGCGGAGAAGGTGATCGGCGCGATCACCGCCGTCAACGCCGCCAACCGGGGCATCACCTCGGCCCGCAACGCCGAGGAATCGGCCGACTACCTGGAGGAGGCCCGCAAGACCACGGCCGCGCTCCTCTCGGCGGTCGACGACTGGCGCGCCGTGGTGCCGCCGGAGGATAGGGCGACCTTCGAGGCGGTGGCGACCGACGCCAAGGCCTATGTGGCTCTTCGCATGGAGCTCGCCGAATTCGGCGCCCGCGAAGGGGCGGCCGCCGGCATGGCGCGCCTCAAGGAACCGAGCGTGCGCGCCAACCGCCAGGCGCTCCAGGCGAGCCTTTCCAAGAACATCGACCTCATCCGCAGCAACCTCGATCCGCTCCGCGCCGAGAAGGAGGCCGCCCAGGCCACCGCCATGGCAACGCTCCTCGGCTCCGCCGTCGCGGCGCTTCTCCTCGGCGTCGGCATCGCGGCCTGGATCGGCACCTATTCCATGGCCCGGCCGCTGACGCGGGTGACCGACACGCTGCGCCGCATGGCCGACGGAGACCTCGCCGTCGACACCCGCAGCCCGGCGCGCCGCGACGAGATCGGCCAGCTGTGGCAGGCGACCGAGCGCTTCCACGTGGCGCTGACGGCCGCCGAGCGGATGAAGGGCGAGCAGGCCGAGGCGGCCGCCAGGGCCGCCGACCAGAAGAAGCAGCTGATGGCCCAGGTGGCGGCCGAATTCGAGCAGGCGGTGGGCAGCGTGGTGCAGACCGTCTCGTCCGCCGCCACCCAGCTGGAAGCGGCCGCGCGCGAGCTCTCCAAGACGTCCGACCAGACCTCCTCGCAGCTGGTCACCGTGGCCGGCGCGTCCGAGGAGGCGTCCGCCAACGTGCAGACCGTGGCGTCGGCGGCCGAAGAGCTGACCGCGTCGGTCGGCGAGATCGGCCGGCAGGTGTCGGAATCGGCCCGCATCGCCACCACGGCGGAGGCGAGCGCGGCGGAGACCTCCGACAAGGTCCAGCGGCTTTCCACCGCCGCCACCCGGATCGGCGACATCGTCGGCCTGATCACCACCATCGCCGAGCAGACCAACCTCCTCGCCCTCAACGCCACCATCGAGGCGGCGCGCGCGGGCGAGGCCGGCAAGGGGTTCGCCGTGGTGGCCCAGGAGGTGAAGAACCTCGCCACCCAGACCAGCAAGGCCACCAACGAGATCGCCGCCCAGGTGGCGGAGATCCAGACCTCCACCAGCGAATCGGCCAGCGCCATCTCGGGCATCACCGGCGTCATCAAGGAGCTGAACGGCATCGCCGCCATGATCGCCGGCGCGGTGCGCGAGCAGGGCTCGGCCACGGTGGAGATCGCCCGCAACGTCCAGGAAGCCTCGGAGGGCACCGCCCAGGTGTCGGAGGCGATCGAAACGGTGAGCCGCGCCGCCAAGGCCTCCAGCGCGGCGTCCGGCGAGGTGCTGGCGTCGGCGCGCGATCTCGCCCGCCAGAGCGAGCTCCTGCGCGGCGAGGTCGCCAAGATCCTCTCCACGATCCGGGCGGCCTGACGGCCCGAAGCCGGCCCGAATGCCGGCCGGCCGGCCGCTTTCGAGATCCGGCGCCATCCCCGGAAGGGCCGAGGCACACCCGCCTCGGCCCTTCGTCGTTTCGCACTTGCGAAAGTGTTAAGCGCTTGCTTAGCTGGCGGCACGACGGGATGGAAGAGGACGCCGCCGATGGCCGCCAAGCCGATGCACCTTGCCTGGTTCATGAACTTCACGCCGGACGAGTGGCGCGAGCCGTTCGGCCAGGGCGGCTACCCGTGGGACGGGCGCTTCTACATCGAGATGGCGCAGACGCTGGAGCGGGCCTGCTTCGACTACATCATGATCGAGGACAAGCTCATGGTGCCGCAGACCTATGGCGGCTCCCGCGACACCGCGCTGAAGAACGCCATGATGGTGCCGAAGCACGACCCGGCACCGCTCGCCACCGCCATGGGCATGGCGACGTCGCGGCTCGGCGTGGTGGCGACCCTCTCCACCATGGCCTACCCGCCCTTCCTGCTCGCCCGCCTGTGCTCCACCATCGACAGCCTGACCCGCGGCCGCTTCGGCTGGAACATCGTGACGAGCGCGGAGGATCTCGCGGCGAAGAACTTCAGCATGGACAAGCTGCCGCTCCGCGAGACGCGCTACGAGATGGCCGAGGAGTACATGGAGGTCGTCAACAAGCTCTTCGCCAGCTGGGAGCCGGACGCGGTGGTGCTCGACCGGGAGAAGGGCGTCTACGCCGACCCCGCCAAGGTCCACACCATCGACCACAAGGGCAAGCACTTCCAGGTGCGCGGGCCGCTGAACACGGTGCCCTCGCCCCAGGGCCGGCCGGTCTACGTGCAGGCGGGCGCCTCGCCGCGCGGGCGCGACTTCGCCGCCCGTTTCGCCGACAGCATCATCTCGGTCGCCTCCGGCGTTGCCGAGATGAAGGCCTTCCGGGACGACATCCGCGCCCGCGCGATGGCGGTGGACCGGGATCCGGACGACATCAAGGTGCTGTTCTGCATCACCCCGACCCTCGGCGAGACCGAGAACGAGGCGCGGGAGAAGTATCACCGCCAGCTCAATGCCGACCATTTCATCGTCGACACCCTGTCGTCCATCTCGGCCATCACCGAGATCGACTTCGCCCGTTTCGACCTCGACAAGCCGCTGCCGGAGAAGCTGGTGACCAACGGGGAGTCCGGCACCCTCGACAAGTTCCAGCAGTGGGGCAGCGGCAAGACCCTCCGCGAACTGGTGGTCGACGGCGGAGGCGGGCTGGTGTCGTCTGTGGAGCTGATCGGCACGCCCGACCAGGTGGCCGAGCGCATGGGCGCGGTGATGGACGAGGTGGGCGGCGACGGCTTCCTCATCACCACGCCAGTGCTGCGCGTCAGCCGGCGCTATCTGGTGGAGATCGCCGACGGGCTAGTGCCGGCCCTGCAGAAGCGCGGCCTCGCCCGCACCGCCTACCGCCACGACCTGCTGCGCGACACGCTGCGGGAGTTCTGAGCCGGGGTGCCGATCCGGTGCCGCGGATGGCCGGCGGCTTCGTGTCGCCGGCCGGCAGGCGCAGCCGTTTCAGACCCCAAAAACGACAAAAGCCGCGGCGAACCGCGGCTTCTGGATCGAGGAAACTGGAGCGGGCGAAGGGATTCGAACCCTCGACCCCAACCTTGGCAAGGTTGTGCTCTACCCCTGAGCTACACCCGCACCGCCCGTTTCCCGGGGCTCCGTTGCCGGAGCGAGGCGTATATGAACCAGATCGGAGGCGATTGCAACAGGGAATGTGAAGGCCCCGCGACGGTCCGCGGCAGGCCGCGGAAAACCGGCGCGGCGCCCACGCCGGCGCGACGGCCATCCCGTCCGGCCGGTTGGCCTTGCCGCCCGAACCGGATTAGAAGACGGGCGAACGCCCTTCGCCATGCCTGCCGAGGACCCCGATGCCGACGACCACGGACGCGCTTTTCGCCTATCTGGACAGCCTCTCCATCCCGCACCGGACCGTGGAGCACCCGCCGCTCTTCACCGTGGAGGAGAGCCAGGACCTTCGCGGCGACATCCCGGGTGGCCATTCCAAGAACCTCTTCGTCAAGGACAAGAAGAGCCGCCTCTTCCTCATCACCGCCCGCGAGGACGCCAGGCTCGACCTCAAGGCCGTCCATACGGCGATCGGCGGCTCCGGGCGGGTCTCGTTCGGCTCCGGCGAGCTGCTGGAGGAGGTCTGGGGCGTGAAGCCGGGCTCGGTGACCCCGTTCGGCGCCATCAACGACACCGAAGGCCGCGTCACCGTGGTGCTGGAGAAGGCTCTGATGGCATTCGACCCGGTGAACTTCCACCCGCTCCGCAACACCGCCACCACGGCGATCGCCCCGGCCGACCTGATCCGCTTTCTCACCGCCACCGGCCACCCGCCGCTGGTCACGGATCTGCCGCTCGCCGCGGAGGCGTGAACGGCGGCGCGCCACCGGGGCGCGAACCGCCCCGGCACTGGAATTCTGCCGACGAGCATTTGTCTTCCGGCCGGATTCACGCCAAATAAGGGCCGACGACCGACGGCCAGGACCCACGGGCGGGTGCGGGCGCGCCGGCCCCCTTTTCCATGACGATTGCGGATGGCACCCATGAGCGGACCCACCTTCACCTTCGGCACCAGCTATGGCGATCCGGCGCCCGCGCCCGCCAAGCCCGCCGGCGATCTCATCAAGGACACCACCACCCAGACCTTCGCCAAGGACGTGCTGGAGGCCTCCCGCGAGGTGCCGGTGCTGGTGGACTTCTGGGCGCCCTGGTGCGGCCCCTGCAAGCAGCTCACCCCCGTCCTGGAGAAGGTCGTCAAGGCGGCCGGCGGCGCCGTCAAGCTCGTCAAGATGAACATCGACGAGCACCCGCAGATCGCCGGCCAGCTCGGCATCCAGTCCATCCCGGCGGTGATCGCCTTCAGCCAGGGCCGGCCGCTCGACGGCTTCATGGGCGCCCTGCCGGAAAGCCAGGTGAAGCAGTTCATCGAGCGGGTGGCCGGTCCGGTCGGACCGAGCGACGTGGAGCAGCTCCTGGAGGCGGCCGCCGGCGCGCTCGCCGAGAAGGCCTTCGAGCAGGCGGCCGAACTCTTCATGGCGGTGCTGCAGGAGGACCCGGAGAGCGCGCCGGCCCTCGGCGGCCTCGCCCGGGCGCTGATCGGCGTCGGCCAGCTCGACGATGCCCGTGCGGTGCTCTCCCGCGTGCCGGCGGCCAAGCAGGCCGATCCCGCCGTCGCGGGCGCGCGCGCCGAACTGGAGCTCGCCGACCAGGCGGCCAAGCTCGGCGACATGGCCGAGCTGGTCCGCAGGGTGGAGACCCACCCGACCGACAACGACGCCCGTTTCGAATTGGCCCTGGCGCTCAACGCCCGCGGCGAGCGCCAGCAGGCCGCCGACCATCTGGTGGAGATCGTCAAGCGCGAGCGCGGCTGGAACGACGAGGCGGCCCGCAAGCAGCTGGTGCAGTTCTTCGAGGCCTGGGGACCGGTGGACCCGGCGACGCTCTACGGCCGGCGCAAGCTCTCGTCCGTGCTGTTCGCCTGAGACGGCGTGCGGGGTCGCGGCGGGGCGCCGGCGTTGCCCCGCGGCGGTCTGTCAGCGCTGCCGCGGCGGTCCGTTAGCGCTGCCGCGGCGGTCCGTTAGCGCTGCCGCGGGCTGGGCGGCTCGTCTCCGCCGCGCCGCGACCTATATGCTGCAAAGGGGTGCGGAGGCCCGCACCGGTTACCACAGAAGGACGACGACGGCGCCATGATGGTCGGCAATGGGCGATACGAGAGAGCCGACGACCTGCCCCGGGAGATCCCGGTGTTCCCGCTCAGCGGGGCCCTGCTTCTTCCGCGCGGGCAGTTGCCGCTCAACATCTTCGAGCCGCGCTACCTCGCCATGGTGGACCACGCCCTGGCGACGGACCGGCTGATCGGCATGGTGCAGCCGCGCTTCGACGAGGGCGTGACCCGCCCCGGCACGGACCCGACGCTCTGCGGCGTCGGCTGCGCCGGCCGCATCACCACCTTCAGCGAATCGGGCGACGGCCGCTACCTGATCACCCTGACGGGCGTCGCCCGTTTCCGTGTGGAGGAGGAGGTGCGCTCCGGGCGCCTGTTCCGCATGGCGCGGATCGCCGCCGAGCCCTTCGCCGGCGACTTCCTCGCCCGCGCCGGGGAGGGCGAGGTGGACCGGCCGGCACTCCTGAAGGCGCTGGAGGCCTTCTTCGAGGCCAACAACCTGGAAGCCGACTGGGACAGCGTGAACCGGACCCCGACGGAGGCCCTGGTGAATGCCCTTTCGATGATGAGCCCGTTCGGCCCGCCGGAGAAGCAGGCCCTTCTGGAAGCGCCGGACCTGAAGACCCGGGCCGACACGCTGGTGGCCATCACCGAGGTCGCGCTCGCCCGCCAGAAGGGCGGCGAGACGCCCCACCTGCAGTGAGGACGCCGTCCATGTCCCTCCCTCCGTCCCTCGGCAACCGGCAGGCCGGCGCCATCGATCCGAAGCTCCTGGAGATCCTGGTCTGCCCGCTGACCAAGACCACGCTGGAATGGCGCTCCGACCGGCAGGAGCTGATCTCCCGCTCCGCCCGCCTCGCCTATCCGGTGCGGGACGGCATCCCGATCATGCTGCCGGACGAGGCCCGCAGCCTCGGCGACGACGAGTAGAGCTGGGTGTTCTCCTCGGTTCCGGTGATCGGGCGGACCTGACCGGTCTTCCCTCGCCGCCAAGGGTCCGGCCAACCGCTGACCCGATCGATCGGCTTGCCGACCCGGTCGGTCAGCCCGGCGATCCGGTCCCGGTGATGGCGGCCTGAAGGGCCGCTTCGGCGGCCGGGCCGGCGGGCGCGATGCGCAGACCCTTCACCCGCGCGGTCGCGCCGCTTTCAAGGCTCACGCACGCCCGCGGCACGCCCGCGGTCGCCGCCACCAGGGCGACGAGCGCGGCATTCGCCTTGCCGTCCTCCGGCACCGCCCGCACGCGGGCCGTCGCCACCACCCGCCCGTCCGCCAGCGTGACCGATCCGGCGAGCGCGTCCCGCCCGCCGCGCGGCGTCAGGCGCACGGTGAGGTGGAGCGCGTCGCCCGTCCGGACGAGCGGGCCGGTCGTCGGCCCGCTCAGAACAGGGCGGCCGGGTAGAGGTAGCGGACGATGATCTGCTGCAGGAGGAAGATCCCGAGCAGGAGCACGATCGGCGACAGGTCCAGCCCGCCCATGGACGGCAGCAGCCGCCGGATCGGCCGGAGCAGCGGCTCGGTCATCTGGTGGAGCGCGTTGCCGATCATGGCGACGAACTGGTTGCGCGGGTTGACCACGTTGAAGGCATAGAGCCAGGAAAAGATCGCCGCCCCGACAATCACATAGGTATAGAGCTGGAGGGCGAGCAGAACGACGTCGAGGATGGCGAGCATGGGCCACGTTCGCTGGAGATGAAGCTTCTTCCGATGTAGCCGCCCGGTCGCGGCGCCGCAACCCTCGCAGCGTGCGATCGCCGCCGCTGGGCCGTTCGGGCGCGCCGAAACGGGCGTGGCGAAGCGCTTGACAGGACCGGGTCCGCTCCCCTAAATGCGCCCACCTGGACGGGGCCGTAGCTCAGATGGGAGAGCGCTGCAATCGCACTGCAGAGGTCAGGGGTTCGATTCCCCTCGGCTCCACCAGGATTTCCCAGCTCTCTTAGTCATCATCCGCGCCCCCGGCGCAGCCGTTCCGCGTCGAAAGCCCCGGCGAATCGACGGTTCGTTTCGCCGCACTGGTGCGTGGCACGTGCGGCGCGTGAGCCGGCGGCGGCTTGGGCGAGGCGGATCATCGTGGCGGGGGCGGGGTGCCGCGGGGCGGCGCCTGGCGACCAAGGGACGCCGCGCCGAACGGGCGCGGCGATCGACCTCGGGTCGGCCGGCCGGCAGCCGCGCTCCCTACGCAGAACCAGATGGGAGCGGCCGGCACCGAAGTCCGGTCTAGACCGACGACGCAGAACTTCCGTCGGCCAGACGTAGAACATCATGGAAGGGTTGTGATTCCGTTTCGCCCGGCGGCTGGAATCCTGCGCCAAGCCTTGCGGCGGCGTGCCGTTTCGGGACGTCAGCCCGTGTTCGCGGGGGCCGGTGTCGCCGCCGCGTCCGCCGAAGGGGTCGCCGTGGCGGCCGGCGTATCCAGCCAGAGCGCCAGGAAGCGGTCCAGCCAGTCGCGGATCGGGGCGTCGTGCATGTGACGGCCGCGCACGTGGTCCGAATGGGCCTGGGCACCGGGCAGGAGCAGCCGGTCGGCGGCGCGCACGCACCAGCGGTTCATCATGGCGAAGGTGAGTTCCGGGTGGAACTGGATGCCGAACGCCTTCGGCCCCACCCGGATCGCCTGGTTGGGGAAGAGATCGCCGCTTGCCAGGAGGTCGGCGCCCGCCGGCACGTCGAAGCCCTCCCGGTGCCATTGGTAGACGTGGGCGGGCCAGTCGAGGAGGGCCTGGCCGACCGGGGTCGGCGTCAGCGCGTAGTAGCCGATCTCCGTCATGCCGGCCGCGTGCGGCCCCACCCGGCCGCCGAGGTGCTTGGCCAGCATCTGGGCGCCGAGGCAGATGCCGAGATAGGGCTTCTCCTCCTTGAGAGGGACAGCAAGCCAGTCGATCTCGGTCTTGACGTAGTCGTCGCCGTCGTTGGCGCTCATCGGGCCGCCGAAATAGATGGCGCCCGCGTGCGCCGCCATGGTGGCGGGCAAGGGATCGCCGAACCGGGGCCGACGGATGTCGAGCCGGCAGCCGAGGCGTTCCAGGGCGTGGGCGACCCGTCCCGGGCTGGAGGTCTCCTGATGCAGGACGATCAGGACCAAGGGACGGTCGTCGGGTGAAGGCGGCAGGGCGGAAGTCAAAGCCTGGGCGATTCCAAAAAACGACCCGCGTACCGCATCAGACGGTCCGCGCGGCGTCAAGCTTGCACCAGCGGGTCAGGAGTTCGCAAGCCGTCCTTCGATGCGCTTGCGTAGCCGGATGCGGTCGCGGGAGGAGACGCCGAGCAGTTCGGCCACCCGCCAGACGATGTTGTCCTCGAACTCGTGCACGCCGCCGTCGGCGAAGACGATCTCCCACATCATCTCGATCACCCGCTCGCGGCCCTCGTGGTCGAGCGTGCGCTTCAGGACGCTGGTGTAGCCGTAGAGGTCCACCGCCTCCTGGTCGCGGCGCCTGGCCTCGTCGATCAGGTGGTCGGTTTCCGCCCGGGTGAGACCGTAGGCGGCGGTCAGCGCCCGGCGCAGCTGGTCGCGCTCGCCGGGCGACACGTCGCCGTCGACCGCGATGGTGTGGACGAGAAGGGCGGCCGTCGCGAGCCGCTCGTCCATGGCGTCCTCGTCGTCCGGCCGGGGGCCGGCAAGGTCGTTGAGGAAGGACTTCAGGGCGTCGAACATGCGCGTCGGATCCTGGTGGACATGGAGGGTAGACGCCCGACCGTCCGGTTGCGTTCCGGCGCAACGGTGCCGTCCGGGTCGGACAAGGCGGGTCCGAGGGGTCCGGTTGCCGGGCGGGCGCTGTTGCCCTCAAGATCGGGCCGCCGCCCGCCGCCGGCAAGCGGCCGCCGGGTCACGTTCCCGTGCACCGGACCCGCGTGTCGCGACAGCGGCGGGAATGCCACGGTGCGCCTTGGCCTGCCGATGATCGGTCTTACCGGAGGGATGGTGGTGCCGCAGAAGGGACTCGAACCCCCGACCCCATCATTACGAATGACGTGCTCTACCAGCTGAGCTACTGCGGCGCCGGCCTTTCGGGCGTGTCCGTCCTTGAACGACGGGCCCGGACCGAGCCCCCGGCGAACCGGCGACTTCGGGCGGTTGATAGCCGCAACGCTTTCCGATTTCAAGCGGAGATCGTCGCGGCCGGTTGCGGCCCGTCGCGGCCGCCCGGGGCCGTCAGCCGAACACGCCGGTCCGGACGCGGGGCTTCGGCGTCTCCACATCCTCCGCCGGGCCCGGATCGTCCGGCCGGAACGGCAGCGGATATTCGGTCATCCGGCCCTTGTCGCCGTTGGCCGCCGGCCGCGCCGCCGCGCGCCCGCCGTCGGCGGGGCCGTAGATCGGCAGCGGCAGCCGCGTCGGCAAGGGACCGCCCGGATTGGCCGAGGGGGTCAGCGAGAAGTAGACCGGCGCCGCGGCGGGGGTTGGCGCCGGCTTGACGCCGTCGGTCTTCGGGGACGCCGCGGCCGGGGCGGTCGCGACGGCGGCGGCCGGAGCCTGAGGCGCCGGCGCCGGGCTGGCGGCCGGTTCCACCGCGGCGGCCGGCATCGGAGCCGGTTCCGGCTCCGGCTTGCGGTCGCGCGAGGCCGGCGGGGTCGGTGTCGGGTCGTCGCCGGGCGGGATCGGCAGGGCGGGCGTCTCCAGCGGCAGGGCGGCGCGCTCGGCAAGGTCGGAACCGTCCAGCTCCGTGGCGCCGCTGTCGCTGGAGACCGGCACGCGCCACTCGAAGGCGTCGAGGCGGCCGGTCACCGGCGAGATCGGCTGCCAGCTGTCGGCCACCACGCCGTCGGCGGTCCAGGCCTCGTCGCGCGGCGCCCTGACGGCGCGGGACAGCCACTCGCGGACGCGGCCCCGATCGCCGTGCTCGGCCTCCTCCAGTTCCGCCATCATCAGGCAGATGCGCTGGGTCGGCGCCTGGCGGAGCGCCCGGGCCAGCTGCTCGCGGGCAAGCGGGAAGTCGCGCACGTCGAGCGCCGCGCGGGCGACGGTGACGGCGCCCTCCGGATGGTGGGAGCGCAGGCCGGCAAGGGTGCGGGCCCGCTTCAGCCGGTCCTGGCCGCTGTCGCCGGGGCGGACGCGCAGATAGGCGTCGGCGAGATCCGGGTGCGGGCTGAGCTTCCAGGTGGTCTCCACCACCCGGGCGGCCTTGCGCGTGTCGCCGAGGCGCGTGAGCACCCGGGCGGCCGTGGTGGCGGCCGGCACGAAGTCCGGCGCCAGGCGATGGGCCTCCAGGGCGAAGCCGCGCGCCTTCTCCGGCTCGGCGTCCTCCACGTCGAGGGCGCGGGCGGTGAGGAGCACGGCGCGCAGGCGCCGGGACTCGGACTTCTCCACGAGGCGGGCGCTGGCGCTCTGCTCCAGCGTGGCGAGGGCGGCGCCCCAGTCGTGCTCGCCGGACTGGTATTCCATCACCGCCGTGGCGGCCCAGGGCACGCCGGGGGCGATGCGCTGGGCCTCGCTCGCATAGTGGCGGGCCGCTTCCGGCTCGCCGTTGCGGTTGGCCTCGATGAAGAGGCCGCGCAGGCCGAGAAGCTGGGTCTCCGGGTCGTCCAGCATGCGGGTGAAGGCCGCGCGGGCATCGTCGCGCCGGCCTTCCAGCTGGGCGGTCTGCGCCTCAAGGAGCAGCACCAGCGGCTCGCGGGCGATCAGCTTGCCGGCCTCGCCCGCGTAGCGATGGGCAAGGCGGGTGTCGCCGGAGCCGACCGCAATCATGCCGCGGGAGAGCGCCTGGTAGCCGCGGTCGCGCCGCCGGGCGCGGAAGAAGCCGCGCACCGCGTTCGGCGTGTGGACAACGCCGGCGATCACCTTCCAGAGGACGATCGCGACGAGCGCGAACACCAGGAGTGAGACGACCACCACGCGAAGCGGCGGCGCCATCGCGCCGCCCGGCCAGTTGATCGCCACCTGGATCGGCACGCCGCCGAGCCAGTCCAGCAGGAACACGGCGCCGAACAGGACCGCGATGCCGATGAGAACACGAATCATGAGCGTGCCCTTCCCTCTCTCAATCTGCGGTCTGGGTCGCCTGCGGCTGCAGGCGGCTCATGGTCTGGTCGGCGAGCGCCGCGACGGCGCTATCCACCGCGACGCGGGCGTCGAGGCGGCTCTTCCAGTCGGCGGAGGCGGTCTTGGCCCAGTCGGGCAGGCCCTCGTAGGCCGCCGCCGCGCCGGCGAGATCGCCGCCGTTGAGGGCGGCCTGGGTGGCGTCGAGTGGGGCCGACAAGGGGTCGGTCGCGGTCTCGCCCGCCTCCCGGTAGTTGACCAGCGACTTGGCGCCGTCCACCACCCGGTCCCAGACGCCGACGTTCGGGTCCATCGGGCGGGCGTCGAGGATGCGGTCCACCGGGAAGCCGTTGACGAGCTCCGACGTGGTGGCGACGCCTGTCTCCGCGTGCGCCTCCAGCGGGCCGAGGTCCGGCAGCTCAGTGCCGGTCTGGCGGATGACCGCGAGGTCGGTGGCGAAGGGTTCGCCCGACGTCACCTTGGAGGCGAGCGTCGTCACGGCGAGCGACAGGGCCGCCACGCTGGCGGCGTCCGGCTGGTTGGCGAGCGTGGTCTCCAGGCTCTCGATGCGGCCGGTCAGCGGGTCGACCGTCTCGCGGAGGCCCGAGACGCTGCTCTCCACCTCGCCGCGAAGGTCCGCTGCCGCCGTGTCGACGCGGCCGGTGAGGTCCCGGACGGCGCCGTCGAGCTGGCCCTTCAGCTCGCCGACCGAGCTGTTGAGGGTGCCGAGCCGCTGGGTGACGGTGCCCTCCAGCGACCCGAGCCGCTGGCCGAGCGTGGTGTCGAGCGCGGCGAGCCGCTGGCCGAGCCCGTCGAGCTCGGTCTGCAGCGCGTCCACCCGCGCCGGGTCCACCACCGGTCGGGCGGCGGCGGCGTTCAGCCGCTGCAGGGTGTCGCGCTGGCCTTCCGCGCCGGACCGCAGCGCCTCGACGGCGGCGGCGAGTTCGTCGAGCCGGGCGGTCGGGTCGGCCGGGATGGCGCGTGCGTCGACGGCGGAGAGCTGCTCGCCGAG
Source organism: Mongoliimonas terrestris (assembly GCF_001927285.1). GTDB lineage: Bacteria > Pseudomonadota > Alphaproteobacteria > Rhizobiales > Pleomorphomonadaceae > Chthonobacter > Chthonobacter terrestris. The sequence continues at coordinate 382,369 of NZ_MSIG01000001.1, read as the reverse complement.
GCGGGCCACGTCGTCGCGCACCGGCGCGAGCCCGTCGATCGCCTCCCGGAGAGCCGCCACCTCGCCCTGGAGCGTGGCGATCGCCGGATCGGAGCCGGACGGCAGGCCGCCGACGCTGGTCTCCAGGGCGGCGAGACGCTCGGCGACGGCCGGATCGGTGGCGGGCGCGCTGCGGGCGGCGGCGAGCTGGCTGTCGAGCTCGGCGATGCGCGTCTGCAGCGACGAAAGGGCGGCCGGGTCGGTGCCGCGGCCGAGATAGGGGTCGAGCACGCCGCTCGCCAGAAGGCCGGCGCCGCCGGCGAGCGTCACCACGCCGCCGAGAAGGGCCGCCGCGAAGGCGCCGAGGCCGCCGGAGCGCCGTTCGGGCGTCCGGGGCGGCATCGCGGCGGCCACCGGCGCGTCGGTGCCGCGGGATGGGCCGGTCGTGGATCCGAGGCCGGAAGGTCCGGACGACCCCGCGGCCGCGGTGCCGGTCTTCGTGCCGGCCGCCGAAGCGCTGGTCGTCGACCCACCCGTCGGCGAGGCGGCGGGCGATGGGGAGGAAGTAGGGGAGGTCGGAGTGGATGGGCTCTTCACGGCGTCGTCCTTGCCCGCGGTGGCGGTCGCCGCCTTGGCGCCCGAAGCACCGGCGGTCGAGCCTGCGGCCGGGCCGCCGGCCGCGGTGGATCCGGTCGATGTGGATCCGGCCGATGTGGATCCGGCCGAAGCCGGGCCGGTCGAGGCCGGGCCGATGGGTGCGGGGCCGGTTGCCGTCGCGCCGGTCGAGGCCGTGCCCACCGTCGTGCCGCTTCCAGCCGGGGCGCTTCCGGCCGCGGGGCTCGTCCCGGACGACGGGCCCGCTCCGGTGGCCGGGCTCGGGCTCGGGCCCGCCGGGGCGCCGGGGGCGTCGGACGCGCCGGGTGGCGTCGCCACCTCGGTCGCCTTCAGGTCGAGCGTGGTCGGCTTGCCCTTCCGCCGGTCCTTCGGATCGAACGTGCCAGGGCCGCCCGGCCCGGATTTCTTGTCGTCGGTCTCGGATGCCATGGCCGTCCGTTCCTCCGTCTGGTCCCGCGACGGCCCGTTCGGCGTCGCGTTGAATGCTTGGTCTTGGGGCCCCGAGCCCGCGCCATTGTTTTCGACCCGGTCGCGAAGCGCAACCGCGGCCTTGATGAGACTTTCGCCGTCGGGTCGCTCCGCCACGACGAGGTGGGCGAAAACGTCCCGGATCGGCGCCGCGACGGCAGCCGACAGGGCGATGATCGCCGGTCGTGCCGCCGGCACCTGGAATTTTGCCGACGTCCAGCAACGCAGCAGCGCCTCGGCGGTTCGGGCCGAGGCGACAATCGCCCCGTCGACGGTTCCGGCGGCGAGGCTGCGGGCCGTTTCCGGGTCGAACCGGTCGGCCTGTTCGGCCCGGTAGACCTCCACCACGTCCACCACGAAGCCGTCCGCGGCGAGCCGGTCGTCGATCCCGCCGGCGCGGTCGCGCCCGGCCAGAAGCACGAGCCGCCCGGCCTCCGGCCGGCAGCGCTGCCGCACGGCCGCCACCAGCGCGTCGGCGTCACCGTCCGCATCCGTCACCGACGCGAAGCCCGCGGCGCGGGCCGCTTCAGCCGTCCGGCTGCCGACCGCCACCACCGGCGTCGCCCGCGCCAGCATGCCGGCATCCGCCCCGGCCACCACGTCGGCGGCGGCGGGGCTCGACATCAAAAGCGCCTGGATCGGCGCCGGGCCGATCGCCGCCAGGGCGCCCGGCTCCGGCACGATGGTCAGGAGCGGCGCCGCCTCGGCCGCGATGCCGAGATCTTGAAGCGCGCGGACCGTGCGGCTCGCCTGCGGCTCCGGTCTGAGCACCAGGACCCGCATGGGGTGTCAGGCTCCCGGCACGTCGGCGAAGAAGTCCGGCCCGCCGAGCGCCTTCAGCCGCGCCCCGAGCCCGGCGCCGAGGGCCGCCGCGTCGCCCGGGCGGCCGGTCACGTGGCCGTCGTGGGCACTCACGCCGTCCGGCGTCAGGATGAGACCGTAGAGCGCCAGGGTGCCGCCGTCTGCCGACAAGGTGGCGTGGCCGGCGATCGGCGTGCGGCACGAGCCGTCGAGGGCGGCGAGAAGCGCGCGCTCGGCGACGAGGCAGACGCCGGTGTGCGGATCGTGGATGGCGGCGAGCAGCGCGTGGATCCGCCCGTCGCCGGCCCGGCTCTCGATGCCGATGGCGCCCTGGCCGACGGCGGGCGGAAAGCCGTCGAGCGGCAGCACCTCGGTGGCGACCCCCTGCATGCCCATGCGGTTGAGCCCGGCGAGGGCGAGCAGCGTGGCGTCCACCACGCCCGCCTCCAGCTTGGCGAGGCGCGACTGCACGTTGCCCCGGTAGGTGACGACCTGAAGGTCCGGCCGCATCCGCCGCACCAGCGCCTGCCGGCGAAGCGACGCGGTGCCGATCACGGCGCCCTCCGGCAGGTCCGCGAGGCTGCGGTGGCGGGTCGACACGAACACGTCGCGCACGTCCTCGCGCGGCAGGAAGTGGTCGAGCACCAGGCCGTCGGGCAGCGCCGTCGGCATGTCCTTGGAGGAGTGGACGGCGAGATCGATCGAGCCGTCGATCAGCGCCTCCTCGATCTCCTTGGTGAAGAGGCCTTTGCCGCCCACCTCGGCGAGCGGCCGGTCGAGGATGCGGTCGCCGGACGTCTTGATCACCACGATCTCGAAGGCCGGCGCGTCCGGCCCGAGCGCCGTCGTCAGCCGTTCGCGGACTTCATGGGCCTGGGCGAGCGCGAGCGGGCTGCCGCGGGTGCCGATGCGGACGGGATTTGATTGCACGGGCGGGCGTCCAGATGATAGGGGGCGGGGCGGGCGACGCGTTGGCCGGTATACGCCGGACGCGGCGCAAACGAAAGACGTCCTCTCGCACGGCACCCGACCGGGAAGCGTCCGAAGGCCATGATCCTGCAGTCCACCCCCGCCGGCCATCCGCCGGACCCCGCGGCCGCCGAGACCCTGGTGCTCGGCCTGGAGACGAGCTGCGACGAGACCGCCGCCGCCGTGGTGGCGCGCGACGCCGCCGGGCGCGGCCGCATCCTCTCCAACGTGGTGCTGTCGCAGATCGAGGCGCACGCGGCCTTCGGCGGCGTGGTGCCGGAGGTGGCGGCCCGCGCCCATGTGGAGGCGATCGACGGGGTGGTGCGGGCGGCGCTCGCCGAAGCGGGTGTCGGCCTTGCCGCCATGGACGCGGTGGCGGCGACCGCCGGTCCGGGGCTCATCGGCGGCGTGCTCGTCGGCCTCACCACCGCCAAGGCGCTCGCCTTCGCGTCCGGCAAGCCGCTGATCGCCGTGAACCACCTGGAGGGCCATGCGTTGACCGCGCGGCTCACCGACGGCGCGGCCTTTCCCTATCTGCTCCTCCTCGTCTCCGGCGGGCACACCCAGATCGTCCGCGTCGACGGGGTCGGGCGCTACCGGCGGATCGGCACCACCATCGACGATGCGCTCGGCGAGGCCTTCGACAAGACCGCCAAGCTGCTCGGTCTCGGCTATCCGGGGGGCCCGGCGGTGGAGCGGGCGGCGGCGGCCGGCGACCCGGCGCGCTTCGCCCTGCCGCGCCCCATGTTCGGCCGCAAGGAGCCGGACTTCTCCTTCTCCGGCCTGAAGACGGCCGTCCGCCTGGAGGCCCAGGCGGCGGCGCCCCTCGGGCCGACGGACGTGGCGGACCTCTGCGCCGCCTTCCAGGCGGCGGTCGCCGACGTGGTGGCCGACCGGGTCGGCCGGGCGCTCGCCGCCTTCTGGGCCGACACGGCCGGCGAAACCGCCGGTCCCACTGGGCCGCTCCTCGTGGTGGCCGGCGGCGTCGCGGCCAACCGGGCGATCGCGGCGCGGCTGCGCACGCTCGTCGCCGCGGCGGGCGCGAGACTGATCGTGCCGCCGCCGGTGCTCTGCACGGACAATGGGGCGATGATCGCCTGGGCGGGCGCGGAACGGCTCGCCCTCGGCCTCGTCGACGGCCTCGATGCGCCCGCCCGGGCGCGCTGGCCGCTCGACGGGGACACGGCGCCGGTGGTCGGCCACGGCCGGCTCGGCGCCAAGGTGTGACGGAAGGGATCCGGCCGACGGGCGGCAACCGCCCGTCCAGGCCCTTCGATCGGAAGCGATTTCGTCTCGCCCTGGCGCTCCCGTCCGGTCGAGATGCGGGCTTCGATCGCCACGACGGAGTGTTCTGACGGATGACGACGATCGGTGTGCTCGGATCCGGCGCCTGGGGTTCGGCGCTGGCCCAGACGGCGGCGCGGGGCGGCGAGACCGTGCGGCTGGTCGGCCGCGACCCCTTGGTCGCAACGCGTGTGAACACCCGCCACGAGACCCCGCACCTGCCGGGCATCCGCCTGGAGCCGGGCGTTCGGGCGGACACGGACCTTGCGGCGCTCGCCGCCGTCGACGTGGTGCTTCTCGCCGTGCCGGCCCAGGCGACCCAGGCCCTGATGGCCTCGCTCGCTTCGGTGCTGAAGCCCGGCACGGTGGTGGTCTCCTGCGCCAAGGGAATCGACCGGTCCACCGGGCTCCTCGTCGCCGAGGTGATCGCCGACGCCTATCTGCGCGGACCGGTGGCGGTGCTCTCCGGGCCGGGCTTCGCCATGGAGGTGGCGGCCGGCCTGCCGACGGCGGTCAGCGTGGCGGCGGAGGACCGGGTCCTTGCCGAGGCGCTCGCCCGGCGTCTCGCCCGGCCGGGCTTCCGGCCCTACGCGACCGGCGACGTGACCGGCGTGCAGCTCGGCGGCGCCCTGAAGAACGTGTTCGCCATCGCGGCCGGCGTGGTGGCCGGGCGCCGGCTCGGCGCCAGCGCGGAGGCGGCGGTGATCACCCGCGGCTTCGTGGAGATGCGCCGGCTCGCCGCCGCCTGGGGGGCGAAGAGCGAGACCCTGATGGGGCTCTCCGGCCTCGGCGACCTCGTCCTCACCTGTCGCTCCGTCCAGTCGCGCAACTTCGCCCTCGGCGTGGCGATCGGCGAGGGGCAGGACCCGGCGCGCTTCGGCAAGCTCGCCGAAGGGGCCTTCACCGCCGGGATCGCGCTGGAACGGGCGGTGGCGCTCGGCATCGAGGCCCCGATCCTCACCGCCGTCGCCGACGTGGTGGAGGGCCGGATCACCGTGGACGGCGCGGTGGAGCGGCTGTTGAGCCGCCCGTTGAAGCGCGAGGACGTGATCTGACCGGCAACCGATCGGCGGCGCGGCTTCGACCGCTTCGGCGCGTCAGGCGGGCTTCGCCGGCTTCTCTGCCGCCTTGTCGGTCGCCTTTTCCGGAACCCGCTCCACGGCTTTCTCGACCGCCGCCCGCTCCGGACCGGGCCGGTCGGCCGGAGCCGGCGGTATCGCGCGCGGCTGCACCGGGATCACGTCCACCTTCACCTCCAGCGAGTGGTCGCCGGAAGCCACGATGATGCCCTGGAGCGGCGACACGTCCGCGTAGTCGCGGCCGAGGGCGAGCACGATGTGGTCCTCGCCCGCCGGGATGCCGTTGGTCGGGTCGAGGCCGACCCAGCCCACTTCCGGCCCGCACCAGACCGCCGCCCAGGCGTGGGTGGCGTCCGCTCCTTCCAGGCGCGGCCGGCCCGGCGGCGGGTTGGTGCGCAGGTAGCCGCTCACATAGCGGGCCGGCAGGCCGAGCCCGCGCAGGCCCGCGATCATCACGTGGGCGAAATCCTGGCAGACGCCCCGGCGGGTGGCGAAGGCCTGGTCGGGCCGGGTGGAGGTGTCGGTGCTGCCCGGCGCATAGCGGAAGTCGCGCTTGATGCGGTTCATCAGGTCGCTCGCCCCTTCCAGCACGGGCTGGCCGGGCGGAAAGCTCTTCGCCGTCCAGGCGGTGATGGCCGCGTCGAGGTCCACCTTGCGGGACGGAAAGACATAGTGGGCCGGCGAGTCCGGGCCGAGGTCGTCGCTTTCGAGCGCCAGATCCGCCACGGCCTCGAAGGCCGGCGTCAGGCTCGGCAGCAGCGGTTCGGGCGCCAGCACCTGGATGCGCGCGCGCAATTCCACCACCAGGAGGTCGTGCGGGTGGTCGAGGGCGAAGCTGGTGATGCGGTTGCCGAAGAAGTCGGTCGCCTCGGCCCGCTCGGCGGGCGCCGGATCGATGCCGAGGCTCGCCTTCAGCACGGTCTGGCCCGGCTGGTCCGTCGGCGTCAGGTGCGCCACGTGGCGGGAGAAGGGGATCACCGAGCCGTAGTCGTAGGTGGTCACCTGGCGGACGTCGTAGATCATCGATCCCTGCCCCCTTGGGCGCTCCCTGAGCGCCCGGTTCACCCTTCGGCGTTCGGTGAACGCCTTGTTGCTCAGCCGAGCTCTTCCGGCAGGTCCTCGGACGGGGCCTGGCGGAAGAAGCGCTCGGAAATGCCCTCCGAGAGGCGGAAGAGATCGTTGGCGACCCCGTCCAGATGGGCGATCGCCATCTCCTCCACCGGCAGCGTCTCCAGGTCGGCGGAGAGCTGCTTGGCGGCCCGGAGCACCGGCACCGGCCGGCCGTCCACGGTGGTGCCGGGCAGCGTCTGGAGGTAGTCGAGCATCCGGTGCACCTGGAAGGCGACCGAGCGCGGGTTGTTGCCGTCGAGCACCAGGAGGTCGAGCACCGGCACCCGCGAGGGGGTCACCACGTAGCGGGACCGGTAGGTGATCTGGCTGTCGCCGAGCTCCAGCATCACTTCCAGGGCCCCGGCGGGCGCGTTCTCCTCGCCGAACTGGCGCACGAAGCGGGCGGTGTGCACGGCCCGCTCGATGCGCCGGCCGAGCTCCAGGAACCGCCAGCCGATCAGCCGGTTCATGTTCTCCGCCGCCAGTCCCGAATAGGCGGCGAGCAGGCGGAGCGCGTCGCTGGCCAGATCGAAGGCCTGGCCGGGGGTCATCGGCCGGTCGCCGGCGTCCTCGAAGCGGGCGGCGATGTCGGTCACGGTCTGGAAGGTGTCGGGCGCCAGCCGGTCGCGGATCACCGCGGCGGCGGCGCGCGCCATGGCGGTCGTCTGCGGCAGGGCGCCGATGGCCGACCGGTCGGTCAGCACCGCGATGGCGAGCCGGGCGGCCGGCAGCGTCTCGCTGCCCTCCGGCAGGGCGCCGATGCGGCGAAGGAGCAGCACCAGCCGGTCCACCAGCGGCCGGTCGGCGCCGACGCCGCCTTCAGCCACGCGGCCGAGGAGGGCGCGCACGAGCCGGAGCGTCGCCTCGGTGCGCTCCAGGTAGCGGGCGAGCCAGAAGAGATTGTCGGCCGCCCGGCTCGGCAAGGTGCCGGTGGTCCGGCGCACGCGCACCCGCTCGGGCGTCGGCAGCAAGGTCGTGGTCTCGTCCACCGGACCATCGCCCAGCACCCACACGTCCGAGGCGCTCGCGCCCTGCTGCAGCGACACGAAGCGCGCGTCGGTGGAGCCGGAGATGCGGCAGAAGCCGCCCGGCATCACCGCCCAGTCGTCGGTGCCGACGGCGGCGAGGAAGAGGCGGAGCACGAAGGGGCGCGGGGTCAGCTTGCCGTCCTGCCACACCGGCATGGTGGAGAGCTTCACCGCCTCCTGGCCCACCACGTCCATGCCGCGCCGATGCGCGATGGCGAGGAAGGTCTCGCGGTCCTTCTCCGACAGCGCGGAGCCGAGGAGGGTGCGCACGCCGGGCAGGCCCGGGATGGTCGGCTCGAAGGCCGGCGCCACCACCATGCTGTCGAGGTTCTTCACCACGATGTCCCGCTCGCGCGGCTGGCCGCACCACCAGGTGGCGAGGTTCGGAAGGATCAGATCCTCGCCGAGGATGGCGCGGGCGAGCGCCGGCATGAAGCCCATCAGGGCGCGGCTCTCCACCACGCCGGAGCCGAGCGCGTTGGCAACCGTCACGCCGCCCTCCCGGATCGCCTGCACGAGGCCCGGCACGCCGAGGCGCGAGGCGGTGCGCAGTTCCAACGGGTCGGCGAAGTCGCCGTCGAGCCGCCGCCACAACACGTCCACCCGCTTCAGGCCGGAGACGGTGCGCACATAGACCTCTCCGTCGCGGACGGCGAGGTCGCCGCCTTCCACCAGAAGGAAGCCCAGGTAGCGGGCCAGATACGCGTGCTCGAAATAGGTCTCGTTGAGCGGGCCGGGGGTGAGCAGGCCGACGCGCGCCTCGGCCCGGGCGTTCAGCCGGGCGAGCTCGTCGCGGAACGACTGGAAGAAGGCGGCGAGCCGCTCCACGTTGAGCGAGCGCACCGTCTCCGGCAGGGCGCGGGAGAGGGCGATGCGGTTCTCCACCGCGTAGCCGGCGCCGGACGGCGCCTGGGTGCGGTCCGACAGCACCCACCAGGCGCCGTCCGGGCCGCGGCCGATGTCGACCGCGTAGAGGTGTAGGTGCCGCCCTCCGGGGGGCGGCAGGCCGACGAGCGGGCGCAGATAATCCGGGCTGCCCGAGACGGCGGCGGCCGGCAGCACTCCGTCGCGCACCAGCCGGCCCTCGCCGTAGAGGTCGCCGAGGATGGCCTCGGCAAGGCGCGCGCGCTGGATCACGCCCTCCTTGATGGCGTACCACTCGCGCGCGCTGATGAGGAGCGGCACCGGAGCGAGCGGCCACGGGCGCTCGCCGCCCGACGGGTCGTCGTAGACCCGGTAGAACACGCCGGAGCCCTTCAGGTGCCGGTCGGCGGACGCGAAGGCGTCGACGAGCTGGCTGCGGCTCAGCGCGCCGAGTTCGTCGAGGAAGCGCCCCCACGGCTCGCGGAGGCTGCCGTCCGGCCGCATCATCTCGTCGAACACGTTAGCGAGCGGCTTGTAGGCGGCGAGCATCTCCTTCAGCCAGGGCGCGCGGGCGCTGCCCGGCGCGGGCGTGCGGGGGAGGGGCGTGGGATTCTGCTTCTGCGTCATGAGGGACCCGGATGAGAGCGCGAGCGTAGCCGGTCCCGGCATCGGATCGGAAGAAACTTTTGGACCTTGGTGGAGTCCGCCACCGCCGGTTCCGCGCGGGTCGGTCCCGACTGCCCGGCCCGCCGATCGTGCGGGGCAGCGCCGGCCGGGCAGCTCGTCGAGCCGCCCGGCCGGGTGTGGCGCGCGGCGCCGGTCAGATCCAGGCGGGGCGCCGGAGGTCGAGCGTCGCCGGGAAAGCGCCCGGCCGCTCCTCCGGCGGCGCCTGGATGGAGCCGACCGAGTGGCCGTGGTCCTGGAAGCGGGCGAGCCGGCGGGCCTCCGCCTCGTAGGCGTTCACCGGATAGGTGTCGTAGTTGCGCCCGCCCGGGTGCGCCACGTGATAGACGCAGCCGCCGAGCGAGCGGCCGGTCCACTGGTCGATCACGTCGAAGGTCAGTGGCGCGTTCACCGGCAGCACCGGATGGATGCCGCTCGCCGGGTGCCAGGCCTTGAAGCGCACGCCGCCGACGAAGCCGCCGTTCTGGCCGGTCGCCAGCGTCGGCACCCGCCGGCCGTTGCAGGCGAGCACGTGGCGGGACGGGTTGAAGCCGGTCACCTTGGCCTGGACCCGCTCCACCGAGCTGTCCACATAGCGCACGGTGCCGCCGATCGCCCCTTCCTCGCCGGTCACGTGCCAGGGTTCCAGGGCGCCGCGGATCTCCAGGCTGACGCCCTGGCGCTCCACGGTCCCGAAATAGGGGAAGCGGAACTCGCGCTGGGCGTCGAACCAGACCGGGTCCATGGGATAGCCGGCCCGCTTCAGGTCGCCGATCACCTCCAGGAAGTCGGCCCAGACGAAATGCTCCAGCATGAAGCGGTCGTGGAGGTCGGTGCCCCAGCGGGTGAAGCCGCCGGTCTGCGGCTCGTCCCAGAACCATGCGATCAGCGCCCGGAGGAGCAGCTGCTGGGCGAGCGACATGCGGGCGTCCGGCGGCATCTCGAAGGAGCGGAACTCCACGAGGCCGAGCCGGCCGGTGGGCCCGTCCGGCGAGAACAGCTTGTCGATGCAGATCTCCGACCGGTGGGTGTTGCCGGAAACGTCGACGAGGAGGTTGCGGAACAGCCGGTCGACCAGCCAGGGCAGCGGCGCCCAGCCTTCGCCCGGCCGGGGCACCTGGGCGAGCGCGATCTCCAGCTCGTAGAGCTGGTCGTGCCGGGCCTCGTCCACCCGCGGCGCCTGGGAAGTGGGGCCGATGAAGAGGCCGGAGAAGAGGTAGGAGAGCGACGGGTGGCGCTGCCAGTAGAGCACCAGGCTCTTCAGAAGGTCCGGCCGGCGCAGGAACGGGCTGTCCTCCGGCGTGCCGCCGCCCACCACCACGTGGTTGCCGCCGCCGGTGCCGGTGTGGCGGCCGTCGACCATGAACTTGTCGGTGCCGAGCCGGGAGAGCCGCGCCTCCTCGTAGACGCCGGTGGTGATTTCCACGCAGTCGCGCCAGGAGGCGGCCGGGTGCACGTTGACCTCGATCACGCCGGGGTCCGGCGCCACCCGGATGACCCCGATGCGCGGATCCCACGGCGGCGCATAGCCCTCGATGTGCACCGGCAGGCCGAGCTCCTCGGCGGTGTTCTCCACTGCGGCGAGAAGCTCCAGGTAGTCGTCGACGCCGATCACCGGCGGCATGAAGACGCAGAGCCGGCCGTCGCGCGGCTCCACCGCGATGGCGGTGCGCACCGCGCCGGCGCCCGTCATCCACTGCTGCACGCGCGGATCGTCCGGCGTCACCTCGTCGGAGCGCCGGTAGACCTGGTGCATGGCCTCCGGGTCCGGCAGGTCCGGGCGGGGCGCGAAGGTGTCGCGTTCGACGACGTACGGATAGGCGGCCGGCGGCACGTAGGGAAGGCCGCCGAGGGGCAGCCGGTAGCCGACCGGCGAGTCGCCCGGGATGAGGAAGAGCCGGCCGCGGCGGAACGACCACTTCTCCGACACCCAGCCCTGGCCCGCGCGGGTCTGCCAGCGCTGGATCGGCATCACGTAGCCGGTCGGCGCGCCGAGGCCGCGCTCGAACACCCGGGCGATGCGGGCGCGCTCCTCCGCGCTCTCCAGCTTGCTGTCGTCGGTGGTGACGTTCTCCGGCAGGCCCTGCTCCTTGATGATCCAGTGGCCCGGATCCTCGTAGGCCGGAATGGCGAAGTCCGCCGGGATGATGAGCCGCCGGGCGATGCCCTTGAGGAGCGACCCGGCGTCCTCGGCGCCGACGCCGGTCGGCCGGTTCTCCCGCGCCACGAGGTCCAGGTTGCGCCAGATCGGCTTGCCGTCCTTGCGCCAGTAGAGCGAGAAGGTCCAGCGCGGCAGGCTCTCGCCCGGATACCACTTGCCCTGGCCGTAATGCAGGAAGCCGCCGGGCGCGAAGCGGTCGGCGAGCCGGCGGATCAGCGTGTCGGCGCGCCAGCGCTTGGTCGGGCCGACGGCGGCGGTGTTCCACTCGGCCGACTGGTAGTCGTCGATCGACACGAAGGTGGGCTCGCCGCCCATGGTGAGGCGCACGTCGCGCGCCTTCAGGTCCGCGTCCACCCGGTCGCCGAGGGCGACCAGCCGGTCCCAGGCCTCCTCGGCGAAGGGGTGCGTCACCCGGGGCCGCTCGTCGATGCGGGCGACCGCCATCTCGAAGCCGAACTCCACCTTGGTGTCCGGCGCCCCGGCGTAGCCGCCGCTGATCGGCGCGGCCGACATGTAGTGGGGCGTCGCCGCAAGCGGGATGTGGCCTTCGCCGCAGAGGAGGCCGGACGTGGGGTCGAGGCCGATCCAGCCGGCGCCCGGAATGTAGACCTCGCACCAGGCGTGGAGGTCGGTGAAGTCCACGGCGGTGCCGGCCGGGCCGTCGAGGGCCTTCAGGTCGGAGGTGAGCTGGATCAGGTAGCCGGAGACGAAGCGCGCCGCGAGGCCGAGGTGCCGGAGCAGCTGGACGAGCAGCCAGCCGCTGTCCCGGCAGGACCCGGAGCGCCGGCCGAGCGTCTCGTCCGGCGTCTGCACGCCCGGCTCCATGCGGATCTCGTAGCCGATCTCCTCCTGCAGCCGCTGGTTCACGCCGACGAGGAAGTCCACCGTCGGCGTCAGCTTGCGCGGCACCGCCGCCAGATAGGCCTTGAACAGGTCGCCCTCGGACTCGCGCACCAGGTAGGGGGCGAGCTCGATGGCAAGGTCCGGCGCGTAGGTGAAGGGGAAGTGCTGGGCATAGTCCTCGATGAAGAAGTCGAACGGGTTGACCGTCGCCATCTCGGCGAGGAGGTCCACGGCCACTTCGAACTCGCTCGTCGGTTCGGGAAACACCAGCCGCGCCAGCCAGTTGCCGTGCGGGTCCTGCTGCCAGTTGATGAAGTGGCCGTCCGGCTTGATCTTCAGCGCGTAGGCCGGGACCTTGGTGCGGCTGTGCGGGGCGGGTCGCAGGCGGACGACCTGGGGGCCGAGGGAGACCGGCTTGTCGTAACTGTACCGGGTGACGTGGGTCAGCTTCGTCAGGATCGCCATTGCAAAGGGCAGCCTTCAGCTACTCGGGAGGGCGGCATTACACGACACTTGCCGGCCGGACGGAAGCCCGCGCGCTGGGCATGATGACGAAAAGGGCATTCTGTGGCCCGGCGGCCCGGATCGGACGACCCCGGGCCCGCCCTTGCAAGGGTGCGGATCCGTCCGCCGTCAGCTCTCCAGGCCCGCGATGGCGCGGGCAAAGTCGCGCGCCTTGAACGGCTCCAGGTCGTCGATTCCCTCGCCGACGCCGATGAAATGCACCGGCAGGCCGTATTTCTCGGCGATCGCCACCAGGATGCCGCCGCGCGCGGTGCCGTCGAGTTTGGTCATCACCAGGCCCGAGACGCCGGCGCTCCTCTGGAACACCTCCACCTGGCCGAGGGCGTTCTGGCCGGTGGTGGCGTCGAGCACCAGGAGCACGTCGTGCGGGGCGGACGGGTCCACCTTGCGGATGACCCGCACCACTTTCTCCAGCTCGTTCATCAGCTCGGCCTTGTTCTGCAGCCGGCCGGCGGTGTCGATCATCACCACGTCGAGGGCCTTGGCGCGGGCCTCGGTCACTGCGTCGAAGGCAAGGCCCGCCGCGTCCGAGCCGGTCGGCCGGGTCAGGACCGGCACGCCGCTGCGCGCGCCCCAGACTTTTAGCTGGTCGACGGCGGCGGCCCGGAAGGTGTCGCCGGCGGCGAGCAGCACCGATTTCCCCTCGGCGGTGAACTTGGCGGCGAGCTTGCCGAGCGTCGTCGTCTTGCCGGAGCCGTTGACGCCCACCACCAGCACCACGTGCGGGCGGTGCTCCGGCTTCAGGCGGAAGGGCTCGGCCACGGGCCGCAGCACCTTCTCCACCTCGTCGGCCAGGATGGCCTTCACCTCCTCGCCGCCCACGTCCTTGCCGTAGCGTCCCTCGGCGAGGCGCTCGGTGATGGCGAGCGCCGTCTTCACGCCGAGATCGGCCTGGATCAGCACGTTCTCCAGCTCTTCCAGCGTCTCGTCGTCGAGCTTGCGCTTGGTGAAGATGGCTTTGATCCCGCCGCCGATGGCGTTCGACGAACGGCCGAGCCCCTCCTTCAGGCGCTGCAGCCAGCTGCGCTTCGGCCCGGCCTCGGCGGCCGGAACCGGCGCGGGCTGCGAGGCCGGCGCAGCCGGCAGCGCCGCGACCGGCGGCGGCGCCGGCGGTGCGATCACGGGCGGGACGGGCTCGGGCGGCGGGGGTTCCGGCGCGTCGCCATAGATGGGCAGCGGCAGGCGGGTCGGCGGCGCCTCGGCGGCGCGGCGGGCGTCGACCACCCGTTCGGGCACTTCCAGCGGCTCCCCGGCCACCGGCCCGGCCGGCGCCGGCCCGGCGGGCGCGGTCTCCGCGGGCCGCGCCTCGGCCGGGGCGTCGGGCGTGTCCTCCGCCGGCGTCGGGTCCGGCTTGCCGCCGCCGAACAGGGAGCGGAAGAAGCCCGGCTTCTTGGGATCGGCCATGGGTTACGCGGTCCTCTTCAGTTCGCCTGGGTTTCGCCCGGAAGCCGCCCGGCGCGCAAGGCCCCGTGTGCGCCGTCCGGAGCCTTCCCGGTCGTCCGGCCCGCCGTCAGGCGGCGCGGGCGACGAGGGCCCGGCCGGTGTGGCCGGTCACCACCGCCGGCACGATCTCGCCCGGCGCGCCCCGGTCGATCTCCGTCAGGGTGAACTGCTCGGTGCGGCCGATGCCGGGCTTTTCCACCAGCACCTTTCGGACGCGTCCGGTCTCGGCGGCCAGATGCCGGGCGAAGGCGGCCTCGCCGACGGCGCGGAGCGCGGCGGCGCGCGCCTTGACGAGGGCCTTGTCGAGCTGCGGCATGCGAGCGGCCGGCGTGCCGGGGCGGGGCGAATAGGGGAAGACGTGGAGGTGCGTCAGGCCGCACGCCTCCACGATGCGGGCGGAGTTCTCCGCCATTTCGTCGGTCTCGGTCGGAAAGCCCGCGATCAGGTCGGCGCCGAACACCATGTCGGGGCGCAGCCGCCGGGCCTCGTCGCAGAAGCGGATGGCGTCGGCGCGGCCGTGCCGGCGCTTCATGCGCTTCAGGATCAGGTCGTCGCCGTGCTGCAGCGACAGGTGCATGTGCGGCATCAGCCGCTCCTCCTCGGCGATCGCCCGCATCAGGTCGTCGTCCGCCTCGATGCTGTCGATCGACGAGATGCGCAGCCGCTTCAGCTCCGGCACCTTGGCGAGCAGCGTGCGGGCGAGCCGGCCGAGCGGCGGCCGGCCGGGCAGGTCGGCCCCGTAGGAGGTGAGGTCGACGCCGGTCAGCACCACCTCCGCATAGCCGTTCTCCACCAGCCGGCGCACCTGGTCGAGCACGTCGCCCATGGGCACCGAACGGGAGTTGCCGCGCCCGAACGGGATGATGCAGAAGGTGCAGCGGTGGTCGCAGCCGTTCTGCACCTGCACGAAGGCGCGCGCGCGTCCTTCAAGGCCATCCACGAGATGGAGCGCGGTCTCCTTCACGCTCATGATGTCGTTGACGCGGGTCTTCTCCTCGGCGCCGACGCCGAAGTCCGGCAGCGCCCGGTAGGCGGCCTCGGTCAGCTTCTCCGTGTTGCCGACGACGAGGTCCACCTCCGCCATGGCGGCGAACGAAGCCGGGTCGGTCTGGGCGGCGCAGCCGGTGACGACGATGCGGGCGGCCGGGTTGTCGCGGCGCGCGCGGCGGATCGCCTGGCGGGCCTGGCGCACGGCCTCGCCGGTCACCGCGCAGGTGTTCACCAGCACGGCGTCCGTGAGGCCCGCCGCCTCCGCCTGTCGCTTCATCACCTCGGACTCGGCCGTGTTCAGCCGGCAGCCGAAGGTGACCACCTCGATGCCCATGAAATCGCGATCCTCAATGAGGGGGGTATGGCCGGTGTCTATGGCTGAAACCGGCCGGAAAAGCCAGCCCGCCCGAGACCGGGCGCCCCTTTCGGCCGTTTGTGGGCGGTTGGAGAGGGACGATCAGACCGCCGCCTGGAGGCCGAACACGGCGGCCGGCACCGCGCCCTCGTGCTCGTATTCCGTTGCGCCGGTCATCAGGATGCGGTCGTCCGCCGTCCAGGCGATGGCAAGGTCGCCGCCCGGCAGGCTCACCCGCACAGTGCGGCCGGTGCGCCGGGTGCGGGCGGCAAGGACCGCGGCCGCGCAGGCCGCCGACCCGCAGGCCCGGGTGAGGCCCGCGCCGCGCTCCCAGACCTTGAGGATCAGGGCATCCGGCGCCGTCACCTTCGCGAGCGAGATGTTCGCCCGCTCCGGAAAGATCGGGTGGTTCTCCAGCAGGGGCCCGATCCGGCCGAGATCGTAGGCCGTCACGTCGTCGACGAAGAAGACCGCGTGCGGGTTGCCCACGTTGACGACCGCCGGCGAATGCAGGATGGGCGCGTCGATCGGGCCGATCTGCAGCTCGATGGCGCGAGTGTCGGCGAACGGCTCGGCGAGCGGGATATCCTGCCAGGCGAAGCGCGGCGTGCCCATGTCCACCGTCACCAGCCCGTCGGCCTCGCGCGCCTTCAAAAGCCCGGCGCGGGTCTCCAGGAGCACCGCCGCCTTGCCTTCGCGCTCGAACAGGAGCCGGGCGACGCAGCGCGTGCCGTTGCCGCAGGCGGCGGATTCCGATCCGTCCACGTTGAAGATGCGCATGAAGGCGTCGGTCATCGGGGTGACCGGCGTCATCAGCACCATCAGCTGGTCGAAATGGCCGCCCGGCAGGGCCGCGATGGCGCGCGCCGCGTCCGGGCCGATCCGCTCGGGGCGGCCGCGCAGATCGACGACGACGATCTCGTTGCCGATGCCGTTCATCTTGACGAAGGGAACATCACCCATCTGCCGCCGGCACCTTCTGCAGAAAAACGCCCGGATCCGCGCGCGCCAACGCCGCGTCCGATCCTTCGCCCACATGTAGGCGGTCTTGATGCCGGGCGGAAGATGCAACCGCCGGCCCCGGCCGGCGGCGGGACTCGTACCCGGCTCGTTACGCGCTTGGTATCACTCGCCGCGCAGCGGCGGCACCACCCGGTGGACGATGCACATCAGGTCGGCCTGCCGGCTCGATCCGGTCTTGTCCAGCACCCGGCGGATGTGGGTGCGCACGGTGGCGATGGAGAGCCCGAGCCGCTCGGCGGCCTCGGTCGGCGAGGCGCCCGTGACCAGGAGGCCGAGCACCCGGTTCTCCGCCGCCGTGAGGCCGAAGACCTCGGTCATGATCCGGTCGCCGTCGGCCCGCAGGTGCTGCGATCGGCCGATCAGCACCACGGCGAGCCCGCCTGTGCGCTCGGAGGCCGGCAACACGGTGACGAGGCGGGGCACCCGCCCGCTGTCGTGCGCCGCCACATAGGCCGGCACCACGCCGCCGTTGGCAAGCGCGCGCTGCACGGCGGCGTCCGCCTTGGAGTCCACCAGCCGCAGCCGGCGCTCCCGCACGGTCGCCACCTGGCCCTCCTCGATCAGCGCGGTGCCCGCCGCGTTGGCGCGCACCAGCCGGCCGCCGCTGTCGACGAGAAGCGTCGCCACCGCCAGCTTCTCCACCAGGGCCGAGAGGGCGTCGTTGCAGGCGCGCTCCTCTTTGACGAGGGAGGAGAGCCGGGCCGCGCGGCCGACGTGGGGCGCGAACCGGCGCAGCGTCTCCAGCGCCTCCGGGTCGTAGGGGCCGTCGGCGTCCGCCCGGGCGAGGCCGAGGGTGCCGAGGTGGGTGGGCGTGCGGGCGAGTTCCACGATGGCAAGCTCGTGGAAGCCGCTCGGCTGGCACCATTCCTCGAAGAAGCGCGAACGGCGGAAGGTGCGCGGATCGAGCGCCGTCAGGCTCGTGGTCACCCGTCCCTCCCGCGGGTCCACGCGGATCTGGCCGAGGTGAGGGTTCAGCCGGGCGTAGCGCTCGCAGTAGGCGCGGGCCAGACTCGGATCCGTGCTGGCGCCCTCCGGCGGCATGGCGTTGCGGGTCGCCTGCTCGTGCGTCACCAGCGTGGCGGCCTCCGCGCCGACCACGTCGCAGAGCCGCTTCAGGACCGGCGCCCAGCCGCCCGGCGTGAGCGCGCAGTCGTAGATCGCTTCCAGGAGGTCCTCGGTGTGAGAGCGCGCTGCCGGACCCATGGCTCCACTCCCCGTTTGCGGACGAGCGAGCGCAGTGCGAAAACCCCGCGCACCGCGACCCGACGCTCGATCCACGTCCTGACGCAGACATAACGACGACCCGATCCGGGATTTCGCCCGGATCGGGCTCTGTGTTACAGTCGAGAAACATAGCACGCTCGCTTTTGACCGTCTCTGCATGGGACGCAGGGGTTCCGGGCAAACGGCGCAGCCTCCGCGGTCCGGCGGGGGACGCCGTGCGCCACCCGGCCCGCCTGGCCGGACACCAATGCGCCTCCGGTTGCAACGGCTGGCGCGACCCGTGCTTCGGCGGGGACCGGCCATCCCGGTCAAGGTGGCTCTCCCGTCGCGGGAGGCTCCGGCACCGTCCCTTGGGCCACGCACCGCAGGACCTCGTCATGTCGTCGTTTCCCCATCCTGCCGTCGCCGCACCCGCCGGGTCCGCCCGCCCGCACCTGCAGGCCGTTCTCGCCCGCGGGGACCGGGCCTCCGTGCAGCGGTTCAGCCGACGCTTCTCCGAGACCATCCTGCCGGTGGACGTGGAGCCGCTCGGCGGCGGGCCGACCGCCATCCGGGTCGACGTCCTGGTGTCCGGATCCGTCCTGGTGGCGGCCTACGAGGCGAGCGCCCTCGGCATGAGCCGGGCCAGTTGGCATGCCGCCGAGGCGGACGACGCTGTGACCTTCAACCTCGGCACCGGCGGCGTCTTCACCGCCGGGGAAGGGGCCGGCGCGGTTCCGGTGCGGGCCGGCGAAGTGGCGGTGCTGCGCACCGGCCGGCCGAGCCGCATCGCCGTGCCCGGCCGGGCATCCTTCATCGGCATCAAGCTGCCGAAGGCCGAACTGGTGCTCCGCGGTCTCGATCCGGACCGGTGCGCCGGCCCCCTGCGGGGCGCGGACCGGGCCTGCCTGGCGCTCCTCGGCAGCTACCTGGACCATCTGCGGAGCGCCGGTCCGGCGCTCTCGGCCGCGCTCGGGCCGCTCGCGGAGCGCCATGTGGCCGACCTCGTCGCCGCGGTGCTCCGGCCGGACCTTGCCGCGGAGACCGAACGGGCGGGCGTCAAGGCCGCGCGCCGGCGCCGCATCCACATCATCCTCCAGTCCCGCCACGCGGACCCGGACCTCGGCATCGAGGCGGTCGCGGCCGACCTCGGCCTCTCGCCGCGCAGCGTCCAGGCGCTCCTGGAAGACCAGGGCACCAGCTTCTCCGACCTCCTGAGGGCGGTGCGGGTGCGCGCGGCGGCGGACATCCTGGACCGCCCCGGCGCCGACGACCGGGTCGCCGACGTGGCCTTCCGGGTGGGCTTCAAGGATCTCTCCACCTTCAACCGCGCCTTCCGGCGGATCCTCGGCGCCACGCCGCGCGATCATCGGGCCGCGGCCCTGGCACGCGCCGCCGGCCCGTGGCCGGAGGAGGCGCCGCGCCCGCTTGAGGCGCCCGAGCGGACTTGACTTTCAGGCGCCGAGCCGGTAACGACCCGCCATTCTCGGCCGTTCCGCGCCCGAGCCACCGACCGGGGCCAGACCCCGGAGGTCCCCATCCGCCAGCGCTGTGCGCCCGCGGGTGCGCTTCGTGCTTGCCGTGATGGCGCCGCTCCGGCGGCCGTCGCGGTCGCCGCGGCGGGGATCGGGGGCTTGGGCCGGCGGCGGATCGGGACCACATGAGCCGGGCACCCGCCCGGTTCGTGAGAGAGAGACCCCATGTTCGAAAGCCTGTCCGATCGCCTCAGCGGCATCTTCGACAAACTGACGCGCCGCGGCGCGCTGTCGGAGGCCGACGTGTCGGAAGCGATGCGCGAGGTGCGCCGGGCGCTCCTGGAGGCCGACGTCGCCCTCGACGTGGTGAAGTCCTTCACCGACCGGGTGAAGGCCCGCGCGGTCGGCGCCGAGGTGGTGAAGTCGATCACGCCCGGCCAGATGGTCGTCAAGATCGTCCACGACGAGCTCATCGCCACCCTCGGCTCGGAGGCCAAGCCCATCGACCTGCAGGCGGCCGCCCCGGTGCCGATCCTGATGGTCGGCCTGCAGGGCTCCGGCAAGACCACCACGACCGCCAAGATCGCCCGCCGCCTGAAGGAGCGCGAGCGCCGCAAGGTGCTGATGGCCTCCCTCGACACCCGCCGCCCGGCCGCCATGGAGCAGCTGAAGGTGCTCGGCGAGCAGAACGGCATCGACACCCTGCCGATCGTCATGAGCCAGTCGGCGGTGGAGATCGCCCGCCGCGCGATGACCGCCGCCCGCCTCGGCGGCTACGACGTGGTGATCCTCGACACCGCCGGCCGCGTCACCGTGGACGAGGGCCTGATGGACGAGGCCGCCGAGGTGAAGCGGGTGACCGAGCCGCACGAGGTGCTGCTCGTCGCCGACGCCCTCACCGGCCAGGACGCGGTGAACACCGCGCGCGCCTTCGACGGGCGGCTCGGCATCACCGGCATTGTGCTCACCCGCGTCGACGGCGACGGACGCGGCGGCGCCGCGCTCTCCATGCGCGCCGTCACCGGCAAGCCGATCAAGCTGATGGGCGTCGGCGAGAAGGCCGACGCGCTGGAGGACTTCCACCCGAGCCGTGTCGCCGACCGCATCCTCGGCATGGGCGACATCGTCGCCCTGGTGGAGAAGGCCGCCGCCGGCATCGACGCCGAGAAGGCGGCCAAGATGGCCGCCCGCATGGGCAAGGGCGAGTTCGACCTCGACGACCTCGCCGAGCAGCTGAAGCAGATGCAGAAGCTCGGCGGCATGGGCGGCATCATGGGCCTCATGCCCGGCATGGGGAAGATGAAGGGCCAGATGGCCGCCGCCGGCCTCGACGACCGCTTCCTCAAGCGCCAGATCGCCGTCATCCAGTCGATGACCAAGAAGGAGCGCGCCAAGCCCGCCCTCCTCGACGCCAAGCGGCGCCGGCGCATCGCGGCCGGATCCGGCACCGACGTCGCCGACGTCAACAAGGTGCTGAAGCTGCACCGCCAGATGGCCGACATGATGAAGGCCATGGGCAAGAAGAAGGGCGGCATGATGGGCGCCCTCGGCTCCATGTTCGGCGGCGGCGGCGGCATGCCGGACCTCTCCCGCATGGACCCGGCCGCCCTTGAGAAGATGGCCAAGGATATGGGGATGGGCGGCGGCGCCGGCGGAATGCCGCCCGGCCTGCCCCCGGGTCTCCCCCCTGGCCTCGGCGGGCTGCCCGGCCTTCCCGGCATGCCGCGCATGCCCGGCCTGCCGGGGGCCGGCAAGGGGCCCAAGAAGAAGTAACCCCGGTCGTTCCGGTCCGACGACCGACGACCTCCACACCGCTTTCCGTTTCCAGACCACACGCCAGACCACACGAAGGAAGACCAAGCATGTCCCTGAAGATCCGTCTCGCCCGCGGCGGCGCCAAGAAGCGTCCCCACTACTCGATCGTCATCGCCGACGCCCGCTCGCCGCGCGACGGCCGCTTCATCGAGAAGATCGGCACCTTCGACCCGTTGAAGCCGCGCGACAGCGAGGACCGCGTCAAGCTCGACCTCGACCGCGCCAAGCACTGGCTCGCCCATGGCGCCCAGCCGACCGACCGGGTGCTGCGCTTCCTCGACGTCGCCGGCCTCGTCAACCGCCCGGCCCGCAACAACCCGCAGAAGGCCGAGCCCGGCACCAAGGCGAAGGAACGCGCCGCCGAGCGCGCCCAGAAGGCCGAGGCCGCCGCGACCGCGGAGTGATTCCTTGACAGATGGAGCGTTCTGCTCCATCTGTGGTTGATATCCGCTACGCCCGTAGGCGGGCATGTATCTGAAACCCCCGAGCGGCGACGCGAGGGGGTTTCGCACAAATGGACGACAGCACGGCTGTACTGATCGACGGTGGTCATCTTCGCGTAGCCGCGATCAAGGCAGGATTGGAGTTCAATCCTGCCTTGATCGCCGCGGTCGCGCACAAAGCTTTAGCGCCGGACGAGCGTCCCTTTCGTTTCCTCTACTATGACTGCGCGCCCTATTCTGGAACCGTGAAGCTTCCTGTCTCCGGCGCGCCGTTCGAGTTCTCGGGGTCGGATGCTTGGTTGAAGGACCTTGCATCGCGCGATCTGTTTGCCGTCCGCCGCGGTGTCCTGAAGTTTCGGGGTTGGATCCCGAAAAAGACGCCCATATCGGCTGATCAATTGGACGATGAGCATTTCGCGCCGAGCTTTGAGCAGAAGGGCGTCGACATGCGCATCGGGCTGGACGTCGCAAAATTCTGCGAGACGAAGGCGGCAACGCGCATCGTTCTGATGTCTGGCGATACCGACTGCGTACCGGCTCTGAAGTACGCTCGCATCGCAGGCTTGCGGACTGTCCTTGCGGTCGTACCCGGACACAGGCCAGCTCCGGAATTGACTTGGCACGTCGATTATGTTCGGCAGGTGCCATGGCCAAATCTTTGACTGATACCCCCACCAACGCCGTCCTTCTCGCCGAGATCGGCGCCGCCCACGGCGTGCGCGGCGAGGTGCGCGTCAAGGCGTTCACCGCCGATCCCCAGGCGATCGCCGACTACGGCCCGCTCGTGGACGATCGCGGGCGGCGCTATGTGGTGACGGCCCTGCGCCCCTTGAAGGACGACATGCTGGTCGTCCGCTTCGAAGGCGTTCCCGACCGCACCGCCGCCGAACGGCTCACCCGCACGAAGCTCTATGTCGATCGCGCCGCCCTGCCGGAGCCCGACGACGAGGACGAGTTCTACCACGCCGATCTGGTCGGCCTGGACGTGGTCTCGGTCGACGGCACCCCGATCGGCTCGGTGGTGGCGGTCGCCAATTTCGGCGCCGACGACCTTTTGGAGGTGGCCCGCCCCGGTCTCAGGAGCATCTACCTGCCGTTCTCCAAGGCCGTCGTCCCGACCGTCGACCTGACGGCGCGGCGCGTGCTCGTCGATCCGCCCGCCGGTCTTCTCGACGATGCGAACGCCGCGGCCGATGCGGCGCCGGACGGTCCCGACGGCATCGACCAGCCATGACCGACGCCGCTCCCGATCCCGGTGCCCCCCCGGGCGCTCCGGCCTTCCGGGCGAGCGTGCTCACGCTCTATCCGGAGATGTTCCCCGGGCCGCTCGGCGCCAGTCTCGCCGGCCGGGCGCTCGCCGGCGGGCGCTGGGGCCTCGAAGCGGTCCAGATCCGCGCCTTCGCCACCGACCGGCACCGCCACGTGGACGACACGCCGGCCGGCGGCGGCCCCGGCATGGTGATGCGCGCCGACATTCTGGCCGCCGCCCTCGATGCGACTGCCCCCGCCGACGACCCCCGGCCCCGGCTCCTGATGTCGCCGCGCGGCCGCCCGTTGACGCAGGCCCGCGTGCGGGCGCTCGCCGCCGGGCCGGGTGTCGTCATCCTCTGTGGCCGCTTCGAGGGCGTCGACGACCGGCTGGTCCGCCGCCGGTCGCTGGAGGAGGTGTCGATCGGCGACTACGTGCTCTCCGGCGGCGAGATTGCCGCGCTGGTGCTCCTCGACGCGGTCGTCCGCCTCCTGCCGGGCGTCATGGGCAACGAGGCGTCCGGCGAGACGGAGAGCTTCGAATCCGGGCTCCTGGAGCATCCGCAATACACCAAGCCGGCGGTGTTCGAGGGCGAGCCCATCCCGCCGGTCCTCCTTTCCGGCGATCATGCGCGGATCGCCCGCTGGCGCCGCGACGAGGCCGAGCGGGTGACGCGCGAGCGGCGTCCGGACCTTCTCGGCCGGGCGGACTGACGCCCGGCTCGTCGCGGTGCGGGCCGGTACGGCGTGCCCCGCACCGCCGCAATTTCGGCCGCCCGCTGTCGACAAGCCGCGTCCATTGGTGTATGAGCCCGCATCCGTCATTCCAAGCACAGCCAAGAACGACGAATACGCCCCCGTCGCATCAGACGATCGTGTGGACGCTCTGGTCGTTCGACTTCAACGAAAAGGCATTGGACATCCGATGAGCAACATCATCCTCGAGCTCGAAGCCGAGCAGATGGCCGTCATCGAGAAGCAGCGCAAGCTTCCGGCGTTCTCCGCGGGCGACACCGTCCGGGTCAACGTGAAGGTGGTCGAAGGCACCCGCAGCCGCGTGCAGGCCTACGAGGGCGTCGTGATCGCCAAGAGCGGCGGCGGCCTCAACGAGAGCTTCACCGTCCGCAAGATCTCCTACGGCGAGGGCGTCGAGCGCGTCTTCCCGGTCTACTCGCCGCTGATCGACAGCGTCGACGTGGTCCGCCGCGGCAAGGTGCGCCGGGCGAAGCTCTACTATCTGCGCAATCTGCGCGGCAAGTCGGCCCGCATCTTCGAGGCTACCAACGCCCGCGCCCGCAAGCTCAACGAGGCCGCCCGGTCCGGCCCGACCAAGGTGGCGGCCGACGCCGCCGAGTGAGCGGCCGGCGCTTTCCTGTCTTTTTGTCTCGGGCGGCCGCAAGGCCGCTCGTTTCGTTTCAAACCGGTCGTCCGCACGGGCGAGACCGCATCGGTGAGGAGAGGTCGTGATGTCGGAGGATGTCTATCGCGCCGCCAACCGGGCGAACTGGGACGACCGCGCCGTCCTCCACGCCACCGACCAGGGCGGCATGTACGGCATCGCGGCGGTGCTCGCCGGCCGCTCCAGCCTCCACCCGGTGGATGTCGCCGGCATCGGCGACGTGCGGGGCTTGCGGGTCGCGCACCTGCAATGCCACATCGGCCTCGACACCCTGTCGCTCGCCCATCTCGGCGCCCATCCGGTCGGCCTCGACTTCTCGGCGGAAGCGGTCGCGGCCGCGCGCGGGTTCGCGGCCCGGGCCGGCCGGCCCGACGTCGCCTTCGTGGAGGCCGACGTCTATGCCGCCCGCGCGGCGCTCGACGGCGCCTTCGACCTCGTCTACGTGACCTGGGGGGCGATCAACTGGCTGCCCGACATCGCCCGCTGGGCGGCCGTCGCGGCGTCGCTCCTGAAGCCGGGCGGCCGGCTCTTCCTCGCCGAAACGCACCCGTCCGCCCTGGTGCTCGACGAGGTCGACGGCCGGCTCGTCCCCCGTTTCGACTGGCTGACGCCCGAGGGCGCGCCGATCGCCAGCGACGAGAGCACCAGCTACACCGGGGACCCGCGGCCGATCGCCCGCACCCGGAACTACGAGTGGATCCACCCGCTCTCGGCCATCGTCACCGGTCTCCTCGCCGCCGGCCTTCGCCTGACCCGGCTCGACGAGCACGAGACGCTGCCCTACCGCCTCTATCCGTCCATGGTGCCGGCCGACCGGGACGACGACGGCCGGGTCTTCACCTTCCGGCTGGCGGACGGCGCCGTGCGCTTCCCGCTGAGCTTCTCCCTGACGGCGGAGAAGCCGCTCTAGCCCTCCGTCGCGGCCCCTGTTTCGTCCGCGTAGATGTCCGCGAGCGTCACCGCGATACCGGCCTCCGGCAGGTGGATCACCGCGTCCGCCGCCTCGTGCACCTCCGAGAGCTCCAGCCGCTCGCCCTCGCGGCGGAGCACGGTCACCTCCTCGATGTCCTGGCGCACGATCAGATAGGTCGTGATGGACCGCACGGTCCCTTAGTTCCGCACCTTCGCGATATAGTCGGTGACCTGGGACGACGGCGACACCACCTCCACCACGACGACCGGCCCATGCGCCGCCACATCGCCTGGCGTCGTCGGCCCGCAGTCGATCTGGGCGTCCGGATAGCGGACGTTGCCGCTCGGGCAGACCACCTTCAGATCCAGGTGGGCGCGGCACGGGCGACCGCGCAGCGCCTGGCGGAAGGCGATGTTCACGCTGCCACGCAAGATGTCGTGCGCCGCGGTGCCGCCGGTCATCATCACCGGCTGGCCGTCCACCAGCTCGTAGTTCGGCTCCTGGCGCGCTTCCCACGCCAGGAAATCGTCCACCGACATGCGCTGCATCGCCTGGTCCGCCATCGTGGCCCCCGCGCCCGACCGTCACGCCGCCAGTCTAGCACAAGACCGCAGTTGCCGTTTTCCCCGGCTTTCCGTATATGACAGCCCATGAGGAGATCGCTCGCCCGAGTCGTGCTGCCCACCACGGAGGACTATACCCCCGTGCACGACCACGTGCGGCTGCCGTGGCGCTTCTTCGCCCGCCTGATCGCTTCCGCCGGTCGACTTCGGGGCTGATCGGAGCCGGCGCGGCGCGCCGGCCGGTCGCATGTCTCCGTCCCCGAAGGGCACCCGCTGCGTCGAGGCCCTTTTCGCACTTCCCCTCTCCTGAAAGCGCTCGCCATGACCACCAAGCCGCGCACCCTCTACGACAAGATCTGGGACGACCACGTGGTCGACCAGCAGCCGGACGGCACCGCCCTCCTCTACATCGACCGCCACCTGGTGCACGAAGTCACCAGCCCGCAGGCGTTCGAAGGGCTGCGCGTCTCCGGCCGGCCGGTGCACCAGCCGCAGAAGACGCTCGCCGTCGTCGACCACAACGTGCCGACCACCGACCGCAGCCAGGGCATCGACGACCCGGAGAGCCGCGAACAGGTGGAGCAGCTCGCCATCAACGCCAAGGAATTTGGCGTCGAGTACTACAACGAGCGCGACGTGCGCCAGGGCATCGTTCATGTGGTCGGCCCGGAGCAGGGCTTCACGCTCCCGGGCATGACCATCGTGTGCGGCGACAGCCACACCTCCACCCACGGGGCCTTCGGGGCGCTCGCCCACGGCATCGGCACCTCGGAGGTGGAGCACGTGCTCGCCACCCAGACGCTGATCCAGAAGAAGGCCAAGAACATGCGGATCACCGTCGACGGGCAGCTGCCCGACGGCGTGACCGCCAAGGACATCATCCTCGCCATCATCGGCGAGATCGGCACCGCCGGCGGCACCGGCTACGTGATGGAGTATGCCGGCGAGGCGATCCGGGCGCTCTCCATGGAAGGCCGGATGACCGTCTGCAACATGTCGATCGAGGGCGGCGCCCGCGCCGGCCTGATCGCGCCGGACGAGAAGACCTGGGCCTACATCAAGGACAAGCCGCGCGCGCCCACGGGCGAGGCGTGGGACCGGGCGCTCGCCTACTGGCAGACGCTCTATTCCGACGAAGGCGCCCATTTCGACCGGGAGGTGCGGCTCGACGCCGCCGCCCTGCCGCCGATCGTCTCCTGGGGCTCCTCCCCGGAGGACGTGGTCTCGGTCACCGGCGTGGTGCCGAACCCGGACGACATCGAGGACGCCAACAAGCGCACCTCCAAGTGGCGCGCGCTCGACTACATGGGCCTGAAGCCCGGCACGAAGATCACCGACATCGCCATCGACAAGGTCTTCATCGGCTCCTGCACCAACGGCCGCATCGAGGACCTGCGGGCCGCCGCCAAGGTGGTCGAGGGCCGCAAGGTGGCCGACACCGTGTCCGCCATGGTGGTGCCGGGCTCCGGCCTCGTGAAGCTGCAGGCGGAGGCCGAGGGGCTGGACAAGATCTTCCTGGCCGCCGGCTTCGAGTGGCGCGAGCCGGGCTGCTCCATGTGCCTTGCCATGAATGCCGACAAGCTGAAGCCGGGCGAGCGCTGCGCGTCCACCTCGAACCGCAACTTCGAGGGCCGCCAGGGTTTCAAGGGCCGCACCCATCTCGTTTCGCCCGCCATGGCGGCGGCGGCGGCGATCGCGGGCCATTTCGTCGACATCCGCACCTTCGCCTGAGGCGGTCCGTCGCCAGGGCGTCCCCAGGATGGGCAACGTCGGGGCGCCGCAGGCGGCCTTGGGCTTTCGGCCGGGTTGACGACCGGCCGCTCCGGCGTCCAGAACACCAGAACGGTCGACCGCGTCCGGCGCGGCCGGCCGTTTCCGTCAGGGCCGGACCCGTCGGCGCCACGGCCGTCGGGGTCGCCGGCCGGACCGCGGCCAACCGGGTGGGCGACCATGACCGTCACGGTGCGAATCCTCGGCCTTTCGGATGCCCGCGCGCTGGCGCCGCTGATCGCCGCCAACGCCCAGGCGGTCAAGCGCGGGGCGCCGCGCCGGCCGGACACCTATTTCGCCGAACTGCTCCTTTGCGATCCGCTCGCCCAGGTGGTCGGGGCATTCATGGGCGACCGGCTGGTGGGCTTCGCGGTCTTCTTCGACTTGCCCGACCCGGTCTCGGGCCTGCGCTTCGGCCTCATCGAGGTGCTCTTTGCGGAACCCGCCGGTCTCGGCGCGGTCGACCGGCGGCTGGTGGAGGCCCTGGTGACCGAGGGCCAGAGCCGCGGCTGGGCGCGCCTTTCCTGGGTGGTCCCGAAACCGGTCGATCCGGCCGCCACCGGCCTGCCCGACACGGTGCTGGCCGACGCCATGGCCCGCCCGTCCGGCGAACGGCTCTACGAGATCGTCATCGACCCGCTGGCCTGAAGAGGGCGAGGGGGGAAGGACCGGCAGTGCGAGGCTGTCCCCCATGGCACCATGCATTCCCAGCTTCCGCACCAACGCACCGATCCCCGCCCCCGATCGTCATGGTCCGCGAAGGCGGACCACCCACGCTTTCTCATCCGGCGGCGGCGCATGACGGAATGCGTGGGTGGTCCGGCTGAACCGGACCATGACGAGGGATGAGGGTGGGACGATGGGTGCGTGTGCCGGTACGCCGGATCCCCGCGCTTACCGCCCGGCGCCGCTCGCCATCCACCCCCCGCAACCCACCCTCACGTCTTGTCCAGGCTGTGGCGCGTCAGGAGCGGCAGTTGGAGGGCGGAGAAGACGAGGGTGAGGGGCATGATGCCCCAGACCTTGAAGGCGACCCAGAAGTCGGTCGTCTGGGTGCGCCAGACCACCTCGTTGATGACGGCGAGCACGATGAAGAAGAGGCCCCAGCGCAGCGTCAGCTTGCGCCACCCTTCGGCGTCGAGCCGGAAGGCGCCGTCGAACACGTAGCCGAGCAGCGCCTTGCCGAACAGGAGCCCGCCGAGCAGCACGGCGGCGAACAGGCCGTTGACGATGGTGGGCTTCATCTTGATGAAGGTCTCGTCGTGCAGCACCAGCGTCAGCGTGCCGAACACCAGCACCACCACGCCGGTGACCACCGGCATCACGGCGAGCCGCCGGGTGAGGCTCCAGGAGACGGCGAGCGACACGAGCATCGCCACCATGAAGGCCCCGGTGGCGACGAAGATGTCGAAGCGCGAATTGGCGAAGAAGAAGACGCCGAGAGGCCCGAGCTCCAGGGCCAGCTTCACGAGCGGGTTTTCGGTCCGCGTGGCCGGATCGTTCGCGCCTTTTTCAAAGTCCATCGCCTCGAGGATCCCTCTCCGCCGCATCTGCTGCTTCCATCTAGTCCGTCGCGGCGAAGGGAACAATGGGCGGCGCGACAGGAGGCGGCCGCAAGGGGCGATTTCGCCCGCTCTCCGGGGTGGCCGCGTGAGGATCCGGCGGTTTGACTCTTTTCATGTTCTAAACGAGATTTTTGAGGATGCGCGTCGCCGACAGCGTGTTCCCAAATCCGGTGCGGGCAGCGGAAAGCGGCCGCCGGGTGTGGGGAAAGCGGCGGGAAGCCGGCGGCGGGCGCGGTACGGGAGGGCGAGAGATGAAGCGGTCCTATCCATCCTATCGGCTCTACAAGGACAAGGCCGGCCAGTGGCGGTGGAGCTTCGAGGCGTCGAACGGCAAGACCATCGGCATGAGCAGCGAGGGCTATGTGGCCAAGCGGGATTGCGCGCGCGCCATCGAGATCATGAAGGGCTCCGCCGAGGTGCCGGTCTGGTCGGCCGAGGATGTGACGGACGTCGCCTGAGCGGTTGGCCGGCGTGACGGTCGGACGGGTCCGACCGTCCCGAGCCGGGTCTCACTGGAAGTTCCGCCCTTTCGGCATCACCCGGGCGGCGCCGGCGGCGAGGCGCTTCAGGTCGTCGGCGACCTCCGGCGTCTCCTTCACCAGATGGACGAGGCGCGGCCTCGGCTTGTCGTCGCGGCCCTCCGCCACCGGGCGCTTCACCTCGTCGGCGCGGGCGAGGGCGTCGAGGCCGTCGAGGCCGCCGGTGAGGCTGGCGAGACGCGGCGTCTCGTCGACGACGCGCTCCACCACCAGGTGGGTCACCCCCGCCTCCCGCTGCAGCCGGCCGGT
This sequence comes from Mongoliimonas terrestris, assembly GCF_001927285.1. GTDB lineage: Bacteria > Pseudomonadota > Alphaproteobacteria > Rhizobiales > Pleomorphomonadaceae > Chthonobacter > Chthonobacter terrestris. The sequence goes on along the minus strand of NZ_MSIG01000001.1, from coordinate 352,987 downwards.
GGCGCGCACCAGGCGCGCGCCGATCACGACGCCACGGAAGGCCTCGAACACCTTCGGCCAGACGATCAGGTTGGCGACGCCGGTCTCGTCCTCCACGGTCATGAAGATCACCCCCTTGGCCGAACCGGGCCGCTGGCGCACCAGCACCAGGCCGGCCACCGTCACCGTGCGCCCCGGCGCCAGCACGGCGAGGCGGGCGGTGCGCTCCACCTTCAGGGCGTCGAGGTCCGGGCGGATGAAGTGCACCGGATGGGCCTTCAGCGAGAGGGCGAGGAAGCGGTAGTCGTTGACCACGTGCTCGCCGAGCGGCATCGGCGGCAGGTGCACGTCGGGCTCGCGCTTCGGTCCGGCGCCGCCGGCGGCCAGGAAGAGCGGCAGCGTCTCCTCGTCGCCGGTGCGGCCGAGGCCGCGCGCCGCCCAGAGCGCCGCCCGCCGGTCGAGGCCGACGGAGCGGAAGGCGTCCGCGTCGGCGAGCCGTTCGATCACCGCGCGGGCAAGGCCGGTGCGCAGCCACACGTCGCGCACGCTGTCGTAACCGGCGCCGCGCCGCTCCACGAGAAGGTGCATGTCCGCCTCCCGCACGCCCTTCACCTGGCGAAGGCCGAGCCGCACCGCGTGGCTCGACCAGACCATCGGCCGCATCTCCCGGTGGCGCGGGTGCAGCCGCTCGGCCGCGTGGGCGCCGTGCTCCAGGCTGGCGTCCCAGTCGGAGCGGTTCACGTCGACGGGGCGCACCTCCACCCCGTGGTCCTCCGCGTCGCGGACGATCTGGGCAGGGGCGTAGAAGCCCATGGGCTGGGCGTTGAGGAGGGCGGCGCAGAACACGTCCGGATAATGGCACTTCAGCCAGGACGAGGCGTAGACGAGGAGGGCGAAGCTCGCCGCGTGGCTCTCCGGGAAGCCGTATTCGCCGAAGCCCTCGATCTGGCGGAAGCAGCGCTCGGCGAAGGCGCGGTCGTAGCCGCGCGCCGCCATGCCGTCGATCATCTTCTGCTGAAACGTCCCGATGGTGCCGACCTTGCGGAAGGTCGCCATGGCGCGCCGCAGCTTGTCGGCCTCCGCGGGCGTGAAGCCGGCCGCCACGATGGCGATGCGCATGGCCTGCTCCTGGAAGAGCGGCACGCCCATGGTCTTGCCGAGCACGGCCTCCAGTTCGGGTTTCGGGAAGGTCACCGGCTCCAGCCCCTGCCGGCGGCGCAGATACGGGTGCACCATGTCGCCCTGGATCGGGCCGGGGCGCACGATCGCCACCTCGATGACGAGGTCGTAGAAGGTGCGCGGGCGAAGCCGCGGCAGCATGGTCATCTGCGCCCGGCTCTCCACCTGGAAGACGCCGACGCTGTCCGCCCGGCACAGCATGTCGTAGACGGCCGGGTCCTCCGCCGGGATGGTGGCGATGGAGAGCGGCCGGCCGTAGTGGCGGGCCAGCATGTCGAAGGCCTTCCGCACGCAGGACAGCATGCCGAGGGCGAGCACGTCGATCTTCAGGATGCCGAGGAGGTCGAGGTCGTCCTTGTCCCACTCGATGACCGTGCGGTCCTCCATGGCGGCGTTCTCGATCGGCACCACCTCGTCGAGCCGGCTGCGGGTGATGACGAAACCGCCCACGTGCTGGGAGAGGTGGCGGGGAAAGCCGGTGAGCGCCTTGGCGTGGCGCACCGCCTCCATCACCGTGCGGTCGGTCGGGTCGAGGCCGGCGCGGCGGGCGTCCTCGCTCCTGAGCGAGGCCTGCGACCAGCCCCAGATCTGGCCGGCGAGCGCCCCCACCACGTCGGCGGAGAGGCCGAAGGCCTTGCCCACCTCGCGGATCGCCGAGCGCGCCCGGTAGGAGATCACCGTGGCGGCCAGCCCCGCCCGCTCGCGGCCGTACTTGGCGTAGATGTACTGGATCACCTCCTCGCGGCGCTCGTGCTCGAAGTCCACGTCGATGTCCGGCGGCTCGCGCCGCTCCGGCGAGATGAAGCGCTCGAACAGGAGGTCGCCGCGCGCCGGGTCCACCTCGGTGACGCCGAGGCAGAAGCAGACCGCAGAGTTGGCCGCCGAGCCGCGGCCCTGGCAGAGGATGCCGCGCGAGCGGGCGAAGCGCACGATGTCGTGCACGGTGAGGAAGTAGGGCGCGTAGCCGAGCTGGCCGATGATGGCGAACTCGTGCGCAAGGGCGGCCCGCACCGTCTCCGGGATGCCGGCCGGATAGCGCCGGGCCGCTCCTTCCAGGGTGAAGGCCTCCAGCGCCGCCTGGGGGGAGGGGTGGCCCTCGGTCGGCTCCTCCGGATAGTCGTAGCGCAGTTCGTCGAGCGAGAAGGCGAGGTCGGCCGCGACCCGCGCGGTCTCGTCCACCGCCTCCGGCAGGTCGGCGAAGAGCCGGCGCACGGCCGCCTCGCCGCGCATGTGCCGCTCCGCGTTCCGCTCCAGCCGCCGGCCCGCCTCGGCCAGCGTGGTGTGCTCGCGGATGCAGGTGATCACGTCCTGCAGGCTGCGCCGGTCCGGGTGGTGGTAGAGCACGTCGCCGACCGCCATCGCCGGCACCCCCGCCTCCCGGGCGATCCGGGCGAGGCGGGCGATCCGGCGCCGGTCCGCGCCGTCGTGCCGGTAGGAGGCCGCAAGCCGCACCCGGCCCGGCGCCTCCGCCTGCAGCCGCCGCAAGGTGGCGGCGAGCCGGGCGAGGGCGTCCGCGTCCAGCTGGTCGGGCGGCAGCACGGCGAGATGGCTGCCGTCCGCAAAGGCCATGAGATCGTCGAGCCCGAGCCGGCACGCGCCCTTGTCGGTCCGCCGCTTGCCGAGGCTGAGCAGCCGGCAGAGCCGGCCGTAGGCGGCCCGGTCCATGGGCCAGGCGGCGATGTCGGGCGTCTCGTCGGAAAACACCAGCCGGGTGCCGGGCACGAAGCGCACGCCGTGGTCCTTGGCGGCCTGGTGGGCGCGGACCACGCCGGCGAAGCTGTTGCGGTCGGTGACGGCGAACGCCGTCAGGCCGAGCGCGGCCGCCGCCTCCGCCAGCTCCTCCGGATGGGAGGCGCCGCGCAGGAAGGAGAAGTTGGAGGCGGCGACCAGTTCGGCATAGGCCATGGCGGGAGCGGTCTCCAATGTTCTTTCTTTGTTCGCACCAGGAATTCCAGAGGGGGCGTGGGGAGTCAAGCGCCGCGGGACGCGCCCGGTGGTCGGCGGGGCGACGGGCGGCGGGCGGGCGCGAACCGGGGTGTGGCTTTCAGGCGACAGGGGCCGAGGGTCCGGCTTCCTTGCCCTGCCGATGCGGAACCCTGGCGCCCGCCCGGTGTTCGTTCGTGCCGCGCTGCACACGAAAGCCCGGCCTGTCGTCTCCGACCATGACGCAATTGCGGTTGATGACCCGCGTGACCCGGACGGTGAAACTACCGACCGGGGCTTCACAAGTGGCATTGTCATTAACCATTCGGAGCCGGGGCGGAAGATTAGCCTTAACAAAACCTAAACGCGTGCCTCAGGATTGCCTCCGGAGCGCTCCAGGACCGAGCCAACCGCCTTGACGCTTGCATGCTCCGCCCCTCCCCGGAGCGCAACGGAGAGCCCGCATGACCGACGCGAGCACGATCCCCAAGACCCACGACCCGACCGCCGACCGATCCCCGGCGGATGCGCCGCGCGCGTCCGCGCCGCATCGCGCCACTGCGCCGACCGCCGCCGCGTCCCAACCCGCCGCGCCCCAGACTGCCGCGTCCCCGACAGCGGCTCCCCAACCTGCTCCTCCCCAGGCCGCCACACCGGCCACGTCCATCCCCGCTCCGGCGGCGGACACGCCCGCGCCCCCTGGCTCCCAGGGCGGCACGTCCAAGGAACTGCTCGGCTTCCTCAACCGCTCGTGGCGCGAGCTCGACGTCCGGCTCGACCCCAACACCCGCGCCCTCTGGTGCCACATGCGGCCGAACGGACCGCCGAGCTTCACGCCCAGCATGGTGCGCGAACTCATCGTGCTGCACCGCTCCATCCAGGCGCTCGCCGCCTCGCAGGGACCGCACGAGGACCCGCACATCCGCTACTACGTGCAAGGCTCGCGCATTCCCGGCATCTACAACATGGGCGGCGACCTCGCCTTCCTCACCCGGGCGATCCGGGCGGGCGACCGGGACGCGGTGCGCCGCTACGCCTTCGACTGCGTGGACGCGGTCTACCACATCGCCATCGGCTTCGATTCCGGGGTGGTGACGGTCGGCCTTCTGGAGGGCGACGCGCTCGGCGGCGGGCTGGAAGGCGCGCTCTGCTGCAACGTGATCATCGCCGAGCGGCAGGTGAAGCTGGGATTGCCGGAAATCCTCTTCAACAGCTTCCCCGGCATGGGCGCCTATTCCTTCCTCGCCCGGCGCCTGGACGCCGCGCGGGCGGAGCGCATGATCTTCTCCGGCCGGATCTTTTCCGCCGACGAGATGCACGACATGGGCATCGTCGACCAGGTGGTGGACGAAGGCACTGGCGCGCACGCGGTGTCGGCCTATCTGGCCGAGCGGCAGAGCCACGCGGTCCGGCGCACCCTGTTCCAGGTGCGCCAGCGGGTGAACCCCTTGTCCCTGTCGGAGCTGCGCGACGTCACGGACCTTTGGGTCGACACCGCCATGCGCCTGCCCCAGGCGGATCTCCGCCGCATGGAGCACCTGCAGATGGCCCAGAGCCGCCGGCTGCACAAGGAGACGGGCGCCGGCTGATACCGAGCCCGGTGCGTCCCGACCTGTCGGGACCCACCGGGCGCAGGCAGGCCCGAACGGGCGGCGGCCGGTCGGCCCGAAACGCGCCGGGACCGACGGGCGCCCACCGTCAGGAGGCCATCGTCAGGAGGCCACCCAGTCGCGGGCGCCGAACGCCCGCACATGGGCCTCCAGGGCGCTCCGGGCGTCGGCGAACACGCTCTCCAGGGTGCGCACGTGGCGCTCCCCGTCGCGGGCAAGCGTCCCCGCGTCCATCTCCCGCCAGGAGAGGCAGAGCTCGAACAGGCCCTCCGCGCCCACGTTGGCGGCGGCGCTGCGCAGCGCATGGGCGAGCGCCCGGAAGGCGTAGACGTCGTCGCGGGCGACCGCGTCGCCGAGGTCGCCGACCAGCCGCTCGGCCTCGCGGATGAACTCGCGGGCAAGGTCGGTCACGAACTCCGTGCCGCCCAGCCGCTCCAGGTCGTCGAGCTTGCTCTCGTCCAGCGGACGGCCGAGCGGCACCCGCGCCGCCGTCGCCACCATGTCCTCCAACACGTCGATGGGCCCGGCGGCATCCGGCGCGTCGGCGGCGCGCGGCACCGCAAGCGCCGGCAGCACCGAGGCGATCACCTCGATCAGCCGGCGGCCGTCGATCGGCTTGGTGGCGCAGGCGTCCATGCCGGCGTCCAGGCAGCGGGCACGCGCCTCCGGGGTGGCGTCGGCGGTCAGCGCCACGATCGGGATGCGCGGCCGGCCGAGCGACATGAAGCGCCACAGCTTGGTCGCCTCGATGCCGTTCAGCACCGGCATGTTGACGTCCATCAGCACCACGTCGAAGGTCTGCTCGCGCAGATAGGTCAGCGCCATCTCGCCGTCGTCGGCGGTGGTCGGCCGGTGGCCGGCGGCCTCCAGCATCTTGCAGATCACCATCTGGTTGGTGCGGTTGTCCTCCGCCACCAGAACGGCGAGCGAGGGCAGCTCCGGCAGGTCCGGCATGGCGGTGGCCGCGGTGGCCGCCGCTGCCGCGGCGACCGTCACGTCGAGCTCGAAGAAGAAGGTGCTGCCGCGCCCGAGCGCGCTGACGAGCCCGATCCGGCCGCCCATCAGGTCCACCAGCTGGCGGCAGATCGCAAGGCCGAGGCCGGTGCCGCCGAAGCGGTCGATGATGGTCTCGTCCGCCTGGGTGAAGCGCTCGAACACCCGCTCCTGGGCTTCCGGCGCGATGCCGATGCCGGTGTCCGAAACCGAAAAGCGCAGCCGCGCGCGGGCGGCGTCCGCCGTCTCGTCGACGCGCTCCACCGTGATCGCCACCCGGCCTTCCGCGGTGAACTTCACCGCGTTGGCGGCAAGATTGATCAACACCTCCTCGATGTGGCGCTCGTCGGCGGAAAGATAGGCCGGCACGTCCGGGGCGATGTCCACGTCGAAGGTCAGCCCCTTGCGCTCGGCTTCCACCCGGAGCATGGCGCCGACGCGGCCCACCATCTCGGCGAGCGCGAAGTGGGAGAGGGTCGACGGCATCCGCCCGGCTTCCAGGCGCGAGAAGTCGAGGAGCGCGTTGATGAGCGAGAGGAGCGAGCGGCCCGACGCGGCGATCGTGTCCACCATCTCGGCCTGCGAGCGGGTGAGCTGCTCCCGGCCGAGGAGGTCGGAGAGGCCGATCACCGCGTTCAGCGGCGTGCGCAGCTCGTGGCCGACGCTGGCGAGGAACAGGCTCTTGGCCTGGCTCGCCGCCTCGGCGGCCCGTTTGGCCTCCTGCAGCTTGCGGATCAGCACGCCGGCGTAGAGCGGCAGGATGACGAGCCCGGCCAGCATGCCGATCGTCATGCCCACGTGCTCCAGCCAGTAGCCGGTCTCCTCCAGGGCCGTGACGAGCCCCACGAGGGCGATGATCATGGAGGCGTGCAGGTAGGGGATGCCGAAGCGGAAGCCGTTGCCGAACACGGTCCAGAGGTAGAGCGGATAGAAGAAGCCGCTGGCGTCGCCGCCCGCGGTCGCGGCGACCGAGATCATGGTGAAGTCCGCCACCATGGCGAACAGGCGCCGGGCCACCGACACGGCGGGCAGGGCGAGGATGTGGACGAAGATGCCGATGGCGACGGCGAAATAGACCGCGAACACCCAGGCGGTCTGGTCCAGCATGGCGGCCGCGCCGGCGTTGCCGAGCGCCGTGCCGGCGCCGAGCCAGCCGACCACCAGGCCGGCGAAGGCCAGCCGGTTCAGCGTCATCTCGTGCTCGCTGTCCGGCCGCTGGCGCAGCCGGCGGCGGATGCGGCCGAGGCCGACCGACAGCGACCGGAGCGACCGAAGCCGGGCAGTGGTCATCGGCCGGTCCCCCCGAAGGCCGCGCCGCTTCCTCCCCGGGCCGCGCCGGTCCCGCCGGCCCCTTCCCGGGCCGTGGAAGCCCGGCCGAACAGGGCCGTGAAGGCGTCCGGCGGCACCGGACGGCCGAAGTGGTAGCCCTGCAGCTCGTCGCAGCGCTCCTCGCGCAGCCGCTCGGCCTGGGCCTCCGTCTCCACCCCCTCGGCCACCACGGTCATGCCGAGGCTGTGGCCGAGGTTGACGATCGCCCGCACGATGGCGGCGTCGCTCGGATCGTCGATCAGGTCGCGCACGAAGGACTGGTCGATCTTCAGCCGGTCCGCCGGGAAGCGCTTCACATAGGCGAGCGAGGAGAAGCCGGTGCCGAAGTCGTCGATCGAGATGGTGACGCCGAGCTGGCGGATCTCCGACAGCTGCTCGGCCACCGCCTCCAGGTCGTCCATCACCGTGGTTTCGGTGAGCTCCAGGTCGAGAAGGCGCGGGTCGATGCCGGTCTCCCCGATCAGCGAGGCGATCTGCAGGGGCAGGCTGCGGCCCTGGAACTGCACCGGCGAGACGTTGATGCTCATGCGCAGGGGCGGCAGGCCCATGCGCCGCCATTCGGCCGCCTGGCGGCAGGCCTCGCGCATCACGAAGGCGGAGATCGGCAGCATCATGCCGTTCTCCTCCGCGCGGCGCAGGAAGCTCACCGGCGTCTCGATGCGCCCGTCCGGCCGCTGCCAGCGGATCAGCGCCTCGGCGCCCACGATGGCGTTCGTCCGGGCGTCCACCTGCGGCTGGTAGTAGAGCCGGAACTCGTCGCGCTCCAGGGCGTCGCGCAGCGCCTGGTCGAGCACCGCCGACTGGCGGACGATCAGCGACATGTCGGAGGCGTAGAAGCAGTAGCGGCCGCCGCCGGAGCCCTTGGCCCGGTACATGGCGAGGTCCGCGTTGCGGAACAGCTCCTCGTAGTCCGTGCCGTCGTGCGGGAAGACCGCGATGCCGACGCTCGCCGAGGTGCTGATCGGCGTCTCGTTGATGCGGAAAGGCTGGCCGATCAGCGCGCAGATGGTCCGGCCGAGGTCGGCGGCCGCGTCCATGTGGGCGATGTTCGTCTGCAGGACGGCGAACTCGTCGCCGCCGAGGCGCGAGACCACGCAGGCCTCGCCCTCCAGGCCGCGCAGCCGGTCCGCCACCAGGCCGAGCAGGGAATCCCCCACCGGGTGGCCGAGCACGTCGTTGACGCCCTTGAACTGGTCGAGGTCGATCAGGTGGAGCGCGAAGGTGCGCTCGCCGCGCCGGGCGCGGGCCACCTCCAGGCGCAGCCGCGCCGTGAGGGCGGTGCGGTTCGGCAGCCCGGTCAGCGGGTCGTGGTGGGCGATGTAGTGGAGGTGGGTCTCCGTCGCCTTGCGCTCGGTGATCTCCAGCGACGAGGTCACCACCCCGGCGATGCGGTCGAAAGCGTCGCGGAGCGGCGACTTGGAGGTCAGGAACCAGCGGCGGATGCCGTCCGCGTCGATCACCTCCTCCTCCAGGTTGCGGATCGCCTCGCCCTTGCCCATTACCATGCGGTCGAGGGCGGCGGCGCGCTCGCCCTTCTCCTCGCCGTGGATCTCGGTCAGCCGGCGGCCGGCGACCGCGTCCGGGTCGACGCCGATCAGGCGGGCCTGGAAGCCGTTCATGAAGAGCAGCCGGCCGAACCGGTCGGTGGCGCTCACCATGGCGGGCACGGTGTCGATCACCTGGGCCAGCCGCTCGCTGGAATCGCGGATCGCCCGCTCCAGGGTGCGCTCGCTCTCGTGCAGGCGCTTCTCCAGCGTGACGGCGCGGGTCTCCAGCTCCTGCTGCTGGCGGCGCAGCTTCAGAAGGTTGCGGGCGCGGGCGGCGAACTCGCGCCGGTCCACCGGGCTCTGCAGGAAGTCGGTGGCGCCCGCGTCGAGGGCGGCGAGGCGGAAGGAGCGTTCCTCGAACACCGTGACGACGATCACCGGCACGTCGGCAAGGTCCGGCACGGCGCGCATGCGGCCGATGAAGTCGGCGCCGTTGGTGTGCGGCATCTCGTAGTCGGTCACCACCAGGTCCGGCACGTTGGCGGTCACGTAGGCCAGCGCCTCGCGCGCGTCGCCGAACGTCACCACCGCCACGCCCGGCTCGATGGTGGCCGCCATCTTGGCGAAGATCTTCTGGTTGGTGATCTGGTCATCGACGATGACGATGGTCGTCATGGCGTACCTTCTCGTCCTTCTCGCCCTCACCCGGGCGGGCCCGGTCGGCCAACCGGGGCCGGCGCGGATGCCGGCTCCGTCGGGCGGGCGGACGCTTGAGGACCGCCCGTGGGGTCTCCAAGGGCCGCACCGCGCGGGGCGGCATGCCGACGAGGAGACCAACCAAGACGGGCAGGGTGGCAGCGACAGGTTAATTTCTTTTATAGATGAACCGGTTGACTCGACCGTTCCCAGTCACGCGTCGGCACGACGGCCGTGTAGAATTCACCGCTCGGGACGTCGTCATTGAAAAACAACTTGAACGCCCGGTACTGAACGTGAAGATCGAGCCGGATGTCATGCCCAGAACGGATGATCCGGACGCCGGCACGGCGGAAGAACTGCGTATGGTTCGGCAATTTCACGCAGCTTGTGCCTGAAATATCAGGAAAAGCTCCGCATGCGGCGCGCATCCGGATCGCCGCGGTCCGACCGGAGGCCGCGCCGGCGCTCCCCTCGCCCGGTATCGCCCCGGAACCCACACCGGAACCACACCGGAACCTCGGGGGGATGGGCGGGTTCTGTCCGCGCGGGCGGATTTTGTCCGCGACCGGCCCGGTGCTTCGTGCGGGCCCGGCAGAGCGGGAGACACCCATCATGGCATCCGATCCCACCGCGCGCCCCGGCGGCGACGCGTCGTCCCCCACCCGGTCCGCGTCGTCCTCCGGCGGGGCGCCGCTCGACCGCACCGAACGCATGGCCGCCGTCTTCGGCGGCGGCCTCCTGGTCCACTGGGGGCTCCGCCGCGGCGGCCTGTTCGGCCTCCTCGGGGCCGCGGCCGGCGGCACCCTCGCCTGGATGGGGCTGAACGGCCGCGCGCCGGAGACCGGCGACGGCCGCTGGCAGGTGGTCAGCGCCAAGGACTACGCGGCCCGCTTCGGGCCTCCGCCCGGAACCGGGGCGCGCGACACCATGCCGGCCGCCCCGGCCGGCTCGCCCGCCGCCGTCCGCTCCTCCGGATCGTCCGCCGCGAGCGGCACCGGGTCGTCCGGCGCCAGCGGCTCGGGATCGACCGCCGCCGGCTCCGCCGGGTCGTCCGCCGCCAGCGGCACCGGCGGATCGGCGCGCCCGTCCGACACCGCATCGCCCGGCGCCGGTCGGCCGAACCGCCCGTCCGGCGCCTGACCGCGACGGCGCCGCCGGCCACGGCCCGCCGGGTCCTCCCCGGCCGGCGGCGATCCGCGGCGCCCCGCCGTCAGCCGGCGGGGTCGAGCGCCACCACGAGGGCGTCGTCGCCGTCGATCGTCAGCGATCCGGCGATCGCCTCGTCCTCGCGGCCGGGCTTGGCGGAGAGCACGATCCGGCCGGCCGAGACCGGGCCGGTGAGGCTCACCGACACCGGCACCGCGCCGAGGTTGAGGGCGACCAGGAAGCGTTCGTCGCCCGCCTCCCGCAGGTAGAGCAGCAGGCCGCCTTCCGCGGCGAGCCCTTGGTAGCGCCCCTCGGTGAAGGCCTTGCGGGTGCGCCGGAGCGCCAGGAGACGGCGGTAGAGCGACAGCATGGAGGCCGGATCGTCGCGCTGGCCCGCCACCGTCGCGGCCTCGTCCGTGCGGCTCACCGGCAGCCAGGGCGTGCCGGCGCCGAAGCCCGCGTTCGGGCCCGGCTCCCACTGCATGGGCGTGCGCGCCCCGTCGCGGCCAAGGCCGAAGCCCGGCACCTGGCGGGCGAACGGATCGAGCGCGGTGGCGTCGTCGAAGACCGCGTGCTCCATGCCGATCTCCTCGCCGTAGTAGATCGTCGGCGTGCCGCGCAGCGTCAAGAGCAGCACCGCCGCCACCCGCGCCTGCGCCGGTCCGATCCGGGTGGCGATGCGCGGCTTGTCGTGGTTGCCGGTCACCCAGTTGGGCCAGCCGCCCGGCGGCAGCGCCTGTTCGTAGTCCTCGATCATGCGGTGGATGTGCCGGGCGTCCCAGGCCGCGTCGATCAGGGCGAAGTTGAACGGCAGGTGCACGCCGTCGTTCTCGGTGCCGTAGTAGCGCATCAGCCGTTCGGTCGGCAGGTAGATCTCGCCGATCAGCACCCGGTCGCCATAGGGCTCCACGGTCTCGCGGAGGCGCCGGATCACCGTCTCCATCTCCGGCAGGTCGGTGGTGTAGAGCTTCACCAGCCGGTCGGTCGGTGGGCCGCCCTCCCGCCAGTGCGGGTTCACCGGGTTGTCCCGGAAGCTCTCGTCCTTCATCAGGTGCCAGAGCACGTCGATGCGGAAGCCGTCGACCCCCTTGTCGAGCCAGAAGCGCATCACGTCGGTGATCGCCTCGCACACCGCCGGATTGCGCCAGTTGAGGTCCGGCTGGCTCTCCAGGAAGGCGTGGTAGTAATACTGGCCGGTCGCTTCGTCGAACGCCCAGGCGCTGCCGCCGAACTCCGACAGCCAGTTGTTGGGCGGCCCGCCGTCCGGTGCCGGGTCGCGCCAGATGTACCAGTCGCGCTTGGCCGCCTGGCGGGACGACCGGCTGTCCTTGAACCAGGCGTGCTGGTCCGAGGTGTGGTTCGGCACGAGGTCGAGGATGACCCTCAGGCCGCGCGCGTGGGCGTCCCGCAGCAGCGCCTCCAGGTCCTCCATCCGGCCGAACACCGGGTCGACGGCCCGGTAGTCGGCGATGTCGTAGCCGAAGTCCCGCATGGGCGAAACGAAGATCGGCGACAGCCAGAGCGCGTCGACGCCGAGGTCCTCCAGGTGGTCGAGCCGGCGGCGGATGCCCTCAAGGTCGCCGACGCCGTCGCCGTCGCTGTCCTGAAAGGACCGCGGATAGATCTGGTAGATGGTGCCGTGTGTCCACCATGGGGCGGTCGTCATCACGTTCTCCCGTTGCGTTGGCCTCGATCGGGGCCCGGCGGCGCGACGCCCGGTCCCGGCGGATGGCGCCTCGCCACGTTGCGGCCAGTGAAACGCCGCCGCGCGGCGTCAGGACGCCATCACCACGGCGCTCCGCCCCGGCAGCGACCAGACGCCGTCCGGGTCGATCGCCGGCGCCGAGCCCCGCCCTCCATAAACGTCGTCGTCACTGGAAAAGATCATCCGCCACGGCCGGCCCGGTCGCGGCGCCGACAAGGGCTCCGCCAGCGTCTCCAGGATCCGGCCCGGACCGGCGTTGAGGAGGAGCAGCCGGTCCCCGGCCCCGCCGGCGCCGAACCAGCGCATCACCGCAAGGTCCGCCATCGGGCTCGCCACGTGGATCGCGGTGTCGGGCGCGGTGAACACCGGATCGTCGCGCCGCAGCGCCAGGAGGTCCCGGTGGAGCGCCAGCAGGGCGCCGTTGCGGTCCCGCTCGCCCCAGTCGAGCCCGCAGGCCCGATAGGTCGCCTCGGCAGAGGGGTCCGGAATGGCGCCATGGCGGACGGCGGGAAACTGGTCGAGAAAGCCCTTCCGGCCTTTCCGCACCGCGTCGGCGAGGTCGCCCCGGTGGTCGCAGAAGAACACGAACGGGCGGCTCGATCCGAACTCCTGGCCCTGGAACAGCATGGGCGTCTGCGGGCCGAGGAGCAGCAGCGTCGTCACAGCTGCCAGCATGGCCGGATCGCCGATCCGGGCGAGCCGGTCGCCGCGCCGGGCGTTCGCCACCTGGTCGTGGTTCTCCAGGAAGGCGATGAACCGGTGGAGCGGCACGTGGAAGGCGTTGGTGCCGCGCGGGGCCTTGTCCCAGGCGGACCGCTGCCCGTGGTAGAGGAAGCCCCAGCGGAGCGCCGCCACCAGTTCGCCCGGCGACCCGGCCAGGTCCGAATAGTAGGCGTCGCGCTCGCCGGTGACGGCGATCCGCGCCGCCCGCTGGAAGTCCTCGTTCCAGAGCGCGTCGAGGCCCTGGCCCCCCGCGTCACCCGGCTCCAGCACCGTCACGTCCTGCGGCGTGTTCTCCGCCAGCAGGATGAGGTGCCGGCCGGGTGCCGCCGCCCGGCAGGCGGCAGCCGCCTCGGCCACCACGTGGACGGGGCTCGCGTCGAAGATCTGCTGGGTCGCGTCGAACCGCAGCCCGTCGACATGATAGTCGCGGATCCACGCGGCCGCGCTCTCCACCACCAACGCCCGCATGCCGGCCGATCCTTCGTCGTCGAAGTTCAGCGGGTCGCCCCATTCGTTCTTGTAGCGGGTGGAGAAGTGGCCCGCCGCGTAGCGCCGGTGATACTGCCCGTCCGGGCCGAGGTGGTTGTAGACCACGTCGAGGATGACCGCGAGGCCGAGGCCGTGCGCCCGGTCGACGAAGCGCTTCAGGTCGTCCGGCGTGCCGTGGATCCCGACCGGCGCGAACCAGCCGACCCCGTCGTAGCCCCAGCCGAACCGGCCGGGAAAGTCGTTCAGCGGCATCACCTCGATGACGGTGATGCCGACCTCGGCGAGGAGCGGCAGCCGGTCCGCCGCCGCCGCAAAGGTGCCTTCCGGCGTGAAGGTGCCGATGTGGATCTCGCTGATCACCGCGTCGGACAGCGGCACGCCGCGCCAGTCCCCGTCGGTCCACCGGAAGGCGCCGTGGTCGAGGAGGGCGCTTCGCCCGTGCGGCCCGTCCGGCTGGTGGCGGGAGGCGAGATCCGGCAGGACGGCCGGGTCGTCGCCGAGCCGGAAGCCGTAGCGCTCGCCCGCCCGCCGGCCGGGCATCGAGGCGGAGAACCAGCCGTTCCCCTCGTCCGTCATCGGCGTCTCGCCGTCTTCGAGCACGAGCACGGCCGTCCGGTGGTCCGGCGCGTAGATCCGGAAGTCCGCCCGTCCGTCCGCGCCGAGCGTCGCCCCGATGGTGGTCATGCCCCTCTCCTTCCTGGCCGCAGGATATTTCCTGGCCGCAGGCCTTGGGCGAACGCCCGCCCGTCCAGGATAGTCCACCGGGCGCGACGGAGAACAAACCACCCTCACCGGGGTTCCGGCGCTTTCCCACCCCCGAGACGGCCGAGGTTTAGTCCGAGAAATTGACATCTTTCGGTCCAAGTGGCTGTTGCGTAGGCTTTTCCGGAGGTCGTCGCGGCGGCGACCACAGAGGCCGGACCGGTGAGCGTTGTCGCCACGTCCTTGAAACACCACCTCGGTGCCGCCGGTCTTGCGGGCGTGGCCGCGCTTTTGCGGGCGATCGTCGGCCTGTTCGACCCGGCGGTCGTCCCGTTCGCCTTCTTCTACCCGGCCGTCCTCCTCGCCACCCTCCTCTGGACGACCGGCGCCGGCATCACCGCCCTCCTGGTCAGCACGCTGGCGGGCGCGCTCTTCGTCGCCGGCATAGGCCAGTCCGCGTCGGCCATCGTCCTCAACGTCTGCCTGTTCGTCGTCACCGGCGGCCTGATGGTGCTGGTGGCGCACCGGCTGCAGTGGGCGTTGCGGCGGCTGGAGGCGAGCGACGCGCGCCTCGCCCTCCTGCACCGGACGGCGCGGGTGGGCGAATGGCACCTGGATCTGCCGACCGACCGCCTGCACTGGTCGGCCAACCTCTACGCGCTTCTCGGGCTCGATCCGGCCGGGTTCACACCGAGCCGGGCCGCCATGGAGGCCTTGATCGACCCGGCGGACCGGCCTGCCTATCGGCACCTGTTCGCCCAGGCGCGCGCGGGCCGGGACGGCCTGGAGGCGATCTTTCGCCTCCAGCGACCCGACGGCGTGGTCCGCTGGATCACCACCCGCGCGGAGGTCCGCCGCGACGGGGCCGGCAAGGCCGTCCGCATCGACGGGCTCGACATCGACATCACCGAGCGGATGGAGGCCGAGCACGCGCTCGCCGAGAGCCGGGCCCGCACCGGGCGCCTTTTCGACGCGATGACGGAGGGCTTCATCGTCGGCGAGATCGTCCGCGCGGACGACGGCCACCCCGCCGACTGCCGCCTCATCGACGCCAATCCGGCCGCCGCCCGGCTGCTCGGCCGCACCCCGGCGGCGGTCGCCGGCCGCCGGCTCGCCGATCTTCTCGGCGGCGTCAGCCCGGAATGGCTGGCCTTCGTGGACCGGGTGGTGGCGACCGGCGAGCCGGAACGGATGGAAGGCTGGTCCAACACCTTCCGGGCCTGGCTGGAGGTCTACGCCTACCGGATCGACGGCGATCGCTTCGCGGTCCTCGTCAGCGACGTGTCCGGCCGCAAGACGGCGGACCTTGCCCGGGAGGACGCGCTGCGCCAGACCGAGGCGCTTTTCCTGGAGATGAACCACCGGGTGAAGAACAATCTCCAGATGATCTCCAGCCTGCTCCTCCTTCAGGCGCGGGCCGCCGGCGACCCGCGCGTGCGCGACCAGCTGGACCGGGCGCGCAACCGGATCGCCACCATCGCCGGGCTGCACGCGGCGCTCTACCGGTCCGAACGTCTGGGGCTCGTCGATTTCGCCGCCTATGCGGCCGACATCGTCGCCGCCATCGAGGAGACGCTGCCGGGCACGCCGGCCGTGACCGTCACCCTGTCGGCCGAGCCCGTCCCGGTGCGGCCGGACGTGGCGGTGCCGCTCGGGCTGATCATCAACGAACTCGTCACCAACGCCGCCAAGCACGCCTTCGCCGGGCGGGCGACCGGCACGGTGGAGGTCCGTTTCGAGCGCGTGGCCGGCGGGCTCCACCTGCGCATCCGCGACGACGGCACGGGCCTGCCGCCGGCGGGAGAGACGACAGGCGGGCTCGGCATGACGCTGGTGGACGGCTTCGTGCAAAAGGTGGGCGGGCGGCTCGCCGTCTCGTCGGACGACGGCGCCTGCTTCGACATGGTCATCCCGGACGAGGGCGAGCGGCCCGACCGGCCGGCCGGCGACGGCCGGCGCGGCGCCGCGCCGGCAACCGCGGGCGACACGCCCGGTTGATACCAAGCTGGCAAGCCCGAACGGGCGTCGGCCGGCGAGGCCGTACCGCTCATGAAGGTCGGACTGACCCGACCTTCATGAGCCGGGTACGGGAGGCCGCTTCCCTTTCGCCGGGAGAGTGCCTCAGCGGTACTTGCTGTACTGGATCTCGAACCACTTCGGGTTCGTCTCGGTGCCGGACTTCACCTCGTAGAGCGCCACGGTGGTGTCGAGGCCCTGGGCGTCGGTCACCGTCCACTGCTTCAGCTCGATGGTGCGGGCGTCGAAGATCAGCGTCAGCCGCCCGGCCGCATAGACGCCGGTGTCCTCCATCACCACGGTGATGAGGTCGCTGTCGGCCGTCACCTGGCGCACCACCGCCTCGCGGGTGAGGTCGATGTTCTCCGCGACCAGGAAGCGGAGCGGGGTCTCGGAGAGGAGCAGCAGCGTCTGCTCGCCGAGCGCCTTGTCGTCGATGGCGACGGTCTTGCCGTCGGCGATGATGTCGAGCTTGGCCGGCGGATAGTAGCGGAAGCGCAGCTTGCCCGGCCGGTCGATCACGAAATAGCCGGTGGTCTGGCCGCCGTCCGGACCGGTCTGGACGAACTTGCCCTCCAGCGTCTGGATCGAGCTGAAGTAGGTGTTCACGGCATCGAGGGTCGCCCGCTGCTCGGGCGTCATGGCGCCGAGCTCCGGCGCGGCCATGGCCGGGCCGGCCGGTGGCAGAAGGGCGGCGGCCACGGACACCGTGACGGCGAGAAGGGCGCGGCGGGCGGCGGCGAAGGTCATCGGTCGGTTATCCAGCGTCTCGGTTCCAGATGTGTCCCGGCCGGGCGCGGAACCCTGACCGCCGGGGGAACGGACGGGCGCCGGTGGCGGCGCCGGCGCGTCCGTCCGTCATGTAGGGAGGGAACGTGGCGAAAGCTCGTTCGATCCGGCCTAGAGCGTTTCCAGGCGAAGTGGAAGCCGGTTCGCCGTCCGGAAACGCGGGAAATGGTCTTGGCGTCGCCTCGGCCGTCCGGCTCCCTCGGGGCCGGCGCCCGACCCATGCCTCGCCGCCGCCGCCCCCGCCGACTTCTATTCCTCGTCGTCGCCGCCGCCGCCCACCAGGATCTCCCGCTTGCCCGCGTGGTTGGACGGGCCGACGATGCCCTCCTTCTCCATGCGCTCGATCAGCGAGGCGGCGCGGTTGTAGCCGATGCCGAGCCGGCGCTGGATGTAGGAGGTGGAGGCCTTCTTGTCCCGCAGCACCACCGCCACCGCCTGGTCGTAGAGGTCGGCGCCCTCGCCGTCGGACATGCCGTTCGGCCAGCTCTCGCCGCCCGCCTCGCCGGCCGCCGGCCCGTCGCCGTCCTCGTCCTCGGTGATCGCCTCCAGATAGTCCGGCGCGCCCTGGCTCTTCAGGTGGGCGACGATCGCCTCCACCTCGCCGTCGCTGACGAACGGCCCGTGCACGCGCTGGATGCGGCCGCCGCCGGCCATGTAGAGCATGTCGCCCTGGCCGAGCAGCTGCTCGGCGCCCTGCTCGCCGAGGATGGTGCGGCTGTCGATCTTGGAGGTGACCTGGAAGGAGATCCGGGTCGGGAAGTTGGCCTTGATGGTGCCGGTGATGACGTCCACCGACGGGCGCTGGGTCGCCATGATGACGTGGATGCCGGCGGCGCGCGCCATCTGGGCGAGCCGCTGCACGGTGCCCTCGATCTCCTTGCCGGCCACCATCATCAGGTCCGCCATCTCGTCGATGATGACGACGATGAAGGGCAGCGGCTTGAGGTCCATCTGCTCGGTCTCGAACACCGGCTCGCCGGTCTCCCGGTCGAAGCCGGTCTGCACCGTGCGGGCGATCGTCTCGCCCTTTTCCTGCGCTTGCGCCACCCGGGCGTTGAAGCCCTCGATGTTGCGCACGCCGAGCTTGGACATCTTCTTGTAGCGGTCCTCCATTTCCCGGACCGTCCACTTCAGGGCCACCACGGCCTTGCGCGGATCCGTCACCACCGGCGACAGCAGGTGCGGAATGCCGTCGTAGACGGAGAGCTCCAGCATCTTCGGGTCGATCATGATGAGCCGGCACTCGTCCGGGGTCAGCCGGTAGAGGAGCGACAGGATCATGGTGTTGATCGACACCGACTTGCCCGAGCCGGTCGTGCCGGCCACCAGCATGTGCGGCGTGCGGGCGAGATCCACGATCACCGGCTCGCCGCCGATGGTCTTTCCGAGGGCGAGCGCGAGGCGCGCCTTCGACTTCTCGAAGTCCTGGGCCCCGACGAGTTCGCGCAGGTACACCGTCTCGCGCCGCTGGTTGGGCAGCTCGATGCCGATGGCGTTCTTGCCCGGGATCACCGCGACGCGCGCCGCCACGGCGCTCATCGACCGGGCGATGTCGTCCGCAAGGCCGATCACCCGGCTCGACTTGATGCCGGGCGCCGGCTCCAGCTCGTAGAGCGTCACCACCGGGCCGGGGCGCACGTTGATGATCTCGCCCTTGACGCCGAAGTCTTCCAGCACGCCCTCCAGCAGGCGGGCGTTCTGCTCCAGGGCGTCGGCGGAGATCTTCACCGGCGTGCCGGTCGGCCGCGCCTCGGAGAGGAGGCTCAGCGGCGGGAACTCGTAGCCATCGAGGAGGGAGAGCTGCTGCGGGCCGTTGGCGCGCCCGGGCTGGGGCGGCGCGGCGGGCGGCTGCACCCGGCCGGCGGCGCGCGGCTCCGCCGCCGGCTGGCCGCCGGCGATGCGCGCGGCCGGACCGCGGAGCGGCACCTGGATTCCCGCGCCCCGCGCCGGCGCCGGCCCGGCCGCGCGGGCGGGCGCCATGGCGACCGGCCGCGGCGGCTCGAACCCCTCGTCCTCGTCGTCCCCGTCGTCCGCCTCCGGGCCGTCCCGCCGGTCGACCCGCGGCGCGAGGCCGACCCGGCTCATCAGCCGGTCGTCGGGGGCGAAGCGGGCGTCCGGCTCGTCGTCGTCGAACGGCGGCTCGTCGCCGGCCGCCGCCGTCTTCTCGGCCGGCACCAGGTCGTCGAGGCCATCCTTAGGCTCGGTCAGGCCCTTGATGAGGCGGGAGAGCCGGCTTGCCGCCCGGACCGCGGAACGGGGCGCGGCGCGCGGCGCCGCCGGGACGTCCGCGTCCTCGGCGATCTCCCAGCCGTCGTCGTCGCCCGGATAGGCGAGCACGGTCTTGCGCCCGAAGCGGCGGGCGACGGTCGACCGGGCCATGAAGAAGCCGTGCGCCAGCGCGCCCGCGAACGCCTGCAGGCGCCCCTCCGGCTCGTCCAGGTCGTCCTCGTCGACGGGCATGCCGAGATCGTCGTCGGCACTCCGCGGATAGCCGGCGGCGAACACCATGAGGGCGACGGTCAGCGGCCCGAACAGGATCATGCAGACGAGCCGGTTGCTGTCGGTGAGAACGCCGCCGGTGAAGGCGGCCGGCACCTGCAGCACCAGGTCGCCGATGGCCCCGCCGAGGCCCGTCGGCAGCGGCCAGCCTGCGGTCGGCGGCAGGGCGCTCATGAAGGCCGCGCCGGCGAAGATGGCGGCGATCCAGGCGGTCCAGCGGCTGCGGGCGATCTCCACCCGCCGGCCGGTCAGGAGCTGCACCGCCCAGATGGCGACGGGCGCCAGGAAGACCGCCGCGGTGGCGCCGATCAGCTGCATGACGAGGTCGGCCACCACGGCGCCCGGGGCGCCGAAGAGGTTCTTCGGCACCTGGTCTGTGGAATGGCTCCAGCTCGGGTCGTCCACCGACCAGGTCACCAGCGCCGCCGCCAGCACCGCCAGGCCGCCGAGAAGGGCAAGGCCCGCCGCCGCCGAGAGATTGCGCCGCACCGCCCGCCGCAGCGGGCTCTCGTCGAGCCCGTGCCGCGTGTCGGCCACCGGCGCGCGCCGATTGGTGGCGGCGCGCGCGCCCTCCAGGTCGCGCCGTCCGGAGCGGACCCGCTCGCCGTGTCCGGCCGCCATCACGGCCGCGCCGCGCCGCGCCTCAATGCCACTCATCGCGTCAGAACTCCCGTGATCCGCGCCAGGGCCGCATCGGTGCGGTCCGGCGCCTCGACCATCGCCAATCTCAGATAGTCCGCCCCCGGGTTGCCGCCGGCCGGCCCGGTGTCGGCGGCGAGATAGGCGCCGGGCAGGCTCTTCACGCCCGCCTCCCGCCAGAGCCGCGCCGCCACTGCCTCGCCGCCGCCGAATCGCGCGACGTCGAGCCAGAGGAAGAAGCCGCCGGGCGGCGTCACCGCCCCGAACAGGGGGCCGAGCCGGGCCTCGGCGGCGGCGAACTTCAGGTCGTAGAGCCGGCGGTTCTCCACCACGTGCGCCTCGTCGGCGAAGGCCGCCACGGCCACCGCCTGCACCGGCAGCGGCACCTGCGGGGCGGCCACGTTGCGGAAGGCGGCCCAGCCGGCGAGGAAGTCCGCATCGCCGGCCGCAAAACCGCAGCGAAGGCCCGGCAGGTTGGACCGCTTGGAAAGCGAGTTGAACGACACCACCGCCCCATACCCGTCGCCCATCCGGTCGGCGGCCTCCAGCACACCCGGCGGCGGCGCGCCGCGCCAGATCTCCGAGTAGCACTCGTCGGCAAAAAGCATGAAGCCGTGCCGGCGGGCGAGCCCGATCAGCCCGACCCAGCCGTCGAGGCTGGCGACCGCCCCTTGCGGATTGGCCGGGGAGGCGAAGAAGAGCGCCGCGGTCCGCTCCAGGAGCGCCGGTTCGACGGCGGCAAGGTCCGGCAGGAAGCCGGTATCCGGCCCGGCCGGCAGCAGCACGGCTTCGGCGCCCGCCGCCTCGGCGGCGGCGGCATAGACCTGGTAGAAGGGGTTGGGCAGAAGCACCAGGGTGCGCCCGCCGACGGCGCCGCGCCGCTTCACGGCTTCGATCGCGGCAAAAAACAGGCCCTCGCGGGAGCCGTTCAGCGGCAGCACGCCGGTCTCCCGGTCGATCGGGGTTTGAAGGCCGTAGCGTCGGTCCAACCAGTCGGCGACGGCGCTCCGGAAGGCATTGGTGCCGCGGATCGGCGGGTAGCGGCCGAAGTCTGCGAGCGCGCCGGCCAGCACCGGACCGACGAAATCCGGCACCTTGTGGCGCGGTTCGCCGATCGTCATGTCGATCGGTGACAGTCCCGGCGTCTCTCCGTCAAGAAGCGCGGCGAGCCGCTGGAACGGCGAGGCGATCGGGATCGGTCGGGACATGGACGCGAACGGACTCCGGCTGCCGGGTTGGGCGCGGCCCCTTTTGAGCCGGCATGGCCTCGGGGCCGCGGGCGCGCCGTCAGACCCTAGCAACCGCGTGGTTAACCGGCGTTTAACCGGCCCGCCCGCGCCGCCTCCCTGTCGACCCGACGCCCCGCCGCGTGCGGGTGCCACCGGGGACGGCGGCCCGTGCCGGTGAGACCGCGCGCAAAACCGAAAGGGCCACCCGTGGGCGGCCCTTCCGATGGATCCGTGTCGGCGCGGATGGGCTCAGAGCGCCTCGTCGGCGGTCTCGCCGGTGCGGATGCGCAAGGCTTGGTCGATGCTGTAGACGAACACCTTGCCGTCGCCGATCTGGCCGGTCTTGGCGGCGGCCGAGATGGCGTCCACCACCGTGTCGACCTGGTCGCTGGACACCGCCACTTCCACCTTCAGCTTCGGCAGGAAGCTGACCGCGTATTCGGCGCCGCGATAGATCTCCGTATGGCCCTTCTGACGGCCATATCCCTTGACCTCGGTGACGGTGAGGCCATGGACGCCGACGGCGGTCAGCGCGTCGCGAACTTCGTCGAGCTTGAACGGCTTGATGATGGCCATCACGATCTTCATGCGCTTCCTCCTGGACACGGGGATGCTGACCGGCCCGCCGGTCGGACGACTTGGGTTCGGACGTTGCGGTGCGGGGGTGCGGCGGGGCCGTCGGCCCGAACGTCGGGGCGCCGGTCGCGGCAGATCCGTTGCCTGTTCAAACACAAATCGATTTTGACGGCATCCCCGTCATCCCGCAACCGGCGCCCGTCCGATTTTTCCGGGTCCGGGCAGCGTCCGAACGCCTCAATTTTCAGCAGGGACGGACAACGGCGGCGTTCAGGGGCCGATCGGGCGTTGCAGAGGCCCGGTTGCGGGCCGGTGATCCGGCGCCGGGGCGGAGCCTTCGATCGGTCGCCGGACGCGGCCGAGGGGCGGTCGGCTGACCCCGCCGGCCGGCCTGAGAACCGGGGCGGGCGGCGGGACACAGAGCCTTCAGCGAAAAAAAAAGGGGGCGGCGCCTCGCGGACGCCGCCCCCCTGTCGGTTCGAGGGTCGATCAGTTGTAGGCGCGCTCCCCGTGGGTGGTGACGTCGAGGCCTTCGCGCTCGGCCGCTTCCGGCACCCGCAGCCCGATCACCGACTTGACGATCAGGAGCGACACCACCGAGACGACCGTGGACCAGATGACGCAGACCAGCACCGCATGGATCTGGTTCCAGACCTGCGTGCCCATCTCGTAGCCGGCGAGCGGGAAGCCGCCGAGCGACTCCGAGGCGACGACGCCGGTCAGGATGGCACCCACGATGCCGCCGACGCCATGGACGCCGAACACGTCGAGGCTGTCGTCGTACTTCAGCTTGGCCTTCAGCCAGACCACCGCCCAGAGGCAGACCACACCGGACACGACACCGATGAAGATCGCCCCGCCGGCACCGGCGAAGCCGGCCGCAGGCGTCACCGCGACAAGGCCGGCGACGGCGCCCGAAGCCGCGCCGAGCGCGCTCGGATGACCGCGGGTCAGCCATTCCACGAAGGTCCAGGCCAGCGCCGCCGCGGCGGTCGCCACGATGGTGTTGAGCATCGCCTGGGCGGTCAGGCCGTTGGCCTCGAGGTTGGAGCCGGCGTTGAAGCCGAACCAGCCGACCCAGAGCAGGCTGGCGCCGATCACGGTCCACACGAGGTTGTGCGGCGCCATGTTCTCCTTGCCGTAGCCGACGCGCGGGCCGACCATGATGGCGGCCACGAGGGCGGCGATGCCCGCGTTGATGTGCACCACGGTGCCGCCGGCGAAGTCATAGGCACCGGCCGCGAACAGGTAGCCGGTCGGCGCGTCGGGCGCGCTCGGGCCACCCCACCACCAGACCATGTGGGCCATCGGCAGGTAGGAGAAGGTGAACCACAGCACCAGGAAGAACAGCACGGCCGAGAACTTCATGCGCTCGGCGGTGGCGCCGATGATGAGGGCCGGCGTGATGCCCGCGAAGGTGAGCTGGAAGATCACGAAGGTGAGTTCGGGGATGAACACGCCCTGGGTGAAGGTCTCGGCCAGCGAGTCGAGCTTCACGCCCGACAGGAAGGCCTTGGAGAGCCCGCCGAAGAAGGGCGAGAGCGCCGTGACCTCCTCGGCCGTGCCCGGGCCGGTGAAGGCGATGGAGTAGCCGTAGACGACCCACAGGATGGAGATCAGCGAGAAGCCGATGAAGACCTGCATCAGGATCGACAGGATGTTCTTCGCCCGAACGAGACCGCCGTAGAAGAGCGCCAGGCCCGGCAGGGTCATCAGGATGACCAGGATGGTGGACAGGAGCATCCAGGTGGTGTCGCCCTTGTCGGGGACGGGCGCGGCCGGGGCGGCCGCGGCCGCTGCGTCGGCCGCCGGCGCTGCGGCATCCTGCGCGAACACGGCAGTCGCAGCGAGCACCACCATCGGTGCGGCTGCGAGAAGGGTCTTGAGATTCTTCATCGACTTCCTCTCATGGGGTGACATGCGAGCAGGGGGTGACGTGCGAGCAGGTCACAGCGCTTCCGTGTCGGTCTCGCCGGTGCGGATCCGCACCGCTTGTTCGATCGGGTAGACGAAGATCTTGCCGTCGCCGATCTGGCCGGTCTTGGCGGCGGCGGCGATCGCCTCCACCACCTTGTCGGCCTGATCCGACGCCACGGCCACCTCGAGCTTGAGCTTGGGCAGGAAGCTGACGGCGTATTCGGCCCCGCGGTAGATCTCGGTATGGCCCTTCTGGCGGCCATAGCCCTTCACCTCGGTGACCGTGAGCCCGTGCACGCCGAGCGCCGTGAGGGCATCGCGCACCTCGTCCAGCTTGAACGGCTTGATGATGGCCAAGACGATCTTCATGGATGTCCTTCTCGATCTTTGCGTCCGGCCCGCGACGCTCGCCGGGCGGCAGGGTCGACCGACCCCGGGGTCCCGCCGCCGGACGAACGCGTGTCAGACGAGCCGACACGTAATCAAGCTTCGTGCCAGATGATCGAAGGCGCTGTGCGGCGCGGAAAACCGAGCCTTTCCGGACGGAGATCGCCCAAACGGCGACTCGGAAAGAGGCGAATGACTAAAAAAAGAACGGCGAAACGGTGACATTGCCCGCTTCGTATGCATATGCCTGGAAAGTGACTGCCCAATGTTCGTGCAAGCGTTCAGGCGCGGGCCCGGATGAGTCCTTCTTGGGCAACCGAGGCGAGCAGCCGTCCGTCCGGGTCGAACAGGGAGCCGCGGGTGAATCCGCGCGCCCCCGAGGTGGACGGGCTGTCCTGGGCGTAGAGCATCCAGCCGTCGGCCCGCGGCTGGCGGTGGAACCACATGGCGTGGTCGAGGCTCGCCACCTGCAGGCCCGGGTCGAACACCGAGCGGCCGTGCACCACGAGGGCGGTGTCGAGGAGGGTCATGTCGGAGAGGTAGGCCAGCACCGCCCGGTGCACCGACGGGTCGTCCGGCAGCGAACCGTTGGTGCGCACCCAGATCGACTGGCGCGGGTCGGTCGGCGGCTTGCCGAAATAGCGGGCCATGTCCACCGGGCGCAGGGTCAGCGGCCGCGGCCGCTCGAAATAGCGCTTCACCGGGTCCGGCGCGTAGCGGGCGATGGCGGCGGCGAAGTCCGCGTCGGAGGGCAGGTCCTCCGGGCGCGGCACGTCCGGCATGGGGATCTGGTGGGCGAAGCCCTCCTCCTCGATCTGGAAGGAGGCCGACATGGCGAAGATGGCCTTGCCGTGCTGGATCGCCACCACGCGCCTGGTGGTGAACGACCCGCCGTCGCGGATCCGGTCCACCTCGTAGACGATCGGCACTTTGGGATCGCCCGGCAGCAGGAAGTACCCGTGCAGCGAATGCACCGGCCGCGCCGCCTCCACCGTGCGCTGGGCCGCCACCAGCGCCTGGGCGATGACCTGTCCGCCGAACACCCGCTGCCACCCGACCTTGGGCGAGACGCCGCGGTAGAGGTTGCGCTCCAGCACCTCCAGGTCGAGGGTGGACAACAGGTCTTCGACGGGCGACATGGACGGCTGCTCCGCGGGGGGTGGTCGCGCCGCCGGGGCGGCGAACGGTCGGTTCGCCATCAGACGGCGGCTTTACCTTTACGTCAAGGGGACTGCGAAACGCGGGGCCGGTCTGGCCCGGCGCCCGGTCGCCGCTACATGTGCTCCATGACAGGCTACAAGAGTGGCCGGCGGTGCCTTTCAGGCGCTACAAAGCGCCTACAAAAGCCGCTACACGGGCTTCATATCAGATCGGTTCGAAGCGGATCGGGGCGAGCCGCGCCGGCAGGGAAGGGTGGATCGACGTGACGACCGAAGGACGCATCGCTCATCTCCAGACGCCCGCCGCCAGGACAGCCGACGTGGTGATCGCCGGCGGCGGCTACGTGGGCCTGTCGCTGGCGCTCGCCCTCGCCGACGCCGTCCCGGGCGTCCGCGTAAGCGTGGTGGACCTGCGGCCGCCGGCGGAATCGGCTGGCGATCCAAGGGCTTCGGCCATCGCGGCGGCGGCCCGGCGGATGCTGGAGACGCTCGGCGTCTGGGCCGCGCTCGCCCCGCACGCCCAGCCGATCGTCGACATGGTGGTGACCGACAGCCGTCTCGACGACGTGGTCCGCCCGGTCTTCCTCACCTTCGACGGCCGCACCGAGGCGGGCGAGCCGTTCGCCCACATGGTGCCGAACGGCCGCATGGTGGCGGCCATCGCCGAGCGGGCGGTCGCCCGCGGCGTCACCGTGCTGGCGCCCGACCGGGTGGTGGATTTTCAGGTGGAATCGGAAGGGGTTACGGTCTCGCTCGGCTCCGGCGCGCAGCTCCGGACGCGGCTCCTGGTGGCAGCCGACGGGGTGCGCTCGCGCCTGCGCGCCTTCGCCGGTATTCGCACCAGCACCTGGTCCTACGGCCAGTCCGGCATCGTCACCACCATCGCCCACGAGCGCCCGCACGACGGCCGCGCCGAGGAGCACTTCCTGCCCTCCGGCCCGTTTGCCACCTTGCCGCTCACCGGCAACCGCTCGTCCCTGGTCTGGACCGAACGCACCGACGTGGCCGACCGGCTGGTGCGGGGCGACGACCTTGTGTTCGAGGTCGAGCTCGTCCGCCGCCTCGGCCATCACCTGGGCGCGGTGCGGGTGGAAGGGCCGCGGACGGCCTATCCGCTCGGCCTCACGCTTGCCCGCGACTTCGTCAAGCCGCGCTTCGCCCTCGTCGGCGACGCCGCCCACGGCATCCATCCGATCGCCGGCCAGGGCCTGAACCTCGGTTTCCGCGACGTGGCGGCGCTTGCCGAGGTGCTGGCCGAGACCCTGCGCATCGGCGGCGATCCCGGCGCCCTCGACACGCTGGAGACCTACGAGCGCTGGCGCCGGTTCGACACCTTTCAGATGGCGGCCGTCACCGACGTGCTCAACCGCTTGTTTTCCAACGATCTCGCGCCCGTGCGAATCGCCCGCGACGTGGGCCTCGGTCTGGTCGACCGGCTGCCGCGGCTGAAGCGCTATTTCATCGGCGAGGCTGCGGGCTCGGGCCGCGGCCTGCCGCGCCTTCTCACCGGGGCACCGATCTGAGCGGCCCATGCGCCACGTTTCGTCTATGTCCACGGCCGGGCCGGCCGGGGCTTTTCTTCGATCGCCACCACGGCGCCGGGCGCCAGCCGGGCGATGAGGCGGCGCATGTGGGCCGGCGAGACGGCGACGCAGCCCGCGGTCGGTCCGCCATCCGGGCGGGAGAGATGCAGGAAGATGGCGCTGCCCCGACCGCGGGCGCGCGGCGTCAGGTTCCAGTCGAGCACGAGCACCAGGTCGTAGAGCCCGTCCGCGCGCCAGAGCGCCTCGTGGCTTGCCGGATAGGGCCGGCGGACGGGGCGGTTGTAGTTGCGGTCCGCCGGATCGTCGCCCCACCCGTCGTCGGGTCGCAGCGCCCGCAAGGGCAGCGCCGTCCTCGGCCGGATCCGGTGGACGTCCGGGCGATAGAAGCCGTGAAGGAGCGCCAGCCGGCCACGCGGCGTCGCCCCGTCGCCTTCGCGCTTGCGGGCCGAAAGGCCCGACCGGCCGAGGGTGCACGGCAGCGAAAGCCCGCCGCCCTCCAGCCGTCCCCGGCGGGCCGCTGCGCCGATCACGCGGACGCTGAGATGCGTGATCAGACCGTCCCGTCGTTTCACCTTTGCGTGCATTCCGTGCAACAGACTTGACCCTCTATCGAAAATCCTTCTTTTCGCGCACGATAGCGTATTCCGATGGCCGCATTTTCCAAGTGGCCCCCGCCCTCGACCGTCCCCTTTGCGAGAGTTTCCTGATGACCGCCCGCAAGATCCTGATCGTCGACGACGACGCGGACCTCCGAGAAGCCCTCGTGGAGCAACTGTCGCTCTACGAGGAGTTCGAACCGCTCGAGGCGGAAACGGCCACCAAGGGCGTCCAGGCGGCCCGGGCCGCCCATGTGGATCTCGTCCTGATGGACGTGGGCCTGCCGGACATGGACGGCCGCGAGGCGGTCAAGATCCTCCGCAAGAGCGGCTTTGCCAGCCCGATCATTATGCTGACCGGGCACGACAGCGATTCGGACCAGATCCTCGGTCTGGAGGCCGGCGCCAACGACTATGTGACGAAGCCCTTCAAGTTCGCCGTGCTCCTCGCCCGGCTGCGCGCCCAGTTGCGCCAGCACGAGCAGTCGGAGGAGGCCGTCTTCACCATCGGGCCCTACACCTTCCGGCCGAGCGCCAAGCTCCTGGTCGACGGCAAGGGCGGCAAGGTGCGGCTGACCGAGAAGGAGACCTCGATCCTGAAGTATCTCTACCGGGCCGGCGAGAAGGTCATCACCCGCGACGTGCTCCTCCACGAGGTGTGGGGCTACAACGCGGGGATCACCACGCACACGCTGGAGACGCACATCTACCGCCTCCGGCAGAAGATCGAGAAGGATCCGTCGAACGCGCAGTTGCTCGTCACCGAAGGCGGCGGCTACAAGCTGGTGCCGTGACGGCCGCCAGGGTGGCCGCGGGCCGAACCCAAGCGGCGGATGGGGTGACGGAAAACGGATGAGCCTCGAGAGCGACGTCAGACTCCTGCAAGAGCTGCCCTTCCTCGCCGAGTTCACCGAGGACAAGCTTCGCCTGCTCGCGTTTTCGGCCGAGAACCGCACCTTCCGCGACGGCCAGCGCCTGTTCGCCGCCGGCGACCGGGCCGATTCCGGCTTCGTGGTCGCATCCGGCGACGTCGCCCTCCATGACGCCGACGACCCGGACGGCGCACCGCTGGAGACCGTCGGCCCCGGCACCCTGATCGGCGAGATGGCGCTGATCGTGGACGGCGTCCGGCCGGTCACCGCCGTGGCGGTGGGACCCGTCTCCACCATCCAGATCCGCCGCGTGCTGTTTCGCCGCATGTTGCAGGAGTATCCGGAGATCGCCGAGGGCCTGAAGGTCCGCATCGCCGCGCGGCTGGCGGAAACGTCGGCCGCGCTCCAGGCGGTCCGCGATCGGCTCGACGCCCTCGACGACCTCTGACACCCGGCGCGTCCCATTCGGCCTTGTCGCACCGTCACGCACCGCCACCCATGGCGATCGGGGTGGCGGGAGCGGGGCCACCAACAATCCTCAGGCGGCCGGGCTCCCACCGACGGTCCCACACCCTCCCCCTCGCCATGGTCCGGTTCAACCGGACCACCCACGCGTTCCGCCACGCGCCGTTGCCCGACAAAAAAGCGTGGGTGGTCCGCATGCGCGGACCCTGACGAGGGGGTGGCCGGTAGGGGCGTTGGCAGCATGACGTCCCGATCGCTGGTGCGTTCCGGCTCGCCCGGCCGGGGCCCGTTCGGCCTTGGTCCGAGACGCCGTCCGCCTCCAGACCCGCCACGCTGCCGATCCGCTAGGGCAGGGCGAAGTGCGCCACCACGGGCACGTGGTCGGACGGACGCGGCCAGTCGCGGGCGTCCTTCAGGATGCGCACGGCGAGCGCCCGGTCGGCGAGGTCCGGCGTCGCCCACACGTGGTCCAGGCGGCGGCCCTTGTCGGCGGCGC
This sequence comes from Mongoliimonas terrestris, assembly GCF_001927285.1. Lineage (GTDB taxonomy): Bacteria > Pseudomonadota > Alphaproteobacteria > Rhizobiales > Pleomorphomonadaceae > Chthonobacter > Chthonobacter terrestris. Next base: position 323,838 of record NZ_MSIG01000001.1, on the reverse strand, counting down.
GCCAGTCCTTCGCCCGGTAGCTCCACCAGGTGTAGATCCGCTCGTCCATGGGCACGAACCGGCGGGTGAGGTCCACCCAGCCGCCGTCGATGCGCGCCTTCTCCAGGGCGGCGCACTCCTCCGGGGTGTGGCTGACCACCTTGATGAGGGCCTTGTGCGACCAGACGTCGGTCTCGTAGGGCGCCACGTTGAGATCGCCGACCACCAGGGTGGCGCCGTCGGCCTGGGCGTGCGGCAGCCAGGCGGCCATTTCAGCGAGGAAATCCATCTTGTGGGCGAACTTGGGGTTCACCGTCCCATCCGGCTCGTCGCCGCCGGCCGGGACATAGAAGTTGTGCAGCCGCACCCGGTGGCCGCCGACGAGCACGGTGGCGGTCACGTGGCGCGGATCGCCCTTGCCGCAGAAGGACCGGTTGGCGATGTCGGCGAGCGGCAGGCGGGAGACGATGGCCACTCCGTGCCAGCCGCCCTTGCCGCCGTTCAGCGCCATGTGGTCGTAGCCGATCCGCCGGAAGGCGGCGGTCGGGAACTGTCCGTCGCCGCACTTGGTCTCCTGCAGGCAGAGCACGTCCGGGGCCTCGGTCTCCAGGAAGCGCGTGACGATGCCCTGGCGCATGCGCACCGAGTTGATGTTCCAGGTCGCGACGCTGAGCGCGGTCGCGCCGGCCGAGGGTGGAACGGCCGTCATCGACGGCGTCCGGCGGACGGAACGCGGCGCCTGGACGCGTCGACAGGGGAGAGGGGGGCGGAAGCACCAAGGAAAGTGCGCCCAGTCCCGGGGGAGACTGGGCGCGGCGTCCTGGCAGACGCTTTCGCTGGGAGGGATCTCCAGCGGAGCGGGCCGTCCACGGCGAGACGGGGGGCACTACCGAGTACGGACGGGCCCGCCTGAAAAAGAAATAAGTCCGCCCGCGGCGGCGCCAAGAACAGCCGGCTTGACATTTTCGTGAGGGCTCCGCGCCGTGCCGTCGTCAGCCGAGGAGCGCCTCGAACTCGCTCCGGATGGCGGCGCCCATCTCCCGCGTGGAGACCAGGGTCGCGCCCTCGCCGCCGATGTCGCGGGTGCGCAGGCCCTTTTCCAGCACCGCCGCGATCGCCTTGTCGAGGGTGTCGGAGAGCGCCACCAGGCCGAACGAATAGCGCAGCGCCATGGCGAAGGACGCGATCATGGCGATCGGGTTGGCGATGCCCTGGCCGGCGATGTCCGGGGCGGACCCGTGCACGGGCTCGTAGAGCGCCTTGCGCTTGCCCGTCGCCGGATCCGGCGCGCCGAGGGAGGCGGACGGCAGCATGCCGAGCGAGCCGGTGAGCATGGCGGCCACGTCGGAGAGGATGTCGCCGAAGAGGTTGTCGCAGACGATCACGTCATACTGCTTGGGCCATCGGACGAGCTGCATGGCGCAGTTGTCGGCGAGCACGTGCTCCAGCGCCACGTCCGGGTATTCGGCCTTGCCGACCGCCGTCACCACCTGGTTCCAGAGCACGCCGGACTTCATGACGTTGCGCTTTTCCGCCGACGCCACCTTGCTGCCGCGGGTGCGGGCAAGATCGAAGGCGACCCGGGCGATGCGCTCGATCTCCGAGGTGGTGTAGAGCTGGGTGTCGACCGCGCGCTTCTGCCCGTCCTCCAGGGTCACGATCTCCTTCGGCTCGCCGAAATAGACGCCGCCGGTGAGCTCGCGGACGATCAGGATGTCGAGCCCCTCGACCACCTCGCGCTTCAGGCTGGAGGCCTCGGCAAGGGCCGGGTAGCAGATGGCCGGGCGCAGGTTGGCGAAGAGGCCGAGGTCCTTGCGAAGGCGCAGGAGCCCGGCCTCCGGCCGCACCGCGTAGGGAACGCCGTCCCACTTGGGGCCGCCGACGGCGCCGAACAGCACCGCGTCGGCGGCGAGCGCCTTGGCCATGTCGGCCTCCGAGATGGCCGCTCCGTGGGCGTCATAGGCGGCGCCGCCCACGAGGCCCTCGTCGGTGGCGAAGTGGGCGAGCCCCTTGGCGCCGAGAAGATCGATCAGCCCCTTCACCTCGGCCATGATCTCGGGCCCGATGCCGTCGCCGGGCAGGAGGAAGAGGCTGTGGGTCGCCATGGATCGTGATCCCTCGTGAAGGAAAAAATGCCGCCGCGCCCGGTGGCGCGGCCTCGTTCAGACGCAATAGAGAAGCGACGGCCCGCGATCAAGCGCCGCCGCCGGCCGGCGGGCGATCCGCCTCATGCCCGGCTCTTCCAAGGCTGGCCTCGTCGGCCCTTTGGAGAGCGTTCCGGCCCGACCGGCCGACGCCCGTTCGGGCTCGCCCGTGTTTCCGTTGTCCCGACGGGTCGGGCCCCTGCAAACCTCGTCTCAGGTGCAGGCGAACGGGCTGTCGCCCTCGTCGACCACCCGGAAGGCGCCGGTCTTCGGGTCGAGCACGTGGAGCGCGCCTTCGGAGACGTCGAACCAGGCCCCGTGCAGGCGGAGCGACCCTTTGGCCGTCCGGGTCTGGACGCAGGGAAAGCTCATCAGGTTGCGCACCGAGACGCGCACCGCCTCGTGCTCCAGCGCGCGCTGTTTCTGGCCGTGCGGGATGGTGTGGTCGCAGCGCACCCGGTTGGCGGGCTCGTCCATCAGCGACATCCACTTGCCGATGAAGTCGCCGGGGGTGAGCGGATCACCGCCCTCGGCGAGCGCCGCCCCGATGCCGCCGCAGCGGCCGTGGCCCATCACCACGATATGCCGCACCTTGAGCGCCACCACGGCGAACTCCAGCGCCGCGGAGGTGCCGTGCAGTTCGCCGTCGGGCGTGTAGGGCGGCACCAGGTTGGCAACGTTGCGGACGACGAAGATCTCGCCCGGCCCGGTGTCGAAGATCACCTCCGGCGAGACGCGGCTGTCGCAGCAGCCGATCATCATGATCTCCGGCTTCTGGCCGAGGTCGCCGAGCCGGCGGTAGCGCTCCTCCTCCGTCGGGTAGCGGCCGGCGCGGAAGGCCTTGTAGCCGGAGACCAGGCGGTCCGGGAAATGGTCGGGCAGCGGCGGGCGCGCGGGCGGAGGGCTGGTTTCGGTCGACATCGGCGGTCCTTCCGGAAGACTGACGAGACAGGGTGGAACCGACGGGGGACGCTCCTCCCTAGCCCCTCGGACGGCGGCGCACAAGAGTGCCGATCGGCGCCGCTCACGCCCAGATGGCGATCCGGAGGCCGTGGTCGTCGAACACCGGCTCGGCCGGATGCGCCACCGCTCTGCCCGTTGCAAGGCGCGCCGCCACCAGCGCCGAGACGGCCGCGTCGAGAAGGTCGTCGGCCGCGGCGCCGCGCGGCGGCCGGGCGTCGAGGAGCGCGGCCGGCAGGCCGCGGGCCGTGAGAAAGGCGCGGCGCTCGGCAAGGCCGGGCGGGTTCGGGCTGCCCTTCACCTTCTTCGGCAGGGTCATGGGCCGGCCGCCGTTCAGCACCGTGAAGGCGACCTCCGGATGGGTCTCGAACACCCGCGCCGCACGGGCCGGATCGGCCCGCATGAGGGCGTCGATCTCGCGGATCTTCGGGAAGAGGTGGAAGGCCTGCTTGGAGATGCGCCGCGGCGGATCGGACGTGGCGAGCGCCGCCGCGGACGCGGCCGCATAGTCGCCCTCCATCACCGCCGCCCGCGACGGCACGGAGAAGATGCTCGACTGGCGCGGCCCCAGCATGCCGCGAACCGCCCGCTCCGCCGGCCGGCCGCCGAGGCCGACCGTCGCCGGAAGGCCGATCGGCATGTCGACCGCGACAACATCCGGCGCGTCCGGGCCGTCGATGAGGCTGGCGAACCGGGCCTCGACGCGGACCGACGCGCCGGCCGGATCGGCCAGATCGAGGACGACGGCGATCCAGCCGCCCGGGCAGCCGTCAACGCCGGCGACGCGCGTCACGGGATGGCGTCCGGCTTCGGGGCGGGGCGCCTGCGCGCGGCGGGGCCGCCGAAGCGGCGGGTGTCCACGAGCGCCATCGGCCGCACCAGGCTGTCCTGGTGGAGGGCGAGGTCCAGTTCGTCGGAGCCGGCCTTGACGCTGCGGGCGACCAGCTCGAACGTGCCCGCCACCGCGCTCGCCAGCGCCTGCTCGTCCGGCCGGCCTTCCAGGAGGCGCGAGACGAGGAGCGCGCCGAAGAGATCGCCGGTGCCGGACGGCGCCCGCTCGATCATCGGCGTTTCCGCCACCACCATGTCGCGGGCGGTGACGAGGGCGCTCGCGATCTTGCCGCGCATCATCGCCGGCGCCGACGTCACCACCACCTTTTTCGGCGAAAGCGTGCGGGCCGCGTCGGCGACCGCCGGCAGGCTGTCCACGGGGCGGCCGGTCAGCCAGCCGAGCTCGAATCGGTTCGGCGTCGCAAGATCGGCGACCGGCATCAGCACGTCGCGCTGCGCCGCCGCCACGTCCTCGCGGACATAGAGGCCGCCGTCGTCGCCCAGAATGGGATCGCAGAGGTAGAGGGCGTCCGGGTTCCGCGCCTTGACGGCCGCCACCAGATCGGCGATGGCGGTCGCCTGGGCGGGATCGGCGAGATAGCCCGACACCACGGCGCCCACCTCGCCGAGCCAGGGCGCGCGGGCAAGATCGGCGGCAAGCGCCTTGAAATCCTCTGCCGGCACGGGCACGCGGTGCGCGCGTCCGTGGCCCGGGTGCCACGGCAGGATCACCGTCGGCAGCGACCACACCCGATGGCCGAGCCGTTCCAGCACGAAGGCGCTCCTGGCGCCGACGGACCCGCGGACCACGTGGGAGGAGACGACCAGGACGGCGGCGGAGGTCATGCGGGCGGGCTCGATCCAGGGTTCGGGCAGCGGGGTGCGGGCAGCGGGCGGTCGGCGCGCGACCATGGGGGACGGCGCGCGGTCGGCCCTCGCGACCGGACCGCGTCCGGTCTAGGGTGGGGTCGGCCTCCATCCCATATCCCAGCTCCCCGTGCGAGGAAAGCGGCGCCCGCCGCCCCCCACACGATGACCACCCCCGACCAATGAAGCCATGACCCGACGCGACGCGCCCGCCACCATCCACGACCTGTTCGGGCCCGCCGCCGGGGAGCCGGCGCCCGCCGAAGGGCGGGAGCGTGTGGTGCAGGTGCTCACCCCCGTCGCCCTCGACGACAGCTACAGCTACAAGGTGCCGGCCGGCGTCGCCGTCGGACCGGGCTCCATCGTGCGGGTGCCGCTCGGGCCGCGCCAGGTGCTCGGCGTCGTCACCGACGAGGCGCCGACCCTCTCGGCCACGTCGAACCGGCTGCGGCCGATCGAGACCGTGTTCGACGCCCCGCCCTTGAAGCCCGCGCTTCTCACCCTCGTCGACTGGGTCGCCCGCTACACCCTGACCCCGCGCGGCATGGTGCTCCGCATGGCACTCCGCGCCCCGGAGGCGCTGGAGCCGGAGGCCCCCGTCCGGGGCGTGGCAAGGAGCGGCGCGGCGCCCGACCGGCTGACGCCCGCGCGCCGCCGGGTGCTCGCCCTCCTCGACGAGAACGACGGCATGGCCTGGACCCGCACCGGGCTCGCCGCCACCGCCGGCGTCTCCCTCTCCGTGGTCGACGGCCTCCTCGCCGCCGGCACCCTCGTCGATGTGGCGCTGCCGGCCGGGCCGCCGGTGCGGGCGCCGGAGCCGGACTTCGCGCCGCCGCGCCTGACCGCCGACCAGGCGGCCGCGGCCGCCGCGCTCGTTGCGCGCATCGGCGCCGGCGCGAGCGTGACGCTCCTCGACGGCGTCACCGGATCGGGCAAGACGGAGGTCTACCTGGAGGCCGTCGCCGAATGTGTGCGGAAGGGCCGGCAGGCGCTGATCCTGGTGCCGGAGATCGCTCTCACCAAGGCCTTCCTGCAGCGCTTCGCCGAACGGTTCGGCTCGCTGCCGGCCGAATGGCATTCGGAGGTCGGCCCGAAGGCGCGTGCCCGGGCCTGGCGCGGGGTCGCGGAGGGGCGGGTGAAGGTGGTGGTCGGCGCCCGCTCGGCGCTCTTCCTGCCCTTCTCCGACCTCGGCCTCATCGTCGTCGACGAGGAGCACGACCCCGCCTACAAGCAGGAGGAATGGGCGACCTACCATGCCCGCGACATGGCGGTCGTCCGCGGCCGGCTGGAGGACGCCGCCGTCGTCCTCGCCTCCGCGACGCCGTCGCTGGAAAGCCGCGTCAACGCCGAGCGCGGCCGCTACGGCCACCTCGTGCTGCCGGCGCGCGCCACCGGCCAGGCGCTGCCGGAGGTGCTGGCGATCGACATGCGCAAGGCCGGGCCGGAGCGCGGCCGCTTCCTGGCGCCCGGCCTCGTCGCGGCCATGCGGCAGACCTTCGAGCGCGGCGAGCAGGCGCTTCTCTTTCTCAATCGACGCGGCTACGCGCCGCTGACGCTCTGCCGGTCGTGCGGCCATCGCTTTCAGTGCCCGAACTGCTCCACGTGGCTGGTCGACCACCGCTTCCGCGGCCGGCTCGCATGCCATCACTGCGGCCACATGGAGCCGCGGCCGGACGCCTGCCCGAGCTGCGGCACCCTGGACGCCCTCGTCGCCTGCGGCCCGGGCGTGGAGCGCATCGCCGAGGAGGTGCAGGCGGTGCTGCCGGACCGGCGCACCATCGTGCTCTCCTCCGACATCGCCGGCGGCGTGCAGCGGCTGCGGGCCGAGCTGGAGGCGGTGGCCAAGGGCGACTGCGACATCGTGATCGGCACCCAGCTGGTGGCGAAGGGCCACACCTTCCCGCGGCTGACCCTGGTCGGCGTGGTGGACGCGGATCTCGGCCTCGCCCACGGCGACCCGCGGGCGGCGGAGCGCACCTTCCAGCTCCTCGCCCAGGTGACCGGCCGCGCCGGCCGCGTCCAGGGCCACGGGATCGGCGTCCTGCAGACCTATGCGCCGGAGAGCCCGGTGATCCGCGCCCTCGTGTCCGGCGACGCGGAGCGCTTCTACCGCACCGAGCTCGAGGAGCGGCAGATCGCCCGCATGCCGCCGTTCGGGCGGCTCGCCGCCGTGATCGTCTCCGGCGCAGACCGGGAACGGGCCGAGGACCACGCCCGGGCACTCGCCCGCGCCGCGCCGGTCGACCCGGCGGTGGAGATCCTCGGGCCGGCGGACGCACCGCTCGCCCTGGTGCGGGGCCGCCACCGCTTCCGGCTGCTCGCCCACGCCGGGCGGCGCGACGTGGACCTTTCCGCCTACATGCGCGCGTGGCTGATGGCCGCACCGAAGGCGACCGGCGGCGTGGATGTCGGCGTCGACATCGACCCGCAGAGCTTCCTCTGACGGCAGGTGTCCACCTCCTAAAACGATCCAGCCGGCGGAATTCCTCAGCCTTTCGTCCGGACGCGACCATTCCCTCGCAGGGTTGCGGCGAAAAGCGCGGAAATCAGCCATTTTCAGAATCCGCGCGGTGAGTTGCGGAAGGCGGACCCATATGCTAGATGGGGCCGACTTCAGGGTGGGGGTGGTTCAGGAACCCCCGCTTATCCACCTAAATTCGCAAGTCGTTTCAGAGCTTTGCCGGTTGATCCCGTCGAGCCTGGAGCGCGTGAGGGGGATCGAGCTTCCGTGAGCGAAACGGCGTCTACGACTTCAGGAGTGGCTGAGCGCTATGCCCAGGCCCTCTTCGACCTCGCCCGTGACGGCGGCAGCCTCGACACCGTTGCGGCGGACATCGCCCGTTTCGAAGCGCTGATGGCCGAGAGCCCGGATCTGGTGCGCCTCGTGCGCTCGCCGGTGTTCTCCGCCGACGACCAGCTCCGGGCCGTTTCGGCCGTGCTCGACCGCGCCGCCATCGGCGGCTACGTCGGCAACATCGTGAAGCTCGCCGCGCGCAACCGCCGGCTCTTCACCGTGATGGACATCTTCAAGGCCTACCGCGCGCTCTACGCCGCCCACCGGGGCGAGCGGACCGCGACCGTGGTGTCGGCCGAACCGTTGAACGACGCCCAGACGGCGGATCTCAAGGCGGCGCTCGCCGAGATCACCGGCAAGGCCGTTCTTCTCGACACGAGCGTCGATCCGTCGCTCATCGGCGGCCTCGTCGTGAAGCTTGGCAGCCGCATGATCGACACCTCGCTCAAGACGAAGCTCAACCAGCTCAAGATCGCACTGAAAGAGGTCGGCTGATGGATATCCGCGCCGCGGAAATTTCCGCAATCCTCAAGGAGCAGATCAAGAACTTCGGCCAGGAAGCCGAAGTCTCCGAGGTCGGCCAGGTATTGTCCGTCGGTGACGGCATCGCCCGCGTCTACGGGCTCGACAACGTCCAGGCGGGCGAGATGGTCGAGTTCCCGGGCGGCATCCGGGGCATGGCCCTCAATCTTGAGACCGACAACGTCGGCGTCGTGATCTTCGGCGCCGACCGCGACATCAAGGAAGGCGACACGGTCAAGCGGACCGGCTCCATCGTGGACGTGCCGGTCGGCAAGGGCCTGCTCGGCCGCGTGGTCGACGGCCTCGGCAACCCGATCGACGGCAAGGGCCCGATCGAGTACACCGAGCGCCGCCGTGTCGACGTGAAGGCGCCGGGCATCATCCCGCGCAAATCCGTGCACGAGCCGATGTCGACCGGCATCAAGGCGATCGACGCCATGATCCCGATCGGCCGCGGCCAGCGCGAGCTGGTGATCGGCGACCGCCAGACCGGCAAGACCGCCATCATCCTGGACACCTTCCTCAACCAGAAGCCGCTGAACCAGGGCACGGACGAGAGCCAGAAGCTCTACTGCGTGTACGTGGCCATCGGCCAGAAGCGCTCCACGGTCGCTCAGTTCGTGAAGCGCCTGGAGGACAGCGGCGCGCTGCCCTACTCCATCGTGGTCGCCGCCACCGCGTCGGACGCCGCGCCGATGCAGTTCATCGCGCCCTTCACCGGCTGCGCGATCGGCGAGTTCTTCCGCGACAACGGCATGCACGCCCTGATCGCCTACGACGACCTCTCCAAGCAGGCCGTCGCCTACCGTCAGATGTCGCTGCTCCTGCGCCGTCCGCCGGGCCGCGAAGCCTACCCGGGCGACGTGTTCTACCTGCACTCCCGCCTTCTGGAGCGCGCCGCCAAGCTCAACAAGGAGAACGGTCTCGGCTCGCTGACCGCTCTGCCGGTCATCGAGACCCAGGCGAACGACGTGTCGGCCTACATCCCGACGAACGTCATCTCCATCACCGACGGCCAGATCTTCCTGGAGACGAACCTCTTCTACCAGGGCGTCCGTCCGGCGGTGAACGTCGGCCTCTCGGTGTCGCGCGTCGGCTCCGCCGCCCAGATCAAGGCGATGAAGCAGGTGGCCGGCACCATCAAGGGCGAGCTCGCGCAGTATCGCGAGATGGCCGCCTTCGCCCAGTTCGGGTCCGACCTGGACGCCGCCACGCAGAAGCTGCTCAACCGCGGCGCCCGCCTCGTGGAGCTCCTGAAGCAGCCGCAGTTCTCGCCGCTGAAGACGGAAGAGCAGGTGGCGGTGATCTTCGCCGGCGTGAACGGCTACCTGGATCCGCTCCCGGTCGGCAAGGTGCGCGCCTTCGAGGAGGGTCTCCTCCGGTTCCTCCGCGACAAGCACCCGGACATCCTGTCCGGCATCTGGGCCGAGAAGCAGATCACCGACGCCCTCAAGGCGAAGCTGAAGGACGCCATCGCTGCCTTCGCCAAGACCTTCGCCTGATCACCCGAAGACGCCGGTCCGCTGAGCCCATCCGGGCCCGGCGGACCGTCTTTCGCCGACATCGTGCCGCCTCCGACGGATCGGGGCAGGAGCCGACATGCCGAGCTTGAAGGATCTGAAGAACCGCATCGCCTCCGTGAAGGCGACGCAGAAGATCACCAAGGCGATGCAGATGGTCGCCGCGGCGAAGCTGCGCCGCGCCCAGGAGGCCGCCGAGGCCGCCCGTCCGTTCGCCGACCGCATGGCCGAGGTGCTGGGCAACCTCGCCGCCGGATCGGTCGGCCGGGACGACGCGCCGCGCCTGATGATCGGCACCGGCCGCACGCAGGTGCACCTCCTGGTGGTCTGCACCGCCGAGCGCGGCCTCTGCGGCGGCTTCAACAGCCAGATCGTCCGCCTCGCCCGCGAGCACATCAACCGTCTCCTCGCCGAGGGCAAGGAGGTCAAGATCCTGACCGTGGGCAAGAAGGGCGCCGACGCTCTTCGCCGCGACCACGGCGGCCGCATCATCGAGCGGATCGAGCTGCGCGGCATCAAGACGCTGAACTACGAGGTCGCCGCGGGCGTCCAGCAGAAGGTGCTGGACATGTTCGAGGCCGGCCAGTTCGACGTCTGCACGCTCTTCTACTCCCGCTTCCGCTCGGTGATCGCCCAGATCCCGACCGCCAAGCAGATCGTGCCCTTCGAGGTCGACGCGACCGCCGGCTCCGCGACGGCCGGCGCGCTCTACGACTACGAGCCGGGCGAGCCGGAAATCCTGGAGGAGCTCTTGCCGCGCGCGATCGCGGTGCAGATCTTCACCGCGCTCCTTGAGAACGCCGCGTCGGAGCAGGGCGCCCGCATGTCCGCCATGGACAACGCGACCCGCAACGCCGGTGACATGATCAACAAGCTGTCGCTGCAGTACAACCGCTCGCGGCAGGCCATGATCACCAAGGAACTGATCGAAATCATCTCGGGCGCCGAAGCGCTCTGACCGACATACTGATCGACGCAAGGACGAAAACGATGGCTGACACGAAGGTCGGACGCATCACCCAGGTCATCGGCGCCGTCGTCGACGTGAAGTTCGACGACCATCTGCCGGCGATCCTGAACGCGCTGGAGACCACCAACAACGGCACCCGCCTGGTGCTGGAAGTGGCGCAGCATCTCGGCGAGAACACCGTCCGCACGATCGCCATGGACATCTCCGAAGGCCTCGTGCGCGGCCAGCCGGTGCACGACACCGGCGCCCCGATCGCCGTGCCGGTGGGCGACGCCTGCCTCGGCCGGATCATGAACGTGATCGGCGAGCCGGTGGACGAAGCCGGCCCGATCACCGGAGAGAGCCTCCGCGCGATCCACCAGTCGGCCCCGTCCTACGTGGAGCAGGCCACCGAGGCGCAGATCCTCGTCACCGGCATCAAGGTGGTCGACCTGCTCGCCCCCTACGCCCGCGGCGGCAAGATCGGCCTCTTCGGCGGCGCCGGCGTTGGCAAGACGGTGCTGATCCAGGAGCTGATCAACAACGTCGCCAAGGCGCACGGCGGCTATTCGGTGTTCGCCGGCGTCGGCGAGCGCACCCGCGAGGGCAACGATCTCTACCACGAGATGATCGAGTCCGGCGTGAACAAGGACCCGCACGAGAACGCCGGGTCCACCGAGGGCTCCAAGTGCGCCCTCGTCTATGGCCAGATGAACGAGCCGCCGGGCGCCCGCGCCCGCGTCGCCCTCACCGGCCTCACCATCGCCGAGCACTTTCGCGACAAGGGCCAGGACGTGCTCTTCTTCGTGGACAACATCTTCCGCTTCACCCAGGCGGGTTCGGAAGTGTCGGCGCTCCTCGGCCGCATCCCGTCGGCGGTGGGCTATCAGCCGACGCTCGCCACCGACATGGGCCAGATGCAGGAGCGCATCACCACCACCACCAAGGGTTCGATCACCTCGGTGCAGGCCATCTACGTGCCGGCCGACGACCTGACCGACCCGGCCCCGGCCACCTCCTTCGCCCATCTGGACGCCACGACGGTGCTCAACCGCTCGATCGCCGAGAAGGGCATCTATCCGGCGGTGGACCCGCTCGACTCCACGTCGCGCATGCTCGATCCGCAGGTCATCGGCGAGGAGCACTACGCCGTCGCCCGCCGCGTCCAGGAAGTGCTGCAGCGCTACAAGTCGCTGCAGGACATCATCGCCATCCTGGGCATGGACGAGCTTTCCGAAGAGGACAAGATCGCCGTGGCGCGCGCCCGCAAGATCGAGCGCTTCCTGTCGCAGCCCTTCTTCGTGGCCGAAGTCTTCACCGGATCGCCGGGCAAGCTCGTCGCCCTGGAAGACACCATCAAGGGCTTCAAGGGTCTCGTCGAAGGCAAGTACGACCACTTGCCGGAAGCCGCCTTCTACATGGTCGGCACGATCGAGGACGCGATCGAGAAGGCCCAGAAGATGGCCGCCCAGGCGGCCTGAGGACGAACGGTCGCCCGGCCTTTGCCGGGCGAACCCTCCTTGTCCGGTCTCGATCCGAACGGACGGGCGGCGTCGCCGCCCGATCTCTTGAACAGCGGCCTCCGGGAGAGCCTTTCCTATGGCGACCTTCAAGTTCGAACTGGTGAGCCCCGAGCGCCTGGTTCTGTCCACCGAGGTGGATCAGGTGGACCTGCCGGGAGTCGACGGCGACTTCGGCGTGCTCGCCAACCATTCGCCCTTCCTCACCACGCTCCGGGCCGGAGTGGTGACGGTGCGGACCGGATCCGACACCACGCGCATCTTCATCCGCGGCGGCTTCGCCGACGTGTCGCCGACCGGTCTGACGGTGCTCGCCGAGAAGGCGGTTCCGGTCGCCGACCTCAAGGCGGACCAGATCGCCGCCGAGATCCGCAACGCCGAAGAGGACGTGACGGACGCCAAGACCCCGGACGCCCGCCAGCGCGCCGAGCAGAAGCTTGCCCAGCTGCGCGACGTGGCCGACGCGCTCCGCGCCGCCTGAGTCTTGCCCGGGCCGACCGGTCGGCGCCGCACCATCGTCTCTGAACCCCGGGCCATGCCCGGGGTTTTTCGTTCCGCCGGCAGGGCCGTGCCGAAAAACCTGTCGTTCGCGCGCGGTCAGACCGGCAGCAGCCCGGCCGCGGCCACGAGGGCGCCGATCGTCTCCGCCGACCGGGCGCCGGCCACCCGGTGGGCGAACCAGCCCGTCCGGTGGAGGGCCGCGGTCGGGGCCCGTTCGGCCGCCCAGTCGAGCAGGATCCGCTCCGCCGTCTTGCCCGTGCGCTCCATCTCGGAGCGGAGCCAGCGGGTGTGCACGAGCCGCAGCTCCACCGGCATGCTCGGCAGGCCCAGCGACCGGGCGATCGCCGTCCGGTGCCGCCCGCCGGCAAAGCGCAGGACCTCTCCGTCAGGCCCGATGGCGATGCCCGGATCCCGTTCGGTCCATTCGTACCAGGGCCGCACGCCGCCGCCGCGCGGCACCTTGCGAAGCGGGAGCGCGCTTCGCGGCATCAGCCCCCGCCGTTCGATGCTGCGCACCAGGGCCACGTAATAGTCGAAGTAGGCATCGATGCGGGCGCGGTCGGCGAGCGCCACGCCGAAGCGGACCGCCGGCGCGCCGGCGGCCGCCTGGGCGGCGAGGACTGCATAGAGCGTGGTGTCGCGGTAGCGAAGGTCCGCCTCGATCAACGCCACCATGTCCCGGTGCGCCTCATAGGTCGCCAGCGGGTGGATGACGTCGGTCCAGTCGGCGCCGTCCGTCAGGCGGTCCGCAAGGTCGATCCACCAGGTGCCGTCGGTCACGTTGACGGCCAGCTGACGGTCGAGGCTGGCGGGATCGACAGCCAGGACCAGGCGGCGGCGGAAGAAGAGGCGCGCGTGCAGCATGGGCACGGGCGGCGATCCCGGGTCGCGTGCGGCGCGGGCAAGGGCCGCCCGCATGCCGGACGCCGTGCCGGCCATAAGGCCGCGGGCGAGAACGGCGCCGGTTCGGACGGGCAGGCGGGGCGGCGCGGTCGCCCCGCGCAACCGGTAGCGGGGTTGAGGCTGATGCTCCAAGGGTCGTCTCGGGCTTGCGGTGCCCCCCGACGCCCTGAATGCATGTTAGCCGCATGCGGTAAATCTGGAAACAAGCAAAGCGGGTTGAAGGCCTGAAGCGAGCTTAGCCGCCGCAGAACCGAGCGCGTCCGCAGGGTCAGACGGCCAAGCTGCCGGTCCGCCGGACCGCCACCGTCCAGCCCGACCGTGTCCCGATTTGCCGTGGCGGACCGCCCGAAAGCGGGTCACGGCGCCTTCAAGGTGACGCTGATTCGGATCGGCAACCCGGCAACCAGGCGCGGACCGCCGTCCGGCGCCGCCGTACGGACGCGGAGGGTGACGGGGCCGAGCGGGATGCCCGCAAGCCGCCGGTCGTCGTAGACCTCCGGCCGGTCGGTTTCCAGGCACCGCCGCCCGACGCAGATCTCCGCCACCACCGGTCCGGCCGCCGGATAGGCGACCAGCCAGGAGAGGGCGGCGACGGTCCCGTCCGGCCCTTGCGGCAGGCGCACCGTCTTCCGGGCGCTCCAGGTGCCGTCGGTGGAAAGAAGCGGCGCGGCGGTGGTGCCGGTCCGCTCGGCGCCGATCGCGCCCGGGGCCTGGAGCAGCACCAGCCCGGCGGCAAGGGCGATGGCGCGCGGCGCCCGCATCAGGCCGCCGCGAACCGGCCGAACAGCGCCGCCACCTCCGCATAGACCGGACGCCGGTGCACGAGCCCGATCGACGGCATCATGGCGAGCGGACGCCAGCCCCACTCCAGGAACTCCGCTGGCTCGTCGGTGTGCGCCGCATCCACCCGGATCTCCGCTTCCGAGCCCTCGAACCGGAACGCCACCCAGCGCTGCCTCTGGCCGCGGAACGGGTGGAGCTTGTGGCCGGGTGCGCCGCGGGCCGGAAAGTCGTAGGTCCAGGACGGCTCGCCGATGGCGAGGAGCGTGGCGCTGGTGACGCCGGTCTCCTCCCAGAGCTCCCGCCGCGCGGCGCCTTCCAGATCCTCTCCGGGGTCGATCCCGCCTTGCGGCATGGACCAGTCGGCGCCGGGCGCCGTCCGCTCCGGATCCGGCCATCCGTCCGGATTGGGCGTGAGGCGGCCGGCGAACACGTGGCCGCCCGGGCCGAACAGGCAGATGCCGACGTTCGGCCGGAAGGGCAGGCCGGTCTTCCAGGCGTCGTCGGTCGGCTCCGCTTTCAGGCTTTCGGGCATCGAAGGGTCCGGTGGTTCGGGTCGGATCGGGCGGGGATCGCCGCGGACGGGGAATCGGGAGCAGGGTCTTTGCCGGCGCTCACGTCCGGACCAGGTGGGCGAAGGCGGCGGCCACCTTCTCGTAGACCGGCCGCTTGAAGGGCACGATCAGGGCCGGCAGCCGGTCGAGAGCCTCCCAGCGCCAGCGCCCGAACTCGGGCTTGTGGGCGCCGCCGGCGGGCCGGTGGATGTCGATCTCGCTCTCGTCGCCGTCGAACCGGAAGGCGAACCACTTCTGGGTCTGCCCCCGCCACTTGCGCTTGAACTTCTCCTTGCCGACGTCCGGCGGCAGGTCGTAGGCGTACCAGTCCGGCGCCTCCGCCAGCAGCGTCGCCGACGAGACGTTCGTCTCCTCGTGGAGCTCGCGCCGGGCGGCGGCCAGGATGTCCTCGCCGGGGTCGATCCCGCCCTGGGGCAGCTGCCAGCCGTCGTCCCCGTCGCCGGCCGCGTCCAGCCGCCGGCCGATCCAGACAAGGCCCGACCGGTTGATCAGGACCGCGCCGACGCACGGGCGATAGGGCAGGTCTTCCGGCTCGGTCATCACGGCACTCCGGTTCGATGGCTCGCCGCAGCATGCACCGGAATGCCCGGCCCTGTCATCGCTCCGGCAACGGATGGCCGCGCCGTCAGGGCCGATCGGCGAGGGACTGCGTGGCGCTGATCGGCACCAGGGTGATGCCGCGCGCCTCCAGGGTCCGGGCCCAATTGGCGATCTCCCGCACCGTCACCGGCAGGGCGCTCGCCGTGCCGATGGCAAGGCCGCGGGACCGGGCGATCTGTTCCAGCTGGGCGAGGCGGCTGGCGATGTCGGACTCCGACGGGATCGCGTCGATCAGGATGTCCGCCTTGGCGAAGGGCACCGCCCGCGTCTTGGCGACGTCGGCCGCCACGCTCCGCGACGAGCTGCCCTCGTCCACGAACAGCAACCCCCGGGTGCCCAGTTCGCTCATCACGGCTTCGAGGGCCGGCGTCTCTGCGGTGAAACGGGCACCCATGTAGGTCTGCACGCCCACATAGAGGCTGAGGCGGCCGAGCAGCCAGTGGAGCCGCTCCCGGTTCCGCTCCTTGTCCAGCGAGGTCAGGAGGGTGTGCGGACCGGGATCGTTGTCCGGATAGTCGTAGGGCTCCATGGGCAGCTGCAGCAGCAGCTCGTGGCCGTTCTGGCGGGCCTTCTGCACCCACCGGTCCAAGCTGGAGCCGTAGGGCGCGAAGCCCAGCGTGATATCGGGCGGCAGGCTGGCGAGCGCCTCCTGGGTGCCGGTCTGGCTGAGGCCGAGGCCGCCGACCACGAGGGCGATGCGGGGCGATTGGCCGACGAAGCCCGGCACCGGCCGCGCATAGGCGTCGAGCGGCCGGAGCCCGGTGACGGACACCTTCGGCAACGGCCCGAGGGCGGTCTCCTCCACAAGGTCCGGATCGGGCGCGGTCAGGATGGCGGTGGACCGGGGCGGCACGATGCCGTCGGGCGGCACCTCGACGCTGTCGATCGCCGCGTCCGGGTCTTCGGCTTCTTCGCCGACCTGCGGCAGGATCTCGCCAAAGCCGGATTTCACGCCGACCACCGTCACGTCCTCGCGCTGGACCGGTCCCTCCGCCCTCTCGATGGCGGCGATGGCCACCGGCTGGCCGCCGAGCGGATCCTCCACCACGACGACCCAGAGAACCACCATGGCGGCGACGGCGACCACCACGGACGCGAGAATCAGCCCGACGGGCCGGGCCGTTCGGCTTCCGGCCGGCGGCTTGTAGCCGAGTGGTGAGGTGAGATCGCTCATCGAAACCCGATCGGACTGCGGGCGAATCAGCGGCCGGCCGGACCGTCCGGTCCGTCGCGGGGGCATGCCTCACCATCGTGCGGAATGGATAATGAAAGGTAAATGTGTCGTCCCTCGCCGTTCTCCGGCACGGGACGAGCGCGTCTTTGACGAACCGCGCTGCCGAACAGGGGTGCAGGCCTATCCGGTCCCGACTGGCACGGGACGTCTGCAACGCGGGCAGGTCCGATCTGGCGCCGGCCGGCCGGGCCGCAGCGAACCGGACATGAAAAAAGCGCCCCGCCCTTTACGGGCGGAGCGCTTGTTCGGTCAACCCTGGTGCGCCGATCAGTTCGGGATCGGAGCGGCCGCCTGGCTCGGCGGGAAGGCGCTGTTCGCCTGCAGGCCGCGCAACAGGTCGTAGGCGTAGTTCAGCTGCTTGTCGTCCTTCGGATCCGGCGGCACGTAGGCCTGCGAGCCGGACTCCTCCTTCTCGGCCCCGTCCTCGGCGTTGAGGTGGCCGCGAAGGCTCGCTTCGCCCTTGGTCTCGGTGACCTGGTCCTTCAGCTCCTCCGGCAGCTCCTGCAGCACCTCGATGTCCGGGGTGATGCCCTTGGCCTGGATGGAGGTGCCCGACGGCGTGTAGTAGCGCGCCGTCGTCAGACGGATCGCCCCGTTGGCGCCGAGCGGGATGATGGTCTGGACGGAGCCCTTGCCGAACGACCGGGTGCCCACGATGGTGGCGCGGCGGTGGTCCTGCAGGGCGCCGCCGACGATCTCGGACGCGGACGCCGAACCGCCGTTGACGAGGACGATGATCGGCTTGCCGCCGGTCAGGTCGCCGCTGCGGGCTGAGTAGCGCCGGGTCTCGTTCTCATGCCGGCCGCGGGTGGAGACGATCTCCCCCTTGTCCAGGAAGGCGTCGGAGACCGCGATCGCCTGGTCGAGAAGGCCGCCGGGGTTGTTGCGCAGGTCGATGACGAAGCCCTTCAGCGTGTCGTCGCCCACGTCCTTGCGGATCTTGTCGACGGCCGTCTTCAGGCCCTCGAAGGTCTGCTCGGTGAACTGGGTCACGCGCACATAGCCCACGTCGCCCTCGACGCGCGAGCGCACCGACTGGATGCGGATCACGTCGCGCACGACCTTGATCTCGATCTGCTTGTCGGATCCGGCCCGCTGGATCTGCAGGGTGATCGGCGTGTTCACCGGGCCGCGCATCTTCTCCACGGCCTGCTGCAGGGTCATGCCCTGCACCTGTTCGCCGTCGAGCCCGACGATGAGGTCGCCGGCCATGACGCCCGCGCGGGCGGCCGGGGTCTCGTCGATCGGCGTGACCACCTTGACCGCGCCCTCCTCCATGGTGACCTCGATGCCGAGCCCGCCGAACTCGCCGCGGGTCTGCACCTGCATGTCCTGGAAGGACTTCGGGCTCATGTAGCTCGAATGCGGGTCGAGGGAAGTGAGCATGCCGTTGATGGCAGACTCCACCAGCGCCGCCTCGTCCGGTTCCTCCACGTAGTCGGCGCGGATGCGCTCGAACACGTCGCCGAAGAGATTGAGCTGGCGATAGGTGTCGGCACTGGCCGCGATCGCGGTTCCCAGACCCGGCAGCTGGCCGGTTCCTGTGACGACGGTGACGGCGGCGCCAAGGCAGGCGCCGGCCGCGAGAAGCGAGAGTTTCCTGATCATCCGCGAACCTTCCGATCCTGCGACGCGACCCACCATGGAGTCGGGTCGATCGAAGCGCCATCCTTGCGAAACTCGATATAGAGCACAGGCTGTGAAAGGCTCACATCCGGTACCGTTGCACTCGCAAGCCGCTGGCTGCCCATCACCCCGACGGGTTCACCGGTCAAAACGAACTGACCGAGTTCCACGTCGATCCTTTCCATGCCAGCAAGTACCACATGATATCCGCCGCCGGCGTTAAGGATCAAGAGTTGGCCGTAACTGCGGAACGATCCCACATAGACGACCCATCCATCCGCCGGGGCGGTGACCCGTGCCCCTGCCCGCGTGGCGACGGAGAGGCCGGCGGCTGTCCCGCCGAGCCCGTTGTCCGCGCCGAAATCCTGGACGGTGACGCCGCGGACCGGCAGCATCAGCCGGCCTTTGGCGTCCTGGAAGGCGATCGCCGGCTGCAGCCGGCCGGTGTCGCTCGGCGCCGGGCGCTCCCGCCGCGCCGCCTCCGCCGCCTGGCGGGCCGCCTCCCGGACGGAGGTGAGATCCCGCTCCATGCTGCCGATCAACTCTTCGAGAGACTTTGCCTTTTCGGCGAGCGCCTCGGCCTTGGCGGCCTCCGCCACCAGCGCGGCCGCCCGTTCGGCGCGCTGGGACCGCTTTTCGGCGAGAAGCAGTTCCAGCCGCTTCTGCGCCTCCACGAAGCGGCCGGCGTCCTGGCGCAGGCGGTCGCGCTCGTCCTCGGCGCGGCGCTTCACGTCCACCAGCGTGGCGAGATCCGCCGCGAGGGCCTCCGCCTCCACCCGCACCTCCGGCAGGACGGCCCCGAGCAGGATGGCCGACCGGACCGCGCCCACCGCGTCCTCTGGCTTCACCACCAGCGCCGGCGGCGGCCGGCGGCCGATCCGCTGGGCGGCGGCGAGCACGTCGGCGAGGATCGCCTTGCGTCCGTCGAGGCTGGTGCGCACCAGCGCGGCCTGATCCGCCAAGCCCGACAGCCGGCCCTCGGCGGCCGAGACGGCGCTCTCCAGGTCCTGCACCCGCGCGGCCGTCTCCATCAGGTCGCGGTCGAGAGCGGCGCTGTCGTCCGCGATCCGGGCGATCTCCGCCGCGATCTCCGCCTGGCGGCCGGCGGTGAGGTCCAGGTCGCGCCGGATCGCCTCCAGTTCGGCGCCGCGCAGGGTCCGCTCCGCCTCGATCACGGCCGGATCCTTCGGGTCCGACGCCAGGGTGGCGGAGGGCACGGCGATCTCCGTGTCGCCGAGCCCGCCGGTGCCGCCTACGAGGCTCCCCGCCGCGCCCGGATCGGCATAGGGCAGGGGAGCGCCCGCGTTCCCCGAACCCGCCTCTCCGGCGCCCGCCTCCCTGGCGCCAGCCGGCTGCGCCTGCGCGCCCGCCGGGCCGGCGGTGCCGCCGAGAACGACGGCCAGCACGCACCCGATCGGCAGGAGGCAGGAGAAACGGTCGGACCGCATCGGCAGCAGGAGAACTCGGGCGGCGTGCCATGGGGCACGGGGAGGAGACGATCGGGCCGACACTAGTTCCAAGCCGAACCGGACGATACCCCTTCCGGGTCTCGTCAGGCCCGGTGATAGGGGTGCCCCGACAGGATGGTGAGCGCTCTATAGATCTGCTCCGCGGCGAGAATGCGGACGATCTGGTGCGGAACTGTGAGGCGGCCGAAGGCGATCCGGTGGTCGGCCCGGGCGAGCGCCGCCGGTCCGTGCCCGTCCGCCCCGCCGATCAGGAAGACCGCCGCCGGCACCGCCCGTCCGCGGGCGCCGTCGAGGAGGGCGGCGAAGCGCCCGCTGTCGATCGCCTCCCCGCGTTCGTCGAAGGCGAGAACCAGCGCGCCGTCCGGCAGGTCGGCGAGGAGGGCCGCCGCCTCCTCGTCCTTGCGGGCGTCGGCGCGCGCGGCGCGGCTTTCCGCGACCTCCCGGACGGTGACGGCCGAGACGCCGAGGGCGCGGCCGCTCTTGCCCGCCCGGTCCAGATAGCGGTCCGCGAGGTCGCGCTCCGGCCCGGCCTTCAGCCGGCCGACCGCATGGATGGCGATGCGCATGAGCCTCGGGTCACCTTTCGTCGGCGGCCATCACCGATGGTCGCCGCCCATTGCCGAACCGCGCGCCGAACCGCGCGCGTCACACCGCACGCGTCACACCGCACGCGCCGGACCGAGGCCGCCCGGGGGGCGGTCCGGCACCGGTTCGGGCCGATCCTCAGCCGTGGATGCGCACCGGGGTCGCGTCCGCCGCCCACATCTTTTCCAGATTGTAGAACTGGCGGACCTCCGGGCGGAACACGTGGACGATCACGTCGCCGGTGTCGATCAGCACCCAGTCGCAGGCCGTCATGCCTTCCACCGAGGCCGTGCCGAAGCCGGCGTCCTTGATGTCCTTGAGGAGATGGTCGGCGATGGCGCCGACGTGCCGGTGCGATCGACCGGAGCAGACCACCATGTGGTCCGCGATGGGCGACTTGCCGACGATGTCGATCGCCACCAGTTCTTCCGCCTTGGCGTTCTCGAGACTGGCCAGAACCGTTTCGAGAAGACCGGCCGGGGTTCCGTCGGTCGGCGCTGCCGCCGGAGAGGCGGTCAACGCCGGAGCCTGAGGCGCGCGGAGCCCCGCGCCCTCGGAAGAGAGTGTCATGCTCAGGGGGTGTACCTTTCGATCGTGTCGAACCAAGTCGAACGACGGTGTGTCATGGACCTAGCCACAGGTGGCACATCGCCACATGGCACGGTCGGAATCCGGTGAAGTCCCGGACCCGTGCCGCGACCCTTGTGCGATCCCGATCGCACAAGCCATAGAATAGGGGTTGAACCAAGAAAATTTCAAGACAGGGCTCCACGCGCACCCGTCGCAAGGCCGTCGGCGGGCGCCGGGGCATCCTTGCCCGCCGCGCCGGCTGGCCGGCTGGTGGACGTGCGGGCGCGGGCGCGCCGGAGCAAGGTGGAGGAGAGCGGCACCCGGTGCCCGGTCAGGAACACCCAGGCCGGCGGGCTCGATCCGGCGAGCGCGGAGGCCCGCCGCTCCGGCAGGCGGGCGCCCGCGAAGGCCTTGGCCGCCGGCGACGAAAGGGCCTTCAGTGTGGTGCCGGGCCGGTCCACCACGGCGATCGGCATCAGCGCGGCGATGCGGCGCCAGCCGCCCCAGCGGTGGAAAGTGGCCCAGTTGTCCGCCCCGATGAGCAGCACGAAGCGGAGATCCGGCCGGATCCGCACCAGCTTTTCCACGAGGTCGACCGTGTAGCGGGTGCCGAGGCGCGCCTCCAGGTCGGTCACCGCCACCTGCGGATGGTCGGCGAGCCGGGCGGCCTCGGCCATGCGGGCGGTGATCGTCGGCAGCCGGCCGGTGTCCTTCAGCGGGTTGCCGGGCGTCACCAGCCACCAGATCCGGTCGAGCCCCAGGCGGCGGAGCGCGGTCAGGCTGGCGTGCCGGTGCCCGGCATGGGGCGGGTCGAACGAGCCGCCGAAGAGGCCGATCGCCATGCCCGGCACGGTCGCCGGCATGCGCGGACGGGCGGACATGCGTCCGCTCACGGGCGCAGCTGGCCCGTACCGCGCACCCGGTACTTGAAGCTCGTCAGCTGCTCCACGCCGACCGGCCCCCGGGCGTGCATCTTGCCGGTGGCGATCCCGATCTCGGCCCCCATGCCGAACTCGCCGCCGTCGGCGAACTGGGTTGAGGCGTTGTGCATCACGATGGCGCTGTCGATCCGGTTCATGAAGCGCTCGGCCGTCTCGGCATCGTCGGTCACGATCGATTCGGTGTGGTGCGAGCCATGGGTCTCGATGTGCTCGATCGCCGCGTCCACCCCGTCGACGAGCCGCACCGACAGGATGGCGTCCAGGTATTCGGTCGACCAGTCGGTCTCGGTGGCGGCCGTCGCGGCGGGCCAGAGCGCCCTGACCGCGTCGCTGCCGCGGATGGCGCATCCGGCGGCGGCGAGGGCGTCGAGGATGGGCACCAGGTGGGTCGAGGCGACCGCGCGGTCCACCAGCAGGGTCTCGGCCGAGCCGCAGATGCCGGTCCGCCGCATCTTGGCGTTGACCGCGATGGCGACCGCCATCTCAAGGTCCGCCGCCTTGTCCACGTAGAGATGGCAGATCCCCTCCAAGTGGGCGAACACCGGCACGCGCGCCTCCGCCTGCACCCGGGCGACGAGGCTCTTGCCGCCGCGCGGCACGATCACGTCGATCGCCCCGTCGAGCCCGGTCAGCATGGCGCCGACGGCGGCCCGGTCCTTTGTCGGCACGAGCTGGATGGCGTCCTCCGGCAGGCCGGCGGCCGCAAGGCCGTCCTGCATGGCGGTGAGGAGCGCCGTGGACGAGGCGAAACTGTCCGACCCGCAGCGCAGAATCGCCGCGTTGCCGGCCATCAGCGCCAGCGCCCCAGCGTCAGCCGTCACGTTCGGCCGGCTCTCGAAGATGATGCCGATCACACCGAGCGGCGTCGCCACTCGCTCGATGGCAAGGCCGTTCGGCCGCGTCCAGGCGGCGAGCACCCGGCCGACCGGATTCGGCAGGCCGGCGATCGCCTCCAGGGCGTCGGCGATGGCGCCGACGCGCGCCTCGTTGAGCGTGCCGCGGTCCAGGAAGGCGGCCGTCTGGCCGTTGGCCTTCATGGCTGCCACGTCGATGGCGTTGGCGGCAAGAATCTCGGCCACATGGCCGCGCACGGAGGCCGCCATGGCGGCAAGCGCGGCGCTCTTCTCCGCGCCCGTGGCGATCGCAAGCCGGCGGGCGGCCGCACGGGCGCGCCGGCCGATGTCGGCCATCAGGGCGGGGATGTCGGGATCGGCTGTGTGCAGCATGATGAAGTCACTCGGCCGCCCGGAGCGGCAATTCGGTTGTCGGCGTCGGGATCCGCGCGAGGCGGGACACTTCCACGGAAACGGCCCGGATGTCGAGCCCGCAGGATCCGGCCGGGCGGCAAGTCCGTATCCCTGCGCTTGGTACCGCACGCCCGGCGACGCCGGCCGGCATGGCCGTTCGTGCGGACCGCCTGTCGTTTCGTGCAGATCGGCTGGCGAGGCGGCCCCGACCATGCGGTGATCGGCCCTCCACGACCGAAGGAGACGTCGGATGAGCAGGATCCAACAGGGAATCGAGGGCATCAGGATGGCCGCCGGTCCCATCGGCCTTTCCACCGGCCAGGACACGGCGTCGTGGTTCTGGCGGATGACGGTCGCGGCGGTCGGCATGACCGTGCTGATCTTCGGCATGCTCGTCCTCGACGATCGGCGGATCGGCGCCGAGGCGATCTGGCTGAAGCCGTTCAAGTTCGCCGTGTCCTTCGCCCTTCTCTTCGCCACCTTGGCGCTCGTGACGGAGCGCCTGTCGCAGCCGGTCCGCACCGGCCTCGTCCTCCTTCTCGCCGCAGCCGGATCGGCCGCCGCCTTTGCCTTCGAGATGGCCTATATCGCCGCGCAGGCCGCCCGCCAGGAGGCGTCCCACTTCAACGGTTCGTCCGCCTTCCATGAGATGATGTACGGCCTGATGGGGCTCGGGGCGACGATTTTGATGGTGGCGATCGCCGTCGTGGGTATCGCCGGTTGGCTCGACCGGGGCGCGCGGTTTGCGCCGGGCCTTCGCCTCGGCCTCGGCCTCGGGTTCGGCCTCACCGTCGTGCTCACGAGCTGGGTCGCCGGCGAGCTGGCCGGCAACGACGGGCGCTACATCGGCGTGCCTACCGAGGGCGGGCCGCGCGTTCCCGTCCTCGGCCGGTCCATGGAGGTCGGCGATCTGAGGCCTGCCCACTTCCTGGCGCTCCACGCGATGCAGGTCCTGCCGGTCGCCGGCATCCTGGTCGACCGCTTCGCCCTGCCGGCCCGGACCACGTGGATCGTCGCCGTCCTTTACGCGATCCTCACCGTCCTCGTGTTTCTCCAGGCCCTCCAGGGCGTCCCCCTGATCAGCGCATGACCGGCATCGCGCCCGCAGGACCCGGCGGCGACACGCGCCCCGCGGACGGGACCCCGGAGCCGGCACGGATCGGCTGGGGCCTGCGCCTCGCGCTCCACTGCGCCGGCTTGACGCTGGCGCTGACCTGGATCGGCCCGAGCGCTTCCGACGGGCTCGGCACGCTGAACGCCATGGTGTTCTGGGCCGCCCATGTGGTCCCGGCGCTGGCGCTCTTGGCCTTCGTCCAGGTCCGGCTCGCGCGGGTGCGCCGGATCGGCGCGCTGCCGGGCCTCGCGCAGACCACGCTGACGGCGGTCGTCGGATCGCTCGTCTTCACGCCGCTGGCACTTCTGATCGACCGCCTGTTCGGGGCGGCCGGCTCCGTCGATCCGGTGGCCCTGCCCATCGTCGTGCGGGCCGGGGCGGAGTTCGCCGTGCTCGTCGTTCCCTTCGTCCTCGTTTGGGGGCTCATCAACGCGCCGAGCCTCATGACGGTCGCGGCAACCCGACCCACAGATGCCGACGACCGACCGGACGGGCTTGCCGCCTCCGACGACGTCGCCGCGTTCCGGGCCAGGATCCCGCGGCGGCTCGGGTGGGAGATCATCGCGCTCTCCGCCGAACTCCACTATCTCAGGGTCTACACGACGCGTGGAAACACGCTGATCCTCTTCCCTTTCGGCCGGGCGCTGGATCTCTTGTCCCACGCCAACGGCATCCAGGTGCACCGCTCGCACTGGATCTCGCTCGATCACGTGGACGCGGTCGTCACCCGCGACGGCCGGACGGTGTGCACAATGATCGACGGGCCGAACCTTCCGGTCAGCCGAAGCCGCCGATCCGCCCTGAGGCAGGCGATGAGACAGGCGACGAAGCCGTCAAGTAAGCCGGCGGACCCGGACGCGCTGGCCGCCGCCGAACGTGTCGGCGCGGCCCCCGATGGTGGCAAACCGGCGCCGATCAGCCCTCGCCCGTGAGCACCAGATCGTCGCGGTGGATCATCTCGCTGCGGCCGGGAACGCCGAGGATCTCCTCGATGGCCGAGGAGTTGCGGCCGCGGATCCGCTCGGCGTCAGCCGCGTCATAGGCGACGAGGCCGCGCGCGATCTCCAGCCCGGCGGCGTCCAGCACCCGGACGGCGTCGCCACGCTCGAACCGGCCGGTGATCCGCGTCACGCCGGCCGGCAGCAGGCTCTTGCCGGACCGGAGCGCCCGGACCGCGCCGTCGTCGACCGCGACCGTGCCGCGCGGCTCCAGGTGGCCGGCGATCCAGGCCTTGCGGGCCGTCACCGGATTGGCCTCGGCGAGGAAGAGCGTGTGCGGCCCGCCGCCGTCGACCGCCGACAGCGGCCCGTCGATCTTGCCCGAGGCGATGATCATGCGGGTGCCGGCCACGGTGGCGATCTTGCCGGCCTCGATCTTGGTCTTCATGCCGCCGCGGGAGAGCTCCGATCCGGCCGCTCCGGCCATCGCCTCGATCTCCGGGGTGATGCGGTCCACCACCGGCAGGTGCCGCGCCTCGGGGTCGAGGGCTGGGGGGGCGGTGTAGAGCCCGTCGATGTCGGAGAGGAGCACGAGGAGGTCGGCGCCCATCATGGCGGCCACCCGGGCGCCCAGCCGGTCGTTGTCGCCATAGCGGATCTCGGTGGTGGCCACCGTGTCGTTCTCGTTGATGACCGGCACCGCCTTCATCTTCAAGAGGGTGCCGATGGTGGCGCGGGCGTTGAGATAGCGCCGCCGCTCCTCCGTGTCGCCGAGGGTGAGGAGGACCTGCCCGGCGGTCAGCCCGCGCGCCGCCAGAACCTCGCTCCAGGCGCGCGCGAGCGCGATCTGGCCGACCGCGGCCGCCGCCTGGCTCTCCTCCAGCTTCAGCTTGCCCTTCGGCAGGCCGAGCACGCCGCGGCCCATGGCGATGGCGCCGGAGGAGACGAGCAGCACGTCCGCCCCGCCCGCGGCGAGCCGCGCCACGTCGTCGGCGATGCTCTCCATCCAGGCCCGCTTCAGGACGCCGGACCGGCCCTCCACCAGGAGGGCGGAGCCGATCTTCACCACCACCCGGCGATAGGGCGCGAGCGCGCCGCCCATCGGGGCGCTCGATCCGATGGCCCCGGCCGCGTCGGCGGGCCCGTCCACCCATGCCGTCTCCGCCACCGCCGTCCCCGTTGCCGTCGTCCCCGCTGCCGCCGTCATGGCTCCCAGGTCTCCGCCTTGCCGACCGGCGACATGTCGTCGACCGCGCGCCGGCCCTTGTCGACGGTACGCCAGATCACCCGGAGCGCGTCGTCCACCCCTTCGCCGCTGGCGGCGGAGAGGGTCATCGGCTCCCGGCCGATCGCCTTCTTCAGCGCCTTGATCCGGCCCTTGAGGAGATCCGGCGAAAGCGCGTCCACCTTGGAGAGGGCGACGATCTCCGGCTTCTCGTCGAGGCCGTTGCCGTAGGCCTCCAGCTCGCCGCGCACCACCCGATAGGCCTCCGCCACATCGTCGCCGGTGGCGTCGATCAGGTGGAGGAGCACGCCGCAGCGCTCCACGTGGCCGAGGAAGCGGTCGCCGAGGCCGGTGCCTTCGTGGGCACCCTCGATCAGGCCGGGGATGTCGGCGAGCACGAATTCGCGGTTGCCGACCCGCACGACCCCGAGGCCGGGGTGGAGCGTGGTGAACGGATAGTCCGCGATCTTCGGCTTGGCCGATGTGGTGCGGGCGAGGAAGGTGGACTTGCCGGCGTTCGGCAGCCCGACCAGCCCGGCGTCGGCGATCAGCTTCAGGCGCAGCCAGATCCAGCGCTCCTCGCCCGGCAGGCCCGGGTTGGCGCGGCGCGGCGCCTGGTTGCTCGACGTCTTGAAGTAGGCGTTGCCGAAGCCGCCGTTGCCGCCCTTGGCGAGCAGCAGGCGCTCGCCGACCTCGGTCAGGTCCGCGATCAGCGTCTCGCCGTCCTCCTCCAGGATCTCGGTGCCCTTCGGCACCTTCAGCGTCACGTCGCCGCCCTTGGCGCCGTGGCGGTTGCGGCCCATGCCGTGGACGCCGGTCTTGGCCTTGAAGTGCTGGGCGTAGCGATAGTCGATGAGGGTGTTGAGGCCGTCGACGCACTCCACCCACACGTCGCCGCCGCGGCCGCCGTCGCCGCCGTCCGGGCCGCCGAACTCGATGAATTTCTCGCGGCGGAAGGACACCGCGCCGGCACCGCCGTCGCCGGATCGCACGTAGACCTTCGCCTGGTCCAGGAATTTCATGTCTGTCGTCTCTGCCGGCCCCGTGGGCCGCTCTTCGTTCCAGGCGGCGATGCCGCGGGTTTCACATCCGGCCGTCGGGCCGCGGGTTTCAAGTCCGCGCCCGGCATCGCCGAACGCTTCAGGGCCCGACGGCGGCCCGGTAGGCCGCCCAGTCGAGCCGGGTGTCGATATGCTCCAGGTCGCGGCCGAGGGCCTGGCACTCCCGCCGGCTGCGGCCGACGGTCCGGAAGCCGAACCGGGCCTGGATGGCAAGCGAGGCCTCGTTGCCGACGAAGGCGCCGCTCGTGACCGTGCGGACCTGCAGCGTGCCGTGGATCCAGGCGAGCGCGGCCGCCACCGCCTCGGTCATCAGGCCCTGGCCCCAGTAGGGTTTGGCAAGCCAGTAGCCGAACTCCGGCGTACCGTCGAGCCCGTGCAGGGCCACCACCCCGACCGCCTCGGCATCGCCGCCGGCGGCCGGATCCGGCCGAAGGGCCGGCTCGGGCACCAAGGCCAGCGTCACGGCCGACCCGACGAGGGACGCGTGGCGCACGTGGTCGGTGAACGCCAGGGCGTCGGCCAGCCGATAGGGATGCGGCACCCGGGCCAGCCAGCGCGTGACCTCCAGGTCCGACAGGTGGCGCGCGAACACGGCCGCATCGTCGCGCATGACGGGTCGCAGCGCGAGCCGCGGCGTCCGGAGGGTGGGCTGAAGGGCGCCGCGCCGGCGCAGGTTGAACCCGCTCAGGCTCCCGATGTCCATGCCTGCCGTCCTCCCGCCGGCGGGCGGCCTGCGCCAGGGCAGGCGCCGGCCGCTTCTTTCCTTCATCATGACGCCAAAAACCTTTCGGGCGAAAGCCAAAACGCGCGTCCGATACGTCGCTCCCGCCGATCTTCCGTCAGACGGCCGCCAGCCGGAGCGGTTCCCAGCGCCTCAGGCTGTCCCAGGTGCGCCGGTCCAGCTGGAACCGGTCCACCGGCACCACCGCCTGGAAGAAGGTGGAGTGGCCGAGCTCCTGGGCCACCATCTGGAAGCCGCATTTCTCGATCACCCGGCGGGAGGCGTTGTTGGTCACCCGGCAGGACACCGACAGCCGCGCGTGCCCCTGGTGCAGGAAGGCATAGTCGATCACCGCGTGGGCCGCCTCGGTGGCAAAGCCCCGGTCCCACCAGGCCTCGCCAATCCAGTAGCCGAGCGTCGGCAGCCGCGCGCCCCGCCGGTGGTCCAGGCTGATGGCGCCCACCGGCGTGTGCCGGCCGTCGGCGCGCTTCAGGCAGATCAGGTGCTTCTGCTCGCCGTCCTCCGTCGCGTCGCCCGCCCAGGCGATGGCGTCGTCGGTCCGGTAGGGGTGCGGCAGGCTGGTCAGGTTCTGGGCGATATGCGGGTTGTCGGCGATCTCGGCGATCGCCGGCGCGTCGATCGCCGTCGGGGCCCGGAGGACCAGCCGGCGGGTCTCGATCACGAGGCCATGGAAGGGGCGGACGAGCGCCCGTTCGCCGGCCTCGCCGACTATGCTCTCTCGGTCGTCACGTCCGCTGTCGTCGGGTCTGGACATGGTCTGGTCCTTCGTGTCGAAAGATGCAGAAAGGGGAGGTGGCGGCCCACCTCCCCTCGCGGAGCTCTCGACACATTCGGAGCGTTCCGCCGGGTCCGTGGGACGCCGGCAGGCCGCTGTAGACCATCCGGCTTACTCTGCGGCTGCCGTCATCGGGAGAACGGACACGTACACGCGGCCGTTCGACTTGGTGGCGAAGGACACCTTGCCTTCGGTAAGCGCGAAGATCGTGTGATCGACGCCGAGGCCGACATTCTGGCCCGGATGCCACTTCGTGCCGCGTTGGCGCAAAATGATGTTGCCCGGTACGACGGCTTCGCCGCCAAACTTCTTCACGCCGAGGCGTCGGCCGGCCGAGTCGCGGCCGTTGCGGGACGAGCCGCCAGCTTTCTTGTGAGCCATGGGTCACTCCTTCAGTCTGTTTGCGCCCGCCGTGCGGAGCCGTCTCGGCTCGGGAACGCGGGGGGGGCGCGTTGGGATCCGGTGTGGGTCGGACGCGGCCGCTGACGGCCGCACCCGGTTGCGAAGCGAAATCAGGCGGCGGTGATGCCGGTGATCCGGACCACCGTCAGCAGCTGACGATGGCCGCGCTTGCGCTTGGAATTCTGCCGGCGACGCTTCTTGAACGAGATCACCTTCGGGCCGCGGGTCTGCTCGACCACCTCGGCGGTCACGCTGGCGCCGGCCACGACGGGCGCGCCCACATTGACCCCGGCCTCGCCCGACACCATCAGCACCTCGCCGAAGGTGATCGTGGAGCCGGCCTCGGCCTCCAGCTTCTCGATCTTCAGAACGTCGTTCTCGGCGACCTTGTACTGCTTGCCGCCGGTCTTGATCACTGCGAACATGGTCGAACCAGTCCTTCTTCATTGGTTTATTGGCCGGGTCAGGGCCCGGCTTTCGGTCATCCCCGTGGGTATCGACGCGCCCTGTGGCGCCGCACCGCCGTCAAACGGAGGCGCGGACTTGGCAGGAGGGGCAAAAGGCGGATCTTGTTGGCGATCTGCTCAGACCGGCGGTGAACCGCCGGGCGCCCGCTTCCCGTTCAACGCCGTCCCGAATGCGGGGGCCGCGCTGGCGGGGAAGATCTCCGAGAGCCTCGGACTGCGAGGACAAGGCCGTGTTCGGGCCTTTTCCCACGAGGGCAGGGTTGTACACGCACGATCGGCGCCAAGTCAACGCGCCACACGGACGTCCCGCCCCGTCCCGGCGGCCCCTGTGGCGGAAAAGCGACTCCGGCCCTGTCTCGACGCGTCGCTGCACCGTCCGTTCACCTAAATAACGGCGATTGCGGACGAGGGGCCTTGTCTGGGGTCGGCAAGAGTGGTCATAACATGCAAGACCCGCCATGATAGGACCGGCCGTACCGGTCACGATGGCTTCTCCGGGCTCTCCCGGGCGGGCT
The DNA here is from genome assembly GCF_001927285.1 of Mongoliimonas terrestris. Classification (GTDB taxonomy): domain Bacteria; phylum Pseudomonadota; class Alphaproteobacteria; order Rhizobiales; family Pleomorphomonadaceae; genus Chthonobacter; species Chthonobacter terrestris. The sequence continues at coordinate 293,482 of NZ_MSIG01000001.1, read as the reverse complement.
GGGAAGGAACGTGCGTCGTGACGCAATTGTTCGTCATTCCGATGACAATGGTCGTCGTCACCGCCCGCCTGACGCTCGGGTTGATGTTCCTTGCCGTGGTCTTGCCCTTCGTCTTTGCGGCCTTTCTCCTGCACGCGGTGAAGGCCTCGGCCCGCGGGGTCGAAAGCGGGCGCAAGATCGTGGACGTGCCGATCGCCCGTCCCGTCAACACCTCCGACACGGTCCACTGAGCGGCTCGCCGCCTGCCCGACGGCGGGTTGATGGATCCCCGCCGTCCGGCGCGTGACCGCCCGTCACCGTGGCTCGCCGCCGCCGATCGGCTGACGCCCCCGCCGGGAGGCGCGCCTTCCGCGGCGCGTCCGCGCCGACTTTTCCCGACGTCAGAGACCCAGGCCCGATGGAACGGAGCCGCCGGTGGCGTGTTTGGCTGAGGTCCAGGCCGTCCGGCGCGATCGCCCGCGGCACGCCGGCGCCGCCCGGCCGCCCTTGCCGCGCGGCCCACATTTTTTCGGGATTTTGTCATGTCCGCAGGTGCTCCCTTCGCGGTGGCGGCCGTCGCCATCCTTCTCCTCGGCCCCGGCGCCGCGTTCGCAGAAACGTCCGCCGCGCCCACCACGCAAGGGGCGCCCGGCCAGCCGGCCGCCGCCGGCACGGCGCCGAGCGAACCGTGCCGCGTGGTGAGCCCCGCCACCGGGGCGACCGCAGGCGAACGGCCGGATCTCGGCGCGACCGCGCAGGACCATCTCGCCGACTCCCCGGTCGCCAACCCGTCTCCCGACCTCGCCGGCGGCACCGTCGCCGCGCCAGGCGCCGGGGCCGGCGTCGCGGCCGAGACGCTCGACGACACCGCGAGCTCCTCCGCCTGGCAGTCCGCCGACGGGTCCACCGCAGCCGCCGGGGCGGACGGCGACTGCGCCCTCATCCTGCCCCGCTGACCCTTTCCTGAACCGGCCGGCGCCGCCGCCGCCGGCCGGATCCGTCCCGCCAGCCCGACACGCCCTGACGAAGGACCGCACACGATGAAGTTCGACCTCAAGATCAACGGAACGGCGCGCCAGGTGGACGTTCCGGAGGACATGCCGCTCCTCTGGGTGCTCCGCGACGTGGTCGGCCTGACCGGCACCAAGTTCGGCTGCGGCATCGCCCAGTGCGGCGCCTGCACGGTCCATCTCGACGGGGAGGCGATCCGGTCGTGCGTCACCCCGATCGGCACCGTGGGGAGCGCGGAGATCACCACCATCGAGGCGGTCGGCGGCAGCCCGGAAGGGGAGAAGATCCAGAACGCCTGGCTCGACCTCGAAGTCGTCCAGTGCGGCTACTGCCAGTCCGGCCAGATCATGCAGGCGACGGCCCTCCTCCGGGCGACGCCGAAGCCGACCGACGCGGACATCGACGACGCCATGGCGGGCAACATCTGCCGCTGCGGCACCTACCCGCGCATCCGCGCCGCCATCAAGTCCGCCGCCGAAGCGTGACACCCGGCAAGCCCGCACGGGCGCCGGCCGGTCCGGCCGACGCGCCCCTGAAGGTCGGCCGCATCCGAGCGTCACGAGCCAGGCAAGAGAAGGTTTCCCGCGCATGACCACCGAGAAGACCACCCCCACCTTCGCGCTCCTGGACCCGGTCCGGAGCGCGGCCATCTCGCGCCGTCAGGCGCTCACGGGCGGCGGCATGATGCTGGCCTTCCTGGCGTTCGGTCGCCGCAAGGCGCACGCGGCCGGCGAGGAGCCCAGTCTCAGGGCCATCGGCGACGGCACCATCGACACCGGCGACGCCTTCCGGGGCTTCGCGCCCGGCGGCTTCATCCGCATCGGCACCGACGGCGCCATCCAGATCATCGCGCCCAACGTGGAGATGGGCCAGGGCATCTACACGGCGGAGGCCATGCTGATCGCCGAGGAGCTGGAAGTCGGGCTCGACCAGGTGACGGTCCTGGCGGCACCGCCGAACGAGGAACTCTATCGCCAGCCCATCCTGCAGTCGCAGACCACCGGCGGGTCCACGTCCATCCGGGGTGCCTTCGTGCCGCTCCGCCAGGCCGGCGCCGCCGCCCGGATGATGCTGATCAAAGCGGCGGCCGAGCGCCTGCAGGTGGCGGCCGAGACCCTCCGGGCCGAGCGGGGCCGGGTCATCGACCCGGCGAGCGGCCGCAGCCTCGCCTATGGGGAGATCGTCGAGGACGCGTCGCGCCAGCCGGTGCCACAGGACGTGCCGCTGAAGCCGAAGGCCGAGTGGCGCCTGATCGGCACCCCCGCGCACCGGGTGGAATCCGGCTCCAAGGTCAACGGCACGGCGGTGTTCGGCATCGACGTGAAGGTGGACGGCATGAAGGTCGCCACCGTGATGGCCTCGCCGACACGCGGCGGCACGCTGAAGAGCGTGGACGACAGCCAAGCCCGGGCGGTGCCCGGCGTGGTCGACGTGGTGCGGCTCGAAAACGCGGTCGCGGTCGTCGGCGATCACTATTTTGCGGCGCTCACCGGTCTCAAGGCGCTCCAGGTCGAGTGGGATCCCGGAGAGAACGCCGCCCTCGACACCGCCACCCTCTTCGCCGACCTGAAGACCGCCTCGGAAACCGGCACGCCCATCCTCGGCCGGCGCGAGGGCGACCCCGAGGCCGCCATGGCGGGCGCGGCGCGGACGGTGGAGGCGGTCTACGAGCTGCCCTTCCTCGCCCACGCGGCGCTGGAGCCGATCAACACCACCATCCACGTCACCGACGAGGGCTGCGACATCTGGGTCGGCACCCAGGTGCCGACGGCGGCCCAAAAGGTCGCCGCGGCCCGGCTCGGCATGGCGCCGGAGAAGGTGCGCCTGCACAACCATCTCCTCGGCGGCGGCTTCGGCCGCCGGCTGGTGGCCGACAGCATCGAGCAGGCGGCGCTGATCGGAAAGCAGCTGCGCTATCCGGTGAAGATCGTCTGGTCGCGCGAGGAGGACATCACCCAGGACCTCTACCGTCCGGCCTACTACGACCGGATCTCCGCCGGCCTCGACGAGGCGGGCCGGCCGGTCGCCTTCATGGACCGCATCACCGGCGGGTCCGTGCTCGGCGCCTACCTGCCGGACGGCCTGCCGGAAGGCACCATCGACAGCGACGCCATCGAGGGGGCGGCGGACACGCCCTACGCCTTCCCCAACCTCCTGGTGGACTGGGTGCGCAAGGACCCGCCGCTGCCGGTCACCTGGTGGCGGGGCGTCGGGCCGACCCACAACGTCTTCGTGGTGGAGAGCTTCATGGACGAACTCGCCGCCGCCGCCGGCGAGGACCCGGTCGACTACCGGATGGCGCTCCTGAAGGAGAAGCCGCGCGCCGCCGCCGCCCTCCGCCTCGCCGCCACCCGCGCCAACTGGGGCGAATCCCTACCGCCCGGCACCGGGCGGGGCGTCTCGCTGCACGGCGCCTTCGGCAGCTTCGTCGCGGCGGTCGTGGAGGTGGCGGTCGGCGACGACGGGGCGATCCGGCTGAACCGGGTGGTGGCGGCGGTCGACTGCGGCCACGTGATCAACCCGGACACCGTGAAGGCGCAGGTAGAGGGCGGCCTCATCTTCGGCCTGTCGGCGGCGCTCTACAACGGCATCTCGTTCCAGAACGGCGCCGTCGAGCAGACCAACTTCGACACCTACACCCAGATGCGCATCAACGAGACCCCGCCCATCGAGGTGCACCTGATCGAGAGCGAGGAGGACCCGGGCGGCATCGGCGAGACCGGCACGGTGTCGGCGGCGCCCGCCCTCGTCAACGCCGTCTTCGCCGCCACCGGCCGGCGGATCCGCAAGCTGCCGCTCGGCGAGGTGGACCTCACCGAGCGCGACACCCGCGCGCCGGTGACCCGCGGCAAGGTCCCGGCCTGAGGCAAGCGGCCATCGCGCCAACCAGCCCCCGCCGCCCGTTGCGGCGGCGGGGTGCCCGGTGGAAGCCCGTGCCCGTCGTCAGACCGGCGGATGCGGAATGGCGGCGATCAGCTCGCGGGTATAGGCGGCCTGGGGATCCTCCAGCACCGCCGCGGCGGTGCCTTCCTCCACCACCTGACCGGCGCGCATCACCATCACCCGGTCGCAGAGCAGCCGGACCACGTGGAGATCGTGGCTGACGAAGAGATAGCTCATGCCGAGCTCGGCCTTCAGGTCGTCGAGAAGGTTGAGCACCACCGCCTGGACGGAGACGTCGAGTGCCGCCGTCGGCTCGTCGAGGATCACCAGGTCGGGGCGGAGCGCGATCGCCCGGGCGATGCCGACGCGGGCCTTCTGGCCGCCGGAGAGCTGGTGCGGGAAGCGGTCCAGGAGGTCGAGCGGCAGGCCCACCTGGGTGGCGAGGCTCTCGCAGCGCGCCCGGACCGCGTCCCGGTCGAGCCCGCCCTCCAGGCGCAGGATCGGGTCGGCGATGGCCCGCTCGGCGGTGAAGCGCGGGTTGAGGCTGTCGGTCGGGTCCTGGAACACCATCTGCACCCGCCGCCGGTGCGCCGTGCGGGCGAAGGCCTTGGCCGGGATGGCGCCGATGTCGTCGCCGCCGAGGGTGATTTTGCCCGCCGTCGGGTCGAGCAGGCGCATGATCATCATCGACGTGGTGGACTTGCCGCAGCCGGATTCGCCGACGAGGCCGAGGCTCTCGCCGCGCCGGATCTCCAGGCTGAGGCCGTCCACCGCCCGGAACGGCTCGGGCGCGGCGCCGCCCCGGCCGAGAAGGCGGGCGAGCGGGTTGCCGCCCTGGCGCGGGTAGGTCTTGACGAGGCCCTCCACCTTGAGGAGCACGTCGCCCGCGGCGGGCGCCGGCGGCCGCGTCGGCGTGCCGGCGGGCGCCTCCGGCAGGAGATCGCGCAGGCCGATGCCGGGCCGCGGCGTCGCCCGCATCAGCTTGCGGGTGTAGGGATGGGCCGGCGCCTTGAAGATGGCCGCCGAGGCCGCCTCCTCCACCACCTCGCCCTTCTGCATCACCACAACCCGGTCGCAATAGGTGGCCGCAAGGCCGAGGTCGTGGGTGATGAGGACGGTCGACATGCCGCGCTCGCGGGTCAGGTCGACCACGAGGTCCATCACGGCCTTCTGCGTCGTCACGTCGAGGCCCGTGGTCGGTTCGTCGGCGATCAGGAGCTGCGGCCGGCAGGCAAGAGCGAGGGCGAAGACGATGCGCTGGCACATGCCGCCGGAGAGCTCGAACGGATAGGCGTGGTAGCGCTCCTCCGGCCGGGCGATGCGTACCTGACGAAGAAGATCCAGCGCCTTGTCGCGGGCGTCGTCGGTGCCGGCGAGGGCGTGGGTGCGCAGCACGTCCTCCAGTTGCACGCCGACCTTGCGGATCGGATTGAGGGCGAGCCGCGGGTTCTGGAAGATCATGGAGATCTCCCGCCCGCGGATCTCCCGCATCTGCCGCTCGCCGGCCGCCGAGAGGTCGACGCCGCCGTAGGTGACCGTGCCGGCGGCGATCCGGCCGGCCCGGTCGAGGATGCGCATCACCGCGTAGGAGGTGACCGACTTGCCGGAGCCGGACTCGCCGACGATGCCGACCGTCTCGCCCTTGGCGATCTTGAGCGACACCTGCCGCACCGCCTCCACGGTGCCGCGGCGGGTGGCGAATTCGACCGTGAGGTCCTTGACGTCGAGGAGCGTGGACATGGGCCGGGTCCTCAGGTGCGCCGCTGGGGATCGATGAGGTCGCGCAGACCGTCGCCGACGAGGTTGAAGCAGAAGACGGCGATCATCAGCGCAAGGCCCGGGAAGAGGGCGATCCACCATTCGCCGGAGATGATGAAGGCCGCGCCCTCGGCCACCATGATGCCCCACTCGGCGGTGGGCGGGGTGACGCCGAGGCCGATGAAGGAGAGGCCGGCGGCGTTGAGGATGGCGTAGCCCATGGTCAGCGACATCTGCACCATCATGATGGGCATGATGTTGGGCAGGATCTGCGTCAAAAGGATCCGCGCCTCGCTGTTGCCGGTGAGCCGGGCGGCCTGCACGAAGCCGGCGTTGCGGCGCACGTTCGCCTCCGCCCGGGCGATCCGCTGGTAGAGCGGGAAGTTCACGATGGCGGTGGCTATGACGATGTTGGTCACCGTGTTGCCGAGGGCCGCCACGATGCCCATGGCGAGCACGAACAGCGGGAAGGCCATGATGGTGTCGCTGATGCGTCCGACGATCCGGTCGGTCCAGCCGCCGTAGTAGCCGGCCGCGATGCCGACGAGCCCGCCCATGACGAAGACGAGCGCCACCGAGGCGACCGCGATGGTGAGGTCGAGCCTTGTTGCCACCAGCACCCGGCTGAAGATGTCCCGGCCGACCTGGTCGGTTCCGAACCAGTGCAGCGCCGACGGGGGCTGCAGGGCCGCCGCCGTGTCGGTGGCGAGCGGGTCGTAGGGCGCCAGCATCGGGCCGAACAGCGCCGTCAACACGATGAGGGCGAAGAGCGCGAAGGCGAAGCCGGTCACCGGGTTCTCGCCGGCCACGTGGCCGAGGTGGGAGAGCCCGGCCTTGAAGCCCGACGGGCGCTGGCGCGGCGCAGCCGCCGGCAGGCTGGATGCGGCGCCGGTCGTATCCGATGCGGTGTCGAGGGTCTTCATCCTTCGATCCTCATGCGCGGGTCGATCAGGCCGTAGAGAAGGTCGATCAGGAGGTTGAGGAGGACGTAGAGGATCGCCATGGTGAGGACGAAGCCCTGCACCGGCGCATAGTCCGACTGGATCAGCGCCTCCACGGCGAACGAGCCGATGCCCGGCCAGGCGAACACCTTTTCCACCAGCACGTTGGCGCCGAGGAGGAAGGAGAACACCATGCCGAGGGTGGTGATCACCGGCAGCATGGCGTTGCGGAAGGCGTAGCGGACGATCACCGTGCCGGGCGCAAGGCCGCTCGCCCGCGCCGTGCGGATGAACTCCGACGAGAGCACCGAGAGCATGGACGCGCGCGTCATCCGGGCGATGGGCGCCAGGGCGAACAGCGCCAGGGTGATGCCGGGGAGGATGAGCTGGGCGAAGCTCGCCCGGAAGGTCTCCAGGTCGCCGGCGATCAGGCTGTCGATCAGGTAGAAGCCGGTCACGTGCGGCGGGGGGCTTGCGAAGAGGTCGATGCGCCCGAGCGGCGCCGGCGCCACCCCGAGCAGGAAGTAGAAGACGTAGACAAAGAGGAGGCCGGTGAAGAAGACCGGCAGCGACACGCCGGCGGTGGTCAGGAGCCGGCAGAGATGGTCGATCCAGGAGCCCTGGCGGACGGCCGCCAGGATGCCGAGCGGCACGGCGACGGCGACCGAGAGGATGAGCCCGAAGAGGGTCAGCTCCGCCGACGCCGGCAGCCGGGCGGCGATCTCGGCGACCACCGGCTGGCCGGTGGAGAGCGCGACGCCGAGATCGCCGACGAGGAGGTCGCCCACATAGGCGACGAACTGCTCCGGCAGCGACTTGTCGAGGCCGAGCGTGACGCGGATCTGCTCCACGGCGGCCGGGTCGGCGGTCGGGCCGGCGAAGAAGGCGGCGGGGTCGCCGGGCAGGATGCGGGTGAGCAGGAAGGTGACGACGACCACGCCGACGAGGGTCGGGATGGTGGTCAGCAGCCTCTGGCCGAGATGGCGCAGCATCGGCGGAAGCCTTCGATCGGAAAGGGACGGGCGGCGGGCGGATGCACGGGCTCGAGGAGGGCGCCGGGCGCCCTCCTCGAGAGCAGTCTCCGATCAAGGTGCATGACTTGATCGATGAGCGCTCTAGGCTTCGGATCAGGCCTTCTTCAGGCCGCGATAGTCGAGCTGGCGATGGAACCAGTAGGTGTAGCCGTCGATCGTCGGCTGCATGGCCACCTCCAGCGACGGCTGGAACAGGGGGATGCGCGGCACCTCCTCGTAGCCGAGGGTGATCATCTCCTTGATCTTCGTCTCGTAAGTGGCGGTGTCGCCGGCCGCCGCCGCCGCCCGGGCCGCATCGATGATCGCGTCGAGGTCGGGGTTCTGGTAGCTCATCGTGTTGAAGACGGCGTTCTGGCCGTGGTAGCACCAGAAGAAGAAGTATTCCGGATAGTCGAGCCAGCCGGAGAAGAAGTTGATCATGAAGGGCATGGTCTTCTTGGCGATCTCGCCGCGCCAGTTGGCGCCCGGCACCTTGTTGATGGTGGACCGGATGCCGATCGCCGCCAGGCTCTCCTGGACCAGGACGGCGGTCGGCTCGCTGATCAGCGCCTGCCCGAGGTCGAACGAGATCACCGTCTCGAAGCCGTCCGCGTAGCCGGCCTCGGCGAGCAGCGCCTTGGCCTTCTCCACGTCGGTGGTGTAGGCGGTCGGGCGCGGCCACTCCATGCTGTCGGCGACGTTGGAGGCCGCGCCGTAGAGCGGCTTGGCGCGGCCGTACATCACCGCGTCCATGATCTTGCCGTAGGGCAGCGCGTAGGCGATCGCCTGGCGCACCAGCTTGTTGTCGAACGGCGGCTGCGTGACGTTCAGCTCCACCGACCACATGCCGTTGCTGATCGGCGTCGACGCCACCTTCACCTTGCCGGCCTTGGCCATCTCCAGCACGTCCTTGGCGGGCAGGTCGAAGGACAGGTCCACGTCGCCGCGCTCGATCAGCGCGCGCCGGTTGCCGGCCGACGGGATGGTGCGCCAGATCACCTTCTTCAGCTGCGGCAGCGGCCCGCACTTCCAGTCTTCGTTGCGCACGTAGACCACCTCGGTGCCGGGGGTCCACTTCTCCACCTTGAAGGCGCCCGACCCGGCCGGGGTGTTCTTGGTGTATTCCAGGCCCCACGGATCCGCCTCGGTGGCGTTGGCCTTGACCAGCTTGGAATTGAAGATGGCCGGCACGATCACCGCGAGGTCCGGCATCAGCAGGCTGTCCGGGCGCAGGATCTTCACCTTGAAGGTGAAGTCGTCGACCACCTCGAACTGGCCCGGCTCCATCAGCGAGCCCGCCTTCATCTGGAAGGTCGGGAAACCGCCGACGGTGACGGCGCGGTCGAACGACCATTTCACGTCGTGGGCGGTCACCGGCGTGCCGTCGTGGAAGACGGCGTCCTGGCGGAGCTTGAAGGTGATGGCGTCGGCCGCCACGGTCCACTCGGTCGCCATCTCGGGGACCAGGGTGTCCTTGTCATAGCTGAGCGAGCCGTCCGGCAGGGTCTTGACCCCGTAGGACATCAGCCGGTCGTAGCAGTTCCACGACGCCTCGTAGCCCGGCCGGTTGGTGCCGACGCCATGGATGTCCAGGTTGTTGGGGCCGTTCTCCGACACGAAGAGCAGCGTTTCGCTCCGCGACTGGGCGAAGGCCACGGACCAGGGCAGCGGCAGGGCGGTGGCGGTGGTCACGGCGGCGGCGGATGCAAGGAATTCGCGACGGTTCACGGTCGATCTCCGGGTGTGCATGCGTTAGAAGTAGGATTGCATACACGATGGCTTTTCCGTATGCCAAAATGCGCGTCGACCATGCACATACTTTGTTCTCAACCCGTCCTGTGCTGATGTGAGAGGAATGGCATCGATCGCCGTGCCCCAGAGACTCGCCGGAACCTCATCCTGATGACCGCCTCCATGCCGACCCGGACCGAAACCCTGTCGAGCAGCATCGCCGACGCCATCCTGCGCGGGGAGTTCAAGCCGGGCGCGCGGCTGGACGAGCAGATGCTCGCCGACCAGTTCGGCGTCTCCCGCACGCCGGTCCGCGAGGCGCTGCGCCAGCTCGCCGCCACCGGCCTCGTGGAGAGCCGGCCGCGCCGGGGCACCGTGGTGGCGTCCGTCACCCCCGGCCAGCTCGACACCCTGTTTGGCGCCATGGCCGAGCTGGAAGCCACCTGCGCCCGCCTCTCCGCCCTCTCCATGAGCCAGGTGGAGCGCCGCCGGCTGCAGGCGTTGCACGAGGCCATGGCGGATGCGGTGACGGCAGACGACGGCGAAGCCTACGCAGGCGGCAACCAGCGCTTCCACAGCCTCATCTACGAAGGCAGCCGGAACAGCGTCCTCATCGAGATGGCGGTGGGTCTGCGCCGCCGGCTGGAGCCGTTCCGGCGCGCCCAGTTCCGCAGCCCCGGCCGCCTGCCCCGGTCGCACCAGGAGCACGGCCAGGTGGTGGACGCCATCCTTTCCGCCGACGCCGCCGCCGCCCACGCGGCCATGCTCCACCACGTGAGCCTGGTGGAGGACGCCTTCGAGCGCCTCCCCCTCTCGGTCGCGGGCCCCGAGAGCGCCGGCCCCGACGCGGATCCGGACGCTTCCTCCCGCTGATCCGGCCCGCCCGCACGGGCGGCTCCCCACTGTCGCTCCTTCTGCCATCGGGCGATCCGTCGCACGCCCCGGCCACAGCCCGGGCGAATCGGCGCGCGGCCGCAGGTCAGCGGTGTCCCTGACCGTCGGTTGTGTCGGCGCACCCATGGGGCCGGCCACGAAATAACCGTTTGGTTATTTACAAGCCCGCGGCTTGTCCCCTACCATCCTGTCGACGGCCGAAAAACAAGAGCCGCGCCCAGTCTGATGGGAGGAACAGGATGAAGACGTTCACCGTGACCGCGCTTGCCGCGGTCTGCTCGGTCGCGCTTGTCGGCGCCGCCGTGTCGCAGGAATGGAAGCCCGACCGCCCGATCAACATCATCGTGCCGTGGGCGGCCGGCGGCTCCACCGACCAGGTTACCCGCGTGGCCGCCCCGCTCCTGGAGGAGGCCCTCGGCCAGCCGGTGGTGGTGGTCAACCAGCCCGGCGCCTCCGGGGCCACCGGCACCCAGGCCGCCCTCGCGGCCCCGCGCGACGGCTATACCTGGACCGCCAACGCGGTCGCCAACAACGCCACCTACGCGGTCACCGGCCTGGTGCCGGACACCACGATCGCGGACTACCGCATCTATCTTCACGTCGCCAACATCCCCGTCATCAGCGTCAACCCGGACGCGCCCTTCGCCGACATGGCCGCGCTCCTTGAGGCGATGAAGAGCGACACCAAGCCGACCGTGGCGACGGCCGGCGTCAACTCCTCCGGCGGCATGGCGCTCGCTGCGCTCCGGGAGGCCTCCGGCGGCGACGGCCGGATGATCACCTACGACGGCGGCGGCCCGGCCGCGATCGCCGCCGCGGGCGGCGAGGCGCAGGTCACCACCCAGCTCGCCTCCGAGCAGGCCGAGCTCATCAAGGGCGGCAAGCTCCGTCCGCTCGCGGCCCTCTCCGACAAGCCCCTGGAGATCGAGGGCATCGCGCCGATCCCGCCGATCACCCAGTTCCTGCCCGACATGCACGTGGCGCCGGACTATTTCGGCATCCTGATCCCGACCGGCGCGCCGCCGGAGGTCTACGCCACCGTGGACCGCATCTGGCAGGAGAAGATCATGAACTCGCCCGAGTTCAAGAGCTACGCCACCCAGCGCGGCGCGGTGTTCGACCCGGCCTATGGCGAAGAGGCGATGAAGAAGGCCATGCCGGTGATCATCGCCGAGGCCTGCGCCCGGGTCGATCGCGGCGAGGCGGTCGTGCAGCCGTCCGAGCTCGGCATCGACTGCGAAGCGCCCGCGGCGCCCTGATCCGTCGATCGGGACGACGACAGCCCCGGCGCCCCGTCGCGCGCCGGGGTCCCCCACGCTCCGACCGTTGGAAGGCCCGCGTCCGCCGGCCGCGCGACGCGCGCCGCGATGCGCCTTCCTTTGCCCTGGCCCATCCCCTCGCCCATGCCCTGGAGGCCCACATGACCGACCGGCGCGCCGCCCACTGGGATCTCCTGACGGGCGTGATCCTCTTTGCCCTCGCCGTCGCCGTCTTCTGGGGCGCCTGGACCATGAGCCGCCTGGAGATCCGGCAGATCCACCCGCTGACGGCGCCGGGTCTCCTTCCCGGGCTCCTCGCCCTCGCCCTCGGGATCTGCAGCCTTCTCCTCATCGCCGAGGCCCTTTCGGCCCGCCGCAAGGGCCCGGCGGACACCGTCCCGGAAGACACCGCCGCGCCCGCCGACACCGGCGGCTCCGCCGGCACGCTCACGCTGGCGGCGACGCTCTGCCTCGTCTACGCCCTCGGCCTCGTCGGCCGCATGCCCTATTGGCTCGCCACCGCGCTCTTCGTCGGCAGCTTCGTCATCGTGTTCGAATGGCCGCTCCGAACCGGCGGCCGGCAGAAGGCGCTCACGGCCGCCTGGGCGGTCGGCATCGGCCTCGCGGCGGGGCTCGGCATCGCCTACGCCTTCCGCGACCTCTTCCTGGTGCGCCTGCCCTGAGGCAAGCGCCCCGCGGCCGCGCCGTCCCGCCAGCGACATGACGCGCCGGCCCACGACCCGTCCCGACCGCCGCCCGTCTCCGCCCCGGTCCACCGCCTCCCGCCCGAGGGACTTTCATGCAAGGTCTGCAGCTTTTCGCCGAGGCCCTCTGGGCGCTCCTCTCCGTCCAGTCGCTGATCACCGCGTCCTGGTCGGTCCTCCTCGGCATCATCATCGGGTCGCTGCCGGGGCTGACCGCCACCATGGGCGTCGCGCTCCTGACGACGCTCACCTACCGGATGGGCGCCGAGCAGGCGATCCTGGCGCTCATCTGCATGTACGTCGGCTCCATCTACGGCGGCAGCCGCAGCGCCATCCTGCTCAACATCCCCGGCACCCCGGCGAGCGCCGCCACCACGCTCGACGGCTATCCGCTGGCGCGGGCCGGCAAGGCCGGCTACGCCATGGGCATCGCCACCACCTCGTCGGCGATCGGCACACTGGTGGGCATCCTCTTCCTCGCCGCCACGGCCCCGCTCCTTGCCGACGTGGCGCTCGACTTCCATTCCTTCGAATTCTTCTGGCTCGCCCTCTTCGGCGTCATCATCTCCGGCCAGCTCACCACCACCGGGTCGGCGCTGAAGGGCTATATCGCCGGCATTCTCGGGCTGATGGTGGCGATGGTCGGCATGGAGGGCATCCACGCCCACCTGCGCTTCACCTTCGGCTTCAGCGAGCTGGCGAGCGGCATCGGCCTCATCCCGGCCATGGTGGGGGCGTTCGGCTTCGCCGAGGTGCTGAACGTCATGTACGAGCGCCGGGCGCAGCTCGTCGCCAACACGGTCGACCGGGTCGTCCCCCGCTTCGCCGACATCTGGGCGCACAAGGTCACGGCGCTCCGCTCCGGCGTGATCGGCACCTTCGTCGGCGTTCTGCCGGGCGTCGGCGAGGACATCGGCGCCTGGGCGTCCTACGCGGCGGCGCGTCGCTTCTCCAAGACGCCGGAGGCGTACGGCAAAGGGTCCATCGAGGGCCTGACCGCGGCCGAGACCGGCAACAGCGCCGTGGTGCCGGGCGCGCTCATCCCGGCCCTCACCCTCGCCGTGCCCGGCTCGGCGCCGGCGGCGGTGCTGATCGCCGCCCTCTTCATCCACGGCGTCCGGCCGGGGCCGATGATCATGATCGAGCAGCCGATGTTCGTCTATTCGATCGTCGGCATGATGCTGTTCGCCACCGTCGGCATCACGGTGTTCGGCCTCCTTCTCACCCGGCCGCTCCTCACCGTGCTCGCCATCCCGCGCGAGCGGCTGATGCCGGTGGTGTTCGTCCTTTGCGTGATCGGGCCGTTCGCCATCAGCCAGCGCCTGTTCGACGTCTGGGTGATGCTCTTCTTCGGGGTCGCGGGCTTCCTTCTGCGCCGCATGAACTACCCGATGGCGCCGCTCGTCCTTGGCATCATCCTCGGCGATCTGATGGACAAGAACCTCAGGCGCGGGCTAAGCGTCAGCGACGGCGACCTCACCCCCTTCTTCACGCGCCCGATCAGCCTGGTGTTCGTCCTGGTGATCGCGCTCACCGTGCTGATCGGCATCAAGGGGGTCAGGACGCGCTTGGCCGCTTTGGGGAGGCGCCTTTGGCCGATGGCCCATTCGCAGACCCGGTGACCGCGAAGGCGCCGGCGCGCAAGCAGCAGCGCCGGCGCAATCCGGAGAACACCAAGCGCGACATCCTCAATGCCGCGCGGCTCGAGTTCTGCGAGCACGGGCTCGGCGGCGCGCGGGTGGACCGCATCGCCCTTCGGGCGGCGGCCAACAAGCGGCTCCTCTACCACTATTTGGGCAACAAGGAGGACCTCTACGCGGCCGTCCTCCTCGACGCCTACCGGGAGATCCGCGAGGGCGAGAGCGCGCTCCACCTGGAGGCGCTGGCGCCGGACGAGGCCATGCGCCGGCTGGTGCGCTTCACCTTCGACCATTTCCACGCCAATCCGTGGTTCATCCGCCTCCTTGCGACGGAGAACATCCTGCGCGGCCAGTTCGTGCGGCAGATCGCCGAGATCCCGCGCATGCACTCGCCCATCGTCCAGCAGATCGCCACGCTCCTGAAGGCCGGCGAGGCGGCGGGCCAGTTCCGGCCGGGGGTGGACCCGGTCCATCTCTACATTTCGATCGCCGGCCTCAGCTATTTCTACTTCTCCAACATCCACACCCTGTCGGCCATCTTCGCCGTGCCGCTGACCGACCCGGCGGAGGTGGCCGCCCGGCGCGACCATGTGGAAGCCGTGATCCTCGGCTTCCTCAGGGCCTGAACGCCGGGCGTCGGGTAGGGACCGGCCTGCGCCCGTTCCGACCCGGTCTCAGCCGATCGGGCCGCCGGCGGCGTGGCGGGCCGCGATCAGGTCGCGGCGGTGGGCGGCGGCGTCGTCCATCAGCTGCACGAGCTGGATCAGGTTGCCGTCGCAGTCGCGGATGAAGCGGAACGAGAGCCTCAAGTCCGTGTCGACCCGCTTCACCCAGACCGGCTCCACGCCTTTCGTGGCGAGATCGGCGAGCGCCGCGTCGAGGTCGTCCACCAGCACGGCGAACTGCGACAGCCCGTGGATGTTGGTGTGGTCCGGCGGATCGTGCCGGCCGGGCGAGATCGGCACCGCGTTGCCCTGCTGCAGGAGCTCCAGGCGGAAGCCCGCCTGCTCCATCACGGCGATGCGGGTGTTGAACTCCGGAAAGTCCTTGCGGGTGAACAGCTGGTAGCCGAGCACGTCGGTGTACCAGGCGATCATCCGGTCGATGTCCGGGGTGGAGATGGTCACGTAGAAGAGCTGGATCGGGGTCACTTGGAAAGCTCCAGCTTGTCGGCGATGAGGCGGGTCACCGGGGCGTCGGGGCCGAGCACCTGGCGGGCGATGTCCAGCACGCGCTTGCCGTCGTGACCTTCCAGGTCGAGGCGCGCCCCGGCCCGGACCAGGATCTCGGCGCAGTCGGCGAAGCCGTGCCAGAGCGCGTCGTGCAGCGGCGTATAGCCGTTGATCCAGCCCTGGACGTCGAGGTTCACGCCCGGCTGGCTGACGATCATGGCGAGGATCTCGGCGTTGCCGTTGTAGGTCGCCTTGTGGATCGGGAAGCCCTTGAACACCCAGTCGGAGATGTCGAGCCGGGCGTTGGCGGCCAGGAGTTCGCGGACGATGTCCGTGTGGCCGTCGCGGGCCGCGACGAGCAGCGGCGTGTGGCCGTCGAGGAAGGAGTTCACGTGCGGCCAGGTGGCGTTGACGTCGGCGCCGGCCTTGATCAGCGCCTTGGCCTTCGCCGTGTCGCCGGCGTTCACCGCCCCCATCAGCGCCTGGTCCTCCATCGCCTCCTGCCGGCGGGCGCGGGCCATGCGGACGGTCTCGGCGATCTTTTCGAACACCGCCTTCTCGGCGCCCTGGTTCACCTTCAGCTCGAAGGCGATGTGGTCGTCGAGCCGGAAGCCGTAGTGGGTGCCGAATTCCAGGTTCTGGCCGCGGTCGATCAGGAAGCGGACGAGGTCCGGCCACTTGTACCAGAGCGCGTCCATCAGCGGCGTGTGGCCCATGGAGGGCGTCACCGCGTCGAGGTGCGCGCCGGCGTCGAGGAGAAGGCGCGCCACCTCCACGCTGCCGCCCTGGCCGCACTTGTGGAGCGCGGTCGCGCCGGTGCGCGGGTCCGTGGTGAATACGTCGGCGCCGCGCTCCACCAGGAGCCGGGCGATGGCGGCGTCGCCGCGGGCGGCGGCCGTCATCAGGAGCGTGAGGCCGGTCGCCGGGTCGCGGGTGTCCGGGTCGCCGCGGTGGCGGACGAGCAGGGTTTCCACCGTCTTGGCGTCGCCCGCCTTGACGGCGTCGACCAGCTTCTCGGCGACCCCGCCGATGAAGGCCGCGACCACCGGGGCGGCGTCGCAATAGCTCTTCCACTTCACGATCTTGCCGCCGCGGACCACCATCCAGCTGGCGAACAGGATCTCGAAGTCGCGGCCGGTGGCCACCACCGTGGAGATGTCGTGCACGGTGCCGACCGCCACCTCGCCCTCCACGACGAGATCGACCGGCTTGAACTGCTTGACCTCCACCACCCCGTTGCGGGTGGAGAACTGGTTCAGCACCTGATCGATGCCGTGGGCGGTGCCCATCCAGGGGATGATGTCGGTGACGCCCGGCACCTGGGGCAGGTTCACCCATTCGATCGCCGGGTCCAGGAGGGCGATGGCGGCCGGGTAGTCGGCCCGGTCGAGGGCGTCGAACCAGGCGGTCGCGACGCGGCGGGTCTCGTCTTGGCTCATGGGGGTCTCCCTTCGGAGCGGTCCGTGATGGAAGGGGCCGGCGCGCGCGTCGGGTCCGCCGCGCGCCGGAGGAGGGTCGGCGGAAGGCGCCTCAGGCGCGCTTCAGGTCGGTGGCGAGGATCTGGTCCATGCAGCGTTCGGCAAGGCCCGCGATGGTGAGCGCCGGGTTCACGCAGGTGCTGGAGCCCGGCACCAGGGCGCCGTCCACCACGTAGAGGCCCGGGTGGCCGTTCACCCGGCCGGCGGTGTCGCAGACGCTGCCCATGCCGGCGCCGCCCAGCTGGTGGCCGGTGATCTGGCTCGACGGCTGGCCGGCGACGCCGCCGGTCGCCGTCGCCATGCGCTCCGCCAGGTGGCGCGCGGCGTCCTTGGAAAGATCGTCGCTCGCAAAATCCAGCACCAGCTGGTCGGTCGCCGGGTCGAGGGTCATGCGGCCGCGGTGCGGCGTCATGGTGAAGATGAAGGTGCCCATCACGTCGAGCTTGGGGAAGTCCTGCTCGAAGCGCGGCAGCGGCGCCCGCATCATCACGCACGGATAGACCGGGTTCTCGTAGTTCATCACCACGATGGCGCCGGGGCCGCCGAGGTGCGGATTGGTGGTCTCCGGCAGGTTGGTGCGCACCGTGAAGGTGTCGCCGTCGTTGCCGAGCCCCTCGCCGACCGCGTCGCTGAGGCGCGGCAGGTCGCCCCGGGCCTTCGCCCTTAAGAGGAATTCCGTGGTGCCGAGCGTGCCGGCGGCCAGGAACAGCGACCGGCAGGTGAGCGAGACCGTCTCCTGGACAGAACCGGTCTCGTCGATCCGGTCGACGCCCACCCGGTAGCCGCCGTCGATCGCCTCGATGCGGCGGACGAGGTGCAGCGGCCGGATCTCGACGGCGCCGGTCTCCTCGGCGCGCTTCAGGTAGTTCTGGTCGAGCGTCTGCTTGGCGCCGGAGTTCTGGCCGAACCAGAACTGGGCGCCGATGGTGGAGCCCACCCGCTTGCCGGCGATCTCCTCGCGCACCTTCTCCCAGTCGATGCCCATCATGAAGCGGGTGCGGCCGTCCTTCATGCCGTTGGTGGTGGAGGCGGCGAGCGGGAAGCCGGCCTTTTCGGCCTGGCGGTCGAACACCTTGAGGCCGAGATAGTAGGGCGTGTCCAGGATGTCGTCCGGGATGGGCGAGGCGCCGATGGTCTCGATCACCCGCGGGAAATAGGTGTTCTCCATCTCGTCGAAGGGGATGGCCGGGAAGACGTCGCCCCAGAGTTCGCGCGGCGGCGCGATCAGGATGCCGCCGTAGGCGTGGCTGCCGCCGCCGACGCCGGAGCCGACCAGGAACTTGTACTCGCCGTGCTCGACGATCTCCAGGACGCCCACGTAGGGCTCGATCGGCCGGCCCTCGTAGGCGGGAGTCCGCGACACGCTGTTCATCCACTCGGCCCGCTTGTCGAGGCCCTGGAAGGTGGAGAAGGTGGCGTCCGTCGTCGGGTCGGTGATGTCCCAGCGGCGGCCGCGCTCCAGCACGAGGGTGCGGATTCCCGCCTCCCCGAGGCGGAGCGCCGCGACGGCGCCGCCGAACCCGCTGCCGATGACGATGGCTTCAGCATCCATGGTGAATGGCCTCAACGAAGTCAGAAGAGAAGGGCGCGGCCGGCGGCCGGACGGGTGGCGAGGACGACCGCCGAGGAAAGGTCCACGAAGGCGTCGAGATCGGCGGCCGACGCGGCGCTGCCCGGCGCCGCAAGGGCGGCCTGGAGCGCGGCGAGGTCGGCGAAGCGGAAGACGGACACGCAGTCGAACCCGGCGGCGTCCGCATCGTCCGCGTGGCACTGCACGTAGCCGAGGAGGCCGGGCATGCGGGCGTCCATCGGTCCGTGCACCGTCAGGCTGTGGCGGCGGAAGGCCTCCAGGGTCATCCCGGGCTTGCGGCGCACGAAGGCGAAGAGGCCGACCGCGTCCGCCGGCAGGGGCGCCGCCAGCGGCACGAAGGTGTGGAAGGCGGCCTTGAGGCGCCGCATGCCGGCGGGGGTCTCGCCCGTGGCGTCCCGGCGCGTGACGATCCCGGCGAACACCGGCGACGGCGGGTCGAGGAAGGACGGCAGGTGGTGGTCGAGGGCGGCGTCGGCGCCGACGGCGGCGAGCGCGGCCGCGTCGGTCCGGTCGAACGCGTCGACGACGCAGGCGCCGGCGACTTCGGCCGGGAGGGCGGCGAGCGCGGCGCTCATGCGGCCGGGCTCGACGGGTCGAGGATCAGGCGGCGGCTCGCGAACAGCCAGGCGCCGTCCTGGCGCACCACCCGGTCCACATAGACGCCGGTGCGGATGATCGGCGCCGGGTTGGTCCCGATGTCGAGGGCGATGATGTAGCAGCCCGCGTCCGCCGTGTCGGCGTCGATCGGCTCAATCAGGAGGTCGTTGATCCAGTGGCGCGTCCGCTCCACGTCCGGGAACTGCGCGAACAAAGCTTCCAGCGCCGGCCTGCCGGCCACCTCCACCACGGTCTCGCCGCTGGCGCGCACGATGGCGAAGCGGCCGTCCGGCGTGAAGGTCCCGGCCCAGCTGCGGGCCGGCGCGCCGGGCACCAGGGTGGTGAGGCCGTCGAGCGCATAGAAGTGCCGGGCGAAGAGGTCCCGGATCGCCAACTGGTCGGCGACCGGCATGGCGGCGCCGGTTCGTCCGCTGAGGCCGGCGCCGGTCTCTCCGCGTGGGCTGGCACCCATGGCCGGTGTCCCATCCATCATCGCATCCTCCCCCAAGGTGTGTGGCAGACCGTCGGCCGACCGGTGCGGTCCCGACCGGTGCGGCGCGCGAGCGGGCCGTGTCTCGTTCGGCCGGTCGCCGTGTTGTCGGACGTCGCATCCAAGAAAAGAACGGAGCTGGCCGACAGCAACGCGGCTCCAGGCATTCTGCCGGACCGGCGCTTCTTGGCAGCAAGACTAGGGGATCATGTCCAACAAGCCGTTAAAACCAGAGCCGTTTTATTTTCGTCGAGAGCCGCCGGAGAGGAAAACATGCTTTCCATACTGTTGACGCCGATGAATCCGAAACGATTTAACCGCGCTTTTCTCTGTGATCATCACGCTCCCTGGGCGACACGGGTCGGCTACGCGGCTGAAAACTCAGACCAAACCGAAACGTCTGCAGTGTACATATGTGCACTGCATTTATACCGGGGCGTTCGTGGTTAATCCAAGTTGAACGCCGCCGTGATTACGAAACAATTGATCTCATTGGGATTCAAATCGATGGTTACCAGCACTTAATAGACCAAAAACGGTGAAGGAACGTCGGTTTGTCTTGTTGGGTATCGGGGAATCACTGACTTGCCGAGAATTTAATCTGGTCTTCGTAGGACTAAATTAAATGCTCCGGCCAGACCATCCGGCCGTCTCTTGCAACGAGGGGGAGTGAACATGAGCAAGACGGGCAAGATCCTGGCCGTGATGTCGGAGTGGGGCTACTGGGGCATCGAGCTCGTCGGGCCGCTCCTCAAACTGGAGGCCGCCGGCTACCAGCTGGAATTCGCCACGCCGAACGGCAAGCGCTCGCCGGTCCTGCCGCCGAGCACCGACACCCGCTACATGGACCCGCCGCTCGGCACCTGCGTGACCACCGAGGACGACGCGGCCGAGGTGCTGGCCTTCGAGGCCACCAACCGCCTCGACGCGACCCAGAGCCTCGCCAAGCTCTTCCCGGAGCGTCCCTACTACAGCGCCGACAACTTCCTGCGCCGCCTGGAGGCCTATTACGAGGACCGCCGGATCGCCCAGGCCACCATGCTGGAGCGCTACGACGCCATCCTGCTCGTCGGCGGCAGCGGCCCGATCGTCGACATGGTCAACAACCAGCGCGTCCACGACCTGGTGCTCGGCTTCCACGCCGCCCAGCGGCCGATCGGCGCTATCTGCTACGGCGTCGCCGCCCTCGTCTTCGCCCGCGACTTCAACGAGCGCAAGGCGATCATCGCCGGCAAGAACGTCACCGGCCACTGCATCGAATACGACTATCACGACGGCACCGGCTTCGTCGGCACCGACTTCAACATGGGCCCGCCGCCCTACGTCCTGGAATACCTGCTCGCCGACGCCGTCGGCCCGACCGGCGCCTACCACGGGAACTTCGGCAAGCGCACCTCGGTGATCGTCGACTATCCGTTCATCACCGCGCGCTCGCTGCAGTGCTCGCACGAGTTCGGCGACCGCTTCGTCGACGTGATGAAGAACGGCCTCGTCCGTTCCGGCTGGTAAGCCCACCGCCACCTGACCATCGCCGCCGGGACACCGGCAGCTCCGACAGCCTTGCTGTCGGCGGATCTCCGGCAGCCTGGCTGCCGGCACATTCACCCGGCTGCGGCCGACGGGGAGGGGAATTCGTGCGCACTGGACATCGAGCCGTCGTGGAGCAACTGGTCGCCGACGGCGTCACCCACATGTTCGGCAACCCGGGCACGGTGGAGCAGGGCCTGCTCGACGCGCTCGGCGACTTTCCCGGCGTCGACTATGTGCTGACGCTGCAGGAGACCGTCGCCATCATGGCGGCGGACGCCCACGCCCGGGCCACAAGGGGTCTTGCGGTCGCCCAGATCCACTCCTCGCCGGGCCTCGGCAACAGCATCGGCGCCCTCTACCAGGCCAAGCGCGGCCACAGCCCGATCCTGGTGCTCGGCGGCGACGCCGGCATCCGCTACCAGGCGATGGACGCCCAGATGGCGGCGGACCTCGTCGCCATGGCCAAGCCCGTCACCAAGTGGGCCACCATGGTGCAGCACCCCTCGTCGCTGCTCCGGGTGCTCCGGCGCGCCGTCAAGGTGGCGCTGACCCCGCCGATGGGCCCCGTCTACGTCTGCCTGCCCCAGGACATCCTGGACGCCGAGGCGCTGGAGCCCGTCGTCGCCAGCCTCACCCCGTCGACCCGCAGCGCCGGCGACCCGGCCCTCGTCGCCGCCGCCGCCGATGCGCTCGCCAAGGCGGCCCGGCCGACCCTCTACGTCGGCGACGGCGTCGCCTGGTCGGGCGCGCAAGGGGAGGTGGCCCGCATCGCCGAACTCCTCGGCGCCGACGTGTGGGGCGTCGACTGCGGCGAGGTCAACCTCGACACCACCCACCCGCTCTGGCGCGGCCAGACCGGCCACATGTTCGGCGAGCAGAGCCTGCCGATCCTGAAGCGCGGCGACGTCAATCTCATCGTCGGCACCTACATGGTGCCGGAGGTCTTCCCCGAACTCGGCACCATCTTCGCCCCCGACGCGGTCGGCATCCACATCGACCTCGACCCGGACGCCATCGCCAAGAACCACCCGGTCGAGATCGCCATGGTGGCCGACCCCAAGGTGACCCTCTCGGCCCTCGCCGACGCCCTGGAGGCCCGGCTCGCGCCGGCCGCCCGCTCGGCCGCCAGCGCCCGCATGGAGGCGGCCGCGCTCGCCAAGCGGCGCGATCTCGCCGCCGCCGTCGCGGCCGACGACGCCAAGGCCGACCGCACGCCGATGCCGTTCAGCCGCTTCATGCGGGCCTTCGCGGAAGCCTTGCCGCCCGGCACCCCGGTGTTCGACGAGGCGCTCACCAACTCGCCGACGCTCACCCGCTACCTGCCGCCGACCGACCCGTCGGCCTTCTTCCAGACCCGTGGCGGCTCGCTCGGCTCCGCGCTTGCCGGCGGCGTCGGCCTTGCGGCGGCCCGTCCCGGCCGGCCCGTGGTGGCGGTCTCCGGCGACGGCGGCGCCATGTACACCATCCAGGCGCTCTGGACCGCCGCCCGCCACCGGCTGAACGTCAAGTACGTGATCTGCAACAACCGCTCCTACCGGCTCCTGCAGCTCAACATCCAGCAGTTCTGGACCGAGGCGGCGATCGACGGCCGGCCCTTCCCGCTGAGCTTCGACCTCTCAAAGCCGGCGCTCCACTTCGCCGACCTCGCCAAGGCCATGAGCGTGCCGGCGATCAGGGTGGAGACCCCCGCCGACATCGCCCCGGCCATCGCGGCGGCGCTCGCCGAGCCCGGCCCCTTCCTCCTCGACGTCGCCATCGAGGGCGACGTCCATCCCGAACTCATCGGCGTGCGCTGCGGCCAGTAGGCCGCAAGCGCGCCTCGACCCCGACCGCCGAACCGACACGCCAAACCGACACACCGAACGCTTGGGAGGCCGCCGTGCCGAAGTCCGTCCTGGTGCTCATCGAGAGCGACTATTACGAACACGAGATCTGGTACTACCAGTATCGCTTCCGCGAGAGCGGCGTGCCGCTGCGCTTCGTGTCGCGCCTGTGGGGCCAGTCGGTCCTCACCTTCAAGGGCCACGAACACCAGGCCCCGCTGGAGTGCCGCGACAGCTTCGAGACCGTCACGGACGGCGCGTTCGACGACGTGGGCGCCGTGATCGTGCCGTCGGGCTACGTGTCGGACCGGCTGCGCTACACCGCCGATCTCCGCGAAATCCCGCCGGCCACCGCCTTCCTCGCCCGCGCCTTCGCCCGGCCGGACGTGGTCAAGGGCATCATCTGCCACGGCCTCTGGCTCGCCGCCCCGCGCACCGATCTCGTCCGCGGCCGCCGCCTCACCTGCCATCCGAACCTCCACGGCGACGCGATCGCCTACGGGGCCGAGTTCGTCGACGCCGACGTGGTGGAGGACGGCGACCTGATCACCGCCCGCACCGGCGCGGAGGCGCACCTGCTCGCCCGCGCCGTGCTCAATCGCCTCGGCGCCGTCTGACGGCCCCCGCCGCCACCCGCCAAAGGACCGCCCCATGACCGTGATGACCCTTCCCGCCCTCCTCGACGCGACCGAGCTCGACGCCCTGCCGCGTCCGGCCTACGCGGTGGAGCCGGGCCGCCAGTATCCGCTCGGCGCGACCGTGGACGACCATGGCGTCAACTTCGCCATCTTCGCCCCGGACGCGACGGCCGTGGAGCTTCTCCTCTTCGCCAGCCACGACGACCGCTCGCCGATCGCCACCGTGCGGCTCGACCCGGAGGTCAACCGCACCTTCCACTTCTGGCACGTGTATCTGCGCGGCCTCGGCGACCGGGCGCACTACGCCTACCGGGTGCACGGGGAGGACGACCCGGCGACCGGCCGCCGCTTCGACCCGGAGAAGGTGCTGATCGATCCTTACTCCAGGGCCAATTCCAAGACGCTCTGGAACCGCGGCGACGCCTGCCGGCCGGGCGACAACCTCGGCTCGTCCATCCGCAGCGTGGTGGTCGACCCGCGCGACTTCGACTGGGCCGGCGACCGGCCGCTGCGCAAGCCCATGCGCGACACGGTCATCTACGAGATGCACGTGGGCGGCTTCACCCGCTCGCCCACCTCCGGGGTGAAGAACCCCGGCACCTTCAGCGCGGTGGTCGAGAAGATCCCCTACCTGAAGGAACTCGGCGTCACCGCCGTCGAACTCCTGCCCGTGTTCGAGTTCGACGACACCGAATCCCGCATCGTCGACGGCCGTCGCCTCACCAACTACTGGGGCTATTCGACGATGGCCTACTTCGCCCCGCACCCGGGCTATTGCGTCAAGCCGGAGATCGGCGACCACGTCAACGAGTTCCGGGAGATGGTGAAGGCGCTCCACGCGGCCGACATCGAGGTCATCCTCGACGTGGTGTTCAACCACACCGACGAGGGCAACCACCAGGGCCCGATGTATTCCTTCAAGGGCTTCGCCAACAGTGCCTACTACTACCTGGTGCCGGAGGACAAGCGCTTCTACTACGACTACACGGGCTGCGGAAACACCTTCAACACCAACCATCCGATTGGCGAGAAGTTCATCCTCGACTGCCTGCGCTACTGGGTGGAGGAGATGCACGTCGACGGCTTCCGGTTCGACGAGGCCTCGGTCCTGTCGCGCGGCGAGGACGGCGCCCCGCTGCCGCACCCGCCGGTGCTCTGGCAGATCGAGCTCGACGAGGTGCTGGTCGACACCAAGGTGATCGCCGAGGCCTGGGACGCCGCCGGCCTCTACCAGGTCGGCCATTTCCCCGGCGCCCGCTGGGCCGAGTGGAACGGCCGCTTCCGCGACGACGTGCGCCGCTTCGTGCGCGGCGACGCGGGCGCCGAGGGCGGCCGCTCGCTGGTCGGGTCGGTGGCGGCCCGCATGACCGGCAGCGCCGATCTCTACGCCTGGAATAACCGGCTGCCGGTCAACAGCGTCAACTTCGTCGCCTGCCACGACGGCTTCACCCTCAACGACCTCGTCTCCTACGACGGCAAGCACAACGAGGCGAACGGCGAGGGCAACCGCGACGGCGTCGACGACAACATGAGCTGGAACTGCGGCGTGGAAGGCCCCGCCGGTCCGGACGTGGAGGCGCTCCGCGACCGGCAGGTGAAGAACTTCGCCGCCATCCTGATGCTCTCCCAGGGCGTGCCCATGATCCTCATGGGCGACGAGGTCCGGCGCAGCCAGGGCGGCAACAACAACGGCTGGTGCCAGGACACGGACATCTCCTGGTTCGACTGGTCCAAGGTCTCGGCCAACGACCACATCTTCCGCTTCTTCAAGGAGATGATCGCCTTCCGCAAGCGCCATCCGGCGATCCACCGCTCGCGCTACCTGCAAGGGTCGGCCGGTCCGGTGAACGCCCGCGGCCTTGCCGACATCACCTGGCACGGCACCCGCGTCGGCGCGCCCGACTGGAGCGCGGACAGCCGCGTGCTGGCCTTCACCCTCGCCGGCCCCGACGACGGGTCCGACCTCCACGTCATCCTCAACATGTACTGGGAGCCGCTCGACTTCGAGCTCCCGTCCGTCGCCGGCCACGGCTGGTGCCGGGCGGTCGACACCGCCCTTGCGGCGCCCCAGGACATCGCCGCCCCCGGCGCCGAGGTCTCGCACCCGGCCGCCACCTACCGGGTGGAGGGCCGCTCGGTGGTGGTCCTCGTCAACCGCCCGATCTGAAACGACCGCCGCGGCGGCCGGCCCTGGCCGCGCCGCCCGGCCCCCTCCGCCCAACACCCAGCCTTCGAGGAAAAAGGGAACAACCTGCCATGACCTCGCGTATCGAATTCACCTTCTCTGACCTCGTCGCCGGCTACGTGACCGGCTACGACGCCGACCGCGAAAGCTTCGGCCTCGTCACCTCCGACGGCCGCGACTTCGAGATCCATCTCTCGGCGAACGTCTACGCGGAGCTCGTCCGCAATCTTGGCGAGCCCTACCACGACGCCACGGCGAACCTGCGCTCCATGCTGGTGCCGGGCCGCTTCCTCTATGCCTACGGCGTCTTCTATCCGGATGCGCCGAACGACGGCTATGCGTTCGACGCCAAGCACATCGTGATGCTCGGCCGGACCGAGAACGAATACGCCTTCGAGCGGTCCGACTGGTGGGTGCGCCAGGTGGCCCAGCTCGGCGACTTCTACCTGAAGGCCGAATTCCCCGAGGGCGTCTACGACTACACCGAGTACCGCACCACCATCTCGGCCCTCGGCACCAAGTTCGGAACCGCCCGCCAGGAGACCGA
Source organism: Mongoliimonas terrestris (assembly GCF_001927285.1). GTDB lineage: Bacteria > Pseudomonadota > Alphaproteobacteria > Rhizobiales > Pleomorphomonadaceae > Chthonobacter > Chthonobacter terrestris. Next base: position 267,618 of record NZ_MSIG01000001.1, on the reverse strand, counting down.
CACCATCTCGCGTCTCGTCTACGGTTTCGCCAGCGCCTTCATGATGACCGGCGAGGACCGCTTCCTGGAAGCCGCCGACGCCGGCACCCGGTACCTGCGCGACCACTTCCGCGCCGAGGACAAGACCGAGAACGTCACCTACTGGTACCACGCGGTCGACATCAAGCCGGACGGCTCGGAGCAGAAGATCTTCGCCTCCGAGTTCGGCGACGACTTCAACGCCATCCCCTGCTACGAGCAGATCTACGCCCTCGCCGGCCCGATGCAGACCTACCGCATCACCGGCGATCCGCAGATCCTGGCGGACGCGGAAGGCACCATCCGGCTGTTCAACAAGTTCTTCAAGGACCACGGCCCGAACGGCGGCTACTTCAGCCACCTGGACCCGATCACCTTCGATCCGGAGAGCCCGACGCTCGGCCACAACCAGGGCCGCAAGAACTGGAACTCGGTCGGCGACCACGCCCCGGCCTACCTGATCAACCTCTACCTCGCCACCGGCGCCGAAGAGTACAAGGAGTTCCTGGAGTACACCTTCGACACCATCGCCGAGCGCTTCCCGGACTACGAGCACAGCCCGTTCGTCCAGGAGAAGTTCTTCGCCGACTGGTCGAAGGACCAGAGCTGGGGCTGGCAGCAGAACCGCGCGGTCGTCGGCCACAACCTGAAGATCGCCTGGAATCTGATCCGCATGCACAACCTCAAGCCCAAGGACGGCTACGAGGACCTGTCGCGCAAGATCGCCGGCCTGATGCCGGCGGCCGGCAGCGACCCGCAGCGCGGCGGCTGGTACGACGTGGTGGAGCGCACCCTGGAGCCCGGCCAGCGCCATCACCGCTTCGCCTGGCACGACCGCAAGGCCTGGTGGCAGCAGGAGCAGGCGATCCTCGCCTATCTGATCCTCAACGGCACCTTCGGCGACGAGGTCTACCTGAAGTACGCCCGTGAGAGCGCGGCCTTCTACAATGCCTGGTTCCTCGACAACGACGCCGGCGGCATCTACTTCAACGTGCTCGCCAACGGCATGCCGTTCGCCCTCGGCACCGAGCGGCTGAAGGGCAGCCACTCGATGGCCGGCTACCACTCCTTCGAGCTCGCGTATCTGGCCACCGTCTACACCAACCTGCTCGTCACCAAGCAGCCGATGAACCTCTGGTTCAAGCCGCGGCAGGGCGGGTTCAAGGACGGCATCCTGCGCGTGTCGCCGGATCTGCTGCCGCCGGGCTCGGTGCGCATCGACAGCGTGTCGATCGACGGCGTGCCCTACCATGACTTCGACGCCAGCGGCCTCTTCGTCCGCCTGCCGGCGAACCATGGGGAGATCAAGGTGCACGTCCGCCTGGTGCCGACGGCGGTGGCCGGCACGGCCGCCTTCGCCGGCGTCAGCGACAGCCTGGCGACGGTGCTCCTGGAGGGCGAGGTCAAGCCCGCCACCATGGCGCGTTTCAAGGAGGCCATCGCCGAGGCCCTGGAGACGGAGCCGGCCGGCATCCGCTTCGACATCGGCGGGCTCACCGCCCTGTCGAGCGAGGCGGTCCGCACGCTGATCATGCTGAAGCAGCAGCGCGGCGCCACCTTCGCCCTCGTCTTCGAGGGCGCCAACCCGGCCATCCGCGAACTCCTCGCCGAGAGCGAGATCCTGGACGAGGCCGCCCTCGTCTGAAGGCCCGAAGTCGAGGCCGCCCTCGTCTGAAGGTCCAAAGTCGAGGCCGCCCTCGTCTGAAGGCCCGAAGTCGAGGCCGCCCGCGCCCTTCCCGGGGTGCGGGCGGCCGTCCCTCCACCGCTTCTCCCGCAGACCTCGCCGACCGTCCCTGATCCGGGGCGGCCGCCCCATGCCCCGCCGGTTCCGGAGCTTGCCCGCCGTGTTCGCATTCTTCCACGACCTTCCGGCCGTCGTTCTCGGGTTCCTCATCGTCCTTGCCAGCATCGGCTACTCGGTCGCCGGCATCGCGGTGATCGGCCGGGTCGAGCCGCCGGAGACGCGCCACACCTACAACGACATCGTGGGCTTCGTGATCGCCGTGGTGGGCGTGGTCTACGCGGTGCTCCTCGCCTGGGCGGCGATCGCCGCCTGGGAGACCCACGACCGGGCCGAGATGGCCGTCGAACGCGAGGCGAGCCTCGTCGCCGACGTGGCGGATCTCGCCGAGGGTCTCGGCGCGACCGGCGTCGCCATCCGGGCAGAGGCCGCCGCCTACGTGGAGACGGTGCTTTCCACCGAATGGGACGCCATGACCAGCGGCGAGCGCCCGGAGGCCGCCTGGGCCGCCGCCGAGGCCATGCGCGCCCTCATCCTGACGCACCAGCCGGCCAACGGCGCCGAGACGCTCGTGCAGGACCACCTCCTCGACCAGGTCACCGCTCTCATCGACGCCCGGCGCGACCGGCTCTATCTCGCCGACTACGGCATCCATCCGGTGATCTGGAGCGTCATCGTCCTCGGCACCCTGCTCATTGTGGCGCTCAGCTTCTTCTTCGGCCTGGAGCGCCGCCGCCACCAGGTGCTGACCAGCATTCTCGCCGTGTCCGTCGCCCTGGTGGTCTTCATGATCGTGGAGCTCGACCGGCCTTTCATGGGCGACATGGCGGTCGACCCGGAGATGTTCCGCTTGATCGCCGAGCGGCTTGCCGCGGGGGCGCCCGCATGAGCGCGCTCTCCCCGCTCGAGCGCGCCGACGGCCGGCCCGCCGCCGCCCCGCCGGCCGCGTCCGGCGTTCCGGCGATCCCGGCCGCATCCGGCGTTCCGGCGATCCCGGCCGCGCCCGACCGCGCCGCGCCCGTCCCCGCGTTCGCCGTCGTCCCGGCCCGGCGCCTCCTGGTGCACGGCCTCTCCGAGGCCGCCGCCACCTTTCTCCTCACCGCCAGCCTGCAGGCGTTCGGCGCCCTGGTGATCGCGCCCGGCCTCGACGGCTTCGCCGCCACCGTGGCGGCCGCCTGCGCGGTGTTCGTGGCGATCGCCCTGGTCGTGCTGTCGCCGCTCGGGCGCATTTCCGGCGCCCACATGAACCCGGCGGTGACGCTCGCCTTCCTCCTCCACCGCACGCTGACGGCCCGCGACGCCGCCGCCTACGTGACCGGCCAGGCGGTCGGCGCCGTGGCGGCGACGGCCTTCGTCGCCACCCTGATGCCGGAGGCCTTCGCGGCGAGCGGCCGCATGCTGGTGGCGCCGGCGGGCGGCCTCTCCGATCCGGCCGTGTTCGGCCTGGAGTTCGCCGCCACCGGCCTTCTCGTCCTCGCCCTGTTCGCCATGACGAGCCACCCGGCCTTCGCCCGGTGGACCTTCGCCATGAAGGCCGGCTACTTCCTCATGGCCACCCTCATCCTGCGCGACGCCACCGGCGCCGGGCTCAACCCGCTCCGGGCCTTCGCCCCGGCGGTGATCGCCGGCGAGTTCGACCGCGTGACGCTCTACGCCGGGGCCTCCCTCCTCGGCGCCGCCACCGCCGCGCTCGCCTGCGGCCTCGTGCCCCGGCTGCCCCGGCCGCTCCACCACCACCTCGGCCCGCCGCGCCACCACGCCTTCGTGGCGATGGCGCGCCGGATCCTCAACCGCGCCACCGGCCGTCCGGCCGGCGGGGCCGCCTGACCCGAACCCTTGCGGAGCATAATCCCATGATCCATCAGCACATCCTGGCGAGCCCCCGTCCGGGCATGACCGAGGCGGCGTTCCAGGACTACTGGCTCAACATCCATGCGGTGCAGTACGCCAGCAAGATCGCCGAGATCCGCCGCTACAAGGTGGATCTACGCGTCGACTGGTCGGGCGCGCCGGGCGCGGCCCTCTGGAGCGGCATGGCGGAGATCTGGATCGCCAACGAGGCCGAGCAGCTCGCCTCCCTGCAGTCCAAGCCCTTCCTGGAGGGCGCCCGCCTCGACGAGCCGCGCTGGGCCGCCTTCTGGAACACCCAGGTGCTCGACACCGACCAGGCGGTCATCCACGACACCATGGGCGAGGTGGCGCCGGCCGGCGGCGTGAAGCTGATGGCCCTCGTCAAGCGCACCAACGGGCTTTCGATCGACGACTTCCGCATGCGCCTGCGCGACGCCGCCGTGCCGCAGGCGGCCGCCATCCCGGGGCTCCTGCGCCACGACGTCTGCACCACCCGCGACGGCTGGTACGTGGTCGGCGAACCGCGCTTCGACGCGGCGGTCCACTTCTGGTTCGAAAGCCGCGAGGCGCTTGAAGCCGCCACCACCGCCATGGCCGGCCGCGGCGGCATCCTGCCGTCCGACCCGACCCTGGTGGAGCCGCGCTACGTCTTCCCGATCGCGCTTCAGGAACACTGGGTGATCGGCCCCGCCGCGCGCCCCTACGTGCCCGCCGCCGCCTGACGGCGGTCTGTGCGGCCCGACGGGCCGCACGCCCGACGACGATCTTGCGGCGCCCCGCTTCGACGGGGCGCCGCAAGCCGCGACTTCGGCGGCGGATGGTGCGGCGTCCTCCCCGGCTTGCCCGCCCCTGTGCTATGACGGCCGGCGCCCGCCTCGTCAGAGGCCCCCCGCCCGGAGCGAGCCCATGCGCCCCCTCGCCGTCGTCGGCAACGTCAACGTGGACCTGATCGTCGGTCCGGTCGCCCCGTGGCCGCGCACCGGCACGGAAATCCTGGTGCCGGACGACGACCTCCGGGTCGGCGGCGCCGCCGGCAACACCTCGCTCGCCTGGCGGGCGCTCGGCGTCGACCACCAGATCGCCGCCACCGTCGGCGACGACGCCTTCGGGGCCTGGCTGAAGGCCGGCTTCGGACCGCTCGCCGCGCGCTGGCGGATGGAGCCCGGCCCCACCACCCTGTCGGTCGGCATCACCCATCCGGACGGCGAGCGCACCTTCCTCACCACCCGCGGCCACCTGCCGGCCATGGACTGGCCGGGCGTCGCCGCCATGCTGGACGGCGAACGGCTTGCCGGCGGCATCCTCCTCCTCTGCGGCAGCTTCCTCACCGACCGGCTCGCCGCCGACTACCCCGCCCTCTTCGACTGGGCCGAGGCGCGCGGCATCGCCGTCGCGCTGGATACCGGCTGGCCGCTCGCCGACTGGACCGACATGGTGCGGGCAGAGGTCCGCGGCTGGCTCGCCCGCTCCACCTTCTGCCTCCTCAACGAGGTGGAGACCGCGGCTCTTGCCGGCATCGACGACGTGGCCGAAGCAGCCGGCGCCCTCCGGGCCCTGATGCCCCCCGGCGCCATCGTCGTCACCAAGCGCGGGCCGAACGGCGCCATCGGCGTCGGTCCGGACCGCGTCACCGTCCAGGTGCCCGCGCCCCCCGTGGCGGTCGTCGACACCATCGGGGCCGGCGACGTCTTCAACGCGGGCTTCCTCGCCGCCCTCGCCGAGGGCCGCGACCTAGAGGCGGCGCTCGCCCACGGTGTCGCCACGGCGTCCGCCGCGGTGTCGAGCCGGCCCCGCCGCGCCGGCAAGGACGACCGGCCTCAAGCACCCTCGACCTCGTCGGCATGACCCGGCGCTCGGGCGGCCGCGAGACGCTCCGGACCATCAGTCTCTCGCGTGCCGAGGGCGAGGTTCGGGTGCGCTCCGCTGTGTTGGGCGACGGCATCGGAAAAATTCCCGGTCGATCGGGAAGTATTCCCCCTCCGCCACCGGGCAGCAGGTCCTAGGATCGGGACAGGGAGAGACAACCTTCAAGGGCGATCCCGCGCAAGGTCCAAGGCCGGAAGAGCCTTCGCGTGCGACGCCCCCCGATCCAGGAGCCTCACTTGCGCCTTCCGCTTGCCCTTTCCGTCATGCTTGCCGCCGCCTCCGGCGCCGCCGCCGGCCCGGTCATGGATTCCGTCGCCCACGTTCCGGTGTCGCTGCCGCAGGCCATGGACGTGGTGATGTCCACCATCGGCTCGAAGATCACCCACCTGGAGTTCGAGAGCCGGAACGGCGTGCCGACCTACGAATTCGTCGTCGAGACCAAGGCCGGCAATTACTACGTCGGCGTCTCCGGCCTTACCGGCCTCGTCTCGGAAGTGGACGTCATCGTGGACGACGACGATCCGCGCTGGACGGCGCTCGCCAAGGTGGCCGAGGCCGACGCCACCAAGACCGCCACCGCCAGCTATGCGGGCGAGGTGGAGGAGGTGAAGCGCCTGCTTCTGGCCGACGGCACCGCCGCCTACGAGGTCGACGTGGAGATCGCCGGCGCCGGCGGCGAGTACAACGTCTACGTGGACGCCGCCACGGGGCTCCTCAAGCTCGTGAACGTGGAGTACTGGGAACTCGGCGAAACCATTCCGGGTGACGACGACTGAGCGGTGTCCCTCCACCGGTCGATCGCCGCCACCGGATGCAGCCGGCATGTCCGCAAGGGCATGCCGGTTTCGCCGTTCCAGGCCGCCCTCGCCGGCACCCGCGCCGGCACCCTCCTCACCATCATGAACATGATTTAACGTGATCTCCGCCGTCCTCCGGTCGAAGACTGAACCGTTGCAAGCGCGTGGAGGGTCAGGGTGTCGCTGAAGGTGCGTCTCGTCGGCGCCATCACGCTCGTTCTGGCCGCCGTGCTCGTGCTCGGCGGCGGGCTCTCCTACTGGCACGCCCAGCGCAAGGTGGAGATCGAGATGGCGGCCGCCCGCGAAGTCGGGCGCAACACCGTCGACCGGCGCCTCGACGAGATCGGCCGCGCCGCCGATCCGGCCGCCCACCTGGTGGAGACGGTGCGCATCTTCGACGGCGACCGCCACCTGCAGGCGCTGCTCCTGTCCGCCGACGGGTCCGAGATCGCCCGCTCGTCTGTGCCGGCACCGGCCAACCGGGTGCCGGACTGGTTCGTCGGCCTGATCGCCCCCGCCATCCCCGTGGACCGCATCGCGCTCCCCGACCACGGGGTCGCCTTCGTGCTGGCGCCCGATCCGCGCAGCGAGGTCGACGAGGTCTGGGCCGACGTGGTGGTCAGCCTCTCCGTCCTCACCGCCTTCTTCGTCGCGGCCTTCGGTTTCATCCTGTGGATCATCGGCCGCTCCCTGGAGCCGATCGACGCCCTCACGGTGGCGTTCGGCCGGATCGGCGGAGGCGACTACAGCACGCGCCTGCGCGAAAGCGGCTCGCCGGAACTCGCCGGCCTCTGCCGGGCCTACAACGCCATGGCCGAGCGGCTTCAGGACCTAGACCAGCGCAACCGCCAGCTCTCCGAGCAGCTTGCCCGGGTCCAGGACGAGGAGCGCGCCGATCTTGCCCGCGACCTGCACGACGAGGTCGGGCCCTTCCTCTTCGCCATCGACGTGGACGCCTCCACCATCCAGACCGAGGCGGCGCGGCTGCCCGGATCCGGCGCGCGGCTCGTCGCCGACCGGGCCGCGGCCGTCAAGATGGCCGCCGCCCACGCCCGCACCCACGTGCGCGACCTGCTCGGGCGGCTGCGGCCGGGCGTCGTCGGCAGCCTCGGCCTCGCGGCCGCCGTGGACGAGATCGCCAGCTTCCACAGGGACCGGCACCCGGAGGTCCGTTTCGTCATCGACATTCCGGACGCCTCCTTCGGGCCGGAGGCCGACACGGCGGTGCTCGCCGTCATCCGGGAGGCGATCACCAACGCGGTCAAGCACGCGGCGCCCTGCACCGTGGAGGTGTCGGCCATCGACATCGGCGGCGAGGTGGCCCTCTCCGTGGCCGACGACGGGCCGGGCCTCTCGCGGCGCGGCGGCGGCGGCTATGGCCTGATCGGCATGCGGGAACGGGTTGAAGCGCTCGGCGGCACCCTCACGGTGGCCGACCGGCCGGGCGGCCGGGGCGTCACCGTGTCGGGGTTGATCCCGCTCCGCGGCGGGGCGCGCCGCAACGGGAGGATGGCCGGATGAGGATCCTGATCGTCGACGACCACGTCATCGTCCGCGAGGGCATCGGCCGCCTGCTCGCCGCGCTCGACCCGGTGGAGATCGTGGAGGCGGAGACCACCCACCAGGCCATGGCGCTGTTCCGGCGCCTGAAGCCGGACGTGGTGGTGCTCGACATCAACCTGCGCGACGGCAGCGGCCTGGAGCTCCTGCGCCGCATGCGCCAGGAGGATCCCCGCGCCCGCGTCGTCATCTTCAGCATGTATTCCGACGTGGTCTACGCCACCTCGGCGCGCCGGGCCGGCGCGCTCGGCTACGTGTCGAAGAGCGCCTCGTCCGACCAGCTTCTCCTCGCCGTCCGGCGCGCCGCGCGCGGCGACACCTACGTGGACACGGCAATCGCCGGCGAGATCGCCCTCACGGCCATGTCGCCGGCCGAGCACACCAACCAGCTCTCCAACCGGGAGGTGGAGATCCTGCGCATGCTCGCCGACGGCAAGAGCCTCTCCGACATCGCCGACACCCTCGGCGTCGCCTACAAGACCGTCGCCAACACCTGCACGCGCATCAAGGAGAAGCTCGGCGTCGACCGCACCGCCGACCTGATCCGCTTCGCCATCGAGAACCGCCATCTGCGCGCGGTGCCGCTCGGCTCGGCCGGGGAGAAGAGCTGAACGACCGGAGTATCGGCCCCGTGCCCGCCGCCTCAGGCGGCCGAGGCCGCCGCGGTGTCGGCGAACCGGTAGGTGTTCCGGCCGGCGGCCTTGGCGGCGTACATGGCGTGGTCGGCGCGGCGGAAGAGCTCGGTGGAGCCGGTCCCCGCCGCGATGGCGATGCCGATGGAGGCGCCGATCGGCAGCGTGGTGCCGCGGCCCGACACGGTGGTCTGCAGCGCCGCCACCAGGCGCCGGGCCGTGGCCTCGATGGCCGCGCGCGGCTGCGGCCGGCAGATCACCGCGAACTCGTCGCCGCCGATGCGCGCCACCATCTCGGCCTCGGCGCAGACGCTCTGCAGCGTGTGCGCCGCCTCGCAGATGCAGCCGTCGCCCACCTCGTGGCCGAAGGTGTCGTTGACCTGCTTGAAGCCGTCCAGGTCGACGATCATCAGGCTGCCGCCGGCGGCCAGGATGTCGGCCGGATTGTCGAAGCCGGCGAGGCGGATCTGGAAGCGGGCGCGGTTGGCGAGCCCGGTCATGGCGTCATACTCGGCCATGTGGCGCATCCGCTCGGCGAGCGTCCGCTCCTCGGTGATGTCCTGCTTCATGCCGAAGATGCGGACCGGCTCGCCGCCCTCGCACTCCACCGTGGCGGTGATGCGGATCCAGCGGACCGCGCCCTTGGCGGTGACGATCTGGACGTCCAGCTGGAAGCCGGTGCGGTTGCGGATCGCCTCGCCGCGGACGCGGTTGAGGAGAAGGCGCGAGGTCTCCGGATAGAGGTCCAGGATCTGCCGCCGGTCCAGCGGCGCGCCGCGCGGCAGTTCGAACAGGTCGTAGACCACGTCCGTCCAGGTCAGGTCCTCGCTCGGCAGCGCGCACTGCCAGACACCGATGCGGGCGGCGGCCGAGGCGCGCTCGAACAGCTTGCGGAAATGGGCAAGTTCGGCGGTCTGCGCCTCGATCAGGCGCACCTTCTCGGCCAGTTCCGCCTGCAGGTCGGCTAGAGCGCTTTCCGACCTGATGGAATCATCAGGTCGATAAGAAATCGCTCCAGATTCAATATCCTGGAGCATTGTCTCATCGACCAAGTGTTTCAACTCGGTCGGACAATGCTCTAGGCGCCCGACCTCGCCGGTGGCGCGGGTCGCGTCGTCGGCCTCTCGATCGGCTCCGACCCGCGGCGTGGCCGGCTCATTGCTGTTGCCCATCACTGTCGCTGCCTGAATTGCATGCGAAGAGCATATCATTGTGGAGTTTAACGTATTCTAATCGGTGAAACCGTGTCTCGAGGCCCGGCCGCCCGCACTCCCGGCGGGTGCCGCGTGCCGGACGTTTCACGCCCGCCCCTGGGACCCGGTGGCCCGATCGAGGCAGTCCGCCAGGGCCTGCTGGGTGAACGGCTTGGCGAGGCGCACGAGGGTCGGATCGGCCACCGCCGGAAGGTCCGCGTAGCCGGATGCCAGGATCACCGGGACGTGCCGGTCGAGCGCCCGCAGCCGGTCGATCAGGTCCAGCCCGGTCATGCCGGGCATCATCTGGTCGGTCAGCACCAGGTCGAACGATCGGGCCGCGAACGCCGCCAGCGCCGCAGGTCCCGAGGCCGCCGGCTCGACCTGATGGCCCATGTCCTCCAGCATGGCGGAGGAGCTGGCGAGCACCAGGTCGTCGTCGTCGACCACCAGCACGCTGAGGCGCCGCGCCGCGCGCACCGGTGCGGCGGCGGGGCGCTGTCCGGCGTCGACGGGCGCCGCGCGGCTCGCCGCCGGCGTGATGGGGCTCGCGACCGGCAGGATGATGTCCACCCGCGTGCCGCTGCCGGGCCGGCTCTCCACCACCATGCGGCCGCCCGACTGGGCGGCGAGGCCGTGCACCATGGACAGCCCGAGGCCGGTTCCCTTGCCGACGCCCTTGGTCGTGAAGAAGGGCTCGATCGCCCGGTTGAGCGTCGCCGCGTCCATGCCCTCGCCGGTATCGGTGACCGAGATCCGCACGAACCGGGTGCCGCCGTCCCGCCCGGACGCTAGGTCCGCGTCGACGGCGGCGGTGACGCCGAGGACGCCGCCGGACGGCATGGCGTCGCGGGCGTTGAGCGCCAGGTTGAGAAGCGCCGTCTCCAGGTGGTTGGGGTCGGTGGAGACCGGCGGCAGGTCGGCCGGGATCGCCCGTTCGATGCGGATGTGCGGCCCGATCGACCGGTGGAGGAGGTCCGCCATGCCGTCGAACAGCCGCCCCACGTCCACCGGCTGCACGGCCAGTTCCTGCCGGCGGGCGAAGGTCAGCACCCGGCTCGTCAGCGCCGCGCCCCGGTCGGCGGCCTGCACCACCGTGTCGAGCAGCCGGTGGGCGCGCGGGTCGTCCGGCAGGCGCTTGCGCAGGAGCTCAAGCCCGCCCAGGATGGCGGCGAGCAGGTTGTTGAAGTCGTGCGCGACGCCGGCGCTCAGCTGGCCGACCGCCTCCATCTTCTGCACCTGGAACAGGGCCTCGCGGGCCTCCTCCAGCCGGCGCTGGACCTCCAGCCGTTCGGTGATGTCCCGCGTCACCTTGGCAAAGCCGATCAGCTGGCCGTCCGCGTTGCGCACCGGGTCGATCACCACGTGGGCCATGAAGCGGCTGCCGTCCTTGCGCACCCGCCAGCCTTCGCGCTCGAAGCGGCCCTCGCGGGCGGCGGTCTCAAGGGCGGTGCGCGGCAGGCCGATGGCAAGGTCCGGCTCGGCGTAGAAGAGCGAGAAGTGCCGGCCGAGGATCTCCTCGGTCCGGTAGCCCTTGATCCGTTCGGCGCCCTGGTTCCAGCTGACCACGGTGCCCTGCGGGTCGACCATGTAGATGGCGTAGTCGGAGACCCCCTGCACCAGCAGGCGGAACTGCTCTTCGCTCCGCCGGAGCGCGGCTTCCGCCTCGCGCCGCTCGCTGAGGTCGCGCGTCACCTTGGCGAAGCCCACCAGGTGGCCGTCGGCGTCGCGGATGGGGTCGATGATGACGAAGGCCCAGAAGCGGCCGCCGTCCTTGCGCACCCGCCAGCCTTCCGTCTCGAACCGCCCGTTCCGCTCGGCGGTCCTGAGGGCGGCGGCCGGCACGCCGGCGCTCTGCTCCTCCTCGGTGTAGAAGCACGAGAAGTGACGGCCGACGATCTCGGCCTCCTCGTAACCCTTGAAGCGGCGCGCGCCAGGGTTCCAGCTCGACACGATCCCGTTCGGGTCGAGCATGTACACCGCATAGTCGGTGATCGCGTCGACGAGCATGCGATACCGATCGCCCGGCGGCGGCGGTTTTCTTGTTTTTGGCAGCATGGCTTCCCCGATAAGCCTGACATTTGGAAACGTCCGCGTGCCGGAACGGTTCCACGCCGTCGCGCCCGCTTGCCTTTCCATCGCCACGCTCCGCGGTCAGGCCGCCGTGACCGCTCCCATCGCCTCCATCGCGCCTGTCGCCGCGACCGGGGCCGCCCCATCCCGCTGGCCGCGCCGGCGGATCGCCAGAAGCTCGGCGAGGATGGAGAGGGCGATCTCCTCCGGGCCGATCGCCCCGAGGTCGAGGCCGGCCGGCCCCTTCAGCCGGTCGAACCGTTCGGCCGGCACGCCGTCCTCGATCACGCTGTCGCGGAGCGCCGCGACCTTCCGCCGGCTGCCCACGAAGGCCACGTGCACCGCCTCCGCCGCAAGCGCCGCCTTCAGCGCCGCCTCGTCGCCGCGGCCCTGGGTGGCGACCACGATGAAGCGCGCGCCCTCCGGCGCATCCCCCAGCGCGAACCCGTCCAGCCGCCGGTCGGCCGCCGCAAACAGCGCCTGGTCCTCCGCCGGCGCCGCCACCGTCACCCGGTAGCCGAGGCGCGGGGCGAGGTCGGCGAGGGCCACCGCCACCGGGCTCGCCCCCAGCACGGCGAGTTCCGGCCGCGGCAGCACCGGCTCGATGAAGACGTCCATGGTGCCCCGGCTCGGGCACATGTTGCGGGCGAAGCGCACCCCGTCGCGCTCGTCGCCGGCCTTCAGGCCTTCCGCCGCGAGGAGGTCCTTCGGCATGATGGAGATGAGCCGCGGCTCGCCGTCGGCAAGCGCTTCCCGGGCCGCCTTCACCACCGCCGCCCGGGCGCAGCCGCCCCCGATCCAGCCCTCCGACAGCGTCCCGTCCGGCCGCACGATCGCCTTGGCGCCCGCCTTGGCGGCGGTCACCGAGACGGTGCGCACGACGGTAGCAAGGCAGAAGGCCTCACCCTTGGCACGAAGGGCGGCGGCGCGGTCGATCACGTCGGTCTGCGGCATGGCGGGGCCTCAAAGGCGGGCGAGATAGGGTTCCAGGGCGGCGAGGCTTTCAAGCGTGTGGGCCGGCGCGAAGAGGTCCACGTGCGGCAGGGCGGCGGCCATGCCGCGGGCGGTTGGCGCATAGCCGTCCCAGCCGATCAGCGGGTTCAGCCACACGATGCGCCGGCACCGGCGGGCGAGCGCCGCCATCTCTGCGCCGAGCCGCTCCGGCGCGCCGGTGTCGTAGCCGTCGGAGAGGATCATCACGGCGGTCCGGGCGTGGATCACCCGGGCGGCGTGCCAGCGGTTGAAGGTGGCGAGGCTGTCGCCGATGCGGGTGCCGCCGCCGACGCCCTCCGCCATCAGGCCGAGCCGGTCGAGCGCCCGGCCGGCGTCCTTCTCCTTCAGCGCCGCCGACACGTGGACGAGGCGGGTGTGGAAGAGGAAGGCCTCCGCCTCCCGAAAGCTGTCCAGCACCCCGTGCACGAAGCGCAGGAACACCGCGGTGTAGAGGCTCATGGACCCGGACGCGTCCATGAGGAGCACAAGCCGCAGCGGCCGATGGCGCGGCCGGCGCCGCACCAGCCGGATCGGCGTGCCGCCGGTCGCAAGGCTCGCCCGCACCGTGCGGCGAAGATCGAGCCCGCTGCCGCGCCGCGCCGCCCGGTTGCGCCGGGTCAGCCGCGCGCGCATCACCCGGGCGAGCCGCCCGGCGAGTGCGTGCGCCTCGGCGAGTGCCGCCGGATCGGCCAGATGGCGGAAGTCGGTGCGCTCCAGGCTCTCCGCCCGGCTGGCGCCCTCGCGCCGGCCGCTCGGCGCGCCGGCGGGCGCGGCCCCGTCGCCGGTGGTGAGGTCCACGGGCGCGCCCGCGTCGCCGCCCCCGCCGGCGGGCGCCAGGGTCCGGCGGGTCTGCGGGCTCGCCTTGGCGGTGCCGCTCACCGCCACCCGCTGGCGCACCCGCTCGCCCCGCCAATAGGCGTCGAACAGGGCATCGAACCCGTCCACGTCCGAACGCCGGCCGCAGAAGAGCGCCCGGAACGCCTGCCGGACGGCCGCCGGCCGCTCCAGCCCCGGCGTGGCGAGCAGGCGGGCGGCGTCCTTCGTCTCGGCGAGCCCCACCCGGTAGCCGTTCTGCCGGAGGGTCGCCACGAAGCCGGCCAGCCGCCGGCGCACGGCCGGCCCGATCGCCTCGGCGTCGACCTCCGGTGCGGCCGCGGGTCCGGCGGTCATCTCAGGCCACCTTGCCGATCAGCCGCTCGACCACGGCGCGGCTCATCCGCGCCCGGTCCTCGCGGGTCTTCAGCACGCAGGCGAGGGTCTCGAACACCGCCTCCCGGTCGCCGTCGAGCCGGCCGACGCCCATCCCCACCAGGGCGGCGGCCCAGTCCAGGGTCTCGGCGACGCCGGGGATCTTGGACAGGTCCTCCTTGCGGATCCGCTCCATCACCCGGGCGATCTGGAGGGCGAGCGCCGTGTCGAGGCCCGGCACGCGGGCGATCAGGATGCGCGCCTCCCGGTCCGCGTCCGGATAGTCGAGCGCGTGGTAGAGGCAGCGGCGGCGGAGCGCGTCGGACAGGTCCCGCGTGTTGTTGGAGGTGAGGATCACCCGCGGGATGGTCACCGCCGTGATGGTGCCGAGCTCCGGGATCGACACCTGGAAGTCCGACAGGAGCTCCAGCAGGAAGGCCTCGAAGGCCTCGTCCGCCCGGTCGATCTCGTCGATGAGAAGCACCGGCGCCACCGGCTGGCGGATGGCGGCGAGCAGCGGCCGCTCCAGCAGATAGGCCTCCTGGAACACCGCCGCCTCGCTCTCGCGGGCGTCCGCGCCCTCCCGCGCCTTGATGGCGAGCAGCTGGCGCTGGTAGTTCCACTCGTAGAGCGCGTCCGCCCGGTCCAGCCCCTCGTGGCACTGCAGGCGAATGAGCCGCGTCCGGTGCACGGCGGCCAGCGCCTTCGCCACCTCCGTCTTCCCGACGCCCGCCTCGCCCTCAAGCAGCAACGGCCGCTTCAGGAGGTCCATCAGCGCGAGCGCGGTGGCAAGCCCGCCGTCGGCGACATATCCGGTCTCGGCAAGGCGGTCGGCGATGGCCTGGCGATCCAGCATGGGGGCCTCGGGTTGGTCGGTGGGGAGGGGCGCGGTGACTGGGACCGGTGGGTGCCCAGGGGACGCGGGTCATCTTCGCCGTCATGGTCCGCGCAGGCGGACCACCCACGCATGTCTCACGCGCTCCAGGGAAAGCGTGGATGGTCCGGCAGAACCGGACCATGACGACGTTTGCGGGAACGATCGGCGAGGGCACCTCACCCCCATCACACCCACCCCCGCTTGCCCCGTCATGGTCCGCGCAGGCGAACCGGACACGCATTTCGCACACCCACCCCCGATCGTCATGGTCCGCGCAGGCGGACCACCCACGCTTTTGTCGGAATCGCCTCGCGGATCAGCAGCATATTGATATCACTTCGAAAAGCGTGGGTGGTCCGCCTGCGCGGACCATGACGGCGGAGTGAGTTCGGGGGTGGCGGCGCTTGTGTCCACGCACGCCATACCCCTCCCTATCCTTTCGACCGTCCCTATCGGTCCGACCGTTCCGACCGGCCCGTCACCTCTTCCTACCCGTGCGCGCCCAGCCGCTTCGCCGCCTCCCACACGCGCCAGGCGTCGTGCGGCATCTGGATGTGCGTCGATCCGAGGAAGCCGAAGGCGTCGTTCACCGCGTTGGAGAAGCACGGCACGCCGCCGACGTTCGGGCTCTCGCCCACGCCCTTGGCGCCGATCGGGTGATGCGGGGAGGGGGTCACCGTGTGGTCGGTCTCCCATTTCGGGGTCTCCACCGCGGTCGGCAGGAAGAAGTCCATGAAGGACGCGCCCTGCACGTTGCCCATGGCGTCGTACTTGATCTCCTGGCCCATGGCGATGGCGAAGGCCTCCGTCAGCCCGCCGTGCACCTGGCCCTCGATGATCATCGGGTTGATCCGGGTGCCGCAGTCGTCGAGGGCGTAGAAGCGGCGGATCGCGGCGACGCCGGTGTCCACGTCGATGTCCATCACGCAGAAGTAGGCGCCGAACGGATAGGTCATGTTCGGCGGATCGTAGTAGCTCACCGCTTCCAGGCCCGGCTCCAGGCCCGGCGGCGGGCTGTTGTAGGCCGCCCAGGCGATTTCCGTCATGGTCTTCGACCGCTCCGGGTTGCCCTTCACCCGGAAACCGTCGATGTCCCATTCCAGGTCGTACTCCGACACTTCCAGGAGGTGGGCGGCGATCATCTGCGCCTTGTTGCGGATCTTGCGCGCCGCAAGGGCGATCGCCGCGCCCGCGACCGGCGTCGAGCGCGAGCCGTAGGTGCCGAGGCCGTAGGGCGCGGTGTCGGTGTTGCCCTCCTCGATCATGATGTCGGCGGCCGGAATGCCGAGCTCCGTGGCGATGATCTGCGCCCAGGTGGTCTCGTGACCCTGGCCCTGGCTCTTCGATCCCATGCGGGCGATGATGGAGCCGGTCGGGTGGATGCGGATCTCGGCGCTGTCGAACATGGCGACGCCGAGGATGTCGCAGTTCTTCGACGGGCCCGCGCCGACGATCTCGGTGAAGAAGGTGACGCCGATCCCCATGATCTCCCGGGTCTCGCCGCGTCGGAACGCCTCTTGGCGGGCCTTCTGCTCGGCGCGGAGCGCGCGATAGTCGATCGCGTCCATCGCCTTCTGCATGGCCAGGTGATAGTCGCCCGAATCGTATTCCCAGCCGAGCGCCGACTGGTAGGGGAACTGCTCGCGGCGGATGAAATTCTTCATTCGAAGGTCCGCCGGGTCCATGCCGAGTTTCTGGGCGAGGATGTCCATGCCGCGCTCGATGCAATAGGCGGCCTCCGTCACCCGGAACGAGCACCGGTAGGCGACGCCGCCCGGCGCCTTGTTGGTGTAGACGCCGTCGACCGCCAGATGCGCCACCGGGAAGTCGTACGAGCCCGTGACGATGTTCATGAAGCCCGCCGGCCACTTGGACGGGTCGGCGCAGGCGTCGAAGGCGCCGTGGTCGGCGAGCACGTGGACGCGCAGGCCCGTCACCTTGCCGTCCCGGGTGGCGGCGATCTCCGTCGTCATGTGGTAGTCGCGGGCGAACGACGTGGTGGAGAGGTTCTCCATCCGGTCCTCCACCCACTTCACCGGCAGGCCGGTGACGATGGAGGCGACGATCGAACAGATGTAGCCCGAATAGGCGCCCACCTTGTTGCCGAAGCCGCCGCCGATGTCGGGCGCGATCACGTGGATCTTGTGCTCGGGGATCTTGGAGAGCAGCGAGGCGACCGTGCGGATCACGTGCGGCGCCTGGAAGGTGCCGTAGAGGGTGAGCTCGCCCTTCACCTTGTCGAAGGCGGCGAGGCACTGGCAGGTCTCCAGCGGCGAGGGATGGGTGCGGTGGTAGGAGATCATCTCCTTCACCGTCACCTCGGCGGCGGCGAAGGCCTCGTCCGTGCCCGGCCGGTCGCCGATGGTCCATTCGAAGATGTGGTTGTGGTGCTTGCGCGGCCCATGGGCGCCGACCATCTTGCCGTCGAGGTCGGGCCGGATCACCGGCGCCTCCGGGTCGAGGGCGCGGAACGGGTCGACGAGCACGGGCAGCTCCTCGTACTCCACCTCGATCAGCTGCAGGGCGTCGTCGACGATGTAGCGGTCCTCGGCGATGACGAAGGCGATCTCCTGGTTCTGGAAGCACACCTTGCCGTCGGCCAGCACGGCCTGCACGTCGCCGGCGAGCGTCGGCATCCAGTGGAGGCCGAGCGGCTTCAGCTCCTCCGCCGTCAGCACGGCGATCACGCCCGGCAGCGCCAGCGCCTTCGAGGCGTCGATCCGGGTGATCTTCGCGTGGGCGTACTGGCTGCGCACGAAGTCGCCGTGCAGCATGCCGGGCAGCTTGATGTCGTCCACATACTGGCCGCGCCCCTGGGTGAAGCGCACGTCCTCCACGCGCTTCCGCTTGCAGCCCATGCCTTCCAGCCGCGCTTCCCGCTCCGCGCGGGTGATGACCATCTCGTTCATTCCGCGGCCTCCTGGAAGACGCGGCCGTTCAGCGTGGCGGCGGCGTGTTGTATGGCTTTGACGATGTTCTGGTATCCGGTGCAGCGGCAGAGGTTGCCGGCGATGCCGTGGCGGATCTCCTCCTCGGTCGGGTCAGGGTTCTCCGACAGCAGCACCTTGGCGCGCATCAGCATGCCGGGGGTGCAGAAGCCGCACTGCAGGCCGTGCATCTGCCGGAAGCCCTCCTGCAGGGCGTGCAGCGTGCCGTCCGGGTTGGCGAGCCCTTCCACGGTGTTGACGGCGGCGCCGTCCGCCTGGACGGCGAACAGGGTGCAGCTCTTCACCGAAAGGCCGTCGATCTCCACCGTGCAGGCGCCGCAGTGGCTGGTCTCGCAGCCGATGTGGGCGCCGGTGAGGGAGAGCTCTTCGCGCAGGAAATGGATGAGGAGGGTGCGCGGCTCCACGAAGCGCTGCACCTTCCGGCCGTTCACCGTGAGGGTGACCGGCAGCGTGGCGATGGGCGTGGTGTCTGCGGACATGGGCTTCAGGCTCCCTTGGCGCGGCGCATGGCCTTGGCGAGCGCGCGGGCGACCATGACGCCCGCCATCTCGCGGCGATACTCGGCCGTGCCGCGGCCGTCGGTGGCGGGGTCGGTGATCGCCTTGGCGGCGTCGGCGGCCGCCTTCAGGGTGGCCGCGTCGAGGCCGGTGCCGATGACGAGGGCGCTCGCCGCTGCCGCGTGGAGCGGCGTGGACGCCACGTTGGTGAGCGCGATGGACGCGGTGGCGACCGTGCCGCCGTCGAGCGTCAGCACCACGGCCGCCGCGGCGGTCGCATAGTCGCCGACCTTGCGCTTCAGCTTCTCGTAGGCGTAGCCGTGCCCGGCGGGCGGCACGGGGATCTCCACGGCGGTGAGGAGTTCGCCCGGCTCCAGCGCGGTGAAGTAGGCGCCCTGGTAGTAGTCGCGCGCCGGCACCGTGCGGGATCCGTCGGGTCCGGCCAGCCGGTACACCGCATCGAGGCACTGCATCAGCGCCGGCATGTCGTTGCCCGGGTCGCCGTTCGCCACGTTGCCGCCGAAGGTGCCCTTGGTGCGGATCTGCGGGTCGGCGATCTGCCGGGCGGTCTCGGCGAGGATCGGCAGCCGCGCGGCGAGGAGGTCGGAGCCGATCACCTCGCGCTGCGTGGTGGTGGCGCCGATCACGATGCGGTCGCCGTCCTCGCAGATGCCCTTGAGATCCGGGATGGCGGCAAGGTCCACCAGATGATCGGGCACGGCCATGCGCAGCTTCATCATGGGGATGAGGCTGTGCCCGCCGGCGAGCGGCCGGGCGTCGTCCCCGTGGGCGGCAAGAAGCGCCACCGCCTCGGCGACCGACGTCGGCCGGTGATAGTGGAAGGGCCCTGGTATCACGGGATGGTCTCCTCCGCCGCACGCGTTCCGGGCCGCCGGGTGTCCGGCGGCACGCCGCGTTTTCAATCGATTGAACCGGAGGGTGACGGGCGGTGCGGCGCACAACAACGGCCGATGCATCATAAGCCTGCCGATTGCACGATCGGCGGCGCCGATGCACCAAGTGCGACAGTCTTGCTGTCGCATCCCATGCAGAAGCAACTATCTTTAAGCGAAGAATACCGCTCTGAATTGCATCATTCGGCCGGTCTGCCGCGCCGCACCAGATCGCCAGCATCCAGCGCCGCGCCCGCGAAGGCGCGCCCCCGGCGTCGTGCGCGACGAAGCCCCTGAACTGCGAACGGCGAGGCGTCCCCCGCCGCCCTTCGTCAGGCGATGCGGGTGTCGGCGAGGCGCTGGCGCAGCCACGAGCGGCGGGCGCGGGCGACCGGGGCGCGGTAGGGCATGCGGGTGGACAGCGCCACCTGGTCCGCGTCCCCGGCCTTGCGCACGGCAGCGATCCGGTCGAGCCGCACGATGTGGCTGCGGTGGATGCGGGCGTAGAGGTCGCCGTCCAGCCGGGTCTCCACCTCGCCGATGGAGAGCGGGCAGAACCAGAGGCTCTCCCCGTCGAACAGGCGGGTGTAGTGTCCGTCCGCCTGCACCGCCTGCACGCGCGCCACGTCGAGGAGCCGCCGGCAGCCGTCGCGCTCCACCGGCAGGCCGTCCGCCTGCGCGGCCGATGCCGCCACCGGGGCTGGCGCCGCCGTCGTCTCCGCCGTCCGGGGCGCAAGGCCCGGATCCGCCGCCGGCCCGGCCCCCATCGCCAAGGCGTCGATCGCCCCGGCGCGGTCGGCCCCGTCCTCCTCCGGCACCGACCGGTCGGGCGCGAACCCGGCGGGCGCGTCGGTCTCCGGCACGAAGCTGAGGAGGAAGAGGCCGGAGACCAGGAAGGCCACCACCGACACCACCACCGCCAGGAGCCCGGGCGAAAGCGCCGGCTGCCCTGCGGTCGGCGCCCCGTGCCCCCCGTGAAGGTGCGTGCCCGCCATGGCGGTGTAGTGCATGGCCGCGATGGCGAGCGCCATGACGAGCGCCGAGAGCGCCGCCGACCGCCGGCCGTGGCGGCCGAAGCCGAAGGTGAGCGCCGCGCCCGACGCCGCCACGCCGATCCCGATGCTGAGTGTCACCAGCACCGGGTCGTGCGTCATGTGGAGGCTCGCGTGGAGGGCCTGCATGCCGAGATAGTGCATGGTCACGATGCCGGCGCCCATCAGGGCGGCGGCCAGCACGAGGCGCGGCCGCGTCGGCGGCTTCAGGGCGACGAAGAAGACCGCGAAGCCGACCACCAGGGCGCAGATCAGGAAGGAGAGGAGCGTCGGCAGGACGAGGAAGTCCACCGCCAGCGGCAGGCGGATCGCCAGCATGCCGACGAAATGCATGGTCCAGATGGCCAGGGCCAGCGAGATGGCCGCCCCGGTGATCCGCTGCCGGCGCCGCAGCCCCGTGACCCCCGCCACGCCGCGCGCCAGGTGAAGCCCCACGTAGCTTCCCTGGAAGGCGACCAGCACGGAAAGGGCCACGAGCCAGGGCTCGTGGGTCGCGATCATGTCCGGCCTCCTCCCTGCCGCACATTTCCCGCCTTCATAGCAGATCCCGCGCCAGGTGGTGAGACCAGGCGCGCGACGTCCCCGCGCCGATCGTGGCGGATCCGGTTGACAGTCCATCGCCGGGACGGCGCCTGATGCGGCAGCCCGTCCCGGCCTATCTTCCGGTCACTTCGAAACGCCCTTTCGGAAGGGCGAACGGGAGACCATCATGGCAGGCCTTCACCACGTCACGGCCATCGCGGGCGGCGCCCGCGGCAACCTCGACTTCTACACGGGGGTGCTCGGCCTCCGCCTCGTCAAGCGCACCGTGAACTTCGACGATCCGGGCACCTGGCACCTCTATTTCGGCGACGCGGCCGGCGCGCCGGGCACGCTCTTCACCACCTTCCCGTGGGCGAACGCCCGCCCGGGCCGCCTCGGGGTCGGCGAGGTGCAGGAGACCGCCTTCCTGATCCCGGAGGCCGCCTTCGGCTTCTGGACCCACCGGCTCCTCGCCGCGGGCGTCGCCATCGAGGACCCGACGGTGCTGTTCGGCGCCCGCCGGCTCGCCTTCCGCGACCCGGACGGCATGCGCCTCGCCCTCGTGGCAACCCTCGATGCGCCGACCGCCGCGCCCTGGACCACGGACGCGATCGGCGCGGACGTCGCCATCCGCGGCCTTCAGGGCGTGACGCTGCTCGTCGCCGACGCCGGTCCGACCGTCGCCGTCCTCTCCGAAGTCCTCGGCTTTGAGGTGTCCGGCACCGACGGGTCGGTGACCCGCCTGGCGGCGCCGGGCGCGGCAGCCGGCGCCGTGGTGGACGTTCGGGCGGTCGGCGGGTTTCCGCGCGGCGCCCTCGGCAAGGGGTCGGTGCACCACGTGGCGTTCCGCGCCGCCGACGACGCGGAGCAGACCGCCCTCGTGGAGCGGCTGCGCGACCGGTTCGGCATCGAGACGACGGAGCAGAAGGACCGTGCCTACTTCCGGTCGGTCTACTTCCGCGAGCCCGGCGGCGTGATCTTCGAGATCGCCACCGACACCCCCGGCTTTGCGGTCGACGAGGCGCCGGACGCTCTCGGCACGGCCTTGAGGCTGCCGGCCCGCTACGAGGCCCAGCGGGATCGGATCTCCGCGGCCCTGCCGTCCCTCGACGGCTGATCCCGGTCTCCGCCGACCGGCCGTCGCCTCAGGCCCGTCAGGTCCCGATCGGTCGGGGCCTGGCGGGCGGGCGTCCCATCGGCGGCGTCAGAGCCCGCCGATGGGGGCGGCGAGGTTGACCAGCGGCGCCTCGAAGCGGCCGGCGGGCCGCAGCACCGTCACGTGCCCGTCGTCCACCAGCACCTCGGCGGGCATCGGGTGACTGAGAAAGCCGACCGGGCTCGATGACAGGCCGTAGGCGCCCGACTGCAGCACGGCGACGAGGTCGCCGGGCGCCACCTCCGGCAGGGCGGTCTGGCGGCCGATGGTGTCGAGCGGCGTGCAGAGCGGGCCGACCACCTGGGTGTCGCCGATCGGCGCGCCGCCGAGCCGGGTGGCGGCAACGAGCGGAAAGTCCCGCTTGATCACCTGCCCGAGGTTGCCGGAGGCGGCGAGCTGGTGGTGCATGCCGCCGTCCGTCACCACGAAGCGCTGGCCGCGGGAGGTCTTCACCGTCCGCACGGCCGCCAGATAAACGCCCGCCGGTCCGGCGAGGAAGCGGCCGGGTTCGACGAGCAGGCGGGCGTCGCGAAGGGCCGGGCTGGCGGCGACCCGGGCGGCGAGGTCCGCCGCGCCGGCCCGCACGATCTCAAGGTCGAGGGTGCCGTCGCCCGCATGGTAGGGGATGCCGAGGCCGCCGCCGAGGTCGATGCTGGTCAAGGGCCGGCCGAGAAGCCCCGCCAGCCGGTCGGCGAGGTCGAGGCCGTGGCGCCACTGGGCGACGAGCACGGCGGCGTCGAGGATCTGGGTGCCGGCGAACAGGTGCAGCCCGCCGAGCGCGAGGCCGGGTTCGGCCTCCACCGCGGTCGCCACCTCCGCCAGCATCTCCTCGTCGAAGCCGAAGGCGGTGGGCTTGCCGCCCATCCGCATGGCGCCGCCCTGGGCTGCCGGCGCCGGGTTGACCCGGATGGACACCGGCACCTGCCGACCGAGCCGCCGGCCGATGTCGGCCACCAGGGCGATCTCGTCGAAGGATTCCAGGTGGATCTCGCCGATGCCCCCGGCGATGGCGAGTTCCAGCTCCGCCGCGCCTTTGCCGGGACCGGCGAAGAGGATGCGCCCCGCCGGCGCGCCGGCCGCGCGGGCCAGCAGGAATTCGGCCCCCGAGGCGACCTCCAGGCCGATGCCCTCGGCGGCAAGGAGTGGCGCCAGCGCCGGGTTGGCCTTGATGGAATAGTAGACCTCGGCAAAGCCGTCGAGCGCCGCCCGCAACGCGTTCAGGCGGCCGCGGGCGAGGGCGGCGTCGTAGACGTAGAGCGGCGTGCCGTGGTGCGCGGCAAGCGTCCGCACGTCGAGGCCGCCGACCGTCAGCACCCCGTCGCGGGCGCCGAACTGCGCGGCGATCAGCCGGTCCGCAAGGGTCGGGGAGGGCGCGGAAGCCGGCGCCGTCGCGGCGGTCACGACCGGCGCTCCGCCGCAAGCAGCTTGTAGTCCACCTTCCCGTTCGGCGTCGTCGGCAGGGCGTCGATGAGGTCGACCCGTCCCGGCACCATGTGGGCGGGCAGGCGTTCGGCGACCTGCCCCAGCGCCGCCTCCGGGCCGATCCCGGCGTCCGCCGCCACCGCCACGGCGCAGAGCTTCTGGCCGAGCCAGGGGTCGGGTAAGCCGATCACCGCCACCTGGCGGAAGGCGCCCGTCGACATCAGCGCGTCCTCCACCTCGGTCGGGCTGATCCGATAGCCGGCCGACTTGATCATGGCGTCGTCGCGGCCGACGAAGGAGAGGAATCCCTCCGCGTCCTCCACCACCAGGTCGCCGGAGTAGCACACCGTGTCGGCGCCCTCGCTGGCCGGCACCAGCGGGTTCGGCCGCAGCACCCGCAGGGTGTCCTCCGGCCGCCGCCAGTAGCCGAGCGACACGGTCGGGCCGCGGTGGACGAGAATGCCGGGTTCGCCCGGCTCCGCCCGCCGCCCGTCCGCCGTCACCGGGAAGACCTCGCATTCCGGGATGGCCTTGCCGATGGAGGTCGGCCGCCGGTCCACCTCGTCCGGGTCGAGGAAGGTGGAGCGGAAGGCCTCGGTGAGGCCGTACATGAGGAAGATCCGGGTCTCCGGCAGCAGGCCGCGCAGCGCCCGCACGGTCGCCTCCGGCACCGCGCCGCCGGAGTTGGTGATGTAGCGAAGATCCGGCAGCGGCGTCCGGGCGAGCGAGGGCGCCGCCCGCGTCAGGATGGCCCAGATGGTCGGCACGCCGGCAAGGCCGGTGATCCGGTGGCGGGCGAGCGCCTTGACGAGCTGGTCGCCGAGCTGGAAGCGGCAGAGAACCAGCGTCGCGCCCTGTTCCACCGCGGTCAGCAGCTGGTTGAGGCCGTAGTCGAAGCTGAAAGGCAGGACCGAGAGGATCCGGTCCTCGGCCGTGATGCCGAGGTAGGTGCGCACGATGCGCGTGCCGGCGATCAGGTTGGCGTGGCTGAGCATCACGCCCTTCGGCGAACCCGTCGATCCGGACGTGTAGAGGATGGCGGCAAGATCCTGGCCGATGGCCGCCGGCCGCGCCAGCGCCGACGGGTCCGCCGGCGCCACGCCCTCGGCATGGATCACCACGGGGGCCTGATCGACCGGCGGCACGACGGCCGCGAGCGCCCGGTCGCTGACGAGGGCGCGGGCGCCGCTGTCGGCGAGAATGTGGGCGACCTGGGCGGGCTTCAGGATCGGGTTGATCGGCACCACCACGGCGCCGGCGGCGCTCGCCCCGAAGAGGGCCGCGCACTCCTCCGGGCTCTTCGGCAAAAGGACGGCCACCCGGTCGCCCCGGCGGACGCCCGCGGCCGCGAGCGCGCCGGCGATCCCGGCCGCCCGGGCGGCAAGGTCCGCATAGGTCCACGACCGGTCGCCGTCGACCACGGCGACGCGGGTCTGGTCCTTGTCCGGATCGAACAGGAGGTCGAAAAGGCGGACGGGCGTCATCGGGATCCGGGGGCTCCGGAGGCTGCGGTCCGGCGGGCCACGAAGGCGAGGAGGGTGCCGACGGTGGCGAAGTTCTCCTCGGTGAAGTCGTCGTCCGCCACCTCGATCCCGAAGGTCTCCTCCAGGAAGCCGACGAGCTGCAGCACGCCCATGCTGTCGAGCCGGCCGCCCGAGAGGAGGGGCGTGTCGGCGTCGATGGCGGCGGCGGCGCCCGGGGATATCTGCGCCAGATGCTGCTTCAGCGCCGTCACGGCGGCGGGATCCAGGCTGTCGGACGAAACGGCGCGGACGTCGGTCGGGGCGTTCATGGGCGTCATCTCTCCTTGGTCGGCTACACGACGGGCTACAAGGGCTACATCACCGCTTAAAGCGGGCTACAGGCGGGCTACATGCGGGCGACTTGGGGACGACAAACCGCCTCGAAGCGCTACAGATCGAACAGGGTCAGCTCCGACCCGACCACGTCGGTCCGGTCGTGGAAGTAATCGCCGCGCGCGTACCAGACGCCGGTCGGCAGCACGACGGTGCCGAAACGGCCCGTCTCGCCAAGCGCCGGCACGCGCAGAAACAGGAAGCCGCGGCCGAGAAGATGCCGCGAAAGCGCGGAAAATCCGCCCGCGAGCGCCCGGTGGCTCTCCACATAGACGAGGTCGGCGGCCGGCACCCCCCGTACCCGCGTCCGCCGGTAGATCACCACGGTCGACCCGGCCGGCCCGTCCACCACCAGCGGCACGCAGCCGAGCGCCCGATGGCTCCCCATCACCGCCGGATCCTCCGCCGGCGGCAGCTCCACCACCCCCTCGCCGCGACCGCGATGAAGCGCCGCAGCCGGCAGGAAGGCGAACCGGGTTCCACGGTTGATGGGCTGAAAACCGAGCTGCGGCAGCATGCGGCGGACGGACGGGGAGGGGGTCAGGTCGGTCAGCACCGTGTCGGGCAGATCGGTCAGCTTCTTCAGCATCAAGGGCGCCCGCCAGCGGTGGTCCGGATGCACGTACCAGCTGGAGATGTTGACGATGCGCCGCAGCGTCCCCTCCGGACAGCGCCGGACGACCGCGGGCGTCAGCGCCACACCGACCGGCTTTCCCTTGCTAAGCCACAGGAAAGCCGGCGGAAACTCGGCAGGCCCGTTGCCGCCGTGCCGCTTGAGAGCGTCGATGGCGCGCCGCCAGAACGCGGGCGTCCGTTCTGGAAAACCTTCCACAAGCAGATCCGCGGCTCTGTCAAGGTCCGCTGAGGAGAGGGGTTCCAGCATCAGGTCTCCAGGGGAGGCGCCAGCCATTCGTGTTCGAGCTTGTACAGGATTTCACTAACAGAATAGTAGTACCTCTTGCATATTCTGATTAACGAAGCGGGAGAGGGGTTCGCCGGGCCGTGCAGGGCCGTTTGGACGCCGAGGCCCGCCGCCAGGTCGACAGCCGGGCCGAGGAGACCTATCGGCCGTGTCCGTTCCACTTGCAGCCTTCCGCGGCCGTGTCCGTGTGCCGCCGGCCCTCGCCGGAGCCGTCTTTGCCCTCGCCGCCAAGGCGATCGGATCCGTCCTCGCCCTCGCCATCTTCGCTGTCGCGGCCCGGAGCCTCGGCGAGGAGGCGTTCGGCCGCCTCGCCGTCACCTTCAACGTGGCCGCCTTCCTGGCAGCCGTGGCGGTGCTCGGCCAGGACGCCCTGATCATCCGCTCATGGGCCGAAACCCGGGGCGCCGGCGACGACGGCGCGAGCCGGGGGGCCTATCTGTTCGGCTGGCGCGTCACCCTCGCGGCGGGTGCCCTCGCGGCGCTCGGCTTCTGGGTCGCGGTCGGCCTGATCCGCCCGGACCGCCTGTCGCTCACCACCGAACCGGCGGCGCTCGGCGCCGCGGCCGCCTTCCTGTTCGGCCAGACGGTGCTTGCCTACGCGGCCCATGCGGCCCGGGCGATCTCGGGCATCCGGGTGTCGGAACCCCACGGCGAGGTGACCTGGCGCCTCGTCACCCTCGCCGCGCTGGTGATCGGCATCGCGGTCGTCCCGGCCGCGACGGCGACGGTCTTCTTCGCCGCGGCGGCGGCCGGTTCCCTCCTGGCCGCTGCGATCCAGGCGGCGATGATCCGGCGCGATCTGCCCCTCGCGGTGCGCACGGCGTGCCCGCGCTACGCCACAAGGGCCTGGGCGGCCCGATCCGGCCGGCTGGCGGGCTCGACCACGGCGGAGGCCACCGCCCAATACGCCGACGTGGTGCTGATCGGCCTCCTCGCCTCGCCGACGGCCTCGGCCGCCTACTTCGTGGCAGCGCGGTTCGCCAACGTGTTCGCCATGATCGCCGGCGGTCTCCACGGCTATACGTCCTCGCGCTTCGCCACGCTCCACTACGCGGGTGACCGTGCGGGCGCCCAGGCGCTCCTCGGCACGGTCATCGCGGTCGCGTTCGCCCTCGTGGCGGTCCTGGCCGCCGTGGTGGCGGTGGGAGGGCCGCTTCTCCTTTCGCTCTTCGGAGAGGGCTATCGAAGCGAGTACGCGACCCTTATCGTCCTTTCCGCCGGCACCGCCTTCGCGGCCCTGATGGGTCCATCCCCGGTGGTCCTGATGGCGACGGGCCATGAGCGGCTCTACGGCACCACCATCATCGTCGCCCTTGCCCTTCGGGCGGCGGCGCTCGCGGTGGCCGCCCCCATGGCGGGCGCCTTCGGGGCCGCGGTCGCGGTCAGCGCCGTCCTGATCCCGACCTCGCTCTTCCTCGCGGTCGTCTGCCGCCGGCAGGTGGGAGCCGACCCGTCCGTGCTCGCACTCCTGCCCGGCCGCGCTGCCGCCAGACCGGCGCAGAATGCCGCCGACCGTTCGTAGCGGGCGATCGGTGTTGCCGGCGATCAAACCAGAATAGCTGCGCAACCTTCCGGGTCCGCCGACGGTTCACGTCGTGCAGGTCCGTGTGGTCGAGCCGGCGCCCGTGCTTGCGCGAGCCCCGTCACCCCGTCCGGACGGCCCGTTCCGACCCCCGGCTCGAGAGTGCGGATGGATACGCTCCCCTACTGCGGCCCGGCGCCGATTCCGGCCGAGATCTGGACCCGCTGGAACGGCGACCCCGTGCTGTTCGCCGCTCTCCTCGGCCTGCTCCTCGTGCCGCGCCAGCAGGCGGGGCCAGGCGCCGAACCCGCGCTGTTCCGGCTCGGCTGGATCGTCCTCGTCGTCATCTCGGTGTCGCCCTTCTGCGCGCTCACCTCCGCGCTCTTCTCCGCCCGCGTGGTCCACCACGTGCTCCTGATCGCGGCCGCGGCGCCGCTCCTCGTCCTCGGCGGTTTGCGGCTGCCGTTGCCGAAGGGGCTCGATGCCCTGCAGATCGGGTTCGCCCTGCAGACGACCGCGCTCGTGGTGTGGCACCTGCCGGCGCCCTACGCCGTGGCGCTCGCCTCCGACGGCGTCTACTGGCTGATGCAATCAAGCCTTCTCGGCAGCGCCGTGCTCTTCTGGCAGGCGGTGCTCGACCGGCGGACGGCCGCCGGCCCGGCGCTGGCGGCGCTCCTTGGCACCACCATCGTGATGGGCCTCATCGGCGCCCTGCTCACCTTCGCGCCGACGCCTCTCTACGGGCCGCACCTTTCCACGACCGCAGCCTTCGGCCTATCTGCGCTGGAGGACCAGCAGCTCGGCGGGCTCATCATGTGGGTGCCGGCCAACCTTCCCTTCGGCTTGGCCGCGCTCGCGATCCTTGGCCAGGTGCTCGGTCGGGCCGGTGTCGACGGCAGGGTCCGCGCCCGATGATCGCCTGGCTGAAGATCCTCCACATCGCCAGTCTCGTGGTGTGGTGCGCCGGGCTCCTGGTGCTGCCCGGCCTCTTCAAGCGCCGTCCGGTCGGCGAGGAGGGGCCGGATCTCTGGCGCCTGCAGCGCTTTGCGCGGGCGACCTTCGTGCGGGTGGTCTCCCCGGCGGCCTTCGTGGCGATCGGGACCGGCACGGCGCTGATCTTCGCCCGCGAGGTGTTCGCCCCGTGGTTCGCCCTGAAGCTGCTGGCGGTCGGACTCTTGGCGGCGGTCCACGTGCGGACCGGCTACGTGATCGTCGGGGTTTTCCGGCCGGAGGGCGCCTATTCGGCCCTGGAGCGCTGGTTCACCCACGCGGCGACCGCCGCGGTCGTCACCGCCATCCTGGTGCTGGTGCTCGCCAAGCCCGCGATCGATCTCGCCATCCTGCCGGACTGGGTGCTCCGCCCCGGCGGCCTTCAGTCCTTGTCCGAAAGGCTCATGCCGATCCCATGATCGAACACCAACTTGCCGCCATGCCAGCCGGCGAGCCCCACGAACACGCTCGCCAGGACCGACAGGAACAACCCGACCGGCAGCACGACGCCTTCGGGATCCTGAAGGCGCAGGCCCCAGTTCGCACCGGCGATCGACAGCAGCATCATGGCGGCCACCGCGTGCGTCCAGCTGGCGGCGCGCTTGCGGATACCGGGGACGAGCAGCAGTTCCGCCGTGCCGGCGAGGCCGGCGACGATGCCGAACAGGAAGGCGGCACCGCTCGACCAGAGCGCCGCCCGGGTCCAGAAGGGATCGGCGCTCCACCAGTAGAACACGTCGCATCCGAGCGTGCAGACGACGAGCGCGATCGGAAAGGCGACCGTCATGGCGTGGATCGGGTGCCCGGCCACGGCCACCACCGATGCGACGTCGTGCTTTTCGATCTCTTCGATGACCGGGTTGCTCATGCGGTCCGTCCTCGTCTGACACTGGGGGTCTGGCCTTCGTCCGGTCCGGGCGATGGATCGCGCCGGGCCGCCGGTGGGGAAACCCGCCGGGCGGCCGGATGGTTCGCCGTGGCGGGCGCGGGCCTCCTTCTCGCCGGCTGCGGCGGGCCGCTCTCCACCCTCGACCCGGCCGGACCCTCCGCCGCCTCGATCGCCCGGATCTGGTGGGTGATGCTTGCGGGCGCCGCCGTCATCCTCGCCTTCGTGCTGGTGCTCCTCGCCGTCGTGTTCCTGTCGCCGGACCGCCTGCGCGGGGTGCCCGGACGCGTCTGGATCGTCGGCCTCGGCCTTGCGTTTCCGCTCGTCACCCTGACGGCGCTCGTCACCTACGCTCTTTTGACCGGCGAACGCCTGATCGCCGATCCGGCGGAGAGAGATGTGGTGACCGTGCGGGCGGTGGCGCGCCAATGGGAGTGGCGGTTCGGGCCGCCGGACGGTCCGCTGACGGCCGGGCGGCTGGTGATCCCGGCGGGCCGGCCGGTCCATGTGGCGGTGACCAGCGAGGATGTGATCCACAGCTTCTGGGTGCCCCGGCTCGCCGGCAAGATGGACGCCATCCCGGGCCACGTGAACGTCATCCGCATCGTGGCGCCGGCACCGGGCGTCTATCACGGCGCCTGCGCGGAGTTCTGCGGCCTCGGCCACGCGGCCATGCCCTTCGTGGTGGAGGCGGTGGACCCGGCCGGGCTCAACGCCGCCGGGCTGACGGAGGCGCGGCCATGAGTGCGCCAAGCGATACCCACCCGGCCCGGACCGCCGGCGATCCCGCCCCGCCGACCTCGCCGGTGGCGCTTCACAAGGCGCTCGACGCCATCTGGCGCACGCCGCCGGGCTGGGGGCGGCTGTCGGCCGTCAACCACACGGTGGTCGGCCGGCGCTTCATGCTCACCGCCTTCGCCTTCTTCACCATCGGCGGCCTGCTCGCCATGCTGATCCGGGCGCAGCTGGCGACACCGCACAGCGCCTTCGTCGGACCGGCGCTCTACAACCAGATCTTCACCATGCACGGCACGGTGATGATGTTCCTGTTCGCCATCCCGATGCTGGAGGGATGGGCCATGTACCTGTTGCCGAAGATGCTCGGCAGCCGCGACATGGCGTTTCCGCGCCTCTCCGCCTATGGCTACTGGTGCTATCTCTTCGGTGGCTCGATCCTCATCGTGGCGCTCGCCGTGGGCGCGGCGCCGGACGCCGGCTGGTTCATGTACACGCCGCTCTCCTCGCGGCCCTACTCGCCCGGCATCAACGCCGACGTCTGGCTGATCGGCGTCACCTTCGTGGAGATCTCGGCCATCTCGGCGGCGGTGGAGATCATCGTCACCATCCTGAAGCTGCGCGCGCCGGGCATGTCGCTCGACCGCATGCCCATCTTCGCCTGGTACATGCTGATCACCGCCCTGATGATGCTGTTCGGCTTTCCGCCGCTCATCCTCGGCAGCATCCTCCTGGAGCTGGAGCGGGCCTTCGACTGGCCCTTCTTCGACCCCACGCGCGGCGGCGATCCGCTGCTCTGGCAGCACCTCTTCTGGCTCTTCGGCCATCCGGAGGTCTACATCATCTTCGTGCCGGCGGCCGGGCTCGTCTCCACCATGATCCCGGTGCTCGCCCGCCATCCGCTGATCGGATACACGGCCATCGTGGCGAGCCTCGTCGCGCTCGCCTTCCTCAGCTTCGGCCTCTGGGTCCACCACATGTTCACGGTGGGCATCCCGCACATGGCGCTCGCCTTCTTCTCCGCGGCCAGCATGCTGGTGGCGATCCCGACCGGCATCCAGATCTTCGCCTGGATCGGCACCCTCGCCATGGGCCGTCCCCGGCTCCATCTGCCGATGCTCTACCTCCTCGGCTTCTTCTTCGTCTTCGTCACCGGCGGGCTCACCGGCGTGATGGTGGCGGTGGTGCCGTTCGACTGGCAGGCCCACGACACCCACTTCGTGGTCGCCCATCTGCACTACGTGCTGATCGGCGGCTTCGTCTTTCCCATGCTCGCCGCCGCCTACTACTACCTGCCGCTGGTCACCGGCCGGCAGACCGTCTACGGCCTCGGCAAGGCGGCCTTCTGGCTGATCTTCCTCGGCATGAACGCCACCTTCTTCCTGATGCACCTGACCGGGCTGAAGGGCATGCCGCGGCGGGTGCATACCTATCTCGACGCCGTCGGCTGGACCGAGCTCAACCTCGTCTCCTCCATCGGCGGCTTCGTGATGACCATGGGGTTCGCGCTCTTCGTCGTGGACGTGGCGCTGCAGCGCCGCTACGGTGCCCGGACAAGACGAGACCCCTGGCAGGCCGAGACCCTGGAATGGGCGATCCCGCTTCCGCCGACGAGCTACGCCTTCCTGTCGATCCCCCATGTGGACGGCCGGGCGCCGCTCACCGACGCGCCGCAGCTTGGCGCCAAGCTCGCCGCAGGGGAGGGTTACCTGGCGCACGCCCGCAACGGCTGGCAGGAGACGATCGCTGTGGAGGCGCTGAGCGGCCGGCCGGAGCAGATCGTCGTGCTGCCGCGCCCGACGCTCCTGCCGCTCGTCTCCGCCCTGGCGACGGGGGTCTTCTTTGTCAGCGTGCTTTTCAAGGTCTATCTCCTGGCGCTCGCCGGTCTGGCGATCACGGTGTGCCTTCTTCTCGCCTGGACGCGCGCCGGCGGCGCCCGGTCCGACATCGGCCCGCTATCCGCCGGGCGGGGGCTGTTGCTGCCGACCCATCTGGAAGCGGCCCGCCCGCCGTCCTGGTGGGGCATGGTCTTCCTCCTCCTTGCCGACGGCACCATGCTGGCGTCGCTCCTCTTCGGCCTCTTCTTCCTCGCCGTGATCGCGTCCGGCTGGCCGCCGCCGGCCGGCCTTGACGGCGGGGTCGCGGCCGGTGCGGCCCTTGCCGCCGGCGCGTTCCTGGCGGCGCTCGCCGGTCGCGGCGCGCTCGCCCGGGCGCGGCGGGGCGCCTCGCCGTCGCTCCTCCTCGCCGGTGCGGCGGCCGGCGGGGTGGTGGCGCTCGGCGGGGTGGCGGGCCTCGTTCCGGCGCTTCCGGATCCGACCACCCACGCGTTCGGGGCCGTGTCGACGGCACTTCTCGCCTACGTGGGCGTCCATGCGGCGATCGGTCTCCTCCTTGCGGTCTACGGCTTGGTGCGGGTTCGCCGCGGCTTCGTGTCGGCGCGCCGCACCAGCGATCTGTCAATCGGCTCGCTCTGGCACGACTATGTGGCCGGCGCGGCCGCGATCGCGCTGGCGACCCTGTTCGGCCTTGAAGGGATGCTCGCCGGATGAACGCGCAGACCTCATTCCCGGTGTTCGTCACCGCCGGCTTCCTGATCTGGAGCAGCGCCTTCGTGATGCTCTACGCGGCCGCCTCGGCTGGGTGCGCGTTCGGCTGGCAGATGGAGATGGTCGGTCCGCTCAGCCTGCAGCGCCTGGTGCTGCTCGGGGTCTGGTCCGTCCATCTGGCGGCCTTCGTGCCGCTCGGGCTGGCGCTCCGGCGCCGCGGCAGCCCCGGCGATCGCCGTTCGGTGTTCGCCGACGCGCCTTTCTGGATTACCGGCGCGGCCTTCGCGGCGACCGTCTTCATCGGCGTTCCGGGTGCCGTGCTCACGGCGTGCGCCTGAGCGTCGTCCGGCCGCGCCCAACGCTTGCGCTTGGTCGGCACGCCCCCCACTTGGGCCGTGCATGGCGCCGTCGGTGATCCGTGCATGGACGATCAGAGAGGATGCCCCCCGTGTTCGACGCGAAGAAGCTTCTGGATCAGGTTCTCGGGTCCCAGTCGGGTGCCCTCGGCGAAACCGCGCGGCGGGTTCTCGGGGAGGTGACTGGTGGCCAGGGCGGCCTTTCGAAGGGCGGCGCTTCCGGCGGCAGCCGGGCCATGGACCTTGCGGGCGGCGCCCTCTCCGGGGGCGCTCTCGGTCTCCTCCTGTCCAACAAGAAGGCGCGCAAGACCGCCATGAAGCTCGGTGGCTCCGCCGTCAAGATCGGCGGCCTGGCGCTCGTCGCCGGCCTCGCCTACCGGGCCTACACCACCTGGCAGCAGAACCCGGCAAGCGCGCCGGCCGCCGCCGCGCCCGGCACCACGCCCGCCTTCGCCACCGCGCCGAAGTTGCTGCCGCCGCCGAGCGACAGCCCGTTCAACCCCGAGGTCGCGCCGGAAGGGCCGAACGCCCGCGCCGAGCATATCCTGGTCGCCATGATCGCCGGCGCCAAGGCCGACGGCCATATCGACGCCGAGGAGCAGGGCCGGATCTTCGCCCACCTGGACGGGCTCGGGCTCGACACCGACGCCAAGGCTTTCGTCATGGACGAGCTCCGCGCGCCCGCCGACATCGAGCGCGTTGTCCGCCAGGCGACGGACGAGACCTCGCGGATCGAGATCTACGCGGCCGCCCTCCTGGCGATGGATCCGGACACGCCGGCCGAGCGCGCCTGGCTCGACCTCCTCGCCGCGCGCCTCGGCCTTCAGAAGACCCTCGCCGCCGAGATCGAGCGGACCGCGGCGGACGCGCTTCGCGACGACGCCTGACGCGAGGCGCCGGACGGCCGCCCCCATCCGGGACCTCACTCCGCCGCTCCGCTGTCGCGGGCGGTGGAGCGCGTCCTGTCGACGGGGACGCGTCCTGCGGCGATCCGCTTCTCGGCCTTAACGGCGCCCAGCAGCACGACGCCCGGCGCCACGATCAGGAGGCGATGCCCGTGCGGTCGCCGAGCGGGGCGGGGATGGCCGGGCGCGGGATCGAGAGGGTCGCCTGGAATCCCTCCGCCGTCCGGGCGAACGCCAGATGGCCGCCGTGGAGGGCCGCGACCTCGTCGGCGATCGCAAGGCCGAGGCCGGTGCCGTCGCGATCGCCGGTCCGTGCCTCGTCGCCGCGGGCGAACGGCTGGCGCAGGCGCTCCACGTCGGCCGGGTCGAGACCCGGGCCCGCGTCGGTGACGACGAAATCGACGCGAGCGTCGCGGGCGACCGCCTCCAGGCGGACCGGCGGGGCGCCGTAGCGGAGGGCGTTCTCCACCAGGTTGGCGAGCGCCCGGTGGAGCGCCTCCGTCCGGCCGGGCGCACGGAGGCCGGCGGCGGAGGGAGTCACCACCAGCCCGTCGGCCGCGAAACGCTTCGCCAGATCGCCGAGGAGTTTCTCGACGGCGACGGGCGCCACCGGCTCGGCTTCAAAGCCGCGCGCGAAGGTCAGGAATTGGAAGAGGATGTGCTCGATGACGTCGAGCTGGCGCTCGGCGCTCGCCATCAGGGCGGGGTCCTCCGGCCGCATCAGGGCGAGCGCGAGGCGGAGCTTGGTGACCGGCGTGCGGGCGTCGTGGGAGATGCCGGCCAGCACGGTGCGGCGCCGCGCATCGTCCGCGCGAAGGCGGGCCGTCATCAGGTTGAAGCTCCGCGTCACCCGGGCAAGGTCGTCCGGACCGACCTCCGGCAGGGGATCCGGCAGGCGCGACAGGGTGAGGGCCTCGCTGGCACGGCCGAGCGCGGCGAGCGGGCTGAGGATCCCGGTGGTCAGGCGCGTGGCGACGAGTGCGGCGAGGGCCGCTGAAATCAGCGCGCAGAGCGCGAACAACCCGACGATGGAAAGGCGCGGCAGCGACCGCACGCCGATCCAGTAGCCGTCCTCCCCGATGGTGAGGTGCACCCAGAGGCGGCCGCGGCCGTCGGTCCGCCAGACGAGGTCCGCCCGGTCGCCGAGGGCCTCCAGGAGGGCGGCCATGAACACCCGTTCCAGAAACCGCGGCCGGCCGCCGTCGGCGTCCGGCGGGGTGGTGTCCGGCCGAAGGTCAAGCCAGCCCGCTTCCGGAAGCCGGGCCAGGAGCCGGCCCCGGTGCTCCGGGTCGACCTCGGCGAGCGCGTCGGCCACCGCGGCCACGCTCGCGGCGGTGGTCCGCGCGATGCGGTTGAGCTCCGGCAGCAGCACCAGCGCGTTGAACAAGACGGCCGTGAGGAGTTCGGCTGCGATCACCGCCGCCACCACGATGGCAAGCGTGCGGCCCCAGAGGGTGCGCAGGCCCGTCATGGCGCTTCGCCCGGTTTGACGACCATGTAGCCGTGCCCCCAGACGGTCTTGATCCAGACCGGCTCGTCCGCGTCGTCGCCGATCGCCTTGCGCAGACGCGCGATCTGCACGTCCACGGCCCGGTCGGTCACGGCGGCGTCGCGACCGATGGCGAGGTCGATGAGCTGGGCGCGGGAGAGCGGCCGGCCGGCATGGAGCACGAGCGTCTTCAGGAAGACGAATTCGCGCGTGGTGAGCTCGACGGGGAGGCCCGCGCGGGTGAGCTGGAGCCGGTCGAGGTCGAGGACGAACGGCCCGAAGGCCACCTGTCCCTCCGCCGGCAGCCCGAGGGGCGATCCGCCGCCGCGGCGCCGGGTGAGGGCGCCGATACGGGCAAGCAGTTCGCGCGGCAGGAAGGGTTTTGCGAGGTAGTCGTCGGCGCCCATCTCCAGGCCAAGCACGCGATCGATGGGGTCGCCCCGCGCGGTCAGCATCAGGATGGGCGTCTCCTCTCCGCCGGCGCGCAGGCGACGGCAGATGGCGAGACCGTCCTCGCCCGGCATCATCAGGTCGAGGACGATCACGTCGGCCGGCTCCCGGGCGATCGCCCGGTCGAGACCGGTACCGTCCGGCACGGCACGGACCGACAGCCCGTTCTCGCCGAGATAGCGCTGGATCAGGGCGCGCATTTCGGCGTCGTCGTCGACCACGATCACGCGTCCGCCTGACTTCGACACGCCGTTTCCCCTTATTCACGATGCCCCGCCGCCGGCTCCGCGGTCGGCTCCCGTCCGGCAGAGGTTAGGGCGCCCCGGGGTCCGGGTCTTGCTGGAAGATGTTACAGGCCGTGACGAAGCGGCCGTGGCGCAAGACCCTGAAACATCTTCGCCCGACCGGGCCACAACCCGGTAACAGCCCCGGCGCACACCGATCCCGGTCGGGACCGTATCGGTCCCCGTGCCGAGGAGACGATCATGATCATGACCAGAACCGGGACCAGGACCGGGACGCTTCTTGCCCTTGCGGCCGCCGGCGCCGTGCTGCTGTCGCTCGCCCCTGCGGAAGCGGCGAGTGGCCGTCTGCGCGTTCGCGGAGAGCAGGGCGTCGTCGCCGGCGGCGCCGCCAACGGCAACGCCTGGGTGCGCGGCCGCACCCATCGGCAGAACGCGGACGGCTCACGGACCGCGGCGAGCGGTGGCGCCATCCGGCTCGGCAACGGCGCCACCGCCGCCCGGGCCGCCACCACGACCGTCCAGCCGGACGGCAGCGCTGCCCACAGCGGCGGGTTCGCCGCCTCGGGCGCCAAGGGCACCGTGACGAGCTCCGGCAGCGCCACGCGCGCCGCCGACGGCACCATGGCGGGGTCGCGCCAGACCAGCGTCACGGCGGCGAACGGCAACAGCTACCAGGGGACGGTCGCCTACGACCCGGCCACGGGCCTTGCCCGGAGCGGCGGCTGCCGGGATGCCTCCGGCGCCGCCATCGCCTGCCCGAGCCGCTGATCGCTGACACCGGAGGATACCTCATGAAAGCGCATGGATGGGTGATCGCAGCGGTGTTGGCGGGCGTTGTCGCGGCGACGGGCACGGCCTCCGCCGCCCCCGACGCGCGGCGGATGCTGCAATCGGCGGACCGCGACGGGGACGGGATGGTGACGCGGGCGGAGTTCGCGTCCAGCCGCCAGGCGGTCTTCGACCGTCTTGATCGCAACCGCGACGGCGTGCTGGACGGCGCGGACCGGGCCGGCGTGCGCCCGGTCCCGGCCCGGCTGCGGGACGCGGTCGCCGGCGCCGACCGGAACAGAGACGGGCGCATCACGAGGGCCGAGTTCGCGGCCGCGCCGACGCCTCTGTTCGATCGCGCCGACACGGACGGCAACGGCGTGGTCGACGCCTACGAAATGGCAAGGCTCTGACCGAAGGCAACGGAGAGGCCGGCGTCCGGGTGTGAACCGGCGCGGCCGGGGGGCGGCGTCGGCCAGAGGCTCAGAACGAGCCGCCGGTGCTGAAGCCGCCCTTCGACCCCGATCCGCCGCCCATCCGGCCGCCAGTGCGGAAGCCGCCGCCGCTGCGGCCGCTTCCGCCGAAGCCACCGCCGAAACCACCGCGGTTCGACTTCGGCGTGCGGCGGCGGAAGCCGTCCGAAAGGGCGTCGTTGAGCTTGCCGGAGGTGAGCACGCCGCGGATGATGCCCTCCACGAGGCCGCCGATGACCGCCTCGTTGACGAAGCCGCCGAACGGGTCGTCATAGCCGGACTTGCGAAAGCGGTCGCCGGACTGTTCCAGTTCGGTGCGCCGGCCGGCGAGGTCGAGGGAGGCCTTGCGCAACTCCTCCATCTGCGCTTCGACGCGCACCAGCGACCGCTCGATGTCCTGGAGCCGCTGGACGATCCGCTCGTCCTCCGGCGTCGGGGTCGCCTCCGCCTCGCGGTAGAGGGCGCGGAGATCCTCACGCGACAGGGCGGCGGCGAGATCGTCGAGCGCGGCCTTCACGTCCGGGCTGGTGGTCTCGTCGAGGGCATCGCGGGCCTCCGCGTCGAGCCGGTCGAGGTCTGCCTTGATCGCCGCCTCGGCCGCCTCCGCCTCGGCCAGATGGCTCACGATCGTGGTCGCGCGGGTCTCCAGCGCCACCACGCCGGCAGCTTCCAGCGCCGCGCGCTCCACCGCCTCGCGGGCGGCCTCCGCTGCCGGGACCATCGCCGCCACGCGGTCGGCGTGCTCGCGCAGGCGCTTGGGGATCTCGTTCAGCATGAAGTAGTTCGGCCGGTTCGCCTCGTAGGCGATCAAGGCCGCCACCTTGCCATCGAAGTAGCGGGTGATCGGGCCGGCCCGGTAGGCGGGGGTGCCGAAGCCGCGGGTCCACAGGTACATGAAGAGACTGTCGGCCTCGAAGGGCTTGCGCTTCTCCTCCCGATCGGCCTCCGCCTGCACGGCCTTCTGCTCGGCTTCCGCGGCGGTCGCTTGCGCATGGCCGATGCTGGCCTCGGCGGCCGTCCAGGCGGGATCGTCGGCGATCTCCGCCTCCACGCGCGCCTGCAGGGCGTCGATCGCCTCCACGGCCTCGTCCCGGGCGGCGGCGCGCGCCGCCCGGTCCTCCTCGGCGGTCTCCAGCCGGTCGAGCAGAGCCTTCCGGCGCGCCGCGAGGGCGTCCATGGTGCCGCGTCGGCGCTCCAGCATGTCGAGGGCGCGGCGCTCGGCGCTGTCGAGCTGGCCCACCACCTCGTCGCGGGACAGCGCGTCGAGACGCAGCCGCGCGAGCGCCCGGAACCCATCCGTCCGCTCGGTGCGCAGCCGGTCGCCCTCGGCGGTGGTCTCGGAGAGGAGCGCCAGGATCCGGTCCTCGTCCCGGCGCAAGGTCTGGATGCCGCGTTCGATCGACGTCAGGGCTTCACGGGCCGAGATCATGAACCGTCATTCCTTCCAGTCCGTGATGGCGCCGCCGAGCACCGGCATGCTGTAGACCACGTCGAGGGATCCGCGCGGCTTCTCGCCGACGAGGTCGTCGTCGACGATGCCGTCCGCCTGCTTGTCGCGGCGGACCCGGTCGAAGGTCGCCTCGCTGACCCGGATCCCCCACACCGGGACGGTGGCGGTGCTGCCGTCCTCCTCGCTCGTCACCGGCAGGGCGAGCGGCCGGCCGTCGGGGCCGATCGCCTCCACCACGAGGTAGTAGTTGCGCGCGTTGGTGTTGACGTCCGGCACACGCCAGACGCCGGAACTCTCGCCGGGCCGGGAGACGATGCGCACCGCGTACGTCTGCACGAGGCGCTGGCGCAGCGCCTCCACGGCCTGGAGCGCCGCGCGGGTCGCGGGCGCGTCGCCCCGCGCCAGGGCGGCCCGCGCGTCGGCGATCGCCGCCGCGGCCGTGGTCCGGGCGCGTTCGTCGCGCGCCTCGGCGAGAAGGAGGGCCTCGGCGGTTCCGATCGCCTGCGGCAAAGTCTCGGCGATCTCAACACGCGCCGCCTCCGCGGCGGCCTGGTTGGCCTCCGTGCGCCAGGCTTGCCAGCCGGCGACGCCGCCGACCAGGAGCACGAGAACCAGGACGGCGCCGGCCACCTTGCGCCGGTTCACCCAGGCCTTCGCCAGGGTGAGGGCGAAGCTCGGCTTCGGCGGGTCGTAGGTGAAACGGCTCTCGCGGAGCGCCCGGATCCCCTCGTCGAGGATGCGGTCGGTCACCGCGAGGCCTTGGGCCTCGTAGATCTGCCGGAGGCGCGCCTTGAGGGCCGCGTCGCGGGTATCCTGGCCGAGCTCCTTGGCGACGAGCCCATCCTGGTGGCGGAGCGTGTCGACCACGTCCATCGCCAGCATCAACTCGTCGAGCTTGCCTTCGGACGCCGTGCCCGCCGCGTCCGCCGTGGGCGCCGTCATCCCGTCAGCCATCGATCAGGAGGGCATTGCCCTCGGCCGCGAGACGGGCCATGCGGCGCTTGCCGTCCTCCACGGCGTAGCGGATCTCGTCGGAGTTCTTGGTGGCGAGCTCGCGCATCTCGGCGATGATCTCGGTGGACCGCTCCTGGAAGGTGACGACGCTGTCGACGAGCTTCTTCACGGCGTCGGCGCGGATGGTCGGGCCATAGCCGGCCTTCAGCGCCTCCTCCTGCACCTTGCCGCCGATCTCGGCCAGGACCTCGATCGACTTGGAGACGCCCTCCTTCATCTCATTG
Organism: Mongoliimonas terrestris; assembly: GCF_001927285.1. GTDB lineage: Bacteria > Pseudomonadota > Alphaproteobacteria > Rhizobiales > Pleomorphomonadaceae > Chthonobacter > Chthonobacter terrestris. Next base: position 227,508 of record NZ_MSIG01000001.1, on the reverse strand, counting down.
AGCGTCTGGGTGGACTCGTGCAGGCCGAAGAGGCCGGTGAACGAGGCCTTGAGGGCGGTGAGAACGCTCTCGTTGGTGGAGAAGAAGGACACGGCCTGCTGGTAGACGCGCTCCTTGGCGCTGGTCGTCTGCATCAGGCGAGCCATGATGACTTCGGAGGTGTTGTAGCCGATGGTCAGGTTGTCGGCGAGATCCTTAGCGACCTGGTAGCGGCCCTCCTCGGTCTGCAGCTTGCGCAGCACCTCGTCGCGCACCAGCTCCAGGTGGGCGCGCTCCGCGGCGACGCTGCCCGCATAGGCGGTGACGGCATCGGACGCCTTGCCGAGTTCGACCTTGGCGGCCTCCAGCTTCTTCTCCGCCGCCCCGAGGATCTCCAGGCCGGCGACCTCCGCCTGCTTCAGGGCGCCGCGAAAGTCCCGGTAGGCCTCCAGGATGACGTGCTCGCGCTCGATGTTGGCCTTGGTGTCCTTGGCGACGGCAAGATACGTGTCCTTGATGCCGTCGAACCGGTGGGCGATGTCGCCGCGCGAGATCTTCATCCAGGTGTTGGTGGCGCGCTCGAAGAGGTCGATCTTGCCGTCGTCCAGCTGGTCGACCATGCCCTTGGCATCGTCGCGGATGGAGTTGAACGCCTGCGTGATCTCCTCGTAACGCTGGCCGACCGACATTTCGGAGATCTGCTCGCGGACCACCTCGTTGAAGACGCTCATCTGCGTCAGGGTGCGGGTGATCACGGCGATCTTGTCCGGCGCGATATCGGTGATCTTCTCCAGGAGGCCGACGATCGGCGTCTCCTCTGTCCTCTCCGGAACGAGACCGAGATCCCTGAGGCCCGCCATGGCCCGGTCCAGGTACTGAAGCGGCGTCTTGACGATCACATCCGACATCACGGTCTCCCCCACATGCTGAGCTGCGACGCCCCTCTAGGTATGGCCGCAGCTTGACGGTTTTAATACTGCCGATGCCGTTTGTCCTATCCCATTGCCGATAAACGCGCGGACGAAGGCCTCCAGGGGCGTCAGCCGACAAGCCGCCCCGGATCATCGAGCCTTCCGCCGGCGGGTGGCAGACGCACAACGCAATCGCCCGCGCCGATCCGCTTGAAAAGGAGCGAACCGGTCCGACGAACGCCTTCCGCGCCCTCGTCAGGCGACGGACGTGGTCCCAAGTGGCCGTGATCGATCCGCCCTTCGTGAAAGACTGCAGTCACATGCATATATGCGGATTGCATGTTGGTAGTATTTACTTATTCTTAGGTCGTTCATGCACCTCATGTAAAAAATTAATATGAGGAAATGCAATGGGCGGGCGAATTGTTGTCTACTCCCGGTTGGTCGGCTTCGTGGTTGTCGCCGTCATGGCGGTGGCCATCGCTTTCGGCCATGGTCTGATCCAGGACGTGCGGATCGGCGGACCCATCTACGGCAACCTGATCGCCGGAAAGGACGTCATCGCCGATGTCCTGCCGCCGCCGCTCTACATCATCGAGCCCTATCTGGAGGCGAGCCAGGCCATGCTCGACCCCGCGTCCGCGGCCGTCCGGCAGGACAGGGTGGCGGATCTGAAGGCGCTCTACGACGAACGCCGGGCCGTCTGGCAGGAGGCGACCTTGACGCCGACGCTGAAGGCGACCCTGCTCGCCGACGCCCACGAACCGGCGGATCGCTTCTTTACCCTCGCGTTCGAGCGCTTCTTCCCGGCGCTGCAGGCGAACGACCGGGCGGCGGCCGACGCCGCCTATGCGGAGATGAGCGCGCACTACGCCACCCACCGGGCCGCGGTCGACCAGGTGGTGGCGTTGGCGAGCACCTGGTACGCGGAGACGGAAGCGCAGGCCATGAGCACCATCCCGTGGGCGCTGTCCCTGCTGGCGGCCCTTGCCGCCGTGATCGTCGCCCTGGTGGTGGGCACGGTGATCCTGGCGGAGACGGCCGTGATCGGCCCGATCACCCGTGTGGCCGCCACCATGCGGCGGCTTGCGGCCGGCGAGGCCCTCGGCAGCGTTCCGCCGGTCGGCCGCACGGCCGAGATGCGCGACCTTGCCGCCGCCATGACGGTGTTCGCCGCCAACGCCCGGGAGAGAGCCGGTCTCCTCGATGCGGTGGAGGAAGGGCGGCGGGAGGCCGAGGCCCGCAAGGGAACACTGGAGCAGCTGGCCATCAATTTTCTCGGGGACGCCGACGCCATGAAGACGGTGCTCGACAGGGAGGCCCATGTGGTCGGCGGGTGCGCGAAGGCGTTCGGCCAGACGGTGAACGCGTCCGAGGTGGAGGCGCAGAACGGACTGGCCGCGTCGATCACGGCCGCCGAGACCGTGCGGGCCGTCGCCGCCGAGGTCGGCCACCTCTCCACCTCGACCCGGCAGGTGGCCCGCCAGACCGAGGAGGCGCGGCGCATCACAAAGGCCGCGGCGGACCGCGCGGCCGCCGCGGAGCGCGACGTGCAGGCGCTGACCACCGTCGCCGGTCAGATCAAGACCATCCTGGAGGCGATCGGCGGCATCGCTTCGCAAACCAACCTTCTCAGTCTGAACGCCACCATCGAGGCTTCGCGGGCCGGCGACGCGGGACGCGGTTTCGCCGTCGTCGCCGCCGAGGTGAAGGCGCTCGCGGGCGAGACCGCACGGGCGACAGCGGAGGTGGACCACCTCCTCCAGCAGATCAACGGCTGTACCGGTGCGGTGGTGGACTCCATCGGTCGGATCGTGAGCGAGGTCGAATCCGTCAGTGCGCTCAACAGCGAGATCGCCGCGGTGATCGCGCAGCAGGAGCAGGCCACCGCCCAGATCGCCGAGAACGCCGAGAAGGCGTCGCACAGCACCGACGGCGTGCGCGAGACCAGCGCCCGCCTGACCGAGATCGTCCGGGGCGCCGGCGTGGAGGTGCGTCGGGTGAGCGACGCGTCGCGGTCGCTGTTCGACGTGCTCGGCACCTTCTCCAAGGGGACGGATCGCTTCCTCGGCACCATCTCACATGACATGAAGGAGCGGCGGTCCCACGTGCGGCACCAGGTGGGCGACCCGGTGGAGCTGGTGATCGGCGGCCGGCGGATCGCCACGTCGGTGAAGGATGTGAGCCTCGGCGGGGCCGCGGTCGCCAAGGTTCCGGGTGTCCAGGCCGGGACGGCCCTCGCCCTCGTGTTCGACGGCCGGGAGATTTCCGCCGAATGCATCTGGGTCGGCGATACGCATTTCGGCGTGCGCTTCCGGCAGGTCCAGACCGAGTTCCCGGTGCTTCTGCGCAAGGTCAGCTAGAGCCCGCGGCGGCGGACCGGACAGGGACGCCGCCGTGCCGCTCGTAGCGCGGACTCCAGTCGTCATGGATGATTTTGTCCGCCCGGCTTCAATAAAAGCACGAATAGGATCAGAATAGGCTTGAAAACTGTCTACCGCGTCATCATCTATCAGTCTTGTGCTTTCCGGAAAATCCAGAAATCGACAAGTCGTAAACGCGAGTTCAGCGTTGCGTCTTGACGCGTTTATGTGGATGGCCGAGGCAGAGACGGGTGGAGATGATCATGGCCAAGGAACAGAAGCGCGGCAATAAAGAAACCCGCAAGCCGAAGTCCAAGAAGGAGACCGTCGCTGCGCCGGTCGGCCTGGTGCAGGGCATCAACGCCGCCGCCGCATCTGCCGCCAAGAAGGCCAAGAAGTAGTCCGCCATGGCCGTGCGCACCACCGAAAGCCTGGTCACCTTCCGCCGACCCTTCCTGCTGTCCGGCCTGGAGGAGCGCCAGGCCGCCGGAACCTATCGGGTGGTGATCGACGAGGCCGAGATCGAGGGCATCAGCTTCCTCGCCTGGCAGCGGGTCGCCACCATGATCCATGTGCCGGCCGTCACGGTGAAGACCGGGACGCGGCAGGTGTTCCAGGTCGACGCGGACGAACTGGCCGAGGCGATCTCCGCCGACGCCCGCTAGGGCCGTCCGACCGGGCGGGCCTGTCAGCTCGGCAAGAAAACGCTCTCGCCGCACGAGCAAGGCACCCGCCTGATCGGCCCTCCCCGGGCAGCCGCCGGAACACCCGGACCGCCTTGGCGGTTGGACACCGCGCGCGTGGCGCGCGGGGGATGCCGGATGACATCGACAGGGTTGCCGTGGGTGCGCGTGGTGCCGGGTGTGCCCGCGTTCGAAACCGAAGACGGTGCTCCCTTCGTCCCGATCGGCCACAACGACGCCCTCAGCTGGGTGGATCTCTCCGGCCTCTACCGGCGGCGGGATGTGGAGAGCGCGGCCGCGAACCTTTGCGCGTTGCGGCACCATGGGGTGACCGTGGTGCGGATGATGCTGGAATGCGCACACGCCCGCCATCGCCTCCTGGAAAGCCCGGTCGGGCGGTTCAACCCGCATGTCGTCCGTTTCTGGGACGACCTGGTCGGCCTTGCCGAATCCACCGGACTCCGGCTCCTCCTCACACCGTTCGACACCTTCTGGACCTGGATCCGCTGGCGTCACCATGCCTACAACGTGGAGAACGGCGGCCCTCTCCGCTCGCCGCACCGTCTCCTCGTCGATCCCGGCGCACGCGCGGCGATCAAGAACCGGCTCTCCTTCGCCGTCCGCCGGTGGGGCGGCAGCGGGGCGATCTTCGGCTGGGATCTCTGGAACGAGATCCACCCGGCCATGGCGGAGGAGAGCGCCGACGTCTTCCCCGCCTTCATCGCCGATCTTTCCGGTCATGTGCGCCGGCTAGAGCTGGACCTCTACGGCCGCAGCCACCCGCAGACCGTGTCGCTGTTCGGGCCGGAGCTCTGGTGGCGGCCGCACATGCCGCTGGAGGATCCCATCTTCCGCCATCCCGATCTCGATTTTTCGACCATCCACATCTACCGGGAAGGCACCATCGACGACCCGCGCGACACGGTGGCACCGGCGCTCGACATGGGCTCGATCACCGCCGACTGCGTGGGCAAGGTGCCGCCTGACCGGCCGTTCCTCGACACCGAGCACGGGCCGATCCACCGCTTCAAGGACAAGAAGAAGGCGCTGCCCGAGCCCTTCGACGACGAGTATTTCCGCCACATGCAATGGGCGCACCTGGCGGCCGGCGGGGCGGGCGGCGGCATGCGTTGGCCGAACCGGCACCCCCATCGCCTGACCGACGGCATGCGGCAAGCCCAGGCGGTGCTGTCCGCCTTCTGCGCCCTGGTGGACTGGCAGCAGTTCCGCCGCGTGGTGGTGCATCGCCCCGAGCCGGACACGGGTGCGGTCGCGGCCTTCGCCACCGGGGACCGGCATCAGGCCGTGGTCTGGGCCATCCGCCGCGACACCATCGGCCCGGACGGACGGCTTGACGCCGCCGCCCCGCCGATCGAGGCGCAGGTGCTCGTGCCGACCTTGGAGCCGGGCCGCTATCGGGTCCGGCTGTTCGACACACGGGCGGGGGTCGTGGTGTCGTCGACCGACGTCACGGCCGGACCGGACGGACTGACCGTCGTGCTTGCGGGCCTGCGGACCGATCTTGCGGCCGCCGTGGCGCGCCTGCCCTGACGGGGCTGTTTCCGCCGACGCGGCCGGTCGACGGCGTCTTGGCGCCGCTACGAGCCGATCGGCACGGCCGGCGACCCGACCGGCGTTTCGAGGAACCCGTCGGCCGCGTCCGTCAGCGGCTGGACAGAGAGGAGCCGGCGCCGCATCTCGGCCCAGGTCCGGTCCCATGACAGGCCCGCCAGGAAGGCGTCCGCCCGGGCCTGCCGGACCGCCCGGGGCTCTGCCAGCACCCGGTCGAGCGCTGCCGCGAACGCTTCCGCCGTCGCGGCGATCGCCACCAGGTTCTCGTCGCCATAGGGCGAGACCACGTCCCGGATCGGCGTGGAGACGACCGGCAGACCGGCCGCCAGGAATTCCGGTGTCTTGGTCGGGCTGATGAAGCGGGTCGCGTCGTTGCGGGCGAACGGCATGAAGCCGGCGTCCCAATGGGCCATGTAGGCCGGCAGGTCCGCATAGCGTTTGATGCCGAGCCAATGGATGTTGTCCGCCTGCGGCAGGTCCGCCGGATCGATCTTCGCCACCGGACCCAGCATGACGAACTGAAGGTCCGCGCGCCGCCGCGCCAGGTCCGCCACGAGGTCGGTGTCCAACCGCTCGTCGAGCACGCCGAAGAAGCCGACGCGCGGGCGGGGAATGGCACGCTGGTCCGGCGGATCGGCGAGGGGGCCACCCGCCGCGCCCGGCCGTGCCGCCGCGAAGTGCCCGGCGTCGACGCTGCTTGGAAACAGGTGGACGTTCGGGTGGAGGCGCCGCTTGGCCTCGAAGAGGCTGCGACCGCCGGTGAAGACCACGTCGGCGCGTCGGAGCAGTGCGTCCTCCAGCGGCTCCAGCTGCTCGGACGCGCCCCGGAAGGCGCGAAGCTCGTCCATGCAGTCGTAGACGCAGAGATCGCACGGATGGTGCGCGCTGAAGAGCAGCGCCATCGGCGTGTAGTACCAAAAGACGATCGGCGCGCCGGCATGCCGCGCCAGGAGATCGGAGAGGATCAGGCGCTGCGCCTCAAGGGCGAGGCCGGTGGAGGCGCCCTGCGGCAGCACCGGGGTGACGACCGTGACATGCTCCAGCGGCGTGGTGACGTCGATCCGCGGCGCCGCCGCGTCTCCGTCGTAGATCGGCTCCTCCAGGAAATAGACGGTCGCTTCCTTTTCGATGCGGCTGAAAATGTGGTGCGGTCTCTGGAAGACGAAATTCCACCGAAGGTGAGAAAAGCACATGAAAACCGATGCATCCAGACCATTTCGAACGCGCATCGTCTGTTCCTCGACACTGCTGACGGGCTCTCGAACGGTCGGGGCGCCATGTTGTTCCCGCTCTGGCCCGCAGGCACTCTCCTGGCGACCGCCCTTTCGGTCGAAATGACGGTAGCGCGCGAGCGGCCTGGACGCGCCGCGCGCGCCGGTCGGATCCGGCGTCGCGGGATGAAAAAGGATGGGTCGGCGCGCGGGTCTGTAGAAATCGGGCGGTCGTCAGCCGTCAACGGGATGTCGGCGCCCGGTGGGGGCGCCGGATACCGGAGGATCCAACCTCATGTCCCCTCGTCTTTTCGTTCTCTGCCTTGCCGCGGGCCTTGCGGCGACCCCGGCGGCGGCGGATTCCGCCGATCGCGCCACCCTCCAGGCCCTGCACGGGACCTATGCGAGCCCCGCCGTGGAGGAATGGTACGGCGGCTTCGGCACCCGCGAGTTCGTGTTCCGCGACGGCCGGTGGAGCCTCACGTTCGTCCACGCGCTCGACCCGGCCATGACCCTGCGCACCTTTCAGTTCCGCACGGGCGGCGCCTACCGGGTCGAGGCTCCGTCCGCGACCGTGCCGGGCGCCTTCCATACGGTCTTCGACGAGGACTGGAAGCATGTCACCCTACTGACCGGCGCGCCGGAGATCGTGGCCGCCATGGGAATGGCCGACTGCGGGCTGACGCCGAACCTGGAGGCGGACATCTCCGTCGCCGGGTGCGCGGCCTGGCGTCCGGTGGCGGTCTGCGGAGAGGATCACGATCTTCTCGCCCTCTCCGCCGAGGGCCTGCATTTCGGCGTGCGGCCCGCCGACAACGACATGTGCACCGCCGACAAGGTGCCCACCGCTTTGCTTCCGGCCGTCGTGGCCCGCTGAGGAGTGCGACCATGCAGTACATGATCCTGAACTACACGCCCGCCACCGAATACCCCGACGGGGATGCCGTCCGGGCCGCCGCCGAGGGGGAGCTCTGGGGAGCCTACACGCGGGCGCTGGTGGAGGCCGGCGTGCTCGTCGGCGGCAATGCCCTCCACCCGCCGCATGCGGCCACGACGCTGCGGGTCCGCGACGAGGCGCGGGACATCCAGGACGGGCCCTACGCGGCCAGCAAGGAGCAGCTGGGCGGCTACTACATTATCGACGTGCCGGATCTCGACGCGGCGCTCGCCTTCGCGGCGCTGAACCCCGCCGCCGCCTCCGGGGCGGTGGAGATCCGTCCCGTGGTGGCGCGCGACCCCGCGTGAGCGCCGAGGCGGAGATCGAGCGGGTGGCGCGCCTCGCCTACGGGCGGCTCGTCGCCACGCTCGCGGCCCGCACCGGCAGCGTCTCCGCCGCGGCGGACGCGCTGTCGGAGGCGCTCGTCCGGGCGCTTGAGACATGGCCGCTGCGCGGCGTGCCGGAGCGTCCCGAGGCCTGGCTCGCCGCCGTCGCCCGAAACCTTGCGGCGGATGCCGGCCGTCGGGCCCGGGTGGCCACGGCCGCCGTGGACCACCTCGTTCTCCTGGAAGAGGAGCGCGCCGACATGGGCGAGGCCGCGACGCCGGACAGGATCCTGAGCCTGATGTTCGTGTGTGCCCATCCGGCCATCGACGCGCGGATGCGCACGCCGCTCATGTTGCAGCTGGTGCTGGGGCTCGATGCCCGGCGGATGGCCGGGGCCTTCCTGGTCCCACCGGGCACGCTCGGCCAACGGCTGACGCGCGCCCGCGCCAAGATCGAGGCCGCCCGCATCGGCTTCGCCCTGCCGGCCGCGGACGATCTCGCGCCGCGCCTCGCCCACGTGCTGGACGCCGTCTACGCCGCCTACACGGTGGGTGCCGACGGGGACGGCGCGGGAGACGCAAAGGCGTCCTCGCTCGCCCGCGAGGCGGTGTGGCTGGCGCGCCTGCTTGCGGCCCAGATGCCGCGCGCGGCGGAGGCCCAGGGGCTCCTGGCGTTGCTTCTCTATGGCGAGGCCCGACGCCCGGCGCGGACCGACGCGGCCGGCCGCTTCGTCCCGCTCGCCGAGCAGGATGCGGTGCGCTGGAACGCCGGCTTGGTTGCCGAGGCGGACCTTGCGATGGCACGCGCCGCCGCTGCCCCGTCGCTCGGCCGGTACCAGCTCGAGGCGGCGATCCAGGCCGCCCACATGGACCGCCGGCATGCCCGGCCGACGAACTGGACCGCCATCGCCGGGCTCTATCGCGGCCTGGTGGCGCTCCACCCCACGACCGGCGCCAAGGTGGGACTTGCCGCGGCGCTCGCGGAGGCCGGCGACACGGCCGCGTCGCTTGCTGCGCTCGATGCCATCGACCCGGCCCATGCGGCCGGCTATCAGCCCTTCTGGGCGGTGCGGGCCCATGCGCTGCGCCTTGCCGGCGACCGCACCGGCTCCGCGGCGGCCTACAACCGCGCCATTGCGCTGACGGCGGACCCGGCGGTGCGGTCCTTCCTGGTCGGCCGGAAGGCGGGATTGGGCGCCTGAGGCCGTCCATTTCCAGGCCATCCGGACCTTGTCGAGCCGGGGCCGGCCCCGGTCCCGGTCAGCGTGCCCGCAGGCTGGCGACGAGCCGATGGACCTCGACCGACAGGTCTTCGGACTGTCCGGACAGGCCCGATGCCAGGGTCATCAGTTGGGACGATGCGGCGCCGGCCGATCCGGCGGCCGCTCCCACATGGGCGATGCCGTCGGCGGCCATCGTCGCACCCTCGGCGGCCCGCTGCGCATTCGCGGCGATCTCCGCGGTCGCCGCCGACTGCTCCTCCACCGCGCTCGCGATCGAGTTCGTCACGTCGCGGATGGTGCCGACGGTCTCGGTGATCCGGCTGATGGCCGCCACGGACGTGATGGTCTGCGCCTGGATGTCGGTGATCTTCCGGCCGATCTCATGTGTGGCCCGGGCTGTCTGCACGGCCAGTTGCTTGACCTCGGAGGCGACCACCGCGAAGCCGCGGCCCGCCTCGCCGGCTCGGGCCGCCTCGATGGTCGCGTTGAGGGCCAGAAGGTTGGTCTGCTCGGCGATGGTCGCGATCAGTTCCAAGACCTCGCCGATCTGGTCCGCGGCCGCGCTCAGGCCCTTCATGCTGAGGGTTGCGGCGTTCCCGTCCTCGACGGCCGCGCGGGCGACCGTGGTGGAGCGGTTCACCTGCTGCTCGATCTCGCGGATCGAGTCCGCCAGGCTTTCCGTGCCACCGGCGGCCGTCCGCACGCTCGTCATCGCCAGCTCCGAGGCGCCCGCGACGGTCTGGGTCTGCCGCGCGGTCTCCTCGGCCGTTTCGGCCAGACTCCGGGCCGCCGCGGCGACCTCCGACGAGGAGTCCTGGAAGCGGAGCGCCAAGGCCCCCATCTTGCGTTCGAATTCGTCGGCGATCTGCAGGCGGGCGGCGAGCATGCCCTCGGCGTTCGTGCGCTCGGCTTCCACCTGGGCCGCCCGGATCCGGGCGGTCTCGGCCAAGGTCTCGGTGAACATCGTCAGCGAGCGGGCGATCTGTCCGATCTCGTCGGTGCGGCCGGTCCCCTCCACCGCAACGGCCAGGTCGCCGGATCCGATCCGGTTCAGGGCCGCGGTCAGGCCCGACAGCGGGCGGGCGACCCGTGCGACCGCGTACCAGATGGTGAAGCCGGTCGCGAAGGCGACTAGGAAGGCCACACCCGCCTCGATCGCAAGCGTCTGGATCGCCGATTTCGTGAGGGCCGCCGTTCGCGCCTTGCTGACGTCCACCGCGATCAAGAGAAGATCGACGGCCGCTTTCATGGCCGTCTCCGAAGCGGCGAAGAAGGTCTCGAAGTCCATCGGGTAGCGGCCGGTGACGGCGCTCGCCAGCATCGCGGCGCGGATCGCGCCGTAGGTCTCGAAGTAGTCCACCGCGAAGCGATCGATGGCCGCACCGAGGGCCGGGCTCACGTCCGCGCTCGTCCTCAGCCGATAGGCGACATCGAAGGCGCGGCGGGCGATTCCGTGGTTCTCGTTCATGGCGGCGATGTCGGCGAGTGCGATGGCCTCCTTCCGGGCCGCCGCGATGGCGAACACCGTCCGCTCCCGGCCGCCATACTCGCGCACCACCCAGGCGCTGTCGATGATCCGGTCGAGGAGGACGAGGTCACTCGGGCTTTCCGCCCCTTGGCTCCGCACGGAGTCCAGCAGACCATAGAGAGACGTGATCGTCTCCTTGATGCCGACGGGGATCGCGTCGACAAGGGTCGGGTCGCGCTCGGCCAGTGCACGTCCGGCGAGGTCGTCGACGGTGCGTCGGAACGCGTCGATGCGATCGAGGTCCGTTCGTATCCGGCTTTCGAAGGCTGCGGCCTCCCACCAGCCGGACGTCTCGCCGAGGCGCGCCATCACCGTGTCGAACAAGGCCTTCGATGTCGCGCGCTGGGCGTCGAGACGCCGCGCGAGTGCGGGCGACAGAGGCTCGTCCAGGCTCAGCGCCACCTGGCTCAGCGATCGCTCCAGGGACAGTTCGATGGTGGCGACCGACAGGGCCGCCACGATCTCCACCCGTTCCGCCGCCTGCCGCGCGCCCGTGAGCATTCGCCATTCGGCGGCGACCGTCATGCCCAGGAGCACCGTGAGGACCACGGCCACCGACAGGTTGCCCGCAACAAGAATGTTCCGAACCGACAGCATTGCGCGTTCCCCCGCCTGCTTGTTTCTGTTTTGTCTGTCAAATCGTGACGCGATCCCTGTCGATGGTGCGGTTATGATCGTAAAAGATCGGTTTAAAATTCACTTGCACGAATGAAAATGCAGGATGATCTTGAGAATTGAGGCAGATATTACATAGTAATATGATAGTTGAATGTGATCTCTCCGAGATCAACTGCCCAGGATTGGTGGCTTGCGGTCTGGGCGCGCCAGCCTGACGGCCTGCCCATCGGGATCAGGCGCCCCGCCCGGCGATCCGGTGTCGGCGCAAACCCGGGCTGATGGCGCTCAACGGGAGGCCCGTCGCTTCGAGGGCGAGGTCGCTTCGTGTGCACGCCGGACGGACACGTCGTGGTCAATGCTATGGCAAAAGATGCATGATTGATCTGAACGGCATCGTGCCCGAAAGTCGAACTGTGACGAGCGGATGGGGTGTTCGGACAATACTGCGGCGTTTTGCCTAATTTACCAATAACAATCGGGAGGAAAGACATGACGCTGAAGCAGATTCTCGCTGCAACGGTTGTTGCCGGCTTCTGGTCGACGGCCGCCTTCGCTCAAGAGACCTACCAGCTCAAGTTCCAAAGCAGCGACAATTCTGGAACTGCCGCCTTCGAGGTGCAGCAGGATTGGGCCAAGCATCTCGCCGAGGTGTCCGGCGGCCGCATCACGGTGGAGATGCTGCCGGTCGGCTCGATCGTGGAATACAACGAGACGCTGGACGCCGTCGGCGCCGGCATTCTCGACGGCCATATCACGGACAGCTCCTACTTCACCGGCAAGGACGCGGCCTTCGCGCTGATCGGCAACCCGGTCGGCGCCTATTCGTCGGCCGAGGAATTGCGCGGCTTCTTCAACGACGGCGGCGGCAAGGATCTCTACAACGAGATCCTGAACCCCTACGGCGTGCAGTTCCTGGGCGCGGCCGCCCAGACTGCCGAGGCGATCCCCTCCAAGGTGCCGATCGACAGCGTCGACGACCTGAAGGGCGTGAAGATGCGGGCGCCGGAAGGCATGGTGCAGTCGGCCTTCGCGGCCGCCGGCGCGTCGCCGGTCAACCTGCCCCAGTCGGAGGTCTTCACCTCGCTCGACAAGGGCGTCATCAGCGCCGCCGACGCCACGACCTTGGCCACCAACGACTCGATGGGCCTCCACGACGTTGCCAAGCACCCGATCTGGCCGGGCTTTCACTCGCTGCCGCTCAACGAGGTATCCATGAACAAGGCCAAGTGGGACGCGATGCCCGATGACCTGAAGCAGATCATGACCGAGTCCGTGACCTATTACGCGGACGATCTCGCCAAGCGCATCACCGAGCGGGACGAAGCCGTCGCCGAGAAGCTGCGCGCCCGCGGCGACGTCACCATCCACAGCTGGTCGGAGGAGGAGAAGAAGAAGTTCCGCCAGATCGCGCAGGACCAGTGGCAGGTGTTCGCCGAGCGCTCCGAGAACGCCCGCAAGGTGTTCGACCGCCTCACCGCCTACCTGAAGGAGGAAGGGCGTCTCTGATCCGCATGTCCGTGACGACAGGATGACCGGCCGGGCGATGGGCCCGGCCGCCGGCGGAAGGGAGATGCCGATGAGCCTGGAGACCCAGCCGCGGCAGGAGGTGGCGGACGTGCCGCAGGACCCGTTGTCGGCGGCCTTGATGCCGCTGGCGCCGATCTTCGCGGTCGCCTTCCTGTTGGTGACGGCGTTCAGCTTCTATGAAGTCGTCATGCGCTACGTCTTCAACGCGCCCACGATCTGGGTGCATGAGACGACCATCGCCGTGACGGCGCTCTGCTTTGCCTTCGGCGGAGCCTATTGTCTGGCGACCGACCGGCACATCCGCGTGGTGCTGGTCTACGACCAGGTGTCGCCGCACATGCGGCGGCGGCTCGACATCGTGATCTGCCTTGTCGGCGCCGCCTCGTGCGCGCTGATGGCCTGGGCGGCCTGGAGCCTTGCCTCCAAGGCCTTCTTCATGCCGGGCGGCCAGTTCCGCCTGGAAACCAGCGGCAGCGCCTGGAACCCGCCGACCCCGGCGATCGTCAAGGCGACACTGTTCATCCTCCTCTGCGTCATGTGCCTGCAGTTCCTGCTGCAGGCGGTCGGGCACATCCGGCGCGATCCGAGCCTCGACACCCATCACGGCGTCCCCGGGGAAGGTCGGTTCGACGATGCTTGATCTCCAGGCGCTCGGCATCGCCGGCGGCAGCCTCGCCATGTTCGGGCTGCTGCTCGCCCTGCTCGTCACCGGCATGCAACTCGCCTTCGTGACCATCCTGGTGGCGCTCGTCTTCGCGCTCGGCTGGTTCGGCCCGATGGCGGTGCCGATCGTCACCACGCGCATCTACTCCTTCCTCACCCAGTACGTCTTCGTCTCCGTGCCGATGTTCGTGCTGATGGCCTCGGTGCTCGACCGCTCCGGCATCGCGCGCGATCTCTTCGACGCCATGCGGCTGTTCGCCGGCCGCATCCGCGGCGGCGTCGGGGTGCAGACCCTGCTGGTCGCCGTGGTGCTGGCGGCCATGTCGGGCATCATCGGCGGCGAGATCGTGCTTCTCGGCCTGCTCGCCCTGCCGCAGATGCTGCGCCTCGGCTACGACCGGCGGCTCGCCATCGGCATCGTGTGCGCCGGCGGCGCGCTCGGCACCATGATCCCGCCCTCCATCGTGCTGATCATCTACGGCCTGTCGGCCAACGTCTCGATCGGCGAACTCTTCACCGCCTCCTTCGTGCCGGGCCTGCTGCTCGCCGGGCTCTATGTGGCCTACGTGCTGATCCTCGGGGTCGTTTCTCCCGAGAAGGTGCCGGTGCCGAACGAGACCGAACGGGTGGACACCAAGGAGAAGCTGCGTCTCCTCAAGGGCCTCGTCCTGCCGCTCCTCGTGGTGGTCTTCGTGCTCGGGTCCATCTACGGCGGCATCGCCTCGGTGACGGAGGCCTCGGCGATCGGCGTGGTAGGCGTGGTGCTGTCGACCATTCTTCGCGGTGAGTTCACCTGGCGCATGATGATGGATGCGGCGCTCCAGACGCTCCGGACCTGCGGCATGATCGTGTGGATCGGTGTCGGCGCGACGGCGCTCATCGGCGTCTACAACCTGATGGGCGGGATCGAGTTCATCAAGGGGCTGCTGCTCGGCGTCTCCGACACGCCGATCGTCATCATCCTCGTCATGATGCTGATCCTCGCCGTCCTTGGCATGTTCCTCGACTGGGTGGGCATCGCCCTCCTGACCATCCCGATCTTCGTCCCGATCGTCGTCTCGCTCGGCTACGACCCGATCTGGTTCGGCGTCCTGTTCTCGCTCAACATGCAGGTCTCCTTCCTATCGCCGCCGTTCGGTCCGGCCGCCTTCTACCTGAAGAGCGTCGCGCCGCCGGACATTTCGCTCGGGACGATCTTCCGCTCCCTGCTTCCTTTCATCGGGTTGCAGATCCTCGCCCTGGCGCTCGTCATCGCCTTCCCGTCGCTGGCGCTCTGGTACCGCTGACCGCTCCCGTCCGGGGAACACCCCGGGCGGCGGCGCTCGTCTTTCCGGCCCGGCCGGACCATGCTAGGAGACGGCCGGCGAGGTCGTGATGACGAAGGCGGTCGGCAGGCGTATCGGACGGGTGTGGACGACGATCCTCGTCGTCTACGCGCTCCTGCTCGCGGGCCTCGTGCCGGTCCAGGCCGTCCAGCGGCCTGCCGATCTCGAGCTCGTGATCTGCACCGTCACCGCGCACGCGCCCGATCGGCCCGCTCCGCACGACGGGACCGACCACGACGATCCGTGCTGCATCCTCTGCCAGGCGCCGGCCAGCGTCGGTCGGCCGGCCCTCGGCACCCTGGACCTTGCCCCGGCTCCGGTCGCCCGCTCGGCGACCTTCGGTTCGCCGGCCGCTCCCCGCCTGACGCGCGCGCCGCCCGGCGCGACGCCGCAGTCCCCCCGCGCTCCACCGATCCTGTCCTGACCGCATCCGGGCTCGACGAGCCCGCCTGCCGTTTCCAAAGGACACCCGACCCGCGCCGCTTCGCGCGAATCCGATCGATGGAGTTGACCCCATGACCTTTCAGACCACCCGCCGCGCGCCCCGGCCACGCATCCGCCTGATCGCCGCCGCCTGCCTCTCGATGGCGGCCCTTTTCTCGTCCGCCACCGCCACGACCGCGGCCGATCTCAGCCTCGAGCAGCCGTGGATCTGCGCGACCCCGGACGGCGCCAAGGTGGCCGGCGGCTTCGTGGTCATCCGCAACGCAGGCAGCGAACCGGACCGCCTGGTCGGCGGCAGCGCGCCCTTCTCCAAAAGCGTGGAGATCCACGAGATGGCCATGGAGGGCGACGTGATGAAGATGCGCGCCCTTCCCGACGGGCTCGATATCCCGGCCGGCGATGCGGTCGTCCTGAAGCCCGGCTCCTACCACGTCATGTTCATGGGACTGACGCAGCCGCTCGCGGAGGGCGAGACGGTCGCGGGCACGCTGATGTTCGAGAAGGCCGGCACCGTCGACGTGGAATGGGCGGTGGAGGCCCTGGGCGCCAAGGAGCCCAGCCACTCCGGCCACAAGCACTGACGGGAAACCCTCGGCTCCCGGTTCGGAGCCTACACCCTGCCGTCCGGCGTCGGCGTCATGCCACGCCGGACGTGGTCTCACGGCGCCAGTCGGCGACGCAGATCGGCTGCCCGTCGACCACGCCAGCGGCCGTCACGGCGCCGAACTTGACGTGACCGGCCTTCATGCGGTGAACCGCATGGCCGAACGCCTCCAGCGTGCGGATCGCCGGGTGCCCGTCCTCCACCAGAAGCCGCCCCTCCTCGCTGCGCCAGCGGGGGGCGGCGACGGCGGACGCAAGGTCCCGGCCCTCGTCCACCATGGCCGAGAGCACCTGGAGCAGCGTCTGCACCTGGCCGTCCGCCCCCGGCGTGGCGAAGGCGAGCGGTCCGCGCGGGGTCTCCACCAGGATCGGTGCCAGGGTGTGCACCGGCCGCCGGCCGGGCGCCGGCGCGTTCGCCCCGTCGGTGAACCCGCCGGCCCGGTTGGCGAGCACGAAGCCGCCCTCCGGCACGAAGACGCCCGATCCGAAGTCGTCGAACACGCTGGAGAGCGACGAGACCACCATCCCGTCGGCGTCCGCCGTGGCGACGCCGGCGGTGTGCAGGTAGGCGCGCGGCCCGCCGCGGCCCGACGCGCGCGCCAGATCGATGGTGATCGGCGTGCGGAGAAGCGACGCGCCCTCGCCGGCACGGTCCCGGTGGGCGAAGGACGCCTCGGTCAGTTCGACGAGGGCGTGCTCGCGGTTGTCCGCGTCGAGACCGTCCAGCCGGTCAAGCGCCGTGAGGCAGAGGGCGAGGAGGACGCCCTGGGACGGCGGCGGTTGCACATGAACCGGGATCCCCCGATAGCCGACCGCGACCGGCGGGCCGACCAGGGTCTGGTGCGCCGCCAGATCCGCTTCGTCGAGCGTGCCGCCGCATGCGGAAACGGCCCGCGCCACGGCGTCCGCCATCGCGCCCCGGTAGAGCGCCCTGGCGCCCTCCTTGGCGATGCGGTCGAGGATGCGGGCGAGAGGCTCCTGCACCAGCTTGCCGCCGGCCGGGGTGGTGACCACCGTCCAGCCGGCAGCCCGCCCCGCCTCCAGCCGTGCCCGCTGATCGGCGACCGCCCGCGCCAGTCCCGCCGAGACCGGGATGCCGCCCCGCGCCGCGCGGATCGCCGGCGCCAGCACCCGGTCGAGCGGCAGGCGTCCCCAGCCGGACGCCAGGCTTTCCCACGCGGCGACCGCGCCCGGCACGGTCACGCTCGCCCCGCCGGTGGTGGTGACCTCCGTCAGCCCGAGCGGCGCCGCCCCGCATCCGTTGACGGCCGTGACCGTGCCGCGCGGCTCGCGGACGAGGGCGAGGAGATCGCCGCCGAGGCCGCAGGCGTCCGGCATGACGACGGCGAGCACCGCGTGCGCCGCGATGGCGGCGTCCACGGCGGTGCCGCCCTTCAGCAGCATCTCCTGCCCGGCCGCCGCGGCAAGCGGATGGGCGGCCGAGACGGCCCCGAGATACCCGCCCATCACGGGCCGGATCGGCGAGGCGTAGCCGTCCGCGATCCGTGGAAAGCCGGGCGCGCTCATGGGCCGTCTCCCCAGCCGAGGAGGCGCGCCGCCGCGGCGCCGTAGATGGCGGCGCAGTCCACCACGTCCTGTTCGAACACCCAGTCGTCGACGCCGCTCGCCAGCATCGGCTGCGGTCCGAAGCAGACGGCCGGTACGCCGAGGCGCCGCCAGCGGGCGGCGTCGCTCGCCGGAAGCCGGACGACCGGCCGGGGCGGTCGTCCACGCACTGCCTCAGCCGCGGCCGACATCGCCGCCGCCAGCGGGTGGTCGCCGGGCGTCCAGCTCGGATCCCATCCTTTCAGGCGGGTCACCGACATGCCGCCGATGCCTGCGGCCAGCGCCTTGAGCCTTGCCTCGACCGCATCGACCGCAAGGCCCGGCGGCAGACGCAGGTCGATCTTGGCGAACGCCCGCGTCATCGCCTGGCTCGGCAGCAACCCGCCGCCGAGGACGCCGACGTTGACGCTCAACCGAAGCCCGTGTTCACCCGCGTGGAGGTCGGCGAGCCCGGCGGGCGGCGGCAGTCTCTCGTCGTTCCAGGCGTCGATCGCCCCGATGGCCGCGGCGAGCCGCACGGCAGCGGACGCGCCGCGGGCCGCCAGCATGCCCTGCGCGGGCGGCGCCTCGGCGCCGAGCTCCACCCAGAGCAGACCCTTCTCGGCGATGGCGAGGTCCATCGCGCCGGGGCCCTCCGCGTTGATCAGCATGTCTCCCGCAAGGCCGGGGTCGTCCTTCAGCAGGAAGTCGGCCCCGTCCGGGCCGAAGACGACCTCGTCGGCGACCGCCGTGAACGTCACGCGCCCCTTCAGGCGATCCCGCCGCTCGGCGAGAAAGCGGAAGGCGAGGGCGAGCGCCGCCGTGCCGGCCTTCATGTTGCCGATGCCGAGCCCGGTCAGGCGGCCTTCGTGCCGTCCCATCTGAAGGAGCGGCACCGTCCAGGCAGCCGGGTCTCCGGGCGGGAGCGTGTCCAGGTGACCGTTGAGGATGAGATGCGGTCCGGGCTCCGCACCCTCCACGGTACAGACCACGTTCGGCTTCTCCGGCCGCACGAAGCGGAGTTCCGGCCGCAGTCCGCTCTCGGCGAGCATGGCGGCGATGACGGCCGCCGGGGCGCGGGTGTCACCTTCGGGCTGCGCGCTCGGCGCGGCGACGAGCCGGCCGCAGAGGGCGACGAGCGCCGCGCGGTTCTCCTCCGCGTAGGCGCGGGCTTGCGCGGCGGCGCTCATCCGACCTGCCAGCCGCCGTCGACGACGATCGATTGGCCGGTGACATAGCGGCCGAGCCGCGACGCCAGGTAGACATAGGCATCGGCGATCTCCGCCGTGGGGCCTAGCCGGCCAACGGGGATGCGTTCCACGAAGATGCTCTTCAGGGCCGCCGCGGTGGTGCCGCGGTCGATCGCCCGGGATTCGAACAGGCTGTCCAGCATGGCGCTTTCCACCTGTCCGGGGCAGACGCAGTTGACCAGAATGCCCGCCGGTCCGAGTTCCGCCGCCATCGACTGCGCCAGCCCGATCATGCCGAACTTCGAGGCCGAATAGGCGCCGTTGTCCCGGCCGCCGCGCACGCCGAACAGCGAGGAGGTGAGGATCAGCCGCCCGTCGGTGACGCCCGCGCCGATCGCCTGCCGGGCGAAGGCGCGCGACGTCAGGAAAGCGCCGGTCAGGTTGACGTCGATGGCGCGCCGCCACTCGGCAAGGCCCATGTCGACCACCGGCTTCAGGACCAGGACGCCGGCATTGGCGACGGCGACGTCGACGGGCCCGAAGCGGTCCGCCGCCGCCGCGAAGGCGGCGTCCGTTCCTGCCTCGTCGGTGACGTCGAGCACGCGATGGGCGATGCGGCCGGGCGCGTCCCGCTCCAGTCCGGCTGCGGCCGCGGCAAGCGTCTCGCCCTCCCGGTCGACGAGCACGACGCTCGCCCCCTCGGCGGCGAACGCGCGGGCGACCGCCAGCCCGATGCCTTGGGCCGCGCCGGTGACCAGGGCCCGTCGGCCCTCAAGCAGTCCTGATGTCATTCCGCTGCTCCCGCGACGAGGTGGGCGGGTCGGCCGACGACCCGTTCGTAGGTGGCCGGGTCGGTGGCGCCTTCGCTGCCGATGGCCACCACGACGGCGTTCGCGTCGAGCCCGAGGTGCGTCCGAAGGTCCGCCGACTGGCAGGCGGCGAGGAGGCCGGCGATGGCCGCGCAGCCGGATTCGCCCGACACCACCACCGGATCGCCGCCGCGGCCCTCGGCGAGCAGGCGCATGGCGGCCGGGGCCGCTTCCTCGGGAAGCGCCAGCACGTCGTCGGCGGCGTGGCGCAGGATGACCCAGGCCGGAGCCGAGATCTCGCCGGCGGCAAGGCAGGCCATGAAGGTGTCCGTGTCGCCCGGTACCGGATCCGGCCGTCCGGCGGCGACCGTGCGGAACACGCAATCCGCCTTGATCGGCTCCACCACGACGATGCGGGGACGGTCGGGGCCGAGGCGCTCCCAGAAATGGGCCGCCATGGCGGCGGCGAGGCCGCCGACGCCGGCCTGCACGAACACGTGCGTCGGTCGGGCGGCGCTGTCGATGATCTCCTCGGCGATCAGGGTGTAGCCCTGCATGACGAGGGCCGGGATGGCGGCCGCAGGATCGGCCGAGGTGTCGGCAACGAGCTCCCAGCCGTTGGCTTCCGCGTCGGCGGCGCACTGGCGCACCGAGGCGTCGTAGCCGCCCTCCACCCGCACGATCCGGGCGCCGTACCGCGCGATCGCCCGCTCCCGATCCGGACTGACGTTCTGATGCAGGTAGATGACGGCCGTGGCGCCGAACATCTGCGCGCCCCAGGCGACGGACCGCCCGTGGTTGCCGTCCGTGGCGGCCGCGACGGTCACCGAGGCCGCCTGCCCGTGCCGGCTGCCGTCGAGAAGGCTGCAGGTGGTGGGTTCCGTCCCGCCGGCCGCGAGGCGCCGCTTGATCACG
Source organism: Mongoliimonas terrestris (assembly GCF_001927285.1). Taxonomy (GTDB): domain Bacteria; phylum Pseudomonadota; class Alphaproteobacteria; order Rhizobiales; family Pleomorphomonadaceae; genus Chthonobacter; species Chthonobacter terrestris. Next base: position 207,136 of record NZ_MSIG01000001.1, on the reverse strand, counting down.
GCGAGCACCGCATAGGCACCGCCGAGCGCCTTGAAGCTCTCCATGCCGAGGCGATGCGCTTCGTCCTTGTAGAGGATGGCGCCCACGTCGAGCGCGCGGGCAAGGCTCGGCAGGGGCAGGAGGGGCGTCGGCCGATAGCCCGGCCAGGACGCGATCTCCGCGCGGGCCGTCCGGAACCCGGCCAGGGAGAGGACGCTGCGTTCGGCGTCCCCATAGGGCCGGTCGCGGGTGGCGCTCCGGTTGTGGACATGCAGGGCTTCAATGGACGGCAGCTTCATCATGTGTGACCCGGTCGGCGTCGAGATCCGCGAGGGCATCGGCGCCGTCAGCTGGAGGATTGGTCACGCCCGAGGTCCGTGAGGGCATCGGAACCCCGACCATGCGTCGTGCGATGAGATGCGACGGATGGGCTCTTCCGCCGGCCACTTGGACGGTAAGCCGTGGAGCGCACCAAATCTCAGCTATCTTCAGCCTTCCGATGCAGGAATCCTGCTTTGTGAGGGGGGTTCATGCCGGATTCGATCGAGGAGAGATCGCCATGTCGCTCGATGCCTTCGATGCCAAGCTGCTGCGCGCCGTCCAGACCGACAACCGCATAAGTGCCGAAGCGCTTGCCGAACGGGTCGGTCTGTCTCCCTCCGCCTGCCTTCGCCGGTTGAAGCGGCTGCGCGATACCGGCGTCATCGAGAGTGAGGTCTCGACAGTATCGCCGGACGCGGTGGGTCGGCCGCTGACAATGATCGTCGAGATCACGCTCGAGCGTGAACGGCCGGAACTCATGGATGAATTCAAGCGACAGATGAAATCGACGCCGGAAGTCATGATGTGTTTCTACGTGACCGGCGATACGGACTTCATCGTCATCGTGACGGCGAAGTCGATGCGGGAGTATGAAGCCTTCACCCGACGCTTCTTCTTTGAGAACCCGAACGTGCGGCGGTTCCACACGTTCGTCGTGATGGACCGCGTGAAGGTCGGACTGGCGGTTCCGATCGACCTCTGAGACGGCCTGTCGCGGCGGCGCGGAGACACGGTGGAAACGACCGGCAGGACCCTCTGCCGGGCCGGGGGGCGTCAACTTGACCCTCGGGGGCGCTGGTGGTCACATCGATCCATCAGAGGCGAGAACAAAGCGCCCCGCAGACCCTATCCAGAGGGGACTCCCATGAATAACCGCAAAAGCCGCCCCGTGGCCGCATCGTTGATTCTCTCTGTCCTTGCCGGAACGCCTGTTTTTCCGGCCTTCGCACAGGATGGAACGGCAGCGAAGGATTGCGCAGCGCTCCAGGAAACCTATCCGGGCCTGAACGGACGCGAAATTGTCGTCGGCATTTCTCCGGCTCCGGCGAACTACAGCGCGACGGATCCGAACGACCCGGCCAACATCATCGGGATCGAGCCCGATCTGCTGAAAGCCGCGGGTGAATGCCTGGGCTTCACCTTCAGCTATTCGAAGCTCGACTTCGCCGGGCTGATCCCGGCGCTGCAATCGGGGCGCATCCACATCATCGCGGCGGGCATGTACTCGTCGTCGGAGCGCGCCAAGCAGGTGGACTTCGTCGAATACATGAAGGCGGGCGAAGCCTCCATCGTCCAGGCGGGCAACCCGAAGGGCCTTACCCGCATGGAGGATCTCTGCGGCACGATCTCCGCGCAGGTGATCGGGACGGTGGAGAACGAGATGCTCGCCAAGCAGAGCGCCGCCTGCGAGGCGGAGGGCAAGGCGCCGATCGAGGCGCTGGTCTTCCAGAGCATCGATCGCGCCTACGCGGCCCTTGCCCAGAAGCGGGCCGACGTCGTCCTCACCGACGCGGGTGTGGCGTCCTACCTGGCCGCCCAGACGCCCGACAAGGTGCAGGTCGGTTTCGGCCTCGCGACGGATTTCGTGTTCGGCTTCGGCATCGCCAAGTCCGACACGGAGCTGCGCGACGGACTGCACGCGAGCCTTGCCCGGCAGCATCGCTCCGGCGCGATTCCGGCGGCCCTGGAGACGTGGGGCTTCGACCCGTCCCAGCTGATCGAGCCCGCGATCAAGACCGAGTGACGGCGGCCCGCGACGGGTCGCCCCGCAAGCGCCCAATCCCGCTTGGCGTCGGGGGCGGACATCCGCCCTCGCTCCGGGCGGACTCCCGCCCCGGGTGAGGGCGGGACAGAAAGGCCTTTTCCCATGGCGGACTTCTTCACCTACCTCACCATGCCCTACCTCTTGCAGGGCATGGCCGTCTCCCTGCAGATCACGGCGGTGGCCATGGTGCTCGCGCTCGCCTTCGGACTGGCGCTCGCCCTCATGCGGGAAAGCCAGTCCCTGATGGTGCGGACGCCGGCGACCCTCTACATCTGGTTCATCCGCGGAACGCCTCTCCTTCTGCAGTTGGTCTTCCTCTACACGGCCCTGCCGGCGATCGGCATCACCATCGGTCCGGTGGCGACCGCCATCATCGGCTTCACGATCAACGAGGCGGCCTTCTCCGGAGAGATCATCCGCGGCGGCATCCGCTCGGTGAACCGGAGCCAGGTCGTTGCCGCCCAGTCGCTCGGCATGGGCAGCCTCCTGACCCTGCGGCGGATCGTGCTGCCCCAGGCGCTCCGCGCCATCCTGCCGTCGCTTGGCAACAACACCATTTCGATGCTGAAGTTCACCTCGCTCGCCTCGGTCATCGCGGTCGACGAGTTGATGCTGCGCAGCCAGATGATCGTCGCCCAGAACTTCCTCTTCTTCGAGGTGTTCTGCGCCGCCGGCGCGCTCTACCTCGCCGTCACGACCTTGATGGCCTACGGCCAGAGCCGGCTCGAGGCGAAGTTCCAGACGGACCATCGCGCGCCGCGCCCGCCGTCGGCCTGGCGCCGCTTCCTGCCCGTCCGCGGCGGCGGCGGTACGCCGGTGGTACACCCGCCCGTTGCCCCGCCGGCGCCCCTTCCTGCCAGGCGCGCCGCGCCCCGTGTGCGCGTGCCGGCGGGGGACGGTGCCTTCGTCACCATCAAGGGCGTGCGCAAATGCTACGGCGACCGGGAGGTGCTGAAGAGCGTCGACCTTGAAGTCCGCAAGGGCGAGGTCGTGGTGCTCATGGGGCCGAGCGGCTCCGGCAAGAGCACGCTCTTGCGCCTCGTCAACCATCTGGAGCCGATCGACGGCGGCGAGATCACGGTCGACGGCGCCTATGTGGGCTATCGCAAGGTCGACGGCGTGCTGAAGCCCGTGCGGGACCTCGCCAGGGCGCGCGCCGACGCCCGCATCGGGATGGTGTTCCAGCACTTCAACCTCTTCGAGCACCTTCCCGTCCTCGACAATGTGTCGATCGCCCCGGAGCACGTGTTCAAGGTGCGGGCCGCCGACGCCCGCGCCCGGGCCGAGGCGCTCCTGGAGTCCGTCGGGCTGGCGAGCCATGTGCATCACATGCCGCACAACCTCTCCGGCGGCCAGCAGCAGCGGGTCGCCATCGCCCGCGCGCTCGCCATCGACCCGACGCTGATGCTCTTCGACGAGCCCACCTCGGCGCTCGATCCGGAACTGGTGGGCGAGGTGCTCCAAGTGATGCGGCACCTGGCCAACGACGGCATGACCATGATCGTGGTGACCCACGAGGTCCGCTTCGCCCGCGAGGTCGCCGACCGCGTCGTCTTCATGGCGGACGGCCGGGTCGTGGAGGAGGGCCCGCCGGAGGATGTGTTCGGCAACCCGAAGGAGGAGCGGACCCGCCGCTTCCTCAGCCATCTGGTCGAGGAGGGGGTGACGTGACGGCCCGATCGCCCGGCACCGCCGTCATGCGTGTCCCCATCCGGCCGTATGTTCCGGCGGGCGTTCCACCCCTTCCGGATGCCTTGACGACCGCCGCCGCGGCCCGCGCCGCCTTCGGCCGCTCCCGTGCGCAGACGCCTCCCAGCGACAAGGACCAGCCATGAACCCATCCAAGACGCCTTTCCGGATCGCCGTGATCGGAGCCGGCTTCGGCGGCATCGCCGCGGCCTTCTTCCTGAAGCGCGCCGGCTTTTCCGATATCCGCATCTTCGACGCGGCGGAGGGCGTCGGCGGCACCTGGTGGTCCAACCGCTACCCGGGCGCCGCCACGGACGCGGCCTCGCACATCTACAGCTACTCGTTCGCGCCGCACGACTGGTCGCGCACCCACGTAGGCTGGCGCGAACTCCAGGGCTATCTGGAGGCGGTGGTCGACCGGTTCGGGCTACGCCCGAACCTGCGGCTCAAGACGGCCGTCACTTCGGCCGTCTGGCAGCCGGACGTGGAGCGCTGGCTCGTCACCACCGACAAGGGCGAGGCGGAACTCTACAACGCCGTCGTCTCCGCCGTCGGCATGTTCACCCGCCCGAAATATCCGGACTGGCCGGGACTCGACGATTTCCAAGGGCCCGTTCTCCACACGGCCGCCTGGGATCCCGCCGTCGACCTTTCGGGAAAGCACGTGGCCGTCGTCGGCACGGGCTCCAGCGCCGCCCAGGTGGTGCCCGCCATCGCGCCGGCGGTCTCCCACCTGACGCTTTTCCAGCGCCAGCCCGGCTGGCTGCTGCCCAAGCGCGATCGCGACTTCAGCACCGCGGAGCGGGCACTGCTCTCCAGAAGCTGGCTGCGTCGCAAGCTCCTCCGCCTGAAGCTCTACACGGCCCAGGAGGTGCGCGAGTGGCGCGGCGCCTTCTTCCGCCCGGGCGCCCGGCCGAACAGCGAGGCGCGCGACGCCGCGCTCGCCTATATCGACGCCGTGTTCGCCGATCGGGCGGACCTGAAGGCCGCGGTGACGCCCGACTACCCGTTCGCCGGCAAGCGCGCGGTCATGTCCAGCGACTTCTACCCGGCCCTCAAGCGGGCGAACGTCACCCTCGTGCCGAAGGCGGTCGCCCGGGCCGAGGCGGACGGGCTGGTGGACGTGGACGGCGTCCATCGCCGGTTCGACGCCATCGTGCTCGCCACCGGCTACGCGGTGACCGACTATCTGGTGTCCCTGCCCACGGTCGGCCGGCATGGCCGCAGCCTCTCGGATGTCTGGAAGGGCGAACCGGAGGCCTTCCTCGGCGTGATGGTCCCGGGCTTTCCGAACTTCTTCATGCTCTATGGCCCCAACACCAACGGCGGCTTCATCGTGTCGAACCTGGAGCGCCAGGCCCGCTTCGCCGCGGGCGAACTCCGCCGGCTCGCCCGACGCGGCGAACGGACCGTGGAGGTGAGCGCGGAGGCCTCGGCCCGCTACAACGCCTGGCTTCAGGCCCAGATGACCGGGACCGCCTTCGTGGAGGGCCGCAACTACTTCAAGACCGCGTCCGGCAAGATCGTCACCCAGTGGCCGGACAACGCCACCGCCTATGCCTGGAAGCTCTGGGCGGCGCGGCGCTTCGGCGGCTGGAGGCTGCCGACCGCGTCCCGCCGGCGCGGTCCCGCCACGGCCGTCGGCGACGCCAGCGCGCCCCCGTCCAACCTCCGACCCTGAGGCCGTCCATGCTGCGCGTGCTGATCGCGGGAGGCGCCACCGGCATCGGCGCCGCCACCGCGCGGGCCTTCCGCGCCCGCGGCGACGCCGTCCTCATCGCGGACCGCAACGAAGCCGGCCTCGCGGCGCTCCGCGCCGAGGGCGGCCCCGGCCGGCTGGAGACCGTCACCGCCGACCTCTCCGACGCGGCAGCGCCGCGCGCCGTCGTGGACACCGCGGCCCGCCTGTTCGGCGGCCTCGACGTGGTCTTCGCCAACGCCGGGGTGCTGCTCGCCCGCCGGCTCGCGGACTGGACCCCTCAGGATTTCGACTTGACCCTGGCGGTCAACCTGCGCGCGCCTTTCCTGCTCGCCCAGGCGGCCGCGCCGCACCTCGCCCGGTCCGGCCGCGGCCGGATCATCGTCACCTCGTCTACGGGAGGCCTGCGCGGACACGCCGGCATGCCGGCCTACCACGCCTCCAAGGCGGGTCTCCTCAACCTTGTCCGCGCGCTTGCGGACGAGCTCGGCCCGGACGGCACCACCGTCAACGCGGTCGCCCCCGGCTGGATCGAGACGCCGTTCAACGATGCGTTCTGGCAGCACCAGGCCGATCCGGAAGCGGCGCGCCACGACCTGGAGGCCTCCATCCCGCTCCGCCGCCAGGGCGTACCGGAGGACGTCGCCGGGGCCGTCCTCTTCCTGGCCGGTCCCGAGGCGGCCTATGTGACCGGCCAGACCATCGTGGTCGACGGCGGCTACTCGGCGGTCTGAGGGATCATGCCCGGCTTCTGAAGGTCGGCCTCGTCCGACCTTCACGAGTGTTGCGGCCATGAGTGTTGCGGCCTGGCAGGCCGCCGCCCGTTCGGGCTTGCCTGCGCTCATTCAGTCCCGACAGGTCGGGACTGAATGAGCTTGGGATCAGTCCGCCCCGACGGCGCGCGCCAGCTTGCCCAGCGTCTGCAGCCCCAGCGCCTCCGCGCCGAAGCCGATGGCCGTCTGGAACTCCGCGGCGGTGCTGAAGACCATGCCGAGCGTCACCACGGTGGCCCCTTCCTCCTCCACGAAGGAGGCCCAGGCGTCGGCGTGCTTCGGCCCGTCCTCGCCCCAGAGCAGGGTGTAGGCGATCCGGTCCGTCGGCCGCACCTCCGCATAGCGGTGATGGTTCGGGTAGACCGTGCCATCGGGGCCGATCATGTCGAAGACCCAGTCGCCGCCGGTCCGAAGGTCGATCCGCTTTGTCCGGCAGGAGAACCCGTCCGGTCCCCACCACCGCGGCAGCGTTTCCGGATCGAGCCAGGCCTGCCAGACCATGGCACGCGGCGCCCGGATGACCCGTTGGAGCACCATGGTCCGTCCGGCCACGTCTGCCAGATTGTCCATGCCGGCGCCGAAGCCCTCGCGATAGCCCGCCGCCATGTCGTTCGCCAGGGACGACAGCTGCACGGTCGCGACCACGCGGCTCCCCCCGTCGTGAGCATGGAAGGCGGCGGTGATCAGGGCCGCGGACTGCGTTTCGCCGCCGATGGAGATCACCTCGGCATTCACGCTGCAGGTCTCCGGCTGCAGCACCAGCCAGGCGACCTCGCAGCGGACGTCCGGCTCTCCGGCCACTTTGCAGAGCGACACTTCGCGGCCGCCCACCCTTGTGTCGGCCTCCACGAAGTCGACCGTCACCGCCGGGGAGGGTGCTGCCCAGACCGCGCGGGCGGCCGGCGCCGTCCAGGCCTGCCACAGCGCCCGGACCGGCGCCGCCACGGTCCGCTCGAAGGTCAATGTCGCGTACCGGTCGCTCATGGGGCCAGGCCTTGCGCATAGCGCTCCAGTTGGGTGGCGACCGTTCCCCAGCCCTCCATGAAGCCCATGGCCTCGTGGGCCTTCCGGCTGTCGGGGCTCCGGTGGCGGGCGATCGCCGTGTAGGTGGTGCCGCCTCCGGGGGCGTCGGCAAGGAGCAGGATGGCCGTCATGAAGGGCTCCGGCGCCGGCTTCCACCCCTCGGTGTAGGCGTCGGTGAAGACGAGCTTGTGCTCCGGGACGACCTCCAAGTAGACGCCCTTGTTGTCCATCAGGGCTCCCTCCACCTCGAAGACGGTGTTGAACCGGCCGCCGACCCTCACGTCGAGATCCACCGCCGTCACCTTGTGCGGCGCCGGAATGAAGAAGTGCGGGATGTGCTTCGGCTGGGTCCAGCACTCCCAGATCAGCCGGCGCGGCGCGGCCAGCGTGCGGGTGAAGCTGAGGTCCGTGTCCGGATCGAGGTCGGGCATCATGTCTCGCGTTCCTTCATCAAGGTCATCACATAGTCGTCCAGGCGGTCGAGCCGGGCTTCCCAGAGGGCCCGCTGCTCGTCGAGCCAGGTGCGAGGCGCGGTCAGCGCCTCGGGCACGAGGGCGCAGGTGCGCACCCGGCCATCCTTCGACGTGGCGATCAGCCCGGCCTCCTCCAGCACCGACAGGTGCCGCATCACCGTCGGTAGGCGCAGGCCCGTCGGGCCTGCCAGTTCCGTCACCGGCGCGGGTCCCTTGGCGAGCCGCGTGAGGATGGACCGCCGGGTCGGGTCCGCCAGGGCGTGGAAGAGCAGGGAAAGATCGGCGTCATGCTTAGCCATAACTCTAACTATCAGCACCACGACGCGGTGGCAAGAGATAGTTTGCCGGTCGGCTAAGTATTCGTTCCGGCTTCGTCGGATCCAGCCCCGGTCGCCCTTGACCGGGACGCCGGCGGGTCCGGGGCGTTGCCGATCGGTCGTGAAAGCTTCACGAGGCTGTGATCTTGGCCACCTACACCCCCCGCTGCAACTCGGGGGTTCCCAATGTCGAAGCTTAAGACGGTGCTCGTCACCACCACCATTCTCGCCAACCTGATCGCGCCGGCCGCCAAGGCGGAGCCGAGCGCCGAACTGGTGGCGGCCGCCAAGGCCGAGGGCATGCTCACCACGATCGCCCTGCCGCACGACTGGTGCGCCTATGGCGACGTGATCGCGGGCTTCAAGGCGAAGTATCCTGAGATCACCGTCAACGAACTCGACCCGAACGCCGGCTCGGCGGACGAGCTGGAGGCCATCAAGGCCAACAAGGGCAACACCGGCCCGCAGGCGCCGGACGTGATCGACGTCGGCCTGTCGTTCGGCCCGGCCGCCAAGGCCGAAGGCCTGATCCAGCCCTACAAGGTTTCGACCTGGGACAGCATCCCGGCGGACGCCAAGGACGCGGACGGCTACTGGTACGGCGACTACTACGGCGTGCTCGCCATCGGCGTGAACAAGGACCTGGTGACCGAGATGCCGGCGACCTTCGCCGACCTCGCCAAGCCGGCCTATGTGAACGCCGTCGCCATGCCGGGCGACCCGCGCACCGGCAACTCGTCGATGATGACCGTCTATGCGGCCGGCCTTGCGGCCGTCGGCAAGGGCGGCGCCGACGCGGCGACCGCCGGCACCGCCTTCTTCAAGGACCTGAAGGCGAGCGGCAACCTCGTCGCGGTGAACGGCTCGGCCCAGAACATGGCCCAGGGCGCGACGCCGGTCCTCATGGACTGGGACTACAACGTGCTCGCGATGCGCGACAAGCTCGCCGGCAACCCGCCGGTCGAGGTCATCATCCCGTCCGACGCGGTGATCGCGGGCGTCTACGTGCAGGCGATCTCGGCCTACGCGCCCCATCCGAACGCCGCCAAGCTGTGGATGGAATACCTCTACTCCGACGAAGGTCAGCTCGGCTGGCTGAAGGGCTACTGCCACCCGATCCGCTTCAACGATCTCGCCGCCCGCGGCGTGATCCCGCAGGATCTCCTCGACAAGATGCCGTCGCCGGAAGCCTACGCCAAGGCCGTCTTCCCGACCCTTGACGAGCAGTCGGCCGCCAAGGCCGTGGTCGCCGAGACCTGGGCGACGGAGATGGGCGCCGAGTAAGGTCGGATCCAAGGCCGGCCGTCCGCGGCCGGCCGGCCCTTCCCACCCGCCGATCCTTCGAAGCCGTCGCCGGCCGGCGACGGCTTCGGGCATGATGAACGAGCGAGACCTTCGCAGATGAGCGCACTGGACACGGCTTCGGCGCCGGTCGGCCGGTCGGATCCTGGCATCGGCCGTCCACTGGCCCGCTTCTCCGGCTTTTGGAAATGGCTGGGCGTCCTGCCCTTCTTCCTCTTCTGTGCGCTCTTTCTCCTCGCCCCCATCGTCACCCTGACGGACGGGGCTTTCAGAGCGGCCGACGGCGGCTACACGCTCGACAACATCCTGGCCTTGTCGTCGCCGAACATCGTCGCCTCCTACTCGCTGTCGATCCGCCTCAGCCTCGTCTCCGCCGCCCTCGGCACGGTCACGGGCCTGCTTCTCGCCTATGCGATCATCCTCGGCGGGCTTCCCGCCTGGGTCCGGCCCGTGTTCCTGACCTTTTCCGGCGTCGCGTCCAACTTCGCCGGGGTGCCGCTCGCCTTCGCCTTCATCGCCACCCTCGGCCGCCTCGGCCTCGTGACGATCGTGCTGCGGGAGGTCTTCGGCTTCAACCTCTACGCCACCGGCTTCAATCTCTTCTCCTTCTGGGGCCTGGCGCTCACCTACCTCTATTTCCAGATGCCCTTGATGCTGCTGGTGATCACGCCGGCCATGGACGGCATCCGGCGCGAGTGGCGCGAGGCGGCCGAAAGTCTCGGCGCCACGAGGCGCCAGTACTGGACCATGGTCGCCCTGCCGTTGATCACCCCGTCCGTCCTCGGCTGCTTCCTTCTTCTCTTCGCCAACGCCTTCGGCACCCTCGCGACGGTCTATGCGCTGACCGGATCGAACTACTCCGTCGTGCCGATCGTCCTCTTCCAGCAGATCCGCGGCAACGTGCTCTACAACCCGAACCTCGGCTACGCCCTCGCCCTCGGCATGGTCGCCATCATGGTCGTGTCGAACGTGCTCTACATGATCCTGCGCATGCGCGCCGAGCGGTGGCACAAATGAAGAAGCCCTTTCCCTGGCTCTCCACGCTGATCGTGGTGCTGGCGGCGCTCTACTTCCTGGTGCCGCTCTACGCCACCTTCCAGTTCTCGCTCCAAATGAAGCGCGGCGAGTGGAGCCTTGCCGCCTACGAGTCGGTGTTCTCCAGCGACGTCTTCCTGTCGACGCTCGCCTATTCGGCCGTCGCCTCCCTGGCGGCTATCGTGGTCGGCGCCGCCCTCGTCGCGCCCACGGCCTACTGGGTCCGGCTGCGGCTCCCGAAGCTCCGGCCGGTGGTCGAGTTCGTCAGCCTTCTCCCGCTCATCATTCCGCCGGTGGTCCTCGTCTTCGGCCACATCCGAATGTTCGGGTCGAGTTCCATCCTGCCGCTGACGACCACCGACGGCGGGACCAATTTTCTCCTCGTGTCCGGCTACGTCGTCCTGTCGTTGCCCTACATGTATCGCGCCGTCGACAACGGCATGGCGTCGATCGACATCGTGACGCTGACGGAAGCGGCGGAGAGCCTCGGCGCCTCCAGGGCGCGCACCATCATGGAGGTCATCCTGCCGAACGTCCGGTCGTCCATCATCTCCGGCGCGTTCCTGACCTTCTCCATATCGCTCGGGGAGTTCGTGCTGGCGAGCCTCCTTAACCGGCCGGCCTTCGGGCCCTACCTGGTCCAGATCGGCCAGGACCGGGCCTACGAGCCGGCCGCGCTCGCCGTGATGACCTTCGCGCTCACCTGGGCCTGCATGGGGCTGATGCAGTATTTCGCCACGCGCAAGCCGGGCCAGCGCGTCTTCCCTCGCCTCACCTTGGCGCTCTCAAGGAACGAAGCCCGATGAGCTTCCTGAAACTGTCCGCCGTCAGCAAGGCGTTCGGCGCCAACGTGGTCGTCAAGAGTTTCGACCTGTCGGTTCGCAAGGGCGAATTCGTCTCCTTCCTGGGCCCGTCGGGATGCGGCAAGACGACGGTGCTCCGGATGGTGTCGGGCTTCGAGCGACCGACCTCCGGCGCCATCGAGATCGGCGGCCGCGACGTGACCCATCTGCCGGCGAACCAGCGCCAGATCGGCATGGTGTTCCAGTCCTATGCGCTCTTTCCCAACATGAGCGTGTTCGGCAACGTCGCCTTCGGCCTCAAGATCGCGGGCGCGTCCAAGCCGGAGATCGCAAGCCGCGTCAAGGAGATGCTCGACCTGATCCAGCTCGGGCATCTGGCGGACCGCTATCCCTACCAGCTCTCGGGCGGCCAGCAGCAGCGGGTCGCGCTCGCCCGGGCGCTCGCGGCGCGCCCGCAGGTTCTCCTCCTCGATGAGCCGTTGTCCGCGCTCGACGCCAAGATCCGCGTCAGCCTGCGCGACGACATCCGCGCCATCCAGCGCGAGTTGAACATCACCACCATCTTCGTGACCCACGACCAGGAGGAGGCCCTGACCATCTCCGACCGGGTCGTCGTCATGAACGGCGGCATCGCCGAGCAGTGCGACACGCCGCACGAGATCTACAACCGGCCGACCACCCGGTTCGTCGCCGGCTTCGTCGGCAAGCTCAACAACATCCCGGCGATCGTCGTCGATCCGGATGCCGGGACCGTGCGGGTGGAGAGCGACGTGGTCACGCTGGAACCGCGGGCGGTGGCGGGCCGGAAGGCCGGCGACCCGATCGTGCTGGCGCTCCGCCCGGAAGCGGTGTCGATGGGCACCCGGAGCGGCGACGTGGTGCTCGAGGCGAAGGTGCAGGAGGTCTATTTCCTCGGCTCCGTGATCCGGCTGAAGGTGGCCGCCGCCGGCGTTTCCCTGTCGCTCGATATCTTCAACCGCGCCGATGCCCCGCCGCCGGACGTCGGCAGCACCACCCACGTGTCCTTCTCCTCGCACGCGGTCATCGTCCTCGACAGTTGACCGGCCCGGCGCAGCGGCCGTCGCCGCGAGGATCCGTTAGGCGGACGGAGTCGATGCGGCGACCCGCGGACGCACGCCCGGTGCCGCCCCGAGGGTGAAGGTGAACTCCAGGCCGGCGTCCTCCATGGCGTGGCGCATCACGTGGACATAGGGATCGCCGACCCCGGAATGCCGGTCCGCCGTCTCGGCACGCTTGACGGTCGCCGGCGATACACCCGCGGCCGATGCAAGCGCCTCCACCGACCAGCCCAGCATGCCCCGCCCTCCGCGGATCTGGGTCGGGGTAAGCCGCATGGAAAGAGGCGCCGGCGCCGCGTTTCCATCCGGATCGAAGGCGAAGCCGCCCTCCAGGCTGGAGAGCCAGATCTCGTCCGCCGCGATCCGCGCCAGGTGCCGGAGGACAGCCGCGTCGGCCGGCGAAAACGCGCGGGGCCGGGTGTCGATGACGCAGAGAGCCCCGAGCCGGACCCCGGTGGCGAGCACGAGCGGGGCGCCCGCATAGAAGCGGATGCCGGGTTCGCCCACCACGAACGGGTTCCCGCAGAGGTCGCCGTGCCGCGTGGCATCTGGAACCACGAACACGGCGTCGTGCAGGATGGTCCAGCTGCAGAACGACTGGTCCCTCGGCGTGCGCCCGGGCGCGAACCCGCAGGCCGACCGGATGTGCTGCTCGTCGCGGGCCATGAGCGTCACGGCCGCGAAGGGAACCGCGAACCGGCGCTGCGCGATGCGCGTGATCCGATTCCACAGGTCCGGTGCAGCGCCCACCAGCAGATCGAGTGCCGCGAGGACGTCCAAGCGCTCATATTCGTCCGATGGAACGGGATAGGCCATTCAGGTACGAGCCTTGGAAGGATACCGGGCACGGGTTGTGCGTGCTTCATAGTTAGCACAAAGCCAACACTGTTGGCAGTTGCGGATGTCGCCGCCGCCCTTCGTTAAATATCTGACAAAACTTGCGCGAGAACTGCCGCTTTCCTTCGTATGTTAACTGCACATCAAGCATCCGAGACCTAAATCGGCGCTGTCCATCGGTGGCCGGACCCGGCTGTGGTCCGTGCGATGGCGGATCGGCCGCGCGATGGATCGTCCGGGGGCGATGTCAGCTGAGAGGATTGATATGCAGAAGCTCGATGTGTCTCGCCAACTCCACGCCTTCGGACTCTCGGCGGCGGACCTTGCGTCGTTGCGCGCGCTGAGGCCTGTCCTTCAGGACGCGCTGGACGCCATTCTGGTGGAAAGCCGCAGCCACTTCGCGGCCTGGCCGGACATCGAGCGCGCGCTCGCCGATCCGTCGATGCACAAGGCCCGCTTCGGACATTGGATGATGGCGGCCACCGGCGACTTCGGAGCCGATTTCGCCGACAGCGCCCTCCGGTTCGCCGCCTCCTTCGTGGAGCGCAAGATCCCGGCCCATGCGGTCGTTCTTTGCCACCACGCGGTGCTCGACGTGGCGACCGGAAGGCTCGACGCGCATCGGCCCCGGTCGCGCTTCGGTCTGGGGGGCAAGGCGGTGCGGGCACACGGTGCGACCCTCGACGCCCTTCGAAAGGCCGCCTGGTTCGACATCGAGGTGCTCATGGAGGCCTACGCGATCGCCTCGGAGATGGAACGCGGACGGCTGCTCGAGGGGATCGCGGCGGGCTTCGAGAAGGCCGTGGGCGGTGTCGTGGAGGAGGTCGGGCGCGCGTCGGGGGACCTGCGGTCCGCGGCCAAGTCCCTTTCCACCAGTTCGGATCTTGCCCTCGCCCAGTCGTCGGCGGTGGCGGCCGCCTCCGAGCAGGCCTCGGCCAACGTCCAGACGGTGGCCTCGGCCGCCGAGGAACTCACGTCCTCGATCGCCGAGATCGCCCGGCAGGTGCACGAGGCGTCGAACGTCGCCCAGCGCGCCGTCGGCGATGCGGACCGCACGGCCGTTCAGATCCGCGACCTGTCCGCATCCGCCCAGAGGATCGGCGAGGTTGTCGATCTCATCAACACCATCGCCGCCCAGACCAACCTTCTGGCGCTGAACGCCACCATCGAGGCCGCGCGCGCCGGAGACGCGGGCCGCGGCTTCGCCGTGGTGGCCGCGGAAGTCAAGCAGTTGGCCGACCAGACGGCCAAGGCGACCCGGACGATCTCCGAGCAGATCGGCGGCATCCAGAGCGCGACCGACCAGGCGGTCTCCTCGGTCGCCGAGATCAGCGGCGTGATCGGTCACCTGAACGGCATCTCCACCGCGATCGCCACGGCCGTCGAGCAGCAGGGCGCCGCGACCCGGGAGATCGCCGAAAACGTCAGCCAGGCATCCGCCGGCACCGCCGAGGTGTCGGGCAACATCGGGGGTGTCTCCCGGTCGACATCCTCGACCGCGGATGCCTCGCGCGGCGTGCTGTCGTCTTCCGAGGCCCTGTCGCGGCAGGCCGAGGTCCTGAAGGTCGAGGTCGGGAGCTTCCTGGCCTCCGTGAGAGCCGCCTGACGAAAGGGCACCAGCCGGCGCGTTCATGCTTCCACGCGGGTTTGCGGCCGACCGCCGTTCCGGGTTGGGATCCAACCGGACGGCGGTCGCTCAGGACTTCTCCGACCCGATGCGCGCGAGCAGCCCTTCCAGAACCGTCGCCAGCGCGAACACCGCCGCAAGCCCCGCCAGGCGGGCCAGCACCAGGAGGTCGCCGTAGCCCAGACGGCCGATCCAGCCGGGCATTTCGACCCATACGGTCCAGGCCGCGAGCGCCGTGAGAGCGGCCAGGACGAGACCGCCGGCGTGGGCTCTCCGCGACAAAGTGTGCGGCGCATGCCCGTCCGTCATGGCAAGACCACCTCCACCTTCAGGATCAGGAGGTCGTCGCGCCGCTCCACCACCCCCTCCACGGCGATGCGCTCGCCGGTGCGGTGAAGGTGCCGCGCGGGCAGCGGGCCACCGTCCGCGTCCGCCAGCAGCAGGAAGCCGGCGCCCTCCACCGGGGCGGTGGTGACGAACACGGGCGGCACCCCGCCGGTGATGCAGAGGTTGGCGCAGGCCTTGTGGGCAAGGCCGGTGCCGGGCTTCATGGCGCCGGCCGCGCACTTGCCGTCGCAGATCTCGCCGGTGATCCGCCAGCGGCCGAGTGGTTCCGGCCCCGCGGGCGCCGGTAGCGACATCCCGGCCGTGCTGGCGCGGAGGCCGACCGGGCCGCCGACCAGCAGCATGTCGAGGTCGCCGCGCCGGACGAAGACGCCGCCTGCGTCCACCGTGGCGCCGTCGAGGCCCGCGGCCGCCTGCCCGACGCCGATCTTGCTCGGCCCCGCGAGCATCACGGCCCGGGCCGGGCGCCCGTCCGCCGCCGGCACGCGCAGCAGCGGATAGGGCGACGTTTCCAGGATGCCGGTGAGGGACCCGTCGCCGAGGTCGTTCACATAGGCGCCGGATCCTGGATGCTCCGGCGAGACGGCGAGCGCGAGGGCCGCGCCGCCGAGCGCCGCCACCAGCGCGGCCGCGAGTGCGAGCGAAAAGGTCCGGACGGCCGGCGGCACCTTTTTGAAATAGCCGACGAAAAAGCCGGGATCGGCGGGCTTGAGGCTCATGACGCCACCTTGTCGTCTGCGGGACCCGGCGCCGCGGCCCTGGGGCCGGGCGGGTCTGTCCTCGGCACGGGCGATGCGGGCGCGGTTGCGCCGGGGATGCGGAAGGACTCCAGGCGGGTGCCGAGCGGAACGGGCGTTGTCGCCACCTCCACCCGGCTGCCGTTGAGGCGGAGCGGGTAGCGATGGATGCGTTCGCGGAAGGGCGGCGGCGAGCAGCCGTCCTCCGGCCGATACTGGTAGCCGTGCCAGGGGCAGGTGATGAAGCCGCGCACCACCTTGCCCTCGCCGATCGGCCCGTTCTGGTGCGAGCAGACGTTGGAGATGGCCACCAGCCGGTCCTTGGTGCGGAACACCGCGATCCGCTCGCCGCCCGGCGCGGCGCCCACGATGGCGCGCGCCTCGGCGATCTCGGAGACGTCGCCGACGTCGATCCAGCCGTCCTCGGCCGCCGGCGGGCTGGCCGCCGCGTCCGCGGCCCGTTCGCGCCGACCCGTCACCAGATGGAGCGTCGCCAGCGTGGCGACGCTCGCCGCGACCAGAGCCGAGAGCACCGGGTCGCGCCCGCCGGCCATCGGCCCGAGCGCCACGTGGAGCACCACCGCCCCGTAGGCGCCGTAGACGCTCATGTGCAGCGCCTTCCAGACCGGCGGCGTCAGGAAGGAGAGCCAGAAGTCGTGGCTCGTCGCCGCCAGCACGGCGAGCACAAGGAGTGCGGCGACGCCCAGGATCTCGAACGGAAAGCCGGCGATCCGGTCGAAGCTGGTGTTCGCGGTGAAGAGGGCGAGGAGCTGCGGCGTCGGCGAGAAGGCGTAGTACCAGTCGAGCACCGCCACCGCGTGGGTCGTCGCCACCAGGGCGGTGATCACGCCGAAATGGCGCCGATTGTAGAGGAGCGGCAGGAAGCGCGTGTCGAGCCGGGCGAGCGGCCCGATGGCGAGCACCAGCGTGAGCATCAGGAAGGCGAGCGAGCCGAACGCCCGCATGCGCTGGATCGGCGCGTCCACCTTCGCGGCGCCCTCCGACAGCATGGGGGCGAGGTTTAAAAACGCCAGGATGTAGACCGCCGCGCCGATGATCAGCACGGCATCGTAGACGAGCTTGTTGCGGTTCCAGCCGACCGGCTTCAGGGCGACGCTCATCCGGCGCCTCCCCCGGCGGGCGGATCGAGGCGGACCGGCGGGGCGTCCGCCGAAAGGCGCGGTTCGGCGAGAAGGCTCGCCAGGACGGCGAGCGGCAGGAGGAGCGCGAGGGCGGTCCAGAGAGCCGCGTGGGCGCGGCGGTGCGGGCGCATCATGGCCGGTCGGCCTTTTCCAGCGCCCGCCAGCGCAGGAGCACCACGGGCCAGAGGAGCACGATCCCCGGCACGAGGAGCGGCCGCACCGCATAGGCGCCGCGGGCGGCCGGCTCCACCCGGTCGATGCCGACGGTGAGGAAGACGGCCGCCACCAGAAGGCCGATCCCGCCCCAGAGGGCGAGGCCGACGGCCACCGGATCGGAGAGGTCGAGGAGCATCGCGGTCACCCGCGCCCGGTGGCCGGGATGGCGCCGCCGGTGACGACACCCGCCTCGTCCGACACCAGGAAGGCGATCAGCCGGGCGATGGCGGCCGGCTGCACCCAGCCGTCGGTTTTGGCGTTCGGCATGGCGGCCCGGTTCTGCGGCGTGTCGATGGTGCCCGGTAGGATGCAGTTGGCGGTGATGCCGTCCTTGCGGTGCTCTTCCGCGATGCTTTCCACGAGGCGAAGAACGGCCGCCTTGGAGGCCGCGTAGGCGGCCTGGTTGGCGCCGGCCTTGAGGCCCGGTGCGGCGGCGATGTGGACGATCCGCCCGAAGCCGGCCGCCTTCATGGCCGGCAGCACGGCGACGCTGGTGTTGAGCGGCACGGTGGCGTTGAGGAGCATCATCAGGCTCCACTGCTCCAGGGCGCCGTCGATCACCGGGCCGGTGCGGAAGCCACCGACCGTGTTGACGAGGCCGCCGATCGCCCCGAAGCGCGAAAAGACCGCCTCCGCCATGGCCTTGGCGGCCGCGGCGTCGGTGAGATCCACCTCCGGCAGGAGCAGCGGGTCGGCGCCGGCGGGCAGCGTCGCGGCGGTCGCTTCCAGGCCCTCGCGGGCGCGATCGACCAGCGCGAGCGGGTGGCCGCGGGCGGCGAGGAGCGCCGCGACGGCGCTGCCGAGATTGCCGGCGGCGCCGGTGACGATGACGGGCGTGGGCATGGACAGGCTCCAAGCTGGCGAACTGCGGCAGGCGGGCGGGGGCCTTGCCGCATATCGAAGGACTGATCCGTGCCCGGCCGGCGACGGTTCATCCGTTAGTCTCGCCAGCGGCCCCCGCCGTTACGGAGTCCATGTTCAAGCTTGGGTGTTTTTTTGAGCGGCGCGCCGGGCGGTCCGGCTGCGTCTTGGCGGTGGCGGTCGCCAGGTCCGCCACGACCAAAAAGGCGGGCCATCGACCCGCCTTGC
The DNA here is from genome assembly GCF_001927285.1 of Mongoliimonas terrestris. Taxonomy (GTDB): domain Bacteria; phylum Pseudomonadota; class Alphaproteobacteria; order Rhizobiales; family Pleomorphomonadaceae; genus Chthonobacter; species Chthonobacter terrestris. The sequence goes on along the minus strand of NZ_MSIG01000001.1, from coordinate 188,885 downwards.
GTTCGTCAAGACGTTGAAAAGATTGGGTCCGTCGCCTGTCGCAAGGACCGCTTCAGGATGCGGCGGCGGGCGCCTTCGCCTTCCGGGGCTTCTTGGACGGATCGGCGCTCTTCGCCTTGGACGATGCCTTCGGGGCCGGCGGCGGGGCGGCTTCGCGGCGGCGCGCCTCTTCCTCGTCGAGGAGGACCAGAGCGTCTCGCGCCTGTTCCTTCTGCTTCGGCGTACCGGAGGTGTTCATGCGGGTCGCGTTGATGCGAATGGTCTTCAGCTCTTCGGCGTTGAGGCCGGGGATCATTTCGCGAAGTGTCATCAGGCGCTCCTGACCGTGAATACATCGGTAGTCAGGTTTTCGCCCACCGTGATCGGGACCAGCCGGTCGTGGTACTCGCGGCGCTGACTGTGGTTTACGTCGTTCACAAGAACATAGCTGGGGTTCTTGCTGTCGAGCTCATTGCACCGAACGACCCGATACACATCGGATACGGCCTTGCGCTGGTGAAAACCCGGCAGGATGCGGACGGACTGGCCTACCCTGAACGGTTCGGTCTCGATCGTCATGGGCGTTGTCCTTCTCCTTGTCGTGGCCTTGTCCGGCGGCAGGAGCAGGCGCGGGGCGCCCGGCAAGGGGCTGGCGAGATCGCCCGGCAGCCCCTTGCCAGGTCGCCCCTGGTCCGCTCGTCCGGCGCCTCGACCCGGGAACGTCCCGAGTCAGGCCACGGTTGAAAAATCGTTTGGCAGCAAGGACCTGGCGGTCAGACCACCTGGAGATTGCAGGCCGCCATCTTGCCGGACTTGCCGTCCCGCTCCAGGTCGTAGTTGACCTTCTGGCCCTCGGAGATGGTGCCGAGGCCCGCCCGTTCGACGGCGGAGATGTGCACGAAGGCGTCGGGGCCGCCGTCGTTCGGCTGGATGAAGCCGAAGCCCTTTGTGGAATCAAACCACTTCACTGTTCCGGTAGTCATTTTGAACCTTTAGAAAATAGAACCGAGCGCCGCACCACGCGTCGCGAACGCGGCTCGCGATTTTTCCAGGGAGCTCGATTTTATTGCGCGGAATGAAATCTGCGCGAAATCCGAGCACCATCTGCAAAGATCGACACCTCCTATATAGCTTCATTTGAGTTGATCTCAAGGCCAACGGGCAAAACGGGCCGGAAATACCAGCGCATCGAAGCGGAGAAGCGCCGTTTCAAGGGCGTGCGGCGGGCCGGTCCGGCTCCCCGCTTTGCGGCCAAGGGGGCGACTACAACGCGGATGAAGCCGCTTGGTCGCGGCAACGTCGCCCGGCTTGTAGCCGGCCTGTAGCCGCCTTTGTCGCGGCCTGTAGCCCGCCTGTAGCCGCCTGTAGCCGGCCTGTCGGCGACGAGCCCCGAGGGCCCGCCGTCCCGCTCAGTCCGGCAGGCTGAGGAGCGCCGCCGCGTTGCCGCCGAGGATCTGCTCCTGCTGGTCGGGCGCCAGCGTCTCCTGACGGCCGACCGCCTCGACCGGGCGCTCCAGGCCCATGTCGAAGCAGTAGTCGCTGCCGAGGAGCACGCGGTCCGGACCGACCAGGTCGATCAGGTAGGCGAGCGCCGCGTCGGAGTGGGTGATGGTGTCGTAGAAGAAGCGCTTCAGGTAGCTCTCCGGCCCGGACGCCATGTGGGCGAGCTCCGGGCGGACGCGCCAGCCGTGCTGCAGGCGCCCGATCAGGAAGGGGAGGGCGCCGCCGCCGTGGGGCAGCACGAAGGAGAGTCGGGGGAACCGGTCGAGCACGCCCCCGGCCATCAGTTTGGCGGCCGCGACCGCGGTGTCGAACGGATTGCCGAGGAGATTCGCCAGGAAATAGGGCTTCAGCCGGTCCTCCATGCCGAGCACCTTCAGGGGGTGCAGGAAGATCGGCAGGCCGCTGTCCTCGATGGCGGCGAAGACCGGGAAGAGCCGCTCGTCAGAAAGGTCCATGTCGCCGATCGCGGTGCCCATGTAGATGCCGCGGATGCCCGGCGCCTGCCGCACGCGCTCCAGCTCGGCGAGGGCCTCGTCGGCATGGTGGACGGGCAGCATGGCAAGGCCGACGAGGCGGGTCGGGTGGCGCGCGTGGGCGGCGACGAGTTCGTCGTTGAACACCGCCGACAGGCGCCGGGCGAGGGGGGCGTCGGCCCAGTAGACCATGGGCTGGGTGAGCGAGAGCGCCTGCATGTCGACGCCCTGGGCGTCCATGTCGGCGATCCTGAGGTCGAGGTCGATGAAGCGGCGGGCGAGCGGGCCGGCGTGCAGCGGCCCGGCGTCGATCACCGGGCCTCGGGCGTCGCGGCGCACGCAGGCGCCGCAGCGGCAGCCCTCCGTTTCCATGAGATCGATGAAGCGCTCGGGATAATAGTGGGCGTGAATGTCGATCCGACGGGCGCGCGGGCGGGAAGCGGCTGCTTGGAAGGTCACGACAGGCCTTTGGCTGAGGGGGGGACGGGAGGCGGCCGGACGGGTCAGTCCGTTGCCGCCGGAGGCTTTGAGGCGGGCGCGGCTTCGCCGGCGCGGGGGGCGGGGGCGGCCTCGCCGGCGCGGATGGCTTCGATCAGCGCGTCCGCGGTGTTCTGGAGGTGCTGCTCGATGATGGTGGCGGCGGCGGCAGGATCGCGCTTGGCGCAGGCCTCGTAGAGCTGCCAGTGCTCAAGCTGGGACTGCTCGCGGCCGCGGGTGCGCAGGTAGTAGCGCACATACCGCTCCACGTTGCTGCGGAACTGGTCGATGGTCTCGACGAGACGCGGCCAGTCGCTCGCCTCATTGATGATGGTGTGGAACTCCCGGTTCTGGCGCATCCAGGGATCGTCGACCCCGCCGAGGGTCACGCTGCGGTCCATCTTCTTCAGGATCGCCTGCATGGCCTTCAGGTGCGGCGCCGTCAGGTTGGCGGCCGCGCGGGAGACGGCCAGCCGTTCGAGCGCGATGCGGATGCCGAAAAGCTCCGTGATGGCTTCCGGGTCCAGCCGGGCGACCTCCACCCCCCGATAGGGGTAGACCACCACGAGGCCTTCGGTCTCCAGCTGCTTCAGGGCCTCGCGCACCGGCATGCGGCTGACGCCGAGCGACTGGGCGATCTCGTTCTGGTCGAGACGCGCGCCCGGCCCAAGGCGGCCGTCGATGATCCCCGCCCGCAGCACCGCGAGGACCGCGTCCTTGCGGCTGACCGACCGGACAGCCGAACGTTCCGCTTCCGTCAGATCCATTGCCGTCTTCCCCTCCGCCTCTTGCGCGCGGCTTCGGCCCCTGCCCGACCCCTGTCCCGGCGAGCCGTCCGTGCCATCTGCTCATGAATGGGTCGCGCATACATTCGCGCCAACCCGTCTTGATATCTAGAATCTAATATATTAGTCCTGGAGGCACAACGAGATTGATCGGCGCCCCTCGATCCCGAGGAGAAGCGGTCCGGCAGCCACACCAGACGAGATGGGAACAGACAGATGACGAAGCGAATTCAGGCCTTTTCGCGGTCCATCGGCATCGCCGCGGCGACCGCCTCGGTGCTCCTGTCGGGCATGGCCTTCGCCCAGGAGCTGAAGCCGTTCCGGTTCATGTTCCCGGTGGAGAGCGTCAACCAGTATCACCCGTTCTACATCGCCGATGAGCTCGGATATTTCGAGGCGGAAGGCCTGGACGTGGAGTTCCAGGACGCGGGCGGGTCGAGCGCCGCCGTCCAGCAGGTGATCGCCGGCAACGCCGACGCGGCCCTGCCGGCGCCGAGCGCCTTCCTCAACGCCGTGGCCCAGGGCTACGCGCTGAAGTGGATCTACTCCTACCAGTACGCCAACATCTTCACCCTGGCGGCGACCGGCTCGTCCGGCATCAAGACGATCGCCGACCTCAAGGGCAAGAAGGTGGGCGTGTCGGATCTCTCCGGCGGCGAGGTGCCGCTGGTGCGCGCGGTGCTGGCCGAGGCCGGCCTCGCCGAGGGCTCGGACGTGCAGCTGCTGCCGGTCGGCGACGGCTCGGCTCTCACGGTGGACGCGCTCCAGACCGGCCAGGTGGACGCCTATTCGTCGAGCCTCTTCGACCTGGCGGCCATCCAGGCCCGCGGCATCGAGATGACCACCATCCTGCCCCAGCAGGCGCAGGACTTCCCCGCCAACGGCGTGGTGGTGACCGCCGAGGCGCTTCAGGCCGACCCGGCCAAGTACGAGGGGTTCCTCCGCGCCGTCGCCAAGGGCGTCGCCTATGCGGCCGCCCATGACGAGAAGGCGTTCGAGATGGCCAAGACCATCCGGCCGGAGGAGTTCGAGGACGAGGCGCTCGCCAAGGCCAACTGGGAGGCCGCGCACATCCTGAAGACGCCGCCGCAGGCGCTGGCCGACCAGCCGCTCGGCACCCACTACACCGCCGGTTTCCAGGCCTACCACGACTTTCTGCGCCAGGGTACCGAGGAGGAGGGCGGCCTTGCGGCCGACGTCGACCTCGGCGCGGCGCTCGACTCCTCGCTGATCGAGAAGGCCAACGGGTTCGACAAGGCCGCCGTGGTGGCCGAATGATCATGGCGGCTCCCGTTCCGAGAGAAGACCGGGGCGCGTCGCCCCGGCCGGCCGGTCTCGGCGCGCCCATCGTCACCGCGAAGGGCCTGTCGAAGACGTTCAAGCTCGGGGGCGGCGACGTGGTCGCCCTCAGGGACGTGGACCTTGAGATCCGCAAGGGCGAGTTCATCGCCTTCGTGGGGCCGAGCGGCTGCGGCAAGTCCACCTTCCTCAACATGGTGGCCGGCCTCCTGCCGGCCACGGGCGGCGTGGCCCACGTGAACGGCCAGCCGGTGACCGAGCCCTCGCGGCAGGTCGGCTTCATGTTCCAGACGCCGGTTCTCCTGCCGTGGCGGACCGTGGAGAAGAACGTGCTGATGCCGGCGGAGGTGTTCGGCCTGAAGCAGGCCGACATCCGCGACAAGGCGCGCGCGGTGATCGAGGCTGTCGGCCTCGGCGCCTTCGTGGACGCCTACCCGCGCCAGCTCTCCGGCGGCATGCAGCAGCGCGTGGCGCTCGCCCGCGTGCTGACCTACGAGCCGGACGTGCTCCTGATGGACGAGCCGTTCGGCGCGCTCGACGAGTTCACTCGGGAGGCCATGAACCTGGAGCTGATGCGCATCACCCAGGCGGCCGGCATCACGGTGCTGTTCGTGACGCACAACATCACCGAGGCGGTCTTCATGTCGGACCGGGTGGTCGTGATGACGCCGCGCCCCGGCAAGGTCTCCGGCATCGTGGACATCGACCTGGAGCGTCCGCGCACGATCGGCACCATGCAGAAGCAATCCTTCTCGGACCTCATCTTCAAGGTCCGTGGCATTCTGGGAAACACCCATGGCGATCACTGATCAAGCCCCGCCCGCTGCGGCCGTGCGGGACCCGGAGCAGGCCGAGCGGCTGCGCTACCGGCTCTATTCGCTGGCGATCGTCGCCGTCATCCTCGCCGCCTGGGAGATCGCGCCGCGGGCCGGGCTGGTGTCGCCCATCATCCTGCCGGCCTTTTCGCAGGTGGCCGCCGCGCTCTGGTCGCTGGTGCAGACGGACTTCTTCCTGCGCCACTTCAGCGTGACGCTGACGGAAATCCTCGTCGGCTTCGTCCTCGGCACCGCCATCGGCCTGATGCTCGGCATCGCGCTCGCCGTGTGGCCGACCGCCAAGCGCATCGCCTATCCGTTCGTGGTCGGCTTCCAGGCGATCCCCAAGATCGTGTTCGCGCCGCTCTTCATCGCCTGGTTCGGGTTCGGCCAGAGCTCCAAGGTGGTGATGGCGGTGGTCATCTCCTTCTTCCCGGTCCTCATCAACACCATGGTGGGCCTGGAAAGCGTGCCGGACGACGCCCGCAAGCTGATGCGCTCGCTGAAGGCGACGCCGATGCAGACCTTCCGCAAGGTGTCGCTGCCGCACGCCCTGCCGGTCATCTTCGCCGGCGTGAAGGCCGCGCTCACCTTCGCGGTGATCGGCGCGATCGTCGGCGAGTTCGTGGGCGCGTCCGAAGGCCTCGGCTATCTGGTGGAGCTCTACAATCACCAGCTCCGCATCGACCGCGTCTTCGCCGTCGTGGTGGTGCTCGCCTTCATCGGCGCCGGCGGCTACTTCCTCCTGGAATGGCTGGACCGCAAGCTGATCTTCTGGCGCTCCGACGACAACCGCTGACCCGACGCGCCCCGCGCCGGCACCGGCCGGGCGCGCCCTCCGTCCAGAACCTGAGCGGGATCCGCATGCAACCGACCGTCCACATCCTCGTTCTCGGCGGCACGATCACCATGGCGCCCCAGGCGGCCGGCGGGATCGCGCCGTCGCTGACCGGGGCCGACCTGGTGGCGGCCGTGCCGGCGCTCGCCGACGTGGCCGCCATCGTGGTCGCGACGCCCTTCCTGGTTCCCGGCGCCTCGCTGACCTTCGCGCAGATCGCCGACGTGCGGGCGCTCGCCGCCGCGGCGGTGGAGGCGGGCGCGGCGGGCGTCGTCGTGGTGCAGGGCACCGACACCATCGACGAGACGAGCTTCCTCCTCGACCTCGGCTGGACCGCCGACGCGCCGCTGGTGGTGACCGGCGCCATGCGCGGCGCCGCCGCCCCCGGGGCGGACGGGCACGCCAACCTTCTCGCCGCGACGATCGTCGCCGCCGCGCCCGAAGCGCGCGGGCAGGGCGTGCTGGTGGTGCTCAACGACGAGATCCATGCGGCGCGGCTGGTGGAGAAGACCCACACCGGCCTTGCCTCCGCCTTCGCCGCGCCGGGCTTCGGCCCGCTCGGCCACGTGATGGAGGGCAGGGCCCGTCTCCCCTTCGCCCTGAGGCGGCCGCCGGTTCTTCCGGCGGCGCCGGGCGCCAAGGACCTGCCCCCCGTGGCGATCGCCAAGGCGACGCTCGGCGACGACGGCCGCCTGATCCGGGCGGTGGCGGACCTCGGCTACCGGGGGCTCGTGCTGGAGGCCATGGGCGCCGGCCACGTGCCGGCCGCGCTCGCCGAACCGCTGGAGGCGTTGAGCGTGCGCATGCCGGTGGTGCTGGCGACGCGCGTGCCGGGCGGGCCCGTGTTCCGGACCACCTACGGCTTCCCGGGGTCGGAGAGGGACCTGATCGCCAAGGGGCTGGTTCCGGCCGGGCTCCTCTCCGCCCACAAGGCGCGGCTGCTCCTCGCCGTGCTTCTCGCCGGCGGCGCGGACCGGCGGGCGGTGGCGGACGCGTTCGCGGCGTACAGCTGAGGCAAGCCCGCGCGTCACGCGCCGGGCATGACACCGAAGAGGCAATGACCATGGCGGACAGCGACATCGACCCGGAGCGGATCCGGGGGCGCCTTCCCTTCGTGCCGATCACACGGCGGCCGCCGCTCCGCCTGCCGAACGACGCCCGCGTGGCGGTCTGGACCATCGTCAACGTGGAGACCTGGTCGCCCGCCGGCCCGATGCCCCGGGCCGTGTTGCCGCCGCCCATGGGCCAGCCGCTCCTGCCGGACATCCCGAACTGGGCCTGGCACGAGTACGGCATGCGGGTGGGCTTCTGGCGCTTCCTGGAGGTGCTCGGCGCCCGCGGCCTGAAGGCGAGCTTCGCCGTCAACGGCTCGGCCTGCCGGGTGTACGCGGAGGCCTGCGAGGCCGCCCACGCGGCGGGCTGGGACTTCATCGGGCACGGCTTCGTGCAGCGGCCGATGCACCGGGTGGAGGACCAGCCGGGCGCCATCCGCGACACCATCGAGGCGATCCGCGCGCTCACCGGCAAGGCGCCGCGCGGCTGGGAGTCGCCGGGGCTCACCGAGACGATGGACACGCTCGACCATCTGGCGGAGGCCGGCATCGAATATGTGTGCGACTGGTGCCTGGACGACCAGCCGGTGACCCTTTCCACCACGTCCGGGCCGATCGTCTCGGTGCCCTACACGGTGGAGATCAACGACGTGGTGATGACCGCCGTCCAGGGGCACCGGTCGGACGAGATCTATCGGCGCGGCGTCGACCAGTTCGACCGGCTCTTTCTCGACGGCGCCACGCAACCGCGCGTGATGGCGATCTCCATCCACCCCTACCTCACCGGCGCGCCCCACCGGATCAAGTATCTGGAGATGCTCTACGACCACATCCTCGGCCACGAGGGCGTGGTGCACTGGACCGGGTCGGAGATCCTCGACTGGTACAAAGGCGATCACGGCGGGTGACCGCTAGGGCGAGAGGGCGGTGGGCGGGCGGTCGCACCGAGCCGGGGCGGGGGTGCTTCGGTCGCTTCGGGGGCTTTCGACCTAGCGAAGGCGTTCCCGCGCGGCGGCCCGCACGTGTTTCGTCAGGCCCGTGAGGGCGGCGGAGGGAAGCCGCGAGACGGTCCAGAAGAGGTCCACGTCGAGGAGACGGCCTGGTTCGATCTCGGCGAGCCGTCCGGCGGCGAGATGCGGGGCGGCGAGGTCGACCGGCTGCAGGCCCCAGGCGAGGCCGGCGATCGCCAGATCCAGGAAGGCGTGGGTCGACGGCACCGCGTGGACGGGACCGAGCGCCTCGGACCCGCAGACCATGGCGGCAAAGCGGGCCTGCAGCCGGTCCTGATGATTGAAGCGAAGGACGGGTGCGAGCGCCAGCGCGGCGGCATCCATCCCGTGCGGGAAATGGCGGGCGACGAAGGCAGGGCTGGCGCAGGCCGCATAGCGGAGCGCGCCGAGCGGGAGCGTCCGGCAGCCCGGCACCGGACCCGGGTCGGCGGTGACGGCCGCCAGCACCTCGCCGCTCCGCAGCCGGTCGGCGGTATGGCCCTCGTCGTCGAGGATGAGATCGAGCGAGACGCCGCCGTCACGGCCGAAGCCCGCGGCGGCGGCCGGAAACCAGGTGGCGAGGCTGTCGGCGTTCACGGCCATGCGCAGCGTCGGCATGCCGCCCGCGGGACCGATGCCGAGGGCCGGCGCGAGATCGGCTTCCAGCAGACGAACCTTGTCCAGATGGGCGAGCAGCGTCCGGCCGAGGTCCGTCGGCTGGCAGGGCTGGGTGCGGATGATCAGGATCGCGCCGAGGCGCTCCTCCAGGCCGCGCACCCGCTGCGAGATCGCGGACGGCGTGATGCCGAGGGCGCCGGCGGCCCGTTCGAAACTGCCCTCGCGGACGATGGCCGCCACCGCGCCGAGGGCCGGATAGTCCAGCATCGATTAAGCCTGGCTTCATCTGGAACAGAAAAACGAGTTTCCCTTAAAGCGACGAACGCGGCAAGAGCGGCGGATGACGAGCCCGTTCGCCCCCATCCCGCCCGGCCCCGACCTTTCGGCCGTCCTCTCCGCCTTCCTGTCCGGCTTCGCCCTTTCGGCGGCGCTGATCATGGCGATCGGCGCCCAGAACCTCTTCGTGCTCCGCCAGGGGCTTCGGCGCGAACACGTGGGCCCGGTCGTGCTCTTCTGCGGGGCGGCCGACGCCGTGCTGATCATCGCCGGGGTCGGCGGCCTCGGCGCCCTCCTGTCCGCCGCGCCGCAGCTGACCCTCTGGCTCACCTGCGGCGGGGCCGCCTTCCTCGGCTGCTACGGCCTCGCGGCGCTGCGCCGGTCGATGACGCCCGCGACGATCGTGCTTGCCGGCGACGCGGACCCGGTGGGGCTGCCCCGGGCCCTGGCGACGGCGGCGGCCTTCACCTTCCTCAACCCGCACGTCTACCTGGACACGGTGCTCCTCATGGGGGCGGCCGGATCGTCGCAGCCGGCTCCGGTCCGCCCGATCTTCGTCGTCGGCGCCGTCGCGGCGAGCGTCTCCTGGTTCGCGGCGCTCGGCTTCGGCGCGCGCCTCGTCCGGCCGCTGTTCGCCCGGCCGGCCGCTTGGCGATGGCTCGACCGCCTGGTCGGGGTGGTCATGCTCGCCCTGGCGGCGTCCCTCCTCGCGGCCCGCCCCTAGGGCCGTCTCCGGTCGCGGGGCGGGGCGAGGATCGGTTTTCGAGACGGGGGGACGGGGTCTTTCAGACCTTGTGGGCTGAGCCTGAGAGGTCCTCCAGCGTCGCGTCGAGGGCCTCGCCGACCACGTCGATGATCCGCTCGATGTCGGCGGCGGTGGAGACGAGCGGCGGGGCGGTCGACAGCACGTCGCCGAGCGCGCGGAGGATCACGCCGCGCTCCTGGCAGTGCCGTTCGACCAGAAGGCCCACGTGGCCGGGCGGGGCGAAGGGCGTCTTCGCGGCCTTGTCGGCGACGAGCTCCCAGGCGCCGAGAAAGCCGATGCCGCGCGCCTCGCCGACGAGGGGATGGTCGGCGAACCGCTGGACGCCGGCCTGGAGAAGGGGCGCCAGGCCGCGCACGTGGTCGAGGATGGCGTATTCCTCGTAGAGGTCCAGCGTCTCCAGGGCGACGGCGGCCGCCACCGGGTGGCCCGAATAGGTGAAGCCGTGGCCGAACACGCCGAGCTTGCCGGACTGGGCGTAGCAGGCCTCCCAGATCGCCTCGTTCATCATCAGGGCGGAGATGGGCAGGTAGCCGGACGAGAGGCCCTTGGCCATGGCGATCATGTCGGGCTTCAGGCCATAGACCTCCCCGCCGAACATCTCGCCGAGCCGGCCGAAGCCGCAGATCACCTCGTCGACGACGAAGAGGATGTCGTACTTCCTCAGGATCGGCTGGATCAGGTCGAAATAGCCCGCCGGCGGCACGATCACGCCGCCGGATCCGATCACCGGTTCGGCGAAGAAGGCCGCGATGGTCTCCGGGCCTTCGGTCAGGATCAGGGCTTCCAGGTTGGCGGCGAGCCGGGCCGCGAAGGCCGCCTCGCTCTCGCCGGGCAGGCCGTATTTCCAGTGGCTCGGGCAGTCGGTGTGGAGGAAGCGCGGCAGCGGCAGGTCGAAGTCGGCGTGGTTGCGGGCAAGCCCGGTGAGGCTGCCGGAGGCGACGGTGATGCCGTGGTAGCCGCCGATCCGGCCGATGATCTTCTTCTTCTCCGGCCGGCCGAGGGCGTTGTTGTAGTACCAGGCGAGCTTGATGGCCGTGTCGTTCGCCTCCGAGCCGGAATTGGCGAAGAAGACCTTGGACATGGGCACCGGCGCCATGGCGAGCAGCCGCTCGGCGAGCCGGATCGCGTTCGGATGGCTCTTGTGGCGGAAGAGGTGGTAGCTCGGCAGCTCAAGCATCTGCCTGTGGGCCACCGCGGCCAGCCGCGTCTGGCCGAAGCCGAGGGAGACGGACCAGAGGCCGGACACCCCCTCGATGTAGGACTTGCCGTCCTCGTCGATGACATGGACGCCGTCGCCCCGGGTGATCAGCAGCGGGCCTTCCCGGTCGTGGCGCTGCAGGTCGGTCATCGGGTGGATCAGGGCGGCCCGGTCGCGGGCGCTGTCGGAGTTGGCCGGCACGGTCGACGGATGGTCCAGCATGGAAGCCTCGGTGGCGGGCGTGAGAGGGAAAGGGCGGTTCAGCCGGCGGCGCGGAGCCGGTTCGTCTCGGCCCAGTCCACGGCGCCGGCCGGCGTGACCGCCACCTTGTAGACGTCGCGCGCCCGGCCGGCCGTGATCCACTTCTCGCGCACGTCGCCGGCCACCCGCTCCGGATCGCGGGTCGCCGGATCGCCGTAGCCGCCGCCGGCGGTGGAGTAGGAGACGACCGTCTGGTCGCGGCGCACCAGCACCTGCTCGGAGGTGCCGAGCGGCGTGATGGCGCCGTCGTCGGCGACGAGCCACTGCCGGGCGGGCTTGGCGTCGTGGCCGCCGCGGGTGCCCTTGGCGGCGTTCACCGTGCCGTCGCTGCAGAAGCCGAGCTCGAAGTCGCAGTCGACCGGCCGGTACTCGGTGAGGATGCCGGGCGCGCCGCGATGCATGCCGGCGCCCTCGCCGTCCGGCACCAGGCGCCTAGTGGCGATCATCATCGGGTGCAGCATCTCGTCCACCTCGACGCTGTCGTAGAAGGGCATGCCGGCGTTGCCCATGGAGAAGAGCGACAGCCAGCCGTCCTGGGTGGGCGTGCCCGCGCCGCCGGCACCGGCGAGGATCACCTCGTTGACGAAGGCGTGGCCGTTGCGCGGGTCGACGCCGGAGATCACGCCCGCGGAGGGCGGGATGGCGGCGCCGCCCTCGGCCATGCCGATGGTCGGGTCGATGGCCGCGAGGGCGCATTGCACCGCGTTGGTCACCCGGTCGCCGAGGTTGGTGGTGGCGACCGATGTGGAGGTCGGATGGCGCGGGATGCCGACGACGCAGTTCTCGCGCAGGTGCACGACGATCCGTCGGAGGCTGCCGGCGTTCGGCTGCATGGGCGTCGGCAGGCTGTTGAAGACGCCGACGAGCGCCGCCGTGCGGGCGCAGGCGTGGGAGAGGTTCACGCCGACCGGCAGGCAGTCGATGTTGTCCGTCATGTCGACCGTGATGATGGCGGCCCGCGGGTCCACCGTCACGTCGGCCGTCGCCGGAATGCCCTCCGGCGGGGTGCGGGGCAGGGGATCGTGCATGGAGGTCGCCCGCGCCCGGCCGGCCTTGATGGTGCGGATGCAATCGATCATCTGCTGTTCGCAGAGGTCGAACCAGTCGAGCGCGTGCTGGCTGAGGGCGTCCCAGCCGAGCTCGCGGCCCATGCGGACGATCTCCTGCTCGCCGATGCGGGCCGCGCCCACGGTGGCGAGATAGTCGCCGCGCCACTGGTTCGGCACGCGGATGCGCATCAGGCACATGTTGATGATGTCCTGGACGTCCTTGTAGCCGGTCTGGACCTTCACGGCGGGGAAGATCAGCGCGCCCTCTTCGTAGACGTCCCGGGCGTTGCCCATGTAGGTGGTCGGCAGCGAGTTGCCGCAGTCGGCCTGGTGGGCCTTGGCCAGCACCGTGAAGCGGTGCCGGCCGTCGTCGTCGAACACCGGCACCAGGATGGTGTGGTCGGCGGCGTGGCTGTTGCCGTGGTAGGGCGAGTTGTGCAGGAAGGCGTCGCCGGGCTTCAGGTCCGGGTGCATGTCCAGCATGGCCCTGGCCATCAGGTCGGCGCCGCCGATCACGTGGATGGGGTAGCTGTCCGCGGCGGTCAGCAGTTCGCAGTCGGCGGTGACGAGCGCGCAGGAGAAGTCGCGCGCGGTGTTGATCACGCCGGAACGGGCGGTGCGCAGGAGCGTGTTGGCCATCTTGCGCGTCACGCCCTCGAAGCGCTTCTGCGTGATGGCGAGGCGGACGCCGTCGGGCCGGGCGCGGGACGAAAGGTCGGTCATGGCAGGATTTCCTCGCGGCTGACGGGTCTCAGAGCGAAATGACGAGCTGGCCGGACGGCGTCCGGACCGCCGTCGCGCCGGGATTGATGACGACGGACGTGAAGCTGGATTCGATCACCGCCGGGCCGGCGACGGCCTCGCCCGGCGCCAGGTCGTCCCAGCGGTGGGCGTGGGCGTCCACCGGGCCGGTCTCGCGGAAGGTCATGGTCCGGCGGGTGACGCCCGGGCCGTGGCCGGGGCGGGGCGCCAGATGGGCGCGGCTCTCCTCCGCCACCCGGCAGCGGGCGACGGCGCGCCAGGTCATGATCTCCACGTCGTCGCCGTCGTCGCGGAAGGAGAAGAGGTCCTGGTGGCGGGCGTGGAAGGCGGCGACCAGCCGGGCCACCACGTCGGGCGCGTCGAGATCGGCGGCGGCGATCGGCACCTCGATCTCCCACACCTGGCTCGGATAGCGGCCCTCGATGGAAAGATCGATGCGCTTGTCGAACGCCTCCGGGCCGGCGGCGGCGAAGAAGGCCTCGGCCTTTTCGGCAAGCTCTGCCAGGATGGCCTTCGCCCGCGCCCGGTCGAAGGCGCGGGTGGGCATGAAGGCCGTCAGGGCGAAGTCGCGGGTGAGCTCCGACATCATGGCGCCGGCGGCGCTGAGGGCCGCGCAGACGTCCGGGACGATCACCGTGTCGCAGCGCAGGCGCCTCGCGATCAGCACCGTGTTGATGCCGGCCGCCCCGCCGCCGCCGACGATAACGGTGCCGGTCGGGTCGATGCCCTGCTTGACCGTGATGTCCTCGATGGCGTTGACCATCTGCTCGGTGGCAAGATCGATCACCGCCAGCGCGGCGTCGGCGAGCGAGAGGCCGAGCGGCTCCGCCACGTCGCGGCTGAGGGCCGCGCGCGCCGCGTCGATCGCAAGCTCCATCCGGCCGCCGAGGAAGAAGGCCGGATCGATGTAGCCGAGCACCACCGCGGCGTCGGTGACCGTGGGCTTCACGCCGCCGCGCCCGTAGCAGACCGGACCCGGCGTGGAGCCGGCGCTCTCCGGTCCGACGTGGAGGAGGCCCGAGGCGTCGACCCGCGCGATGGAGCCGCCGCCGGCGCCGATGCTCTTCACGTCGACGGACGGAAAGCCGGTGAGATGGCCGCGGTAGATGGGGCCGAGCCAGGTGTCCCTCGTCCAGGGGATCACGCCGTCCTTGACGAGGCTGACGTCGTAGGTGGTGCCGCCGGCGTCGGTGACGATGGCGGCGCTCCAGCCTTCCTCGGCGGCGAAGTAGCGGCCGGCGACCGGGGCCATGGACGGGCCGGAGTTGAGCGCCAGGATCGGCCGCTCGGCGAGGTCGTCGACGTCGACGAGCCCGCCCTGGGAGGTGACGGCGAAGATCCGGCCCTTCAGCCCCGCGTCGGTCAGGCGGGTCTTCAGCGTGTGCATGTAGCCCTGCATGATGGGCTTCAGCGACGCGTCGATGGCGGTGGAGGAGGTGCGCCGGTATTCGCGCACGGTCGGGTTCAGCTGGTGGGCGAGGGTGTAGGGCACGCCCGGCATGTGGGCGTCGAGGAGGCGCGCGACCGCCTGCTCGTGGGCGGGATTGACGATCGACCAGATCAGCGAGACGGCGACCGCCTCCACGCCCGCCGCCTTCATGGCGGCGATGTGCGCCACGACCTCCGCCTCCTCGAACGGCGCCATCTCGCGGCCGTCCGCCCAGATGCGGCCGGGGACCTCGTAGGTGAGCGAGCGGGGGATGTAGGGCGCCGGGTAGGGGATCTGGTAGTTGAACGGGTCGGTGCGGCCGCCCTCGCGGATCACCAGGATGTCCGGATGGCCCTTCGACACCAGGAGCGCGGTGCGGGCGGTGCGGCCGGTGACGACGGCGTTGATCGCCCGGGTGGTGGAGTGGAACAGGAGGTCGGTCTCGGCGAGAAGCGCGGCGACGCTGGTGCCCATCTCGCCGGCGGCCACGGCCACCGCGTCCAGGATGCCGTCCACCGGGTCCGGATAGGTGGTGGTGGCCTTGTGCATGGAGAGCACGCCGTTCCGGTCCATCACCAGATCCGTGAAGGTTCCGCCCACGTCGATCGACAGCCGCATCCGCTCAACCCTCCGTCCGCCGGCCTGGAGCGCAGCCGGTTCGATGAATGACTTGCGTACCATGCAAGCAAGTTGCAGGCCAGATGAGCGGGCGGGCGGATCCCGGGTTGAGGGTCGGAGGGCGGCTCGGGTGTTAAGGTTCGATGCATCTTTTTTGATGGGTCTGCCTTCGATGCAGGCAGGTCCCGCGGCATCGGCGTCCGCGGTCCACCGCGGCGGATGGCGGAGGACATGCTTCTGAAGCAAACGACTTGCACGGCCTGCGCCGGCATGGCGCTTGCACACGCCGGGGGCAGAGCCGCTTCAGGAGCCCGTCCATGCCCAAGACCACACTCGTGCCGCCGAACCTCTCCTTCCAGCCGCGGCCGTCCTATCCCTATTCGCCCGGCGCGGCGGCGGCCGGCTTCGTCTACACGGCCGGGCAGGTGGCCTGGGACCACGAGGGGCGGCTCGTCGGCGGCGGCGACGTGGCGGCCCAGACGCGGCAGGTGCTCTCCAACATCCGCTCCATCCTGGCCGAGGCGGGCGCGACCCTCGACGACGTGCTGAAGTGCAACGTCTACCTCGCCGACATCCGCACCTTCGACGCCATGAACGCGGTGTTCGCCGAGTTCTTCCCGGACAAGCCGCCCGCCCGCACCACCGTCCAGGCGGCCCTCGCGGAGCCGGAGATGCTGGTGGAGATCGAGGCGATCGCCTTCACCCAGCCCTGACCGGATGCGGGCGATCCGCCGGTCCGGGCGCCGGATCGAAGGTCGTGCCGCCCTCCCGCCCTGCACCTTGTCCGCGGCGCTGCCGACTTGACGACCGCGACGGAACCGTATCGTTAGTTCTCCATGACCAACGACGCCTCTCCCGCCGCCGTTGCCGCCGAATCGGCGGATGCGGGCGCTCCCACCAAGACCACCGGCCTGCCGGCCGTCGGCCCGCGCCTTCGCCTGCAGCGGCGGATCCGCCGTCTCCGGCTGAAGGATCTCGCCATCAAGGCCGGCTGCTCGGAAAGCCTGCTCTCGCGGATCGAGAACGGGCTCGTGACGCCGTCGCTGACCACGCTCCACCGTCTCAGCCAGGCGCTCGGCATCAACGTCTCCACCCTGCTGGAGCCGGTGGAGGAGAAGATCTGCACGGTCTACGGGCCGAACGACCGGCCGCGGCTCCTGCGCGGCGACGAGGCCGAGGGCGACGGCTCGACCGCGGACAGCATCATCCCGGTCGACGAGAACCGCCGCCTGGAAGGGCTGATGATCACGCTGCCGGCCGGCGGTCCGCTCTGCGGGCCGTTCCGCCACGCGGGCGAGGAGGTCGGCTACGTGATCGAGGGCGCGGTGGAGCTGACGGTGGAGGGGGAGATCTTCATCGTTCCGGCGGGCTCCACCTTCTTCTTCGAGTCCGACCGCCCGCACAGCTACCGGGCGTTTGGGCCGGCGACCGCCCGCGTGCTCTGGATCAACACCCCGCCGACCTTCTGACGGGGGTCGGCGGCCCGCATCCGACACTCCGCCTCACCCGAGTTCGCCTTCCGTCACGTCCTGCTCGACCATCCTCAAGAACCGGCGGGTGCGTTCGTGCTGCGGCGCGTCGATCACCTGTTCGGGCGGGCCCTGCTCGACGATCTTGCCCTCGTCCATGAAAATCACCCGGTCGGCCACGTCGCGGGCGAAGCGGATCTCGTGGGTGACCACGATCATGGTCATGCCGGCGGCGGCGAGGCGCCGCATCACGGTCAGCACCTCGCCGACCAGTTCCGGGTCGAGGGCGGAGGTCGGCTCGTCGAACAGCATCAGGCGCGGCTTGATGGCGAGCGCCCGGGCGATGGCGACGCGCTGCTGCTGGCCGCCGGAGAGCCGGTGCGGCAGGTGCTGGGTGTGGTTGCCGAGGCCGACGCTCGCCAGGAGTTCCATGGCGAGCGTCTCCGCGTCGCCGGCCGACACGCCGTGCACCCGCACAGGCGCTTCCACCACGTTCTCCAGGGCCGTCAGGTGGCCGAAGAGATTGAAGGACTGGAACACCATGCCGATGCGCGCCTTCGCCTTGGCGGCGGCGAGGTTGGACACCGGACGCGGCTTGCCGCCGGTGTAGTCGTAGCCGACGGTCAGGCCGTCGACCCGGATCTCGCCCCAGTCGAGGCCCTCCAGGTGGTTGATCATGCGCAGGAACGTGCTCTTGCCCGAACCGGACGGCCCGAGGATCACCACGCACTCGCCGCGGTTGACCGTGAGGTCGATGCCGGACAGCACCTCCCGGTCGCCGTAGCTCTTCTGCACGTTGCGGGCGACCACGAAGGGCTCGCCGACCGGCGCCGCGATGTCGGGCGCCGTGGCGATCCGCTTGAGCCAGGCTTCGTCGAGCTGGCGGCGGGGAACGATCGCCGGCTGCGCGGGCGCCGCGTTCTTGGGGGTGGCCGCGGCGGGACCGGTCTCGTCGGGCTTCGATGCGGCGAAGAGGAAGCCGCCGGTCAGGCGGGCGAGCGGGCTCGCACCCTTGCGCCGGGTCCGGTCGGCCTCCAGGTCGTAGCGCTTCTCCAGCCAGGACTGCAGCACCGAGATGGCGCTCGTCATCACCAGGTAGATCAGGCCGGCGGCGATGAAGACCGTGAAGAAGCGGAAGTTCTGGCCGACGATCTGCTGCGCCCGGAAGGTCAGCTCGTTGACGAAGATGATCGAGGCGATCGACGTCAGCTTCAGCATGCCGATGGTGTCGTTGAAGACGCCGGGCAGGATGGCGCGCATGGCCTGGGGCAGGATGATCCGGCGCAAGGTGAGGAACTTGCCCATGCCGAGGCTGTCGGCCGCGATCGACTGGTTGCGGTTCACCGACAGGATGCCGCCGCGGATGATCTCGGCGCTGAAGGCCGCCTCGTTGAGGGCGAAGCCGATGATGGCGGTGGTGATGGGGCTGAGGCGGATGCCGAGTTCCGGCAGGGCGTCGAACAGGAAGACCAACTGCAGGAGCTGCGGCGTGCCGCGGACCACCCAGATGTAGAACCAGGCGGACGACCGTACCACCCAGAGACCGGAGAGGCGCATCAGGGCGAGACCAAGGCCGAGCAGGAGGCCGATCGTCATGGCGGCGGTGGTGATCTTGACGGCGATCCACGCCCCCTCCCACAGGAAGGGGGACAGGAAGTAGCTCCACATCTCCACGACGAAGGGCGGCGGGCCGCCCTTCGTCATCGCCCCGCCCGAGGCGAGGTTCTCCAGGGTGGAGGTGTTCTGCGTCGCCGCGTCCGGGCCGCAGCCCGTCAGCACCAGCGCCACGATGAAGGCCAGTCCGAAGAGAGTGGCGATCCGACGGAGCCAAGTCTGCATGAGCCTCACCCGGCCGCCATCGGCCGTCACTGGAACGCGGGTCTGGTCCGGGCCCGGCGAGCCGGGTCCGGAGCGGGTGCGCCGCATACGGGAAGAACCGGAACCCGCTGACGGGCCGGCGATCCCGTTCGCGCGGGCCTCAGTCCTTGCGGATCTCGGCGGCCACCACCAGGTCCGGATCGATCTTGTAGGTCTCGAAGATCGCCTTCTGGGTGCCGGCGGCCTGGACGGCGACGATGCCGTCGTAGATCGCCTGCAGCAGCTCGTCGTTGCCGTTCTTGACCGCCGCCCCGATGGTGAAGCCGGTCAGGATCTTGAACGCCACCGCGTAGGTGTCCGGGTTGTCGATGGCGAGCGACTGCACCAGGGCGAGGTCGCTCATCATGATGTCGGCGCGGCCGGTCTGGACGAGGCGGATGCCGGCGGCGAGATCCGGATAGGTCATCACGGTCACGCCCGGCTTGCCGGCGGCGGTGCACTTGCCGTCCTGGTCCTTGAGGGCGGCTTCCTCCACCGTGCCGAGGCCGGCCGCGGCGGTGGCGCCGCACATGGCCTCGATGCTGTCGATGGACTTCGGGTTGCCCGCCTGGGTCAGCGCGCCGGTGCCGGCCTGCATGTAGAGCACGTAGTCGACCTGCTTGGCGCGCTCGGCGGTGTAGTAGAGGTTGTTCCAGAACACGTCGATCTGGCCGGAGATGGTCGCAGGCAGTAGGCCGGACCAGCCGCCGAGGAAGATCTCGTAGGGAATGCCGTGACAGTCGAACACCGCCTTGGCGAGGTCGGTGTCGGCGCCGATGATCTTGTCGAAGTCGGTGCCGTCGCGCATGGTGTAGGGCGGGGTCTGCGGGTCGGCCCCGAACTTGACCGTCTTGCCGACGAGGCCGGGATACTTCTCGGCCAGCTTGTCGGGCTCGCAAGCCGGCGCCTGGGCCAACGCCGCGCTGGCGGTTCCGAACGCGAGGGCGAAGGCGACTGCGGAAGTCCAAACTCGGGCCGTCATGGCATTCTCCTTAAGGGCGCTGAACAAGGCGGGTGGGATTTGCAAAGGGCGGGCGGTGCGTGGCGACGATCCTTGAAACGTGCATACAACCGGGTGCATTGCGCTCAAGTCGCTTGCATGAACAGCAATTTGCAAGCTGCGTGCCACGAACGGTTCCGCCCACAGCAGGCCGCCGACCGCCGACGATGGGGCTTCACACGGTCGTGGATTGAGCAGATCGGTGCACGGTTGCCTGCTTTCTTTGCATGGACGACAGGCGGTTGTTCTTCGGTTTCCGGCGATTCAGCGGGTGTGGACACGCCTTGGAGACCGGGGTCCGGGCGGCGCGGATCGGCCACGGCAGATCCGGCGACGGGCCGCGCGCCGCCGGCTGAAGGTTGATGCAAGAGACTTCTTTACCGCGCAAGTGAGTTTCGGATACCGTTTGTCCGCCACGGCACCCGAAGGCCGGGTCTGCCAGGAGGTCATGCCGGGCGGGTGGCAGGATGGCCGGTCTCATGCCCGGTGCTCCGGGACCGCCGGGACGGCCTTGCGGCGCCCCATCAAACGATCCTTCGAGGAAATCGCCTTCATGCTGCTTCCGGACCCGTTCTCCTCCAAGCCGCGGCCGGCCGTCTTCGGCATCCGCGCCGCCATCTCGGCCGCCCATCCGCTGGCCACGGCCGTGGCGCAAGGGGTGATCGAGCGGGGCGGCAACGCGGCCGACGCGGTGGTGGCCGCCCAGGCGGTCGTCAGCGTGCTGGTGCCGGAGGCCGGCGGCATCGGCGGCGACGGCTTCTTCCTGGTGCGCAGCGGGCCGGGTCAGGTGACCGCCATCAACGCGGCCGGCGCGTCGCCGCGCGCGGGCACCCCGGATGCGGTCCGGGACGACGGCACGTCGGTCAACGTGCCCGGCCTCGTCGGCGGCTGGGCGGCGCTTGCCGGCCGGTTCGGGCGGCTGCCGCTCGCCGAAAGCCTCGCGCCCGCCATCCGCATCGCCCGTGACGGCATGCGGGTGCGCCCGCGCCTGGTCGCCACCGTCGCCCAGCAGCGGGAGCGGCTGGTGCGCGGCGGCGCCGAGGCCTCGGTCTTCCTCACGGCCAAGCCCCATGCCCTCGTCCGCCAGCCGGCGCTCGCCGCCGCGCTCGCCGGGATCGCGGACGGCGGCGCCGACTGGTTCTACGGCGGCCCGCTCGCCGACGCGGTCGCCGGCGCGGTGGCTGACCGGGGCGGCCTGATGACCGTGGGCGACATCGCCAGCCACAAGACCGTGGTGACCGTGCCGCTGTCGGTCCGCTGGGCCGGCCGCACCGTGCATGTGCAGCCGCCCATGTCCCAGGGCGTGCTGCTCGCCATGGCGCTGAACGGCCTGGAGCGGCTGGGCGCCGTTCCGCCCGACCGGGTCGACCACGCGGCCGTGGAACTGACCGAGGCGGCCTTCGCCTACCGCGACCGCTGCGGGGAGGGCGCCGCGCTTCTCGAGGTGGACCTGCCGGTGGATCTCGACCGCGCGTCCGGCCGGGGCGGCCCGCGCGGCTACCTGCACACGGCCGGCGTCGCCGTGGCGGACGCGGACGGCCTGGTGATCTCCTCGCTCTTCTCGGTGTTCGACAATTTCGGCTCGGCCATCTACGTGCCGGAAGGCGGCTTCGTGCTGAACAACCGCGCCGGCGGCTTCACCCAAGCGCCGAACGCGATCGAGCCCGGCAAGCTGCCGGTGCACACGCTGGCGCCCATGCTGATGGAGGCCGACGACGGGGTGCTGGCGCTGGCGACGCCGGGCGCCGACGGCCAGGTGCAGACGCTGCTGCAGATCCTCTGCGCCACCGTGCTCCAGGGCCTCGACCTGCCGGCGGCTGTCGACCGGCCGCGCTGGCGCTCGGAGAACGGCAAGCTGCTGGTGGAAGCCGGTCACCCGGCGGCGGAAGCGCTCGGCGCCCTCGGCCACCAGGTGGTGGAGATGCCCTACGGCGACATCCGCGGCGGCGGCGTGGTGGCGGCCGGCCTTCAGGACGGCGCACCCTACGCGGTCTCCGACTTCCGGCGGGAGAACTGGAGCGGCGCGATCTGACGGGGCAGTCTCACGCGGCCCCGATCAGCCGCGCGATCCCGTCGGCGATCGCCACCGTCGGGCGGTAGCCGAGGCGGTCGCGGGCGCGCGTGAGATCGAGCGGGCCGATGGCGCCGTCGCCGTTTTCCCCGCGGTCGGCGACGACGTCGAGCCGGAGGGCGGGAAGGCGGGCCTGGACGAGCGCGCCGATCGCCGCCTCCGAGAGGTATTCGCCGCCGGTGACGTTCACGG
The DNA here is from genome assembly GCF_001927285.1 of Mongoliimonas terrestris. GTDB lineage: Bacteria > Pseudomonadota > Alphaproteobacteria > Rhizobiales > Pleomorphomonadaceae > Chthonobacter > Chthonobacter terrestris. Next base: position 167,109 of record NZ_MSIG01000001.1, on the reverse strand, counting down.
GAACGCAGCCGCCGGCCGGGGTCGCCACGGCGGCGGCGGCGGCGTCGACCACGTCCTCCACCGCCACGAACTGGCGCATGTTGGAGCGGTCGTCGGTGACCGTCACGGTCCCGCCGGTCCGGCCGGCCGCGATGAGGGCGGAGACGAGATAGGGCGAGGTGCGGCCCGGTCCGTAGATGGAGGAGATCCGCAGCATCCAGGCGTCGAGGTCCCCGCCGGCCGCGTAGGCGCCGACGATTGCCTCGGCGGCGACCTTGCTGGCGCCGTAAGGGTCGTCCTTGCCGAGCGGGCTCTCCTCCGTGACCGGCGCCCGGTCCGGCCGGTCGCGGTAGACGGCGTTGGAGGAGAAGTGGACGAGGCGGCGGACGCCGGCCCGGCGCATGGCCTCCACCACCGAGAGCGTGCCGTTGACGTTGACGTCGAACATCAGCGCCGGATCGTCGCGGGCGAGCATCGGCCCGGAGATCGCCCCCGCGTGCACCACCAGATCGGGGTTGGCGGCGGCGACGGCGGCGATCACGGCCGGCCGGTCGCGAAGGTCGAGGGCCGCCGAGCGGCCGTCCGGGTCGGCGTTGAGATCGGTGGCCGTCACGGCGTGGCCGTCCGCCGCAAGGCGGGTGTGAAGATGGCGGCCGACGAAGCCGGCGGCGCCGGTGAGGAGGATGCTGAGGGCGGGGGTGCTCACGCCGGGTGCACCCGCATCCAGTGCTCGGCGATCTCCTGGCCGGTCGCCACCCACACCTTGTCGCGGCTGCGCACATGGTCGAGGAAGCGCACGAGGCCGGTGATGCGGCCGGGCCGGCCGATCAGGCGGTCGTGGAGGGCGAGCGACATCATCTTCGGCCGGTCGGCGCCTTCCGCGTAGAGCGTCTCGAAGCAGTCGATCATGTAGCGCGCGAAGTCGTCGCCGGTGGAGAAGCCGAGGTTCTGGTCGAACCGGTTGTCGTTGGTCTCGAACGAGTAGGGGATGACGAGGTGCGGCCGGTCCGCGACAGTCAGCCAGTAGGGCAGCTCGTCGGCGAGGCTGTCCCGGTCGTAGAGGAGCCGGCCGGTCTCCGCCAGCAGGCGGCGGGTGTTGCCGCTCGGCCGGCCGGTCATCCAGCCGACGGGCGCCACGCCGGCGACGCGCTCCAGCGTCTCGAACGCCATCCGGATGTGCGCGCGCTCCTCGTCCTCGCCCATGGTCTGGTAGTCGAGCCAGCGGTAGTGGTGGCTGACGAGCTCGTGGCCCTCGGCCACATAGGCGCGCACCAGGCGCGGGTTGCGCTCCGCCGCCTGGGCGACCGCGAGCAGGCAGACCTTCACGTCGAAGCGGCGGAACACGTCCAGGAGCCGCCAGGCGCCGACGCGGGAGCCGTAGGCGAACACCGATTCCACCAGCGGGCTGCGCAGGCCCGTGAGCGAGGGCTGGCCGATGTCGTTGAGGATGCCCTCCGACACGCCGTCGCCGTCCAGGATGGAGCGCTCGCCGCCGCCCTCGTAGTTGAGGTTGATGTTGACCGCGATCCGCGCGCCGCCCGGCCATTGCGGATGCGGCGGCCGATCCGCGTAGCCGACATAGTCCCGGTCGTCGATCATGGTGGAGGGCTCCGTCGCAGGATGTCGGACGAGAGCTTAGGGGCTGTTGCGCTCCGTGCAAGTGTCTTGAGGGGCATTTCGAGCCGCACGCCGTTGGTCCGGTTTGCGTGCTCAAGGATACGCCAAGTGACTTGAATTCAGGCGCGAAAGTGACTTGCGTGAAGCGCAATCGGCGCTAGCTTTGATCGGGATGCAACACCGGGACACCGCTTCATGCCGATCCGCACTGGCGCCGCCTATGTCAACGCCCTCCGGGACCGCCGCCGTGTCGTTCTCGACGGGCGCACGGTCGCGGACGTCACCACCGATCCGGCCTTCCGGGGCACGGTGGCGTCCTTCGCCGGGCTCTACGACATGCAGGCGGCGCCCGGGAACCGCGACCTCATGACGTTCGAGACGGACACCGGTCACCGGGTCAACCGGGCCTGGCAGCTGCCGACCTCGCTCCAGGATCTCGTGGAGCGGCGCCAGGCGATCGAGGCCTGGTCGGCCCTCACCTTCGGCTGGCTCGGCCGCTCGCCGGACCATCTCGCCACCGCGCTCGGCGGGCTGATGATGGGCGATGCCGTCATGGCGGCCCACGACCCGGCCCGCGCCGCGGCCTTCCGGGACTACTTCACCTACGCCCGCGACCGGGACCTCTTCGTCACCTACGTGATCCAGAACCCGCAGGCCGACAAGTCGCGCTCCCCGTCGGCGCAGGCGCGCGACGTGGTGCTTCACGTGGTCGACGAGGACGCGGCGGGCATCACGGTGTCCGGCGCCAAGATGCTCGGCACCAGCACGGTGATGGCCGACGAGGTGTTCGTCGGCAACATCCAGCCGCTGAAGCCGGGGGAGGGCGCCTATGCGCTGAGCTTCGCGCTGCCGGTGTCGACGCCGGGGATCGTGCTCCTCTCGCGCCGGTCCTACGAGGCGGGGGTCACAAGCGCGTTCGACTACCCGCTCTCCAGCCGGTTCGACGAGAACGACGCGGTCGTGGTGTTCGAGGGCGTGAAAGTGCCGTGGGAGCGGGTGTTCGTGCACGGCGACGTGGCGGCGGCGCGCGCCCAGTGGCACGAGACGCCGACCCACGTCTACCAGAACTACCAGTCGCAGATCCGCCTGAAGGTGAAGCTGCGCTTCCTCCTCGGCCTCGCCCGCCGGATCGCCGAGGTGAACGGCACCGCCGGCATGCCGCAGGTGGAGGCGGTGCTCGCCCGGCTCGCCACGGAGGCGGCGATCGTGGAGGGGATGGTGGCCGGCATGGAGGCGGCGGGGCGGCGATTCGGGCCCTATTTCGTGCCCTCGGCGCACCTCCTCTACGCGGCGCAGACCTATACGCAGGATCTCTATCCGCGCTTCGTCAACACCATCCGGGATCTGGCCGGGGGCGGCGTCATCATGCTGCCGTCGTCGGTGCGGGACCTGGAGGATCCGGAGATCCGCCGGCACGTGGAGGCGACGCAGGTCTCGTCCGCCACCGACGCGCTCGGCCGCGTCGGCGTGATGAAGCTCGCCTGGGACGCCCTCGGTTCGGAGTTCGCGTCGCGCCACGTGCAGTACGAGATGTTCTATGCCGGCGCCTCCTACGTGAACCACGCCAACGTCAACCGCACCTACGACTGGTCCGCCGCCACGGCGCTCGCCGACGCGGCGCTCGCCCTGTCGCCCCGGCCGGCGGTGCCGGACCGCCTCGACCTTTCGCAAGGCGAGGCGGCCGAGTAGGGCCGGTCAGAGGAAGACGTCGCCGCCGTTCGGCGAGAGGGTCTGCCCCACGTAGAAGTCGCCGTCGGCGCTCGCCAGCATGACGGCGGTCGGGGCGATCTCCTCCGGCCGGCCGAAGCGGCGAAGCGGCAGGCCGCCGATCTTCCAGGCCTTCCATTCCGGCGACAGGGTGTCGTTGAGGCGCGTGTCGATCGGCCCGGGCGCGATGGCGTTGACGAGCACCCCGTGCGGCGCCGCTTCCTGCGCGAAGGCGCGGGTGAAGCCCACGATGCCCGCCTTGGCGGCGCTGTAGTGGGCAAGCCCGGGCGCGCCCTTGTAGGCAAGCTGCGACGTGACGTTGATGATCCGCCCGAAGCCGCGCGGCTTCATCGCCCGATAGGCGAGCTGGGAGAGGAGGAAGGTCGCCTCCAGGTGGACCCGCAGCATCCAGCGCAGCGCATCCATGGTGGTGTCCTCCACCAGCGCCTCCTCGCTGACGCCGGCGTTGTTCATCATCACGTCGATGCCGCCGAGCGCGCTCTCCGCCTTGGCGAAGAGGTCGCGGCAGCCGGCTTCCGACCCGACGTCGATGCGCCAGGCGAAGCCGCGCCGGCCGGCGGCCGCGATGTCGGCGAGCACCGCCGCGGCGCCCTCGTCGTCGTCGTCGTGGCAGAAGGCGACGTCGGCGCCCTCGCGGGCGAAGGCCCGGGCGGTGGCCGCGCCGATGCCGCGGCTCGCCCCGGTGATGAGGGCCCGCCTGCCTTGAAGTCGCCCGCTCATGCCGCCGTCCTCCTCGATGCACGGAGCGCCAGGGTGGCGTCCCGGTCCATGCCGCCGTCGGCGGAAAACACCACGCCGTAGACCGCCTCGGCCCGCTGGCGGCCGACCCAGCCCTCGGCCACGTCCTCGGCCACGCGCTCGATCTCCCGGTCGAGCGGATCGCCGAAGCCGCCGCCGGCGGCCGTGATGGAGACGAGGCTCTCGCCTGGCTCAAGCACCACCTGCCCGTAAGTGGGCAGCACGTGCTCGGACCCGTCGGCCGCGACGCGCCACTGGCGCGACGGTCCGCCCGGAAGGCCGCCGCCGACGCCCTCGGCCGGGTGCACCGTGCCGTCGCTCACGTAGCCGATCTCCACCGGCGCCGCCGTCGGGGAGAAGCGCGTGAGCGTGCCGGGCGCCCCGCGCCGCCGGCCAGCGCCCTCGCTGTCCGGCACGATGGACCGTTCGCGGATGAGGATGGGGTGCTGGATCTCCGCCACCTCGATGGAGTGCATCTGCGGCATGCCGGCGTTGCCCATGGAGAGGAGCGTCACCCAGCCGTCCGTGTAGGGGTTGCCGGGGCCGCCGCTGCCGGCGAACAGGATGCCGTTGCAGTAGGCCGCCCCGGTGTCCGGCTCGAAGCCGGAGAGCACGCCCGCGACCGGCGGGAAGGGCGGCCCGCCGTCGGCCATGCCGAACCGGGGGTCGATCTGGGCGACCGCCCGCTGCACGGCGCAGCTCAGCCGGTCGGAGAGGTTGGTCGTCGCCACCGACACGCTGGTCGGATGGCGCGGGATGCCGACGCAGCAGTTCTCGCGGAGCTTGACGTCGATCCGCCGCAGGCTGCCGGCGTTCGGCGGCACCGTGTGGTCGATGCAGTTGAAAATGCCCACGATGGCAGCCGAAAGGGCGCAGCCCTCCGACAGGTTGAGGCCGTTCGGCATGCAGTCCGGGTTGTCGGTGAGGTCGATGGAGACCCGCCCGGCGTCCGCGTCGATGGTCACGTCCGCCTGGACGCGGACGCCGTCCGGCGGGGTGCCCGGGATGGCGTCGTGGGTGCCGTGCGCGACGGCGCGGCCGGATTTCAGCTTGCCGAGGGCGGCCACCATCCGGCGTTCCGAATAGTCGAACCAGGCGCGGGTGTGGCCGGCGAGCGCGTCCCAGCCCCGCTCGCCGCCGAGCTTCAGAAGCTCCTGCTCGCCGATGCGGGCGGCGCCGAGGGCGGCCAGATAGTCGCCGCGCCACTGGTCCGGCACCCGGATGCGCATCTCGCACATGCGGATGATGTCGTCGATGTCCTTGTAGTCCCGCTGCACCAGCACGGCCGGGAAGATGACCGCGCCCTCCTCGTAGACGTCGCGGGCGGTGCCCACGTAGGTGGTCGGGATGGAGTTGCCGCAGTCGGCCTGGTGGGCCTTCACCAGCGTGGTGAAGCGGTGGCGCCCGTCGCCGTCGAACACCGGGATCAGGATGGCGTGGTCGGCCGCGTGGGTGTTGCCGTGGTAGGGCGAGTTGTGGAGGACGGCGTCGCCGGGCCTCAGATCCGGATGGTGCGCCTTCATGGTGGCGTGCATCAGGTCCGGCCCGCGCAGCACGTGGATCGGGTAGCATTCCGCCCCGGTGACAAGCTCCCCGTCGGCGGTGAGGATGCCGCAGGAGAAGTCGCGGGCGGTGTTCAGCACCCCGGACCGGCCGGTCTTCAACAGCGTGTGCGCCATCTTGCGGGCGATCGCCTCGAACCGGTTCTTCAGGATGGCGAGGGCGACCGGGTCGCGCTCGGTGCGACGGAAGAGAGACGTGACGGTCATGCGGCGTTCTCCCTGGAGCCGTGTTCGCCGACGGTGGCGCGGAGGGTGGCCATCAGGCCGTGGCGGGTGGCGGCGATGTCCGCGCCGGGCGGAATCACGATGGTGGTGTAGGCGGACTCCACGATGACGGGGCCGGGCACCCGCGCGCCGATCTCCGACGGGTCGAGCACCGGCACCTCCACGGCGCCGATGCCGGGGAAGATGGCCCTGCGTCGCCGGGGCGGCGTGCCGTCCGCCATCCGGGCGGCGGGGGCCTCGGGAAGGCCCCGGCCCGTCCGCTGAACCGTGCGGGCGCGCAGCCCCCAGGAGACGACCTCCACCGCGGACCGTTCGTCGCCGATGCCGTAGAGCCGCGCGTGCATGCGGTCGAAGGCGGCGCGCACGGCGCCAAGGTCCGCCACGGCCGGCAGACGGCTCCCGAGCGGGATCTCGATCTCCCAGATCTGGCGCTGGTAGCGGCCTTCCAGGAAGTACTCCAGGGTCGGCGTTCCGGGGTCGCCGTCCATTTCGGCAGCGATCCTGTCCTGAAGCGCCGTGCCGATGGCGGCAAGGTCCGCCTCCGTCAGGTCCTCCAGCCGGGCGAAGCGGGTGACCCGCACCTCCCGCAGCATGTCGGAGAGGAGGGCGCCGACCGCGCTCATCACCGGGGCGATGGCGGGGAAGAGCACGGCCCGGCAATCGAGCCGCCGGCCGAGGTCCACCGCCTGCAGGCCGGCCGCGCCGCCGCCGGCGACGAGCACCGCGGTCGCCGGGTCGATGCCGCGCCGGATGGTCACCTCCTCGATGGCCTGGACCATCTGTTCGCCGGCGACCTCCAGGATGGCGGCGGCGGTCTCGTCCACCGAGATCTCCAGCGCGGCGGCGAGCGGTTCGAGCGCGTCGCGGGCGAGCGCCGGGTCGAGCGGCATGCGGCCGCCGAGGAAGGTGGCCGGGTCGATGTAGCCGAGGACGAGCGCCGCGTCCGTGACGGTCGGCGCCGTGCCGCCCCGCCCGTAGCAGGCCGGGCCCGGCACCGCGCCGGCGCTCGCCGGCCCCACGTGGAGGAGCCCGCCGTCGTCCACGCGCGCGATGCTGCCGCCGCCGGCCCCGACGCTCGCCACGTCCACCGACGGAAAGCCGGTGATGTGGCCGCGGTAGCGGCCGCCGATCCAGAGTTCGGCGGTCACCGGCAGCGTGCCCTCGCGGACGAGGCTGACGTCGAAGGTCGTGCCGCCGGTGTCGATGACGATGGCGGTGTCCGTGCCGGCGTCCGCCCGGGCCAGCACCTGGCCGGCCACCGGCGCCATGGCGGGGCCGGAGTTGAGCGCGTGGATGGGCGCGCGCGCCATGGCGGCCATCGGGATCACGCCCCCCTTCGACGTGACCGCGAGCGCGGTGCCGGCGAAGCCCTCCGCCCTCAACCGGGCCTCGAACGCCGAGAGGTGCACCGACATCAGCGGCTTCAGCGCGGCGTCCAGGCAGGCGGACGAGGCGCGGCGGTATTCGCGCAGGCACGGGTTCAGCTGGTGGGAGAGGGTGACCGGCAGGTCGGGGAAGCGTTCGGCGAGGAAATCGCCCACGGCACGCTCGTGGGCCGGGTTGACGATCGACCAGAGGAGGCAGACCGCCACCGCCTCGACGCCGTCGCGGGCGATGGCCGCGGCGAGCCGCTCCAGGCTGGCGGGGTCGAGGGGATCGAGCACCCGCCCGGCCGGATCGACGCGCTCCGCGACCTCGTAGGTGAAGCGGCGCGGCACCAGCGGGTTCGGGAAGGGCACGGTGTAGTCGAACGGGTCGGTGCGCCCGCCTTCGCGCAGGAGCAGGATGTCCGGGTGGCCGGCGGTGGTGACGAAGCCGGTGCGGGCGGTGGCGCCGGTGACGACCGCGTTGATCGCCTTGGTGCTCGTATAGATGAAGACCTCGGCGGCCTCCAGGATGGCGCGCCGCGTGGCCCCGGCCGCCGACGCGGCCTCGTCGAGGGCGGCGAGCACGCCGGCGACCGGATCGCCGGGCGTGGACGGCGCCTTCTCAAGGACGACGGATCCATCCGGACACTCCACGGCGATGTCCGAAAAGGTGCCGCCGATGTCAACCGCGATGCGGTACGCCATCCCAACCTCCACGTTTGCATTGGATGCAAGTCAAGTTGCAGATCATGCAAGTGGCATGCCAGGCGGCCCGGATAGTGGAGGGCGGTTGGGGGCGGTCGAAGGCACCGAACGGCGGGGCCGCGGTGATGGACGCGCGGCGGAGGCGGTCGGCGAGAGCGCTGTCGCCGTGGGTTGCGGGCGGCGTGGAGGCGTCACCCCGTCGGCCGTCCGGCCGCGGAACGCCGGGCAGTGCGGTCGTCCAGCCGGCGTCCGGCGACCGAATCGAGCGGGCGCTTCGCGTATCGGGATCGTCTTTTTCTTTCAGCCGGATGTTGATCGATAGTCGCCTTGCCCTTGAGAGGACCGGCATCGGGGATTTTTTCTTGCGGTCGCGGTGTCGAACGGCGGGAAAGTGCTGGCGCTGATCTTGAATTTGGACCCTGCATTCCCATGTATGAAGGATATGGACATCGCGGGTGCCTCGAAACTGCCGGTCTGCGGCGTCTCGCGGTGGTCGGGTGTCCGTGTCCGACGCCTGTCGGTCGGGCTCGGCACCCGGACCGGCCGGGCGCCTCCCGGACCGCCCTCGACATGCCGCCGAACCGACCGCCGGGACGACGGGTGGCCCCGGCATCCGGGCATGCATTCTCCCATCCCTCGGTTCTCATCGTCTCGTCGCCTGTCGCGAGCCCTTGTCGGCCTGAAAGGCGATCGATGATCCCTCTTCCCCACACGGTGTTCCGGCGATCGGCGCCAGTGCCCTTCCTGTCGGACAGCGCGCCCGTGCGCGAGGAGCTGTTCGGGGTCGAACGGCTCGAGCAGCACGCCGAGAGCCTCGCCGCCGCCCAGCGCGTGACCCGCCGGCCTCCCGCCGTGCCGCCGCTCCGGGCCCGGCTCGACGCCAACGCCGCGGTGCTGCTCGCCGCCTACCGGTCCAGCGCGGCCGAGATGGAGACCAGCCACACGGTCGTTCCGGCCGCCGAATGGCTGCTCGACAACTACCATCTGGTGGAAGCGCAGATCCGCGAGATCCGCGACGACCTCCCGGCGGGGTTCTATCGCCAGCTGCCGAAGCTCGCCGACGGGCCCTTTGTCGGCTACCCGCGCGTCTTCGGCCTCGCCTGGGCCTTCGTCGCCCACACCGACAGCCATTTCGACCAGGCGACGCTGCGGCGCTTCCTGATGGCCTACCAAAGCGTCCAGCCGCTGGAGATCGGCGAACTCTGGGCGGTGGCGATCACCTTGCGCATCGTGCTGGTGGAGAACCTCCGGCGCCTGTCCGACCAGATCTCGATCGGCCGCAGGCTGCGCGCGGAGGCCGATACCCTGGCCGACGCCATCCTCAAGGCGGCGGCCGAGTCGCCCGGCGGGACCGCCGTCCTGCCGGCGTTGCCCGCCGAGGCCCTGTCGGAGCGCTTCGCCGCGCAGATCGCCAAGCGGCTGCGGGACCAGGACCCGCAGACCACGCCCGCGCTCGGCTGGCTGGAGGGCCAGTTGCGCAAGCAGGGGCGCTCCGTGGAGGAGGTCGTGCACAACGCCCAGCAGCGCCAGGGCGCCTCCAACGTCACGGTGCGCAACATCATCACCAGCATGCGGCTGATCTCCGATCTCGACTGGACCGAGATGTTCGAGAGCGTCAGCCTGGTGGATGCCCGGCTCGTTCAGTCGAGCGGCTTCGCGGCGATGGATTTCGCCACCCGCAACCAGTACCGCAGCGCGATCGAACTGCTCGCCCGGGGATCCCGGCTTTCCGAGCTGGAGGTGACCGACCGGGCGCTCGCCCTGGCGGAAGCGGCGGGGGCTACGGCCGACGCGGACGACCGCGAGCGCGTGCGCGATCCCGGCTACCACCTGATCTCGGACGGCCGTGCGGCGCTGGAACACGCCATCGGGTTTCGTCAGCCGGTCGGTCTGCGGCTGAACCGGTTTCAGCGCCGGATGGGCATCGGCGGCTATCTCCTGGCGATCCAGCTGACCGCCGTGGTCCTGGTCCTCGGCGCCGTGATGGCGATCGGCGGCGCGGCGGTTCCGCCCCTGCTCCTCGCCCTCTTTGCGGCGGCCCTCTATCTCCCGGCGACCGAGGTGGCGGCGACGGTGGTGAACCGGCTCGTCGCCTGGAACTTCGGCGCGAACGCCCTGCCGGCGCTGGCCTTGACCGAGGGCATCCCCGAGGGGTTGCGCACCCTCGTCGTGGTGCCGACGCTGATGACCGGAGAGGCGGACCTCCTGGAGCAGATCGAGCGTCTCGAGGTGCACTTCCTGTCCGGGAACGGCGGCGACATCAGCTTCGCCCTTGTGGCCGACGGCATCGACTGGGCCACCGAGACCCGGCACGAGGACGTGGGCCTCATCGACGCCGCCCATGCGGCGATCGATCGGCTCAACGCCCGCCACGGGCCGGCGCCGGGCGGGCCGCGCTTTCTCTTCCTCATTCGCCGCCGCCTCTTCGACGCCGGCGAGGGGACCTGGATGGGGTGGGAGCGCAAGCGCGGCAAGCTGCACGAGTTGAACCGTCTCCTGCGCGGCGCCACGGACACCAGCTTCCTCGGGTCGAACGGCAGGCACCCCGTCGTGCCGGCCGACGTGCGCTATGTGGTGACGCTCGACGCCGACACCCGCCTGCCGCGCGACACCGCCGGCCGGCTGGTCGGCAAGATGGCCCATCCGCTGAACCGGCCCGTGTTCGACGCCGCCCGCCAGCGCGTGGTCGGCGGCTACGGGATCCTGCAGCCGCGCGTCACGCCGTCGCTGCCGGTGGGATCGGAGGGCTCCGCCTTCCAGCGCGTCTATTCCGCCCCGGGCGGCATGGACCCCTATGCGGCCGCCGTCTCGGACGTCTACCAGGACCTTTTCGGCGAGGGCTCCTACACGGGCAAGGGCATCTACGAGGTCGACATCTTCGAGGCGGCCCTCGCCGGCCGCGTCCCCGACGACACCATGCTTAGCCACGACCTCTTCGAAGGGGTCTACGCCCGGGCGGGGCTCGCCTCCGACGTGGAGGTGGTGGAGGATTTCCCCGCCCGCTACGACGTTTCGGCCAAGCGCCAGCACCGCTGGATGCGCGGCGACTGGCAGCTCCTGCCGTGGATCCTCGGCCTCGGCAAGAGCGCCCGGCCGATGCCGGCCGTGGGCCGGGTGAAGATGCTCGACAACCTGCGGCGCTCGCTGCTGGCGCCGACCCGGATGGCGGCCCTTGCCCTCGCCTTCCTGATGCCGCTGCCGGCGGCGGTCGGCGCCGCGCTGCTGGTGCTGGCGACGCTTGCCATACCGGCCTTCCTGCCGATCGCCTTCTCCCTCGTTCCGAGCCGCTCGGGCATCCGGCTGCGCAGCCATCTGGCGCGTCTTTCAGGCGACGTTCGCGCCGCGGCTCAGCGCGTCGCGCTCGACGTGGTGTTCCTGGCCGACCATGCCGCCGAGAGCCTCGACGCGATCACCCGGACGCTGGTCCGGCTCGTCGTCACGCGCCGCAACCTCCTGGAATGGACGACCGCGGCGTCCTCGTCGGCCGCCCCGCGCACGGGGCTTGCCGGCTTTGCCCGCCGCATGGCGCCCGGCATGGCGCTCGGGGTCGTCACCGCCGGGGTCCCGGTCGTGCTCGCGCCCGGCGCCTGGCCCCTGGCGCTCGCCTTCGCGGGCCTTTGGATCGCGGCGCCCGCCGTCGCCTTCGTGATCAGCCGGGCACCCCACCAGTCGGCCGCGCTGGCGGCCGCGGCCGCGGACCCGCGACCCCTGCGGCTGATCGCGCGGCGGACATGGCGCTATTTCGAGACCTTCGTCACGCCGGCCGACTCCATGCTCCCGCCGGACAACTTCCAGGAAACTCCGTCGCCGGTGGTCGCCCACCGGACATCGCCGACGAACATCGGGCTCTATCTCCTGTCGGCGGTGGTGGCGCGGGATTTCGGCTGGACCGGTGCGAACGAGACCGCCGATCGGCTGGACGCGACCTTCGCGTCGCTGCGGCGGATGCGCCGCTTCAAGGGGCACTTCTTCAACTGGTACGAGACGACGGATCTGAGGGTCCTCGATCCGCAGTACGTCTCGTCGGTGGACAGCGGCAATCTCGCCGGACACCTGATCGCCTTCGCGAACGCCTGCGACGAGTGGGCCGCCGGTGCGGGCGGACCCGACATGCGCGCCGGGATGTCGGACACGCTCGCGCTCGCCCTGGAAGCGCTCGACGAGGCCGGCGGCAGCCCGAAGGCGCGCGCGGAGCTCCGCACGGTGCTCGACGAGCTTGCCGAACGGCTCGCCGACCCCTTGGCCCTGGAAAGCCTCTCCCCGGTGCTGCGGCGCCTGACCGACAAGGCGTCGCGGGCGGCGGTCCTCCTCGTCTCCGGCGAGGACCCCGACGAGCCCGCCGACGTGGTGTTCTGGACCGCGGCCCTTGGCCGTCTGGTGGGGGAGGAGGCGCGCGACCGCGCCTCGACGCCGGCCGAGCGCGCGGCGCTTGCCGGCCGCCTGACCGGGCTGGCGGCTGAAGCGAGACGCTTCGCGCTGGCGATGGACTTCGCCTTCCTGCTCGACCCGGACCGAAATCTGCTGTCGATCGGCTATTCGGTCCCGGACAACGGGCTCGACGCCAATTGCTACGACCTCCTCGCCTCGGAGGCCCGGCTCGCCAGCCTGTTCGCGATCGCCAAGGGCGACGTGCCGACCCGGCACTGGTTCCGCCTCGGCCGGGCCGCCACGCCGCTCGGCGCCGCCTCGGCGCTGATCTCCTGGTCCGGCTCCATGTTCGAATACCTGATGCCCTCCCTGGTGATGCGGGCCCCGGCCGGCAGCCTCCTGGAACAGACCAACCGGCTTGTGGTGGCGCGCCAGCAGGACCATGCGCGCCGGCTCGGCGTGCCGTGGGGCATTTCGGAGTCCGCCTTCAGCGCCCGCGACCTGGAGCTCACCTACCAGTATTCCAACTTCGGCGTGCCCGGGCTCGGGCTGAAGCGCGGTCTGGCCGACAACACCGTGATCGCGCCCTATGCGACCGGCCTTGCCGCCATGGTCGATCCGGTCGCGGCGCTCGCCAACTTCCGCCGGCTGGAGACCCTCGGCGCCAAGGCCCGCTTCGGCTTCATCGAGGCGCTCGACTACACGCCGTCGCGGCTGCCGGTCGGGGGCACGGTGGTGCTGGTGCGCAACTTCATGGCCCACCACCAGGGCATGACGATCGTGGCGATCGCCAACGCGCTTGAGGACGGGCGCATGCGGGCCTGCTTCCATCGCGAGCCGATGATCCAGGCGAGCGAACTCCTGCTCCAGGAGCGCATGCCGCGCGACGTGCCGGTTCTCAGGCCGAAGGCCGAGGAGGTGCGGGCCTCCGAGCGCGCCGACGGCGCCGAGCCGACCTCGATGCGCCGCCACGCCCTGCCGATGGCCGGCCCGCCGGTGACCCATCTCCTCTCCAACGGGCGCTACAGCGTGATGCTGACGGCCGCCGGGGCCGGCTACAGCCGCTGGGGGGATCTCGCCGTGACGCGCTGGCAGGAGGACGCCACCCGCGAGACCGGCGGATCGCTGATCTTCCTCCGGGACGTGGCGAGCGGAGACGTCTGGTCGGCGGCCGACCGCGCCGGCCCTTCCGGCGCCGACGCGGCGACCGTGACCTTCCGCGAGGACCATGCCGAATTCACCAGCCATCGCGGCACGCTCGTCACCACGATGGACGTCCTCGTCTCCGGCGAGAACGACGGCGAAGTCCGGCGCGTGTCGCTCGCCAACCACGGGCGCAAGGCGCGCGACATCGAACTGACCACCTACGCCGAACTCGTGCTGACCACGCCGACGGCCGACGCCGTCCATCCGGCCTTCGCCAAGATGTTCGTGGAGACTGCCGCCCTGCCGGACTTCGGCGCGGTGATCGCCACGCGCCGGCCCCGCTCCCCGGACGAGCCCCGCATGTGGGCCGCCCATTTCGCGGTGGTCGAAGGCGAGATCATCGCCGATCCCACCCATGAGACCGACCGGGCGCGCTTCCACGGCGGGGCCCGGTCGACCGCGACGGCGCCGGCGGTGCGCGCGGGCGCGCCGCTGTCCGGCACGGTCGGCACCGTGCTCGATCCGATCTTCTCGATCCGGCGCCGCGTCCGGGTGCCGCCGGGCCGGGTCGTCCGGGTGGCCTTCTGGACCGTGGTGGCCGACACGCGCGAAGGCCTCCTTGACCTCGTCGACACCCACCACGACCGCAATGCCTTCGACCGGGCGAAGACCCTTGCGTGGACGCAGGCGCAGGTGGAATTGCGCCATCTGGGCGTGACGGCCGACGAGGCCGCCGACTTCCAGCGGGCCGCGGCGCCCATCCTCTATGCGGACCGCCGCTTCCGGCCGGCGCCAGAGGCCCTTTCGCGCGGACTGGGCGCGCAGAGCGGGCTGTGGCCGCTCGCGCTTTCGGGCGACATCCCGATCGTCGTGCTGCGCATCGACGACGTGGAGGACATGCGGCACGTCCGCCAGGTGCTGCGCGCCCACGAATACTGGCGCTCCAAGCAGCTGCGTGTGGACGTGGTCATCCTCAACGAGCGGACCTCGTCCTACATCCAGGACCTGCAGACGGCGGTGGAGACGGCGGTCCGCAGCAGTCAGGCGCGGCCGAGACTGGGAACGGCGCCGACGCAAGGCACGGTGACCAGCCTGCGCACCGACCTGATGAGCGCCGAGGCGCGCGCGCTCCTGCTGTCCTCGGCGCGGCTGGTGCTGGTGGCGCGCCTCGGCTCGATCGCCGACCAGCTGATGCGCCTGCGCACGCCGACTGCGGCGGCCGCACCGGCGCCGATCGTACCCGGCGTCGTTCGACGTCCGCTGCCGCGCGAGGCCGCCGCCACGGCGGCCGCGGGGCTGGAGTTCTTCAACGGGCTCGGCGGCTTTGCCGAGGACGGGCGGGAGTATGTCACCGTGCTCGGGCCGGGCCAGGTCACACCCGCGCCCTGGATCAACGTGATCGCCAACGCCCATTTCGGCTTCCACGTGTCGGCGGAGGGCAGCGGCACCACATGGGCCGCCAGCAGCCGCGAGAACCAGTTGACGGCGTGGTCCAACGATCCGGTGCTCGACCCCTCCGGCGAGGCGCTTCTCCTGCGCGACGAGGAAACCGGCGCCCTGTTCGGCCCCACCGCCCACGCCCTGCGGGACGGCGGGGTCTATGTGGCGCGCCACGGCTTCGGCTACAGCCGCTTCGAGCACGAGGCGGAGGGCATCGCGCTCGACCTCGTCCAGTTCGTGCCGCTGGACAAGACGGCGAAGATCTCCCGGCTGTCGATCCGCAACACCGGGTCCACGGCCCGGCGCCTGTCGGTGACGGGTCTTGCGGAGTGGGTGCTCGGCACCGCGCGCGGGGCGTCGGCGCCCTTCATCGCCACCTGGATCGACGCGCCGAGCGGGGCGATGATGGCGCGCAACCCGTGGAGCAACGCCTTCGGCGGCCGGGTCGCCTTTGCCGACCTCGGCGGCCGGCAGACCGCCTGGACCGCGGACCGGACGGAATTCCTCGGCCGCGGCGGACCGGACCGCCCCGCCGGACTGGACGGCACCGCCCCGTTGTCGGGCGCGGTCGGTGCCGGCCTCGACCCCTGCGCGGCGTTGCAGACGGTCATCGGTCTCGCCCCCGGCGAGAGCACGACGCTGACGTGGACCATCGGCCAGGCGGCCTCGGCCGAGGAGGCCAGCGCGCTGGTCCTCGACCTCAGAAACGCCGATCCGGACGCCATGCTCGCCGCGATCCGGACGCACTGGGCCGAACTCCTCGGGGCGGTGCAGGTCCGGACGCCCGACCGGGCGATGGACGTGATGCTGAACGGCTGGCTGCTCTACCAGACCCTCGCCTGCCGGATCACGGCGCGGTCGGCCTTCTACCAGGCGAGCGGCGCCTACGGCTTCCGCGACCAGTTGCAGGACACCATGGCGCTGACCTTTGCTCGGCCCGAGGAGACGCGCCGCCACTTGCTGCGGGTCGCCGGACGGCAGTTTCCGGAGGGCGACGTCCAGCATTGGTGGCTGCCGCACTCCGGCCAGGGGGTTCGCACCCGCATCTCCGACGATCGGGTCTGGCTCGGCTACGCCGCCGCGACCTATGTGACCACGTCCGGCGATGCCGGTGTGCTCGACGAGCGGGTGCCCTTCCTGGAGGGCCCCGACCTCCGGCCGGGCGAGCACGACGCCTTCTTCCAGCCGACGGTGTCGGAGGAGACCGCCACCCTGTTCGAGCACTGCGCCCGCGGCATCGACCAGTGCATCGCGCTCACCGGCGCCCATGGCCTGCCGCTGATCGGGACCGGCGACTGGAACGACGGCATGAACCGGGTCGGCGAGGGGGGCCGAGGCGAGAGCGTCTGGCTCGGCTGGCTCCTGGTGCGGACGATCGCGCTTCTCGGCCCGATCGCCGAGGGACGCGATCCCGCCCGGGCGGCCCGGTGGCGCGCCCACGCGGCCGCCGTCGCGGCGGCCATCGAACGCGACGGCTGGGACGGCGCCTGGTACCGGCGGGCGACCTTCGACGACGGCGCCTGGCTGGGCTCGGCGACGAGCGGGGAATGCACGATCGACAGCATCGCCCAATCCTGGGCGGTGCTCTCCGGCGCCGCCGACCCGGTCCGCGCCGCCGCCGCGATGGCGGCCGTGGAGACCCATCTGGTCCGCCGCGACGACGGCATCGCCCTCCTGTTCACGCCGCCGTTCGACCGCACCGAGCGGGATCCCGGCTACATCAAGGGCTATCCGCCGGGCCTGCGGGAAAACGGCGGCCAGTACAGCCATGCCGCCATGTGGGCGATCCTCGCCTTCGCTCGCCTCGGCGACGGCGACCGCGCGGCGGCGCTCTTCCAGCTGCTCAACCCGATCAACCACGCCCGGACGCCGGCCGAGGTCCATCGCTACAAGGTGGAGCCCTACGCGGTGGCGGCGGACGTCTATTCCGTCGCGCCGCATGTCGGTCGCGGCGGGTGGACCTGGTACACCGGGGCGGCCGGCTGGATGTACCGGGCCGGCGTCGAAGGCATTCTCGGGATCCGGCGGGAAGGCGACCACCTCGTCGTCGCCCCCAAGGTCCCGGCCTCCTGGGACCGTTTCGAGGCGCGGGTCGTCAGCGGGTCCACCCGCTACGACCTGGTCTTCGAGCTGGGCGCGCCGATGCCGGGCGGGTCCGGCGAAGGCGCGGCCGGCGGCAGCCGCGGCGATGGCATCCGCCTGCCGCTGGACGGCGGGCGGCACGCGCTCCGCCTGCCTCTGGGGGTCTGATACCTCTCTCGTCAAGGTCCGACACGTCGGACCTTGACGAGGTTACGGCCTGACCGGCCGACGCCCGTTCGGGCTTGCCTTCGCCCGCATAGTTTCGACAGGTCGAAACTATGCGGGCTCGGTATGACACGGCGGGATCGAGGGTCGAGGATCGGGGCCGGACCCTCAGGGGGCCGGATCCATCCGCCGGCCGTCCGCCGCGGCGAACACGTGGAGCCGGGCGGGATCGAAGGTGACGTCCACCGCGGCGCCGTCCCGCCCTAGCCCGCGGTCGAGGGTGAAGGCCTTGATGGGCGGGCCGAACGGGGCAAGGTGCAGGATGGAGCCGAAACCGGTCGGCTCCACCAGGCTGACGTCGGCGCGCCGTCCGCCGGCACCTGGGGCGGCGACGGTGACGTGCTCGGGCCGGACGCCGATCACCACGGTGGTCCCGTCGGGCACCGGAAACGGCCCCGCGAGCGGGAGGCGGTGGCCGCCTTCGACCTCCGCGACGGCGGCGCCGTCGGCGAACCGGTAGACGGCCGGGATCATGTTCATGGCGGGCGAGCCGATGAAGCCGGCGACGAAGAGATTGGCAGGCCGGTCGTAGAGATCGAGCGGGCTGCCGACCTGCTGCACCACGCCGCCGTTCATGGCGACGATGCGGTCGGCGAGCGTCATCGCCTCGATCTGGTCGTGGGTGACGTAGATCGAGGTCGCGCCGAGGTCCTTGTGCAGCCGCTTGATCTCCACGCGCATCTGCTCGCGCAGGCGCGCGTCGAGGTTGGAGAGCGGCTCGTCGAAGAGGAAGGCCTTGGGGCTGCGCACGATCGCCCGTCCCATGGCGACGCGCTGGCGCTGGCCGCCGGAAAGGGCCTTCGGGCGACGCTCCGTCAGCTCGTCGAGGCCGAGCTTGCCGGCCGCCGCCGTGATGGCGGCGGTGATCCGCTCCTTCGGCGTGCGGCGGAGCTTCAGGCTGTAGCTCATGTTCTGCGCCACGGTCATGTGCGGATAGAGCGCGTAGGACTGGAACACCATGGCGATGTCCCGGTCCTTCGGCGGCAGGTCGTTCACCCGGCGGCCCCCGATGGCGATCTCGCCGGAGGAGATCTCCTCCAGGCCGGCGATCATGCGCAGAAGGGTGGACTTGCCGCAGCCGGACGGACCGACGAGGACGACGAACTCGCCGTCGCCGATCGCCAGATCGACGCCGTGGAGCACGTCGACGGATCCATAGCTCTTGCGGGCGGCGGTGATGTCGATGGCGGCCATGCGGGTCTCCTCAGCCCTTCACCGCGCCGGCCGTCAGGCCCTGCACGAGATAGCGCTGGATCAAGAGGAAGAAGAGGGCGGCGGGGATGAGCGCCAGGATGCCGGCGGCCATCATCTGCCCGAAGTCCACCGAGAACTTGGACACGAACGTCAGGAGCCCGACCGGGAAGGTGGCCGCCGCGTTGCCGGAGATCAGCATCAGGGCGAACAGCAGCTCGCTCCAGGCGGCGGTGAACACGAAGCCGAGCGTCGCCGCGATGCCGGGCAGCGTCAGCGGCAGGATGATCTGCCGGAAGGCCACGAAGCGGGTCGCCCCGTCGATCATGGCGGCCTCCTCGAGGTCGCGCGGGATGCCGTCGAAGAAGGACTGCATCAGGAAGGTCGCAAACGGCACGTTGAAGGCCGTGTAGACGACGATGAGGCCGGTCAGGCTGTTGGTGAGGCCGAGCGGCGACAGGATCTTGAACATCGGCGCGATCAGCATCACCAGCGGGAACATCTGGGTCAGGAGCATCAGGGCCGTGATCCAGTACTTGCCGCGAAAGGCGAAGCGCGACAGGGCGTAGCCGGCGATCGCCGCGACCAGCGTGACGATGACGGCGGTGGAGCCGGAGACGATGACGCTGTTGAGGAAGAAGCGCGGGAAGTCGCTGTTGGCGATGACGAAGGCGTAGTGCTCCAGGCTCGTGCGCGATGGCCACATCCGCACGCCCTCCGAATAGAGGAGGTCGTTGGGCGTCACGCTGACCTTCAGGAGCCAGTAGAGCGGGAAGAGCGCGAAGGCGATGTAGAGGCCGATCGCCAGGCGGTGCAGGACGGTGAGGACGGGATTGCGGCGCATGGCGGTTCAGCCTCGCTTCAGCAGCGACTGCCGCAGCAGCACGATCAGCATGGAATAGGCGAGCAAGAGGACGAGGAGGACGAGGGCGATCGCCGAGGCGTAGCCGAAGTCGAGCCGCCGGAAGGCCGTGGTGAAGATGTAGCTCGCCACGATCTGGGTGCGGTCCGCCGGTCCGCCGTTGGTCATCACCACGATGAGGTCGGCGAAGTTGGAGATCCACACGGTGCGAAGGAGGATGGTGATCGCGATGGTCGGGGCGAGGAAGGGCAGCGTGATCGAGCGGAAGCGCTCGATCGGGCCGGCGCCGTCGATGGCGGCGGCCTCGTAGAGGTCCTTCGGGATCGCCTGCAGGGCGGCGAGCAGCGTGATGGCGAAGAAGGGGATGCCCCACCAGACGTTGGCGATGATCGGCCCCCACATGGCAAGATCCGGGTCGGAAAGGATGCTCTGCGGCGTGTCCATCAGCCCGAGGGCGACGAACCAGTGCGGCAGCGGGCCGATCACCGGGTTGAACAGCCACGCCCAGTCGAGGCCGGTGAGGAAGCTCGGCACCGCCCAGGGCAGGAAGCAGAGCGCCTGCGCCACCGCGCGGCCGCGGAACGGCTGGTTGAGGAGGAGGGCGAGGATGAGGCCGAACACGAACTGGAACACGACGGACGCGCCGGTCCACCAGAGGGTGTTGACGAGCGCGGTGCGGAAGGCCTCGTCGGTCGCCAGCGCCTCGAAGTGCCTCAGCCCGACGAAGCCGCCGCCGAAGGGGTTGAGGAGCTTGATGTCCCGGAAGGCGTAGGAGATGCCGAGCACCAGGGGCACCAGCATGACGGCCACGATCAGGATCAGCGCGGGCGCGGTGTAGAGCCACGGCTCGCTGGCATCCGCGAGGCGGCTGAGGAAGGGGCGGCGGCGCGCGGCCACGGGGGCGGTCATGGAGGGGGTCCGGGTTATGGGATCGCTGGAATAGCCTTCCCCTAAGGGGAAGGTGCCGAGCGGAGCGAGGCGGAAGGGGTCGTATTTTTTCCGTCGACCTTATGACTTCGCGACAGAGTATGACGAAGACAAAGACGACCCCTTCCGGCCCTTCGGGCCACCTTCCCCTGAGGGGAAGGATCATCCGCACGGACACTCGCTTCAGTGCTTGTCGATCACTCACTTCGCGGGAGAGAAGAGGGATCGACAGTCACCTCACTTCTTGTTGGCGAGCCACTTCTGCTGGGCGGCGGTCATGTAGTCCGCCCACTGCTTGGCGAGGTCTTCCGGCGTGATCTCGCCGAGGAGGGCCTGCTGGCTCGTCTTGATGACGAGGCTGTCCTTGAAGAAGGCGAACTCCTCCAGGTAGGTCGGCATGGAGAGCGGCTTGGCGTCCGGGTCCGCCAGTTCGTTGAACCAGCCTTCGAACTGCGGCGTCGCGAAGTGCGGGTCGTTGGACGCGGAGGTGAGGGCGGGCAGCGCGCCGGTGCGCTTGTTCCAGGCGATGTTGCCCTCCGGACCCTGAAGCGTGGCGATCAGCTTCCAGGCGAGCTCCTTGTCGGCGGGGTTGGCCATCATCGACCAGCCGGCGAAGCCGATGGTCGGGAAGGTCTTGCCGTCCGGGCCCTTGGGCATGGTGGTGACGCCGTAGTCGTCCGGGCTCATGCGTTCGGCGATGGCGATCAGCGCATCCGGGTCCTGGTCGAGGAAGGCGCAGGTGCCCGAATAGAAGCCGGCGACGATGTCGTTGAAGCCCCAGTTGACGCTGTCCTTCGGGGCATAGCCGTTCCTGTAGAGGTCGATCAGGTAGGCAAAGCCCTTCACCCAGCCCGGATCGGCGAAGGTGGAGGTGCCGTCCTCCTTGAACATCTGGTCGGTGCCGGCCATCGAGGCGCCGAACATCATCCAGCCGTTGAGGCCGCCCGGGCCGCCGCGAAGACAATAGCCATACTTGCCGGGGAGCGCGGAGACCTTGCGGGACGCCTCCTCAAAGTCATCGAGCGTCTTCGGCGGCTCGGCGACGCCGGCCTCCTCCAGGAGTTTCTTGTTGTAGAACATGGCCCGGAGATAGAAGCCGTAGGGCAGCATGTAGGTCTTGCCGCCCACCTGGCGGCCGAACTCCAGCGCGCGGTCGGAGAGGTCCGCGGTGTGCTCCCAGTCCTTCAGGAAGGGCTCCAGGTCCTCCAGCGCGCCGTTGGTGCCGTAGAGGGCGAGCCAGGTGTCCGGCATCTCCATGACGTCCGGGATCTCGCCGGCGGAATACATGGTGGCGAACTTCTCGAACGCCTCGTTCCACGGCAGCGAGATGATCTCCACCGTGGTGCCCGGATTGGCCTCCTCGAAGGTCTTGACGATGCCGCGCAGCGTCTCGGTGCGCTCCGGGCTGGTGATCACCTCGACGAGCTTCAGCGTGGTGTCCGCCAGCGCCGTGCCGGTCATCAGCACGGCCGCCATGGAGGCGGCGATCAGCGACTTGATCATGGCTTGTCCCCTTGGTCCCTTAGAGATGCTTTTTGTGTGGGTCAGGTTCTGGAGCGTTTTTCCCATCGGCCTGACGGGGTCCGTCGGACCGAGGGGCGCTCAAGCCGAGGCGACCTCGATCGCCGCGGAGAGATCGGCGATGAGGGCGCCCGCGCCCTCCAGGCCGACGTGGAGGCGGACGACCCGGGCGTCGATGCCGAAGTCGATCGCCGAATTGGGTCCGGCCGCCTGCTTGCGCACGACCTCGGCCGGGACCACGAGGCTCTCGTGGCCGCCCCAGCTGACGCCGAGCTTGAAGAGGGCGAGGGCGTCCGCGAAGGCCGGGATGTCGACGCCCTCGCGGAAGCGGAAGCTGAAGAGGCCCGACGTGCCGGTCAGTCCCGGCGGGAGGCCGTTGGCAAGGCCCGGGTGCAGGACCGCCTCCACCCGAGGGTGCTCGCGCAGCCACCGGGCGACGGCGAGCGCGTCCGCCTCGTGCGCCTTCATGCGGATCGGCAGGGTCCGGAGGCCCCGGATCAACAGCCAGGCGTCGAACGGCGACAGCTTGCCGCCGAGATAGGGGTAGGTCGTCTGGCGGATCCGCCGGATCAGCTCCGCCGACCCGGCGACCACGCCGGCCACCACGTCGGAATGGCCGCCGATGTACTTGGACGCGGAGTGGAGCACGATGTCGACGCCGAGGGAGAGCGGTCGCTGGAAGACCGGCGTCGCCCAGGAGTTGTCGATGACGCTGAGGGCGCCGTGACGCGTCGCGAGCGCCGCGAGGGCGCCGACATCGTGGGCCTCCATGGTCCAGCTGGTCGGGCTTTCCAGGTAGAGGAGCCTGGCGCCGGGCAGCGCATCCGCGACCGCCGCCTCGTCGAGGCCGTCCACATAGTCCACTTGGATGTCGAGGCCGGCGAGCAGCGTCTGGAACAGCCGGTAGGCGTCCGGGTAGCAGTGCTTCACTGAGACCATGCGGTCGCCGGGCTTCAGGAAGGTCAGCACGGTGGACGAGATGCCGGCCATGCCGCTGGCAAAGCCGATGGCGTCCTCGGCGCCTTCCAGGCGGGCGATCATCTCCTCGAAGAGGCGCACGGTCGGATTGAGGCCGCGGGTGTAGGTCGGGCGGATCTTCAGGCCGCGGTAGGTCTCCTCCATCTCCGCGTAGGAGGAGAAGGTGAACAGCGAGGTCTGGACGATCGGCGGCACCACCGCGTCGAAGGCGTGGGCCTCGTCGTGGGCGACGGTCAGCCGGGCGAGGTCGAAGGGATCGTCCGGGATCATCGAGACATGTCCTTGATGTCCTCTTCCACGATGTCGAGGATGGCGATGGTGGTGGCCCGCGCCGCCGCCTCGTCGCCGTCGCGGATGGCCTCGAACAGCTGGCGGTGGAACGGAAACGACCGGCGGGCGAAGTCCGGCCGGTCGAAGGGCTTGTCCCAGAAGCGCTCGAACGCCTCGCGCATCTGCTCCAGGAGCTGGCGGAACAAGGGGTTGTGGGTAGCGTCGTAGATCGCCAGGTGGAAGGCGAGGTCCTCGCGGCCGGCGGTGCCCTTTTCCAGGTGCACCCGTTCCATCTGGTCGAGCTTCTCCTCGATGACGCGGAGATCCTCCGGCGTCCGCCGGCGCGCCGCGATGACGCTCGCCTCCGCCTCCACGCCCCGGCGGACGTCGAGGGTCTGGAGAAGGACGTCGCGGAGATGGGTCGTATCGAAGGTGAGGGGCACGTGGATGGTGCCGGCCGACACCATGCGCAGGAGATAGGTGCCGCTGCCCTTGCGGGACTCCACGATGCCGAGAGCCTGGAGCTGGCGGATGACCTCGCGGACGGTGGACCGGCCGACGTCGAGGGCGGCGCAGAGCTCCCGCTCGGTCGGCAGCTTGTCGCCGGGCTTCAGGCCCGCCCGGTGGACGAAATCGGCCACCGCCTTCATTACCGCCGCCGCCCGGTCGGGCCGGGGCAAAGGCGTCATGATGGCATGTCCATCGGCCATGATCTCCCTCCCCCTGCCTCCCGACCCGGCGGGCGGGCTTGAGCGCCCGCTCTGATCACGCCCAAAATTGGTCTGACATCTGCTAGCTTTCCAGCATGCGCGCGGCCCGTCAAGCCCCTGTCGGACGGGAGCCCTCGGGATCGGGGGATGACCTGCGGGCCGCGGGTCTGAGCCGTCCTGGACGTCCTGCGGCAAGCATTGGCGGTTTCGGCAGCTGCACGACACGTTTTGTCGGGGCAGCATCCGTCCGTCCTGCGGGTGCGCATCGTCCGCGCCGCCCCGGTGGATCGCCCCCCTGGTCCACCGCCCCGCGCAGGGCTACTCTGGCGCGGTTTCCGGATCGGAGGTCGGCGGATGAAGCTCTCAGCCTTGGCCGTCGTGGTCGCAGTCCTCCTCCAGCCGACGCTCCTTCGCGCCCAGCAGGCGGCGGACGCGCAGGCGCCCGAAGCCCCGGTCGCCGTGCGCGCGCCGGTCGCGCCCGCCGAGGCGAGGACCTGGATGGTGTCGGCCGCCAATCCTCTGGCGGCCCGCGCGGGCGCCGACGCCCTCGCCAAGGGCGGCACGGCGGTCGACGCGATGATCGCCGTCCAGGCCATGCTCGGCCTTGTGGAGCCCCAGTCGTCCGGCCTCGGCGGCGGCGCCTTCCTGGTCTATTTCGAGGCGGCCGGGAACCGCGTCGTCACGCTGGACGCCCGTGAGACGGCGCCGCGGGCGGCAACGCCGACCCTGTTCCAGACCGACGCGGGAGAGCCTCTGGCCTTCTTCGACGCGGTCGTCGGAGGCTTGTCGGTCGGCGTGCCGGGAACGCCGCGGCTTCTGGCGGACGCGCATCGGCGCTGGGGCCGGCTGCCCTTCCCGGACCTGCTCGCGCCGGCGATCCGGACGGCGCGGGACGGCTTCGCCGTGTCGCCGCGCCTTGCCGGTCTCGTCGCCGACGATGCCGGACGGCTCGCGTCCTCCCCGGAAACGGCCGCCTACTTCCTGCCCGGCGGCAAGCCGCTGCAGGCCGGGGCCATCCTCGCCAACCCGGCCTACGCGCAGACCCTGGAAGCCCTGGCACGGGACGGCGCGGAGGCCTTCTACGAGGGGCCGATCGCGCTCGACCTGGTGGCCGCGGTGCGGGGCGCCAAGACCCCGGGGCGGCTCTCTCTCGACGATCTCGCCGCCTATCGGGTGGTCGAACGGCCGGCCGTCTGCGTGCCCTATCGCCAGGTGGAGGTCTGCGGCATGGGCCCGCCGTCCTCCGGCGGCATCGCGGTCGGGCAGATCCTCGGGATGCTGGAAGGGTTCGATCTCGCCGGTCTCGGTCCGGACGATCCGGTGTCGTGGCGGCTGATCGGCGACGCCACCCGGCTCGCCTTCGCGGACCGGGAGCGCTATGTGGCGGACGTCGACTTCGTGCCCCTGCCGCTCGGGGGGCTCACGGACCGGGCCTATCTGGCGGACCGCGCCGCGCGCCTGAAGACCGACAAAGCGCTCGCCGAGACGCCCGCCGGCGCGCCGACGTGGGATCACGCGCTGCATTTCGCCGACGGCGACGCGCCCGAGCGGCCCTCCACCAGCCACGTCTCCATCGTCGACCCCTACGGCAACGCGCTCGCCCTCACCACGAGCATCGAGAACGGCTTCGGCGCGCGCCTGATGGTGCGCGGGTTCCTGTTGAACAACCAGTTGACCGACTTCTCCTTCAGCAGCCACAAGAACGGGATCCCGGTCGCCAACCGGGTGGAGCCCGGCAAGCGGCCGCGTTCGTCCATGGCGCCGACGATCGTCTTGGAGAACGGCAAGCCCCGCATGGTGGTGGGGTCGCCAGGGGGCAGTGCCATCATCCCCTATGTGGTCCAGGCGATCGTCGGGCACCTGGACTGGGGCCTCGACGTCCAGGCGGTGGTCGCGGCGCCGCACCTCGTCAACCGCTTCGGCACCTACGAACTGGAGAAGGGCACGGCGGCGACCGCCCTTGCGGACGACCTTGCCGCCCTCGGCTACAAGACGGAGGAAAAGGACCTCACCTCCGGCCTGCAGGTCATCGCGGTGTCGCCGGACGGGCTCACCGGAGGGTCCGACCCGCGCCGGGAGGGCGTGAGCCTCGGCGACTGAGGGCGCCGGGCCGCACGCGTCTTCACCCGCGGCGTCAGCCGCGCCGCGCGGCCTCGATCGCGGCGACGTCGATCTTGCCCATTCGCATCATGGCGTCGAAGGCGCGCCTCGCCTCCTCGCCGCCGGCCGCCAGCGCGTCGGTCAGCACCCGCGGGGTGATCTGCCACGAGACGCCCCAGCGGTCCTTGCACCAGCCGCAAGCGCTCTCCTTGCCGCCGTTGCCGACGATCGCGTTCCAGTAGCGATCGGTCTCCTCCTGGTCGTCCGTGGCGATCTGGAAGGAAAAGGCCTCGGACTGGGGGAATGTCGGCCCACCGTTGAGGCCGATGCAAGGAAGGCCGAGCACCGTGAACTGGACGGTCAAAACATCGCCCGCCTTCCCGGAGGGATAGTCGCTGGGCGCCCGGAACACCGCCTGGACCGCGCTGTCCGGGAAGGTCGCCGCGTAGAAGCGGGCGGCGGCCTCGGCGTCGTGGTCGTACCAGAGGCAGAGGGTGGTCTTCGGCTGGGTCATGGCGGTCTCCTTGGACGAACAGGGGAAGAACAGGCGGCGAAAGCGGAAGGCCGCGGCCTGCGGCCGGCCGCCATGCTCGACCCGGCGACGGCCGCATGCCGCCGACCCCGCAAGGACGAACGGACGGCTGCCAAGCCGACAGCGGACGGCACATCGCGGCCCGGCCGTCGAGCTTTTCTCGCGGGCGGTGACGCTTGCCGCGGGTCGGCCCTCTCCGACCGGCAAGCGGCCGATTGCGGCCGTCGACCTGACGCGTCCGTCAGGTCGGAAGGCGCGGAATGCAACGCCGTCACAGTCCGACGGCGGACCCGCGATGGAGGCAACCGTGGAGACAGATCCGTTCCGGACGCGCGACCACGTCGCCGTGGTCGACGGCGATGGGACGGCCGGTGCGGCCCTTGGCGCAAGGACACGGGCCCGCCTGCCCATGGTGGCCGACGACCGGCCGGCGCCCGGCCTGGTGCGAAGAGCCCGGTCCCAGTCGATCGCGAAACGGCGCTGTGGCAGATTGGCCCCATGTCGCTCACCGATCTCGACATCGCCGGCTACCGGTCCATCCGCTCGATCCGATTTCCGCTGAGGCGCCTCACGGTGCTCGTCGGCGGAAACGGGGTGGGCAAGACGAACCTCTATCGCGCGCTGGAACTTGTCCAAGGCGCCGCGACCGGCGATCTGACGATGGCGATCGCGCGGGAAGGCGGCCTTGCGTCGGTTCTGTGGGCCGGCCAGCGCCGCAAGACCGACCTGCCGCGACTCCGCTTCGAGGTCGCGCTCGAAACCATCCTGCCGGCCGCCGAGAACGCCGCCTTTCAGCCGCGCTATGCGGTGGAGATCGGCTTCGGCGACAGCGCCTTCGAGGCCGTCTTTGCCGAAGAGCCGCAGATCAAGGCGGAGAGCCTGACCCTTTCGGGACGCCGCGGCGTCACCCTCATGGAGCGCAAAGGGCCTGCGGCCTGGTACCGTGACGAGACCGGGCAGAGACGGCGACTGGAGCAGCCGCTTCTGGCCAGCGAGACGGCTCTGTCGGCCATCCGCGGCACCTTGCCCGAACTCGACGCCGTCCGGCATCTGCTTTCGAGCTGGCGCTTCTACCACGGTTTTCGCACCGACCACGGCTCGCCGCTGCGCCGCCCGTCGCTGGCCGTCACCGCACCGATGCTGGACGCGGACGGCGCCAACCTCGGCGCGGTTCTGGCGACGCTGAAGCACATCCGGGGCGACACGGTCGATCTCGATGCGGCCGTCGACCTCGCCTTCCCGGGCGCCCGGCTTTCGATCCCACGGCCGGAAAAGGACGCGTCCTTCGCGCTGACCTTCGCGGACGTGCCGCGAAGGCCTTTCGGCCCGTCGGAACTCTCCGACGGCACCTTGCAGTTCATGGCGCTCCTCGGCGCGCTCCTCGCCTATCGGCCGCCGCCCTTCATCGCCCTCAACGAGCCGGAAGCCAGCCTGCATCCGGATCTCCTGCCGGCTCTCGCCCGCGCCATCGCCCGCGCCGCCGAACGCAGCCAGGTGTGGGTCGTGACCCATTCGCCGATTCTTGCCAAGGCGATCGCCGAGGAGACCGGCATCGACCCGCTTCAGGTCATCCGCCAGGACGGAGCCACCTGGCTGGAAGGCCTGTCCCAGGTCGGCACCTTCCGGGACGGGTGACGGAGGGGCGCCGGCACGGGCGGGCCGACGACGTCCGCTCGACGCGGAGGCGGGGGCCACGGCGACGCCGTCCGTCTCCAGCGACGCCGGAGGGAGGGTCGGCCGCCCCGCGGTCCACCGCCGCGCTTGGCTTTCGCGCGGTCCGCACCAAATGCTGCGGGACGGGTCGCCGTTCTCCGCCAGACGATGGTGGGGAACCGCAAGTGTGCTCTCGGGGTTTTCAGGCACGGCGATACCTTGACCATGAACAGAGCCGAACCTGCTCCTGTTCTGGACAGATCAACGCGGATGACATCGTCAGGCTGTCAGAAGGGCAACAGCATTCGTTGGTGCGGCCGGACAGTCTCTCAGTCGCCGCCCAGACGGAGATTGGAGCCATCATGGTCGGCGCGGTTCAGTCCTTCTCCAAGGCGCGTACCGGTGTGGCAGGGCTGGACGATGTCCTCGTCGGGGGCTTGTCTCCCGGGCATGTCTATCTTCTGGAGGGAAGCCCCGGCACCGGCAAGACCACCATCGCGCTCCAGTTCCTGCTGGAAGGCGCAAAGGTTGGAGAGCCAGGCCTCTACATCACCATGTCGGAGACCGAGCGGGAGCTGCGCGAAGGGGCCGCCTCGCATGGCTGGACCGTCGATGGGGGCATCAAGGTGTTCGAACTGGTGCCGCCGGAAAACCTTCTCGACGAGTCGCACCAGCAAAGCCTGCTCTACTCGTCGGATCTTGAACTCGGCGAAACCACAAAGGCCGTGTTCGACGCGATCGAGCAGAGCAAGCCGGTCCGGATCGTCATCGACAGTCTTTCCGAAATCCGGCTCCTGGCGCAAAGCTCCTTGCGCTACCGTCGGCAGATCCTGGCCATGAAGCACTACTTCGCCCAGCAGGGCGCCACAGTTCTCATGCTGGACGATCTGACCACCGACTCCAACGACAAGACCGTCCACAGCCTGGCGCATGGCGTGATCCGGCTCGAGGGGATAACGCCCAACTATGGCGCCGAGCGGCGGCGCCTGCGGGTGATCAAATACCGCGGCCAGTCCTTCCGGGGCGGCTTCCACGATTTCATCATCGCCCGGGGTGGGGTGCAGGTCTTTCCCCGCCTGGTCTCCGGCGAGCACAAGACGAGCTTTGTGCGCCGCGTGATGACGAGCGGGATCGACGCACTCGATCAGCTCCTGGGCGGTGGCTTCGAACAGGGCTCCAGCACGCTGATCATGGGGCCGGCCGGGGTCGGCAAGTCCCTGCTGGCCGTGCAGTTCGCCGCCGCGGCAGCGGCCCGGGGGGAGAAGGCGGCCCTCTTCATCTTCGACGAGGAGCTCGGGCTCCTGGTCGATCGGGCCAAACTGCTGGGCATCGATCTCGACGCGCTGCGTGCGGCCGGGCGGATCCTCGTCGAGCAGGTCGACGCCGCCGAGTTGTCCCCCGGCGAGTTCGCCTACCGGGTGCGGGCGATGATCGGAAACAATGCCGTGAGGACGGTCGTCATCGACGGTCTGAACGGCTATCAGGCGTCGATGCCGGACGAGAGCTTCCTGATTCTCCACGTCCACGAGCTGTTGCAGTACCTGAACCGGCAAGGTGCCTCGACCTTCCTGACGCTGGCCCAACATGGCCTGATCGACGACATGAGATCGTCCGTCGATGTGACCTATCTGGCCGACACGGTGATCCTGCTGCGGTATTTCGAGGCCTTCGGACAGGTGCGCAGAGCGGTTTCGATCATGAAGAAACGGTTCGGGACGCACGAGAACACCATCCGGGAAATCCAGATCGGCGGCAGCGGCATCGCTGTCGGGGAGGCCTTGAATGGCTTCCAGGGCATCCTGCGTGGCACGCCCGTGCTCGTCGATGCGGATCGGAAACAGCTGCTCGACGGTCGCTGACGATGAGCGACACACACCGCCTTCTTTCGGAGCGGGCTCTCGTTCTGGCGCCACACGGCCGGGATGCCTCCCTCGCCGCCCAGATCCTCCGGACCGCCGGCATCTTCGCCGAGATCTGTCCCGATCTGGCCGGCTTGGTCCAGGAGATCGAGCGCGGCAGCGGTTTCGCGCTGGTGACCGAGGAGATCCTGCGGTCGGCCGATCTGAAGTCCCTGTCCCGCTGGCTGGCCGGGCAGCCCCCCTGGTCGGACTTCGCGTTCATCGTCCTGACGCGGCGCGGGGGTGGCATCGAGAACAACCCGGCCGCCAAGCGCTATCTCGACGTGCTGGGAAACGCGTCGTTCCTGGAGCGGCCGTTTCATCCGACGACACTCGTCAGCCTGGCCGGGACGGCGCTCCGCGCCCGCCGGCGGCAGTACGAGGCGCGGGGACAGCTGGAGGCTCTGCGCGAGAGCGAAGCGCGGTATCGCACCCTCTTTGAGAACATCGACGAAGGCTTCTGCATCATCGAGTTCATCGACGGGCCGCATGGGCCGCTGAGCGACTATGTCCACGTGGAGGCCAATCCCGCCTACGCGATCCATGCGGGGATCCCCAACGTCGTCGGGCAGAAGGTGCGCGACATGGTGCCTGACGAGGCAGGAAGCTGGGTCGAGCTCTACCGCCGCGTTCTGGAGACCGGCGAACCCACCCGCTTCGAACGGGAACTCGTCGCCACCCGGCGCTACCTGGAGCTTGCCGCGTTCCGGGTCGAACCCCCGAACCGTCGGCAGGTGGCGGTGGTGTTCCGGGATTTCACCGGGCGCCGGCAGGCCGAGCTCGCGCTCCGCGAGAGCGAAGCGCGCCTTCGTGCCCTCAACGCCGACCTGGAACGCCAGGTGGCCGAACGGACGCGGCAGCGCGGCCGCACCTGGCAGGTGAGTCCGGACCTCCTCGGCGTCGCGGACGCCTCGGGACGCTTCACAAGCGCGAACCCGGCCTGGGAGCATACGCTGGGTTGGACGCAGGAAGAGATTGCACGCACGACCATCCTGGACCTCCTCCACCCGGACGATGTCGAACCCACCCGCGCGGCGCTCCGCAGGCTGAGCGAGGGCGAACCCGTGCTGCGGTTCGAGAACCGCTACCGGAGCAAGGACGGAGCCTACCGCTGGATTTCCTGGGTCGCCGTCCCCGAGGGCGAGGAGTTCTACTGCAGCGGGCGCGATGTGTCCGTGGAGAAGGAGCAGGCGGCCGAGCTTGCGGAACGAAGAGCCGAACTCGACCGCCTCTGGACCTTGTCCGAGGACATGCTGGCGCGCGCCGACTACAACGGAATGATGTCGGCCGTCAGCCCTGCTTGGACGCGAATCCTCGGCTGGAGCGAAGCGGAACTGCTGGCGCGCCCCTATGCCACCTTCATGCATCCGGACGACATGGTCCCCACCCTGGCGGCCTTGTCCCAGATGAACGAAACCGGTCAGCCGACCCGGTTCGAGAACCGCATCGCGAGCCTCGACGGGCGTTGGATCCCGATCGAGTGGACCGTCGCGCCCGAAGCTGAAGGCATCAACTTCATCGCCGTCGGACGCGACCTCAGCGCGGTGAAGGAACGGGAGACGGAACTCGCCGCCGCGCAGGAGGCCTTGCGCCAGTCCCAGAAGCTCGAAGCGGTCGGACAGCTGACGGGGGGCGTGGCGCACGACTTCAACAACCTCCTCACCATCATCAAGAGTTCGACGGATTTCCTGCAGCGCCCGAACCTCGCCGAAGAGCGTCGGCAGCGGTACACGAACGCGATCTCCGAAACGGTCGACCGGGCGGCGAAACTGACCGGACAGCTTCTCGCGTTCGCCCGCAGGCAGGCCTTGAAACCGGAGGTGTTCAACGTTCCCGAACGGGTGGGTGCCGTGACGGAGATGCTGCAGACCGTCGTGGGCTCGCGGATCACCATACGGGTGGTGGTGGAGACGCGGGATTGCTTCGCCAAGGCGGACGTCAGCCAGTTCGAGACGGCGCTGGTCAACATGGCGGTGAATGCGCGCGACGCCATGAACGGCGAGGGCAAGCTGACGGTGACCGTGCGCCGGATCCCCGAACTCCCGCCGTTGCGGGGCCACGCCGGCGGCCGGGGACCGTTCGTGGCAGTCTCCCTCGCCGACACCGGCGCGGGGATCACGCCCGACAAGCTCACGCAGATCTTCGAGCCGTTCTACACGACCAAGGAAGTCGGCAAGGGAACCGGTCTCGGCCTTTCGCAGGTCTATGGGTTCGTCAAGCAGACGGGCGGCGACGTCTCGGTTGAAAGCGAGCCCGGACAGGGGGCGACCTTCACCATCTTTCTTCCGCAGGTCGAGGACACCACGGAAAGCCCTGATCCGCGCCCCGGCAAGGTCGCGGGACCGCCGACCGACGGACGGGGGCGGAGGGTGCTCGTGGTGGAGGACAACATCGACGTGGGGCGATTCTCCACGCAGATCCTGGAAGATCTCGGCTACGTCACCACTTGGGCGACCAGTGCAAGCGATGCACTCGACCACATCAAAAGCAGGAACGACTTCGATGTGGTGTTCTCCGATGTGGTCATGCCCGGGATGGGCGGTGTGGAACTTGGGGAGGAGATCCGGCGCCGCTATCCGGGTCTGCCGGTGATCTTGACGTCCGGGTACAGCCATGTGCTGGCCGAGGAGGGCCGCCATGGCTTCGAACTCCTGCACAAGCCGTATTCGGTCGAGGCGCTTTCCGAGATCCTGAAGCGGGCGACGGGCCGCTGACGGCCGGCAAGGGGCCGAGCGGCGAAGAGGTCTTGCGCCTTGGGTCTGCCATGCTCCGTCAGGGTGTCCGGTGGCGCCGCCGGAAAGGCGCCCGCGCTCGCGCCGTCATGGCATTCCCCGATCGTCGTGCTAGCTTCCCTTTCGTCTCGCGGTGCCCCGCTTGCGCATGGCAGAAAGGAGTCGCCTCATGGAACGGTCCGCAGTCGACCTCAGCACCTACGTGCGCACGCCTCTTTCGGAGGCCCACGTGGCCCATCTGCGCTCGATCGGCGACATCGTCCAGTTCGCGCAAGGTGACACCCTGGTGGCCTTCGGCGCCGCCAACGAGGCCTTCTTCTATATCCTCGAGGGCGAGGCCGCGGCCTGGGACGAGGTGTCCGGCAAGCGCTATGGCAACGCCACCCTGGGGCCGACCCAGTTCACCGGCGAGATGAGTTTCCTCACCGGCGGGACGGCGCAGCTGACGAACCGGGCGGACACGCCTCTGACCGCGATCCGCGTGCCGCGCGCGGCGATGCTGCAGGCGATGGCCGACATTCCCGAGATGAGCGACATCGTCATCACGGTCTTCGCCGCCCGCCGCCGTCGCCTGATCGAAAGCGGGCAGGCGGGGCTGACGCTGATCGGCGCCGAGGTCGACCGGGCCGTGCGCCGGATCGAGGCCTTCGCCACCCAGAACCGCATTCCCTTCCGCAGCCATGCCCTCGGCAGTTTCGAGGCGCTGGCCCTTGCGGGGCGGTGCGGCATCCCGGCCAGCGGCGGGGCCGTCATTCTCGGCGAACGGACCGTGTTGACGGATCCGACCCCTCAGGCCCTCGCCCGGCGCCTCGGCCTGGACCTGGCGGTGGAGGAGGGGGCCGCCTTCGACGTGGTGATCGTCGGCGCCGGCCCGGCGGGGCTTGCATCGGCCGTCTACGCGGGCGCCGAGGGATTGCGGGCCCTGGTGGTGGACGAGCTCGCGGTCGGCGGACAGGCGGCGACGTCGTCGCGGATCGAAAACTACATGGGCTTTCCGACCGGCATCTCGGGTGCCGATCTCTGCGCCCGGGGCGAGATCCAGGCGCTGAAGTTCGGCACCCGCTTTGCCGTTCCCCGGCGGGTGACGGGGGTGGCGCGACAGGCCAACGGCTTCGACCTGACCCTCGACGACGGGGTGAGGGTCCGGGCGACCGCGGTCGTGGTGGCGACAGGGGTGCAGTACCGCCGCCTGCCGCTCGCGCGGCTGGAGGACTTCGAGGGCGCGGGCGTGTCCTATGCGGCCACCGAGCTCGAGGCGCGGCATGTGCAGGGGCGGGCGGCGGTGGTGATCGGCGGCGGCAATTCGGCCGGCCAGGCGGCGATGTTCCTCAGCCGCAAGGCCGAGCGCGTGCACCTCGTGGTGCGAGGCGCCTCGCTGGCGGCATCCATGTCGGACTACCTGATCGAGCGCATTCGCCGGAACGACGCCATCACCGTGCATTTCGGCGCCGAGGTGACCGCGCTGCACGGCAAGAACACGCTGGAGGCCGTCACGCTGCGCGACGCCGACGGCGAACGGCAGCTGCCGGCGGCGGGCCTGTTCATCATGGTCGGTGCGGCACCCAACACCGGTTGGCTGGCGGGTCTCGTCGATCTGGACGCCAAGGGGTTCGTCCTGACCGACGGTGGCCATGCAACGTCCTGCCCCGGCATCTTTGCGGTGGGCGACGTGCGGACGGGCTCGATCAAGCGCGTGGCCTCGGCCGTGGGCGAGGGATCGGTCGTCATCTCGCGGGTCTGGGACCATGTCGCCCACGCCCGCGGGGACGCGTCCCGGTGAGCCGGTACCAGCGACCAGGGGACGTGCTCTCCGGGGTTGCGGAGGGCGACATGCGGCATCCAGGCGCCCCCGAGGCACAGCCTGCCTAAGGCATGAGCAGTTTCGGCGAGGGCTGCCTGCCTCGTTTGCAGCGATGCGATGGGTGGGCGGTCCACCTCGGCCTTTGTTGCCGCGGCGTGCCTGAAAACCCATGGCATCAGCTCGTCCGTGTTGCGCGCGCTGGGCCTGCTCAACATGGTCGGAATAATGCATATGATGCTGTCGCAAACCGAAGCGTCCGTGAGCGGCCTGTGGCCGACGACAAGGACGCCGGGGGAGGGGCAGGATCATGATCCGAGGACGAGACGTCGCCCGGCGGTTTCGGACGCAGCGACTGCCCATGGTGCTCCTGGCCGGCGCGCTCGGCCTTTTCGGCCTCGGCGCGGCGCTCTCCCTCGCGCCGTCCGCCCGTGCGGCCGAGGCGGAGCCCGATGTGATCGCCACGCGCCTCGCCACCATGCTGCAGTCGGCACGTTCGGTGATCTCGCGGAACCAGGAGACGATCAACGACCCGACCATCGCCGACAAGAAGCTGACGGCCGATCGGGTCGTGGCGGAGGCGATCGTCGCCTACGAGACGAAGACCGGCGAGAACCCGACGTCCTATGATCCACAGTCCCGGCTCGGCAAGCTGATCACCGCGGAGATCGACGCCATCCGCCGGGTGATGGACGAGGTGCAGCCGTCCATCAACCAGGAAGGGGTCGGCTTCAAGGGCTTCATTCCGGCAACCTTCGCCCGACTTGTCAGCGAAGCCTTCACCCAGTCGGTCGCCGGCGAGGCGACGATGCGGGTGACGGCACCCCTGCCGCTGGTGCGCAACCGGAAGTCCCGCCCCGACCCGTGGGAGACCGCCGTGATCGCCGACCGCTTCGCCGACCCGGCCTGGACGCGCGGCGCGCCCTTCTTCGAGACGGCCACCGGCGCCGAAGGTCCGACGTTCCGCATGGCGGTGCCGGAGTATTACGCAGCATCATGTCTCTCCTGCCACGGCGGGCCCAAGGGATCGATCGACATCACCGGCTACCCGCGCGAAGGCGCGGCGGAGAACGACCTTGCCGGCGTGATCAGCATCACGCTCTTCGAACCGCGGAACTGACCGATGCTCACCGGCATCTTCGGGCTCCTCGGGCGCACGTCGATCGCGTTCCGGCTCATCGTCCTTTCGGCGCTTCTTCTCCTCGCCATGGCCGGCACGAGCGCCTACCTGCGCATCACCCTCGACCGGGCGTCCGCGACGACCGCCGAGGCGGAGCGCACCGCCGCGCTCCTCGACGTGGTCAGCCGTGTGCGGACGGCCTTCGACGATCTGCGCTACTGGCGGGTGGACCTTGCGGTCAGCCTCCTCACCTTGTCGGAAGCGAAGGGCGAGGATGCCCGCGCGCGGTTCGACGACGGCATCGAAGAACTGGCCCGAGATCGGCCCGACGAGGCCGAAGCGATCCGGGACGGCGTGGTCCGGTTCGACGACACGGCCATGCAGGCGGTGGAGGCCTACACGGAGGACAAGCGCGTCGTCGGCAATGCCCTTTTCGCGGAGGCGCGCACCCACGGCGTGGCGGCCCGCGCGTCCATCTCCGCCTTGGAGACCGCCTTGAAGGCCGAGGCGGCCGAGGCGCGCCTCGACGTCCTCACCGAGTTCAGCGACGGCACGGAGGTTTCGCAGATCGTCACGGGTGTCGCCGTGGTCACGGGCGGCCTTCTGACCTTCCTCATCCTTGGCTCCATCCTCAAGCCGCTGAACCGGCTGGTCACCGCCATCGGCGACATTTCGGTCGGGGCGGGCGACGTGGTGCTGCCGCCGCGCTCCCGGGACGAACTCGGCAGGGTCCGGGACGCCCTGGTGCTCTTGTCGGAGAGCATGCGGGAACGGGCGCGGCTTGCGCGGGAGGCGGAAGACCAGCAGCACCGGCTGCTCGATGCCATCGAGAGCATCAACCAGGGCTTCGCGCTCTACGACGCTCAGGAACGCCTGCAACTGATCAACTCCAACTACCGGGCCCTGCAGCCCGCGCTGGCAGCCGTGCTGGAGCCGGGGGTTCCGTTCCGGGCCATCCTCAACGCCGCGGCGGATGTCCGGGGCCTCTCGGACGAGGAGAGGCGGGCCTGGATCGACGGCCGCCTGGAGCGCCGCGGCCGGCCGGAGAGCCTGTTGGAGCTCTTTCCCAACGGCCGATGGGTGGAGGTCCAGGAGCGGCGCACCCGGGAAGGCGGCATCGTGGCCGTCTACACCGACGTGACGGAGACGCGCCGCCGCGAGATCGAACTGGAGGACGCGCGGGAGGCCGCCATTCGGGCCACCCAGGTGAAGTCCGAGTTCCTCGCCAACATGAGCCATGAACTGCGCACCCCTCTCAACGCGATCATCGGCTACAGCCAGCTCCTGCTGCAGGACGCCGAAGATGCCGGTCAGACCGACCTGGTGCCGGACCTGAAGCGGATCGAGGGGGCGGGTCAGCACCTTCTGCGGGTGATCAACGACATCCTGGACCTTTCCAAGATCGAGGCCGGTCGGATGGACGTCTTCCTGGAGCCGGTCGATGTCCGCGCCCTCGTCAGGGACGTGGAGACGCTGGTGCTGCCGCTGGCGGCCAAGAACCGGAACCGGTTCCGGATCGACATGCCCGACGACATGGGCACCATCGAGACCGACTACACCAAGCTGAAGCAGATCGTGCTCAACCTCGTCAGCAATGCCGCCAAGTTCACCGAGGACGGCACGATCACCCTGACCGCCGGCATCACCGGCAAGGGAGGCGACCACACCCTGTCGATCTGGATCGCCGACACCGGGATGGGCATGACCGAGGAGCAGTTGGGTCGCCTGTTCCAGGCCTTCTCCCAAGCCGACAGCTCCACCACCCGCCGGTTCGGCGGCACCGGGCTGGGGCTTGCGATCAGCCGCAGCTTCGCCCGCACGCTCGGCGGCGACCTGACCGCCACGAGTTCACCCGGCGTCGGCTCCACCTTCCTGCTGACCCTGCCGGCGGTGGGCGCCCGCCCCGCCGCCCCGCCGGCCTCGCAGCCGGAAGCGCCGGACCTCTCGGCTTCCGAACCGCCGCCCGGGCGAACGGGCGGCCAGAAGGTGCTGGTGGTCGACGACGACGCGCAGACCCGCCACATCATCGGGAGCCACCTCGTTCGGGCGGGATACGCGCCGCTCTATGCCGGATCCGGCGCCGAAGCGCTGGACCTTGCCCGCGAACACCGTCCGGACGCCATCACGCTCGACATCATGATGCCGCACGTGGATGGCTGGTCGGTGCTGGTCGCGCTGAAGAAGGATCCGGACCTTGCCGCCATTCCGGTCGTGATCGTGTCCATCACCGACGAGAAGTCCCTCGCCTTCTCGCTCGGGGCGGCCGCCATGCTGACCAAGCCGCTCGACCGGGACGACCTGATCGAAGCCGTCCAACGCACCATCGCGGCAACCCACGGGTCGGACCAGCTGCGGATCCTCATCGTGGAGGACGACGCGGCGGCGCGCACGCTGATGCTGCGCCAGGCCGAGGCCCTCGGCATGGTCGTGCAGGCGGCGGGTAACGGCCATGAGGCGCTCGAACGCCTGGCGGCCCATCCGACCCCGGACGTGGTGGTGCTGGACCTATCCATGCCGGAGATGAACGGGTTCGAGTTCCTGGAACGGATGCGCCTCAACCCCGACTGGCGGTCGGTTCCGGTGGTCGTCGTCACCGCGCGCGACCTGACGGACAGCGACCGCGCCCGGCTCGGCGCGGCGGCCCAGGGCGTGGTGACGAAGCGGGGCGATCCGCAGCTCGACATCACCCGGGCCATCAACTGGATCTCGGGCCCGGCGCAGGGCGCGGGCGAACCGGGGAGGCGATGATGGCGTCGATCCTGCTCGTGGAAGACAACGACCTCAACCGGGACATGCTGTCCCGCCGCCTGACCCGGGCCGGCCACGTGGTGACCATGGCGGTCGACGGCCTGGAGGCGGTGACCAGAACCGCCGCGGAAAGGCCGGACCTGGTGCTGATGGACCTCAGCCTGCCGGGGATCGACGGCTGGGAGGCGACGCGCCGGATCCGGGCGACGCCGGACGGCCGGACCCTGCCGATCATCGCCCTCACCGCTCACGCGATGCTCGGCGAGCGCGAGCGCGCCCTCGACGCGGGCTGCGACGACTTCGACACCAAGCCGGTGGACCTTCCCCGGCTTCTCGGCAAGATCGACGTCCTGCTCGCCCGGCCGCGCTGACGCGGTTCAGGAAGGCCGGCGGCAGAGGACCAGGAGGGTCAGGTCGTCGAACGCCTTGGCGTCGCCCACATGGGCGACCACATCCGCCATCAGGCGATCGCCGATCCGGCGCGCCGACCCGTCGTCGAGGCCGGCGGTGCAGGCGGCGAGAAAGCGGGCGGTGCCATACATCGCGCCGGCCGTGTCCTCCGCCTCCACGACGCCGTCGGTGACGAGCACCAGGCCGTCCCCGGCCTTGAAGTCGAAGGCGTGGTCGGTGAACACCATGTCGGCGAGGACGCCGACGGGGGGATCGGCCGGGTGGACCACCGCGCAGGCGCCTTCACCCTGCAGCCGCACCGGTGGCAGATGCCCGGCGTTGGCGAAGGTGAAGCGATCCTCCGCGACCGACGCGAAGCCGACCAGGAGCGTGAGGAAAAGGCTCGACTCGTTGTTCTTGCAGAGCTCCTCGTTGAGGAGCGCCATCACCTCGGACGGCCGCGGCATGCGGCCGGCGAGATCGCGGAACTGGAGGACGCCGGCCCGCAGCAGGCTGCGCGCCCGCGCCATGAAGAGCGCCGCCGGGATGCCCTTGCCGGACACGTCGCCGATCGCCACCATGACGATCCCCGGCTCGACCTCGAAGAAATCGTAGAGGTCGCCCCCCACCTCCTCAGCCGGGATCATGGCGGCGAACACGTCGAACCGGGCGCCGACCGTGTCGAAATCCGAGGTCACCATGGCGAGTTGCTGGCGCCTTGCGATCTCCAGCTCCCGTTCCAGCCGGTCCAGTTGGCGGCGGACTTCCGCCCGCAGCGTCTTCTTCTCCAGAACCGAACCGATGCGTGCGCGCAGAACCGACGGGTTGAACGGCTTCGGCAGATAGTCCTCCGCCCCGAGGTCCAGGCAGCGGACGACGGTCTCGGTCTCGCTCGCGGCGGAGATCATGACGACCGCGGTCTCTTCCAACAGGTCGGCGGCCCGGATGGCCTCAAGGACCTCGATGCCGTTCATCTTCGGCATCATGACGTCGAGGAGCACCAGATCGGGGCGGTGGGTGAGCACGTGCTCGAGCGCCGCCACGCCGTCCGCCGCCTCGCTGAGGTTGAAGTAGCCGAGCCGCTGCAGGCGGCGGAACAGGATGGTCCGGTTGTCCTCCACGTCGTCCACGACGAGGATATGGGCGGCGAAGATGGTCATCCGGACGCCTCGCGGTCGAGGACCAGCAGGACATGGTTGCGGCCGTCCACCACGCGATAGCGCGCCTCGGTCATCAGGTTGCGCACGAGGTGAACGCCGAGGCCGCCGAGCGGGCGGGTCTCCAGGCTTTCCTCCACGTCGGGGGGCTGGAGGGTGAAGGGGTCGAACAGGGGGGCGTTGTCGGAGAGCGCCAGCGTCACCCGGCTCGCCTCGGCCTCAAGGCGGATCCGCACCTCCCCCGGCGCCCCCTCGCCGTAGCCGTGGTCGATGACATTGTTGACGAGTTCGTCGACGGCAAGACGGATCCTGAAGGCGGCGTCCTCGGAAAGGCCCGCCGCGCCCGCGAACCGATCGAGCCGGTCCAGGGCCGCCGCCAGGCCGGGCTGATCGGCGACGAGCGCGATTTCCAGGCAGGTCGTGCTCATTGGCCGGGCAGTCCCTTTCGTCGGGCGCCTCATGGGGAGACCGTCGCCGCCTCCACGCTCGGGTAGATATCGAAGATGCGGATGAAGCCGCTGATCTCCATGACCGTCCGCACCCGCTCGTTCAACGCGGCGAGCGCGACGCGCCCCTCGGCCCGCTTCACCTTCTTGGCCGCCGACAGGAGAACAGACAGACCGATGCTGCTGATGTAGTCGAGCGTGGACAGGTCGATGACGAAGATCGTATCGCCGCGGTCGATGGTCGCCGACAGGTGCTGGTCGAGAAGGGGCGCGTTGCTGCTGTCCAGGCGCCCGGTCGGACGGATCACCAGGACGGCGTTGTGATGGCGCTCTACGATCTGCAAGGCCGAAATCCCTCGTGGGTGATGCGTCATGTCCGGCCGGAACCGGTGAAGAACGAGCCTATCAAGGCGGACCCCGGATTGGTCATGTCGAAGGCGTGGAGGCCGAGTTCGGCCGACAGGCGCCGGAACGCCTCGACGCCGCGCACCGAGTTGCCGTTGCGGTCGAGGCGCGGCGAATAGGTGCCGACGCCCAGTTGCCGGTTGACGACACCCATGATGCCGCCGCCGACGCCGCTCTTTGCCGGCACGCCCACATCGTAGGCCCAGTTTCCCGAGTAGTCGTACATGCCGCAGGAGAACATCACCGCCAGCGTGTCGCGGACAGGCCCGACGTCGAACACCTGGCGGCCGCTGACCGGATGCTCGCCCATGTTGGCCACGGTCGCGCCGATCCGGGAGAGATCCCGTGCGGTGACGCGGATCGAGCACTGGCGGAAATAGAGGTCGAGCGCCGGCTCCATGGGCTCGCGGAGCGCTCCGGCGCTGACGAGCAGATGGCCGATCGCCCGGTTGCGGTGGCCGGTCGCCGCCTCCGATCGGTAGACGGCCTCGTCCATCTCCAGCGGCCGTCCCGCCGCCTCGGAGAGACGGTCGAGCACCACCTGGAACGCCTCGTCGGCGCCGTACACGTCGCGAAGAATGCCGGCGACCGTGATCGCCCCGGCGTTGACCATCGGATTGTACGGGCGGCGCGACGCCGGATCCAACTCGATGGCGTTGAAAGGGTCGCCGCTCGGCTCGACGCCCACACGCTCCAGGACGGTCGCGCGACCGGCCGTTTCGAGCGCGATGCAGTAGGTGACGGCCTTGGAGACGGATTGGATGGTGAAGGTCGTCTCGGTGTCGCCGATCTCGTGCAGAGTTCCCGCCGCCGTGGTGATGGCCAGTCCGAACGGCTCCGGATCGACCGAGGCGATCTCCGGGATGTAGTCGGCGATCGTGCCTTCGGTGTTCCGGCTCACATGGGTGTGGATGTCGATCAGGACGCGATCTATCTCATGCCCGACTTCGGCAGCGGCTTGATCCATGCTTCCCCCCGACCACGCATCGACATGGGACCGTCGTCACCATCGGACACCCGCAGCGACGCCGCCCGGCACCACCCTGTCGCTCCGGTCCGATGCAGCGTCGGCGTAGCAATAAACATTCCACGAAACATATGGGTCGACCGAGTGAGGGGCGGTGTCGGCGTCCGATACCCGGCTCGTGACGGTCGGACTCGCCGGACCTTCACGCGCGTTTCGACCTGACCGGCCGGCGCCCGTTCGGGCCTGGTATGATGCGTGGACGCCCTCGACCGCCCGGGACCGCCCCGAGCCCGTCGCCCAGGCGGCGCGGCCGGGCGGTGTTGCCAGGCCGTCTTGCGCGTGTCCGGTTCAGGTGAGGGCCGCCGATGGCGGGCTCACTCCGGGTCCTGAACCCGATTGCGCGCCGTCAGCCGCACCTGGCGCGTATCCGGCCGGATGATGGCGATCTCCACGCAATTGCCGGGGCCGTCCGTCATCAGGAAGGGGTGGCCGGCCCAGGCCATCACACGGGCGGCCTCGCCGGGATTGAGGCCGGTGATCTGCACCGCCTGGCCGTTCTCGTCGACCCAGTGCACCACGCGATAGGCGCCGGAGCGGTTCACGAAGACCACGGGGAGCTTGCGGTCGCTCGCCACGGCCCGTGCGCGGGCGAAGCGGGTGCAGCTGTCGCGCCGCTCACCGCCGCCGGACGGCGGGGCCGCCGCCACGGCCGGGCGG
Organism: Mongoliimonas terrestris; assembly: GCF_001927285.1. GTDB lineage: Bacteria > Pseudomonadota > Alphaproteobacteria > Rhizobiales > Pleomorphomonadaceae > Chthonobacter > Chthonobacter terrestris. Next base: position 124,805 of record NZ_MSIG01000001.1, on the reverse strand, counting down.
CCGAGCGCCGTGCACGCGGCGATGAAGCGCCGGACCGGCCCCGAGCTCCCCTTCAGCGGCAGGGCCAGGAGGTCGTCGCCCTCGCCGTAGCCGATCTCCAGCTTGGCCGCCATCAAGGCCCAGACGGGATCGTCGAGCCGCGCGGACAGCGTATATCCCTCAATGCTCTCGCCTCCGGGCGCGCGCAAGACCCGAGCCCTGTAGCGTCGGTCGAACCCGTCCCCCAGGATCCTCATGTCCGTCGCCGTGCCCTGCTTGCGCCCCGACATGTCGGCCGCGATCGTCATGGTCGCCCGGCCGGGCGATGCGACGGCGCAGTCCGCATGGAACTGGACGGCGTCGGTCTCCGGTATGCCGAGCACCAGCCGCGCCGCCACGATCACGCCCCTGGCGTCCTTGTCGCCGCTGGCCTGCCAGGCGAAGCCCTCCGGCAGAGCCCCCTGTTGCGGATCGACCGGCGGGGGCGGCGGCGGCGCGACGGCCGTCGTGGTGGTGGCGGGCGGGGTCCGGACGGTCGTCGTGGTCGTCGACGGCGGCGTCGTCACCGGCTTGACCCCGGCCGCGGACCCGACCGTCGCCGGCGGGAGGGACGCGGGCGCGCGGGTGATCAGCCGCTGCAGCGGCGCGGCCGTGGCGACGTAGCGTTCCACCGGCCGCCGGTCGACGGCGACCTGCAGCGTGTCGCCCGGCGAGGCCTTCACCACCTTGGCCTCTCTTTCGGGAATGCGCAGGAGGTAGCGCGGCTGAGCGCCCGGCGGCGTCAGGTAGACGTCCACCGGTCCCGTGCGATCGTTCGTCACCTGGATCTGCACCTCGGCGGCCGCGGCGCCGGCCGCTCCGCCGAGAAGGAGCAGGGCCAGGAGGATCAGTCTCTGAAGCGTCGGCAGCATGGGTCGAGCTCTCCCGGGGGGATGGCGCCTGGGTGATCAGTCGAAGTGGACCGGTGTGTCGTCGGTGAGGGTCACGGGCGTGCCGGCCGGGGCGCCGTCGCGGCGAAACTCCACCGTCGTGCCGGTCAGGAAGGTGTAGCGGCCGGTGATGCCGGGTTCGACCACGCCCTGGAGGATGGGGGTTCCGTTGGTGCCGGTGATCCAGACCTCCACCGGCCGTCCCGCCGCGCCATTCTCCACCGTCAGTTGGCGCACCTTCGCCTCCGCCGCGTCGGCCTCGGCCTTCGCGGACGTCATGCTGTAGCCCACCGCCGAAACGATGCCGGCAATGGCCACCCCTTGCGCACCCCAGCCGAACCGCCGGGTGTATTTCGGCCCTTTCGGGGACGGCAGGTCCTTGGCCCTGACCCCGAGAAGCGACAGGGGCGCCGGGCTCTCGTCGAATCCGGCGGCCTTGCGCCAGGCGGCGACGACCACAGCCTCGGTCTCCGGGTCGGGCAGACGCCTGGTGGAGAGGTCGTCCCGCCGCCGCGCGGCGGCCCGGTCGATGAAGCCGAGGATGCCGGCGCGCGTCGGTCGCGGCAGGCCTGCCGCATCGGCATTGGCACGCTGGCGCCGGGCGACTGTCAGAAGAGCGGCTCCCGGCGAGTCCACATCGGTTGTCCGTGCGCCGGTTTCCAGGGCCGTCCCGGCCGCCCGTGCGGCGGGCGGTGCCGGCGGAACGGCGGCAGGCGAGGGTTCGGCCTCGCGCGCGAAGCGGCGGAGCACATAGCCGGCGGGCCGCGGCGGCGCGGCGGGGATCGACTTGCCGACGACACCGAGTTCGTCGAGCGAGCGCGCCGTGGCCCGCCCGGCGCCCGCGAGATCGTCGAAGATGCGCACGCTCGCCGCCTCCGCCGGTCCGCATGCGACGAGCACGCCGAGGGCGCCGGCGAGCAAGGGCCGCGGAAGCGGCCGGACGGACGAGCGCCGATCGGTCATGGCTTGAGGACCCAGCCGGCGCGCAGCACCGTGACGGCGTGTTCCGGTGCGAAGACCGTGTAGGGCACGTTTGGACCGGCGTTGTTGGCGCGCAGCGCGAGCGCGGCGCCGCCCGGCATGTGGATGGGACGCGCCAGGCCTGGATTCATCAGTTCGATGAGCGGATTCGTGCCGTCCTTGGCAACGAAGGCGACCTCCAGCGGCACTTCGAGGGTGTTCTGGACGACGACGCGGACGGTCTTCGGCAGGCGGCCCCTCTGGTCGCGGTCGCTGACCTCCGGCTCCTGGTCGGCGGTCGTGCCGTCCGGGATCGGGATCGACCCGCCCGCTCCCGCCTTGGTGATGGTGCCCGAGGCGTCGACCACGATGGTGCTTTCCGGAGTCGGATCATCCGGATCCCGCGGTTCCAGATTGAAGGTCTGCCGCGTGCTGTCCTCCAACGGCTCCCGGTAGATGTAGCCGACGGCCACGCCGCCGCCGATCACCCCGAGCGTGATGAGCCCGCCGGTCACCTTGGCCGCCGTTGCGAGGCGGCCCGGGGGCGGTTCGACCCGCACCCTTTGGATATCCCTCGGCGACGGGGGCCAGTCGATCCGGACGGGGGCGTCGGGGAGTTGGACATATTGCGACCTGACATTGCTCTGCAACCCGGGGACGGTGTCCGGGGAGGCGAACTGCTGCGGGCGGGGGGGCAGGTCGGGCGCCCTGGCGGCGGCCGTCAGCGGCGGAAAGCGCTCGTAGAAGATGGCGCCACGGGTCGGAGGCACCACGTCGTACTGCGGACGGGGCGTCGGCGGCAGGGCCCGGTTGAGGGCGGCGGCGGCACCGCCCAAGCCGCCCGCGGCGGCTCCACCGGCACCGCTGGCGGCTGCTCCGCCCGCGGCGACCCCGCGCAAGTCGCCAGGAAGGGTTTCCGGACCGACGTAGACGGTGCCGTCGTTGGCCCCTCCCTGACCGGCGCGGCGGACGGCGCCGAGGTCGTCGACGGGCGGAGTCGGGAGCAGGTTGTCGACGGCTCGGGTGTCGAAATTGCCACCCGGCGGGGGCGGCAGGTTCACCCCACCGGCGCCGCCGGCATTGCCGCTCGGCAGCGCCGTGACCGGCGGCGGCGGCGGCGGAAGGTTGGACGCGCCGCTGTTGGATGCCGCGTTCGGGTTCGGATTGATGCGGCGGAGCTGGGTGCCGCCGGGCGGGGCCTGGGCGGGATCCGCCGCCCGCCGCGCGGCGTCGGCCGCATCGCCCCCCGCTCCCGGTTCGAACTTCTTCAAGAGTTTGCGCACGACCCCGGCGCCGCCGGCGTCGGCGGTCGGGACTTGGGCGATGGCGACCACGCCGGCGCAACCGGCAACGAGGGCGGCACGGAGCAAACGGACCATGGGAGTGTCTCTCCTCTTCGCGCGGACGCGGTGCGGGCGGACTACTTAACGCTGCCGTTGAAGGTGACGAGTTGGCGGGGTGCTTCGGTCGGCTGGAAACCGTCGCGCCAGTCCGCCCCTTGGGCGAAGCGCCAGATCCTGCCGGGCGGCGACGGCTGCAAGGCGACGTATCCGGGCTCGATCTGCAGCACGAACTGCGGTTCGCCGCCGTCCTCCGGGTCCAGGTAGACGTCGACCGGCGCCCCGGACAGGTTCTCGATGGCAACGAGGACCTGTCCGGGCGGAATGAGCGGGGTGAGGGCATCCTCTCCCAACGGCGGCGGCAGGGCGGCGAGCTCGGCCTCCGCGGCCAACGGCACCGGATCCGGGAGAAGCGGTTCGGCGGCGGGCAGGAGGGGATCGTTGCCCGTCTCGGGCACGGACGGCAGGCCGCTCCCGTCGATCGCCTCCAGGGCCGCGACGGGGACGCCGGCGAAGGCGTCGGCGGGCGCCAGACCGGTCTCAGCCGTTTCCGCCGGCACGGGTTCGGGAAGAGGGAGCGCGTCGGCGGACGGCGTCGGCTCAGGCAGCAGATCCGCCGTCTCGGCCTCAACCGGCGCCTCGCCCGGGGCCGGCAGCAGCTCCTCCTCGACGAGGCCGGGAGACGGGGCCTCCAGCAGCACCGGCGCCTCCACCGGTCCGGCCGCGGCATCCGCCGGCGCCTGGCCCGGATCGGGAAGGAGAGGCTCCTCTATCGGCGGCTGGTTCGGATCGGGCAGGAGGAATTCCTCGACCGGCGGCGCGGCGGCCACGTCGGCGGGCGGCTGGCCCGGATCGGGGAGGAGAGGCTCCTCCAAGGGCGGCTGGGCCGGATCGGGCAGCAGCGGCTCCTCGACGGGCGGCGTGGCGGCCACGTCAGCGGGCGGCTGGGCAGGATCGGGGAGGAGAGGCTGCTCCACGGGCACCTGGTTCGGATCGGGAAGGAGCGCCTCCTCTGTCGGCGGCTGGCCCGGATCGGGGAGGAGAGGCGCCTCCGCCGTCTCGGCCTCGGGCGGCGCCGCCGGCGGTTCGGCGAACGCCCAGACGGTCGTTCCGCCGTCGACCGGGACCAGCGCCACCGCGCCGCCGGTGATGACGAGCGCGACCGCCGGGTCGAGCGCCGAGAGGAGCCGGACCCCGGTGTCGGACGGCTGGATCAGCCACAACGGCGCAAGGCCTTCCGGGGCGCTGGCGGGGACTTCCGCGCGGCCCTCGATGTTGGCGAGATACCCTCCGGACGTGTTGGACTGGAGCCAGACCGCCTCCAACCCGGTGCGCTCGTCGACGCCGGCCGGCTCGGCCAGCCAGTGCGTTCCGGCGGCGGCGGGATCGGGGGTCGTCGTCGCGCTTCCCCCGGCTTCCGCCAGAAAGGCGTTGTCGGCAAGGCTCTGGATCAGCCGTTCATCGGCCGCCAGCGCCTGCGGCAGGTCGAGGAGCAGGCCGGCGAAGGCGGCGGCCGCTAGGAGGCGCCCCAGGCGCCCCGACCGGCGCGGCGGATGGGACGGCGCGGATGGGGTCCTCATCATCATTTCACCTCCGAGCAGAGCGGCAGCGCATAGGCGATCACCACGTCGGCGATGCCGGTGGGATCGAGTGCGGAATAGGGGAAGGGCGAACCGGGCTGGGCCTGCTCGGCGGCGTCGAGCGCGGCTTCCACGTAGCTGTCCATCTGCGCTTCGCTGACGCCCGTGCCGAGACGGCGGAGAATGCGCTCGCGCAGTTCGGCGTCGAGTTCCGTGCGCAGCCGCTCCGCGTCGTTGGCGGCGCTGTCGACGCTGATGCCGTAGAGGGTGCCGCTGAGGAGGCCGGAGATGAAAAGATCGATGCCGACCTCGCGGGCCAGCACGCGGCTGCCGGCCCGGACGGCGGCGGCGCGGCCCTCGCTGAGCGCAATGTTCAGCTGCTTGCGGAAGGTCTGCTTGGCGGTGGCGCGCGCCGCCTCCTTGGCGGCCAGCTTGGCCGCCTGCTCGCCGGCCTCCCGGCCGATCGCCTTGGCGGAGGCGCGGGCGATGGTGACCGCCTGGCGCGCCGCCATGGTGGCGGCGGTCGCGCCACCGAGGGTGACCACAGTGGCGGCGGCGTTGCCGACCACCATGATCGGCGACGAGATCTGGTCGGCGAGAAGCGTGGCGCAAGCCCCGGCGTTGGCCGTGCAGGTGCCGCCGCAGGAATGCGGCAGCTTGGCCGGACATCCCGCCCAGCACACCGGGCCGACCCCCTGGTAGCCCGCCTGGCAGCTGTTGTAGCAGAGGCCGGCGTCCATCTCCTGGCCCGGCGAGCAGCTCATCAGGCGCCCGACGCCGCGATCATAGGTGTTCTTCTGGCAGCCGGCGCCGACGTCGATCATGCCGGCCGGGCAGATTGGGGTGCAGAGGTTCACGAACAGCGGCGCCGTCTTCGTGTTGGCGGGGCAGCTCTCGTAGATGATCTCGCCGATCTTCTCGCACCGGTTCCCGTGCTTCTGGCGGCAGCGGGCCCGGGCGCCGTCGAGGTCGAACCAGTCGCCGAACTGCCAGGGGTAGGCGTTCCGGGCGTAGGGCGCCGGCTTGGTGCAGTGGAGGCCCGTGTCGTCGAACCCGGCCGGACACGCGGGAATGCACATGGTCACCGCGCCGTTGTAGCCCGGCCGGCACTTGGTGTAGCAGAGCCCGGCCGTCGCCTCCTCCTCGCCCGGCGGACAGGTCCGCGGGATGGTGCCGACACCGCGCGGGCTGCTGTTCTTCCAGCAGCCGGCCGGCAGGGCTGCGGCGGCCGCGTTTGTCGCGCCCGCGACCCGCTGTTCGGACAGGGCTTCGTTCGTCGCCTTCTCCAGGTCGAGCCGGAACAGGCGCTCGAAGTCCACGTCTGACACCTGGTAGGGCAGGCCGACCGTCTGGACGGCGTCCGGACCGACGATGAAGGGCAGCTTGACGCCGATGTTCGGATCGCCGTCGTTGCTGAAGGAGGCCTCGGTTCCCTTCGCATGGAACCACACGAAGGTGCCGGGGCGGATCGACGCGTCGAGCGACTGGCCGGCTCCCACCTCGTAGAGGCGGATCCGCTGGCCGGCGGCGGTGCGCGCGACGGCGTAGCCCGCCTGCGGGCTGCTGTTGACGATGCGAACGGTGCGCGTGTCGCCGGTGACGTAGGTGTCGCGCTCCGCCAGCCGTTCGCCTTCCTCCAGGACCGGCAGGTCGAGCGGGTCGACACGCCCGCCGGCCGGCACAACGAACGGGAAGCCGAGCTGGGTCAGGCTGTCGTCCGGCAGGGCGGCGTAGAACCAGAGCTTCGCACCCGGCTGGAAGCGTCGTTCCGCGACGCCAAGGGCGCCAACCATGGTAAGGACGAGCGACTGCCCGTCGGCCTCCACGGCGACGGCGACCGGAACGTCGGCGCGGTTGCGCAGCACGACCGGTACGCTTCCAGGACCGGTCTGGAGCGCGAAGGCGTCGGCGCTGTCCGGAGCCGAATCGCTGACGAACACGCTCTCCGTGCCGTCGCCGACGTTCGGCTGGCCGGTGACCGTGTAGGGCGCGCCGATCGGCGCTCCGGTCGTCGCGTCGGCGAAGCTGACCGTCCCGCCCGGTTCGGCGGCGAGGACGAAGCGGAGCGTGTCGGCCGGGATGCGCTCCAGGGTGAAGAGGGCGCCGTTGAGGTCGGGGACGCGGACCAGGAGGTCGGCGCCGCCCGGCGCATAGAGGACCAGCGGCCGGCCGTTGGCGGCGATCCGCGCCCGGACCGGCGCCTCGGCGTCGTAGGGGAGACGGACGATCTGGAGCGCGTCGCCGTCCGGCCCCACCCGGTAGGGATCACCCACCGGCTCACGGGTTTCCGCGTCGTAGAAATGCAGGAGGGAGCCCGGGCGCAGGGCCTGGGTGGTTTGCGAGGTGCGGGCGAGGTCGTTCACCCGCTCGGTCGATTGGCCGTCGGGCGCCACACGGCCGACGAGGATCGGCCGGTCCCCGGCATTGACGAGGGCGACGGGAACGCCGTCCGGGTCCTCCACCGGCGGCGGCGGGCCGGCGGGCGTCGCCGCGTCGGGCGGCACGTAGGGGATGTCGACCGTCTGGCCGTCGTCCGCACCGACGGGATAGCGGGGGCTCACGCCGCGTTCCGTGCCGGGTTCGACGAAGAAGAGGGCATGACCGGGCAACGCCTGCGCATGGAGCCGCGCGCCGATCGGCAGGATGCCGAGCGGCACCGCTTCGAGGCCCGCCGGATCGACGGAAAGCACCTCGGCCGGCGCGCCGGTGCCGTTGCGGATGACGACGTCGACGCTGCCGGGCGGGCCTGCGACGACATTCGGGACCCGCACGGCCTCTCCGGCCGCGCCGGTCACCCCATGGCCAGGCAGGATCCAGGCATCGCCCTCGGCAAAGAGCAGGATGTCGCCCGGAGCCGCCTCCAGATCCGCGCTCTCACCGGCCGCAAGGGAGCCGAGCGGCGTCACCGTCTTGGCGGCGTCCTGGATGTAGACGTCGACCGTGGTCGGCAGATCGTTGGTCAGCGGCACGAGGACCTGACCGGCCTCCGGAGCCGGCGCGTCCGCCGGCGGGGCCGCGACCGGCACGACGACCTTCTGGTCAGCCTCCGGCCCCACCCGGTAGGCGTCGCCGATCCAGGCGCCGTTCTGCGAGAAGGCCAACCGGAGGCCGGGTGCCACCTCGACCACGCCCGCCGAGGCCGCCTCCAGCCCGCCGAGCGCGGTGAGGGTGTCGCCGTCGCCGACCGCGTAGACGCTGATCCGGCCCGCCGTGGCGTTGGTGATCGTCACCTGGACGTCGCCGGCCGCGACGTGCACCACCGGCAGGCCGCCCCGGACCGTGACGGCTGCCCCGGCGAACGGCGCCGCGGCCGACGGCAGGGATCCGGCAAGCGCCGCGGCCACGGCCATCGCCAGGGCGGCGGCGCGGGGATGACGGGCGATCCTCAGGAGAATGGACGGCATGGCGCGGCGATCCGATCGGAGGGCGCGAGCAGGAAAACGTGCATCCCCCCGGTCGTATGGTCGAAGACCGCCGTCGGGAAGCTGGATGGGGTCTGGTGCGCCGGGCCGATGGCCGGGCGTCGTCACTGCCTTAGGATGGCGTGGACTTCCGCCCCGCGACCGGCCGTAAAGAGCATGCCGACCTTGGTCTTGGCGTCGTCGATCGACCGGCCCCAGAACCCGGCGAGCGTCTCCGCGTCGCCGAAGCTGAGGCCCGTATCGAAGAAGGTACAGGCGCTACCGGCGTCCCGAGCGGCCCTGAGCGCCACCTTCACGTTCCGGATTCCGGTCTCGCCGTTCTGCACGATCTTGCGATCCGCTTCGGCCTTCGCTTCGGTGAAGGGCTTGTTCCAGAATGCGGCGAGCATCGTGGCGTCACAGCCGTTGAAGCCGGCCTGGAAATAGGATTCCAACGCGGCCTCGGCCGACCCGCCGCCTGTGCCTGCAAGCACGGACGCGGCCAATATCAAGGTTTTACTTGTATTCGACTTGGATTTGCCCTTGACCGACCGCACCATCGTCTCCCCCCAATCCGAAGCGCAAAATGTGCGACCGCGCAATCGCGTATTATATTTCTAAAATGCTACATCGAAGGTGAGAAGCGGTACAAGGTGGCAAGTGCCCACAACACGGCGGAGCGGCATTCCTTCTGTATGACACGTACATATGCTATGGATGAACGAGTCGTTAACTCTCTGTTTCTGTTTGCCCTGGCCAGCCCCGGCTAAACACGAGCGCCGACGGAATTTATTTCAATCCTGCATACTTGCGCCTGGGCCGGCCGCCTATCCCCGCGCCTCGGCGGCGGTTTCGATCCATGCCTGTCGAACCTCGGGCGGCAGATCGAGTGCGGCCAACAGGCGATCGAGCCGATCCGGCACCCGGCGCACCGCCTCGCGCTCCACGCACCAGTGGAGCAGCGCCTCGAACAGAGACGCCGCCGCCAGCACGGGTGCCGGGTCGAGACTTGCGGGGAGCACGCGGACCTCGACCGTATCCTTGGCAGGATCGGCGGCGAGGATGTTCTTGAGATTGTAGTCGCAGTACTTGGACAGCCCCACGGTCGACAGCATCGCCGCCGCGGTGGGCCAGTCCGCGGCGCGGAACGCGCGGCTGCGGGCAAGCGGCGCCAGCGCATCCGGCCAGGGACCCAGGCGGACGCAGTGGGGGTTCACCCCGACCATCTGCTTCAACGCGTCTCCGTGCCGGTCCAGGAGGCCGATCAGGGTGGCAAACACGCGCGCGCGACGAAGCGGCGCGCCATCGAAGTGGATGTGCGTCGCGCCTTCCCGGGGCAGGCTGAAGCCCTCCTCCCGGGCGAGAGCGAGAAGGCGGGCGACCACCTCGTCGCGCTCGGGCCCGAGCGGCGCCGTGACGATCTCCGTCGCCCGCTCGCGCTCGCCGGGCAGCGGCGCGGCGACCGCGACCGGCCGTCCCTCGCCGTCGCCGACGCGGACCATGCCGGACGGATGCGTCTCGGTCGTGCCGCCGAACAAAGCCGCAAGGGGCGCCAGCACGACCGCAAGCGCCGCATCGGGATCGCAGTGACGCTGGGCGAGGCGGATCAGGCGGGCGTCGTCGGAGACGATCCGGTACCAGCCGGGCTGCGGCGGCGCCGCCCGATCGAGGTCGTGCTGGAGGGTGATGTCGCACACGAAGGCGGCGATCGGCCGGCCGGCTCCGTCGCGCACCCGAAAACCCGGAGAGAGGTTGTTGAAGGTCGGCTGGCCCGGAACCTTGCTCGGCTCCGTCTGGGCGTGGAAGAAGCGCTCCACCCGCCCCCCGAAGGCGGCGGCGGTGCGTTCGGCCAGATCGCGCCGCGACCGGCCGGCCGGTGCCAACAGTTCGATCTCAAAGCCGGTGCGCCAACGCGCTTGTTTGCCGGATGCCTCTGGTCCGGATTGCCTGCCCATCGTCGCCCCCTGCCTCAGCCGCGCCGGAGCATGACACGGGACGGGATCCGCGCATCCTTCTTCGAAGGCCGTTTCAGGGGTTTTCCGATCTGTGACGCCGATCACGGAAGGCGCCGTCGAGGGGGACTAGGGTTCGGTCATCGGCGGACGACACCACCGCCCGAAACCGAAGCGCACCTTCAAGGGAAGACCACGATGTTCGCCAAGTCCGTCACCATCGCCGTCGCCGCCGCCGTTCTCTCCACCTCGATCTTCGCGTCGGCGGAGCCCGCCTTCGCCAAGAACCGCAACCGCGACGTCGCCGTCGGCGCCTTCTTCGGCCTTGCGGCCGGCCTCCTCGCCGGCGCCGCGATCAGCCAGAGCCAGGAACGCCGCCACGCCGACGCGCCCGTCCGCCGCCAGAACAACGGCTACCGGCCCGCGGCCGAGCCCGTCTACATCGACGGCTACCAGCAGGACTACGCCGCCACCTGCCGCCTGCAGCCGGTGGTGCGCTGGGTCCCGGGCAAGGGCGAGGTCACCGAGTTCAAGAAGGTTTGCCCGTAACGCCGTAGAGAGGGTCTGGGGCGTTCAGGCAAGTGACCTTGCCGCCGCCTCGGCACCCGTTCGCCTCATCCGTACGGGCAGAGACGGAACAGCATCGCCGGCCCGCGAACCATCGGACGCGGAGCCCACTTCGGCCCTTCTGCACGCACGCGAAAGGCGAGGGGTTCTCAACGTGCCGCGCGGCGTGCGCAGAGCCGGAAAAGGGGCCCTGGGCGAAAATCCGGCATCCGACGCGCCCGTTCCAGGAGATCTCCTCTTGGATGCGGCGCGTGCGGATGGCTGGTGCGTACGCAGACTACCCAATCGCGTCACTCCGACCATGTTGCGCCGCACAAGGTTCACACCGTTCAGCTAGGATGTTCCCGTTCAGCGGATGAGATCGGGGGCGATCCATGTTTTCGTTGGAAGGTCGCAAGGCGCTCGTCGTCGGCGTCGCGAACGAGCATTCCATCGCGTGGGGCTGTGCCACAGCCCTCAAGGCGCAGGGCGCCGACCTCGCCATCACCTATCTGAACGCGAAGGCCGAACCCTTCGTCCGGCCGCTCGCCGAAACGGCCGGGGCCGAGATCGTCCTGCCGCTCGACGTGTCGCGCGCCGGCGAGATGGAGGCTGTGTTCGACGCGGTCCGCGACCGCTGGGGGCGGCTCGACATCCTCCTCCACTCGATCGCCTTCGCGCCGCGCCAGGACCTGCACGGCCGGGTGGTCGACTGCTCGGCGGAGGGCTTCGCGCAGGCCATGGACATCTCCGTCCATTCCTTCCTGCGCATGATCCGGCTCGCCGAACCGTTGATGACGGATGGCGGCACCTGCCTGTCGGTCTCCTTCTTCGGGTCCGAGCGCGTCGTGCGCCACTACAACATGATGGGGCCGGTCAAGGCGGCGCTGGAGAGCGTGGTTCGCTACGCCGCCGCGGAACTCGGCGAGAAGGGGATCACCGTCCATGCCCTTTCGCCGGGGCCGCTGAAGACCCGGGCCGCGTCGGGCATCGACCATTTCGACGAGCTGCTCGACGCCGCGTCCGCGCGGGCACCGACCCATCACCTCGCCACCATCGAGGACGTCGGGGCGATGGCGGCCTTCCTCGCCTCCCGCGAGGCGCGCAACCAGACCGGCGGCATCCACGCCATCGACGGCGGCTTCTCGATCACAGCCTGAGGGGCACCCCATGGTCAACGTCTTCGATCTCTTCGATCCGGCGCGTCAACCGGCCGTGCCCCGCCCGGAGAACGACGCGCTGGCGGTTCTCAACGGCCATCTGGAGACGGCGCGCCGTGAGGTCACCGACGTCGCCCAGACTTACGACATCCTGGGTAAGGTGCTGAGCGCCCACGCGCGCCGCATGTTCGACAGCCATTCCGACCGGCTGCGCCAGACCCTCGACAAGGTGCAGCGGCTGGCGGGTGCTCTCCGCGACCGCCAGGGCGCCGGATCGCTTCAGACGGACTGGGACGCCTACCTGCGCGACTCCCGCGAACGCCTCGTCCTCAGCCTCGACGCCTTGCGCAAGCGCGGCGATGTCTTCCTGGCGCACGAGGAGGCCGGCTGCCCGCCGGTTCTCGCCTACGACTACGACGTGGTGATGGACGGCAAGGACCTGCCCTATCCCTGCAACTACGTGCTTCTGAAGATCACGCCGCCGGCCGGGGTGGCGGTGAAGGACTGGAAGCGCCCCTACGTGATCATTGATCCGCGCGCCGGCCACGGGCCTGGCATCGGCGGCTTCAAGACCGACAGCCAGGTGGGCGTCGCGCTGCGTGACGGCCACCCGGTCTATTTCGTCGCCTTCAAGCGCATGCCGGAGAAGGGCCAGTATCTCTCCTACGTGACGCGCGCCGAGGCGGCGTTCGTGCGCGAGATCATGCGCCGGCATCCGAACGCGCCGAAGCCGATCATCGCGGGCAATTGCCAGGGCGGCTGGGCGACGCTGCTCCTGGCCGCCACCAACCCGGACCTCACCGGCCCGATCGTGATCAACGGCGCGCCGGTCGCCACCTGGGCCGGGGCGGTCGGCGTCCACCCGATGCGCTACAACGCCGGGGTGCTCGGCGGCACCTGGATCCCGATGCTTCTCTCCGATCTCGGCGGCGGCCTCTTCGACGGTGCCCACCTCGTCCAGAACTTCGAGCTGCTGAACCCGTCCCGCACCCTGTTCCGCAAGTACACCGACCTCTACCTGGACATCGACAAGGGCGACGCGCGCTTCCTGGAGTTCGAGCGCTGGTGGGGCGGCTTCTTCCTCCTCAACGAGCCGGAGATCCGCTGGATCGTCGAGCAGCTCTTCGTCGGCAACCGGCTCGTCAAGAACGAGGCCCGCATCGAGCCCGGCCGCCCTGTGGACCTGAAGCAGATCAAGGCGCCGATCATCGTGTTCGCCAGTCACGGCGACAACATCACGCCGCCCCAGCAGGCGCTCAACTGGATCGCCGAGACCTACGCCGACGTGCGCGAGATCCGCATCCGCGGCCAGCGCATCATCTACATGAACCACGACCAGGTCGGTCACCTCGGCATCTTCGTCTCCTCCCAGATCGCCAACAAGGAGCATGCCGAGGTCGGCTCCACGCTGAAGACCATCGAGGCGCTTGCGCCCGGCCTCTACGAGATGCGCATCGAGGATTATGCGGGCGACGAGGCGAACCGGCGCTTCACCGTCGGCTTCGTGGAGCGCACCCTCGACGACATTCGCGCGCTCGACGACGGGCATTTCGACGAACGGCCCTTTGCGGCGGTGGCCCGGTTCTCCGAGATCCAGGCCCAGGCCTACGACATGATGGTCCGACCGCTCGTCAAGGCGACCGTCACCGAGAGCATGGCCGAGATGAACCGGGCGCTGCATCCGCAACGGCTCAGCCGGGCGCTGATGTCGTCGCGCAATCCGGTGTCGGCGCAGATCGAGGACGCGGCGGCGACGGTCGCGGCGGGACGGCGGAAGGCGGCGCCGGACAATCCGTTCCTGGCGGCGGAATCGCTCTGGTTCGACATGATCGAGCAGTCGATCGACCTCTTCCGCGACCAGCGCGACATGCTGTTCGAACTCACCTTCCACACGGTCTGGGGCACCCCCTGGATGCGCGCCTTCGGCCGCACCCACGAGGCGCGCCGCACGCTGAAGAGCCTGTCGGAACTGCGCGGCCTGCCGGAGGTCACGGCGGCGATCTTCAACATCGAGCGCGGCGGCTTCGTGGAGGCCGTCATCCGCATGCTGATCCTGCTTGCCGAAAACCGCGGGACGGTGCGCCGCGACCGGCTGGAGCGCTCCAGCCGCGTGCTGACGCAGGACGAGCCCTTCAGGTCGCTCTCGGCGGCGCAGCGCGCGATGATCATCCACGAGCAGACGCTGATCGCGACCTACGAGCCCGAGCGGGCCGTGGAGACGCTGCCGCTCCTCCTCAAGACACCCGAGGAGCGCGACCTTGCCGTCAAAATCGTGCAGTACGTGCCCGGCGCCATCGAGGAGATGAGCCCGCACACGCTCGACCTTTTGCAGCGCTTCCACACGGTGCTCGGCCTTTCTCCGGTCACTGAGGACATCCTCGCGGATCCGTTGCGCCGGGCGGACGGGCCGGCCCCACCGACCGTTGCGGCGATGCCTCCGGCGGTCACAGGCGCCGTCGGCGGCGACGCCGAGCCGGTCGTCGCGCCCGCGCCCGGCCATGCCAGACCGTCGCCGCGCAAGCGCCGTGACGCGACCAAGCGCAACGGCGGTGGCGAGGAGGCGGCCGAATGAGACTGGAGAACCGGACCCTCGGCGAGATGGTCGTGGGCGAGACGGCGGAGCTGCGCCGCCTGATCACCACGGACGACCTCTACGTCTTTGCGGCGGCGTCGGGCAACTACAACCCGATGCACTTGCCGCACGAGGACGGCAACGGCGATGGCCAGGTGGAGGGCGTCGCGCCCGGCATGTTCGTCGCCTCGCTGATCTCGGCCGTGCTCGGCACCAAATTGCCGGGCCCTGGAACCCTCTACCGGGCGCAGTCCCTGGAGTTCCACGACAGGGCGCACGCCGGGGAGGAGCTCGTCACCACCGTGACCGTGCTGGAGAAGACGCCCGAGGGCCTCGTCACGTTGTCCACGGAGGTCCGGCGGCCCGTGGACGGCGCGCTGGTGCTGACCGGTGTCGCCAGGGTGGAGGCGCCACGGCTGAAGTTCGCAAAGGACGGCGTCGAGGTTCCGGGCCTCGTGGTGCAGCGCCACCGCCACTTCGAGGACCTTCTGGCGAAGGCCCGGCCCCTGCCGGCCCTTGCGACGGCCGTGGTCGCGCCGGAGGAGCCGAACTCGCTCGGCGGGGCGATCCTGGCGGCGCGCGAGACGATCATCACGCCGATCCTGATCGGCGACGCCCAGAAGATCCGCGCCGTCGCCGCCGAGATGGACGCCGACGTCTCCGCCTTCGAGATCATCGACGAGCCTTCGCACGCCAAGGCCGCCGTGATCGGCTGCGACCTTGTCCGCAGCGGCCGGGCCGGCGCGGTGATGAAGGGCCACCTTCACACCGACGACCTCCTGAAACCCATGCTGGACAAGGAGCACGGCCTTCGGGTCGGCCGGCGCTTCACCCACGTGTTCGTCATGGACGTGCCGGGCGTCGCCCACCCGCTGCTCGTCACGGACGCGGCGATCAACATCGCGCCGGACCTTCCCACCAAGGTCGACATCGTGCAGAACGCCATCGACCTCGCCCTGTCGATCGGCATCGAGACCCCGCGCGTCGGCGTGCTCTCGGCGGTGGAGACCGTCAACCCGGCGATCCCGTCGTCGGTGGATGCGGCGCTGCTCTCCAAGATGGCGGACCGGGGCCAGATCACGGGCGGCCTGGTGGACGGACCGCTCGCCATGGACAACGCGGTCGACATCGCGGCGGCGCGCACCAAGGGCATCCGTTCGGAGGTCGCGGGTCGGGCGAACGTCCTCGTGGTCCCGGGCCTCGACGCCGGCAACATGCTGGCCAAGCAACTCGCCTACATCAGCCACGCGGAGGGCGCCGGGCTCGTGCTCGGCGCGCGTGTGCCGGTGATCCTGAACTCCCGTTCGGACAGTTCCATGTCGCGCCTCGCCTCCTGTGCGGTGGCGGCCCTCCACCACGCCCGCACCGGAAGCGCCAAGCCATGAACGAGGCGATCCTCACGCTCAACGCGGGATCCTCGTCGCTGAAGCTTTCGGTCCATGCGGCAACCGGGGAGCGCTTGCTGGTCTCCGGCCTCGTCGACAGCATCGGCGGCGACGGCACGCTGCGCCTGAAGGACGGCGACGGCGCGGAGCTGGCGGCGCAGACATCGGTGGCCGATTTTCGCGACCACCAGGCGGCCCTCGCGACCGTGCTTGGCGTGTTGCGGGAGGTCTTGCCGGGGCTCGACGTGGCCGCGGTCGGACACCGGGTGGTGCACGGCGGGCCGGACTTCAAGGCCCACGCGGTGCTCGACACCGCGATCCTGGAGCGGCTGGCCGCCTTCTCGTCTCTCGCGCCCTTGCACCAGCCGCACAATCTCGCGGGCATCCGGGCGGCGCTCGCCGCCTTCCCGGCGGCGGCGCAGGTGGCGTGCTTCGACACGGCCTTCCACCGCACCCACCCTTTCGTCAACGACGTCTTCGCCCTGCCGCGCGCCTACTACGACAAGGGCGTGCGGCGCTACGGCTTCCACGGCCTCTCCTACGAATACATCGCCAGCGAGTTGGCGCGCCGGGCGCCGCTCCTGGCGGAGGGGCGGGTGGTCGTCGCCCACCTCGGCAACGGCGCCTCCATGTGCGCCATGCAGGACGGCCGCTCGGTCGCCTCCACCATGGGCTTCTCCGCCCTCGACGGCCTGCCGATGGGCACCCGGTGCGGCCAGCTCGATCCGGGCGTGGTGCTCCACCTGATGGTCGAGGAGGGGATGGACGCCAAGGCGATCTCCGACCTCCTCTACAAGCGGTCGGGTCTCCTCGGCCTCTCCGGCCTTTCCAACGACATGCGCACGCTGGAGGCGGCCGGAACGCCGGAGGCCGACGAGGCGATCGACTATTTCGTGTTCCGCATCCAACGGGAACTCGGCGCCATGGCGGCGGCCCTCGGCGGCATCGACTCGCTCGTCTTCTGCGGCGGCATCGGCGAGAACTCCCGGCTCGTCCGCGCCCGCGTCTGCGAGCGGATGGCCTGGATGGGCATCGAACTCGACCCGGCCCGCAACGCGGCGAACGCCGAGGTGATCTCGAGCGACCTTGCCCGCACCACCGTACTCGTCATCCCCACCAACGAGGAACTGGTGATCGCCCGCGCGACGCGCCGCCTCGCCCTCGGCTCGACACGGAGCGCCGCATGAAGGACTGCATCAAGGCCGAAGCCGCCGCCGACCTGATCCCGGACGGGGCGGTGCTGCTCATCGGCGGCTTCATGGCCGTCGGCTCTCCGCTTCGCCTGATCGACGCGCTGGTGGCGCGGGGCGCCAAGGACCTCACCATCGTGGCCAACGACAGCGCCATGCCCGGCAAGGGCATCGGCAAGCTTGTCACCGCCGGGGCCGTCTCCCGGATGATCGTCTCCCACATCGGACTGAACCCGGAAACCCAGGCCAAGATGATCGCCGGCGAGATCGACATCGAACTGGTGCCGCAGGGCACGCTGGTGGAGCGGATCCGCGCCGGCGGTGTCGGCCTCGGCGGCGTGCTGACGCCGACCGGCCTCGGCACCGAGGTGGAGGACGGCAAGCAGACCATCGAGGTGAACGGGCGGCGCTTTCTCGTGGAGCCGCCGATCCGTGGCGACTTCGCCCTGATCGGCTGCCGGCAGGCGGACTATGTGGGCAACCTCGACTACTCGCTGACGGCCCACAACTTCAATCCGATCATGGCGCTCGCCGCCGACATGGTGATCGCCGAGCCGGACGTGATCGTGCCGGTCGGCGTCATTCCGCCGGACGCGGTGAAGACTCCCGGCGTCCTGGTCGACCGCCTCCTGCAACGCGCCGCCTGAGGAGACGCCCCATGATGGAGGCCAAGGAACGCATCGCCCGCCGGGTGGCGCGCGAGATCAAGCCGGGCTCGCTCGTCAACCTCGGCATCGGCCTGCCGAGCATGGTGGCCAACTTCGTGCCGGCCGATCGCGGCGTCTTCTTCCAGGCGGAGAACGGGGTGATCGGCCTCGGCGCGCGTCCGCCGGAGGGCATGGAGGACCCGCATCTGACCGACGCCGGCGGCGGGTTCGTGACCGCCGTGCCGGGGGCGGCCTCGATCGACAGCGCCATGAGCTTCGGCCTCATCCGTGGCGGTCATCTCGACATG
This sequence comes from Mongoliimonas terrestris, assembly GCF_001927285.1. Taxonomy (GTDB): domain Bacteria; phylum Pseudomonadota; class Alphaproteobacteria; order Rhizobiales; family Pleomorphomonadaceae; genus Chthonobacter; species Chthonobacter terrestris. Next base: position 106,856 of record NZ_MSIG01000001.1, on the reverse strand, counting down.
ACGGTGCTCGGCGGTCCGCAGGTGGACGAGCGCGGCCACCTCGCCAACTGGAAGGTGCCCGGCAAGATGGTGCCCGGCATGGGCGGGGCGATGGACCTGGTGACCGGCGCCAAGCGTGTCGTCGTCGCCATGCAGCACGCCGCCAAGGGTTCGTCCAAGATCGTGCGCGAATGCACCTTGCCGCTGACGGCCCAACGCCGCATCGACCTGGTGGTGACCGACCTTGCGGTGATCGAGCCGACCGACGAAGGGCTGGTTCTGCGGGAAAGGGCGCCGGGCGTGACCATCGACGACGTGATGGCCGCAACGGAGGCGCGCCTCCTCGTCCGCGGCGCCGTCCCCGAGATGCCGCTCGACTGAACGGGCTTGCGATCCGATTCCCCGGCCGACGGCGATCTTCGCCTCCAACACCGCCCCCATTTCGCTGCCGAAACGCGCGGCTGCCTCCACCCGGCCGCCCGTCCGCGTTCCGCCGATGGGCTCGGCCCCAGCGTCTCCGCCTTGTGCTTGCCGCCGCTCACCTGCTGCGGCCGGCGGCACGGGTCGCCCGAGAACCGCGCAAGCACCGTGAGGCGCTGGACCTTGATGTGGCCGCGCGGCTGTGGGCGGAATCGGCAGTCCTCACCGGCGTGCGGTTCCCCTGACGTCCGCCGGCCGTCATCGCCTGCATCGCGCGGTCCTTCAGACGGATGGGCGTGCTGGTATCATAGATCTCTGGCGCCCCAGGTTCGCCTTAACTAGCCCTGAGGGGAAAAGAGGTGCGCAACAGGAACGCTTGTGCGAAGAGACGGTACGAGAGTACCCATGCTCATCGTTGTCGAATACATTGCGAGGAGTGTCTGTAGGGAGGGTATCGAGAGTTTCTATTCCGCGTTGATCACTTTGTTTCTACTTGAAAGCCAGACTCTCATTCGTTTTACTCATCCGCATGCTGGTCATAGGCCATAGTCCCCCGCGCGGGCCGAGCCGATCCATGGCGCTCCGTCCCGAACATGTTGGCGATCGTCCGAGGTGCAGATGGACCCCCTTTCCGATCTCCTCTCCCTGCTGAAGCCGAGAAGCTACGTCTCCGCCGGATTCGACGCAGGAGGCGCGTGGTCTGTGCGCTTCTCAGACCAGCACGGCCGGATGAAGTGCTACTCGGTCGTCAGCGGTGGGTGCTGGCTCGCCGTGGACGACGTCCCCGCCCCGGTCTGGCTGTCGGCGGGCGACTGCTTCGTCCTTCCGAGCGGCCGCCCGTTCGTGCTGGCGAGCGACCCCGGGGTGGCGCCGGTCGAGGCCAAGACGGTCTTCCCGCCCGCCCGCAACGGCGGGACCGTGACCCTCAACGGCGGCGGCGGCGTGTTCCTCGCCGGCAGCCGCTTCGAGGTGGCCGGACACCATGCCGCCGTGCTGCTCCGGCTGCTGCCGCCCATCATCCATCTCGGAACCGAGACCGAGCAGGCCGCGCTTCGCTGGACGGTGGAGCAGATGATGCGCGAGCTGCACGAAGCGCAGCCGGGCGCGGACCTGATCGCCCAGCACCTCGCCCACATGATGCTGGTCCAGGCTCTCCGGCTCCACCTCCGGGACGGTGCACCGACCGGTGTCGGCTGGCTGGCGGCCTTGGCCGACGGGCAGATGAGCCGGGTCCTGGCGGCCATCCACGCCGACCCGGCACGGCGCTGGGCGCTCCAGGATCTGGCGGCGACGGCGGGCATGTCCCGTTCGACCTTCGCGCTCCGCTTTCGCGAGACGGTCGGCGAGACCCCGATGGACTACATCGCCCGCTGGCGCATGCTGCTCGCCGCCGAGCGCCTGACCAACACGGATGAATCGCTGACCACCATTGCGCTCTCGCTCGGCTACGAGTCGGAGAGTGCCTTCAGCACCGCCTTCAAGCGGGTGATCGGATGCTCGCCCCGGGAGCATTGCCGCCGATGGGGGACGGCGGCCGCGGACGCGCGCTCGGTGAGGGCGCCCCATCGGGCGGACCTCCTCGGCAGCGCCTGGCCGTCCGACCGCTCCACCCCCTCCCGGCTTCTGCCGATGGCCGGCGAATGACCACGGGAAAGGGTCGGGCAAGCGGCGCCCACGCCCACTGACCCAATCCATTCGGACGTCTGGACCATCCACACGGTAGGGCCGCGCCGCGGCGGCGCCACGATGCGGCAGGGTCAAGGATCGTCAGCCTTGCAGGGCGGCGACGACCCGTTCCGGGACGAACGGCAGGTGCCGCAGCCTTACACCTCCGGTCAGCCGAGCGACCGCGTTGGCGATCGCGGGCGCGACGGGCGGCAGACCCACCTCTCCGATGCCGCCGGGTCGGCTCCCCGCCGTCTCGATCACGGCCACGTGGATCGGGGGAGTCCGGTGCCGTCAACCACAACATCATCGGATATGGCCGTCAGGCCGTCACCGGGCCGACCACGGTGAACCCGGAGGCCGATCGGGCGGCGGTGACGGGGACGGGCGGGCTCTCCGTTCAGCCGCGCGGGAATTCCGCCCGTCCGATCAAAGAAAAAACCTGTCTCCCCTCAGCCCTGGTCGGAATTTTAGGGTGACAGGCGGGAGACCATCCAGGCTCGACGGTCTCGGACACCGTGGCGATCGTCTTCAGGATGCGTGTGGCGACAGCCGGCGGGATGCACGCGCCGGAGCGCCTGCCGGGGGGGGGCATGATCATGCCAGGACACCCCGTCCCACTGCTTCCTCGCACCACGTCCGGAAACGCGTGCGCGTCGTGTTCTCCGGCGTCCGGCCGACGATGTTGTCCATGCCCTCGGCCTTGGCCGTCATCATGGCCGCATAGCCTTCCACGAAGGCCTCCGACGCGCCGTGCCGCGCCAACGCTTCCGCGTAGTCCGCAATGCTGACCGGTCGGAAGGCGATGGGGCGTCGGAGCACATCCGAGAGGATGCGCGCCTGGTCGACCTGGGAGAGGTCCTCCGGCCCGAGCACGGCCCGTTCGCCGCGACCCTGCCACGAGCGGTCGAGAAGCAGGTCGCACGCGGCCTCGGCGATGTCGTCGGTAGCGCAGGTCGGCCGGCGGGCGTTTCCGTCGTCCGGCCAGACGAAGTAGCCCTCGCGGAGCGCCGCGGCCTGGCGGAGCATGTTGTCCATGAAGGAGGGCATGGTCAGCGCCCGAAAGGCGGCGCCGGTCGACGCCATCAGGTCGTCCATGGCGAGGGAAGCGGTGACGAGGCCCGCTCGCCGCTCCCAAGGCGTGTTCCGGCCGAGCGCGGAGACCGACACCACGTGACCGACGCCGTGACGCGCGACGGCATCGGCCGCGGGCCGGGAGAAGTCCGCATAGGCCGCCGTCAGGCTCGTCGCCCGAACGTCCGGCGGAACCAGCCAGAAGACGGCGTCGGCGCCATCAAAGGCACGGTCGACCACGGCCGGGTCGCCATGCGATCCGACCACGACATCGACCGCCGCGCGCACGGCCGGATCGAGTCGCGCGGCGTCGCGGACGATGACGCGGACCCGTTCGTTCAGCGCGATCAGACGTGCAAGCAGCTGGCTGCCGATGGCTCCCGTCGGCGTGGTGAGGACGATCATGCGCAAGCACCTCCATAGCCGGACCGCGGGGTCCGCTTCGGAAGGCACTTTAGGTGGGGCGCCGATCGGCGATCCATGCGCGCCAGTCCAGGTTCTCTTCGCCGTCGTCCGCCGCCCGCACCGGTCCCGCTGCGAGCCGGGATGCGGAGCGGACGTTCACCCCGTCGAAGCCGGCAGTGCGCTCTTGCGTCGCCGCCCGACTTCATTCCACCGCCTCCATCAGATTGATGTTACACTGTTACGTCAAGACGACGACGTGACGGCGGCTGGCCGCGGGGACCGCCTTCGAGCGGCAACGGCCGACGACGAGGGGAGTCGCGCTCCGGCGCGGTCCGGTCTACCTTCGACCGCGACGGACGGCCGCACGGGCGTGCGGTCGCCGTGGGGAGGACAAAACGATGGACAACCTCCTGCGCCCTTCCCGACGCGCGGTGGTCCTGGGGCTGGCCGCCGCCACGGCGCGGCCCGCCACGGCGGCGGCGGTCTCGGTGCTCCGTTTCGGCCTCACGCCCGTCTTCCTGTCTTCGGACCTCGACCTGCTGGCCAATCTCCAGACCTACCTGGAGGCGACGACCGGATATCCGGTCGAACTCGTCACGCGCCGCACGTACCAGGAGATCACCACCCTTCTCGTCTCCGGCGAGCTCGACGCCGCCTGGATCTGCGGCTACCCCTACGTGGCCTTCCGGGACCGCCTGTCGCTCGTCGCGGTCCCGGTCTGGCGGGGACGGCCGCTCTACCAGTCCTACCTGCTCTCGGCAGCGGGACGCGGCGTCCGATCCCTCGCGGACCTTGAAGGCGACGTCCACGCCTTCTCCGATCCTGATTCCAACTCCGGCTTCCTCGTCACCGCCGCCGAGCTTGCCGAGATGGACGAGCGGCCGGAAACGTTCTTCGAGCGGACCCTCTTCACCTACTCGCACCGCAACGTCGTGCGGGCCGTCGCGTCCGGGCTGGCCGCCTCCGGATCGGTCGACGGCTACGTCTACGAAGTGTTGAAGGAGGTGTCGCCGGATCTCATCGCGCCAACCGAGATCGTCCGGGCGTCCGACTGGAAGCCGTTTCCGCCCATCGCGTGTCCCCGCGCCTACGAGGCCTCTGCCAAGACCGAAGCCCTGCGCGTCGCCCTCATGCGGATGACCGACACCGGGGACGGTCGGGCCGTGCTCGACCTTCTCCGGCTCGACGGGTTCGCGCCGGGGCAGCCCGGCTTCTTCGAGCCGATCCGGCTGGCCATGGAAAGCGTCAGGAGGCTCGGATGACGGGTCTGCGCGCGCTGCCGCTCGCCATCCGGATCCCGCTGCTTGTGGCGATCCTCATGATCGCCGTCGGCGTCGTCGCCTCCGAACGGGTGCTGTCGCGCCTTCAGGATGTCCAGGAACGGCAGCTCAGCGACCTCACCGAGGCCTATCTCGACGGCTTGTCGTCGTCCCTGGTCGACCCGGTTCTGCGGGAAGACCCCTGGGAGGTGTTCGACATCCTGGACCGCGCCCGGGGCCTCTACGCCGCCGTCCGGCCGCTTGAGACCATCGTTCTCGACGATCGCGGGACCGTGCTCGCCGCATCCGACCCGCGCCGCTTTCCGATCGGCTCCCCGGCGCCGCCGCAACCGGACGTCCTTTTCGCCAACGCGGCGCATGTGGACGAGGAGGAGGCGCGCGCCTATGCCCGGCGCATGCTGACCGTGGAGGGCCGCCAGGTGGGTTCCATCCTGGTCGCCATCGACGCCGCGCCGATCCTGGAAGAACGCCGCGCGGTGCTCTTTACGCTGCTTGCGTCGAATGCGGCCGTCACGCTCGCCGCCGCCGTTCTCGGCTGGATCGCCGTGCGGCGCATGGTTCGGCCGATCCGCCTGCTCGGCACTCACCTGACACAAGCGCTCGACGGTCCGGTGTCGCCGATCCCGGCCGCCCTGATCCCGGCGCAGAGGACGGAGGTCGGCCGCCTGTTCCGGAGCTACAATGCGCTGGCCCTGGCGCTCGGCGAACGCGACGCCCTGCTCGCCCGCGCGGCGGAGGAGGAGCGGCTGGCCAGCCTCGGGCGGCTCGCCTCCGGCATGGCCCACGAGATCAACAATCCCCTCGGGGGGCTGTTCAACGCGCTGGACACCCTGAAGGTCCACGGCGACAAGGCCGCGATCCGGAAAGGTTCGGTCGATCTTCTCGAACGTGGCCTGAAGGGCATCCGCGACGTGGTGCGCACGACGCTCGCCACCTATCGACCCGACCGGGAGCTCCGGCCCCTCCGCCAGGCCGACATCGACGACCTTCGCATCCTGGTCCGGCCGGAGACGGCGCGCAAGCAGCTTGCCCTCGACTTCGGCGGGCGCCTCGACAGGGACGTGCCGATCGACGCATTCCAGCTTCGTCAGATTCTCCTCAACGTTCTCCTCAACGCCTGCCGGGCCGCGCCGGAGGGCGGTACGGTGCGGGTGACGGTCGGCACGAAGGGCGCCGACTTCATGGCCCGCATCGAGGACAGCGGGCCCGGACTCCCGGAGGATGCCGAACAGATCCTCAAGGGCGGCCTCAAGCCGACCGCCGAGCGCGGCGGGCTTGGGCTGGTGATCACATCCCGGATGGTGGGCGACCTCGGCGGATCCCTGGTCGCCGACACCTCGGCGCTCGGCGGCGCCAGGATCACCATCACCATACCGATGGCAGTCGGCGCCGCCGCCGAGGAGGTTCTCCATGTCGCTTGAAGACCGCATGATCGATGTCGTCGAGGACGACCCCATCATGGGCGAGTCCCTGGTCCAGCGGCTCACCATAGAAGGCGCGACGGTGCGCTGGTGGCAGGGCGGCCGAGAGGCGCTCGGCGGCATGAAGCGCGACGCGCCCGATGCGGTCGTCTGCGACATCCGGCTGCCGGATCTCTCGGGCGAGGATCTGTTCCGCGAGATCGTGGCCCGGAAGGACGCCCCGCCCTTCCTGTTCATCACCGGCCATGGCGACGTGGATCAGGCCGTCCGACTGCTGCGCGGCGGCGCCGGCGACTATGTGCTGAAGCCCTTCGAGATGGGAGACTTCCTGAAACGCCTCACCTCGGTCCTGCCGGCGCGCCAGGACGGCGAGGCGGGGGTGCTCGGCGTCTCCAAGCCCATGCAGGCGGTCGAACGCACGCTCCGCCGGCTCGCCAAAGGGCGCACCACGGTGCTTCTCACGGGCGAGACCGGATCCGGCAAGGAGGTTGCCGCGCGCTTTCTCCACGGCCTCGATCAAGCCGACCTGCCGTTCATGGCCGTGAACTGCGCCGCCATCCCGACGGATCTCATGGAGGCGGAGCTGTTCGGCCACGAGCGCGGGGCCTTCACGGGCGCGACCCAGCGACACCTCGGCTACGCGGAACGCGCCGGACGGGGAACGCTCTTTCTCGACGAGATCGGCGACCTTTCGCTGCCTCTCCAGGCGAAGCTGCTGAGGCTGCTGGAGGACCGGACCTTCCACCGCATCGGTGGCGAGCAGGCCCTGCCGTTCAAGGCCAGGGTCATGGCGGCCACCAACGCGGACCTCACCGCCCTCGTCAAGGAGGGCCGCTTCCGCGAGGATCTCTACTACCGGATCGCCGTGATCACCGTCGACCTGCCGCCGCTGCGCGATCGCCCGGAGGATGTGCGGTGGCTGCTCGACCGCTTCGTCGCCGGCACGATCGCCGCGACGGGATCGGACCTTTCCGGTCTCAGCGCGCTCGCCGAGGATGCGGCGCTCGCCCATCCCTGGCCGGGCAACGTCCGCGAACTCCGCAACCGCGTGGAGCGGGCCGTCGCCCTCTCGCTCGGTCCCTGGATCAGTCCGGGCGACCTCTTCCCGGAGCGGTGGGCCGAGGCGGCCGAGGCGGCCCGCATGCCCTCGCTGGAGGAGATCCGCCGGGCCGCCGAGAAGCGCCACATCCACCGCGCGCTCCAGCTCACCGGCGGTGAGATCATCGCCACCGCCGAGGCGCTCGGGATCTCGCGCACGACGCTTTGGGAAAAGATGAAGAGGTTCGAGATCGGGGGCCGGTCGGACTGATCGGCCGCCCCGGTCGCGTCGAAACGAACCTGAGCGGAGGATCCGTCGCGGCTGACGGCGTCCGAACTTTCGGACCTGCTGCACCGCCGTCGGTTCGGAATTCCGAACACGAGGCGCTCCGCAGCGCCGGCTTTCCGCCCTTTCGGCGCCGCTCCGGCTGGCACACGGATTGAAACGTCGTCCCGGGGACAGAAGATCCCGAGGGAGGACACCCATGAAGAGATGCGACACGCTCGTCGACGTCGGCCGTCGCCAGTTCCTGCGCGGCGCCGGCATCGCGACCGTCGGGGCGGCCACCGCCGTCGTCACCCTGCCGACGCCCGAGGCGAAGGCGGCGACGCCGCTCGCCCGTGTCAGCTATCCGTCGAACCGGCTCGCCAACGTCGCCGACCTCAAGGTCGACGAAGCGCTCGACGTCGCCTATCCGGACGCGGACGCGCCGGGGGTCCTGATCAAGCTCGGCCGCGCGGTGCCGGGCGGCGTCGGGCCGGACGGCGACATCGTCGGCTTCACCACGCTCTGCCCGCACAAGGGCTACCCCATGGGCTACAACGCGGCCGACCGGACGCTCAATTGCCCGGGCCACTACTCCCGCTTCGACTGCGAGGCCGGCGGCCAGCAGGTCTGGGGCCATGCCACCCAGAACCTCCCGCAATACGCGCTCCGGGTCGACGAGAAGGGCGACATCTACGCCGAGGGCGTCGATGAGCTTCTCTACGGCCGCCTGTCCAACGTGCTCTGAGGGAGGAACGACCATGGCCTACAAGCGTCAGATCGACCGCCTTCCGATCATTCCGGCGAACGCCAGGGAGCAGACCGTCGTCTGCCACTTCTGCATCGTCGGCTGCGGGTACAAGGCCTATTCCTGGGATGCCAACGCGCAGGGCGGCACCGCCCCCAGCGAGAACGCGTTCGGCGTCGACCTCGCCGCCCAGCAGGGCGCCGACACCGAGGCGTGGTACGCGCCCTCCATGTACAACGTGGTCCGCCAAGACGGCCGCGACGTCCACCTCGTCATCAAGCCTGACAAGGACTGCGTGGTGAACTCCGGCCTTGGCTCCGTGCGCGGCGCCCGCATGGCGGAGGTGATGTACTCGCGCGCCCGCAGCACCCAGTTGCAGCGGCTCACCGATCCGCTCGTCTGGCGCTACGGCCAGATGCAGCCGACCTCCTGGGACGATGCGCTCGATCTCGTCGCCCGCGTCACGGCGGCCGTCGTCAAGGACCAGGGCGAGGACGGTCTCATCGTCTCCGCCTTCGACCACGGCGGCGCCGGTGGCGGCTACGAGAACACCTGGGGCACCGGCAAGCTCTACTTCGGCGCTATGAAGGTGAAGAACATCCGCATCCACAACCGCCCGGCCTACAACTCGGAGGTCCACGGCACCCGCGACATGGGCGTCGGCGAACTCAACAACGCCTACGAGGACGCCGAACTCGCCGACACCATTGTGGCCGTCGGCACCAACGCGCTCGAAACCCAGACCAACTACTTCCTGAACCACTGGGTGCCGAACCTTCGCGGCACGTCCGTGACCAAGAAGCAGGAGATGATGCCGGACGAGCCGCACGCGGCGGCGAAGATCATCATCGTCGACCCGCGCCGCACCGTGACGGTGAACGCCTGCGAGGTGGAAGCGGGCAAGGAGAACGTCCTCCACCTCGCCATCAACTCCGGCACGGATCTGGCGCTCTTCAACGCCCTCTTCACCTACATCGCCGACAAGGGCTGGGTGGACAAGGCCTTCATCGAGAAGAGCACCCTCCGCGAGGCGAAGTCCCGCCCGCCCATGTATCCGGCGCGCGGCGAGGCGGACAGCAACCCCGGCCACCTGACGAGCTTCGAGGGCGCGGTCGAGGGCAACCGCATGTCCGTGGAGGAGGCTGCGGCGATCACCGGGCTGAAGCCGGAGGACATCGTCAAGGCGGCCGAGTGGATCGCCATGCCGAAGGAGGGCGGCAAACGCCGCCGCACCATGTTCGGCTACGAGAAGGGTCTGATCTGGGGCAACGACAATTACCGCACGAACGGCGCGTTGGTGAACATCGCGCTTGCCACGGGCAACGTCGGCCAGCTCGGCGGCGGCGTCGTCCGCCTCGGTGGGCACCAGGAGGGCTACGTCCGTCCGGGCGACAGCCACGTCGGCAAGCCGGCGGCCTATGTGGACAAGCTCCTCATCGAAGGTAAGGGCGGCGTCCACCATATCTGGGCGTGCGATCACTACAAGACGACGCTGAACGCCCACCAGTACAAGTCGGTCTACAAGCGCCGGACCGACATGGTGAAGGACGCCATGACAAAGGTGCCCTATGGCGACCGCCAGGGCATGGTCGACGCCATCGTGGCGGCCATCAAGGCCGGCGGGCTCTTCTCCGTCGACGTCGACATCGTGCCGACGAAGATCGGCGAGGCCGCCCACGTCATCCTGCCGGCGGCGACGTCGGGCGAGATGAACCTCACGTCGATGAACGGCGAGCGGCGCATGCGCATCACCGAGCGCTACATGGACCCGCCCGGCAACGCCATGCCGGACTGCCTGATCGCCGCCCGCCTCGCCAACCACATGGAGCGCGTGTTCCGGGAGGCCGGCGACACCGGCTATGCCGACCAGTTCAAGGGCTTCGACTGGAAGACCGAGGAAGACGCCTTCATGGACGGCTACCACGCCAACGCTGCCGGCGGCGAGCACGTCACCTACGAGCGGCTGCGCGCCATGGGCACCAACGGCTTCCAGGAGCCGGCGACGGCCTTCGCGGACGGCAAGATCGTCGGCACCACGCGGCTCTACACCGACGGCGTGTTCTCCTCGGAGGACGGCAGGGCCCGCTTCATGGACGCGCCCTGGCGCGGCCTGCAGGCGCCCGGCAAGGAGGAGCAGAAGGCCAAGCACAAGTTCCTCATCAACAACGGCCGGGCGAACCTCGTCTGGCAGTCGGCCTACTACGACGTCCAGAACGAGCTGGTGATGGACCGCTGGCCCTACCCCTTCATCGAGATGAATCCGGACGACATGGCCGAACTCGGCGTCAAGCAGGGCGATCTGGTGGAGGTCTACAACGACGCCGGCTCGACCCAGGCCATGGCCTACCCGACCCCCACCGCCCGGCGCGGGGAGACCTTCATGCTCTTCGCCTATCCGTCGGGCGTGCAGGGCAACGTGGTCAACGCCGGGACCAACGAACTGGTCATCCCGAATTACAAGCAGACCTGGGGTGACATCCGCAAGATCGCCGACGCCCCGGAGGGCGTGCGGCATCTCTCCTTCAAGTCGAAGGAGTATTCCGCCTGAAAAGCCTCCCTTGACCATCGCCGTCCGGCCTCCCTCGGCCGGGCGGTCCCTTTCCGCGCGGGAATGGAGGTCCCGTCATGACCATCAAGGTCGATCCCTGCGCCGCTCCGGGGCTCTGGTCCATCGAAAGCGCGTTCGAGGCCATCGTCGCCGGCGAGCGCGTCGGCGGACGGGAGACGGTCCCACTCGGACTGGCCGCGGGGCGCGTCACCGCCGACCCCGTTCGGAGCCGCATCCCGCTTCCGCCCTTCGACCAGTCGGCGATGGACGGCTACGGACTGCACCATGACGACGTGGCCGCGGGCAGGACCGGTCCATTTCCCGTGGTGGGCGCGGTCCGCGCCGGCGGATGCGGGGTCCCGACCGTCCAGCCGGGCACGGTCGTGAGGCTTCTTACCGGCGCGGCGATCCCCGATGACGTCGCTGCGGTCGTGATGGAGGAGCGTGTGGATCGCACCGGGGCCGTGGTCCGTCTCCGGGCACCGCTCGCGCCCGGCGAGAACATCCGCCGATACGGCGAGGACGTCCGGCAGGGAACGGAGATCGTGCCGAACGGAACGCGCCTCGACGCCCGCCACGTCGCGGTGCTCGCCGCTTCCGGCTGCTCCAGCGTCGACGTCTCGCGCAAGGTTCGCGTCGGTGTGCTGTCGACCGGCGACGAACTCGCCGACCCTGGCGGGACGCTGCCCCGTCACGCCGTCTACGATTCCAACCGCCCGATGCTGATCGCCCTCCTGTCCAGCGGCGGCAGCACGGTCGAAGACCTCGGCCGCGTGCCCGACGACCTCCACCTCACGGCCGGCTTCCTCCGGAAGGTGCACCGGGACTACGACCTGATCGTCACCTCCGGCGGCGTCTCGGGCAGCGATGCCGACCATTCGGTCCGAGCCGTCGCGGTGGCCGGAGGGTCGAGCGCCCGCATCTCGCTGGCCGTCAAACCAGGCAAGCCCTTCGCGTTCGGGGCCATTGGCGCCTGTCGTGTCGTGTCGCTGCCGGGAAACCCGGTCGCCGCCATGGTCGGGACGCTCCTCTTCGCGCGTCCTCTCCTCGACAGGCTGTCGGGCGCCGGCGCCCGTCTGCCGCAGGGCCTCGCAGCGACCGCCGCCAGCGACGTCTATCATCGTCCCGGCCGGACGGAATTCGTGCCGGCTGCGGTCGCCGGCCGCGGCCCGGATGGGTCGCTCCTGGTGGAGAAGCTCGGCAAGGGGGGCTCCGCCCGGCTGACCCCGCTTGTGTCCGCCGACGGCCTCGCCGTTATCCCCGCCGAAACAGGCGATGTCCCGGCCGGCGGACGGGTGACATACTTTCCATTCAGAACCGAGTTCGTTCTCTGAGGGGCGCAATCCGCTCTAGTGAAACGCCTTCACGAGCGCGTCGAAGTTGACCTTCAACGACTTGTCGTGGTGCGAGATCGGCGGAATCTCCCGGTCAATCCCGAGCAGCTGGTAGACGACGGTCTGTGCCACCCGGATCGAGAATTCGACCGTGAACACCACGTCTTCGGGGATCTCCACGAACTGACTGACGAGCGCCAGGTTGCGACTGGTCGAAGGGATCGGCACCGGTCGGTCGCCGAGGGTGCGCGGCATGAACATGCTGGTGATGTAGGGCATCCGGCACGGGATGCAGGTGGCGGACGCAAAGGTGGTGGCGACGTCGAAATTCAGGTGACCGCACAGTTCCTGGAGGATGTCTTCGCCCGTGCAGTCGGCCATGGGTTTTGCGACGAAATCGCCGACCCGGTCGCCGTGAAGAGCGTATCCCCAGAACACCTGCACGTTCGCGGGCTGATTGGCGAAGTGGGGCTGGTGCGCAAGGACGATGGAGAGCAACCAGTTGGAGTCCTTGAAGGTGACGAGCCCGCCGGTGCCGGCCTTGTTGCCCGAGAGTGCCTCCATCCGGTCGAAGAAGACGGAATCGTGCAAGGTGACGGTGAACGAGGGCCAGTTGCTTTCGGCGATACTGCTGTTGAAGACCGCCGGTTTGCCGAATTCCGGCCGCCCCTCGCACAGACGCTCCCAGAGCACCCAGCCCCGGCTGTCCACCTTCGTTCGCTTTTCCGGCGCGGCCGTCATCGAACCGATGGTCGAGGCGTCCGTCATCGAGGCATTCTGAAGGATCACGATATCGTCCGCACGGACGGCGATGGCGGTGTCCGTGTCGCCCGAGCGCACCGTCAGGCCCGTCACCGTGAAGAAGCCGTCGCGGGTTTCTCCGGCCATGTCGGTGACGGTGCTGTCGCATCGGAAGGCGACGCCCTTGGCCGTCAGCCAGGCCACGAGGGGTCGAACGAGCGAGTCGTTCTGGTTGTAGACGGTGCGCTTCACGCCCTCCAGGGTTTCGATCCGGCTGAATTCCTTCATGAAACGGTGGAGATACCGGCGAAACTCGACGGCGCTGTGCCACGGCTGGAACGCGAATGTGGTCTGCCACATGAACCAGAAGTTCGTCTGGAAGAACGGCGGAGACAGCCAGTCGGTGATGCGGCTGTCGCCGATCTCGTCCTCATCCGTCTCGGTCAGTTTCAGGAGTTCGACACGGTCGCTCATGCTGAAGCCCATGGTCGTGACATCGACGATGGCGCGATTGCGGTCGACCAGACGGGCCTTCGAATGGGCGGTCGCCGGCGTGTTGAAGGCGATCGTCTCGTCATGGACCGTGATCGCGGGATCGATCAGCGACGGGATGGTCTTGAAGAGCCCCCAGGTACACTCGTAGTTGTCCGTGGTGAGCATGCGGCCGCCGCGCATGGAGTAGCCGCTCTCGGCCGTGCCCGCGCCGTCGAGGCTACCGCCGGGCACAGGCTGCGTCTCGAAGATGGTGATCGCGTCGCCGGCCATTCCGCCGTCGCGGATCATGAAGGCGGCGGCGGCGAGCGCGCCGATGCCGCTGCCGATGAGGTAGGCGTGCCGCTGGCGGGTCGGCCCGGGTTTCGTCGGGGGTCGTGTGGTTTGCGTGATGGGGCCATCGTTCAGCATGGTCATCTCCTCGGCGGATGCACGGGCGGGATCACCCGCAACCTCCAACGAACCCCCCGACGAAGCGCCACGGGTCTGCCGCCGCGGCGCCAGGATCCGGAGACGTCTCCGGAAGCCGTCACGGGCATCCATGTCGATCGGGTTGGTCTGTCATGGCCACAAGGCGCCCTGTGGGTCGGTGGCGCACTAACCTCGGGCAGTCCGGGGTCGGGTGGATCGGAGGCGGCCGTCTCGTCCGTCAAGGGCTCGCGACCGGTTCGGGAGCGGCAACAGTCGCACGCTGGGCCCGCCGCCAGAGCGGCTTGAGCAGCTCCAGCGTGACCAGCACCATGACCCCCGCCAGCGGCGGCACCGCCAGAGCGACCGGCTCGAGCGCCCCGAAACCGAACAGAGCGCGCGCGGGCTCCCAAAACAGCGTGAGCGCCAGCAGACCGCCGACGATCGGCAGCACGACGGCCAGAGCCAGGTTCGGCCGGCTGATCGCCGTCAGGATGGAGGCGGACCGCGACCGGTCGACCAGGATCAGCGCCACGATGCCGAACACCAAGGCGGCGAAGGTCACGCCGCGAGCCTGGTCGTCGGACAGCCCGTAGGCGGGCGCCAGCGTGAAGATCGTGGCGGTGACACCCAATAGAAGCAGGCCCTGAACGAGGCTCCAGAGGATCGTCGGTCCGGAGAACAGCGGCTCGGCGGGGGGGCGCGGCGGACGGGACATGATGCCGTCCTCCTCGGTTTCCGCCTCGAAGACGAGCGAGCACACCGGGTCGATCACCATCTCCAGAAAGGCGATGTGCACCGGGCCGAACAGGATCGGCATCCCGAACAGGAGCGGCATCAGGGCCAGCCCCGCGATCGGAACGTGCACGGCCAGGATGAAGCTCATCGCCTTGCGGAGGTTGTCGTAGATGCGCCGGCCGAGCCGCACGGTGGTGACGATGGACCCGAAGTCATCGTCCAGCAGCACGATGCTGGCGGCCTCGCGCGCCACATCGGTGCCGCGCTTGCCCATCGCCACGCCGATGTCGGCGGCCTTCAGCGACGGCGCATCGTTGACCCCGTCGCCCGTCATCGCCACGACCGCACCCGCCGCCTTGAGCGCCGTCACGATGCGCAGCTTCTGCTCCGGCATGATGCGGGCGAAGACCGCGACGTCCTTGATGGCGGCGGCAAGCGCGTCGTCCGTCAGTTCGGCAAGCTCGGGTCCGGTGATGACGCGGGTGCCGTGAAGGCCCGCCTCGGCGGCGATCGCCTCAGCGGTGGCCGGATGGTCGCCGGTGATCATGATCACCTTGATGCCGGCGCTCCGGCATTCCGCGACCGCTGCCGGAACCGAGGCGCGCAAGGGATCCGCGAGGCCGACGAGGCCGAGAAGGCGGAAGTCGAAATCGCGCTGGCTGTCCGGCAGGGCGGCGCCGCTGAACGGGGCCATCGCCACCGCTAGCACCCGCATCCCCGCGCCGGCCATCCGATCGACCTCCGTCATCAGCGCGGTTTGCGCTGACGCATCCAGCCAGCAGAGGTCGGCCACGGCCTCGGGCGCACCCTTGAGCGCGACCTGCCAGCCCGTGCCGGCCGCCTCCCAGGCTTGCGACATCGCCAGCAGATCCGGCGAGAGCGGATACCTGCGCGCAAGGTGCCGTCCCTCGCCCGGCAGGGTTTCGCCCGGCCGCAGATCGGCCTTCGCCAGCGCGTGAAACGCCTTCTCCATCGGGTCGAACGGTTCGGGCGCCGACGCCAGCACCCCGGCGGTGAGGAGATCCCGAAACGCCGTCGGTAGCGCGGCACCGGCTTTGGCCGCGGTCCCGTCGGGCAGGCGCAGTTCCGCGACCGTCATGCGGTTTTCGGTGAGGGTTCCGGTCTTGTCGGTGCACAGGATGCTGGCCGCCCCCAAGGTCTCGATGGCGGAGGCGCGCCGCGTCAGCACGCGCACCTTGGAGATTCGCCAGGCCCCCATCGCCATGAACACGGCCAGAACCATCGGAAACTCTTCCGGCAGCATCGACATGCCGACGGCGATCCCAGCCAGCACGCCTTCCAGCCATCCGCCGCGCAACAGCCCGTAGAGGACGACCACGGCGAGGCTGACGGCCGCGCCGACGAGTGCGAAGACGATCACCAGTTTGCGCATCTGCCGTTGCAGGTGCGGTGTTTCGATCTCCAACTGGCCGAGCGAGGTGCCGATGCGACCGATCTCCGAGGCGGATCCGGTGGCGGTGACCGCCGCGAGCGCCGTGCCGCGCACGATCAGCGTGCCGGAATAGACCATCGGCTGATCCTCGCCGCCGGGCTGTGTGTCGGTTGCGCGGCCAGGCCTCTTGCGCACGGGAACCGCCTCGCCGGTCAGGAGCGATTCGTCGGCCGACAGGTCCTCGGCCGAGATCAACAGGGCGTCCGCCGGAACCCTGTCGCCTTCGGACAGCACGATGATGTCGCCGCGGGCCACCTCGCGCCCGGCGATGCGCACCCGCTCGCCACCCCGGATCACCAGCGCCCGCGGGCTGGTCAGGTCGCGAAGCGCGTCGAGAACCCGCTCCGTCCGGGCCTCCTGCACCACGGTGATGCCGATCGACAGGGAGGCGAAGACCAGGAGGATGACCGCCTCCTGATGGCTGCCGAGCAGGAAGTAGACGACGCCGCCCGCCAGCAGCAGCGCCAGCATCGGTTCGCGCAGCACGTCGACCATGATGCGCAGCGGCGAGCGGCGGCGCGCGCGGGGCAGTTCATTGAAGCCCTCGGCGGCAAGCCGCGAGGCCGCTTCGGAGTGGGTCAGCCCCTGTCGGAGGGGGGCAAGGTCGGCAGGATGATGCATGGGTGCTCTCGGTCCATCGGCGACGCCGCGCCAGTGTGAAAGGCCTGCCACGGTCCTCTCGCCTTCGCCCTGATATGAATCAGGGCGGGCGATGCTCGCGCCTTCCCGCGGACGCGCATCCCGGCGTCCGGACTCCCGGCACGCGGAGATCCGACCCGCCGGACCCTGCAGGCGCAGGCTCGCCCCCCAGGGGCTACTGAGGCCGAGGCGCTCGTGAAGGTCGGACGAGCCGGACCGTCACGAGCCCGGCATCGGCCCCGAACCTAACCCGCGTCAGCACGCCCCCGTCCCGTCCCGGTTAGCTTCTCCCCGACGCGTCACTTCAGGGAAGCAGCCTCATGCCCTCGACCGAAGCACCCGTTGCGAAACCGGCGTTCCGTTTCCCGTCGGCTTTCACCATCCTGTTCGGTCTCATCGTTCTGGTCGCTGCGCTGACCTGGATCATCCCCGCCGGCCAGTACGAGCGCGTGCCCTCCGCCATCCTCGGGAAGGATGTGCCCGTGGCGGGCAGCTACAAGCCGACGGACGCCGACCCTCAGGGCCTTTTCGACGTGATCCTCGCACCGATCGCGGGCTTCTACGACCCGGTCGACAATGTCGCCCGCGCCATCGACGTTTCCCTGTTCGTGCTGATCATCGGCGGGTTCATCGGGGTTGTGACCGCGACGGGGGCGATCGACGCCGGGATCGCCCGCGCCATGGTCCGCCTCAAGGGGCGGGAGAACTGGATGATCCCGATCCTCATGGCGCTGTTCGCCGCGGGTGGCACCACCTATGGCATGGCCGAGGAGACGCTGGCCTTCTATGTCCTGCTGATCCCGGTGATGATCGCCGCGAAATACGACGCGCTGACGGCCGTGGCCGTCATCCTGCTGGGGGCCGGGGTCGGCGTCCTGGGCTCCACGATCAACGCCTTCTCCACCGTGATCGCGTCGGATGCGGCGGGTGTGACCTTCGCCGACGGTCTGGGGCTCCGCCTCCTCATCCTGTCGGTCAGCTGGGTCGTCACGGTCGCCTTCGTGATGCGCTATGCGGCGCGAGTGCGGGCCGATCCGACGACATCCCTGGTCTACGACAAGAAGGACGCGAACGAAGCCCGGTTCCTGTCCGCGACCCCCGGCGAGGCCGCGGCGTTCACCGGTCTGCACAAGGTGGTCCTGACGCTCTTCGCGCTGACCTTCGGCGTCATGATCTGGGGCGTCTCCATCGGCGGCTGGTGGATGGCCGAGATGAGCGGGCTCTTCCTCGCCGCGGCCATCGTCATCGGCATCGTTGCCCGGCTCGGCGAAGGCAAACTGGTCGAGAGCTTCGTGAACGGCGCCCGCGACCTTTTGGGCGTGGCGCTGATCATCGGTCTGGCGCGTGGCATCGTGGTGGTGATGGACGCGGGCCACATCACCGACACCATCCTCAACGCCGCGGAGACCGGCGTGTCGGGCCTGCCGCCAACCGCGTTCATCCTGGTGATCTACTGGATCGAGGTCGGGCTTTCCTTCTTCGTGCCCTCCACCTCGGGCCTCGCCGTGCTGTCGATGCCCATCCTGGCGCCGGTGGCCGATTTCGCAGGCGTCAAGCGCGAGCTGGTCGTGACCGCCTTCGCCACCGCCAGCGGAATGGTCAACCTCATCACCCCGACGTCCGCGGTCGTGATGGGAGGGCTCGCCATCGCGCACGTCCCCTATGAACGCTGGCTGCGCTTCGTCTGGCCGCTCCTTGCCGTTCTCACCCTCGTGGTCATGGCAGCCATTGCCCTCGCCACCATGCTTGGAGGCACCCGCATATGACCCTCACCTATGGCGTCCACTCGGAGGCCGGTCCGTTGCGCCGTGTCATGGTGCACCGGCCCGGATCGGAAATGGCTCGGCTGACGCCGGCCAATGCGGAAGCCCTGCTTTTCGACGATGTGCTCTGGGTCAAGCAGGCGCGCATCGACCACATGGCCTTCGTCGACGTGTTGCGCGAGCGCGGCGTCGAGGTGGTGCTCCTCCGCGAGTTGCTGGAGGAGGTCGTGTCCGACCCGGTGGCGCGGCGCTGGCTGCTGGATGCCCGGATCAACGACAATGCGGTGGGTGTGGGTCTGGCGGCCGACCTGCACGCCTGCCTGATGGAGATCCCCGCCAATGCGCTCACCCATATCCTGATCGGCGGCATGAGCCGGGCCGAACTGCCGATTCCGACGGCTGGCGTCGTGGCCCCGATGTTGCGCGACGAGGACTTCCTGCTCGCGCCCATGCCGAACCAGATTTTCACGCGCGACAGTTCCTGCTGGATCTACGGTGGCGTCACGCTGAACCCGATGTTCTGGCCCGCCCGGCGGCTGGAGACGCTGAATCTGGCCGCGATCTACCGGTTTCACCCCGACTTCAAGGACGCCGGCTTTCCCGTCTGGTTCGGCGATCCGATGGTGGACCATGGGCTTGCCACGCTGGAGGGCGGCGACGTGATGCCCATCGGCAATGCAACCGTCCTGATCGGCATGGGGGAGCGCACCACGCCGCAGGCGGTGGGGCAGGTCGCGCGCGCGCTGTTCGCGGGTGGCGGAGCGGATCGTGTCATCGCCTGCCAGTTCCCCCGCGCACGGTCGTCGATGCATCTCGACACCGTCTTCACCTTTTGCGACCGCGATCTCGTGACGGTCTTCGCCGAGGTCGTCGACGCGATCCAGGCCTATTCCCTGCGCCCGGACGACAAGGGCGGCGTGACCGTGACGGCCGAGACTGCGCCGTTTCTGGACGTCGTCGCTGGCGCGCTCGGCATCGCCGGACTGCGCACCGTGCCGACCGGCGGCGATGCCTACGAATCCCAGCGCGAACAGTGGGACGATGCCAACAATCTGCTGTGTATCGGCCCCGGTGTCGTGGTGGGCTACGAGCGCAACACCCATTCGAACACGCTCCTGCGCAAGGCGGGCGTCGAGGTGATCACCATCTCCGGCGCCGAGCTCGGGCGCGGGCGAGGCGGGTCGCATTGCATGTCCTGCCCCCTGATCCGCGATGCGGTGTAGCGCCGGACACTTATGAAAGGCCGAACCCATGCCGCAGAACCTGCACGGACGCAGCTTCTTGAAGCTGATGGACTTCACTCCCAACGAGCTGCGCGGTCTGCTCCGCCTCGGGGCCAGTCTGAAGGAGGCCAAGGCCTCCGGCACCGAGAGGCATCTCCTCAAGGGCAAGAACATCGCGCTGATCTTCGAGAAGGACAGCACCCGCACCCGCAGCGCCTTCGAGGTGGCGGCCTTCGATCAGGGGGCGCATGTCACCTATCTCGGCCCGTCGGGCAGCCACATCGGCACCAAGGAGACCATGAAGGACACCGCCCGGGTGCTCGGCCGGTTCTATGACGCGATCGAATACCGCGGCTACGGCCAGGCAGAGGCGGAGGTGCTGGCGCAGTTCGCCGGAGTGCCGGTCTACAACGGGCTGACGGATACGTTCCACCCGACGCAGATCCTGGCCGATCTGATGACCATGCGCGAATACACCCACAAGCATCTGTCCGACATCGCCTTCTGTTTCGTCGGCGACACCGGCGGCAACATGGGGACGTCGCTGATGGTCGGCGCGGCCTTGATCGGGATGGACATCCGGCTCTGCGGGCCGAAGAGCCTCTGGCCGGAGGCTGCGCTGGTGGAGCACTGCCGCATGCTGGCCGAAGCCACCAAAGCCCGGATCACGCAGACCGAAGACCTGGCCGAAGGCGTCAAGGGCTGCGACTTCATCTACACGGATGTGTGGGTGTCGATGGGCGAGCCGAAATCCGTCTGGGCCGAGCGCATCCAGCTGCTGTCGCCCTATGCCGTGACGAAAGCCGTGATGGACCTCACCGGCAACCCGCACACCAAGTTTCTTCATTGCCTGCCCGCCTTCCACAACCGGGAAACCACGACCGGGGAGGCGATCTTCCAGGCCCATGGCATCGACTCGATGGAGGTGACGGAGGAGGTGTTCGAGTCTGCCGCCTCGGTCGTGTTCGATCAGGCCGAGAACCGGCTGCATTCAATCAAGGCGGTGCTCGTCGCCACGATCGGCGCCTGAGATGCGCATCGTGGTTGCCTTGGGCGGCAATGCCCTTCTGAGACGCGGCGAGCCGATGACCGCCGAGGCGCAGCACACCAACGTTCGCGTCGCGGCTGACGCACTGGCCGATCTGGCGCGGGATCATCAGATCATCGTGGCGCATGGCAACGGTCCGCAGGTCGGTCTCATGGCCTTGCAGGCGGCCGCCTACGCACCGGACAGCTTGTGGCCGCTGGATATACTCGGGGCCGAGACGGAAGGGATGATCGGCTACCTGATCGAGCAGGAATTGATGAACGCGCTGCCGGCGGGCACCGACTGCGCCACCCTGCTGACGCGGGTGGAGGTCGATCCGAACGACGCGGCCTTCAGCCGGCCGACGAAACCGATCGGCCCCGTCTACGACGCCGAGGACGGCAGGCGGATCCGCGCGGAGAACGGCTGGTCGATGGTCGAGGACGCGGCTGGCGGGTTGCGCCGCCTCGTGCCGTCCCCGCTGCCGGTGGACATCCTGGGGATCCGGTCGATCCGTCTTCTGGTCGAGGCCGGGGTCTGCGTCATCTGCGCCGGCGGTGGCGGCATTCCCGTGGTGCGCGGGGCGGATGGCAAGATGGGAGGCGTCGAGGCCGTCATCGACAAGGACCGCACGTCGGCCTTGCTGGCGGAGGCGCTTGATGCGGATGTCCTCCTGATGCTGACCGACGTGGAAGCGGTGTTCCAGGATTGGGGCGGGCCGGATCAGGCGGCGATCGGGCGCGTGACGCCGGATGCACTGGACGCGATGACCTTTGCCGCGGGGTCGATGGGGCCGAAGACGACCGCTGCCAGCAAGTTCGTGCGGGCGGGTGGCGCGATGGCCGGGATCGGCCGGTTGCAGGACGCGCGCCGCATCGTCGAGGGACGCGCCGGCACGCAGGTGCGTCTCGAGCCACGGGCGACGTCGGACCATCCCGTCACCGGCGCGGATCATTGATTGGAGGGTGCGGGCGAATGACGCCCGGTGCCATGCAGCATCCAGGCGGGCGCGCGTCCTTCATTGATGAAGAAGCTTGAACCGTCATCGTCCGTGTCGCTGCATCAATACGCGCGTGTAAATCCGCCGTCGTGCAGGATGTTCAAGCCGGTCATGTGGTCTGAGAGCGAAGACAGAAGCCCTTCGACCACGGCCGCAACCTCGGTCGGTTCGCCATACTTCTTCAGGGGAACATTGTCCGTCTCGATGGCGAGCTGCGCTTCGAAGCTGTGTCCGGCCTTCTGCGCCCGCTCCTCGATCTTGTCTCGATACCAAGGCGAGAGCGTGCCGCCGAGAGAAAGCGTGTTCACGTGAATGCCTTGGCTTCCGAGCGCAAACGCAAGGGTCTTGGCTTCGCCGACCCACGCCGTCCGGATGACGTTGGCGGTCGCATAGTGGCTCAGCACCTGGGCGGAAGAGATGCCGGAGATGATGACGATCTTCGCCCGGTGTCCCCGAGCGGGGTCGGGCCTCATCCGCGAGACCGCGGCCTTCAGGAGGGAGAGCGGTCCGATGAAACTGGTCTGGAACAGGCTGCGCCAGACCTCGGGGGACGGCATCGGCTCATTGGCCGCGTGGGGCTGCGGCGGCATCAGGACGAGGCCGTCCAGGACCACTTGCCCTTCCTCCAATTTCGCTGCCAGGGCGGCGACCGACTCGTCCGACGCCATGTCGGCGGACAGGGAGAGGTGTGCCCCCTCGAGACTGGACGACAAGGCATCGAGCTTCGCCTGGTCGCGTGCGACCAGAACCAACCGATGGTCCTTCGCCAGTTTTCGGCAGATGGCTTCACCGATGCCACCGGTTGCCCCGGTCACCAGATATGTGGCCACGACAGGATCCCCTTTCCAAGCTCACACGGTCGCAAGTCCGTCAGGGCTTCGACAGGTCACCCAAGCTAGACGAGAACGGACGGAACGGCGCGGCAAATCCGGTCATCCCGAGGATTCCGTACCGCCATCACCCCGCATTCCCGATCCCGCGCGGCGTCCGCCGGTCGACGGACCGTCCCGGCTCCCGGTCGGCCGCTGATCCAGATCAGCACCGGTCCCGGGACGAGGGCCTAGGCTCCAGTCCAAGTCGTTTGTGGACCGTCCGTCGGCCCCTGTCGGTCCGACGTCTTTCGGCTGAAGAAGGGACCATGGCATTGCCGCAAGACGGATCGATCGATCGGCCGACGACAGCCGCCTCCGCTCGCACGGCACACGGACCTTCGGACCCGTCGATCGCCACGGCCGGTGCCGCACCGCTTCCCGCGCCCGAACACCCCGTGCCTAAGACCGGACGGCCCTGGTGGCTCTGGGCAGCCGGAGGGACGCTGGTGACCGGCCTCGGGGTTCTGCTCTACCTCCAGCCCTGGGTCGCCTCGGTGACGCCGGTCGCGGTCGAGACGGTGGCGCCCGGGCCCGTCACGCGAGTTCTGGCGGTCAACGGGCGGATCGCCGGCGTTCAGTCCGTCGACGTGCGGCCGCAGGTCGACGGGACGCTCGCCACGCTGCTGGTCGTGGAGGGGGACGTTGTCGGCGTCGGAACCGCGCTGGCGCGGATCGATCCGGCGACGCAGCAGGCGGTGGTGCGCCAGGCGCTCGCCGGGCTCGACGGTGCCCTGGTGGCCAAGGTCGAGGCCGAGGCGACCTACGACCGCACGAAGACCCTCGGATCCATTGCGGCGCGCGTCGTGCTCGACAATGCCGCCCGCGCGGTCGAGATCGCGGAGCAGGAGGTGGCCCGCATGACCGCGCTGCTCGATCAGGCCGAGATCCAACTCGGGAAGTACACCATCCGCGCTCCGCTGACGGGCACTGTCCTGGTGCTGACGGCGGAGGTCGGCCAGACGGTCGACCCGGCGGTGGCGTTGATGACCATCGCGGACCTCGACAGGCTGGTGGTCGAGACGGATGTGGACGAATCCTACGCCACCCAGATCACGGTGGGTCAACTAGCAGGCCTGCAACTTTCGGGCGAAACGGTGGTCCGGGGCGGCAAGGTCAGCTTCGTCTCGAAGCGGGTGGAGGAGACCACCGGCGGACTGGCCGTCGAGGTCACCCCGGATGCAGCCTTGACCGCCCCCATCGGCCTGACGGTCACGGCCAACATCACCGTCGACGATCGCCCTGTTGCCGTGACGGTGCCGCGCGCCGCCATCGTCCACGATGCGGACGGAGACGGTGTTCTGGTGGTGATCGACGGCCTCGCCAGGCGGCGAGCGGTCACCGTGATCGAATGGCCGGCGGCCCGGCTGATCGTGACCGACGGGCTCGCCGCGGGGGACGCGGTGATCGCCGATGCCACCGGCATCGTCGACGGTCAGGCCGTCGCGGTGGCTCGCTGATGCTCTATGCGCTCAAGATCGCCACGCGCTATCTGACCGCCAGCAAGGCGCAGACCGCCCTTCTGGTGTTCGGGGTGGCCATCGGCGTGTTCATCTTCATCTTCATGTCGGCGCTGATCGGTGGTCTCGCCGCGTTCATCATGGCGCGAACGGCGGGCGACTTGGCGCATGTCGTCATTCAGGCCGAGGCGGTCGATCCGGCCCTCCTGCCGCGCAAGAGCAAGGGGACGGTGCTACTGGTGCAGGAGACCTCCACCCGGGCGACGGCGGTGCTCAAGGACACGCCCGCCTTCATCCCGTTGATCGAGGCCCTGCCGGGCGTGATCGGCACGTCGCAGCAGATCAACGGGTCCGGCTTCCTCACCCGAGGCGGGCAGGTGACCCAGGTCTCGATCTACGGTCTGGAACCGGGCAAGGAATCCGTCATCGTCGATCTCGCCGGATACATGGTCGAAGGGTCCGCCACCCTCGGCACGGGCGACGTTCTCCTCGGCAAGACGCTGGCGGAGGATATGGACCTGCAGCTCGGACAGACCGTGCGGCTGCAGAGTTCGAGCGGGATCGAGGCATTGCTCTCCATCTCCGGCATCTACGAAACGGGCTCGGGCGGGCCGGACCGGCGGCAGGCCTATGTCGGTCTGGCAACCGCGCGCACGCTGTTCCGGATGGCGCAGGGCGTGACCCGCGTGGAGATCAAGCTGGAAGACCTCTATGCCGCCGATGCTCTCGCCCCGCGGATCCGGGCCCTCACGGGGCTCGATGCCAAGTCCTGGACGGAGCAGGCAGCCCAGCTTCTGGAGGCGCTGAACGCGCAGGCGCAGACCGGATACATCCTCAAGGCCTTTGCGCTGCTGACCATCATCATCGGGGTCGCTTCGGCGCTGCTGCTGTCCACCTACCGCCGGCGGCCGGAGATCGGGATCATGCGGGCGATGGGCGCGGGGCGCTGGTTCGTCATGGTGGTGTTCGTCTCGCAAGGCGCTCTGATCGGCCTGATGGGAGGATTGTTCGGCGCGGCTGGGGGCTATGGCGTCCTGCTGGCCTTTCCCGCGCGCGAGACGTTCGGGCCGGGGCAGAGCGGCCTGCCCATCGACATCACCCAAGGCGCCTACGGGTTGGCGATCGTCCTCACCACGCTCGGCGCGATCGCCGCCTCGATCCTGCCTGCTCGGGCCGCCGCCCGGCTGGATCCCGTGACGGCCATCGGCCAATGACGACGCTCCTGGACGTCCGCGATCTGGTCAAGACCTTCGGCGCGGGGGAGGCCGAAACGCGCGTGCTGCGCGGACTGAACCTGACGATGACATCCGGCGAACTGGCGGCGCTGCTGGGGCCGTCGGGCTCGGGCAAGAGCACGCTTCTCACCATCCTCGGCACGCTGATGCATCCGACATCGGGCCGCCACACCATGCTGGGCGTCGATCTCACCACGGCAAGCGATCACGCCTTGACCGAGTTCCGCAATCTGCACATCGGCTTCGTCTTCCAGTTCCACAACCTGTTGCCCGACTTCACGGCGCTGGAGAACGTGATCTTTCCCACGGCCGTGCGCGAAGGGCGCGAAACGGGCTCGGCGCGGTCGCGGGGGCGGGAGCTGCTGGTGAGGATGGGGTTGGGGGAGCGCATCCAGTTCCCGACGGCCAATCTGTCGGGCGGGCAGAAGCAGCGCGTCGCGGTGGCGCGCGCCCTGATGAACCGCCCGGACCTGGTGCTGGCCGACGAGCCGACCGGCAACCTCGATCGCGCGTCGGCCCTTCAGGTGATGGACCTGATCGGGGAGATCAATCGCGACGAGGGCACGACATTCCTGATCTCGACCCACGACGAGAAGATCGCCGCGCAGTGCCGCCGTCAGATCGTGGTCGGGGATGGGCTGGTGACGGGCTGAACGGGGGCTGACCGGCGGACCGCGCGCCGCCGGGTGGACGTCGGGGGTGATCCATCGCCCGGTCCCGCTCGATCAGACCCGGCCCAGCAGCATCAGCACGACGACGACGATCAGGATCGTGCCGATCACGCCGACACCGCCGTGGCCGAACCCGTAGCCGTAGCCGCCGAACCGGCCGCTGAAGCCGCCGAGCAGGAAGATAATGAGGACGATGACGAGGATGGAACCGAGAGACATATCCGATGCTCCTGATGGTCTACAGCCCGGCGATCAGGTCCGTCTTCGTGATGCCGGACGTCGGCCGAGACCCTAGGCCGCTGTGAAGGCCGCCATCGCGGCCATGTCGCCGATCCGCGGCTGCGCCGAGCATGCGGCGTCGATCGCTTGGACCGGTCGTCAGCAAGGCGGCCGCGGCGATCGCGTTATTCGCTGACGGCGCCGTCGAAGGCCTCGGTCGACGCTTCGGCCTCCGATTTCGTCCGCTCCGTCAGACCCTCCAGGTGTTCGGGAGGCGCATAGAGGGTGTAGAGCCGCAGCAGTTTGTCGCCGGTGTTCGTCAGGTTGTGCAGCGCGCCAGCCGGCACGATGATGCCGTCGCCGCTTTTTACAGGGCGTGTGCTGCCGTCGATAGCGATCTCGCCTTTGCCCTTTTCGATGCGAAAGAACTGATCGTGGGTCGCGTGGGTTTCCAGACCGATGTCCTCGCCGGGCTTCAGCGCCATGAGGACCAATTGCAGATGGTGCCCGGTGTAGAGAACCCGGCGGAAGGCGGCGTTCTCTTCGGTCAAGGTCTCGATATCGGCAACATAGCCCTTCATCGCCCGTGTCCTCTCCGCCGAGAGCGCTCGGTCCGGAGACGGCCGACGCTGGGATGGGATCATGCTGCCATCGGCGAGCCTTGGTGCTGACGCAGGTTAGGCAGACCATGCCGCCGCTGCCGCCTCATCGCATCAGCGGACCGTCGTCATCGAGATAGTGGCGGTCGAAATCGGCGTAGGCCACCAGGCCCTCGTAGTTGTCGAAGGTCACCGCACCTTGTCGGAAGGTCACCAGCCCATCTTCGCGCAGTTCGCGCAACACCCGGTTGACGTGAATGGCGCTGAGGCCAAGGGCATCGGCCAGCATGTACTGCGTCAGCGGGCAGTCGTACCCCGCATTCGAGCCGAGCCCGACCAGTTTCAGCCGCGCGCCGAGTTCCAGAATGAAATGCGACAGACGTTGCTTGGCATCCCGCCTTCCGATGTTCACCAGATGCTCGACGACCATCGCCTCGTCGCGCGAGGCGGCCCACAGCACGGCGGCCGCCAGTCGGGGCGCGGTGCTGAACGCGTCGAGCAGATCCTTCGCGAGCACCTCGGATGCCTCGATCGATGTGACGGGCTCGATGTTGTGATCGGAGGTGCGGAACAGCACGGAACGCAGCCCGAGAAAATCGCCGGGGATCTGGAAATCGACGATCTGGCGTGTGCCGTTCGGCAGAAGTTTGTACGAACAGACCCAGCCCGATGCCAGAATATAGGCGGATCGCTTGATTTGTCCCTCATGGATGAGGTCGCGGCCGGGGGCAAAGATCTTGCGGCGACCGTACAGCTGGTCGAGAATAGCCATCTCATCGCCGGACAAAGCCACGAAGGCGCCAAGCTTGCGCGCAAGGGGATTGTCCAAGGCCGACAAAGAACTGCCTTTCTATGGCACGCCGGTCGCACTCTTCAGACGGCAGTGGCCCGGAACCGAGCCATAATCACCTTCGCGATAGTCCACACTGATATGCATTAGCCCATATAAGCACAGGCCTGCGAGTATGGAGCGAACTATCTTGGCATCGGGCACTGGAACCGGCGTCAGACACCCCGATGGAAGGTTCGCGAATGCGCGATATCCCCGACGTGGCCGGAACCGCGGCCCTGGCGATCTGCGAGTCTCTCCTGCTCGCCCTCAATGACCGTAACATCCTGCCCGAAAAAGAAGTCGTGGCAATTCTGCACGATGCGGCAGCCGCGCATGCGAACGATCCGGGGGACGATGGGCATGCCGATCTGCACCGCGCGGTGGCCGCGCTGATCAACGGAATTCTGGCGGGCGGCAACTCGGTTCGTCGGCGGTAGGTGGGGAACGCGTCCGTCGACGCCGATCCCGTTCGGCCCGGTCGCGGGAATGCATAGGCTTGACCGGCGTTCCCTTCCGGATCGAGGGTTCAGCCGAACCGCAGGCCATCGCCTGTGCAACCCGTACCGGGGTCCGGCCTGGAAGGTCTGGAGTGCCGTGCGCGGAAGCACCGGGCGGGCGGACACGCCGCAACCCCGGTGATCCGATGGATCCACGACGGGAGGCCGGGGCCATGCTCCTGCCGGCATGGCCTCGGCCTTGAGGATCAGGACGCGAAGGTGAAGTTCGGCAGCGCCTTCAAGATGTCGATCGTGGCGCCGCGGAGCGTCAACTTCTTGTTCACCAATTCCATCGACGAGGCCGCCACCACCACATGGTGGGCATCGATCCCGAAGAAGCCGCCGACCGACACGACGGCGTAGGGGACCGTACCCGCATCGGTGATGATCATGTCTTCGAGCTTGCCGAGGGACTTGCCGTCGTCGTCGTAGACGGTGGCCCCGATGATGTCGGTTGCGCGCCAGCCGGTGGCGAGAACGATGGGGTCGATCTCGACCACCAGGAGGGTCTGCTTCTTTGCCTCGGAGAAGGCTGGGACGACGAACCCGAGACCGACGATCATCGAAGCGGCAGCCAGAAGGGTTGCGAGAGATTTCATGAGAGGTCTCCGTGGTCGGCCAAAATCGGCCTCGGACGCTCGGAAATGTCCGGGCATCCGCATAGTCTTTCGAAGGTCGGAGCCGGGTGTCAGGTGTAGACCGGCTCGTAGTAGCGCGGACACGTACAATCCGCGATTGCGGACAGGAGTCCTGATTTCACGGATGCCGACTGGCCTTCATGGTGCACCTTTCGGGGTCCTGTGAGGGGTGCAGTCATGCGCCCGATCCGCCACGACAGAGCTGCCGTGGATCAGTCCGTGTGCGCCACATGCACATGGGGTCCGGGATGACCCGCCCGTGATCGTCCAGTTCGACATCCACGGGCGTCCAGGATCGGGCGCCGGTGCTCTTGGCGTGCGGCGTGCCCCCGATCTCGGTGGCATGACCCTCGACGGTGCCGGTGATCGAGACGCGGATCTCACGGTCCGCTCCGCGGGCGGGGTGAGCCGGCGGACCGATCCGGATGCCGTCGATCTGCTGGACGGCGGCAGTCCGCTACCCTCTATGCAATCGACGCGCAATCTGCGCCGCTTGCGGTCCCACCGGAACCGATGGAGCTGCCAGATGCTTGGATCAGCACAGACTTCGTGGGCATCCCACTTTGCACCGCAGAGATCGCAAGTCCATAGCGCAGATATCACTGCCGCGTTTGGAAGAAACTTCAAGGACTTCGCATGTCGACTTCATCAGACAGCAGCCATAGCTTGACCGTGCTGGAGCATTTCGGAACGGATCCGGGCTCGCTGCTCGCGAACGTCTACATCCCTCCGAATTTCGCGAAGAACGGTCCGCTGGTCGTCGTGCTGCATGGGAGCACGCAGTCGGCGGAGAGCTACAACACCGGATCGGGCTGGTCGATGCTCGCGGAGGAATACGGGGTGGCGCTTCTGTTTCCCGGGCAGAAGCGCAGCAACAACGTCAGTGGTGGCTTCAACTGGTTCAAGACCGGCGACAGCCGGCGCGACGGAGGCGAGGCGCTTTCAATTCGCCAGATGATCGCGCGGGTCACAGAGGATTATACGATCGATCCGTCCCGCGTCTTCGTGACCGGGTTGTCCTCGGGCGGTGCCATGACATCGGTCATGCTGGCAACGTATCCCGAAATCTTCGCAGGAGGCGCGATCATCGCGGGCCTGCCCTATCGCAGTGCGGACAGCCTGACGCAGGCCTTGTTCCGCATGAAAGGCTACGGCGGTCCCTCGGACCGCAAGCTCGGCGCGCTTGTGCGCGAGGCTTCGGCATTCACCGGTCCCTGGCCGACGATCTCCGTGTGGCACGGGGGTCGCGACCAGACCGTCGACAGTTCGAACGCCGCATCCATCATCCGGCAGTGGCAAAAGATCCACGGGGTCGATGGGCAGCCTACCCGGGAGGAGAGTGTCGACAATGTTCTGCGCCGGGTCTGGTGCGACGCCGCCGGGCGGGACGTGATGGAGGAGTACATCATCGAGGGGATGGCCCACGGCACCCCGATCAGCGCAGGGGGAGACGAAGGCCTGGGCGAAGAGGGCAAGTACATGTTGGAGGTCGGGATCTCCTCGACCCGCACCATTGCGCGATTCTGGGGCCTGGCGCATTGATCGTGTGATGATTTCTTGACGTCCGGACGATTCAGTCAGGTCGGAAAGCGCTCCGGCGCCGTGCCGGGGAGGTCCGGTGCCCGTGCCCAACGCTATGGCTTGTTGACCGTGATGAACGCCTCGTCCATGGCGGCGCGCAGGCTTTCGCAGCTGAACGGCTTGGTCAGCCTCGGGGCATCCCGGATGGCCGCCTCGTCACGCGGCTCCTTTCCGTATCCGGTGCAGAGAACGAACGGCACGCCCCGCGCAACAAGCGCCTCGGCGGCTGGTGTGATGCGCTGGCCATGCAGGTTCATGTCGAGGAGCGCGCCGTCCAGGTCGGTCTGGCGGATCGCGGAGAGGGCCGCTTCGACAGTGGCCACCGGGCCGACGACCTCGCAGCCGATGTCGTGGAGCATGCCCTCGATAGCCAGCAGGATGAGCAACTCGTCTTCGGCGACGAGAATGCGCAAGCCCTTCAGTTCCTTGACGGGAAGCGGCATGGTTCATGTCTCCTTCGGGTTCTGCGCGCGCGTGGCCAATTCCATAGGGAAAGCGATGTCGCAGCGAAGACCCTCCGCGGGAAAGCTCAGCGCGGCCGTTCCGCAGAGCTGATGGGTAATGCTGCGCTCGATCAGGGTCGAACCGAACCCGCGTCGGGCGGGCTTCGTCACCGGCCGACCGCCGGATTCGATCCACTGCAGATGGATCCACGGGCCGTCCGCCATGCTGTCCACCGCCCAGGTCACGTCGAGATGGCCGCGATCGCCAGACAGCGCGCCATACTTCACGGCGTTGGTGGCGAGTTCGTTCAAAACCATGGCCATCGCGACGCCTGCCTCGGGTGTCATGGTCAGGCTCGGTCCCACGGCGGTGATCCGGTCTTCCATACCATGGGGCGCCATCGTCCGTCGGACGAGTTCGCCCAAATCGGCACCGCCCCAGTTTTCGCCGACCAGCAGGTCGTGAACCCTTGCGAGCGAATGCATGCGTCCCTCGAACGCCAGCTTGAACTCGTCCAGCGAGGCGCTCTGGCGAAGCGTCTGCGATCCGATCGAAAGCACCATCGCCAGCATGTTCTTCACGCGATGGCTCAGTTCGTTGATGAGGGTCTGGCGGAGCGCGTCCGCGTCATGGCGCTCCGTCACGTCCTCGATCGCAAGCAGGATCAGTTCCGTCCGGTTGCCGCCATGCGCCAACTTGCGCGCGTTGAGCAGCATGTGCCGGCGTCCTCGCTTGGGGAACACATGCTCGATCTCGAAATCGTCGAAGGAGCGCGCCTCGCTGAGGACCTCGTGCAGCAGCCGTCGCAACTCCGGGATATCCCAGGCGCCATGGTCGAGTTCGTGCAGCAGGTAGTTCCTGGATTCGTCCGCCGGGCAGTTGAAGGCATCGCAGAAGGCCGGGTTGATCGACTGGACCCGCAACTCGCCGTCGAGCACCATGACCGGGTGCCGCACCGTATTGATGATCGCCTCGGCGTAGAGGCGCGCCTCGTTGATCGCATCCTGCGCCAACTTGCGGTCGGTGATGTCGATGAAGGCGATCACGACCCCGGCGATCCGGTCATCGTGGGTCCGGTAGGGAAGCACGCGCCGCAAATACCAGCGGCCAGCGGTGCTGTGCACCTCGGCGTCGATACCGGTCAGCTTTTGTAGCACAGCCTGGGCGTCGCGCAGGAGGGCCCCGTCTTCCACCTTCCAGGCGAAGTGGGTGACGGGCCTGCCAATGTCCGTCTCGACCAGATCCAGGAGCTCCTTGCTGCTGGGGGAGAACCACCGGATGCAGAAGTCCCTGTCGAGAAACACGGTCGCGATCTCGCTGCTGGCAAGCAGGTTGTTCAGCGTGTCGGTGGTGTCCGCGAGTTCCTGGTTCTTGTGCTGAAGCTGGCTGTTTACGGTCTGCAATTCCTCGTTGGACGACAGAAGTTCCTCCTTGGAGGTCTCCAGTTCCTCGTTGGTCGACTGAAGCTCCTCGTTGATCAAGGTCACTTCCTCGTTCGCGGCCTTCAGCTCCTCGTTGGCTCTCTCGAACTCGTCGATCGTGTCCCGCAGCTCCGCGCGCGCCGCGCCGAGTTCATCCTCGAAGGCCTGGTGCGCAAGACTGATGTCGCCCTCGTCGGCCGGTGCAGGATGGCCCTGAACCGTGTCCAGGTCGCGGAAGCTCACCAGAAGCAAGGGTTCGGACGGATCGGGCAGGGGCGCCACCGTCACCGCGACGGCCTGCTCCCCGTGGGTCTGCCGGATCCGCACACGGAACTCGACCGTCCGCTTTTCCTTGATGGCGTCGCGCACACCGCTGCGCAGCTTGGCGCGAAGGCCGTGGCGCGCCATCGCCAGAATGTCACGGCTGGGCTCGCCCGGGGGAGGCTCCAGGTAGGCGCCGATCGATCCATGGATCCATACGACCTGCCCGTTTCGCTCGATCAGCACCGACCCGGGGGCGAAGCGCTCGATCAGCGCCCGCTGCGCCACGTCGACGATTCGCTGGGGCAGTCGGTCATCATCGGGCATGGCCAGAACCTTGTTGTTGCGCCGGAGCCGGCCAGGCAGAAGGGGAAAGTCGAGGATGTCGTGGCGAGTCCGCCCGAGGCGGCGGAAGATGCGCCATTTCTTCGAGACGGTCTCGAACAGGTCTTCCCGGCCGGACACGTTCTCGGCGTTGCCGAGCAGCAGATGGCCGCCCGGCCGCAGGGCGAAATGCATCAGCGCCAGCGCGCGCTTCTGCGCGACAGGTTCAAGGTAGATCAGGAGATTTCGGCAGCTGACAAGATCGATCTGGGAAAACGGCGGGTCCCGCAGCAGGTTGTGCGAAGCGAACACGACCATCTCGCGCAGCTCTTCCTTGACCCGGTAGGTGCCATCGAGCTTGTCGAAGTGTTGTTCGAGAAGGTGCTTCGGAACCCCGTTGACCGCGCCCTCCGCATAGACACCGGCACGCGCGGCGTCGAGGTTGTCGTCCCGGCTATCGGTCGCGAAGAGCTTGATGTCGAACCGTTTGCCCGCCGCCTCCGCGCGGTGGACCAGGAGCAAGATCAGGGTGTAGGCCTCCTCGCCGGTGGCGCAACCGGGCACCCAGAGACGGAGGGCCGCGCCGTTTTCGCGCTCGGCGACCAGCGATGCAAGCACCGTCCTGTCGAGGGTCGCCCATGCCTCCGGGTCGCGAAAGAAGGTGGTGACGCTGATCATGAGATCGCGCGCGAGCGTTTCCATCTCCCCCGGCTGGGAACGCAGGAAGCCCAGGTAGTCCTTGACGTTGTGCAGATTGCAGAGCCCCATGCGGCGGTGGATCCGTCGCATGAGCGTGCTGCGCTTGTAGAGCCGGAAATCGTGGCCGGCGCGGTTTCGCAGGAGAGTAAGGACCGGATCGATCGAGCCGTTGCCCGAACGTCCCCCCTCTTCGACGAGCTCGGATCCCGCGGCATAGGCATGGCTCGCGTAGCGCATCAGCACGTCCGGCATGTCCTCCGGTGCGAGGACATGGTCGGCAAGGCCCGCCTCGATCGCGCTCCGCGGCATGGAGTCGAAGCGGGCGGTGGAGGGATCCTGCACCAGGACGCAACCGCCTTCGGCGTTGATCTCCTTCAGCCCTTCGGTGCCGTCGCTCCCAGACCCCGACAGGACGATGCAGATCGCCCGTGTGCGCCGCTGCGTTGCCATGGATTGGAAGAGGCGGTCGATCGGGTAGCGGGCGCCGCGCCGTTCGGCCGGCTCGGCGAGCCGCAGTTGTCCGTCTTCGACCGTCAGCGAGGCTGCCGGCGGGATGACGTAGATGTGGTCGGCCTGAATTGTCAGACCGTCGGCGGCCTCGGCCACGGTCATGGTGCTGTGCTGGCCGAGAAGCTGAGTGAGCCCGCTTTCGCGCGTCGGGTCGAGATGCATCACGATCAGAAATGCCATGCCGCTGTCGCCCGGCATCGCATCGAACAGGCGGATCAAGGCCTCGATCCCGCCCGCAGAGGCGCCGATGCCGACGATGGGGCACGGGGTTGCCTGCCCCTCGGTGGCTTCGCCCGTCATGCGATCGCCCCCGGCGCGAGGCTGCGCCCGTTCGGCGTTTTGGGTCGGTGAATTCAAGCGCGCTCCAGTTTCTGTTGTTGGACGGCCTCGCAACCCAAGTATCGCCGGTTCCAACCGGGTGGCGTTCGTTTCGGTGCGAGAGCTGAAAATCCCTCTTATATTAGCACGCAATTACGGAAATTAATATTCGTAATGCGACATATATGAGCGTGAACTTCAACTATCTTTGTTTTTGCAGAGGATCTGCAGCGCGCTGTCATCGACAGATCGTCGCTATGTGGACAACGCCTCTTCCTCCTCGGCGGCCTCGATCGCCTGGGTCATGCTCCCCCCACGGACGCGTTGAAAGAGGACGCGGGCGGCGATGACCCAGTGGAGAAGGATCTGGTCGGGCCAATACCCGGTTCTGATCACGGCGGGCATGGTTTGCCGTTGCCCAGGCGGATCGCGTGGGCGTCGTCATGCAGGCCCAAGGCGGACGTCGGCCGCGAAGCCGTCGACCCGTCCCGGTGCGGGTGAACGGAGGTCAAGGCCGGTTCCGGCCCCACGGGCGATGGCGTCGACGATGGCAAGGCCGAGCCCAGTCCCTTCCGCCTCGCTCGCGCCTCGCTCGAAGGGACGCGACAGGCGGGCGAGCTGGTCCGGGGGTACGGCGGGACCGCCGTTGGTTACCCGCAGGCGGCTGTCCGGATCGAGTCGGACCGTCACGGGCTCGTCTGCCGCGCCATGCTTCAGCGCGTTCTCGACGAGGTTGCGGACGAGGATGGACAGCGCGTCCCTGTCGATGCGCGAGAGAACCGGACCGTCCGGCAGCTTGAGGTCCAGCCGTCGCTCCGCGCCGGGTATGCGGGCGAGGTCCTCGCACACCAACCGGACGATCGGCACCACGTCCGCCGGCGTCTCGGCGACCAGTCGGCCGCCTTCGGCCTTGGCAAGCTGCATCAGCTTCTCGGCCAGCCGGGCGAGCGTTTTCAGCGTGGCCTCGATCTGTCGCGCCCGCCCGGCTGTCCGCTCGTCGCCGGTCTCCGCGAGTAGGCGCTGGGTCTGTGCGAGGGCGCCGGCGATGGGCGTCCTCAGTTCGTGGGCGCTGTTGGCGGTGAAGCTGCGTTCCGCCTCGAGCGTCCGGCGGAGCCGCTCCAGAAGGTGGTTCACCGCGGCCGCGATCGGCTCGATCTCGCTCGGCATCGACCGGGGGGCGAGCGGCGTCAGGTCGCCGGCCCCGCGCGCTTCGATGTCGGTGCACAGCCGCCGGATCGGGCGCATTCCCGCCCGCACCAGCAGCCAGCCGCCGCCGAGGGAGAGCGGGATCAGCAACGCGAGCGGCATCGCCAGCGCCTCGGCCGCCTCGTGCGCCGCCTCGCGCCGGACGGTCCAGGGCTCGGCGAGCAGGATGGCGAGCGAGCCCTGGAGCGCAGGCTCGGTGTAGATCCTGTGCGTCGGCGTGGACGAGAAGCCAGGTGGTGTCCGCTTCGGGAAGATCGCGGGATCGGCATCGTGCGAGGCGAGGATGACGGCGCCAGCGTCGTTGCGGACGATGTAGGTCAGGAGTTCGTCGTGCGGCCGGACGGACGCGACGCGCTGCAGGTCGTCGGGGTCGCGGTCGATGATCTCCATCACCGCGAGCGGCAGGAGCCGCTGTGCCGTCTCCTGGATCGCGCTGTCGAACACCTCGTCCATCTCGTGGCGCATCACGGTGTAGGCCGCGCCGGCCGCCGCAGCCCAGACGATCGAGAGGCCAATGGAGAGCGCGAGCGCAAGTCGCGCTTGCAGGCTCCGGGGCGCGATCATGGCGCGCCCAGCCTGTAGCCGAGCCCGCGGACGGTCTCGATCGCGTCGGCCCCGAGCTTCTTGCGCAGACGGCTGACGTGGACCTCGATCGTGTTGCTGTCGATCTCCCGGTCGAAGGCGTAGAGCCGTTCCTCCAGCTGCGACTTGGAGAGGATCACGCCGGGCCGCTGCACGAAGGCTTCGAACAGGGCCCATTCCCGCGCCGTGAGCGCGACCGACCTGCCGTCCCGGCGGATCGACTTGGCGGCAAGGTCGATCGTCAGGTCGCCGACGGCGACGTGCGGATTGGGGTTGCCGTGGTAGCGCCGGGACACGGCGGCGAGCCGGGCGGTCAGTTCGTCGAGATCGAAGGGCTTGACGAGATAGTCGTCGGCGCCCGCGTTCAGGCCCGCGATGCGGTCGGAGATCTGGTCCATCGCGGTCATGATGACGACGGGGGTGACGTCGCCGGCCGCGCGAAGCGTCTTCAGGAAATCGAGGCCACGGCCGTCCGGCAGCATCAGGTCGAGGAGAACGAGATCGTAGGGCGCGGCAGCCACATGGTCTCGGGCATCGGCGAGCCGGGTCACCCAGTCGATGGAGTGGCCGCCATCCACGATCTGGTCGCGGACCGCCGAGCCGAGGCCTCTGTCGTCTTCGATCAACAGCACGCGCACGGGCATCTCCTTCGAGATCTTCTCTGCGCGCCCAAGCTGACAGGAAGCTGAAGCGATTTCTGTAAGGGCTTCAGCTGACCGTCAGCTGCGAGGACCACGGTGCCGCCAGCCGAGACGGCTTGGGAGTGCATGAGATGAAGACGAAGATCCTGATCGTGGCCGCCGCTCTCGCCCTGACGGGCGTTGGCGTCGCCCTAGCGGACGACGACGAATGCGAGGCGCGGATCGGCGACTGGCAGCCGCGCAGCGCGGTCGTGAAGATGGCGGAGGCGCGCGGCTGGACCGTGCAGCGGATCAAGACCGACGACGGCTGCTACGAGATCTTCTGCACCGACCGGGACGGCCGCCGCTTCGAGGCGATCATCGACCCCGCGACGCTCCAGGTGCTGGCGACCGAGTTCCGCCGCGGCGACCGGGATGATCGCGAGGATCGCCGGGTCGACCTTTCCCGCGACGACGATCAGAGGCGCGACGGCGGACGTCGCGACCACCACGACGACGACGATGACGATGACGATGACGATGACGACGATCGCGGCGGGTCGGCCTTGCCGCAGACCGGTCCGTCCGACCCGAACGCGCCCGTCCCCGACAACGGCCTCTTCAAGGGCAAGTCCCGCCCGAAGGTCGAGGTGAAGTAAGTCGCCGCCAAAACTCCCAACGAAGGACCACCCAGATGAAGATCCTGACCCCCGCGCTGGCCGCGGCGACGGCGCTCGTCGCGCCGACCCTTGCCGATGCCCGCCAGATCACCTTCGAAACGACGATCAAGAGCTACGGCGGCGACGGCGCCTATGTGGTCCTCTACGTCGTCGACAGCGCCGGCGCCTACCAGGGCACGCTCTGGATGGCCGGCGGCAAGGCGAAATACTACCGCCACCTCTCCGACTGGCAGCGCGCGTCCGGCGGGTCGATCGCCGAGGTCGACGGCATCACCGGCGCGAGCGTCGGCGCGGGACGCACGCTGACGATCACCCTCGACCTCGCGGACACGCTGATCGACGGCGGCTTCGACGTGCGCGTCGACACGGCCGTGGAGGATATGCGCGACAACCCGTCCGACGTCGTGGCGCCGCTCACCACGGCGGGCAACGGCAAGCCCGTCGCCGGGCGCGGCTACGTCGAGAGCTTCACCTACAGCTTCTGAATCGGACCGAACCCATGTTCCGCACGATCCACTCGATCCCCGGCCTCGTCGCCGCGCTTCTCGTCGCCCTGATGGCGGCGACGGGCGCGGTGCTGTCGGTGAACCCGGTCCTGGAGCGGCTGGAGGCGTCCGTTCCGGCCCGGGGCGAGGTCACCGTCGCCGATCTCGCCGCCCGGGTGCAGGTGACTCTGCCCGGCGTGGAGAGGATCGAGCGCAAGCCGTCCGGTCTCGTCGTCGCGACCTGGTTCGACCCGGACCGCCCCGGCATGGCGACCATCGATCCCTGTACGGGCGCGGTGGTGGGCCCCTACGCGCCGTCGGCGTTCACGCTGTGGGTGACGAACCTCCACCGCAAGCTGCTGGCGGACGACACCGGCCGCGCCGTCGTGGGCTTCGGCGCCGCGGCGATGCTGGTCCTCGTGCTCTCCGGTACGGCGATGCTCGCCCAGCGCCTCGGCGGCTGGCGGCGCCTCTTCGGTCCCATCCGCGGCACCGCCAGCCAGCGGATCCACGGCGAACTCGGCCGGGCCGCAGCCGGGGGGCTTCTGCTCTCCGCCGCGACAGGATTGCTGCTCTCGCTCTCGACCTTCGAGATCCTTCCCGACGGTTCGCCCGCCGAAGCCCCGACCGCGGAGGCCTCCGCCGGTCCGGCGCTCGCCGTGCACGAACTCGCGGCCCTCAAGGCGGTCGATCTCCGGGACCTGCGAGACCTCTCCTTCCCCTATCCCGACGATCCGACCGACGTCTTCACCCTGACGACCGCGTCCGGCGCGGCGACCGTCGATCCCGCGACGGGCGCGGTCCTGACCACCGCGAAGAATGGCGCCTGGCAGGCAGCGACCCAGTGGATCTACGCCCTCCACACAGGCGAAGGCCTCTGGTGGCTCGCCCTGGTGCTGGGCGCCGGCTCGGCCATGGTTCCGGTGATGACCGCGACCGGTCTCGTCATCTGGGTCGCCCGGCGGCGCGCCCGGCCGCGGATCCCGACCAACGTCGGAGCCCAGTCCGCCGACACGGTGATCCTCGTCGGCAGCGAGGGCAACACCACATGGGGCTTCGCCGGCACGCTTCACGCCGCGCTCACCGCCG
This sequence comes from Mongoliimonas terrestris, assembly GCF_001927285.1. Lineage (GTDB taxonomy): Bacteria > Pseudomonadota > Alphaproteobacteria > Rhizobiales > Pleomorphomonadaceae > Chthonobacter > Chthonobacter terrestris. The sequence continues at coordinate 67,955 of NZ_MSIG01000001.1, read as the reverse complement.
CGGGACACAAGGTCCACACCGGAGCGATGAACGACATCGCGGTCTACCGGCGCGCGGACAGGCTGATCGTGCTCACCGCCACCTATGGCAATGGCGAGGCGCCCGCCTCGGCGCGGCACTTCCTGGATCGGCTCGGCCGGTTGCCGGCCGCGCCCGCGCCCGCCTTCGCCGTGCTCGGCTTCGGAGACCGTGGTTTCGGCCACTATTGTGCCTTTGCAGCCGCTGTGGATGAGGCTCTTGGAAGGACGAGCGCCGCAAGGCTGCTCGCTCTCGGTCGGATCGACCGCCAGTCGGCACAGAGCTTCGCGCAGTGGGGCGTTGAACTCGGGGCGGGGCTCGGGATCGACCTTGCACTCGCGCATGTGCCGGTCCGCCCGAAAACCTGTCGCTTTCGTCTCGACTCCCGCGAGGACTACGGGTTGGCGGTGGACGCGCCAACCGCCGTGCTGCGGTTCGCGCCGGCGGAACCGCGGCCAACCCTCCACGGCTACCTGTTCGGGGCGCGCCTGCCGCGCTTCGAGGCGGGCGACCTGGTCGGCATTCTGGCCCCGGGCAGCGACGTCGCGCGCTTCTACTCGCTCGCCTCTCAGACACGCGACGGGATGCTGGAGATCTGCGTGCGCCGCCATCCGGGCGGTCTCTGCTCCCGCTTCCTGACGGATCTGCCCATCCGCGGCGAGATCGACGCCTTCGTGCGGGCCAACCCCGGCTTCCGTCCCGCCGAGGGTACCGCGCCGGTGATCCTGATCGGCGCCGGAACGGGCATCGGCCCGCTCGCCGGCTTCATCCGCCACAACGACAGCCGGCGGCCGATGCACCTCTGGTTCGGGGCCCGCAACCCGGCGTCCGACTTCCTCTACGGGCGCGACCTGCAGCGCTGGATCGTCGAAGGCCGGCTTTCCGGCCTGCACACCGCCTTCTCGCGGGTCGCGGACCGCGCCCACGTCCAGGACCGCCTCGCGGCGGATGCCGAGACGGTGCGGGCGCTGATGGCGAAGGGCGCGCAGGTCATGGTTTGCGGCGGTCGCGACATGGCAGCCGGCGTCGCCGACGCGATCGGCCAGGCGCTGCGGCCGCTCGGGCTCACGGTCGAGGCGTTGAAACAGGAGGGGCGCTATGTCGAGGACGTCTATTGAGGGGCCTTCCGGTGCGCGCCGTGTCAGCCTGAACGGCCCCACCATGGGCACCCGCTGGACGGCCGTCTGGTTCGACGACGGAGGGCCGGACCCGATGGCGATCGGCCAGGCACTGGTCCGCGCCGTCGGCGCCGTGGACGACCAGATGTCCACGTGGAAGCCGGACTCCGACCTGATGCAGTTGAACCGGGCGCCCGTCGGCGACTGGATGGAGGTCCCTCCGACCCTCGTGAGCGTCCTTGCGGCCGCCCTTCAGATCCGGGATGCCAGCGACGGGGCCTTCGATATCGGTGTCGGCCGCCTCGTCGCCGAATGGGGCTTCGGAGCCCACGCCGGACAGGTCGAAGGACTGGCGGGCGCACGGGCCTCGCTCGATATCGACGCCCTGGAGATTGATCGGCGCGGGAGTCGCGTCCGCAAGCGCGCTCCGATGGCGCTCGACCTTTCGGGCATCGCAAAGGGCTTCGGGGTCGACGAACTCGCGCGCGTCCTCGACGCGGCGGGGATCGGGGCCTTCCTCGTCGGCATTGACGGCGAGATGCGCGCCCGCGGGAAAAAGCCGGGCGAAACGCCGTGGTCCGTCGCGGTCGAGCGGCCGGAGTTGGAACGGCGCCGGATCCACGGCGTGATCGACCTGGAGGACTGCGCCGTCGCCACGTCCGGCGACTACCGACACGTCCGCGACGGCGATGGCGGGCGCATATCCCACACCATCGATCCCCGCACCGGGCGTCCGGTGGCGAACGGCGTGGCATCGGTGACGGTGCTGGCGCCGACCGCCATGGTCGCCGACGCGACCGCGACGGCCCTCATGGTGCTCGGCCCGGACGACGGCCTCTCCTTCGCCGATCGGTTCGGGGCCGAATGCCTGTTCGTGCTACGCCGTGACGACGGGTCCTTCGCAGAACGGGCGTCCGGTCGCTTCGCCGAAGCTGCTGGGGATCCGGTCGAGAATCAGGCGTTCACCGTCTCGGCGGACGCTGTTGGACAGAAAGGGTCTGACGAGAGGGCGGCTCAGAGCCCCGCGACCGCGTAGGCTGCCCAGAAATAGGATTGGCGCCATGCCTGCGAGATGGCATCGGTGTCGTGTTCATCGTCGTCCGTGGACCTATGCTCTCTCCCGTCGGCATCCGCGTCCGCCATCGCCGACGCGGGGTCGTGCGTCTCGTCGATCATCAGCGGGACGGTGATCGTCTGAGGGCGAACACCTGGAGCCCCGCCCACGGGCGCCGGGAGAGCGACGTCCGGTCCAGCGAGCCTCTCGATCGCGTCCCGCCCCATCCGGATCGCGCGTTGAACCTCCCGCAAGGCCCGGGCCGGTGACAGGCCAAAGCTCAGATGGACGCGCATGAACGCCCGTATCGCGAGGTCCGTGGTGCTGGCATCGACCGGATAGAGGGTCGACAGGACCGCCGGAACTTCGGTCGCCAAGCTCGGCCCCAGCCCTGAGAACTCGTCCGGAAGTGACAGGTCGAGCGCTCCGGTCTCACAGGCGGCCAGCACCCAAAGCCGGCTCACGTCGAGACTGATTCCGGCGCGCCAGAGATCATGGACCGAGAGAAGATCGTGCCGGGATGGCCCTCTGTCCGATCGCGTGGGGTCCGTTGTGCCGGGCGCTGGCGCGAGGGCCAGGCCGGATGCCTCCGGGTCCTCCAGGTTCCAAACGCCGTGGCAATAGAAGGTCACATGTGTCGACGTGCCGATTTCCTGAAGCACGGCCGCCCGCGTGGCCGCGGACCCGCGCAGTTCCCGTCGCTCCGCCGCGTCAAAGGCGGCAAGACCTGGATTGACGAAGGCGTCGCTACCGGCCGACAGGTCGCCGAGCGGATCGGTGACCCCGAGCGCCCTTCGACGCGCGCGCGCCGGCTGCGACAGCCGCTGGTGCGCGGCGACAAGCGCTTGCGGGCTCTGGCAGATCGTGAGCGCCCAGTCATCGAGGAACAGCCTCCGCCCGTCGTGGCTGTCGTCCGATGGTCGCCATGCGGCTTGCAGCGGGAGGATGGAGAGTTTTCCGGGCGGCATCAGGATGACCTCGGTGGAGCCGTCCGGGGCACACCCGATGGCGCGCAGCGCTGCGTCGAGAGGGCCCATCAATCCATCCCACAGCCGCCGCGTAATCGCATCGAGAGCCTCCGAGAATGCTCGCAGTTCGGGTCCGAGGATCGATACCGGTCGGCCCTCCGCCAGATCGGCCCGCAACTGGCGGAACACGGGCAACCAGGACGGCGCCGGTCCGGGGCCGTCGAACAGGTCGGTGGACAGGTCGCCCCATGGTGCGTCGAGTTCAACGAGATGGTCTGACCGGAGACCGTCCGCCCCGTGCGGCACGATCAGGAGCCACGCCCGGCTTGCGGCGGGCGCAAGGATCACGGCGACGCCGCCCGGCGGAACCGCCTGGCAAACCTCGCGTATGTCGGGGCCCTTCAGCACCGCATCGAGCTCCCGCTGCGCCAGGGCTTGCTGGAACGTGCCTGTGGCGACCTCCAGACGTCGGACCGCCTCGTCGAACGCCTGTTGGAAACTGGTCGCGGGCGCCCATTTCTCCGCCGCCGTCCGAGGATCCGACAGTGCGGGTGACGCTTTCATTTCCGCGTGGAGCGTGCGGCCGAGCCGCCGACGATGGGCGACGTCCTCGCGCAGGCGGACGACGTCGCCCCTCAGCTTTCGCACGTCCAGAAAGGCGGGATCGCTCTCAAGGCGAGCCATGGCCATGCCGACGCTCGACCGGACGGACCGGCTGAGGGAGATCGCGCGGAAGACGCCCTCCGCATTGCCGTCGCCAGCTTCCAGCGCGACCAGCGAGCCGGCAACTTCGGACAACGCGGTCAGCGCGCGGGTCACCTGGTCGGCACTGGTGCTGGCGAGGATCAATTGGCGGCCCGTCGTCAGAGCCTCAAGGAGCAGCGCCTTGGCATCCCCCTTCGATCCCCGCGCGGCCTTCAGGTCGGCGAGGCCTTTCTGGGATTGGAGCCAGATGTCGAGCCCCACGCTCGGACCGATCGTCTCGATGGAGACTTCCATGTCCCGCAGGAGTTGTTCTCCGTCGACCTTCTCGCCACTCTTCGCCCGCGCCGCGCCCATGAACAGGGTCCGCATGATGCGTCCGATCGCACTGCCGGCGGCGGCGGGGCCTTGCGGATCGCCCTGGCCTGGGCCGAGGCGATCCAACGCCTCCTTGGAGGCACCCATGGCGGCAAGAGGGGCCGACAAAATACCCATCAAAGCGGTCAGTTGCGTGAGGCGCGGATCTCGTGGATCGCATTCGGCCACGACGTCCTGAAGCGCGGTGAGTGCCTCGACCACAACCGCGAGCGAATGGCTGCTGTCCTGAGGCTGATCGGCTTTCAGAAACTGGACGACGGCGCGCACGTACTGGAGGGCGGTGGTCAGGGTCAAGCCGGGATGGGCGATCTGGCGCGCGAGGTCAAGCGCTTGCCGGCTGGCCTCGATCGCATAGCCGATCTCCTTGATGCTTCTCGAATTCTTCGCGACGTCTCTCAGCAGCGCCGCACCGCGGAGACCGAAGAGGGTCACAACATCCTCGTCCAGCCGATCGAAGCGCCCGGCGATCACCCTGTCCAGAGCCCGGACAAGGTCCGCCCCGATGGCATTGCCATCGTCAAGGTGGCCCGAGTCGTCGGCGGCGCTGCAGGCCGGCACGAGCCAGGCCAGCTTGCGCCGATTGGCGACCGCTCGTCGCTCAACCACGGTCATGGCCCGATCGACGCCGAGGGCGAGGCTCTTCTCCAGAAGAGCAACGTCGAGAAGAAGGAGGTCGCGGCGGATCTTTCGCTGTGTGATGCCGAGAACGAACTTGAGGACGAGGAGACCATCCTTTGTGAGGCCCACCTCCGGCGCTCGCCGGATATGGGCGCGAAGCTCGTGCTTCAACCGGATCCCGTTCATCTGGTCCAGGAAATCCAGAACACGTTCGGCGTCGAACTTGGCGGCTACCGTCTCGTCGTTCACCGGACACCTCCGTCACTCGTCCTGGATGATCAGGGACTGCCTACCGCCAAGGACACGGGGCGCGCGCGGGTCGGCAAGACCGATGCGCGCACCCCGTTCCATGGCAAGTCCGATGTTCGCCAGATGATGGCTGTCGATCTCCTTCGTTCCGTCCGCGAACAGCCCGGTGAGACCATAGTCGGCAGGCTTCAAGACCTGCGGCCAGTTCACGATGTAGAGTGTGTTCGACGAGTTGAATCGTGTCAGTGTGAACGGCTTGGTCGTGCGGATCTCTCCCGCGCGATAGACTTCGCTCCGCTTGCAGGCGAGCTTGGGAAAGTCGTTCAGGACCTGGAACCGCTCCGAGACGTCGGCATCCGGATTGGGATGGCGGTGGGCGATCAGGAGGACGTGACCATCGACCGCCGTGCGAAACCGCACGGCCACCTCCGCGCCCGGCTTGAACCGGAGCCCCTCCTGGGCCACGGCTCGCGGAGGCTCGTCGCCGTCGCTGACGATCATGTGCCTGATCGTCGGTCCGTGGTCGTGGCGGTGGATCGGTTGGGCCTCAACGCTCAGCCACGGCCCCCAAGGGACCACGTTTTCCTTGAGGAGGCGCAGCGGATCCCTGGCAGTCTGTCGCGCCCCGGCCACCAACGTCGCGAAACTTTCCCGATCACGCAGCCTCGCTCCACCGCTCTCGTCGCGCAGAATCCAGGTGCCTTCGGGCAGGAGACCGAATTCGTGCATGCCGATGGCGTAGTGGAGGTGTTCCACGTGGTCGGTGCGCGTTTGCTTGTAGCCTCCGGACAGGATCTCGCGAATGGCTTCGTCCGACGTGGGGATCTTGCGATCCACTATGCGGGCCGTGTTGCCCCATCGGTTCACGATCCATGTCGCCAGGGTCTGGGGGCCGCCTTTCGCATCGTGATCCGGTCCGACCCTCAGAGTGTCGCAGACGATCTTGACGTAGGGGACAAGGTCGGGTTGACCCAGGTGGTCCGGATTCTTCTGCATCGACGTCTCTCCCACGATGGGCCGGCAGACTGCATTCATAGCAACACGGTCACGGACGATCGTCCACGGTGCCCGCCCGTTTTCCGGGTGTTTCCGGATCGCGGCGTCCGCGCGCCTACTCCATCTCGGTCACGTACTGGAAAAGGGTGCCGGGCGCTTGCCCCTCTACATGCGCGTCCGCGGCAGGGGGCAGGCTCGGCGCCGGGCGTCGCACCGACCCGGACGCGGTCGCGTAGATCGGGTTCGGATCGGCAAGCGGTCGCAGCGCCGGGTCGGTGCGGTAGTCGATGCGCCGGACCACCTCCAGGTTGCCGTTCTGCTGGACCAGCATGGCCTGCGGGCCGATCTCGCCGAAGCGGCTGATGTCCTCTCCGAGGAAGTCGCCGATCTGGGTCCACGCGGCTCGCCCTTTGGCCCCGAACGCTTCGATGAGGCCGCAGTTGTTGACCAGTGTCCGGTGGTCGGCATAGAGCCGGGTGATCTGGCTCGGATCCTGCCAGAACGACCAGGTCTGCACACCGAAGCCTCGAAGCAAAGTGATCGCGGTCCGCAAGGGATCGAATGTCCCAAGCTGCGCGGCCTCGTCGAGAATGAGGAGGGTCGGCAAGGCCGGCCTCGTGCGGCGCCTGTAGAGCGCCGCGAACAGGGCGCCGAACCACGTCCGCAACAGCGCCTGATGTGTCTGAAGCAGATGCGGCGGAAGCACGAGGTAGATCGTCAGCGGCTCTCCTTCGGTGATCGCGCTCAATGAGACGTCGCTTCCCGACAGGCTGTCCTCGATCAGGGGACCCCGGATGAAGCCGACGCCGTCCATCGCAAAGTGCAGCATGCCACCAAGGGTGTCGGTGCTGCCGAAGTCCATGACCTCGCTGATCCGCTTCACCTCCGGATGGCGGGAGGTGATCTCGGTTGGCCGTGGACCACCCAAATTGCCGCGGCTGATGCTCCGCCCCAGGCGGTGAACGACGTCGCGCAAGGCGACCAGATTGCGCTGGCCGTGCGGCAGGTCATGGACCGCGTGCAACATGCCCGCGGTGAGAAAATGCGTCGCGCGACTGCGCCAGAAGGCGTCGCGGGTGTCGTAGCGGTCGGGCAGGAGAGCTTCGGCCAAGCTGCGAGCCTCCTCCGGGGCGTCAAGGGCGTCAGGCTCCACGATGTCGAGCGGGTTGAACCGGGCCGGGGTGAAGCGCGTGACCCGGAGGGGATCGACCACGAGCACCTCCTGGCCCATCTGGCGCCGATGGCGGGCCGTCACTTCGGCGTTCTCGCCCTTGCAGTCGAAGATGACGATCGGGCCGGGATACTGAAGGAGGACCGGCACCGTGCAGCTGACCGTCTTGCCGGCACCGGTCGGTGCAAGCGTCATCACATGGGTCTCCTCGCCGAGAAGGAGGGGGTGTTCGGCCGACCCGCCGGGCGCGCGGGCTCGAACGCCGAAGCCCATCGGGGCGGCCTGTCCGCCCTGGCGGACAGCCAGCCGGACCGGGTGGGAGCCGGCGGGGGCCATCGCTGTCGGGTCGAAACGATCGTCTCTCATCGGGCGACCCCCGGCAAACCGATCGGTCGCCCCCCAGCCTCGACGATGTGCCAGACGCCTTCATAGGTCCCGGGCCGGACGAAGACTTCCTCCGCCACGAGCCGGTCGTGGTCCATCGTCACATGGCCGCTTGGCATGATGCTGAATCTTGCCTCGAACAGGGATGACCCGTAGCGGACGAACGCGCTTCGTCGTGCCGCCGCGCCGCCCGCGACGGGGCGCAGCCGTCGGACGGGCCGAACGACTGCTGCGATCTCCATCCGTCGGGCCGGATCGACGTCGGGCGCGAAGTGCAGACCGGACGCTCGCTCGACGATGATGAACGGACCTTGCTCCGCGCGGACTGTGGCGCAGAAGAAACGCAACCAGTCTGTCACGACGCCCGGGTCGACATCGTCCAGCCGGGGGACCTGACCGGCTGGCCGGGCACCGGCGGGATTGATGCCGGTCAGAAAGGCGGCTCCCTGTTCGGAAAGGACGATCCGGAAGAGCGCGACGTGTTCGGGCGACCATCGGAGCACCCCTTCCAGCAGCCGGGCGCGCGGGTAGAAGCGCGGCGCCACCATGCGGATCCGCATCTCCACTTCCGGGATGACGATGCCGCCGGGCGGCTGGAGGTTGCAGATCTGGACGAAGCGGCGGGCCTGCTCGGGTGTCATTTCCTCCCAAGGGCCCGGAACGACGGGGTCGAACGGCCACTCGACGGCATGGCCGGACTGTGCCGGAGGGTCATGGCGGGAATGGCCCACGGTGGCGGTCATGGCTCGGGTTTCCTTTTGATGGACGAAGGGGAAGGGCCGTGCGGCGGGGAGCGGATGCCGCTCGGCAAGGAGCGCGACCTCGGCACGGGCATGCCGGGGTCTCGCCTCCCGGGCGATGCCTCAGAAGGCCGGCGGGCGCGGGTTGCCGAGCGGGATGTCCACCGTTTCGCCGACGGCGATGGTGTCCGACACGATCATGCGGTCGTCCGCCGTCTTGATGCCGACCGTGATGCCGCGGTTTCCGTCAGCGATCCCGACCACGCGAAGCGCACCATGGGTGATCGGCACACGCACGGTCTCGGGACGGTTGCGCAGATCGACGCGTTGCCGGAAGTCGGTGCCGATGATCTCCACCACGTCGCCGTCCTCGGCATCCCAATCGAACACGCCGAGGCTCTCGAACCGGGTGATCCCGCTCGCGATCTCCGTCTGGAGGGCAGGGGGCAGATCTGAGTAGACCGATGCGTCGATCATCGCGACCCGATCCGCGTCCGAAGCGCTGAAGGTGCGTGCGCCCGAGGCCTCGCCGGCCATGAACCGCTTCGCGCATTCCGCAAAGCTCGTGGTGTAGGTCAAGAGCCGCGTGTCGAGCGCTTCGGCATAGAGCGACCAGTACCGCTGCACCCCTTCCTCGTGGACGGCGTTCAGGAATGCGCTGTTGCTCGTCACGCAGAAGTGGATGCCGTTGACGCCGGCAAGACTGAGGCCGTCCGTGCCGAGCGGCGACGTGGAGCGGGTAAGCGCCAGATAGCCGGCGGTCGGGTAGCCGCTGCGAAACGAAGTCGCCGGCATCGTGTCGTCATGGTGGAGCGGGTTGCCGATCACGAGGACATCCGGCGCGCGGGCAGCCGCATAGCCGAGGTTCTGCACCACGGACGGCAGGTCGACCTGCGAGCCTGGTCGTGTGCGGTCCTGCGTTTCGGTCCGCTTGGCGGCCCCGGTCAGGTGGGACCGCAGCTCCGTCCAGGCCGGCTGGAGCACCCGCGCGAGCTGGCGACGGTGGGTGGCATAGATCGGCTCGTCCGGCACCCGAGCGTCCACGATCGTGCGCCCGGAGGCTCCCTCGATGACCGTGAGGCCGTCGCCGGGGGCCAGGCCGCCGAGGACCGTGCGGCCCAGCATGTCGGCAATCTGTTCGGCATCGGCCAGAGGATAGTCCGGGGCGAGAACGATGATGCGCTCGGTGGCGGCCGACAAACCGGGAGCCGAGAGGAGCATCACGCCAACGGCAGTGGCAAGGCAGGTGCTGCGGAGCATGGTCGAATTCTCCTGGCGCGTTGAACGGCTCCACCCTCCCAAACGCCGGGTGCCTCCAGCAAAGGGCATCGGTGGGACGGCGCGAGCCCGCGGCGGGAAACGACCGGAAATCCATTTGGGCAAAGCCGCCGGTCAGGTGTCGGCTCGTCACCCGCCCGGTGTCCCGTTCCGCGGCGCGTCCGGTCGAGACCGTCCCTTGCTGGATGTCGTCCGGTGATTTCCGGCGTGGGGGCCGGTGCGACGGGCCGATTCCTGCACGGCAGTCCGCCGGTCGCCCGGTTTGCCCGGGACGCGAAACGGTGCCGCGGGGAATGAAGGGGAGCGCGTCTTCCGCACCCCGCGGACGCCTCGAACCGACCGGTGAGACATGCCGTTTCTGAACCAAACTTCGTTCGCCGCGCTCTTGGCGCTGTCACTCCAGGCCGCGACGGTCGGGCCGGCGGAACCCTCGACCGTTCCGCCCCAGAGCCCGCCGACCCTCTCGACCGCACCGGATTTTCAACGTTTCCGGAATCCTGAGCTTTTCCAAGCGCTCTTCGCGGGAGACATGAGGCGACTTTCCGCGGACAAGATCGGCACGATGCTCCGCCTGCTGCCGATCATCTCCGCGTTGGAGGCCCCCGATGCATGGTACCGGATCGGCATGGATGCCGAAGCCATGCTGGATCCGCAGCTCGCCCCCGTGGCGCGCGGAATCGTCATGTCCGACACGGACATGACGCGCGTTCTCATGACCTTCGGATTGAGCGCCGGTTTGGACGTGCTGACCGCCTGGACAGACGAGCGCCGGCGCCAGACGCAACAGGGGATCTTCGACGTGCCGGCCGAGATCACGGCCCTCAACCGCAGCATGATCCGGGCGCAGAGCGACATGGCGCGGCTCGCCGCCGATGGTGCGATGGATGCCAAGCGCCTGATGCTCGTGGCACGCGACGACCCGCAGACCTTCATGCAGATCTACGAAGGTCTCCGCCAGTTCGTCTACGGTTACTGAGGAGGCCTCCATGTCGACCGATCTGACCCGCCGACGGGTCCTGGCGATTGGCCTTGGCCTGGTGGCGAGCCTGTTGCCAACCGCTCCGCATGCCTCCCAGCGGCCACCGCCGAGAATGATCCAGCCGATGCGCCCGGCGGTTGGTTCGGCGCAACCGCCCCGCCGTCCGGGTCCGATCCCGCGTCCGACGCCGCACTTCAATCCGGCGGCCAATCCGCCACCCAAGCCGGCCGGACCGACCAAGCCGCCAGCACGGCCCTTCAACATACCCGGACCGATCTGGCGACCACCGGGGATCTAGCGGGCCTGGCACCGCGGCGATCGGATCCGACCCGGAGCACCCGGCGACAGACCAGCGCCGGCAACGCCGCGCCCGAACCATCGGAGCGCGGCGTTGCCGGGGTGAGGCGCGTCCTCTGTTGCGGCTCGTCCTTCAGTTTCCGTCTGTTTCCGAGCCTCATGCCACCTGGCCGACCCCTTTCCGGATCTGCGCTCGCGCTGCCCTTCAAGGTCCCTTTGCCGGGCATGGGTCCGGTTCGTCAGCCTGAGGGTGCACGCAATCGCGGGAGACATCCGATGAACCGATTTTCACCCGAACCGTTTCTGATCCCCGGCACCATGACCCCCGTGGACGCCTTGGACCTTGCCATCGAGGACGTGGTGGTCAGCCGATCCGACCTCTCCGGTTGCCTCGGCGCGGAAGATCCGGAGGCTGCCGCGCGCCGGTTGGCAGGCGCCGTCTTCGATGGCCGCAATGCATCGGCATATGCGGCCGCCAGGACACGCCTGCAGACGATGACGGATCGTCGAGCGGCGGCGGTGCGGAGGCTTCAGGGGCTGGAGGACATTCTCCTTGGCGTTCAGAAGCGCCACGCGAAGACCAGGACCGTGCCGGATCCTCAGTTCCGGCCGTCGATCGGCGAGCGGGTGTCGCTCGTGGCCTTCGGCGCCGCCCGGCTGGCGTTGCTCGGCGCCGGCGTTCTGATCATTGCGCTCTACGCTCGGGCAAGCGGCGTCTCGGTCGACATCTCCACCAACTGGTTTCTGGCCTTGAGCTATGGAACCCCGGTCGTGTTGGCCAGCTACGTCCTGTCGAGCCTGATGCACGCGACGGATCAGATCGAGACCCGGCGACGCATAGCCGTGGGCACCACGCTCGCCGGGGTCGCTTTCCTGCTTTGCTGGTTGATCGCCACGGCCGCGATGTTCGCCCTGGAGACGGACACGTCGACCCTGTTCGCAACAGGCCTTGTGCTGGGTGCCACAGAGGGACCTGCCGCCGGCGGCTGGTTCGGCGCGCTGTTCCCTCAGAACATGACCGGTCGGATGCTCCTCCTGATGCACGTCCTGACTGATGTGGTCCTCGGTGCGGCTGCCGGTTGCTGGATGAAGCTGGTGGGATGCGCAGGCCGCGAGATGGTCTTCGCGCCACGGCCGGAAGAGGCCGGGTACCGCGAGGCAGCGCGGCATCAGGTCGGCGAACTGGAGCAGATCGACATGGTGTTCGCGCACCTGAGTGCCCTCGTGGAGACCTATCCGTTGAAGCGCGCCCTGGCTGCGGACGTGGCGGCGACCACGGCTGCGGGCATGCTCGTCGAACTCAAGGCCGCACGGGCTGCCGCGGACCGCGACATGCTCGTGCGTTTGGCATGGGCCCCGAGCCCACCGGCCGCAAGCGCGACCTCCGCTTCGACTTCATGATCGAGGATGCCAATACCAACATGCAGCCCACCTACGTCCGCCATCCGGGTGCGCAGGAATACCTATTTATGAACAGCGCTTCACACGCCCCGACTGAAACCCTGCCGGTACCCTGCAGTCACGTCTGACGATTGGCCAGACTCGCCGGTCGGCCACACGCGCCGATCGGCCAGGCAGCCCTCTTCACCCAAGTCCAAGGTCATGTCCCCATGCGAACCTTAGGCCTTCCTGCCGTCGCGGTCGCCGCCAACCGGAGCGCCCGGCGACGACAACATTGCGAGGTTCGCCGCCGGAACGGGCTTGCCCAAGAGTCTGTCATCAACCCTGAGCCTCTGTGGAGACTCTGCCGGACGAGGTCTTTCTGCGCACCAAGTCCACTTCTGCTGAATGGTGTCTGGCCGCCCGTTCAGCCGGAAGCGATCTCGCGGGCGGCCTCGCTGGCAGCCTCCAGGACAGCGTCGGCCAACTCGGCCTCCTCGAACAGGCGGGTCAGCATCAGGCCGCCGATCATCAGGGATGCCACCGCCAGCGCCTTGCTGTCGGCATCCTGCGGATGGGTTTCGCCGATCAGGTCGCGCAGGCGATTGAGACGGTTCCTCACGCCCGCCGCGAACGACCGCTTCACGTCGCCGCCATGGCGGATGGCATCGGCTCCGAGCGCTACGATCGGGCATCCTTCGGCGACTTCCGAACGGTGACCTTGGCTGAGGTAGAGGGAAAGCACGGCTCCCAAGGGATCTTCGGGGTGCGCGGCGATCTCGGTCTCCCACCGTTCGGCGGTTCTCTCCAGCGCGCGCTCCGAAGCGTGGACCGCGAGATCCTCCTTGGATTCGAACTGTTTGTAGAAGGCGCCCTGGGTCAGGCCGGCCGCTTCCATCAGGTCCTTCAGCCCGATCCCGTCAAAGCCGTGCTGCCGGAACAAGCGGCTTGCGACGTCGATCACGGTCTGCCGGTTCTCAGCGGCCTGGCTTCGGCTCACACGCATCCTGACCTCCGAATTTAGATTGTGTTCGCATTCTATATATCATATAGCTGTCGAACGCAATCTAAAAAGGTCGAGGCGCGTGTCATGAAGAAAAGGTCGGCAGTCCTCGTCGGCAGCGTCCTCGCCGTCCTATCGGCAGCCGCCGCATGGGCGGTGTTCCCTCTCCATTCGGCGGAGGTGGCTGGCGTCGCCGACGCCCGCCTCGATCCGCCGATCGTCAGGCTCGCCGCACCGGTCGCGGTGAGCGGCCTGCAGCGCGACTTCACCGGCGTGGTCGCGGCGCGTGTCCAGAGCAATCTCGGCTTCCGGGTGGGCGGAAAGATCGTCGAGCGGCTTGTCGGGGTTGGCCAGCGTGTCGTCGAGGGACAGCCGCTGATGCGGATCGACAGCGTGGATCTGCGGCTCGCGCTGGCTGCGCGGCGCAATGCGGTCACTGCGGCGCGCGCCGTGGTCCTCCAGGCTGAGGCCGACGAGAGCCGCTTAGCCGACCTCGTTCGCAACGGCTGGACCTCGATGCAGCGCTACGAGCAGGCCAAGGCGGCGCTCGATACGGGCAAGGCGCGCCTGGCCGCCGCGGAGGCCGAGGCGCGCGTCGCGGAGAACGAGGCCGCCTATTCCGTTCTGCTCGCGGATGAGGACGGCACGATCGTGGAGACCTTGGCCGAGCCCGGCCAGGTCGTCTCCGTCGGTCAACCGGTGATCCGCCTTGCCCATGCTGGACCGCGCGAGGCGGTGGTGGCGCTCCCGGAAACCGTTCGCCCGACTCTCGGCTCCGTCGCAGACGCCACGCTTTTCGGATCCGAAGGAACACGCTTCAAGGCCGAACTGCGCCAACTGTCCGACGCCGCCGACAGCCAATCCCGGACTTATGAGGCGCGCTATGTTCTGGGAGGCAAAGCCGCGAATGCGCCGCTCGGCGCCACCGTCACGATTGAGGTCGCGACGGATGCGAACCCCGAGAACCTTCAGGTTCCGCTCGGGGCGGTACTCGACGACGGCCGGCGGATGGGGGTGTGGACCTTCGACCAGACGACCTCGACCGTCCGCTTCAGCCCGGTCCGCCTCGTCCGGATGACGGACGAGGCGGCCGTCGTGACGGGCTTGAGGCTGGATGACATCGTCGTCTCCCTTGGCGCACACCTTCTGCAGGACGGCGCCCGCGTCAGGACCCTTGCGGAAAGCGGGAGCGCCCAATGACCCTCAACCTTTCCGCGATCGCCGTCCGGGAGCGGGCGGTGACCCTGTTCTCCATCCTTCTCCTGGTGGCCGCGGGCATCTACGCCTTTGTCGTCATGGGCCGCGCCGAGGACCCCAACTTCACGATCAAGACTCTGACCGTCACGGCGGTCTGGCCGGGCGCCACCGCCCGAGAGATGCAGGACCTGGTGTCCGAGCCGCTGGAAAAGCGGCTCCAGGAACTGACCTGGTACGATCGGGTGGAGACCACGACCCGGCCGGGGGCCGCTTACCTGATCCTCACCTTGAAGGACAGCACACCACCCTCCGCAGTGGAGGGAGAGTTCTACCAAGCGCGCAAGAAGCTCGGCGACGAGGCCCGCAAGCTGCCTCCGGGCGTGCGCGGCCCCTTCGTCAACGACGAGTATTCCGACGTCAGCTTCGCGCTCTACGCCCTCAAGGCGAAGGGCATGCCTATGCGCGAGCTGGCGCGCCAAGCGGAGACGATCCGCCAGGACCTTCTTCATGTCCCCGGCGTCAAGAAGGTCACCATCCTGGGCGAGCAGCCGGAGCGGATCTTCGTCGACTTCTCCCACGGCAGGCTCGCCACCCTCGGCGCTTCCGCTGAGGATATCATCGCCGCTCTGCAACGGCAGAACACGGTGACCCCGGCCGGGTCCATCGAAACCAGCGGCCCTCAGGTCTTCATCCGCGTGGACGGCGCCTACGATGGCGTTCAGGCGATCGCCGACACCCCGTTCGTGGTCGGGGGGCGGACGCTGAAGATCTCCGACGTTGCCGACGTGCGGCGCGGCTACGAGGACCCGGCCACCTATCTCATCCGGCATCAGGGTGAGCCGACCGTCATGCTCTCCGTTGTCATGCAGCAGGGCTGGAACGGCCTGACCCTCGGCAAGGATCTGGAAGATCGGACGGCGACCATCGCCAAGGAACTGCCGCTCGGGATCGCGCTCGCGAAGGTGTCCGACCAGGCGGTGAACATCACCAATGCCGTCGACGAGTTCATGCTGAAGTTCGCGATGGCGCTCGGCGTCGTGCTCCTCGTCAGCCTGCTCAGCCTCGGCTGGCGCGTGGGGATCGTAGTCGCGGCCGCCGTGCCGCTGACGCTCGCGGTCGTCTTCCTCATCATGCTGGAGACGGGGCGCTTCTTCGACCGCATCACCCTCGGCGCCCTCATCCTCGCCCTCGGCCTCCTCGTCGACGATGCGATCATCGCCATCGAAGTGATGGTGGTGAAGATGGAGGAGGGCATGGACCGCATCAGGGCCGCGGCCTACGCCTGGAGCCATACCGCCGCGCCGATGCTGTCCGGCACGCTGGTGACGATCGCCGGCTTTCTTCCAGTGGGGTTCGCCCGCTCCGCTGCGGGCGAGTATGCCGGCAACATCTTCTGGGTGGTCGGCTTCGCGCTGATCGTGTCCTGGATCGTCGCGGTGGTCTTCACCCCGTACCTTGGGGTCAAGATGCTGCCCGACATCAAGCCGGTCGAAGGCGGCACGCACGCGATCTACGACACCCCGGGCTATCGTCGCCTGCGGGCCGTGATCGCCTTCGCCGTCCGCCACAAGGTCATGACTTGCACCGTGGTCGCCATCGCGTTCGGCTTGGCGGTTGTCGGGATGGGCGGCGTCAAGCAGCAGTTCTTTCCGACCTCCGACCGGCCCGAGGTCCTCGTCGAAGTGCGGCTGCCGCAAGGCACCAGCATCGAGACGACCACCGGCACCGTCGAGACGCTGGAGGCGTGGCTCGCCGATCAGCCGGAGGCGGAGATCGTCACGAGCTATGTCGGCCAGGGTGCGCCGCGCTTCTTCTTCGCGATGTCCCCGGAGCTGCCAGATCCCGCCTTTGCCAAGATCGTCGTCCTGACGCCCGACGCCGAAGCCCGCGAAGCGCTGAAGCATCGCCTGCGTGAGGCTGTTTCGGAAGGGCTCGCCCCCGAAGCCGCCGTACGCGTGACCCAACTCGTGTTCGGTCCTTTTACGGCCTTTCCGGTCGAGTTTCGGATCATGGGTCCGGATCCCGCCGTTCTCTCCGACATTTCCGAGAAGGCGCTTGCCATCATGCGTGGCATCCCGGATGTGCGACAGGCCAACCGCGACTGGGGCAACCGGTCACCGGTCGTCCGCTTCGTTCCGGACCAGGATCGGCTGAACCAGATCGGCCTGTCGACGGCCGAGGTCGGGCGGCAGCTTCAGTTCCTCCTCAGCGGGATCCCGGTCACGGAGGTGCGCGAGGACATCCGCAACGTGCCCGTCGTGGCCCGCAGCGGCGGGAAAGAGCGTCTCGACCCGGCACGGCTCGCCGACTTCTCGCTGATGAGCTGGAACGGGCGCCAGATCCCCCTGGACCAGATCGGCCGGTCGGAGATCAGCATGGAGGATCCCGTTCTCAAGCGCCGTGATCGGGCATCCGTCATCACCGTCCGCTCGGACATCAACGAGGAGACCCAGCCGCCGGAAGTGTCGAAGGCCGTCATGACAGCCCTTCAGCCGCTGATCGCAAGCCTGCCGAACGGCTACCGCATCGAGATGGGCGGTTCGATCGAGGAGGCGGAGAAGGCCAACGTGGCCCTGGGGAAAATCTTCCCCGTGATGATCGCCGTGACGCTGATCGTGATCATGCTGCAGGTTCGCTCCTTCTCGATGATGGGGATGGTTTTGCTCACGGCGCCGCTCGGTCTGGTCGGTGTCGTCCCGGCACTCCTCACCTTCAACCAGCCCTTCGGATTCAATGCCATCCTGGGTCTCATCGGCCTGGCCGGGATCCTGATGCGGAACACGCTCATCCTGACGGAGCAGATCAAGGAGAACCGCGACGCGGGCCTGGACGGCTACCACGCCGTCGTCGAGGCGACCGTGCAGCGGACGAGGCCCGTGATCCTGACGGCGCTCGCGGCGGTCCTCGCCTTCATTCCGCTGACCCACTCCGTCTTCTGGGGATCGATGGCCTATACCCTCATTGGAGGAACCGCTGTCGGAACCGTGCTGATCCTCCTGTTCCTCCCCGCCCTCTATGCCACGTGGTTCCGGATCAGGCCGAGCGCATCCGCCCCCGAAACCGTCGAGCGAGTGGAGGCGGTCAAGCCGCCTTCCATGCCTGCTTTGCAAGAGCCGGCGACGGCCTTTCTCATCCTATCCCGGGCTGCCGAATAGGCCGTCGCGGTCACGGCTATAGGCTGCCCGTCCGTCCCCTGACGCGTCGCCATCCGATTTTTCGTGCGGCCAGATGGGCTGGACAGACGAAAGGTCTCGAATGCGGTCCCTTACGAACGCTGGCTCGGCACAAACGACCTGATCGCCGAAGCGGCCTGCATCGACAACGACAAGGCGCGAGGATCGATGCCTTGGGCGTCTGAAGCGCAAAGTCGCTCTGCTTCACGACCGGAGGGAGCGGTGCCGTCCTAAAACCAGACAATGGAGCTGAACCTTGACCCATCGGCAAATCGTGATCTGCAGCCCGGTCCGTACCGCGATCGGCGGCTTTGGCGGCAGCCTCAAGGAGGTCCCTGCGACGACGCTCGGCGCTCGGGCGATCGCGGAAACGGTCGCTCGCAGCGGCATTGATCCGCAGCGTGTGGGCACTGTGGTCATGGGCAACGTCGTGCAGGCGGGGAACCGCATGAACCCCGCCCGGCAGGCGTCCCTCTCCGGCGGCCTGCCCGTCGAAGTCCCGGCGCTCACGGTGAACCGGGTCTGCGGATCCGGCGCGCAGGCCATTGCCTCCGTCGCCCTGGAGATCCTGGCCGGCGAAGTGGACGTCGGGATCGCGGGTGGCATGGAGAACATGGACCGCGCCCCCTACCTCCTCGGTGGAGGCCGGTGGGGATACCGTATGGGCAACGCGGGGATCCTGGACGCCGTGATCGTCGACGGGTTGGAGGATGCCTTCTCAGCCCGGCATTCCGGTTGGCATACGGAAGACCTTGTGATCGGTGCCGGCCTCACCCGGGAAGCGCAGGATGCCTTCGCTGCGAGGTCGCAGCAGGCATTTTCAGCGGCGCGCGACGCCGGACGCTTCGCGGCCGAGATCGTCCCGTTGGAAGTCCAAGGCCGCAAGGGAACGGTCGTCTTCTCGACCGACGAGGCACCCCGTCCCGATGCGACGGCCGAGTCTCTCGCCCGGCTCCGTCCGGCCTTTCGTGACGGCGGAACAATCACCGCAGGCAATGCGCCCGGGCTCAACAGTGGCGCCGCGGCCATGGTGGTGGCCGAGAGGAGCTATGCCGAACGGAACGGGATCGAGCCGATCGGCCGCCTCGTTGCATCCGCCGTCGCTGGCGTGGAGCCCGGCCTGTTCGGAATCGGTCCCGTTCCGGCGGTTCGCAAGGTGCTGGATCGCGCCGAATGGAGTTTGGCGGACGTCGAGCGGTTCGAGATCAACGAAGCCTTCGCGGCCGTACCTCTCGCCGTCGCCGCCCAACTTGGCATCCCACTCGACATCATCAATCCGGAAGGCGGCGCCATCGCCCATGGTCACCCGATCGGAGCGACGGGGGCGGTGCTTGTGACCCGTCTGCTCCATGCCATGCGCCGTGACGGGCTTCGTCGGGGTATCGTGACGCTCTGCATCGGCGGCGGCCAAGGGATCGCATTGGCGTTGGAGCGACTGAGTTGAGCACCTCCGCCCTCATTGCTGCGGCCGCGCGACGTGAGGCGGGGAAGGGTCCAGCGGCCACGCTCGATCGAGTGGCACCTTTTCTGAAATCGTCCGGGGCCGGGGCGACAGACCGGATGGCATCCGTCGATTCTTCGGCTTCGGTCGCGTCGCTCTGCTCGTTAGCGGCGAAGAGCGGTGTGACCGTCACCACGCCTGTGAAGGTCTCGGACGGACCGGAAACCGATGTCCGGTCCGTTGGGGGATATGGAGATGCCTTCTGCCTGTACGGATGTGATCGCGGCGGTGGCCAGCATAAACGGAAGAGCACGTGTGAAAGGTCGATGCGACAAGTCGGTGTCCTTCAGCCCTGATCGGGAGAGGCTACCGTATCGGACCGGATTGGCGCCTCGTGGCTGTCGCTTCTCCGGCGTACCTCGCCGGACGGCACATTCCTCAGCACCCGCGGGACCTCGTCGGCCACGCTTGTATCAACATTCGCCATTCGGCTTCGGGCGGCGCATACGTTTGGGAGTTTTCGAAAGACGGCCAGGACCTCCGGGTGAAGGTTGGCGGGCCGATGACCTTCAACAGTTCGTCCCGTCAGGTGGAAGCGGCCCTCGCCGGCTACGGCATCGCGTACGTCCCCGAGGACTTAGCGACGGTCCCGATGGCCAAAGGCGGTTTAACAATCGTGTTGGACGACTGGTCACCCACCTTCCCCGGCTACTATCTCTACTATCCCAGCCGGCGGCAGAATCTCCCCGCCTTCAAGGTCGTCGTCGAAGCCCTCAGGCACCCCAGGGATTGATAGGTCGGAGGAGTCGGACACCGGAGAACGATGTCTGCTTGTAACCCATTCGTTGAAAAACTCGGCGGGGACCGTGGGCCGATACGGGTGCAAGGTCACTCGACCGCCCGCGTCATTGCCGATCCCTACTGTTGTGATCACCACCCGTAGGCATCCGGAGGGATCAATCTTGCACGCTCTGCAGCTTTTTGACATGTGTTTGACGCATGTGGGTCATGGTCAAGTCTCCCGGGCGCCGCGCGCCAGCAAGTCCGTCATCGGCTGAACGAGATAGTCGAACAGCGTTCTCTGCCCGGTTGTGATGTGCGCCTCGACCGGCATGCCGGAGACCAGCGCCGCCGTTTCGCCAACCGTCGCGAGGGCGGCCGGGTCGACCTGCATACGCGCCTTGTAGTAGGCCGCCCCGGTCTTCGCATCGACGGAAAGGTCGGCCGCCAGGGTCGCGAGCGTGCCGCCGATCTCCGGCGAAAGGCGGGACGGCAGGCTGGGGAAGCGGATGCGGGCCTCCTGGCCCACATGGAGCTTGTCGATGTCCTGGGGTCTCACGCGGGCGTCGATGACGAAGCGACCGTCGTCCGGAATGATCGTCAGGATCCGCTGCCCTGGCGACACGACGTTGCCCTCTGTGGCGAAGGCGATGTCGTGGACCCGTCCGGACACCGGCGCGACCACGTTGCGGCGGGCGAGGAGGGCGCTTTGCGGCTGGCGGCGGTGGTCGAGATCGGCCAGCCGGCGTTCGACCTCGGCGATCTCCGTCACCACGGCGCTCAGGTGGTCCTGGCGAAGCGCTTCGGTCTCCTGGTCGACCTTGAGGATCTCCTCGGCCACCTGCTCCAGTTGCGCCTCCTCGGCAAGAAGGCTTCCGCGAAGGCCGGCTTCCGCGCGCTGCAGGGCAAGCAGCCTGGACTTGGGATAGAACCCCTTGCGGGCGAGGCTCTCGGCCCCGCTCAGCTCCTCGGCCATCAGCGCGAGCTGGTCGTCGAGGCTGTCGCGCGCCGCCCGGGACGCCTTCGTCTCCATCATCAGTTCGGCCTTTCGCCGCGCCTGGATCGCCGCCTGGCCGGCCCGGCCGAGGCGTCGCTCCACGAAGATGCGCATCTCGGCCGCGACCGCCGCCTCGCCGGCCTCGG
Source organism: Mongoliimonas terrestris (assembly GCF_001927285.1). Lineage (GTDB taxonomy): Bacteria > Pseudomonadota > Alphaproteobacteria > Rhizobiales > Pleomorphomonadaceae > Chthonobacter > Chthonobacter terrestris. The sequence goes on along the minus strand of NZ_MSIG01000001.1, from coordinate 46,888 downwards.
CCGGATCGAAGGCGGGCCGATCGAGGCCGTCGCGCTCGGCGGCGAGCCGGATCCGCCGGGCCTCCAGGGCCTCGCGCTCGCTCTCCAGCGCGGCAAGGCTGGCGCGCGCGGTCACGTCGTCGAGGCGCAGAAGCAGGTCGCCGGCCGCGACCCTGTCGCCCTCCTGAACCCGCACGGACGCGATCAGCCCGCCATCGATATGGGCGACCGGGTGCGCGTCCCGCTCCAGCTGGAGCTGTCCGCCGCTGATGACGGCGCTTGCGAGCGGCGCCACGGCGGACCAGAGCCCGAAGCCGCCGAAGAGCGTCGCGGCCGCAAGGGCCACGGCCAGGATGTGGCCGGTCACCGAGGGCGCGCCGTCGGGGTCGAGGGCCGGCGCGGTGTCTACGGGCTGGGTGAAAGCCAATCGAAGCATGGTCAGGCCTCTGCGGTCTGGAGCGTGTGTCGGCGGGGATCGACGGGCAGGGCGGCGCCGGTTCTCGCCTGGAACGAGCGGATGACGGCTTCACGCGGGCCGAAGCGCTCCATGCGCCCGTCCCGCAGCACCAGAAGCATGTCGGCGGTCCGGAAAGCCGCCATGCGATGGCCGATCAGGATGGTGGTGGTCCCCCGTTGGCGGAGCGCCGCGACGGTCCGCACCAGCGCCTGCTCGCCGACGGCATCGAGGGCGCTGTCGGGCTCGTCGAGCACCAGCAGCCGCGGGTTTCCGTAAAGGGCCCGGGCAAGCGCGATGCGCTGCCGCTGCCCGCCGGAGAGCGGCGCGCCGCCCTCCTGAAGCAGGGTGTCGTAGCCGTTGGGAAGGGACAGGATCAGCGCGTGGACCCCCGCATCCGTCGCGGCCGCCACGATGCTGTCCGGGTCCGCCGGCCGGAACCGGGCGATGTTCTGCGCGACGGTCCCCGGCAAGAGCTGCACGTCCTGGGGCAGGTAGCCGATCTGGCTGCCGAACCGGTCGTGGTCGAACATGGGGGCGGGAAGTCCGTCGAGGAGGACCTCGCCTCCGGACGGGCGGGCAAGGCCGAGGAGGAGCCGGGCAAGGCTCGACTTGCCGCTGCCGGAAGGGCCGATGATGCCGAGGCACTGGCCGGGCTCGAGGTCGAAGGTGATGCCGTCGAGGATGGGCCGGCGCAGACCCGGCAGGGCGAGCGACAGGCCGGCGACGGCGACGTGCCCGGCCAAGTCCGGCAGCGCCAGGCTGTGCTTGTCGCCGGCGCCCTCCGCCTCGGTCCGATCGAGACGGCGAAGCGCCTCGCGGGCGTCCTGCAAGGACCGCCAGGCGGCGGCCACCTGCTCGACGGGCGCCAGCGCGCGCGCCAGCAGGATGGAACTCGCGACCAGCAGGCCGGCGGTCAGATGGTTGTCCAGAACCAGATAGGCGCCGAGCCCCATCCCGGCGAGCTGGGCCGCCAGCCGCACCACCTTGGCGGCCACCTGGACGGTGGCGCCCGTCCGCGCCAGACGGTGCACGCGGGCCTGACCCGGAGCGCTGAGCTCGGCCCAAGTCGCGGCGACACTGGCGGAGAGGCCCATCGCCTCCACGGCATCGCCGGCCCGGGATGCCGCCGATATGAGGCGCTGCGCCCGCACGAGGTCCGGGGCGGAGGCGCGGACCTGCGACCGGGTCCACCGGTCGAGACCCACCGTCAGGGCGAGCAGCAGGGCACCCGCTGCCGCGGCGAGCAGACCGAGCCAGGGATGCACCAGGGAGAGGATGGCGACAAACAGTGGCGACCACGGCAGGTCCATCACGGCCGTCCAGCCTTGGCCGGTCATGGTGCTGCGCACGGTGGCGAGATCGCGAAGGTCCGCGGCGGCGTCGGCCTGACGGCGCATGGCGGAGCGCAGGATGGCCGGCGACTGGCTCGCCTCCATCCACCGGCCGACCTCGGCCATCAGCCCGCCGCGGATCCGCTCGAACACGCCCTGCGCCAGGAGCAGTCCCGCGAACAGGACCGAGAGCACGAGCAGCGTCTCGTGGCTGCCGCTTGCAAAGACGCGATCGAAGATCTGCACCGAGTAGAAGGCCCCGGCGAGGGAGAGGACGTTTGCCGCCACCGAGGCGACCGCCGCTGCCGCAAAGGCGCGCCGCGCCGGTGTGAGGCGGGCGAGAAAGGCGCTGGGCATCATGCTGCATGGTCCCTGAAGAAGGGCCGCGCCGCGTGCGCGGTCGGCCGAGAGGCGCGGCCGGCCCTGGTCCATCGACGGGCCGCAGGACGGCTGCCCGTCGTGCTCTCGCCGGCGCGGGGAATCGCGAACCGCGCTTCGATCCGTTCAATCTCGTCCGATGGCATCAAGGCTCTCCCGGTGGGGTCGGCTCACGAAAGAGACCTTGCGGCGGCGAGGTTTCCGGCCGATGCCGCCGAATGTTTCAGCCTCCGAAAAAAGAAGGCCCGGCTGGGGACCGCCGGGCCTTCGTCCATCAGTTCTGGCCGCTCAAGCGAAGACGAAATCCGCGGCCGTGACGGCGCCGGGGTTGATGCCGGCCAGCAGGACCGAGAAGTCGAGACCGCTGAAGCTGATCGTCACGCCATCGGCGGTCTCTCCGAGCACCAGATCGGACAGCTTTCCGCCGGTTACCGCCACCTTGTCCAAACCGTCCTCGAAGTCCGCGATCGTGTCCGCCCCGTCGCCGGACTTGAAGAAGTAGGTGTCGGCTCCGCCGCCCCCGTAGTGCGTGTCGTCATCCTCGCCGCCGAAGAGCTTGTCGTTGCCGAGGCCGCCATAGAGACGGTCGTCCCCCACACCCCCCGACAGGGTGTCCGCGCCGGCATAGCCGAACAGCCGGTCCTGGCCGCCCTTCCCGCTGAGGGTGTCGTCCTTTCCGGCGGCACGGATCGTGTTGTCGAGCTGATTGCCGGAGAGGACGAAGCTCTTGTCCAGGTTTTCTGCGACGAGCTCCTCCACGTACCCGTAGATCAGGTCGTTGAGGCTGTAGTTCACGCTGGTGACGATCTTGTCCTCTCCGGAATCGAGCCACTCGTGGACGATGTCGTCGGCGCTGTCGACATGGAAGGTGTCGTCGCCCAGAAAGCCGTACATGCTGTCCTGGCCGGTTCCACCGATCAGCGTGTCGCTGGCGTTGCCGCCTGTCAGCTTGTCCTTGCCCCCGCCGCCGTTCAGCGTGTTGCCGCCCACCTTGCTGCCGGTGAGCGTGTTCGCCAGGTCGTTGCCGATCAGGCTGCCGCCCATGTCGGACAGCAGATCCGCCCGTTCCACGTTGCTCGACAACACGTAGTCGACCCATGCGAGCACGGTGTCATAGCCCTCGCCGGCCTGCTCCACGACCTTTTCGCTGCTGGCGTCGACCACATAGGTGTCGTTGCCGGTGCCGCCGAAGTAGGTGTCGATCCCGAAGCCGCCCTCCAGGTGATCGTGGCCGCCGCCGCCGTAGAGCGTGTCGTCGTCGTCGCCCCCTTCAAGGACGTCGGCCTTGCCGCTTCCATAGAGGGTGTCGTCCCCGGCACCGCCTTTCAGGGTCGCGCCGGCCGCCCAGAAGGCGCTGAGCTGGTTGCCCAAGCTGTTGCCGGTGAGGACCGCCGCCGCGGATCCGGTGTAGGCGAGGCCCTCGACGTAGCGCAGGTCGGATCCCGTGTTCGCCCAGACGTCCTTCAGCGCCATGGTGCTGAGGACGGCCGATTCGATGACGTCGAAGCCGCCGCCCACGACTTCGCCGAGAACAAGGTCGTCCGCATTGTCGACCACATACCGATCGTTGCCGATCCCGCCGAACAGACGGTCGGCGCCCGTGCCGCCGTCCAGGACGTCGTCGTCCCGGTCGCCGGAGAGCTCGTCCTGGCCGTCGCCGCCGTAGAGCTTGTCGTTGCCATTGCCGCCGTTGACCGTGTCCTGACCGCCGCCGGCGTGGACGACGTCATTCCCGCCGTGGGAATAGATGGTGTCCGACCCGTCCTTCGTCCGGATGATGTTGTTCGTCGAGGTTCCCTCGACGACGACGGATGTCTTGGACGGACCGTCGTAGACGATCTCCTCGATCTCGGAGGTGAATAGGACGTCCGGATCCTTGCTGGTCTGGTTCGGGTCGTAGAGGATCTCGAGATTGGGTCTGAATTCAAAGCCGCGGAACAGCACGCGGTCGTAGCCTTCGCCGTCGTACTCGGCGACGCGATCGTTGGCTGAATCGATGATGTAGGTGTCGTTGCCCTTGCCGCCGTGGAGGGCATTGCCTTCGGTGCCGTTCAGCGAGATGAGGGAATCGTTGCCCGCGCCCCCGTAGAAGACATTGTAGCCGCTGCCGCCGTCGATGTAGTCGTCGCCGTCCCCGCCGCCGAGGTCGTGGTCGTCGCCGTCGCCACCGAAGATGTGGTCGTTCCCCTTGCCGCCGGCGATGCGGTCCTTCCCGCTTCCGCCGTACAGCCAGTCATCGCCTCCCCATCCGAAGATGGTGTCGTCCCCACCCTTGCCGTCGATCGTGTCGGCAGCACCGCTGCCCTGCAGTCCGCCCAGGACGATCCAGTCCTGAAGGACGAGGCTGTATTCGATCAGCCAGGCCTTGTCGTTCTTGTCTGTTCCGGTCACGGTAACCATCGTGGCGTGCTCCAGCATTGCCGAAAGGGAGTTCCCCTTCGCCCGGACACAAACACCCGTGAGGCGTTTCGCGCCTTTGTCGCGCGGCTCGCCGCGTCGCGTGTCACGGAAACAAGACGCCGTGGACTTCCTCGATCGATCGGCGCCAGCGGGATTGACGCTTCGCACCGCCGCGATCGTTGACTGTCAAACGGCCTTCAGATCCGGGTCCGACGCTGCCTTGCTGGCCTATGGGCCTGCGAGCAGGCGAGCTTTCACCAGGGCCCGCGACATCGCCGCGGCGGAGGAGTACCCGTCTCCCGCCGCGAGCGAAAAAAGGCCGAGATGCTCTTTGCACACCTGAAGCGGATCCTGCGCCTCGACTGGCTGAGGCTGCGCGGTCCGAACGGGACCAGGGACGAGTTCCACCTCGCCGCCGCGGCGCAGACCCTCCAAACGCTGGCCAAGCTGGTTCCCGCGCCGGGAACGTCGTGGCCTGAGAGGACGAGACGCCGATTGCGTCTGCAGGCGAACGAACTTGCAGCCGCATCGGCCCACGTTCTGCGCCAGGTTTAACAACGCAATCGACGCATTTCGGAACTCAAGTTCCGGCCACTGATGACCGCACGCGGAAACCGGCGCGGCGAACGCCGGACCGCATACCCACAGCCGAGGGTACCCGTCACCCGATCTTCATAGCTGCGATCAGGAGGATCGATCCGGCGCAGACGACGAGGACCGGCAGCCCGAGGCGGACGAAGTCGGCGAAGCGGTAGGCGCCGACGCTCATCACGATCGTGTTGTTGTGGTGGCCGAAGGGGGTGAGGAAGTCGAAGGAGACGGCGACGGCGACCGCCATGAGAATGGGATCGGGCGGAAGGCCCGTCGCCTCGGCAAGCGAGAGGGCGATCGGCGCCAGGGCGGTGGCGGCCGAGACGTTGTTCACGAAGGGCGTCACGATGACGGCCACGGTAAGGATGACCGCGATCACCGCGACGGCGCCGGACGCGCCGGTGAGATCGAGCAGCCCTTGCGCGATCACGGCGGCGGCGCCGGTCTCCTGGAAGGCGGTGCCGATCGGGATCAGCGCCGCGAGCATGAGGAGGACCGGCCAGTTGAGGCTCGCGAGCGCGGTACGGAGGTCCAGGAACCCGGACAACGCGAGCGCGAGGACCGCCGCGCCGAAGGCGATCTCCGGCGGCAGAAGGCCTGTGGCGGCGAGCGTCACCGCGGCGGCGAACACGGCCAGGACCATCGGTCCGCTCGGCTGGATGGCGGCGAGCCCGCGCGGCGAGACGGCGAGGCAATCGGTGTCCTCGATCGCCCGGTCGATGGCCTCGCGTCGACCGCGGAGCAGGAGGACGTCACCGATGGCGATCCGGACATCGGCAAGGCGGCCTTCGATCCGGCTCGTCTGCGGCGACATGGCGGCGACGGTCACCCCGTGGTGCTCAAAGGCGGCGATGCCGCGCGCCGTCGAGCCTATGACCGTGCTCTGGGGCAGCACGACCGCCTCCGCCCAGTCGGCCGCGCCGTCGTCGACGAGATCGGCGTCGCCCCGCTCCCGGAGGGCGATCGCGTCGGCGACGTCGGCCTCGATCAGCACCACGTCGCCCGCCAGGATCCGGACCGCGTCGCGGCGGCCGAACACGTGCCGGCCGGCCCGGATGTGGGCGTGAATGGTGCCGCCCGCGTGGTGTTCCGCCTGATCCACCGTCAGCCCGATCAGGGGCGAGACGGCCGGCACCTTGAATTCGGCGAGGAACCGGCGCGGCCCGGCGATCGGCGGGGGACCGCCGTCGTCGCCGCGTCCGGCAAGAAGGATGGGCGCGAGGGCGACAAGAACACCGAGACCGAGGAGGGTCGCCGGACCGCCGTAGACGGCGAGGTCGAAAAAGCCGAACGGGGCCCCGAGCGCCTCGGTGCGCACGGAGGAGACGACGAGGTTGGCCGGCGTTCCGATGAGCGAGCAGGTGCCGCCGAGGAGCGTCGCGAAGGAGAGCGGTATCAGCACGTGGCCGAGCCGGACCGACGCGGCCCGGCAGACGGCGACCGTCAGCGGGAGCATCAGGGCCAGCGCGCCGATGTTGTTCATGAACACCGAAACGGCGGCGCCGAGGCCGCAGACCGCCGCGATCACCGCCCGCTCGCCGCGAAGACGGGCGGCGAGGATGGCGGCGAGCCGGTCGATGAGCCGCGTGCGGGTCAGGACGCCGACGAGCAGCAGGATTTCGGCAACCGTGACGACCGCCGGATTGGAGAAGCCGGAAAAGGCGTCGGGGAAGGGGACCAGGCCCCACGCGATCGCTGTCCCCAGTCCGGCGAGAGCGACGACCTCGATCCGGAAGCGTTCGCTCGCATAGGCGATGAGCAGAAGCCCGACCAAGGCGATGATGGCGGCCTGATCAATGGACATGCATGCCTCTCGCCCTGGGCAGGCAACAAGGGACTTCCGAGCGCGGCCGGCCGAGCCCGTCAGCGGAACGCGAACACGTCCCAGGCGGCAGGCGCCTGATCGCCGCGGGCCTTCCGGCGCTCCAGCTTATCGATCGCATCCACGGCCCTGAAGGCCTGTTCGACGATCTCGCGCACGCCGGTGATCTCGTAGAGGCTGCCGCGCCCGAGCGGTCCGAGGGCGAAGACGGGCGCGGTCGCGATGCCCCGCCGCAGACGCGCCCGGCCGGAGCGCGCCACATCGAGGCCGAGCCGGAGCGGATCGAGGCGGACCAGCCCTTGCGCGGCGAGGGAGCGGATGAGCGGGCTCTCGACGGCGGGCCGGTGACCGGTGCAGTCGAAAACGTGGTCGTGGACGAGACCCTCCGCGGGCGCCTCTTCGAGGATCGTCCGGTATCCGTCGGTCACCTGCTCGACGGATCGTACCTTCCCGGATCGCAGGATCAGCCGGCCGCCTTCGATTTCGGACATCAGGAACGCATAATGGCCCATCGGCAGGCGGTGCCGGGCGTTCTCCCAATAGGGCGCCACATGGGTGAGGAAGCGCTGCCGGTCGGCGACGCCGAAGGAGGTCCAGACGTCCTGCACCTGGGACCGGGCCACATTGGCGACGCCCTGCCAGGAGCCGCCGGCCTTCTCTCGCGTCGCCATCGTCCGTCGGACGGCCCGCACAAGACCCGACAGGGATCCGACGGTGCGAAGATCCACAAGACCGGGATCGGCCGGATCGGTCGTGTGCGGATGAGGCAGCAACGCGCACCGGGAGATCGCCTCGATCGGTCCATCGTGCCCGGCCGCCCTGAGGGTGAGCAGCGTGTCCACCATCGACAGGCCCGTCCCGACGATCAGGATCCGGTCCAAGGGCTTGAGGCCCTCCGGAAGCGGCGCGAAGGGGCTGCGGCCGAAGCGGCGCGGGGTGGCCGGAAGGCCCCAGCCGGTTGCCAGAAAGACGGCGTCGAAGCGTCTCGCCGGCGACCGGCGGAACGCGATCTCGATGCCGTCGTCGACCGGATGCCCGGCGATCGCCGTATCGGTCAACAGGGTGGCCGAGAGATCGCGGCGCCCCTTCAGCCGATCGGCCAGACGGTCGGCGACATAGGCCCCGAACCGCGACCGTTCGGGAAAACCCGCGCTGATCTCGGGGCGGGGTCCGTGACCCCGGTGGATCAACCAGTCGACGAAGTCGTCCGGTCGATCCGGAAACAGCGACAGGTCCCGGGCCCGGACGTTGAGCGTCAGCCCCGCAAGCGCGCCTTCCCCGTAGGCGAGACCGTAGCCGAACCGTCCGGAGGCATCGACCAGGGTGAGATCCACCGGACGGCGGAAGCGATCGGCGACAGCGACGGCCGCAGCCGCGCCGGTGAGTCCGCATCCGACGATCCCGATCCGGACCGGCCGCTCCGTCGGTCTCAGCGAAAGGAAGCGGGGCCAGATCGGGACGGGGATCATGCGGCCAGGGCCTGCGCGTTCGTGTCCCGGTAGATGCGCCAACGCAGCGGCTTCACGGCCAACTGCTCGCCGGCGCTGACGGCTCGGCTCGCTGGCACCTCCACCTCGACGCGATCGCCAGCGGAGCCGATCGCAAGTTCGACCAGGCGGTGTCCGCTGGTCCGCCGGACTGCGGCCACCGTGCCGATGATGGTGCCTTCGCCCGCGTCGACGACGGCGAGGTCGTGCGGCCGCAGATAAAGGCGGGCCTCCCCGTCGCGCTCGGCGAGCGGGGGCAGGTCCAGAACGGTCCCGTCCAAGAGGGCCTGCCCGCCGGCGATGCGGATCGGCAGGGCGTTCGACGCGCCGATGAAGGAGAAGACGAAGGGCGAGGCCGGCGCGTCGTAGATCTCGTCGGCGCTGCCGACCTGCTCGATCCTTCCGTTCGACATCACCACCACCCGGTCGGCGAGTTCCATCGCCTCCTCCTGGTCGTGGGTGACGAAGACCGTGGTGTGGCCCGTGCGGTCGTGGATCTCGCGCAGCCAACGGCGGAGGTCCTTGCGCACCTTGGCGTCGAGGGCGCCGAACGGCTCGTCGAGGAGAAGGACGCGCGGCTCGATGGCAAGCGCGCGGGCGAGAGCCACGCGCTGGCGCTGGCCGCCGGAGAGCTGCGCCGGGAAGCGCCTGCCGAGGTCGGAGAGCTGGACGAGGTCGAGCAACGCCTCGGCGCGCCGTCGGATCTCCGCCTTCGCGGGCCGCCGGCCGGACGGGCGGACGCGCAGGCCAAAGCCGATGTTGTCGAGCACCGTCATGTGCTTGAAGAGCGCGTAGTGCTGGAAGACGAAGCCGACGTTGCGCTCCTGGATCGTCAGCGAGGAGGCGTCCTCCGCGCCGAACCAGACCCGGCCGGCCGACGGCTGCTCCAGCCCGGCGATCAGGCGGAGCAGTGTGGTCTTGCCGGAGCCGGACGGGCCGAGCAGCGCCACCAGCTCGCCGGACCGGATGTCGAGCGAGATGTCGTTGAGCGCCGGATAGCGGTCGAAGGTCTTGGCGATGCGCTCGATGCGGATGTCCATGGGCAAAGACCTTCAGTGGCCGCGGCCGCGCGTGGCCGCGATATCCTGGGCATAGCGCCATTCCAGGATGGATTTCGCGGCGAGCGTGACGAGCGAGAGGAGGGCAAGGAGCGAGGCGACCGCGAAGGCCGCCGAGAAGGCGTACTCGTTGTAGAGGATCTCCACATGGAGCGGCATCGTGTTGGTGAGGCCGCGGATGTGGCCGGACACGACGGAGACCGCGCCGAACTCCCCCATGGCTCGGGCATTGCAGAGGAGCACGCCGTAGAGCAGCGCCCACTTCACGTTCGGCAGCGTGACGAGACGGAAGGCCTGCCAGCCGCTGGCGCCGAGGGAGAGGGCCGCCTCCTCGTCTCCCGTTCCCTGCTCCTGCATCAGCGGGATCAGCTCGCGGGCGACGAACGGGAAGGTGACGAACAGGGTCGCCAGCACCAGCCCCGGCACGGCGAAGATGATCTGGACGCCCGTGCTCTGGAGCCACGGCCCGAAGAACCCCTGCGCGCCGAACAGCAGCACGAAGACGAGGCCGGAGATCACCGGCGACACCGAGAAGGGCAGATCGATCAGCGTGGTCAGGAGGCTCTTGCCCCTGAACTCGTATTTGGCGATCGCCCAGGCGGCGGCGACGCCGAAGACGAGGTTGACCGGCACGGCGATCACGGCGACGAGCAGGGTCAACTGGACCGCCGCCAGCGCGTCCGGCTCGGTGATCGCCGCCCAATAGAGGGCGACGCCGCCGCGGAGCGCCTCGACGAAGACGGCGACGAGCGGCAGGAACAGCACGAAGCCGAGGAAGACAAGCGCGATCCCGATCAGGGTGCGCCGGACGACGGGTGTTTCGTCGGTCGGCGGGCGCCAGGGCTTGGCCGGGCGCGCCGCCGATCGGACGTCGCCGAACGGCGCCTCCTCGGCCGCCGGGACGGAAAGCGCAACGTCAGCGGCCATCGCCGAACCTCCGCCTGGACCAGGCCTGGATGAGATTGATGACGAGGAGCATGACGAAGGAGATCGCCAGCATCACAGCGGCGACCGCCGTCGCGCCGGCGTAGTTGAACTCCTCCAGCCGGATGACGATGAGGAGCGGCGCGATCTCCGACACATACGGAATGTTGCCGGCGATGAAGATCACCGAGCCGTACTCCCCGACCGCGCGGGCAAGCGCAAGCGCGTAGCCGGTGAGCAGCGCCGGCATCAGCGTGGGCAGCACGACGCCGAACACGGTTTGCCGCCGGTTGGCCCCAAGGCTCGCCGCCGCCTCCTCGACCTCCCGGTCGATCTCGGCGAGCACCGGTTCGACGGTGCGGACGATGAAGGGCAGGCTGACGAAGACGAGCGCCACGACGACGCCGAGCGGCGTATAGGCCACCTTGATGCCGAGCGGGGCCAGAAACTGGCCGATCCACCCGTTCGGGGCGTAGAGCGCCGTGAGCGCGATGCCGGCGACCGCCGTCGGCAGCGCGAAGGGCAGGTCGATGAAGGCGTCGATCAGCCGCCGGCCCGGGAAGCGATAGCGCACCAGCACCCAGGCGAGCAGCAGGCCGAAGACGAGGTTGATGGTCGCCGCCACGAGCGCCGCCCCGAAGGAGAGCTTCAGGGCGGAGATCGTCCGCGGATCCGTGACGAGCGTGCCGAACGCCTCCCAGCCGAGGCCGGCGCTCTTCAGGACGAGCGCCGCGAGCGGGATCAGCACGATGGTCCCGAGCCAGGCGAGGGTGAGGCCGAGCGTCAGGCCGAAGCCGGGCAGGATGCTCGGCTTGCGGAAAGGCCCCGACAGGGCGGCGGCAACCATGGGGGTCACTGTCCCGGCTTGTAGATCTGGTCGAAGATGCCGCCGTCGCCGAAGTGTTCGGGCTGCGCCTTCACCCAGCCGCCGAAGAGGTCGCTGTCGATCGACACGAGTTCGGTCGCCGGGAACCGTTCCAGATCGGCGGGGGCGACCGCCTCCGGCCGGGACGGGCGGTAGAAGTGCTTGGCGGCAAGCTGCTGGCCGACGTCCGTATAGAGGAAATCGAGATAAGCGCTGGCAACCTCGCGCGTGCCCTTGGCATCGACGTTGCCGTCGACGAGCGCGACGGGCGGCTCGGCCTTCACGGAGATCGACGGCACGACGATCTCGAAGGCATCCTCGCCGAATTCCTTCAGCGCGAGGAAGGCCTCGTTCTCCCAGGCGAGCAGCACGTCGCCGATCTGGCGCTGGACGAAGGTGGTGGTCGAGCCGCGGGCGCCGGTGTCGAGAACCGGCACGTGGCGGAACAGCTCCCGCTGATAGGCGAGGATCTTCTCGCGATCCCCGCCGTATTCCTTGTCGGCCCAGGCCCAGGCGGCGAGATAGTTCCAGCGGGCACCGCCGGACGTCTTCGGATTGGGCGTGATCACCTCGACGCCGTCCTTCACCAGGTCGCCCCAGTCGACGATCCCCTTCGGATTGCCCTTGCGGACGAGGAAGACGATGGTGGAGGTGTAGGGTGCGCTCTGGTTGGGCAGCAGCGTCCGCCAGTTGGCCGGGATCTTGCCCGTCGCCTCGGCGATGGCGTTGATGTCCGCTTCGAGGGCCAGGGTGACCACATCGGCGTTGAGCCCGTCGATCACCGACCGGGCCTGCTTGCCGGAGCCGCCGTGCGACATCTCGATCGTCACCGCCTCGCCGCCCTTGGCCTGCCAGTCGGCCGCGAAGGCGGCGTTGAATTCCTTATAGAGTTCGCGGGTCGGGTCGTAGCTGACGTTGAGGATCGTCACGTCCGCCATAGCCGGCGCAAGGCCGAGCATGAGGCTGGCGGCAGTACCCAGAACGAGCTGTCTGATGGTGGCCATGGGTGTCCTCCTGCGGTCTTGATAGGGGTAATCCTACGAATCCGATATGAATTGTCAACTGATCGGACGAGCCGGATGCCGCCGCTGAGCCGGTCGACAAGGCTGCATTTGCGGATCAGCCGGGCCTTCCGAACCGTCCATCATGGATCAGTCGAAAGATGTGGCACGAAATTCCTGTTCCACGGTCAGATTTGGAACGCCGAGCTGGAGCGCGTCATTCATGGCCGCCCTGTGGGCAAAACCGTTCCGATTCAGCGCCGTGAACCGGTGCGCTCCTCGATCATCGGCCGTCGCCCTCAGGCACGGCTTTGATCAATGCAGACCGAACTCGGCCATCAGCCGTCGCCGCATGGCGACAAACCGGGCTTCGCTCCGATCGCGCGGCCGTGGAAGATCGATGTCGATCACCCGCGACGCGGCCCCTTTCTCCTTCGGCAGCACCAGCACGCGGTCGGCGAGCACGATGGCCTCCTCCAGATCGTGGGTGACGAGGATCAGCGTCACGTTCTCCTCGCGCCAGATCCGCGCCAATTCCTCCTGCATGGTGAGCTTGGTCATCGCATCGAGGGCGCCGAGAGGCTCGTCGAGCAGCAGGATCTCCGGCTGGACGGTCAGCGCCCGGGCGATGCCGACACGCTGCGCCATGCCGCCCGACAGCTGTCGCGGATAGGCGCTCTCGAAGTCGCCGAGGCCGACGAGGCGGATGTAGTGGCGGGCGCGGCTCTCCGCTTCGGCCTTCGGCGTGCCGCGCACCTGAAGCCCGAAGGACACGTTGCCGAGCACCGTCAGCCAGGGCAGAAGCCGCGGTTCCTGGAAGATGATCGCCCGTTCGGTGCCGATCCCCTGCACGGGACGCCCGTCGATCAGGACGCTGCCGTCGTCCGGCGGCTCGATCCCGGCAAGCACGCGAAGGAGCGTGGTCTTGCCGCAGCCGGACGGGCCGACGATCGCCAAGGCCTCGCCGCCGTCCACATCGAGCTGGATGCCGCGGAGCACATCGAGGCGACGGCCGTTCAAGGTGAAGGACTTGGAGAGGTCACGGACCGTGACCTCTCCACGACGGACGGCGGACTGCACGGTCATCGCGGCCCCTCAGTTCGCCACCGGGCCGTCGGCCCCGGTGTAGAGGATGTCCTTGGCGATGAGTTTGCCCTTGGGGATGCCACCCTGCCGTTCCAGCACATCGATCCAGAACTGGATGTCGCGTTCGACGGGCAGGCCGCCCTCGCGCACGCCGTAGCCGGCGAAATACTGCGCCACGTCGGCGTTCTCACCGCGGTCGGCCAGCACCCGGGCGAAGATCTCGCGGGTCTTCTCGGGATTTTCGCGTGCGAAGTCCAGCGCCTTGGCCGAGCCCTCGACAAAGGCCTTCGCCTCGGCCGGATGGGCCTCGATCCAGTCGCGCCGCAGCACGATGAAGCCGCCGGCGATCTCGCCGAGCACGTCGGTGTCGTCGAACACGGCGCGCAGGCCGCCAGTCTTGAGAGCGGCCCCGGTGAACGTCGTCTGCCAGTAGCCGAAGGCGGAGATGTCGACCTGGCCCGACCGGAGCACCTGCTCCAGCTGCGGCCCCGGCACCACGATCAGATTGGCACTGTCTTCCGGCAGGCCCTTCTGGTGCAGCGCTTCCCGGACGACGTAGTCGAGATGGGCGCCGAGCGTGTTGACCGCGATGGTCTTGCCGACGATGTCCTCCACCGACCGGATCGGGCTGTCGTCCAGCACGTAGAAGATGGATTGGGCCTCGTCGTTGATGCCGTTCGACGGAAAGGCCGCGACGAAGTCGTTGCCGGCCGCGATCGAGTTCAGGACCGCCGCGGTGGCGGCCGACCCGAGCTCCACGCTGCCACCGGCGAGTGCGACGAGGGACGCCGGGCCGCCTTGGGCGTAGCCGACGTTCTCCAGCGTGATGCCGGCTCCGTCGAAGTAGCCGAGTTCGGCGGCAAGCTCGTGGGCGGAGAGGCCGCCTTGGCTCGCGAGATAGCGGATGGTCACGTCGGCGGAGGCGGGCGAGATGCCGAAGAGGAGCGTCGCCGAAAGGGCGAACGCGCGAACATGGAAGGTCATGGGCGTGGGTCCTTGTCGTTGGAGAAGGAGAGCGGAGAGCTGGGTCAGCGCGCGGCGTCGTCCCACCGGCACAACCGGCGCTGGAGCGCAACGAGCGCGGCATTGGCCGAGAGGCCGAGGAGGGCCAGGAGCAGGATGGCGGCGAACATCTGCGGGATCTGGAAATTGTACTGGGCGTTCATCACCTGGAAGCCCAAGCCCTTGTTCGCCCCGATCATTTCGGCCGCGATCAGCAGCAGCAGCGCGGTCGTCGCCGAGAGGCGGAGGCCGACGAAGATCGACGGCACCGATGCCGGCAGGACCACCTTTCGGAAGATCGTCGATCGCGAGGCGCCGAAGGTGGCGGCCATCTCGATGAGCTTGCGGTCCACCTCCTTCACCCCGCCGATGGTGGCGAGGAGGATCGGGAAGAGCGTCGCCCAGAAGATCACGAAGACCTTGGAGGCTTCGCCGAGGCCGAGCAGCAGGATGAACACCGGATAGAGCGCCAGCGCCGACGTCTGCCGGAAGAACTGCAGGATGGGATCGAGCGCCTGCTCGACCGATCTAATCTGGCCCATGAAGAGCCCGAGCGGAACGCCGAGCCCGACCGCCGCCGCAAAGGCGAGACCCGACCGCTGCAGGCTGATGGCGACGTCGTCGATGAGGGCGCCGCCCGCGACGCCGGACCAGGTCGCGGCGAGGATCCGGTCCAGCGGCGGGAACACGGTGGGGTTGATCCAGCCGTAGGTGGAGCCAATCTGCCAGGCGAGGAGAAAGCCGGCGAGCAGGCCATAGCGGCGGGCGGTCTGGCCGACGACGGCGGTGCTTCGGCCAAGGAGCGCGCCGGCCGTTCCGGCTTGCGAGCGGATCGCAAGGGACGTGGTGTCGAGGGAAACCATGATCTCACTCCGCGGCATGGACGGTTCGACGGGCGGCCGCCCAGCGGTTCTCCGGAACGGGCAGACCGAGGTTCTCGCGCAGCGTCCTGCCTTCGTAGGCGGTCCGGAACAGGCCGCGGCGCTGCAGTTCGGGGATCACGAGGTCGACGAAGTCGGTGAGGCCGGTCGGCAGCCACGGCGGCAGGATGTTGAACCCGTCGGCGCCGCCGTTGCGGAACCAGTCCTCCAGCGTGTCGGCGATCTCGACCGGCGTGCCGACGACGGTGAAGTGGCCGCGGGCGCTCGCCACGTGCTGGTAGAGCTGGCGGATCGTGAAGCCGTTCTCGTCGGCGATCTGGCGGATCAGCGCCTGGCGCGACTTCATGCCTTCCGTCGGGCCGACCGGCGGCAGCGGTCCGTCGACGTCGACGCCGGTGAGGTCGAGCGTGCCGCCGGTGAGGCCCTCGATCAGCGCGATGCCGTCCGCCTCCAGGATCAGGCTGGTCAGCCGCTCGTACTTCTCCCGCGCCTCCGCGCTGGTGCGGCCGACGAAGGGAGAGACGCCGGGCATGACGAGGATGTGGTCCGGGTTCCGGCCGAGGCCCCGGGCGCGGTTCTTGATGTCGCGGTAGAATTCCTGCGCCGTCTCGAGCTTCTGGTGCGCCGTGAAGATCACCTCGGCGGTCGCCGCGGCGAGGCCGCGGCCGTCGTCGGATTGACCCGCCTGAACGATGACGGGATTGCCCTGGCGGCTGCGGCTGACGTTGAGCGGCCCCCGCACCTTGAAGTGCTCGCCCTTGTGGTCGGTGTAGTGGACCTTGGCCGGGTCGAAGAAGCGGCCCGTCTCCTTGTCGCGGATGAAGGCGTCGTCCTCGAAGCTGTCCCAGAGCGCCTTGACGATCTCCACGTGCTCGGCCGCGCGCCTGTAGCGGACGGCGTGGGGATGCTGCCGGTCGAGGTTGAAATTGTGAGCCGCGCCTTCGGTCGCCGTCGTCACCACGTTCCAACCCGCGCGGCCATCCGAGATCAGGTCGAGCGAGGCGAACTTGCGGGCGATGGTGTACGGCTCCTCGTAGGTGGTCGACGCCGTGGCGATGAAACCGAGGTGCGTTGTGAGCGGTGCCAGCGCCGCAAAGAGCGTCACCGGTTCGAACCCGGCGACTTTCGCATTGCCGACTTCAATCCCGCCGCCGAAGGCGATCGCGAGGGTATCGGCGAGGAAATAGGCGTCGAAGAGCCCGCGCTCGGCTTCCTTGGCGAGGTCGACATGAAACTGGAAGCTGGTTGCACCGTCGGCGGGCGCGTCCGGATGGCGCCAGGCGGCGATGTGTTGGCCGCCGCCGGGAAGGAAGGCGCCGAGACGGATCTTTCTGGACATGACTTCTCCTTGGCGCCGCAACGGGCGCTCGATCTTGCGGGGGTCTATGGGTCGGGAAGGCGGGCGCCGTCAGGCGCTTGCGGCGGCGGCGATCGGTTCGCTCGATCGCGCGGGCGGCAGCGTCCGCGGGCTGCGCGGTTCGGTGGCGCGGGCGCCGAGATGAGGTTCGAACTGGGCGACGGCTCGATCGAGACGATCGGAGAGCCCCGGCGACACGGTGCCGTCGTAGTCGATCTCCTTCTCGGACGCGTAGATCCCGGTCGCGAGCGTCGCGGCCTCGAAGAAGGCGAACAGAGGCCGAAGCTGGTGTTCGACGACCAGCGCGTGGCGATCGCCGCCGCCGGTCGCGGCCAGAAGCACGGGCTTTCCGACGAGGGCGAGGGGGTCGATCAGATCGATCAGGTGCTTGAACAGGCCGGTGTAGCTGCCTTTGTAGACGGGGCTCGCCACCACGAGGGCGTCGGCCCCGATGATCGCGTCGACAGTCCCGCGGGCCACCGCCGAGAGGTCGGACAAACGCCGCGCCGTCCCGAGGTCCGGCCCCAAATCGAGGAGGTCGACCACCACGGACCGCGCTTTGATGCGGCTGGCGGCGCGGCTTACGGCCGTCTCCACGAGCGCCCGTGTCCGCGACGGACGGTTGAGGCTTCCCGACAGGCCGATGATCACGGTCGAGGTCATGCAACGCTCCTTCTCGATAAACCCTACTGATTCAGGAGGAAATCGGAAAAGCGGTCGCCGGTCCATTCCAAAGATCGACTGCGAAAGAGGAGAACTCTCTTCCGCAGAGACCCTGGTGAGGGCGATCCTGCTCCTGACGGGTTCGCCCATTCTGGCGGTAACGTCAGGTCGGCAAGACATCGCTCCGGTGTCATGCGAAAGCTTGGCGCACCGCGCGGTTTGCGACGACCACGGGTCTACCGGATCCGGGCTGTCGGCCCCGACAGGGGAACGCCTTCGGCACTAGTAGAGTATGGCCGGGTGGCGCCGTCCCGCAAGCCATTCGATCGCCCCACCCGATACGCGGCGAGGCAGGCGACAGAATGCGGGTGCTTTGATCGGCCAGTCGCCTGGAAGAATCGCAAGGTCTGTCATACTCTATGTGCAACTAGGAAATGACCCGCCGTTCCGGACCATGATCTCTCAGAAGTCGAAATATGCGTTGCGGGCTCTACTCGCCCTGGCCGAGTCCGGTCCTCGGTCCATGTCGGCCGCGGAGATCGCCGAGAACGAGCGCATTCCGAAGAAATTTCTGGAACAGATCCTGGTCGATCTGAAGCGCGACGGTCTGGTCCAGGCGCGCCGCGGCGCCGCCGGCGGGTATCTGCTGCTTCGGCCGGCCGACACGATCACGTTCGGCCATGTCCTCAGGCTGGTCGACGGCCCGATCGCGCCACTGCCCTGTCTCAGCCGCACGGCCTATCGGCGGTGCGAGGACTGCCGGGACGAAGCGGCCTGCCGCATCCGCAAGGTGTTTTCCGAAGTGGCGAACTCGGCCCGGAGGGTTCTCGACCACACGACCATTGCCGACGCTCTGTCCGAGCCCGCGCTGCTGCGCTCGACCGACCCGACAGTCGACGTCGCTTAGATGCGATGTCGTGGGTTGTCGTTTAAGGTCCAGGACGTCCTCTCCTGGCGCATTTCGGAACCCAAGTTCCGGCAGCTGTCGACCGGGAGAGAACGTTGAACAACGATCGTGCGTCGTGGGCCTTGGATCTCTCCAAGCTTATGGCTTAGGTGTTTTCAATGGGACTCCTGACTTTCAGCTTGAACGTAACCCTCGACGGCTGCGTCGACCACGAACAGGGGATCGCGGACGACGAGACGCACGCGTTCTTCACCCGCCTTATGGACGAGCGCGGCGCGATGCTGTGGGGCCGCATCACCTACGAGATGATGGAGCGTTACTGGCCGGCGGTCGCCCGGGGCGACGTGGAGGCGCCGCCGGCGATCCGCGAGTGGGCGGTCAAGCTGGACGCCAAACCGAAGTTCGTGGTGTCGTTGACGCGAACGGACTTTCCGTGGGCCAACAGCCACCACATCGCCGACGACCTGCGAACAGGCGTCCAGAGGCTCAAAGACGCCACTCCGGCCGGCGTGCTGCTCGGTAGCGGCAAACTTGCAACCGAACTCGACCGGCTGGATTTGATCGACGAGTATCAACTGCTCGTCCATCCCAGGATCGCTGGCCATGGCCCGACCCTGTATCAAGCCGGGCTACCCAGTGCGCGACGGCTCGAACTGATCTCGGCGAAGCCGCTCCGCAATGGCGCAATTGCTTTGCACTATCGGCGCGCGCGCTGACTTTGAATAGCATGATCCGCTCGGACGTGGAGCCCACCTTTCTATGCTAAGGGTGCAGCGTGGCAATCTGTCCGGATAGGCTCTGTGATGGTGGCTCGCAACGTCGGTCCGGCAGCCGGCTTCAGTTGTTCAGATTCCCACGCAGCGGGCCGTGAGCTTAGTCGCTGGCCAACCGATGATCGCCTTGTCCACGACCGCGATGGCCGAGACATCCCAGAAGTGGACACGGCTCGTACTGATCACGACGCGCTCGATCACCTGTCACGACCGGGAAGAGCAGAACCGTACGGGCTAGGACGGCATTGTGGCGACCGCATCATGCAATCGCTTTCGGGGCGCGCAGGAAGCCGGGCAGAAGCATCAGGAGGATGAGTGCGTTCATCGCGACGGCGCCGGACGCTCCGATATTGCCGACGTCCTTCATCGCGCCGACCAGGATGGGGCCGAGAACGAAGCCCACGTCGCCCCATGTGCGCAGGATGCCCATGGCCGGTCCGTAGGCGGCGCGGGGCACGATCTCCGCCGAGCAGGCGGAGACGGCCGGCCCCGAGAGGCCGAGCCCGATGCCGAGAAGCAGCATCCCGAGCCAGAACAGTCCCACGTGCGGCGCAAGAGCGATGACGAGGAGCGACCCGACCGTGACCCCGGTCGACGCGACGATGACCTGACGGGACCCCCTCCGGTCGATGAGGACGCCCGCGATCGGCAGCATCAGGAAGGTGCCCACGGCCGACACCGCCAGGGCGGCCCCGATCGCGTCAACGCCCATCTGGTGGCGGGTGTGGGCGATGAGCGGGATCGTCAGCCACTGGGTCGCGGTCCGCGTGAAGAAGGTGCCGAACGTCATCGCGCAGAGCGCCGGGAAGAGCGGCAGGCGCCAGAGCGAGACCGGCGCGGGCGGTGTCGCCGATCCGTCGGGCGCAGCCATCGGCGGATCCTTGACCCGGGTCTCCTGAAGCTGGGCCAGCACCACGATCGCCGCGGCGGCGCAGACCGCCCCATAGGCCCAGAAGGGCGCCGCGAGGCCGAAATGGTGGGCGAGGGTTCCGCCCGCCACCGGCCCGAGCCCGGCCCCGAGCCAGATGCCGGACTGGTAGAGCGCGAGCAGGCGGCCACGGGAGCCGTCGCGGCTAAGGTCGGCGATCGCCGCCAGGGACGTCGTCATGTAGATGCCTGACCCCAGCCCCTGCACGAAACGAGAAACCAGAAGCCACTCGATCGAGCCGGCGAGCGCGGCGCCGACGGAGCCGACGACGATGACCGCCGGGCCGATCACAAGGAGCGGACGACGCCCCCAGCGTTGCGACAGCACCCCGGCGGGATAGTTGACGAAGAGGCGCGCGACGCCGAACACCGTGATGATCATGCCGACCAGCGTGCTGGAGGCGGCGAGCGTCTGGCCGTAGAGCGAGAGCACCGGCGCGACGAGCGCATTTCCCGACATCACCAGGGTCACCACCACCAGCATCACGCCGATCTGAGGCCGTTCCCGGATCGGCGCGACATAACCCCTGAGACCGGACGAGACCGCGACGGCAATGCGTTTCAAGACAGATCCAATCAATTTTGGCCGCTTGTGGCCTTGTTCTTGCGTGCCACCGCCCGGACACGTGTGCGATGGGGGGAGATCTCCTCCCCGTTCGCGCCGAGGGCGAAAGGGTCACCAGACATGGATCTTCGGGCGATCGAGATCTTCCTTTCGGTGTGTCAGGCCGGCGGTGTCACCGCGGCGGCCGGACAGGTGGGCGTCTCCCAGGCGGCGGTGTCCCAGCGCATGGCCCAACTGGAACGCGAACTCGGCACCCCCCTGTTCGACCGGAGCGCACGCCCGTACCGGCTGACGCCGGCCGGCGCTCTCCTGCGCGAGCGGGCGATGCGGATCGTGTCGGACGTGCAGGATCTGCAGCACCTTCTCAAGGGCTACCGCACCGTAGAGGTGCCGGAGCTGCGCATCGGCATCATTGAATCCATTGCGCCCGCGCTGGTGCCGCATCTCGTCCCGGCGCTCCGCGGCTTCGTCGGCGCCCTGTCGGTGACCAGCGGCATCGTCGGGCCGTTGGTGCCGGAACTCCTGCGCAACAACATGGACATCATCGTCACCACCGAGCGGCTCGACGACCTGGAGGGCATCGAGCGGCACACCCTGATTGGCGAACCCTTCGTCCTGGTCCTGCCCGCCGGCATGCGGCCGCCGACCGACCTGGCGGCGCTCGACGAACTCGGCCATCGGCTGGCCTACGTGGGCTACGGCAGCGGCCACCGCATGTCGGCGACGATCAACCGGGAGCTCGATCGTCACGGCCTGGTCCTCCCCCGCGCGCTGAACTTCGTGTCCTCGGCGCCGATCATCGATCTGGTGCGGCAGGGACAGGCCTGGAGCATCATGACGCCGCTCTGCCTCTATTCCGGACGGGTGCAGGTGGGCGAGCTGGTCGTCGCACCGATCCCGGAGATGCAATTCTCCCGCTTCATCGATCTCGCCGCCCCGGCGCACCGGCTCGGTGACGTGGCGCAGCGGATGACACGGATCTGCACGGACATCCTGACCTCCCACGTCCTGCCGGAGCTCGCCCGCCATGCGCCGTTCGCGGCCGACCGCTTCGTCTGCGGCGACCTGCTGGCCAGCGACCTCGGCGCACTGCCCATCGGCTCGATGCAGGATGCCGTCTGATTGTGCGCCGCCTCATAAGCCAGCCTTATGCCGGAGAGCCCCGCCGAGGAGGCTGGCGTAGGGCCGATGGAAGAAGGCCGCGAAGCTGACGACGAGGAAGAAGCGCACCACCTGTCCGGTGCTGACGAAGGCCGCATCCGCGCCGACCGAAAGGGCGATCAGGCCCATCTCGCCGAGCCCGCCCGGCGCGTAGGTGATCAAGAGCACCCCGAACGGCCGGTCGACCACGAACGTCATGGCGTAGGCGAAGGCGACGGTGAGGACGATGAGAAGGGTGGCGATCTTCACCGCGTTCATTCCGGCGGACACGAGATCGCGGCGGGAGAAGCGGCGAAACTGGGTGCCGAGCGCGGACCCCGCCACGATCTGCGCGGCCGAGACCAGCAGGAAGTCCGGCTTCACGTCCGTCCACCCGACCACGTGGACGACGGCGCTGACGGCGAGCGGGCCGAGGATGAAGGGTGCGGGCGTCCGCGCCATCCGCCCGAGAACGACACCGCCGGCACCGATCAGTGCGATGAGCCCGTAGTCTCGGAGGTCCAGGCTCTCCGCCTTCGGCAGCACGCCGACCGTCGCGCCACGCCCGTAGAGGGCGGCGAAGATGAGCGACACCACGACGATGACCAGGATCACGCGGATGGAGTGATGAACGGCCAGCGCGGCCTCGTCGCCGCCCCGCTCGGCGCCCAGCATCGTCATCTCGTTGACGCCGCCGGGGACAGCGGAAAAGTAGGCCGTCGTCTGGTCGAGGGAGGTGGTCCGGCGGAGAATGGTGAAGACGATCGCCGTGGCGCCGAGCGTGAACGGCACCAGAAACAGGAAGGCCACCGCGTTGGAGGCGGCCGTCTCCACGAACTGGGGCGTGAAGGCGCTGCCGAGGAGCACGCCGAGCACCGCCACCATGGTGTTGCGGAACCGCGGCGCGATCCGGACGGGGGCTGCGGCCGAGATGACCGCGACAGCGATCAGCGAGCCGAGGAGGAACGGAAGCGGGAGGCCCGCATGGTAGGCGAGGATCGCCCCCACGGTTCCTCCGGCCGCCGTCACGATGTTCCAGGCGATGGCGGCGCCGGAGACTGCCTGAAGACCCGTCATGCGTTCATCCGTCCTTATGGATCGTCTCGTCCTGATCCGTAAGGTCGCAACTTGCGTGCCGCGGCCCGCCGTACGGGCACGGTGAAAGGGCGCGGACGGACCGTCCAGGACCCGCCCCTCGCCGCGCCCGACGGGAACCGCCCGCGGATCGCCATTCCGGTGGAGGCGCGCCGCGGCGCCGCCCGATGACCTCGGAGAAAAACATTCGGGGAGGCCGGCTTCATGCAACGGCGCTCGCGGATAGCCGGCGCGGACGGCCCGATGCGGCTAGGCAAGTGGACGCCGATTGAGCAGACGAACATAACCGCAGCTTATAAAAATCGGGGCCGAGCCGCCCGCTGATCCGGGCCATAAGGCTGTCCCGACCATCCCCGCAATACGGCCGTCGCCCCATGCGGAAGAGGGCCGAACCCGCCCTCGCGGCAATCGATCTTGCGGCTTTCTTGCGGCTTTCCGCAGGACCCGGGCGCGCCGGCTGGGGACGGCCCCGGTCGGGCAAAGCGCTCTTGAACCATCATCATACGTTGTGGCGCACCCGTTGCAAAGCCCTACCCGGGTCGCCAAGCCGCTGGAAACGACCGGTTTCCCGGCAGCGCGGCACTTGTCAACGCACCTGGAGGGGATCGTCGATGCGATCGAGCGCAGTCACCGCCGTCCGAGAATGGGCTCTCCGGCCCGCCATCATCGCCGCGTCTCTGGCCGCCGGCCTCCTTGCCGCGGCGCCGGCCCTCGCGGCCGACCTGGACAAGCTCGAGGTGTTCGCCCAGCCCGGCGTCAGCACCGACAGCATGTGGATGGCCGAGGCCCGCGGGATCTTCGCCGAGAAGGGCCTCGACGTGCAGATCCGCCTCTTTCCGTCGGGCACCACCGCCTTCCAGACCTTCAAGACCGGCGCCGGCGACGTCATCTTCTCCGGCGACCTGCCGGCGCTTCAGTATTGGCAGAACGGCGGCTCCTACCAGGTCATCGCCGCGTCCAATCGCGACTCCAAGGGCTACATCGGGGTCACCAAGGTCGAGATCCAGAAGCCCGAGGACCTGAAGGGCAAGACCATCGCCACCCGCGTCGGATCGACCGGCTCCTACTTCATCTCCGAGTATCTGGCGCAGAACGGGATCGCCGAGGCCGACGTCACGGTGAAGAACCTCGATCCGCCGCTGATGCCCGTGGCGCTCTGCCAGGGCGACATCGACGGCTTCTTCGTGTGGCTCCCGGCGCCCACCAAGGCCAAGGAGATCTGCGGCGACAAGGTGCACTTCCTGACGACCGCCGAAGGCTACGTGAAGGGCTACAGCGTCTTCGGCGCCCGCAAGGAATACCTCGCCGACCCGGCGAACGCCGACAAGGTCCGCCGCTTCGTCGCCGCGCTCCAGGAAGGCCGCAAGATCGCCGAAGCCGAGGAGGAGGAGACCATCGCCTACCTCGACAAGCGGTTCGGCCTGACCCGCGAGGAGGTCCTGACGTCCCGCGGTATCATGGAGCGTGTGCTTAAGATCGACGACGTCTTCTTCGAGGACTTCTGCCGCGAGAACAAGTGGCAGCAGCGCGCCGGTCTTCGCAGCGAGCCGTCCGACCTTGGCGAATGGGTCTGGGACGGCCTGAAGGAACTCGACCCGACGCTCGTCGCCGAAGCCCCGCCGCCCTGCTGATCCGCCCTTCCCGTGGTCGCATCTGAGGAGACGCGCATGTCCCTTGCCACGCTCACCCCGGCCAAGCCCCCTCTCGACCGGGCCGTCCGCCCGGCCCGCGAGGAGGTCTACACCATCGGCAACCTCCTGAAGGTCTTCGGTGAGGACAAGCCCTACGTCGCCCTGAAGAACGTCGACCTGACGATCGAAAGCGGCGAGTTCGTCTGTCTTCTCGGCGCATCCGGCTGCGGCAAGAGCACCTTGCTCAACCTGCTCGCCGGGTTCGACAAGCCGTCCGGCGGTCAGTTGCTCTACCGCGGCAAGCCGATCGCCGGCCCCGGCAAGGAGCGGGTGATGTTCTTCCAGGATGCGAACGCGGCGCTCCTGCCCTGGCAGACCGTGCAGCAGAACGTCGAGTTCGGCCTGAAGCTGCAGGGCCTGCCGGCGGGCGAGCGGCGCGCCCGCGCCGAGGAATGCCTGACGCTCGTCAACCTCGCCGAGCACAGGCACAAGGTGCCGAGCGAGATCTCGGGCGGCATGCGGCAACGTCTGCAGATCGCCCGGGCGCTTGCCGTCCAGCCGGACGTGTTCCTGATGGACGAGCCGTTTGCCGCGCTCGACGCCATCACCCGCCGCCGCATGCACGAGGCGCTGCTGGAGGTGTGGGAGCGGGAGAAGCGCACCATCGTGTTCGTCACCCACGACATCATGGAGGCGCTGACCCTGGCGGACCGCATCGCCGTGATGAGCGTCGGCCCCGGCTCCAGGATCGCCCATGTGGTCGAGGTCGATCGGCCCCGACCGCGCGTTCCCGGCGATCCGGAACTCGGCCGGATATACGCCCAGCTCGAACGGCTCCTCCACGGGCCGGCCGGTGAGGAGGCGGGCCGATGACCGCGTCCCACGCCCCCTCGCCCGCCTATCGCGGGCGCCGGGCCATGCCCGGCCCCGGCCCGGGCGCGCCGACGGTCGTCCCACGCCGCCTCACGGCGGCCCAGCGCGCCGTCGCGCGCCGCGTCGCCTACGTGATGGCGTCCTTCGCCCTCGCGTTCGTCGGCTGGTACCTGATCTCGCACTATGTCGCCGGGCCCTTCCTCATCCCGCCGCCGCTCGCCGTCCTCAAGGCGTTCGGTCCCATGTCGGAAAGCGGGCAGCTCTACAGCGACATCGGCATGAGCCTCTCGCGGGTGGCGGTCGGCTACACGGCCGGGGTCTCGGTCGGGCTCCTGGTCGGGCTCCTGATGGGGCGGATCAAGTCCCTCCACGATCTCCTCGACCCCATGGTCCAGATCACTCGCTTCCTGTCGCCCACCGCCATGATCCCGATCGTGGTGATCTGGTTCGGCATCGGCGAGACCGCCAAGTACGCGCTGGTTTTCTGGGGCACCGTCTCGCTCGTGCTCATCAACACCATCGCCGGGGTGCTGCGCACGCCGCAGATCCGCCAGAACGCAGCCCTCTGCCTCGGCGCGTCGGAGGCGCAGATCTTCCGCCTCATCGTGCTGCCGTCGGCGGTGCCCTTCATCGTGATCGGCATGCGGCTCGCCCTTGCGTCCGCTTTCGTCAGCATCATCCCGGCCGAGCTCCTCGCCGCCGACTCCGGCCTCGGCTACCTGCTTCAGCAGTCCTCGCTGCTCCTTCAGACCGACCGGATCTTCGTCGCCCTGGTGACCATCTGCCTGGTCGGTTTCCTGACAGACCAGGTCTTCCACTGGACGACCACCATCCTGCTGAGACGCTACCTCGCCGTTCCGTCCTGAACCCTTGCCGGGCCGTCCGGCCAACGCGAGCTTTCCCATGTCGACCATCGAAGTGAGATCCGTCGCCAGTCTCGCCGGCAGCGGCGTCGCCTACGCCTATGCCGTCAAGGCCGGCCCCTTCATCTTCCTGACCGGGCACGAGGCCTTCGACTTTGCGACCGGCGACACCGGCCCGGTGTCCGGACCGCCCGGCTTTCCGCTGTTCGGCCTGCCGCCGCTCCGCCGGGAGGGCGACTACATCCTGGAGCGGATGCAGGATATCCTGACGTCGTTCGGCTCGGACCTCTCCCGCGGCGTGCGGCTCGACCAGTACTACCCGACCCCGGCGCCGGTGGAGCCCTACCACCAGGCCCGCCGGGCGGCCTTCGGCGACTACATCCCGCCGAGCACGTCCGTGGTGATGGAGCGCTGCTTTGCCGGCACCTCCTCCATCTCCGCCTCACTGATCGCCACCGTTCCCGACGACGCCTACCGGATCGAGCGGGTCTATCCGAAGGACGTGGCGGCACCCAGTTGGTCCGGCTTCGTGCCGGCCATCACCTGCGACGACTTCATCTTCATCGCCGGCCAGATGGCGACCGGGGCCGGCGATGGGCTGCATCCCAAGGTGCGGATCCCGGATCACGCCCGGTGGGGCGGCCTCGACATTCGCAAACAGACCGAATTCCTGATCCTGGACAAGCTGAAGCCTGCCATGGAGGCGGCCGGATCGTCGCTCGAGAACGCCGTGAAGGCCCAGGTCTACGTGGAGAAGGCCGAGCACTATCCGGACTTCGCCGAGATCTGGCAGCAGCACTTCGCGGACATTCCCTGCGCGGTCACGGTGGTGCCGACCAAGTCCTACGGCACGGTCGGCGGCATCGTGGAGATCAACCTCATCGGCCTCAAGGCCGACAGCCGCCGTAAAAAGACGGTGGTGGACGTGGTCCTTCCGCCGATGGCGACCTACGGCCCGTGCGTGCGCGTCGGCGAGTTCGTCTTCCCGTCCGGCCTGATGGCGTTCGGGACCGACGGCCAGATCGAGGGGGCCGCCAGCTCGGCGGCCTTCCCGGGGCTCGCCCATGCGGGCCATGCCCAGGGCCAGGCCATCTACGCCATGCTGGAGGCCATCTGCGCCGCAGCCGGAACAGCGCCGGAGAATGTCGTCCGCGCCCAGTATTTCGTCGACGACGTCACCGCCTTCGCCGGGATCACGGCCGCCTGGCGCGAGCGCTACGGCGCCCGGCCGCACCCCTTCGTCTGCGTCGGCGTCCCGCCCTTGCCGGCTCCCGGCGCCGCCGTCGTGGCCGACTTCTGGATCTACGCCCCCGCGTGATGCGGGCAATGCCGCTGCAAGGAATCACGGAGCAAGCGCATGGCTGAATCGACCATCATCCACATGGCCGCCGACCTATCGCACATCCACACGGACTATCTGTGGCGGGCGGACGCGAGTTGGAAGGGCTATCCCTACTACGGCGCGCCCGATCTCTACGAGGACTGCGCCCGTCTCGCCTCCCGCGGCGTCATGGACATGCTGTTCTTCGGGGATTCGGCCAACACCTCGGAGAACCACGGTGGCAACCATCATGCCGCCGTGCGCTACGGCATGCGCTGGCCGAAGCACGATATGATGCCGCTCGTGCCGCTGATGGCCCGCGCCGCCAAGGGCGTCGGCTTCGGCCTCACCATGTCAACCACCTATCAGCACCCCTTCCACGTCGCCCGGCTGTTCAACTCCCTCGACCATGTCACCGGCGGCCGCATCGCCTGGAACGCCGTCACGTCGGCCTACAAGAACGAGGCGGCGTGCTGGGGCTACGAGGAGATGATCGACCACGACGAGCGCTATGTGAAAGCCCGCGAGCACATGGCCGTCACCTGCGCGCTCTGGGACAGCGTGGAGAAGGACGCGATCGTCTTCGACAAGGAAACCGGCATCTTCGCCGATCCGGAGAAGGTCCACCTCATCAACCACAAGGGCAAGTATTTCAACGTGCGCGGCCCACTGCCCGTGGCGCCGTCGCCGCAGCACCGGCCGGTACTGATCCAGGCGGGCCAGTCACCCGCCGGCATGGATCTCGCAGCCACCTTCGCCGAATACCAGTTCGTCGGCCGGGCAACCATCGAAAGCATGCGCAAGCACCGGGCCGACCTCGACGCGCGCCTCGTCGCCCATGGCCGCCGCCCGCGCGATCTCGGCGTCTTCTGGTCGATCCGCGTCCAGGTCGCCGACAGCGTGGAGCATGCGCTGGAGAAGGAACGGCAGTATGTGGAGAAGATCCCGCCCCAAGCCGGTCTGATCGAGCTCTCCCACATGTACGGCCTCGACTTCGCCAGCCTGCCGAACGACATGCCCCTGTCGGAGGTGGCCGACGCCGTGAAGGCCCAGAACGTTCACTGGGGCAGCTTCGCCGAAGCCGTGGAGACCAGCGACCCGACCATGACCATCGGCGAGTTCGGCCGCAAGAACGCCATCGCCAAGACGCTCGCGCTCCGCGGCACCCCGCGCCAGATCGTGGATCGGATGGAGGAACTGCACGACGCGACCGGCCAGAACGGCGGCTTTATCCTGGCCAAGGGCCTGGAGGTACCGGGCCATCTGCGGGACTTCGTCGACTACGTGGTGCCGGAACTGCAGCGGCGCGGCCTCACCAGGACCCGATACACCGGGGCGACGCTCCGCGAGAATCTGAACTAAGAAGCCTACCTTGGGTCATTGAGAACCGAAGGTCCGACCGCGATACTCGCTGTACCCTTACAACAAAGCAAAGCGCATGAAGTCGACGACCCCGGCCTGATAACGACGAGTAGCATGGCCGGGTGAGCGGTATTCCATCAGCCTGTCCCCCGCGCGGGACAAGCTGATGGCATGGTGAACCGCCGACGCGGTTCAAGATGGCGGTTGAGGGGGGCGTTCCGCATAAGCTTCGGGCGATGCTGGGCGTTCCGGGCCAACAATTCGGCATGCGCTCTGCTTGGCAAACGATGCCGTTCAACGGGACTTGAGTTGGCGGCGCGCTCGTCGCGGTCAGCCAAAAACCCTCAACTGTCCGGCCGGCACTGTCGGCTCCAGCATCAGACGCAGTCGCTCCGCCGCCCGGGTACCATCTCCCACATCGAAACTTGCCGTCTGAAGCGCCATCTCCTGCCCTGTGACCTGATAGCTCCCTTGGACCCCCTCCCTCTCCCCCAGCGCCAAAGTGTGCGGATAGAGCAGGGTCAGCCGGGCGGTCTGATAGACGTGGCCATAGACGAGCATCTGATAGATGTCGGCCTTGCTCACACCCTGGCGCGGATCGTCGATACGGGCCGAGATGCGCTTCCACTTGGTGTCGATCACCTGGGTGACCACCCCGTTTCGACGGATCAGGACGTCCGGGCGGGTCCGGAAGGCGCCGCGGCCGGAATCCGCCTCGGTGAGGCAATGGAGACGGCCGCCCTGAAGCACGACATCCATAGGGGTTCCGGCGAAGGCGCGGACGACCAGACGTCCGATGTAGGCCTCGAAGAGTTCGTTCATTTCGAAGAGGAGCGAGAAGCTCGGACTGGCGCCGGCCGTGGTGGTCTGGAAGCGGCGCTCCAGGAGGAGACGCGCGAAGTTGAGCAGATGCCTCCAGCGACTGTTCGTGCGGCGTGAAGCGGAGCCATGCGGGCTCCTAGGCGCGGCGGAGACCGAGCCGGGCGATCTGTCCGAGGCCGGCGAGCGCCTGCACCTTCTGATCAAGCGCAGACGCCAGAACACGGGAGACCCATTTTTGTCTATGCGGCGATGGCGAGGGCGCGCCGCGCAAGGATGTCCTCGTCGTCAGGCATCGGCGACCTCCGGTTGCTCGTACTGTTTCATAGATTCCCGCAGCTTCCACTCGAGCCCGTTCCGGCCTCGGACTTCGGCGCGTGGCCGCATCAGGCTGGCACATGGTATGGAGGGCACGGCATCGCGGAATTCGCGCGTCTCGCCTTCATGATCAAGCTTGCCGATATTGCCCGGCGGGCTTCCATTATAGGATTGTGCCGGTCCTGCCATCCTCGGGCATCGGCGATCCGTTCCAGCGCCTCCGGATGGGTCGCGGCTTCGACCAGCGCCCGGTTCATCTCCGGGATTCCAGCGATACATCGGACGCTACATGGTGCGATACATGGCCCGCGTTGTCCATCTCGGCACTCCCGGATCGGGAGCGGCAGGAGAGGAATTCCTCAAGCCGAACAGGCAGTTATGCTAGGGGTGGAAAGTGCCCTCGGGAAATTGGCGGAGAGGGAGTCCGCCATACTCCTGTTCGTCATTGCGCGCTGCTATCCGAAAATCCGGCGAAACAGCCGCTTTTCTACGGTGTTCTGTTTGCCGTCGTACGTGCTCGTCCGCTACAATCCACGTCTCATGTTAGGGCAATTGTTGGGATGGTGCGCTAGGTTATGGCA
Organism: Mongoliimonas terrestris; assembly: GCF_001927285.1. Classification (GTDB taxonomy): domain Bacteria; phylum Pseudomonadota; class Alphaproteobacteria; order Rhizobiales; family Pleomorphomonadaceae; genus Chthonobacter; species Chthonobacter terrestris. Next base: position 16,431 of record NZ_MSIG01000001.1, on the reverse strand, counting down.
CGAGCGATCAAAAAACTAACTGCGCGATCTGTGGCAACGATCACAGTTCCAGGGCGCCATTCCGACGGCGGAGGCTTGTACCTTGTCGTCGATAAGAGTGGCGCGAAACGGTGGGTGTTTCTGTTCCGTCGCGATGGCAAGCTTCGTGAGATGGGCTTAGGCGGGTTGCATTCGGTGCCGCTCGCAAAGGCACGCGAGCTTGCAGAAGAAGCACGAGCAACACTGCACGCCGGGAAGAACCCAATAGAAGCTCGTCGAGAGAACGCCCGGCGCGTTCCCACGTTTGGTGACGTCGCAGATGCTTATCTGAAAGCGATGGAGCCGCAGTTTCGAAACGTCAAGCACATCGCGCAGTGGCACATGACCCTGAAAGTGTATGCGGCCCCGCTTCGTCCCAAGCTCGTTTCCGACATCACCACAGACGACGTGCTCTCGGTTCTGAAGCCGATATGGTCGACTAAGGCGGAAACGGCATCGCGTTTGCGCGGCCGGATAGAAAGGGTACTCGATGCCGCGAAAGCACAAGGCTATCGGTCAGGCGAGAATCCAGCGGCTTGGCGGGGGCATCTCGCGAACTTGCTGCCGAAGCGGCATAGGCTGACCCGAGGGCACCACGCCGCAATGCCCTTCAGGGAGGTGCCAGCGTTTGTTGTAAGATTACGCGAACGAGACGGGGTGGCGGCATTAGCGCTCGAGTTTACGATCCTAACTGCCGCTAGGTCTGGGGAGACGCGCGAAGCGATCTGGAAGGAGTTTGACCTCAAAGCGAGTCTTTGGACCATACCAGGCGAACGGATGAAAGCAGGCCGTGAGCACCGCGTACCCTTAACTCCTCGCGCCCTGTCAATCCTCAAGCAATTGGCCGACCTTGGATCGGTGCCTGACCATTACGTCTTTCCCGGCAGCAAACCAGGTCGCCCTCTTTCCGTCATGGCTCTAGATATGGTGCTGAGGCGCATGCATGTCGACGTCACAGTGCACGGGTTCCGCTCTGCGTTCCGTGACTGGTGCGGCGAAGAAACCGTTTTCGCACGAGAAGTAGCGGAGGCTGCACTAGCCCACGTCGTAGGAGATCAGACCGAAAGAGCATACCGTAGAGGTGATGCACTTCAGAAAAGACGAGAGCTCATGCAAGCCTGGTCCAACTATCTGCTTTCTGGCGGCGAAAATGAGTAAAACCGCTGCGAGCGAAATCCACATCGCTGCCGCTCACGCGGCGGAACTTTGTAAAATCTGTAAGCCGCATCCTGAAGCGAGGAGCTTGTTCATCAATTCAATTGAGTTATGGCTACTCAGAGCCAACGGTCGACAGTACGAAAAAAATCGGCCGCAGCCGTTCAATGCCTACAAAGCGACCGTGAAGCACCTACGAAACATTCAAAAAGTCACCGAAAATCTCGGCCGTTTACTGACGGGAAGCGACGACGACGTAAGTGCTGCCGCTCTCCTCTACATCGAAAATGCCGGAGGCGGCCAAAACGGCGGAAGTATAGATTGTGACGATTTCATTTCACGGCTATATCTTCTGGAGCTTGCGTGTGAGATAGGTATCAGGGAAGCCGAAAAAGAGATCAAGGTAGGTCGACCAAGATATTTTGGTAGTCGCGTTATCGCTATGTACATTGCCGAGCTTATCATAGACATTGAAGATTGGGAAGGGACAGCATCAATAAGCCGAAAAGATGAAGTTCTACAAGGGACTATTGCAGAGATACTGCGGAGACTTATATCGTGGCGGTACCTGACCAATAGAAACCTGTTCAATGTCACGTATCGTCAGGCTGAGTTAGCGCGCCGATTTGTGAACATTAGGAAGGGCCGAGTCCTCAAAAATTAGGTCCCCGCTGACCGAATTAATAGGGAAGACACCGGCGGTTAGGAGTGATCAATAGAGAGCCTCCACGAACGGAGGCTCCAATGCGCTTTATGGACGAGCCTTTCGCTTACCGAGTTAATGCCGCGTGCCGGGTCCTCGGTATAGGAAGGACAAAGCTCTACGGCCTGATCAACGAAGGCAGGATCAGGCCCATCAAAATCGGCCGCCGTGTCCTCATCCCCCGATCCGAGTTGGAGGCGCTTGTGAAGCGGCTCGAGGAGGAGCGGGCAGAATGAGCCACAGGACCAGAGGCGAAAGTCCGCCGGGTGGGCGCGCGGCTCCAGACCGCCTCCGAAGTTCATCCGTCGTCGAACCAACTGCCGCTCAACGAAGCCGGCAGCCTGTGCCTGAACGTCTACTGACGATCAGGGACGTCGCGAACCTTCAGCAGACCTGCGAACGAACGATCCGAAGGCGGATTGCGTCCGGTGAATTGCCGGCGATCCGTGACGGTCGACTCGTCCGCATAAGGCCGAGCGACCTGCGCGCCTACCGCGCTCGCCAGCTTCTAGAATAGGCGCAGGACAGGGCTGGTTTGACTGTCCATCTCTGTCCGGTCTAGTCCGTTCTTTTCAAGCACTTACAAGCAAATCAGGACAACGGTCCACGTCTAATGACCGGATTTAAAGATGGTACGTTGTCCTTATCTGGACAACATGTCCATCTGTGTCCGCTCGATACCGCATGCGTCCTCGTAATAACCGAACCGGAGCATCTGCAATGAGCGCTTCTAGCAGTAAAAGGCCTTCAGCGGTTGAGGTCGTCGCCACTATGGCGGATCTCATGATTGTTGTGCAGGCCGATGCGATCCTTCCGGAAAGCCGCCGGCGCAATCTCACGTCCTCCATCCGCTGCTTCTGCCGGGTTCTCGGGTTCGAGCCTGAATCGGCCACGGCCTCCTTCGACTTCTTTCGCGATCGGCTCGGGAAATTCTCTCCGGCTCACGCGAAGATGAGGCCGCATCGCTGGCGAACCATCCGGTCTGAAGTCGGCTTCGCCCTGAGGCGCTTCGTCCTTAAGGTGTCGTCGACAAAGGAGATGATCGCGCAAGATAAGGAATGGGCGGCCGTAAGAAGCTGCCTGGCAACGCGCAAAATGCCTTGGGCGCTTAGCCGGTTGATCAGGTACTGCCTGGAACAAGGAATTGGCCCGAGGGCGGTCGATGATACGGTTCTGGCCGGCTACATCGATGCCTACCGCCAAACCACGTTTAAGACCGACCCGGATAGGCACTATTACGACGTCTGCAAAGTTTGGCGCCAGCTGGCCACCGATAGCCAACTGGGGCTGAAAAGCGTGGCTATCCCGTCCCGAGTGGAGGTGTACACGCCGGCTTGGAAAGACATTGTACCGAGCTTCGTGGCCGAAGTTGACGCGTGGCTTTCCGCGATGTCCGAGGAAGGTGATCTTCTTGCCGAGAATGGACCTAATCGCCCGCTTCGGCCCGCGTCCGTTAAGTCCTATCGGTATAGCGTCCTCCAGATTGTTGCCGGGCTTTGTCATAGTGGCCGTCCACTTGCATCGATCAAATCGCTCAGCGATCTCGTCAAAGGCGATGCGCCCAAGCTCGCTCTCCAGTTCCACCTCGATCGAAATAATGGGGAGCCGAGCACGATGCTGTCGATGATCGCACATGTCCTCCTCCTAATCGCAAAGCATGCTGTCAGAGCCGATACAGCGACCGTGTATAAGATCGCGCGCTTTCGCCAGAACCTCACTCCGAGGAATGCGGGCATGCGGCCTCTGCCGAAAAAGGCACTTCAGCAATTTTCTGACCCAAAGAATAGCCAAACGATTCTTCTACTTCCAATCAAGATTGAAAAGCGTTTGCGTCGGAGTACCAGCAAGACAACCAGAAACGCCCTTTTGATGCAGATCGCCGTTGCTTTAGAGCTTTTGCTCGTGCGTCCCATCAGAAGCACCAACCTTCTTAGCTTGCGGCTTGGCGTTCATATCAAGAAGTTCGGCACCCGAACAATCGTTGCTGTGGACGGGACCGACGTGAAGAACGGAATGCAAATCGAGCACGAGCTCCCTACCGAAAGTGCACGGCTTCTAGATAATTACGTTTGTGAATGGCTTCCCCTGTTAGGACATAACCCGAAAGGTTTTTTGTTCCCAGGTGCAACACCGGATCGGCCGAAGTGTGGAGCGCATTTCGGTCGGTACTTCAAAAAACGCATCCACGCCGAAACTGGCCTGAACATTTACCCCCACTTTCTACGTCACTTTGCAGCCACGCTGTACTTAACGGAAAGACCTGGTGAAATTGAAGTGATGCGCCGCGTATTAGGGCACCGTAGCGCCCAAACAACTCAGAATAGCTATTCAGGTGTGCAAGATAAACACGCGGTAGGTCGCTTCGATGATCTTGTCCTCAAACTTCGCACCGCTGTCGTCGAGGAGTCTGGAAGTGACTGACTATAAAAGCAATCTCAGTCATCGGTGCCTGAAGCTTGAGCATTGGCCATCCGCAGACCGAGCCGCATGGCTCGATGCAACTGCGGAACGAGGGCTTCTCGAAGTGGGCGGAGCGGCTGCGAACTGGCGTGACACCACAAAAAAAGCTGTGTTGGATGCGTACGGGCGTTGGTTGACCTTCCTTCAACTCAACGGATTGCTGGACGAGAACGAAAGCCCGACAGAGCGGTTCACAGAGGATCGTTTACGCAGATACCTTGCAAATTTGGATGGGTCCGTCGCTCCGATCACCTGCAGAAACCTGATCACAAACCTATCCGAAGCGCTTCGCGTCATGGCACCTGAGATGGACCAGACGCTTCTCAGGCGTGCTCGCGCTCGCTTGAAAACGAGAGCGCGACCGGCCCGGAACAAGCATGAGCAGATCGTACCGGTAGATGAATTGCTTCGGCTTGGCTTCGATTTAATGAGGCAAGCCGAACACGAATACGAGGGTCGAGAGGTATGGCGGGCTGCAGTGTATCGTGACGGCCTCACTATCGCGCTTCTCGCTTGTAGGCCTATCAGACGGCGGAACCTCGCTGCCATGAGGCTGGATCATCACTTGATTAAGCAGGGCACGAGCTACTACATCGCGTTCAGTCCGGCAGAGACGAAGAACCGCCGAACTTTCGATCAGCCTCTTAGCTCGCACTTCACCGAGCATGTCGACCAATATCTCCAGCGGTTCCGTCCACTCCTCCTCAATGGCAGAGATAGCGATCGCGTTTGGATCTCGTGGCGCGCTCAACCGATGTCTGACGCGTCGCTCTATGGAGCGATAAGGTCGAGAACAAAGACAGCATTCGGTGTAGGCATCCCACCACACCGGTTCAGGGACAGCGCCGTAACGACACTCAGTCGCTTGCATCCAGAAAGCATACACATCGCACAGGCGCTCCTTCACCATTCTGACTACGCGACTTCTGAAGCGTACTACAATCAAGCACGAGATACGGAAGCAGTCCAAGCATGGCATGCTAGTCTTAGAAAACTGAGAAGATATTTAGGCGCTAAAATGGAATAAAAAACCACTACCACTCCGCCGCCTTATTAAACTGTTACAATTAACCCGCCCGGATGGATGCCAGGAATCTCCCGATTTCTGTCTGCAATATACCTGATTGTTGGGACAGAACGTCGGAAGACGGAAGAACGCCACGAGAGACCTCGGCCGTCGAAGATGCCGCCTTAGAGACGCCGACGATGTTCCCGGACAATTCTGCCGTCCCGGTTGATGCCTGGCTGACGTTGACGGCGATCTCCCGCGTGGCAGTACCCTGCTGCTTAGACGGCGGAGGCGATCGCCGAAGCAATGCCGTTGAGGTGTCTGATAACTCCACCGATCTCCGTCACCGATGAGACTGCCTGATCGGTTGCTCCCTGAATTTCGCCGATCTGGGCGGAAATGGTTTGGGTGGCCTTGGCAGTCTGGTCGGCGAGTTGCTTCACCTCGGCGGCGACGATGGCAAAACCGCGGCCTACTTTTCCTACCAGCGCCGCCTCAATCGTGACATTCAAAACAGGCAGGTTGGTTTGAGCCGCAATAGTACTGATCAGTTCGACGACCTCGCCGATTTTGTGAGCCGATGCCGAGAGTTCACGGAGCTGAGCAGCCGTCCAGTCTGCATCGCCGACGGTCCGACCGGCCACGCTGAACGCCTCGTGGACCTGACGGCTGACCTCCGAAAACGAGGATGTCAGCTCCTAAGCCGCGGAAGCAACAGTCTGCACGTTAGCCGAAGCCTGCTCCGAAGCGGCGGCAACAGCCGAGCACTGGGCCAAGGCCTGCTCCGATGCCGCGGACAGCGACTGCACCGTCGAACGGAGCTCGCCCGATGCACGACCGACCTGGTCCACGACGCCGCCAACAGCGCTCTTGAATCCGGAGGCGATACCTTCCAGCTGCCGCCGGCGCTGAGCGTTTGCGGTGATCGCATAGGCTTCGATAAGAATTTCGATGTCGAATCAAGTCGCCTATCGCAACACAGTGAGCGTCCGCTCGTGCGACCGCACCGCCTCCGCGTTCAGACCAAAACGGGACCGAGGCCGCATCGTTTCGAGCTTGGAGGTCACTACGTCGAGGACCGCGTTGTGGCACAGGACCACCGCATGCGCCGGAATCTTTTGTTCCACGAAGGAGGCTGCGAAGCGAAGCGCGCTTTCCGTGAACTAGTGCTCAAAATTCCCGTGGCCGCCATCGTCCAATGCTCACGACGAGCTTTGAGCATCTGCTGACCTGCCGTTCGACGTGGGCAACGCGTCTGCCTTCGCGGCTTTTGCCGATCGGCTGCGGACGCCTTGCAGGAGAACTTCGGAGCCGATCTCCTCGACTATCCCGTCAACAATGCGGGCCACGGGGACACCGCCCCCTTGGCTGAGTCCAAGGAGGCACGGTTCGACGCTATCGTCGATGTGCACTTCAATGGCGACTTCTTCCTGAACCAGGCGCTGCTGCCGCTGATCACCGACGGCGGCCGGATCGTGAACCTGCCCAGCGGCCTGACAGGTGTCTCCGTGCCCGAATGGTCGGCCTATGCCGCGGCAAAGGGCGCGGTCGAGGTGCTCACGGTCTATAGCCAAGAAATCCGGCGCTCGCAGCATCGCGGTGAACTGCGTCGCACCCGGCGCGATCGAGACCGACTTCGTCGGCGGGGCGGTTAGGGATACGCCGGAGTTCAACCGCTTCTTCGCCGAGATGACCGCCCTCGGTCGGGTCGCGTGCGGGACGACATCGGGCCGATGATCGCGACCCTGCTGTCCGAGGAGAACCGCTGGGTGAGTGCCCAGAGGATCGAAGTCTCGGGCGGCCAGGGTATCTGAGGCGATCCGAGCGGGCGTCGATCATGCCGGAGGATAGCCCCAGAAGCCTCCGACGCCGGCCAACGCCGCGGTACGGGACCGTCGCGCACCGGGCCGGGTCAGCCCTCCGGTCAGATCCCGTCCGTTCGCTCCCGTGCCAGAGCGTCGCCGAGAACACGGCCCAGCTCGCTCAGTCGGTATGGTTTCGGAAGGACGGTCTGGCCCGGTTCTCCGTCGCCGAGCACGGCCGCATCGGCGTAGCCGCTTGTCAGAATGACCGGCAACCCTGGCCGGCGGGCCTTGATCTCGCGCGCAAGTTCGACACCGTTCATCCCGCCCGGCATCATTATGTCCGAGAAGACGGCGTCGATGTGTCGAGCCTTCGCGAGCGCCCCCAGCGCGTCGTGCCCGTTGGCCGCATGGATTGCCTCGTAGCCGAGATCAGCCAGCATCTGCACGGCGAGCGCGGCGACTTCCTGGTCGTCCTCCACCAGCAGAATACACCCCGCCTTCCCGCAACTTAGTGGAGGAGGCAGATCGGCCGGCACAGCGGGAGCCGCGAGCAAGTCCGGCATCTTGTCCGAACGAGGCAGGCGGATCAACACGGTCGTGCCGGCGCCGACGGACGAGCGGATCTCGACACGTCCCCCGGAGGACGTGACGAACCCGTGCACCTGTGCCAGTCCGAGGCCGGATCCCTTGCCGATGTCCTTGGTGGTGAAGAAGGGGTCGAAGGCCCGCGCGAGCACCTCCGGCGACATGCCTTCGCCTGTATCCGCCACGGATATCTCGACAGCGTCGTCGCCCCGCGTCAATCCGGACCGGTTGCGACCGGAGAGGATGATCGTACCACCGCGCGGCATCGCGTCCCGGGCGTTCACGGCCAGATTGAGCACCGCGAGGACAAACTCTCCCGGGTCGGCCTTCACCGGCCAGAGCCCGTCCGCGAGGTCGAAGCGGACGATCACGTCTCCCCTGAGGCTCCGGTCGAGCAGGTCCCGCATCCCATCCAGCTGTCCGGCGACATCGAAGGGCTCGGCCTTCAGCGGCTGCCGCCGAGCGAACGTGAGAAGTTGTCGGCTCAGCGTCGCGCCGCGGTCGACCGCCTGCCGCATCCCGTCCATAATGCGGCGGAGCCGGTCGCGGTCGTCGGTGCGTCCGAGCATATCCAGCCCGCCGGAGATGACGGTCAGGAGGTTGTTGAAGTCGTGAGCGACACCGCCGGTCAGGGCGCCGATGGCCTCGATCTTCTGCGCCTGGCGCAGGTGTTCCTCGCGTTCCCGATCCTCGGTGATGTCGCGTCCGACCGCGTAGAAGATCTCACCCTCCGGCACGGCAGTCCACGAGATCCAGCGATAGCGGCCGTCGGCGTGAAGGATGCGATCCTCAAATCCCTCTACCGTCTGTCCCGTGGAGAGCCGCTGAACCAGCCAGGCGATGGCTTCGTGATCATCCGGGTGAACGAGGTGGGAGAAATGGGTCGTGAGAAGTGTCTGCTCGCTGTGACCCAAAAGCCGTGTCCAGGCCGGATTGACCAGCTTGAGGTAGCCATCGAGGCCCATGATCGCAAAAAGATCGCGGCTTAGCTCCCAGAGGCGGTTGCGTTCGCGCGTGCGCGCCGCCGCCTGATCGGCTAGTTCGCCCATCACGCGCTTGAGTTCTTCTTCCGCTTCCTTGCGTTCGTGGATGTCCTCCGTGTTACCGTACCACTTGACCACCTCCCCGCGGTGGTCCCGCCGCGGAAACGCCCGCGACCGCGCCCATCGGTATTTACCGGTCAGGCGCTGAACGCGGTGCTCAATGTCGTATGGCTCGCCGGTGGACAACGATGTCGCCCAAACCTCGAAGGTTCGTTCCCGGTCGTCGGGATGTAGGCCCTCGGCCCATGTGGCGCCGAGTCCGGTGGTCCCCGTCCATTCCTTCCAACGGGTTGAAACGTGGTCGAGCTGTCCGTCGGGGCGCGCCGTCCAGGAAACTTGGGGGTTCAGTTCGATGGCATTCCGGTAGTGATCTTCGCTGGCGCGAAGGGCGGCATCGGCTCGGGCCTTCTGGACAGCCGCCCAGGTCCGTTCCGCCACCTCCTCGGCAAGCCGCTTTTCCTCTGCGTCCCACGCTCTCGGCGCTCTGGTGTGGAGAAAGAGCATGGCCAGGAACACGCCTCCCTTGATGAGAGGAACGGCAAGCACCGATCGGGCTTCGATGGACATGAAGGAGGCTACCGCATCGGGCGTCAGCCGCTGATCGGCCGATACATTGTCGACCGACATGGTCAGGCCGGACTTGAGTTCGGCGATGATTGGCGGACCGAAGGCATTCATGTTGAGCCGCCCGGCCACACTCGCCATAGTACTGTCGGTCCAGTCCTCTTCGATCGTCACATGGGTCTGGTCGCCTTCCACCTCCCCGTAGCCGACCCGTCCGACGCCGAGGACCCCCCCCAAATAGGCAGCCGCCGCGCGGATGATGTCGCGCGGCTGGGCAAGGGGGCGCAGCCGCTCCTCCAGTCCCCGGCGGAAATCGTGCCGACGACCCGCAATGACCGTTTCGGTCGTTTCCGTCACGGCACAGAACATACCCCTCACCTGATCGTTATCATCTCGAAGGGGCGAATAGGAGAAGGTGAACCAGGTCCGTTCATATCGACCGTGACGGTTCATGAAGAGCGGCAGGTCGCGCCGATACACCGCCTCTCCTGCCATCGCAACGGACGCCAAGGGGCCGACCTCGTGCCAGATTTCCGACCATACGTCCTGAAACCGGGCTCCCATGGCGGCCGGATGCTTACGGCCCAGAATGTCCGCATAGCCATCGTTATAGAGAAACCTGAGGTCCGGACCCCAGGCGACGAACATGGGGAAGCTGGAGGAGAGCAGCAGCCCGACAACGGTTCGGAGCGAGGCCGGCCATCCGTTCGGCCGTCCGAGAGGCGTGGCGGCCCAGTCGATCTCCCGCATACGCGCCGCGCATTCCCCTGGGAAGTTCAGAAACTCGGTTTCACTGGCCCCTGAAGCCATCATCAGATCCGTACCAATGTGAGTGCCGCAGATAATCAATCGAAGAGTGCTGATGCTCTAATCACTCCCAGGCGGGAGAGCAAACATCAAGGAGTAGCCTCGGCGGGTCCGATGCCAATGGCGGCGTAGTCAGGACAAACTCAGCGGAAAAGCACGCGGTTCCTGCCCTCTTCTGGCATCGTTCTGAGAAACATAGACCTGCCGCTGAACCTCTATGCCGCTTGAATTAAAGCCTTGGCGCATGGTGCGCTGTTTTTCGTAGGTGCAGCAACTGCCGATCGGTGAGGTGGTCGCTATTTTTCCGACAAACGGCAGCAGGCCATCTTGCGCGCGAGCCACTGCGAACCGGGACACGCTTCCATGCCGACCAGCGCCGGCTCGGCTCATTCGAAGAAGGTCAGCAGCGTGTCTCGGCGGAACTTCAGCGTCTGGACCGGACGTCAATCGGCGTCGGTGCCAACGACGTGGAACAGGTTCTCGCCGAGGTCGATGCCGTAGCCCGCGGCTCCGCGAGGCTTGTTGCGCATCATGATCAACTCCTCCGGTTTGCCACCAGCCGATGTATTCTGGCCCCGTCGATGCAGGGTGCGACGGGAGGACGGGGCGGGCCATCCCATTAGCTTTGAGGCCTGCGCGACGACGCCGGTTGGTCGACGATGTCCACGGCGCGTGGAAGGTCTCGATCTGTCGAGCCTGCAGCGTGCTCGGGACCGAGGCGTCGACCTACCACTACAAGGGGAAGCGTCGCTCGCAGGCCGCTCTGATCAAGCGCATCCGGGAGATCGCCGAGACCCGTGTGCGCTACGGCTATAGGCGCGTGCACATGCTGCTCCGGCGCGAGGGGTGGATGGTCAATGCCAAGCGTTCTACAGGCTCTACGAGGAGTTAGGTCTGCAGCTCCGGAACAAGGTGCCGAAGCGTCGGGTCAAGGCGAAGCTGCGCGAGGACCGTCGCCCGGCCGTGGCGGCGAACGAGACCTGGGCCATGGAATTGGTCGCTGCGCGCCCGCCTTCGGCTCCGTCCACGATCAACTCGCCACCGGCCGCAAGATCCGGATTCTGACGGTCGTCGACACCTACACGCGGTTCTCGCCGGCGCTGGAGCCCCGGTTGGAACACCCGCACAGCGCGATCGGCTACAAGCCCCCGATCACGCTTCTAAATCGGTCAGCGGCACCCGGCACGCCCTGATCGAAACCCCCTGGAGATGGCCCAGCCGAGCGGTCCAAGAAAGGGTAGCAGTTCAAAACACGCCAGCGTTAACAGCCGACAAATCGATCTTACCAGTACCAATCAGCATTATGAACATCTCCCGTGCAGCGGCGTCGGCAGAAACTAGAACCGCACCCGTAGATTGACGATTCGGAGTATGTATGGAGGTTATGTATAATCGTCTATTAACTATTTCGGCCCCTAACTTGGCTGCGTCCGGTAAGCACAGCATATTTGGCGGGCACCATGGAGTCGCTACGCAACCTCAGTCTTCTACAAAAAATCGCTATTCCAGTAACTGTCTTGGTCCTGGTGCTTGCAACCGTTGTTTTTCTGGCTGCTGATGGCCTAACCACACTCGCGGCAACAACGGATCGGGTCATAGATGTTTCAGCCGAGCGCAAGGCGTTGCTGGCTGAGCTTGAGGCTGTAGTTAACGAAGCTACAATCCAGGAAAAGAACATAATTATTAACACCGACGTGCAAGTTCTTGCAGGAAACAAAAAGGACTTTGATTCCGCAGAGGGTGATCTTTCCAGAGTCACGGATAGGCTCATCGAACTCGCCGACACCGAAGATCGTCGCCGAGCTAATGAACAGATTAGAGACTCTGTTCATGCGTATTATTCCATTCTGGGGCGGAGCATAGCGCTTGGAATGAATAACCAGAACGAGGAAGCACGGCTGATATCCGTCGGTGAGGGCAGGACCGCTCGCGTTGCGCTGCGTGAACTGTTGGGGACTCGTCAAGAGAAAGTCGCTGCTGAGCTTGAAGGCGAGAAGAATGCTGCGGAAAAGCTTGCGCTAGACACCAAAACTACTCTAATCGGCAGCGCCGCTCTCGGATCTGTAGTGTCAGTTGTCTTCTTGGCTTGGATGATCGTTGGGATGGTTACCCGCCCAGTCAACGGCGTCACCTCCGCGTTTGACGCCCTTGCGGGAGGCAATCTTGACGTGGCCGTTACCGGAGTAGATCGCAAAGACGAGGTGGGCCGGCTTGCGCGCTCGCTTCAGGTCTTTAAGAACAACGCTGTCGAAGCTCGTCGGCTGGCTGCTGAACAAGAAGCGGAGAACGCCGCCAAGATGCGTCGCGCGCAGGCGTTGGACTCGCTGACCAAGGCATTTGAGAAAACCGTTGGTCAGCTAACAGGGTCGCTGTCTGCTGCGGCTACGGAGATGGAAGCGACTGCCGAGTCCATGACCGGCGTCGCCGATAAAACGAACCGGACCTCCAGCGGAGTCGCCACGGCTGCCCAACAGACTTCCGCGAATGTGCAAACAGTGGCTGCTTCGACTGAGGAACTCGCCGCGTCCATAAAGGAGATCGCGTCCCAAGTGCATCAGTCTCGCAGCGTGACTGAGCAGGCCGTGTCCAGCGCTCGTGAAGCAGACGTCAAAGTCCGTGGTCTTGCTGAAGCAGCAGAGCGGATCGGTGACATCGTGGAACTCATAAATACCATAGCTGCTCAGACGAACCTTCTCGCTCTTAATGCAACCATAGAGGCGGCTCGTGCTGGCGACGCCGGACGGGGGTTTGCGGTCGTTGCCGCAGAGGTCAAGGAGCTGGCCAATCAGACTGCGAAAGCTACCGCCGACATCGGGAGTCAAATTGGATCGATCCGGACTTCCACGACGGAGGTGGTGCACGCAATCGAAGAGTTCGGTTCAGTTATCGGGCAGGTGTCGCAAACCTCGACCATCATCGCTGCCGCGATCGAGGAGCAAGATTCTGCCACGCTTGAAATTTCGCGCAACGTTCAGCAAGCAGCTCAGGGCACTGAAGAAGTGACGTCCAATATTCTGAGTGTGCAGTATGACGCAGGCCAGACCGGCGCTGCTGCCACTCAGGTCCTTGGTGCCGCCCGAGAGCTTGCTAAGCATTCAAGCGATCTCCGCCGCGAAGTTGACGGGTTCCTCGCTGGCGTCAAAGCCGCTTGATGAAGCTGGGGTGGCCGCGACCCTGCCACCCCTCCCACCCCTGAAAGAGCTCGGCAGACGGAAACGAGCTGTTCTCGGGGCAGTTTCTTACACTGACGCCATTAGGCTCGTACATGCGCATTCTGCTGATCAGCAGCCAACGGTGCGCAGTCGGTACATAGGCTACCGCACTTGCAGTATCCGACAATACGTTCGAACCGACCCACGAAATTGATGAAGGGGTAGATCTTGCTTCGAGCTTCAACTTTGGGCTGATCATCCTGGACCAAGACGGCATTCCTGGCGGCGCAGAGCCGACCCTTCGAGCGCTTCGGAACCGGCAAGTTCGTACGCCGCTCATCGTGCTCACATCCGACAGGTCGGTGGCGACCAAGGTGTCTGCTCTAAAATGCGGTGCAGACGACATCCTGGAAAAGCCGTTTGCGTTTCAGGAACTGACCACGCGTATTCATTCGGTTGTTCGGAGATCCTGCGGTCACGCGCGCTCGCTTATCGAGTGCGGCGAGATCGTTATCGATCTCGGTGAGCGTCGCGTGGCTAGAAATGGGCAGAAACTTGTTCTCAATCGAAAGGAGTTCGCCGTTCTTGCAGCGTTAGCTTTGTGTCACGGTGCCGCAGCTACAAGGGAGCTGCTACTCGACCATCTTTACGGCGGTTTAGACAATCCCGATGAGAATGTCACCGAGGTATAGATATCGCGTCTGCGCAAAAAGCTGGGAAGTGGCGCGATATGTACCATTCGGGGACGAGGTTACGCGCTTCAAGTCTGAAGGTACATCCCGATGAATATGCCCGCAAAGTTTCCCATCCCGGCCAACGAAGCTGCGCGCCTTAAAGCACTAGACGATCTGGCGATCCTTGACACGTTAGCAGAGCCGCAGTTTGACGCACTCAGCAAACTGGGTGCGCGGCTGTTCAATGTTCCGATCTGCCTCGTCTCGTTGGTGGCCGTTGATCGCCAATGGTTCAAAGCAAAGCACGGCTTTGAACTTTGTGAGACCCCGCGTGAACTCGCCTTCTGCAACTACCCGATCGCATCCGGACAGATCGTAACAATTGAGGACGCGACGGCTGATCCTCGCGTTGCGTCCAACCCGCTCGTGACCCAAGACGGCGGGATACGCTTTTACGCCGGTTGTCCCATCGGTGTTGAGGCCGATGTCTCTCTCGGTACGGTTTGCATCGTCGATGTGCAGCCCAGGACCTTCAGCATAGCAGACCAAGAGGCTCTAATAGAGTTGGCCGAGGTAGCCTCGTCGCTCCTAAAAGCGCACCAACGGCGGGTCACGGCAGAAACGCAAGCTGCGCAGCTTGCCGGACAAGCAACAATCATCAGCACGCAAGCCGTCACTTTGGCAACGCAGAAGCGCGTTCTGGATCAGGCTGCCAAAATTGCGAAGATCGGTGCTTGGGAGTCAGACACCAAATCGGGTGCGCTGATTTGGAGCGACGGAATGTTCGAGATCCACGGGATGGAGATCGGAACGCCGGTCCCTTACGGCCCGCATTATAACATGTACCTCGAACCACACAGGACTCGCCTCAAGGAAGCTGTGGGCCGTGCCCATGCACGTGGAGAGCCGTTCGATGTCGAAGGGCCTGCCATTACGGCAGATGGGCGTAAGCGGTGGTTCCGGGTTGTCGGCGCTCCTGTCGATTGGGGGCAGCCTTCTGAACGCTGGTGTGGGATGAAGCAGGACATAACAGAGCAAAAGCGCCTCAAGTATAAGCTTGAGACGTTGGCTCGCAGAGATCCTGTGACCGGCCTTGCCAACCGGTCAGCCTGCCAAGCCGCGCTTCAGGATGCCGTGAAACAATCGGCTGGACAGCCGGTCACTCTGCTGCTCATCGACTTGGACGATTTTAAAGGCGTCAACGACGCCCACGGGCACGCGGCGGGTGATCAGTGCCTTCGTCAGATAGCATCACGATTGAGGTCGCTACAGGCCGAGGCTCTTGTGGCCCGTCTCGGCGGCGATGAGTTCGCGATTATCCCGGACCGGACGGTAGATGCTGACGCGGGGGAGTTGGCAAGACGGATTATTGAAGCAATCCGCCGGCCGATCGAATGCAACGGAGCCAAGGTGCATCTTGGAGCATCGGTCGGCATTGTGACGGCTGTTTGTGGAGTCAGCGACCTGATGAAGCGCGCGGATCTGGCACTCTATTCTGCCAAGGATGCCGGGCGGGGCGTTTGGCGGTTCTTTACTCCCGAATTACAAGTAGCTGCGGAGGCGAAGACCGCCCACATTAGCCAAATCTATCAAGCGCTCGCCAACCGGCAGCTTGAAGTCCACTACCAGCAGCAGGTCGAACTCGCGACAGGAGCGCACGCTTCATTCGAAGCTCTTGTCCGCTGGCGCCAGCCCGACGGTGTAGTGCTCGCGCCGGGAGCTTTTTCGGCAGCGCTCGATGATCCGGAACTGTCGCGGCAGATCGGAGACTATGTTTTGGACGAGGTGGTCAGGCAGGCTCGGGAATGGACTGACGCCGACGTCGCTTTTGGGCGCATTGCCGTCAACTTGTCAGCATCCCAATTCGCTGATGGCAGTCTCGTCGCTGGCATTCTGGACCGACTGAACACCTACCAGCTTCAGCCTTCCTGCCTTGAGGTTGAGGTAACGGAAAACGTGTTTATCGGGCGCAACGCTTCTCTCGTAAAGGACAAGCTCGGCCAACTCCGGCGGGCAGGTATCCGGGTTGCTCTTGACGATTTCGGGACCGGGTACGCGTCCCTATCCCATTTGCGTGAGTTTCAGGTCGATACGCTCAAGATTGACCGCTCCTTTGTCTCGCGGCTTGGGAGGACCAGTGTCGAAACAGCCATTGTCCAGGCCATTGCGTTGATCTCGCTCAGCCTCGAAACCGAGATTGTAGCTGAGGGGATCGAAACGGCAACGGAAGCTGAGTACCTGAAGGCGCTCGGATGCCGCTATGGACAGGGCTACCTTTTTGCAAAGCCCATGCCGGCGCCGGAGTGTGCGCGTCTCACCAGGGGCCACAACATCCGGATGGTGGGCCGACTGGATGTGTGGTCTGGTCCCTGAAAAATGGAGCGTTCGGAGTTAGAGTTTCCGGCGTGCGTGGACCGAACCCCAACGTTGGAGCGCCGGAGGTTAGAGTTTCCGGC